>CAWHRA010000034.1:0-513403 GCA_963831585.1 uncultured Alphaproteobacteria bacterium | reverse complement strand
CAGTTCGGCGTGCGCTTGTTGAGGAAGGCGTCCATGCCTTCGCGAAAATCCTCGCTCATATAGGCGCGGAGGATCAGGTCCCGGCCCTCTTCGCGCGACAATGTCCGCCGGATGCGGAGCACCGCTTCCTTGGCAGTCTCCATCGTGATCGGCGCATGGCCGGCAACGAGCTTGGCGGTTTCATCGGCGCGGCGCTGCAGCGCCGGAACGTCGGCCACGATTTCGTTGAGCAGGCCGAGCGCCAGCGCCTCGGGCGCCTCGACCAGTCGCGCCGTGAAAATCAGATCCTTGGTCCGCGCCGGCCCGACCAGCGCGACCATCCTGGAGATGTTGGACATCGACAGGCAATTGCCGAGCGTGCGCGCGATCGGGAAGCCGAACCGCATCGCCGCGGTGCCGATCCGGATGTCGCAACAGGCGGCGATGCCGGCGCCGCCGCCGGTGCAGGCGCCGGCGATGGCCGCAATCGTCGGCACCCGGACCTTTTCCAGCGCGCCCAGCACGCGGTCGATCCGCTCCTCATAGTCGATCGCATCCTGCGCGGTCTTGAAGGCGCGGAACTGGGAGATGTCGGTGCCCGACGCGAACGCCTTGTCGCCGGTGCCGGTGAGGATCATTACCTTGATCGAGCGGTCGTCATTCACGCTCGCGCAGATCTCGGCCATCCGCTCGTACATCGCAAAGGTCAGCGCGTTGCGGGCCTGCGGACGGTTGAAGGTCAGCCGCGCGATGCCGTCCTCGACGACATAGAGAAGATCTTCGCTGGCTTGTACCGGGGCGTTCATCGCGCGCTCTTTCTGTTCTTGCTTGCGGAAAGGTTTTCGAAGTGGGCAATGATCGCCCACTCCGGAACGATTTCATACCGGCTTTTACGCAACCGCGGCCTTCGATTTCGGCATCGACACCACGTCGCGTCCCTTCAGGACGTCCATGGCGGCGATGACGCCACCGCCGCGATGCGGAACCTGAGCGAGATCGAGACCCATTTCCACGCCCGCCAGCGTTCCCATCAGCATCAGATCGTTGAAATGTCCGATATGGCCGATCCGGAATGCCTTGCCCTTGAGCTTGCCGAGACCGGTGCCCAGCGACATGTCGAAATTTTCCAGCACCACCTTGCGGAAAGCGTCGGCGTCGTGTCCTTCCGGCACCATCACGGCGGTGAGCGCCGCCGAATAGGCGTGCGGGTCGAGGCAGACGGGTTCGAGGCCCCATGCCTTGACCGCTGCGCGCGTTGCCGCGCCGTGGCGCATGTGCCGCGCCCAGACGTTCTCGAGCCCCTCCTCCTCCAGCATCGCGATCGCTTCCTTGAGCGCGAACAGGAGATTCGTGGCCGGCGTATAGGGGAAGGTGCCAAGCTTGTTGATCGCGATCATGTCGTGCCAGTCCCAGTAGGACCGCATCGACGCATTCGCCTTGGAGGCGGCCAGCGCCTTTTCCGAGACCGCGTTGAAGCTCAGCCCCGGCGGCAGCATCATGCCCTTTTGCGAGCCGCCGACGGAGATATCGATACCCCAGGCGTCGTGCTCATATTCGAGCGAAGCAAGGCCTGAGATGGTGTCGACCATCAACAGCGCCGGGTGGTTGGTGCGGTTGAGGGCTTTACGGACTTCGAGCGGATGAGTGACGCAGCTGGTCGAGGTCTCGTTATGGACGACGCACACGGCCTTGATCTTGTGCTGGCGGTCGGCGGCGAGCCTCGCCTCGATCTCCTCCACATCGGCGCCGCGGCGCCAGTCGGTCGGCATGAATTCGACGTCGAGCTTGAACTTCTCGGCGATCCCGCGCCACAGCACCGCGAACTGGCCGGTCTCGGCCATCAGCACCTTGTCGCCCGGCGACAGCGTATTGACGATCGCGGCTTCCCAGGCGCCGGTTCCCGACGCCGGATAGATGATGACCGGCTGCTTGGTGCGGAAGATGCGCTGGCATCCCGCCAGCACCGCATGTCCTAGTTCGGCGAATTCCGGACCGCGGTGATCCAGGGTCGGCATATCCATGGCCCGCAGCACCCGGTCGGGCACGTTGGTGGGTCCCGGAATCTGAAGAAAATGCCTTCCTGTGTGCAGCGTCATCTGGCGTCCTTCCCGGGCGGTATTTCTGAATTGGTGACGGCTCGAATATCACTATTCGGCGGGCTTGTCCCCTGCCCGGCACGCGCCGTCAATCCCCGGAAAGGCGGGCTTTTACCGGTTTTCGTATCCCGCGGCGAGCGGCTCTCGCCTGGCAGCCATGGCGTCGCCCTCCTCGAACGGCGTCTCGGGGTGCATCAGGAACGCCGAGAACAGACCGAGCAGCAGCAATCCCATCGACATCAGGAACGGCAGATACCAGTTGCCGGTGACGTCGATCACGTAACCGGCCACCAGCGGCGACACGATCGCCGCCAGCGCCGAACCGGTGTTCATCAGGCCTGCGGCCGTACCTGAATATTTCGGAGCAATGTCCATCGGGATCGACCACATCGGGCCGATCGTGATCTCGGCGAAGAAAAATCCTCCCGACAGGCACAGCGCGACCACCGTGATGTCGCGTGTGAACAGAATCGGCAATAGCGACAGCAGGGCGCCGGCGAAACCAGCGATTATGACGCTCAGCCGCGCGAAGCGGACATCGCCGGTTTTCCTGAGAATGCGGTCGGACAGGATACCGCCGAGGCTGTCGCCGACCACGCCGGCGAAGAAGACGCCCGACGCGAACAGCGCGGAATTCTTGATGTCGAGGTGATAGCTGTTCTTGAAGAACAGCGGCAGCCAGTTGAGGTACAGCCACAGTGTCCAGCCGTAGCAGAAATAGGTCAGCGTGACCGGCCACATCCGGCGCAACAGCGGTCCCCACGGCACCTCGGGCCGCTTGTCGAGGGAGCGCGGCGGAAGCGACGCCAGTTCCTCGTCGGTGATGGCGGGATGATCCTTTGGTTCGTTGCGGAAATACAGCGCCCAGACAACGCCCCACGCGAGGCTGACGAGGCCGAGCGCCACGAATGAGCCACGCCAGGTCAGCCAGGCCATCAACACCGCGATCAACGGCGGCGTCGCGGCATTTCCGAGCCGGGCGAAGGCATGGGTGAGGCCTTGCGCGAAGCCGCGCCTGTCGGCGGGCGTCCAGTACTGCATGGCGCGCGTCGCCGTCGGGAAGGTCGCGCCCTCGCCGAAGCCAAGCGCGACGCGCGCGATGAACAGCGTCAACAGGCTGGTGACGAAGCCGGTGGCAATCGTCGCGACCGCCCAGATCAGGCCGCACCAGAACAGGGTCTTGCGCGGACCCAGGCGGTCTCCGATCCAGCCGCCGATCACCTGGAACAGCAGATACGGATAGGCAAAGGCCGAGAACACCAGGCCAAGCTCGGTATTGCTGAGGTGAAGCTCCTTCTGGATCTCGCTGGCGGCCGTGCCGATGTTGACCCTGTCGACATAGGTGATGAAGTACATGATGCACAGCATCGCCAGCACGACATGGGTGGCCTTGAACCGAAGCCGCATTCTCTCGCTCCCGAATTCTTTCTTGTTGCTTTTGCGGGCGGCGTCGACCGGCCTGCATTTATTGCCCACGTGACGATCAGGTCTTGACCACCTTCAGATGCCCGGGAGAATTCGACTCCGTGCGTTCTTCCAGTGACGCCATCGCGGCATCGACGCCGCCGGCCCGGTGCGGCACGCCGGCGGCCGCAAGGCCCATCTCCACGCCCGACAGCGCGCCCATCAAGGTGAGTTCGTTGCACTCGCCGAGATGGCCGATGCGAAACACCTTGCCGGCGACTTTGCTCAGGCCCGAGCCCAGCGACATGTTGTAATTGTCGAGCACGACCTTGCGGAACTTGTCGGCATCATGCCCCGGCGGCATCAGCACCGCCGTCAGGACAGGTGAATATTCCGACGGATCGAGGCACAGCACTTCGAGCCCCCAATGCGTGACGGCGGCACGCGTGGCGGCGGCGAGACGCCTGTGCCGCGCGAACACCTGATCGAGCCCCTCCTCGAGCAGCATCGCGATCGCCTCGCGCAGGCCGTAGAGCAGGTTCGTCGCCGGCGTGTAGGGAAAGAAGCCGGCCGCGTTGGGCTTGATCATCTCTTCCCAGTCCCAATAGGACCGCGGCATCCGGTTGGTCTTCGCCGCGGCTCGCGCCTTTTCGGAAATGGCGTTGAAGCCGAGCCCCGGCGGCAGCATGAAGCCCTTCTGTGAGCCGGCGACGGTGACGTCGACCTTCCACTCGTCGTGCCGGTAATCGACCGAGCCGAGCGAGGAGATCGTATCCACCAGGAGCAGCGCGGGATGGCCGGTAGCGTCGATCGCGGCGCGGATGTCGCCGACCCGGCTGGTGACGCCGGTCGAGGTCTCGTTGTGCACCACCATCACGGCCTTGATGGCGCGCGTGGTGTCCTGCGCGAGCTTTGCCTCGATCGCGGCGGGATCGACGCCATGGCGCCAGTCGCCCGGCAATGAAATCGACCTCGATGCCCCAACGCGCCGCCATCTGTTGCCACAGCGTGGCGAAATGGCCGGTCTCGACCATCAGCACCCGGTCGCCCGGCGACAGCGTATTGACGATCGCCGCCTCCCAGGCGCCGGTGCCCGAGGACGGAAAGATGATGACCGGACCGGATGTCTTGAAGATCTTCCGGCAGCCCTCGAGCACCGCCTTGCCGAGTTCGGCGAATTGCGCGCTGCGGTGGTCGATGACCGGCATGTCCATGGCGCGGAGGACGCGATCCGGCACCGGGCTCGGACCGGGAATCTGCAAAAAATGGCGTCCCTGATGTGTTGCCATGGGTTTTGTCCTTCTGATCCGAGCTGTCCCGGCCATATTGCATTCAATTTTTGCCGCTTCAAGCCAATAATTGTTTACAATTTTGGATCGACGGCGCTGCCGCCACCGCCTATGTTGCACCCCATGAAACCCCTGATTCCCAGTGATGCCGCCTCGACGACGGCGCTGTGCAACCGACCGGGAAGACCAGTCGCTGCACGGCGAAATCCTGACGCGGCTGCGCGATCACATCGTCGAGGGCAACATCGCCGATGGCGGCCGCATTCCGGAGCGGCAGCTCTGCGAGATGCTGGGCATTTCGCGCACGCCGTTGCGCGAGGCCCTGAAGGTGCTGGCGGCGGAAGGTCTGGTCGAACTGCTGCCGAACCGCGGAGCCCGCGTGCGGCAATTGAGCGAACGCGATCTCGCCGAACTGTTCGACGTCATGGGTGGGCTCGAAGGCCTCGCCGGGCGCCTGGCCTGCGAAAACATCACTGATGCCGAAATCGCCGAAATCGAGCGGCTGCATTACGAGATGTACGGCTTTTACCTGCACCGCGACATGCACGGCTATTTCAGGGTCAACCAGTTGATCCACCAGAAGATCGTCGAAGCCTCGCGCAACGCGGCGCTGCAGAGCACCTATACCAGCCTCGCCGGCCGCATCCGCCGGGTGCGCTACACCGCCAATTTCGCCCGGCAGCGCGAGCGCTGGGGCGAGGCGATGCGCGAGCACGAGACCATCCTGGACGCGCTGCGCCGCCGCGCCGGCAGCGAACTCAGCGACATCCTGTTCAGACACCTCCGCAACAAGCGGACCGCCGCGGTCGAACACCTGAAAGAGGACGCCCCGGCCGCGTCCGAGCCGGCCTGATCGGCCAAGGTCAGGCGATATTTTGCATTCAAAATCCAAAATTGGGCGGGAGAGCTGCATTTCTTGCCCGCCCCGCTTCCGGGTACGCATAATCCGGCCGCGGCGGCAACGGGGATAGAATGGCCAAGGGCGCAACGACACTCGAAGACCGGCTCGCGCGCGAAATCTCCGGCGACGTGTTCTTCGATTCCTTCAACCGCGGCCGCTATGCGACCGACGCCTCGTTCTACCAGATCATGCCCGCGGGCGTGGTGGTGCCGAAGACCATGAACGAGGCGCTGCGGGCGCTGGCAATTGCCCGCGACGAGGGACGGATCGTGACGCCGCGCGGCGGCGGCACCTCGCAATGTGGCCAGACCGTCAATGACGGCATTGTGGTCGATTTCTCCAAACACCTGAACCGCATCGTCTCGCTCGACCTCGAGAACCGCTCGTGTGTGGTCGAGCCGGGGATCGTGCTCGACGACCTCAACCGCCAGCTCAAGAAGCACGGCCTGTGGTTTCCGGTCGACGTGTCCACGGCGTCGCGGGCCACCATCGGCGGCATGGCCGGCAACAATTCCTGCGGCGGACGTTCGCTGCGCTACGGCACCATGCGCGACAATACCCGTTCGATGGACGCAGCCCTTGCCGACGGCACGCTTCTGCATTTTGGCGAGGTCGCGCGGGATCTGGCGCCATCGAGCGCGAATGATAGCGGACTTGCACTGTTTCGCGACATGCTCGACCTCGGCGCGCGCGAGGCCGAAGAAATCGCCGAAAGATTCCCGAAGGTACAGCGCCGGGTCGGCGGCTATAATCTCGACGCGCTGGTGCCGCGCAATACGCCGAACAATCTGGCGCATTTGCTGGTGGGCTCCGAGGGCACCCTCGCCTTCACCACGCAGGTCGAGCTGAAGCTCTGGCCGGTGATCCGCAACAAGGTGCTGGGCGTCTGCCATTTCGGCAGTTTTTACGAGGCGATGGATGCCGCCCAGCATCTGGTAAAACTGCGCCCGATCGCGGTGGAACTGGTGGATCGCACCATGCTGTCGCTCGGGCGCGAGATCGAGATGTTCAAGCCGATCATTGCGACCGCCGTGCGCGGCGATCCCGATGCGGTGCTGATCGTCGAATTTGCCGAAGAGGACCAGGCCGACAATCTCAGGCGATTGAAGGCGCTCGGCGAGCTGATGGCCGATCTCGGTTTCGGCTGGAACAATCCCAGGCGCAAATGGGGCGGCGTGGTCGAGATCACGGAGCCGGCGCTTCAAACCGGCATCGCCGAGTTTCGCGCCGCCGGGCTCAACGTCATGATGTCGATGAAGCAGGAGGGCAAGCCGGTCTCCTTTGTCGAGGACTGCGCGGTGCCGCTGCCGCATCTGGCCGATTACACCGCCCGCCTCAACGAGATCTTCGCCCGGCACGGCACCCGCGGCACCATGTATGCGCATGCTTCCGAAGGCTGCCTGCATGTGCGGCCTGTCCTGAACCTGAAACTGGAAAAAGACGTCAAGGCGATGCGCGCCATCGCCGAAGAAACCTTTGCCATGGTCAGGGAGTACAAGGGCTCGCATTCCGGCGAGCATGGCGATGGTCTGGTGCGTTCGGAATTCCACGAGACCATGTTCGGTGCGCGCATCATCGAGGATTTCAGGGCGGTGAAACACCGCTTCGATCCTGACAATTTGCTCAACCCCGGCAAGATCGTCGACGCGCCCAAAATGGACGACCGGGCGCTGTTTCGTTATCCGCCGGACTATCGCGTCACGGAACTGAAGACCGCGCTCGACTGGTCGGCCTATCCCGGCGCCGGCGGCGGCTTTCAGGGCGCGGTCGAGATGTGCAACAACAACGGCGCCTGCCGCAAGCTCGAGGGCGGCGTGATGTGCCCGTCATATCGGGCTACCCGCAACGAGAAAGATGTGACGCGGGGCCGCGCCAACACCTTGCGGCTGGCGATTTCCGGCCAGCTGGGACCGGATGCGCTGTCGTCCGACGAGATGATGGAGACGCTGAAACTCTGCGTCTCCTGCAAGGCCTGCCGGCTCGAATGCCCCACCGGCGTCGACATGGCCAAGATGAAGATCGAAGTGCTGGCCGCGCGGGCCGCAAAACACGGGCTCTCGCTGCGGGATCGGCTGGTCGGCTACCTGCCGCGCTATGCAGGTCTTGCCGCGCGCATCGCCCCGCTCGCCAATTGGCGCAACAACAGTCCCCTGCTTCGAAAGCTGTTCGAGAAATTCGCCGGCATCAGCGCGCGGCGCGCATTGCCGGCATGGCGGCGCGATGTGTTCAAATCCGGCGTTGAGGTGATCGGCCCGGCCGACGGCGGTGAAGTCGTGCTGTTCGCCGACACCTTCAATCGCGCCTATGAGCGCGAAAACCTCGACGCCGCGCTGCGGGTGCTGGTTGCCGGCGGCTATCGCGTCCATATTCCGAAACCCGCAGATAGCGGACGACCGTTATGCTGCGGACGGACCTTTCTGTCCGCCGGCCTCGTCGACCAGGCGCGCGCCGAACTCGACCGGTTGGTTTCGACCTACGCGCCGTTCGCGGCGCGCGGCGTGCCGATCGTCGGCCTCGAGCCGAGCTGCCTGTTGACGCTGCGCGACGAACTGCTCTCGCTGCGCTCCGACAGCACCGCAAAGAGCATCAGCACCCAGGCGCTGCTGTTCGAGGAGTTTCTGGTGCGCGAGGCCGAGGCCGGGCGCCTGCAGTTGCCGCTTGGCCCCGTTGCCAACAAGGCGCTGGTGCACGGCCACTGCCACCAAAAATCGTTCGGCGCGTTCAGGCCGGTCCAGCAGGCGCTTCGGCTGATTCCCGACCTTGAAGTCGAGACCATCGAGTCCAGTTGCTGCGGCATGGCCGGCGCCTTCGGCTATGGCGCCGACACCTATCAGGCCTCGATGGAAATGGCCGAATTGTCGCTGCTGCCGGCGGTGCGCAACGCCGGTGCGGACGCGCTCATCGTCGCCGACGGCACCTCATGCCGGCATCAGATTGCCGACGGCACGGACCGCGCGGCCCTTCACGTCGCCCGCGTGCTGGCGATGGGCCTCGACAGTGCCCGACCCAACCCTTAATCCTTCATCTGACGCAAAAAGGAACCGATCCATGTCCGAACTGACCCTCGATGTCGCCCGCAAGATTCTCGATGCCGCGCTCGCAAAAGCCGTCGAGAAAAAGCTGAAGCCCCTCGTCATCACCGTGCTCGACGCGCGCGGCTGCGTCAAAATCTCCGCGGCGCAGGATGGCACCAGCCTGCTGCGCAGCGAGATCGCGCATGGCAAGGCCTATGGCGCGCTCGCCATGGGCATGGGATCGCGGGCGCTGTTCCAGCGTGCGCAGGAGCAGGCCTATTTTGTCGATGCGGTGAACACGCTGGCGCAGGGCCGCCTGGTGCCGGTGCCCGGCGGCGTGCTGATCCAGAGCGGCGGCGTCCTGCTCGGCGCGGTCGGTGTCAGCGGCGACACCTCGGACAATGACGAGATCTGTGCCATCGCGGGCATCGAGGCGGCGGGGTTGAAGGCGAACCCGGGGTAGCAGGCGAGCCACGACCGCGGCCGTGCCAACCGCTTTAGCCGGTACAATTTGGCGAGCCATCTTTGCATGCTCTGCCTACACCCCGGATAGTACAAGTCGCGTCAGGTTTCAGAGAGTCTTCAAGTATTCGAGAAGCGCTTTCTTTTCGGGCTCGCTCAAGCGCGTGCCATATTCGTGACCGCATCGGCTGTTTCCCGAATTGAGCTTGTCGCAACCGGTGAGAGGACGAGCTGGCCCGTCTTGCGTCGCAACAAGACCAACATTGCCGATGTCGTATTTGGCGCCAAGATTGAATTGTGACATGCGCTCCGCGGCCGGCTTGAGCAAGTCCGCCAAAGTCGCCACCGAGCCGTTGTGCAGATAGGGTGCCGCGGCCCAAATTCCCTCCAACACGCGAGCCTCGTACTCGCCTCTCTTGAGGGTACGCGTGAAAAACGTCCCAGGTTCGATCGTCAGGCTATCCGGCTGTCCAGCGGGCTGCACGCTGTTGGGCGCGTTGGACGTCGTTGCCGCAGCCAGCGACGGTTGCGGCAGCGAGCGCGATGTGGCGGAAGACGGCGGCATTTGCCCGTTGGGCGTCAAGGAGGAGCCAAAGCCGTCACCGGCACTACTACCGTTACCCAGACGCAGCTTGTGCTCCAGAATCGTACCGCCGACGGCACTGAACATCATGTGGACGGCATAGTCCTCTTCCTCGAGGCGCTTGGCGAGGAACGGAATACCTGCTCCCGCCAGCGCGCCGGTCTTGACCCTCCAACCAAGCTGATCGAACTGACGGGTGTCGGTGCCGGCGTTCTTGATCGGCGTCTCCCACGTCGTGGCAAACAGGTCACGCAGGGCGTGCACTTCTTTCTTCTCGTGACACTCGTTACTGCACTCCCTCACATAGATTTTCTTACCCTCGTCAGCCAGCTTCGAGTTGATGGGCCATTCCCGTGGCCATTTTGGCGGGCCGATCTTCATGACCAGTTTCTCAAGTTTATCCAATCCATCGAAGTTGATGGTGTTGGCATAGTTGAAGAAGGGGCCGAACGAACGCTTCGGTTCGAAGTTGGCGAATGCCAGAGCCTGCCCCGTGTTCCGGGCAAGTGCGAAAACGCGGTTTCCATTCTCCACAAAACCGGACCAGTCGGTCTGGTTCTGCATCGGTGAATTCCACAGGAAAGGATACCGCACCGGTGCCTTGGCAAGCCTCATGTTTTCCGGCATCAACAGATCGGGCGGCGGGCCGACTTCGGTGCCGGCTATGCGATTGAAGATGATCCCGACCGCGTCCAGACGTCCAAGTCCCCAGCCCTCTGGCGGTAATGTCCCGGCCGCGAACGCATGAAAGCGCCGGTACCAGGCGTCAACCCTCTGACGCAGTGCGGCAACATCGGCGGTGGCGGGTGTTGCAGGCTGCAAGACCGCTGCAGCAAATGCAGCGAACGTCGCGTCGCTGGCGGTCACATCTCCTACCGCCTTATCCAGGTCGCTCAGGAATGCCTGGAAATCAACAAAGGCCGGACCGCCATCGATGCGGTAGGTCTTGCCGTCAACTTCAAGCTGCCGCGTGTGACATGCGGAGCAGGTTGTCCCGACAATCTCGGAACCGCTTGAACCAGTGGTGTGGAAGCCGACGGGGAGATTGTTGCCCGGATTAGGGAGAAAGCCGTATCGGGACAGACCATCCGAGAGGAACGGTTGTCCGTCCCTCCCTTTCAACGCCTGTAACCAAGCCAGGTTAATCAGGCGCGAGCCTTGATCGCCCGTGTAGAAGTCTGTCCTCTCTGCCGTTGTCCAGTCCGGGCCCTGGTCGACATATATTGGATCACCAAGAGCGGTCTCAATTCCCGAACTTGCCGCGACGAGTATCCCAAAGCGAATGAGGAAAGCGCCACGACGCATCGCATGACCCTCCATAAATTACTATTTGATCACCTATTTTTCGAAACCGAAATCCGCGTCGCCGCGGAGATATGCCGAGCTGAACTCGCTGACACGAGCTCACGGAAATGAGCGAAACAAAGTGGCGCAGCTAGCGCGGTAGCGACGGGACCTGTCAGGAATATCCGCCAGCTTATCGCAATTGTACTTCGTGATAAATTCCCGTCAAGGTCGTTGCGCGAGCCGAACTCACCTGGATTGCAAGCAGCGTTGGTCGAGCGCGGCGAGCGCGCGAAACAGGCTGCGCGAATTAGCGTGTCACGAGTACAACCCTTAAGCCGCGAGCCGAGATACGTCCCAGGCTACGACGCCGTACTGATCGCAAATCGCGCCGATTTCGGCGAGATCCTCAACGATGCGGGGAGCGTCGGGCTTCGTCTCCGCGAGCAGTCGCGCCCTCAAGCCAAGGCATTCGACGGTCAGCCATGGATTCCTGATGGTCTTGGCGATGGAAAGAGCTCGCTCCAGGGCTGACAGCCCGAGCTGCAATTCGCCGTCCCGCACGAGGGCCTCGGCATAGCCCAGATGGAGATAACACACCTCCACCTGGCCCGTTCGCAGATGCATCCCGCTTTCCATACAGGCTTCCACCAGGCCGACGGCCTGATGTGCCTTGTCGGTGCGTGCCAGCGCGGTCGCCAGTGCGCCGGTCAGGTTAGCGTTGATGGTATCGAAGCCGTTGCGTTCGACAATCTCCTTGCCAATTGACAAACACTCAACAGCCTGGTCATTTCGATGAAGCATGAGGAGATTCCGCCCCATCGTAATGCGGGCCAGCACTTCTCCGTATAAGTCCTGTTCGCGAATTGCGATCTTCAGTGCACGGGATGCGAATTCAAGCGCCTCCGCATATTGACCTGTTGCATTCATGAACCAACTCCTGAATGCCATGACCATGCATTTTGGACCAGCTGGTGTCCCGAGCCGGGCAGTTTCGAGTTCTCCCGTAAGCATTTCATTCAGTTCGTCCATCGCAGCAATGGCGCGATCGGCCTGACCCATTCCAAACAGCACATTCGCCACGACAATCTGATTTGAAAGTATCAGGGCTGGCGATCCCAACGCGCGGGCCGTTCTTAGCCCCTCGCTTGTCAACTGCAGCGCTTCTTCGTACCGACCCTCAAACCAGTAAATCATCCCAAGTTGCGACTGAACGCTGCACGCCTGGGCAGCTCTGCCCTGGCGCTGCGCCAGCTCCATGGTGCGCGGCAAATGCAGCTTCACCTTGTTGAATTCGCCGACCAGCAACATGGAAGCGAAACTCATTCGACCGAAATCGACATACTTTTCTTCGGCAGCTTCCCCCAAACGCTCAATGAGCTTGAGCGCCCGGTCATAAATCAGGCTGAGCGATGAGGCGGCGGCGTTCCGGCGCGCTTCCACCGCAGCCTCCCAGAGATAGCCAAGTGCGGCATCAGCATCTCCGGCTTCCTCCGCATGGAAGGCCAACTGTTCGTAACGGCCATTCAGATTTGGGTAACGGCGGATAATCGCCTGGACGGCGGCCCGATGGGTTTTTTGACGCTGATCGCGCGGTATCGTGTTTGCACAGGCCTCGGCGATGATCTGATGCCTGAAACGCACGGAGTTGCCCGCAAGCGGGTGGATAAATGCAAATCGGTCGAGCTCGAACAACGCACTTAGGAGCTCGCCAACATCCACGCCGAGCACCGCCGTCGCCAACTGGATTTCAATCTCCTCCCCCAACAGGCTGAGCGTCTGCGCGAATGTCTTTATCTTCGGTGAAAGCCGTTGTAGCCGCGCATGAATCACGGACTCGACACTCTGAGGCAGTGATTGTCCGCTCACGGCGTTCGTCGCGTCCGCCGAACGCAGGAACTCCTCCAATATGAATGGGACACCGTCGGCGCGATCGATCGCGCGCGCAAGCACGGTCGGAGATCGATCTTTCGGCCACAACTGGCGGCCCAAAGCCTCCATATTGGTCCGCGACAGCGGTTGCAGATGAATGACCGAATCCGCGATTTCCGCAGCCTGGTTCGACGATTCCGGGCGGCCGGTCAGCAATATGCAAAGCGGCTGCGGGGTAGTTGCGCGCGCCAGCAATTTCAGGAAATGACGGCTTTCCGGATCGATCCACTGGAGGTCCTCGATCAGCAGAAGCGTGGGCCTGCTGAGCGCCAACGCCAGAAAGGCGTTGACCAGTGCGCGTGCAATTTGCGTTTGCGTGCTGTCACTCAATCGTTGGCGCGGGCCCGATTTTCCTGCAATGAACAGGGTTTCGAGCGCCTTGCGATCGCTTGCCTCGACGCCCAAATCCGCGAGCGCCTCGCGAAAATGGTCATCTGACGACAAGCTGCTCGCGCCGAGCACTTCGCCCACCAGGGCGCGGGCGGCGGCAAAGGCGGTAACACGCCTCTGCACTGCGCCATAAAAGACGCAGCATCTCACATCCGATGTCAGCGCGTCGGTCATCGCGGCCGTCGCAAGCCGGCTCTTGCCGATACCCGGTTCGCCCAGCAGGGCCACGGAACAGCTTTTGCCGTCCAACCGAGGGAGTCGTTCACGAAGCGCCGCAAGTTCGTCGACCCGATCCACGATCGGATTTTGATAGCGGCGAGCGACGTCCCTGTGGTCGACATCCCTAGGCCGGGCATTCAGCCTGTAGACCTGGATGAGGCGATCGGCAATCCCCGAAGAAGTCTTGCATGCCGTGAGGTCAAGCGGCGATCGGCACAACTTGGCAGCCTCCGCGCTGAGGAGGACTTCGCCCGGAGACGCTATTTGCTGCAACTTGGCGGCAACGTGCACTGTCGCGCCGGCAACATCAAAACGATAAATTCCACTGCGACCGCCTTTGCGCAGACCGACCAACCCGGAATGAACCCCGACACGAAAATTGACCGGATGCCCTCCAGGTCCGGTCGATTCGCTATGACTTCTGAATGTCCCAGGCCGCGATGAACGCGCGATCCGCATGATCCTCGTACGCGCTTGGCCAGCCAAATATGGCAATTCCACCGTCGCCCGCATAGTGGACGATCTGTCCCCCGGCACGTTCCACCGAATTACGGATGTGATCCAGCCAGTGGTCCAGGAAGGCGTGAGCCTCGTCAGGATCGCAAGCCGCGATATGGCGAGTTGAACCCACCATGTCGACTGCGAGAACCGTTATGATGTTACGCTCCGCAGACGCGGCGCTGCCAACCGCCATCCTCTCGCCTTCCGTACTCAAACCGGCTTTGAGGGCAGGTTAGCACGAAGGACCAATGTTCCGCCATCCGCCAGACTTGGCCTGTGGCCGCGACTGCCGACATGGGTCATTTTCAGAAGTCGGCACGCGGGACGGTGAGGTCTATGGGAGGAACCATTTCACGCGATCGGCATTAGCCAATGATCATCTCGAGGAAGGCAATGTCATGCACCTTTCCAATCAGGGTCTTCTCGTCATCATCATCGTCGGCATTGTCGCCGGTTGGCTGGCAGGCAGGGTAATGGAGGGTGGTGGTTTTGGGTTGATCGGCGATTTGCTCGTCGGTCTGGTCGGTGCGTTTATCGGCGATTGGCTGTTGCCGCGGCTGGGTATTCACCTCGGAGTGGGAATTGTCGCCCTGATTCTGAACGCCTTTATTGGGGCCGTCGTCCTTCTGCTGATCCTGAGATTGGTGGGCGGCGGTTGGGGCCGCAGACGCCGCTGGGGTTGACGCTTGCCGTTGCGGACACAGACGGGCGAACGGGTTATCGCCAGTCAAACAGCCGATCGCGTGAGCGGAAGTAGCTGAATTCGGCGGGCGGATCGCGGCGTCGGGTCTTGATGCCGCCTTGCGGTTCGCCGCTCAGGAGCACCACGAAATCGGTGCCCTTGCCGGTTTCTGAGCTCAACGCTTCGTCCGTGATGATCAGCGAAGAGCGCGGCGCTATCCCGGCGATCCGGTCCAATACCTCCTGCGGAATGACAATCCGGTCGAGCGCGCTCTTCGCGCCGCTCGTATCCGTCAGCGCCGGCTCGACGTCGCGACCATGATCCCCGCGCGCGCGCGCCTGCGACGCGAGCGCCCCGCCTGGCGCACGCCCGCCTTGCAACGAGACGACGCTCCATCGCAGGTTGGTCTCGCCGGCGGTCCGTTCCATGGCGGTGAAGATATGCGTGCCGATCGGGCGATCAGGGTCCTGGACCGTCACCGGAGTCTCCAGAACTGGCTCAAACCCTTGCCGGACGTAGAGCCGCTGGGTCTTGCGGCTAACCAGCACCGACACCGGCTCGAGTTCGCGTGCCACCTGGCGCGCCGCCTCGACTGCCGCCATCCGCTCGGCTTCTGCGACGACGACGGCTGCACGCGCGCTCGTGGCAGCGTCGAGCTTCGGTTGCAGTTCCGCCTTCGCGGCGGCCAATTGAGCCTGCAACTCGGCAAGCCTTGCGGCGGCCTGCGCCTTGGCGCCCCCCGCCTGCTCGTTTGCCTCAGCCGGGGTTGCTGAACCAGGCGCAGTCTCGGCAGCCGCCGATGCCGCCTCGACCTTTCGAATTTGAAATTCCGCCACGCGGACCGGCACCATGGCCTGCACCAACTCGCGAAAGGCGGCGCCAGCGGCACGTTTTGCCTCATCCGCCTTCTTCGTCGCCTCATTCGCTTCGGCGACACGGGCGGCGGCCAGGGCGCCATCGCCCGGCTTGGACAGAAGCAGGGCCGGATGGACAATCTCAACGGGCGTCACATCCGTTGGCGCCACGATCACCCGCAAGCCCATCCGGGTCACGTCGAACAGGCGCGCGGCGAAGTCGAAGGGCATCCGGACGCAGCCGTGGGACGCCGGATACCCCGGCAGCTGGCCGCCGTGGAGTGCGATGCCCGACCAGGTGATGCGCTGCATGTGAGGCATGAAGGCATCGTCATAGATGTTCGAGTAGTGGTCCGCCTCTTTCTGGATGACACTGAAGATGCCGGCGGGTGTTTCGCGTCCCTTTTGGCCGCTCGACACCGGCGCCCGGAGAATCCAGCCATTGGCGTCATAGACGGTGATCCGTTGGCTCCGGAGCGAAACGATGGCCAGGACCGGCTCGCCGGCTGGACGCGACTCGATGGCTTCGACCGTACGTTCGCCCCGGCGCTCCGTGGCGCCCGCATGATTGCCGGCCGCGATCAGCACGGCGAGAGCCGCAATGACGAGATGCGCGAGCCCCGGCCTCTTCTTCTTGCACTTCGAGCTCACGAAACGAGACCTCATCCGATCGGGACCCCCCAGACTGCACTCAGACGAATCATAACGCCATTGGCTCGAACCTGCCAATGCGGAGCTTCCCGGATGCTCATAGATCGGTCGACGTACCCTTAGGAAATAACACTCAAGGCAGCCTGGCTGAGCTTTTACCGGGCTTGGTCAATGTCCGATCGGGATCACATCCGTCATGGCGGGCGCCGCGCCAGGGTCAAGTTCCAGGCCTTGTCCAGATTGCGGGCCTCGGCGAGCGCGGCCGCGCTCGGCAAGAGGGTTGACTCGAGGTCGGTCTCGGTGAAGTCGGCGCCGGCGAGATTGGCGTTGGACAGGTCGGCTCCCGCAAGGTCGGCGTGGTTAAGGTTGCAGTTCGCCAGATTGGCATTCTGCAGCTTTGCAAATTCGAGATTGACGCGTGAGAGATTGGCGCCGGAAAGATCCGCATTCCTGAGATCGGCGGACTTGAGCACGCCACGCATCAGCCCCATCGATTGGTTGCGCATGTCCGCGCTGAGATCGGCGCCGGCAAGCTTGGCCCCGATCAGGCTGGCGCCGGAAAGATCTCCGGTTATGCGCGCGCCGCTCAAATCGGCGCCACCCAGCTTGGCGCGTTGCATCTGCGTGCTGAGCAGGGATGCCTTGACGAGGGACGCCTCCGTCAAATCCGCGTCGATCAGCCAGGCCTGGTTCAGGATGGCCCGATCGAAGCGCGCGCCTTTCAGATCTGTCCGATTGAGCTTTGCCAGGCGAAGATTGCTGCCGGAGAAGTCGAGGCCCGAGAGATCGATGTGCGACAGCCGCTTTCCTTCCAAATCTGCAGAGCGTTGGTCCCCGGGGCCTTGAGGTGCCGCCTTGAGGAGCGCGTCGACCTCGGTGCGCGTCATCTCCGATGTCGACATTTCCGGACTGTTGAGGTCGACGTAGCGCAGCAGATCCTGCGAGACGGCGTCATGGGGATGAACCAGCAGCGCAGCCATCGACACAAGGGCAAATACGAAACGAAACAGCATCGCGTCTCTCGGCCTGCCCGGCTTTGATCGTAGCACGAAAAAGCAGCACCGTCTCCGGCCCTTTCAAATTTCCAGAGCGGTTTATGGTCCAGGCGCCGGATGGCACATTTTAACGGGTGTGTCGTATTCCGGCGCCTGCATCCCTGCCAGACACTTGCCGGCGGTGGCATAGACTCGCGGCAGGTTGGCTGCTCTACACCGACCAATACTGCGGATGGTGATAGACCGCGGAGCGATCGCCCCAGTCGAAAGCCTCGCCGTCGAGCTCCGATGGGCCGCTCCGAAGTTCTTCTAACGTCAGGTTGGTCGTGTAGGCCTTACGCGCCACATCGTACCGCAGCGAATCCCAAGGCACCGGATAGTGGTGCACCTTGCCCTTGAGTAATCCGCCGCATCTCACGACCGCATAGGCAACTGTTCCGCTCTTCTTTTCAAGCATCAGTCGCTCGATCGTGCCGATTTTCTCATCGCTGCGACCGTAGACCGATGCCGTCTCTACGTGGTCGCTGGGAACCAGGGTATGAGCCATGGCCAACTCCCTGCAATTCTTCGCCACCGAACATTCGCCGTTCGGTAGACCCACTCTTGATCTCACTATAAGGCAGAACCAGTCCCAAAGCTCGGGTCTTCCAACACCGCCGTACGCGATATATTGCGGCGCAATAGTGGGAATCCAGATTTTTTAATCGCGCCGTCCTGCACATGGGAAAGGGATCGCCCTCTCCCGTTCATCGAAGGAACGTTGCGGTCTCGTCAGCTTTGATGCGGTCCCCGCAGCATCTTCATGGCGTCTTCGATGTGGCGCCACTCTCTGGCTTCTTCGGTGTCGCCCGTGTTCTCGCAAGCTTGGGCATTCTGGGCCGCCTGGGCGATAGCTTCGAGGCCGTGCTTCTCGAACATCTGACGCGCGATCACGTGAACCTGTATCTCGGATATCATGTCGCTCTCCTCAAGTTCGACCATGCCCCCGAATTCTGCAATTTTACGCCTCTCCATCAGAAAAGAGGAGAGCAGTTTGCGAGCAAGCGATGCTTGTGCGGCGCACCAAAGCAACATCGCGCCGTCATCACCGCCTTAACCCGGCTTTGGCTATTTTGCCGAGCATTATCCCTCTAGCGTAAATCCAACCCGCAAGGTGACCTGGTAATGGCGAACAGATCCATTTTCGATGTGGCCTCTCGTTTGTACAACTTCGAACCATTTCATATAGCGAATGGTCTTTGATGCGCGGGATATGGCGTTCTGAATGGCATCTTCGATGCTTTTTTCGGAAGATCCCACGAGTTCCAGTATCTTATAAACGTGATCTTTCATTTCAGTAACATCTGACATGGCGAACCTCCGTCGTAGTGTCAGTGGGCGATCTGCGGCTTATCTCCTCCTACGCAGGTTTTAATCCGATCGTGAGCCAAGTCCATTCTGGACGGGCCCTCACCCCGGAGTTCCACTACTTCTGCGAGGTGCTAACAGCCAGAGCCCTGATCTGCCGACATTGCTCCGTGGATTCATCCGGATTGAAAAAGAGGGACTGGAGCGCGCGCGGTTACCGGGTTCGGTTCAGGCCAATGACTGCCCGACGGGCGGCGGGCTCGGTGATTTGTCGGCTTGATGACTCAGTGTCGTCCAACCCTGCCCGACAGGCTTTTCGCGCAAAATCGAATTTGTCGAGCGGGAAGGTTCTTTTCAAAACTCGGGCGCTTCGCGCCGCGGGAATACGCAGTTGTAACCAACCGTCATTGCGTTTGGCTGTTTGACACTTTGAATCGGGAATCCGCAAAACCGTTTCGGACGAGACGGTCAGCTCACTTCCCCGGCCATGAGGGCTTGCGCTTCTCGCCGAACGCCTTGAGCCCCTCCTTGGCGTCTTCGGTCATCGCCAATAGCGCGATCTGGCTTTCGGTGTAGGCGATGCTTTCATCGAACGACATCGAGGCGATCGCGCGCATGGCGTATTTGCCGCGCCGGATCGCGGTCGGCGACTTGTCGACGATGCGGCTGATCAGCCAGTCGACCTTGGCGTCGAGTTCGGCCGACGGCACCACGTAATTGAGCAGTCCGGCGGCCTGCGCGGTCCTGGCGTCGAAAGGCTCGCCGGTCAGCGCCCACTCGTTGATCAGGCGGCGCGGCGCGATAGATTGCAACAACGCCATCACCTGCATCGGGAACACGCCGACCTTGACCTCGGGCAAACCGAAAATAACGTGGTCGGCCGCAACCGCCATGTCGGTCATGCACAACAGGCCCATGCCGCCGGCCATGCAGACGCCGCCGACCCGCGCGATCGCGGGTTTTGTCGCATTCTGCGACAGCCGCAACAGATCGGCATAGTCGACGTTGGGCCTGGCAAAATCCATCGCAAAGGCAGCACCCGAGTTCTGCAGATCGGCGCCCGCGCAAAACGCCTTGTCGCCCGCCCCGGTCAGGACGATGACGCGTACATCCTTGTCGTCATGGGCGGTGCGATAGCCTCTGGCGATCCCTGCGATCACGTCGGCATTGAGGGCATTGCGCTTGTCCGGCCGGTTGATGGTGATCCAGAATGCCTGCCCGCGCTTCTCGCACACGACGCTGCTGTTGTCGGTCATTGCCCTGCCCGTGTTTGTCATTGCCGGCGGACATTAACGGCAGGACGGGGCAGGACCGCAAGGGCGATTTAGCTGTTCTATAGCGTTTTCAAGCGAGTACCGGTTCCCGTGAAGAAAACGCGTCAATCAAAAGATCAGAGCTTCGGTTCTGATTCCATCAGAACCGAGGCTCTGACGGCCGACACGGCCGCCTTCCTGGCCCAGACCTTGTTGTCGTGGAATGCCGCGCCGCCGATCGGCGCGATCGACGTGGCTCCCGTCAGCATATTGATGCCGCGGCCGCCGATATGGGCCTTGTTGGGGTGGATCGATTCCGCGATCAGGACGCCACGGCGGAGGCCGTCGAACAGTCTGGCCGTCAGCGTGGTCTCACCCCTCGCATTGCCGAGGGTGACGGCGTCGCCATCGGCGATCCCGAGCGAGGCGGCGTCCTCGGGGTGGATCATCACGCTCGGCGCACCCTCCCGCGCCTGCGACGACGGCGTCTCGTTGAAGGAGGTATTGAGGAAACTGCGCGACGGGCTGGTCGCGAGCCGGAACGGATGAGCGTCATCCGCCTGCTCGATGATGGTCCAGTGATCCGGCAGTGCCGGCATCTGTTCCCATGCCCCCATCAGGCCGGCATTGCCGATCGGTGGATGCGCCCAGTCTGCCTTGAAATGGAACTTGCCATCCTTGTGCGCAAAACCGTCGAGATAATGCGAGGTGCGGAAATCCGGCTGCAGGTCGCGCCACAGATCAGCCTCCAGCGTCTCGATGTCGCCATGGCCGCTCTTCTTCAGCGTGGCGTCGATCAATTCGCGTGGCGTCATCTCGAAGCCGGGATGCGCCGCCTTGAGGCGGCGGCCGAGACCCTGCAGCACTTCGTGGTTGGAGCGGCATTCGCCTGGCGGTTCGATCAGCTTGGCGCCGACCGAAATATGCTGGTGGCCGCCGCCGTAATAGAGATCGTCATGCTCCATGAACATGGTGGCGGGCAGCACGATGTCGGCCATGACAGCCGTCTCGGTCATGAACTGCTCGTGCACTGCCATGAACAGGTCTTCGCGGGCAAATCCCTTGCGCACCAGCGCCTGCTCGGGCGCGACCGTCACCGGATTGGTGTTCTGGATCAGCATTGCCTTGACCGGCGGGCCACCGCGCAGCGCCTCGGCGTCGCCGGTCAGGATGCGTCCGATCTTGGACTGATCGAGCACCCGCGTGGAGTGATCGATCGCGTCATGGCCTTCGATGATGGATTCGTTGAACTTCCACAGCGCGTAATTGTTGAAGAACGCGCCGCCGCCTTCGTACTGCCAGGCGCCGGTCACCGCCGGGATGCACGAAGCCGCATGCATCTGCGCCGCCCCATTGCGGCTGCGGGTGAAACCATAGCCGTAGCGGAAGAACGAGCGTTTTGTCGTGCCGACCAAACGGGCGAACGCTTCGATCTCCTCGACCGGCACGCCTGAGATCGACGACGCCCATTCCGGCGTGCGCGTCGCCAGATGCGCTTCCAGTTCCGCGGGGCAATCGGTGTAGCGCTCCATATAGGCGCGATCGGCCAAGACCTTCGCGGAACAGCACATGCATGACGCCGCAGGCGAAAGCGCCGTCGGTGCCGGGCCGCAGCAATATCTTGATGTCGGCCTGCTTCATGGTGTCGTTGTTGTAGATGTCGACCGCCGCGATCTTCGCGCCGCGTTCCTTGCGCGCGCGCATCGCATGCGTCATCACGTTGACCTGGGTGTTCACGGGATTGGTGCCCCAGATCACGATCAGGTCGGAGACGCCCATCTCGCGCGGATCGACGCCGGCGATCTTGCCGGTGCCGATGGCGAACCCGACGCGGGCAACGTTGGCGCAAATGGTCGAGTAGAAGCGGGAATATTTCTTCACATGCGCAAGGCGGTTGATGCCGTCGCGCATCACCAGCCCCATGGTGCCGGCGTAGTAATAGGGCCACACCGACTGAGCCCCGAACTCGCGCTCGGCGGCATTGAAGCGATCGGCGATCTCGTCGAGCGCCTCGTCCCAGGAAATCCGCGCGAATCGGCCGGAGCCCTTTGGCCCAATGCGGCGCTGCGGATACATCAACCGGTCGGGGTGATGGATGCGCTCGGCATAACGGGCAACCTTGGCGCAGACGACGCCGGCGGTATAGGTCTGCTTCTTGGAGCCGCGCACCCGGCCAATCGAGGAACCGTCGATCACCTCGACATCGAGCGCGCAGGCCGACGGGCAATCATGCGGACAGGTCGAATGCCGGATCTCGATCTTGGCCTGCTGGTTCATGTCACAATTGCTACCATCAAATTCGGGGGCAGCCGAGCGTATTTATCCGGCATATCGGGACGAAAACAGCAGCGCCCCATGCGCTACGCGCCGAGGTAGGCCCCGCCATTGCTGTGGATCGACTGGCCCGTGATGTAGCGCGCGCCGGGGCCGCACAGGAACCGCACGGCTGAGGCGACATCCTCCGGCCGGCCGCGTTCGCCGGTGATGGTTTGATGAACCAGATGATGCGCGGGCTCCGGCTTGTCCTTCGGCCGGGGCGTGCCGATCAGGCCTGGAACGACGCAATTCACGGTGATGCCGTCGGAAGCAAGATCATAGGCCAGCGCGCGGGTGAAGCCGACGATCCCCGCCTTCGCCGTCACCACATGGGCGCGGTCCTTCGAGCCGGTATGCGCGGACAGCCCCCCGATATTGACGATCGTTCCCGCGCCGGATTTGCGCAAAGCCGGAAGGCAGGCCTTCACGCAATGGAAGGCGCCGTCGAGGGTAACCCCCATGATTTCGCGCCATTCGGCGTAGCTCATCTCGGCGAACGGCTTTTCCCGCCGCAGCGCGGCATTGTTGACGAGGATATCCAGGCGGCCGAAGTGTTTTGCGGCCGCGTCAGCCATCGCCTGCACCGCCGCGGCGTCGGCCACGTCGCCGATATGAACCAGCGCCTTGCCGCCTCTGGCCGCGATCTCACCCGCAACGGCGTCCGCCTCACCGCGGTTGCTGCGCGCATTGACGAGGACGGACGCCCCGCCGTCAGCCAGCGCCAGCGCGATCGCCCGGCCGATGTTGCGCCCGGCGCCGGTGACGATGGCGACCTTGCCGCCGAGTTCGTTGCTGCCAGCCATTTTTTCCTATCCGCGAAGCGATGAAAGATCGATGCGACCATCGTAAAGCGTCGCCAGCAGTCTCAGCGTCGCATCGCTCTGCGCTTTGGTCCAGCCGCCATGCTCGGCGTTGAGCGCGAATTTATCCGCAACATCCTGCCGGGTCAGCGGCTCCTGTGCGCCGCCGCGCAGATGCGGTTGCCGCTCCTCGATCACGCGTGCCGTCCTTCAGGGTCGCCCGGATGTGGCCGGTATAACTGTTCGGATAGGGATTTTGCGGGTCGATCACGAATTTCACCTTGGCCGCCAGCGCGAGCACGCGCGCATCGCCGATCGCGGCTTCCGTGAATGCAGCGAGACCGACCCCGCCATGGACGAAACCGGTCGCCAGCAGATACGGCGTGGCGAATTTTGCCGCGTAGCCGTTGCGCGGACGCTGTTTGGAGGCCAGCGGCTCCCACAGCCGGTGCACCGTTCCCTCCGCGACCTCGCAGACGATTTCGCTGATGTCCTCGGCCTTGATGCCGCGCGCGGCCAGACGGCGGGCGCAATCGATGTAGGGCTGCGCCATCGTTCCGCAGGGATAGGGCTTGAACGCCAGCGTGTCCGTGACCCAGCGGGTGCCGAAATCGCCGATCAACGCATCGTAGTCGCCGTGCGTGGTATGGGCAAAACCATGGAACAGCCCGTGCACGCCCTCGAACACCGTGCGCGGCCCGACAAAGCCCTGCCGCGCCAGCAGCGCTGCACGGAGACCCGATTGCGCCGCCCAGCCCGCATGCAGCCGCTTGGTCCAGGCGCCCTCGGCAAGGTATTCGATGATGCCGCCGGCCATGCTGCCGGCAATCCCGAGCGCGTCCACGATCTGCCTCGCGTTGAGGCCGAGCGCGGCGCCGACGCCGGCGGCGGCCCCGATCGCGCCGAAGATCGCGGTCGGGTGAAAGCCGGCCTTGTGCACGGCTTTCGGCACCACGAGGCTCAAACGACAAAGAACTTCCGTGCCGACCGCAATGCCCGTCAGCGCCATGCGGCCATCCGGATTGTGCCGCTCGCAGGCCGCCAGCACCGCCGGCACGATCACCGCGCCGGCATGCACCGGACCGCCCTCGAAGGTGTCGTCGAAATCCTCGCCATGCGCGGCGGTGCCGTTGACGAAGGCCGCGCCCGAGGCCGTCAGCGTGCGGGCATGACCGATCGCCGTGCAAGGGCCGTCATCGTCCCAACCGTCAAGCGCGCTTTTGGCGTAATCCTCGTTGCGCGCGGTGACGCACAGCCCGACCACATCGATCAGCAGGTCCTCGCATTTGCGCAAGGTCGGCGGCGGGAGGATGCCCGGCTTCAGCGCGACGATCTTGCCGGCCAGCGTTTCGGCAACCGACGTCCTTGGGAGTTGGGAGGTCATCGGCGCATCAGACGTGAAACAGTCTTGTATAATGCGCCTTGATCGCGTCGCCTTCCTTTTCCACCGCCGCCGCATCGTCCTTCATGGTCTTGATGTCCTTGAAGGGTTTCCGTCCCGGCTTCTCCTGGGTCTGCGGATGCACCGAGCGCAAGCCGCCGACGTCGATGATGAGTTGCTGGGCCTCCCGGCTGAAACAGAATGACTGGAACAGCTTTGCCGCGTTCGGATTGGGCGAGGACTTGAAGATGCCGTTGGGACCGATGATCAACGGCGATCCCTCGGTCGCATAAACCGGCTCGACCGGGCGCCCCTTCTCCTTGAGCTGGAAGATATTGTATTCGTTGCCGTCGGCCATGACCGCGCGTTCGCCGAGGTCGAGCTTCTTCGGCGGATCGGCCGACGATTGCACCTGCATGATGTTCTGTTTCGCAAGCTGCTCGAACCAGGCCCAGCCGAGATCGCGCTGCATCTGATAGGTCGCGGTCATGATGGTGCCGCTATAGCCGGGATGCGCCTTGACGATCTTGCCCTTCCATTTGGGATCGAGCAGATCGGCGAAACTCTTCGGCGCCTCCTCGGGCTTCACCAGCGAAGTGTTGTAGGCGATGATGCTGAGCCAGATGCGGAAACTGGCGAACTGGCCGTCGACATCCCTGTGCTCGGCGGGATAGGCGGCGACGTCCTCAGGCACATAGGGTGCCAGAATGCCGTCGCGCTTCCAGACGATGAAATGCGCGGCGTCCGACGAATTCACCACGTCGACCGCGTGGATGTTGCTGGAATATTCCTGGCCGATGCGCTGGAACACGCGCTCGGCGCCGGTGCGCTCGACGCGCACGGCTATCCCTGGATATTTCGCCTCGAACGCCTTCGCCAGCTTCTCGGCAACCGGCAGGTCGGTCGAGGTGTAATAGCTGACCTGGCCTTCCTTCTTCGCGGCCTCGATCAATGCGGGCGTGACCGGCTCCGGTGGCGGCGCTGAAGCCATGACGCGGGTCGAGAAGGCTGCGCCCGCCAGCAACGCACCTGACCCCTTGAGCACGGTGCGGCGCGATATCCCCTGGTGTTTCATCTTATTGTCCCTTTGTTCGGGCGAGACTTGGTACCCCAAAAGTTATCTTTTATTCCTGTCGGGCATAGCGAGTCTTTCGTCGACAGGCGTCGTTTGCCGCTAGACTTTTCCGCCGGATTTGGCCAACAACCAGCACAGAACAAGAGTAGAATTCCCGGGAGATTGAAATGAGGGCCCCAAGGTTTGCGCTCGCATTAGCCGCAGTCCTTTTTGCACTGCCATATCTGGCCGCACCCTGTTTCGCACAGGATTACCCGACGAGGCCGATCCGGATCATCGTGCCCTTCGGCGCCGGCGGCCCGGCCGACGTGGCGGCGCGCCTGATCGGCAACGTGCTGCAGGAAAAGTTCGGCCAGGCCGTCGTGGTCGAGAACCGCACCGGCGCCGGCGGCGTGATCGGCACGCAGGAAGTCGTCAAGTCGGTGCCCGACGGCTACACGCTCCTGATGATGTCGAATACACAGACGGCGAATGAATCGCTGATGTCGCCGGCCCAGCGCAAATACGATTTGATGCGCGATCTCGCGCCGATCGCGCCGGTCAATTCCGCCGACCTCGTCATCGTCGTGCACCCGCAAGTGGCGGCCAAGACGCTGGCCGAGTTCATCGCACTCGCCAAATCCCAGCCGGGGAAGCTGAACTATGCCTCGTCCGGCACCGGCACGCCCTATCACATGGCGGGCGAGCTGTTCAAAGCCATGGCCGGCATCGATGTGGTGCACGTCCCCTACCGCAACAGCGGCGAAGCGCGTTCAGGCGTGATCGGCGGACAGGTGCAGATGATGATCGACTCGGTGACAACGATGGCCCCCAACGTCACCGCGGGCCAGGCGCGGGCACTCGCCACCACCGGCAAGACCCGCTCGGCCGTGCTGCCGGACGTGCCGACCGCAAGCGAAGCCGGCGTGCCCGGATATGAGGCGACCATCTGGCTTGGTTTGATGGCGCCGGCGGGAACGCCAAAGCCCATCATCGACAAGCTGAATGCCGGAGTTAACGAGGTTGTGAAGCGGCCTGACGTCGTCAAGCTCTGGAAGGATCAGGGCGCGGTCCCGATGTCCATGACTCCTGAAGCGTTCGACAAATATCTACGCGGCGACATTGCGAAATGGGCCGAAGTCGTCAAGAAGTTCCCCGACAAGCCGCAGTAACGTCGAATCCAGATCAAGGGCGTTTTGCTCGATGCCAAGTGTTCGCTTTCGCCTCAACGGCGTCGAGACGGAGGTCGACGCCGATTCCGATTCATCGCTGCTCGCCGTCCTGCGCGGCAAGCTCGGCCTGACCGGTCCGCATTTCGGCTGCGGCGCCAATGAATGCGGCGCCTGCAACGTGATCGTCGGCGATCACGCGGTGGCGTCCTGCGACACCCCGCTTTGGTCGGTGGCCGACAAGCACGTCATCACCATCGA
Source organism: uncultured Alphaproteobacteria bacterium (assembly GCA_963831585.1). GTDB lineage: Bacteria > Pseudomonadota > Alphaproteobacteria > Rhizobiales > Xanthobacteraceae > Bradyrhizobium. The sequence goes on along the minus strand of CAWHRA010000034.1, from coordinate 486,586 downwards.
GGGGCTTGGAAACCCGGAGCAGCCGCATCCGCTGCAACGCGCCTTCATCGCCGAACAGGCCCTGCAATGCGGCTATTGCGTTTCCGGTATCCTGATGAGCGCGGCGGCGCTGTTGATGCAAAACCCGAATCCCTCGATCACGCAAGTGAAGGCGGCGCTCGACCGCAACCTTTGCCGGTGCGGCTCGCATAACCGGATGGTGCGGGCGGTGCTTGCGCGCGGCGGCGGAGATGGCGGCGTCATGACGGATACTTCGTCCCCCTCCGCGCCGAAATTGCCAGTCAGCCTCGCGGCCAATCCGGTGCTGTCGTCATGGATCCGGTTCTCGCCCGAGGGACAGGTGATGGTCTCGCCGGGAAAGGTCGAAATAGGCCAAGGCATCGTGACGGCACTCGCCCAGATTGCCGCCGATGAGCTCGATGTCGAGATCGGCCGCGTGCAGATGGTCCGCGCCTCGACGGCGGGCAGCCCCAACGAGGGCGTCACCTCGGGCAGTCTCTCGGTGCAGCAGTCCGGCCGCGCCATCCGGCAGGCCTGCGCCGAAATCCGCCAGATCTTTCTCTCCGCGGCATCCGATCAGTTCGGCGTCGGGACCGACGCGCTCGATATCACGGACGGCACGATCTCCGGCCCCGGCAATATCAGGACCAGCTACTGGGAACTCGCCGACAAGATTTCGCTGGATCGCGAGGCGACGCCCGGCGCGGTGCCGAAACCAGCGGCGAAGCGCGCGGTATCAGGCAATTCGGTTCAGCGGCTGGATATTCCGGACAAGGTTTTCGCCCGCCCGCGTTTCATCCACGATACGGCGCTGCCGGGAATGCTGCACGGCCGCGTGCTGCGGTCGGAGCTGTCGGCGGCGAAACTCACCGGTTTGAAGGAAGACGCCGCGCGCGCCGTTCCCGGCCTGCTCGCCATCGTGCGCGACGGCAATTTCGCGGGCGTGGTCTGCGACACCGAGGACGGCGCCGAGGCGGCGCTGACGGCACTGCGCAAGGGCGCGACCTGGACGGCCGGCGAAGCGCTGCCCGACGAAAACGGGCTCGCGGAATGGCTGAAAGGCCAGCCGTCGGAACCGACGGTGATCGACACGCGAACGGCATCCGCCGCGCGTCGAAAAGAGCGCACGATCCGCCGTCAATACACCCGCCCCTATATCGCGCACGCCTCGATCGCGCCGTCCTGCGCCATGGCGCAATGGAGCGGCGACCGCGTCCATGTCTGGACCCACAGCCAGGGCGTCTATTTCCTGCGCGCCGACCTCGCAATGGTTTTGAAACTGCCGCTCGAGAACATCACGGTCGAGCACATGGAGGGCGCCGGCTGTTACGGCCACAACGCCGCCGACGACGTCGCGCTCGATGCGGTGCTGCTGGCGAAGGCCGCCGGCGGCCGGCCGGTCCGCGTATTGTGGTCGCGCGCGGACGAACTGTCGCACGCGCCGTTCGGGGCGGCGATGGTGGTCGAAATCGAGGCCGATCTCGATGCGCAAGGCGAGATCGTCGGCTGGCGTCACTCGATCTGGGGCAACGGTCACACCGCGCGGCCGGGTCGCGCGGCGCAGCCGGCTTTGCTCGCCGCGACCGAACTGGCCAATCCGTTTCCGCGCTATGTCGCCACCAATCCGCCGCAGGCCAATGGCGGCGGCGCCGATCGCAACTCGGTGCCACTGTATGACTTCCCGTCGTGGCAGATCGAGTGCCACCGCCTGCTGACCATGCCGATCCGCACCTCTGCGCTGCGGACGCTGGGCGCGCAAGGCAACGTGTTTGCGATCGAATCCTTTCTCGACGAACTCGCCGCCGAGCGCGGCGAGGATCCGGTCGCCTTCCGGCTGCGGCATTTGAAAGACGAGCGGGCAAAGGATGTGATCCGTTCCGCCGCGAGGCACGCCGGATGGAAGCCGGAAAAACAAAGCGGCCGCGGCTTTGGGCTCGGCTTTGCGCGCTACAAGAACACCGGTGCTTACTGCGCTGTCATCGCCGAGGTCGAGGGCGAGGAGGATATCAGCGTCAGGCGGCTCACCATCGCGGTCGATGTCGGCGAGGCCATCAATCCCGACGGTGTGATCAACCAGATCGAGGGCGGCGCGATCCAGGCCACCAGCTGGGTGCTGAAGGAACGCGTTCGTTTCGACGACAGGCGCATCACCAGCAACAGCTGGACGGAGTACCCGATCCTTCGCTTCAGCGAGGTGCCGGAGGTCGACGTCGAGTTGATCAAACGGCCCGACAGCGAACCGCTCGGCGCCGGCGAAGCCGCGCACGGCCCGGTCACCGCGGCGATCGCCAACGCCGTCTACGATGCGCTGGAGTTACGCGTCCGCAGCCTCCCGATCACCCGCGACAGCCTGATCGCGGCCATGGAATTGAGTTCATGACAAGCCTGAACATTCTCAGCGGCGGCGCGGCCCAGGGCCTGGTCGCGAGCCTGGCGCCCGACCTCAAGGCGATGACCGGGTTCGACATCACTGGCGAATTCGGTGCGGTCGGGGCCATGGCGGACAAACTGCGAAAGGGAACGCCGACCGACATCGTCATCCTGACGGCGGCGATCATCGCCAAACTGGCGGAGGAGAAACTTGTGGCCCCCGCCTCGATCGCCGACATCGGCCTGGTCGAGACCGCGCTCGCGGTTCGCGCCGGCGATCCGCAAGTCAGCGTAACAAATGCCGCGAGCTTGCGCGCCGCGCTGCTTGCGGCGGACGCGATCTTTGTTCCGGACATCAAGGTCTCGACGGCCGGGATTCACGTCGCAAAGGTTCTGCAGCAACTAGGCATTACCGAGGAAGTCGCTTCCCGGCTCAAGATCTATCCGAATGGCGCCACCGCGATGCGCCATCTGGCCGCCTCCGATGCCACGAGGCCGATCGGCTGCACCCAATCGACCGAGATCATCAGCACACAGGGCGTGGTGCTGTCGGGCTCGCTTCCGCGGGGCTGCGAACTCGCGACCATGTACACGGCCGCGGTGACCACGCGAGCTGCCCATGCAAAGCAGGCCCAGAGCCTGATCGGCTTGCTGACCTCCACCGACCGGCAGGCGCTGCGCGAACGCGCGGGCTTCCTTTAGCACTCGTTCATGACCGCGTGTGATCCGGGCCTCGTGGTTCGAGACGCACCATGAGGGTCCAAGACCCGACGCCGGTTTCCGACCTCATCCTGAGGAGCGCGCATTTGCGCGCGTCTCGAAGGACGAAGCCACGAACTGGAGCACGGCTCATTTCGCCAATTGCGTCAGGCCAGTCGGCGGCCCGTCGATACCGGTCCAGCCACCGTCGACGAACAGCGTGCTGCCGCTGACATAGCTGGCCGCGTCCGAAGCAAGATAGGCCACCGCGGTTGCGACTTCATCGGCGCTGCTCCAGCGGTTGAAGACCGTGTGCGCTGCATACAGATTGTAGATGTCGGGCCGGTCCTTGAACGGCGCGGTCAGCGCGGTCTCGGCGATGCTCGGCGCGATCGCGTTGACGCGAACGCCGAAGCGGCCGACTTCGGAGGCGAAGCCCTTCACCAACAGGCCGATCGCGGCCTTGGTCGAACCGTAGACGCCGAGCCCCGGCTCAATGGTAACGGCGCGCACCGACGAACAGGCGATCAGGCTGCCGCTTTTCTGGCCGACCATGATGCGTCCAAATTTCTGGAAGAACCACACCGTACCCTTGATGTTGAGGTTGATGACACGGTCGAGATCCTCGTCGGTGTAATCGAGGATGGTCTTGCGGATGTTCAGCCCCGGTGTCGTCACCGCGATGTCGAGGCGGGGAAATTTCTCCATCGTTTTTTCCGCAAGCGCCGCGACGTCGGCGGCGTTGGCCGCATCGCAAGCGGCTGCTTCCGCTGAACCGCCCTGCGCGCGAATGCCGGCGGCGGTGGCTTGCGCGCCCTCCCCGCTGCGGTCGGCACACATCACGCGGGCGCCGAGCGCGGCCAGCGCTTCGGCCGATGACTTGCCGATGCCGGAGGCCGCCCCAAGCACGACGGCGGTCTTGCCGCCGAGATCGAAAAGCTTGCGATAATCCGTCACAGCCGAAGCTCCTTCGCCCAAGAACAACGTCCAGGAAAATCCGCACGCCGAGGCGTCGCGGAACCGGGAGCCCAATTCCCGTTTGCCAATCCCGATTCATATACTAATATATCAATCGGGATCGAGAGCAACCATGCCCGCACGCGCGACGAAAAAGACCGACGCCAAAACGGAAGGCTTGGCTCGTTCGGCCGCAAGCCCTCGCCGGGGCGGGCGGCCGCGCGCGGCGACGGCGGCCGCGCGGATTTATTCAGACCTTCGCTCTGAGCTGGTGTCGCTGCAGCGGCATCCCGGCGAACCCGTCTCGGAAGCCGAGATCGCCCTCTCCTACGGCGTGAGCCGCACGCCGGTGCGCGAGGCGATCCTGAAATTGTCGGATGAAGGCCTGCTGGAGATATTTCCGCAATCCGGCATCTTCGTCGCGCGCATTCCGCTGGCCGCGCTGCCGGAGGCCATCGTCATCCGCAAGGCGCTCGAGGCCACCACGGCGCAAATGGCCGCGCAGCGCGCAACGACGAGCCAGATCCTCAACCTGCATTCGATCCTGGAGCGCCAGCGGGAGGCCGACGCCGCCGGGGATAGTGATGCCTTCCATCAGGCGGATGAGGCGTTCCACGCCACCATCGCCGAAGTCGCGGGCTATCCGGGCATCTGGACGCTGATCCAGCAGGTCAAGGTCCACGTCGACCGCTATCGCCGGCTGACCCTGCCGCAGGTGGGGCGGATCGGTCGCGCGATCGGCGAGCACGAGACGATCCTGGACGCGATCGAGGCGCATGATCCGAGCGCCGCGAGAGGCGCGATGGAATTGCATCTGGAAAGACTTCTCGCCGACATCTCCGCCACGCAAAGCATCAATCCGGAGTTCTTCGACGAATAGAGCCGACAGAAAACAACGGACGCGGCCCCAAAAAGCAAAATGCCGCGCCGTCGGGAGGTAACTGCATGAACGGCGTTCTCGGTATTTCGACCTTTGCGCAGGTTGCGACGCGATGAGCAACAGCGCGGTGGAGATCATGACGATGTCGGTGGAAGAGCAGATCGCCCTTTCCAGCGGCGCCGCCTTGCCGGCAAAGCCGGAACTGAAATGGCTTCGCCTGATCGATCGCGCCGCCGAAAGCCTGATCGTGGCGGCGCTGCTCGGCGAACTTCTGCTGGTGCTTGCCAACGTGATGGCGCGGCTGTTTTTCCACCACTCCTTCCTGTGGACCGACGAGATCGCGCGGCTCGCGCTGTCGATCCTGGCGTTCATCGGCGGCGCGGTCGCCTACCGGCGGCGCGATCACGCCTTCGTCCGGATCATCCTGAGCCGGCTCCCGAATGGCGGCGAACGCGGCTGCCTTGCGCTTGCCGATGTCGTCGTGCTGTTCGTCGCCGGGATCACCGGTTTTGTCTCCATCGAATTCCTGACCTCGAGCTGGGATGAGTTGACGCCGGTCCTCCAGCTGCCGGCGGCGCTGATTGCCTCGCCGCTGCCGGCCGGCATGGCGCTGCTCATGCTCTATGCCGCGGTCAATCTCCGGCGCGATCATGGCGCGATGGCGCTTGGCGTCGGCCTCGTCTTTGCCGTGTTCGTCACCATCGCAGCCTTCACTCGCGATACCTGGCTGCCCCTGCTCGGCGACGACGCCGCGATCATCGCCGCGCTCAGCCTGTTCTTCTTTGCGATCCTCGCCGGCGTCCCCGTCGGCTTCGTGCTGCTGCTCTCGACCGCGACCTATCTCTGGGGCACCGGAACCGCGTCGCTGGTGGTGCTGCCGCAGACGATGGTCAACGGCACCGGCAACTTTATCCTGCTCGCGGTGCCCTTCTTCATCCTCGCGGGCCTCGTGATGGAGCGCGGCGGCATCAGCATCCGCCTGGTGCGCTTCATTCACGCCCTTGTCGGGCATATGCAGGGCGGACTGCTGCAGGTCACCGTCGCCAGCATGTATGTTGTCTCGGGGCTGTCCGGCTCCAAGCCCGCGGATGTGGCGGCGGTCGGCACCGTCATGCGTGACGAACTCGCCGAACGTCATGGTGCGGCCGAAGGCGCCGCCGTGCTCGCGGCCTCCGCCGTGATGGGCGAAACGGTACCGCCCTCGATCGCCATGCTGATCGTCGGCTCCATTACCAACGTCTCGGTCGGGCGCAATGTTCATCGGCGGGCTTGCGCCTGCCGCCGTGATGGCGCTCTGCCTGATGGCGCTGATCTATTTCCGCGCCCGCGCCAGCGGCATACCCCGCATCCCCCGCGCCGGCGGCCGCGTGATCGCCCGCGCCGGCCTCGGCGCCATTCTCCCGCTGTTGATGCCGGGAACGCTGCTTGCCGGCATCCTCATGGGCATCGCCACACCGACCGAGATCGCGGCGCTCGCCGTGGTCTACGGCATCCTGCTGTCGAGCCTCGTGTATCGCGAGATGAACCTGCGCGGCTTCGTCCGCATTGCGCTGGATACCGCGGCGCTGACCGGCGTCCTGCTGTTCATCTTTGCCGCCGCCTCGAGCTTCTCCTGGACCTTGACGGTGGCCTATCTGCCGCAGCGGCTGGTGAGCTTGCTGCAATCGGTCGGCGACAGCCAGGCGATCTTCATGATCTGCTCGATTGTGTTGTTGATTCTGGTCGGTGTGCTGCTGGAGGGATTGCCCTCGCTCAACGTGCTGGCGCCGCTGTTGATCCCGATCGCCGGCAAGCTCGGCTTGAGCGAACTACATTATGCGCTGGTACTGATCATCGCGATGGGGATCGGCGGATTCATGCCGTTCGCGGGCGTCGGATTCTACGTCTGTTGCGCGGTCATGCGCTGCAATATCGAGACCGCATCGCGGGCGATGCTGCCCTATCTGATCGTGCTGCTGGCAGGACTCCTGATCGTGGCTTTCGTGCCGTGGTTCACGCTGTTCCTGCCGCATTATTTCGGCTTCCGAGGATGACCGTCCGCACTATCGCGGACCAAGACAAGGCAAACCAGAACAACAGGAGGAAACCATGGATCGCAGAGATTTCTTGAAGACCAGTGCCGGGGTCGCCGGCCTCGCATTGGCCGCTCCCCATATCGCGCGCGCCGCAACGATCACGATGCGATTCGCGCATTTCGCCGAAGAGAGTCACCCGGCGAACATCGCCGCCAAGCAATTCGCCAGCCAGATCGAAAAACGCACCGATGGTGCCATCAAGATCGCGATCTTCCCGAACAACCAACTGGGAGGACCTCCGGAGCAGGCACAGCAGATAAAACTCGGCACCATCGACATGGGCCTGCCGACCCAGGGCCAGCTCGACAAATACGACAAGGCCTTCGCCACCATCGAGCTTCCCTTCATCTTCAACGGGCCGCAGGACGCCTTCCCGATCCTCGACGGCCCGGCGATGGATTGGCTGGCGCCGCTCGCGGAGAAGCAGGGGTTTGTCCTGTTGCGAAACTGGGAATACGGCTTCCGCAACGTCACCAACAGCGTGCGCCCGATCAATTCACCCGACGACATGAAGGGTTTGAAGATCCGCACCCCGCCCGAGCTGCAGATCCAGGTCTCGATGGAAGCGCTGGGCGCGGTGGTGCAGGCCATCGCCTTCCCGGAACTCTACCTCGCGCTCTCGCAAAAAGTGGTCGACGGCGAAGAGAACCCGATCGCGGTGATCTATTTCAACAAGATCTACGAGGTCCAGAAACACCTGGCGCTGACCCGGCATGTCTACAACAACATGATCCATACCGTCGGCGTGAACAGCTGGAAGAAGCTGACGCCGGAGCAGCAGGCCATCTTCCGCGAGGAGAGCAAGAATTCAGGCGAGCTGATGCGCAAGCTGATGGCCGATTCCGAGGCCGACCAGATCGACAAGCTGCAGAAGGCCGGCATGCAGGTCACGCGGCCCGACCTCGCGCCGTTCCGCGCCAAGATGGACCCGGCCTACAAGCGGATCGCCGACTATGCCGGCGAGGACAATGTCAAGAAATTCCGCGAGATCGTCGAGAAGAACCGGAAAGCCTAGCTGACCGACGCCTGGCCGGCGAGCTGCGACCCTGCGCCGCCGCCGGCCAACGCGAAAGATCCAGCCGATCTCGCGCGGGCATCGCCTCCGACGTCGTAGACGCGCCGGAAAAGCCCGCCTAAACTCCCCCTGCACCGCTGACGCCGGATCAACCGGCGCAGACAAGATGGCCGGGCTTCACCGCCGGCAATTCAAGGGGAGGACAATATGGCCCGCTTTTCGCGGATTAATCGCTCTGCTGCATCAATATCTGCCGTTGCCGCGGCCACCCTGGCCCTGGCGGCGCCGGCGCTCGCGCAAGACAGTTTCAAGCTCGGCGTCGTGACGTTCCTGTCAGGCCCTGCCGCCGACAGTTTTGGCGTTCCGGCCCGCAACGGCGGCCAGTTCGTGATCGACCAGTTGAACAAGGGTGCCGGGCCCGCGCCTTACGACAAAGTGGGCTTCGGCGGACTGAAGATCGAGCCGGTCATCATCGACGAGAACGGCGGCGCGACCAAGCAGGTCCAGGAGCTGCGCAACCTCTATGAGCGCGACAATGTCGACGTCGTACTGGGCTATATCGGTTCCGGCGACTGTCTCGCCGTGGCGCCGATCGCCGAAGAGCTGAAGAAGATGCTCGTGCTGATGGATTGCGGCACGCCGCGCATCTTCGAGGAGGCGAAATACAATTACGTCTTCCGCACCGCGGCCCATGCCACGATGGATAATGTCGGGCTGATCCGCTACATGAAGGCGAAGAACGTCAAGATGGATACGCTGTCGGCCATCAACCAGGACTACGCCTGGGGCCAGGACAGCCGGGCCGACTTCGTCGCCGCGGCGGGACAGCTTTATCCCGACGCCAAGCTCCAGACCGACCTGCTGCCGAAATTCGGCGCGGGCCAGTACGGCACCGAGATATCCGCGCTGGTGAGCGCCGGCTCCGACGTGGTCTATTCCAGCCTGTGGGGCGGCGATCTGCAGGCCTTCATCCTGCAGGCCGCTCCTCGGGGCCTCGCCAAGAAAAGCCAGCTCGTGCTCAGCGCCGCCGACCACGTGCTGCCGCCGCTCGGCGACAAGATGCCCGACGGCGTCATCATCGGCGCGCGCGGCGCCTATGGCCTGATGTCGCAGAAATCGCCGGTCAACGACTGGTTCTTCAGGGGTTACGAGGCGGCCAACAGCGTCTATCCGGTCCAGGCCGCCTATCGCATGTCGCAGGCGATCCTCGGGCTGAAGACCGCGGTCGAAAAGGCCATGGCCAAGAATGGCGGCAAAAAGCCTTCGACCGACGAACTGGTGGCGGCGATGACGGGGCTCGAATGGCAGTCGCCGGGCGGCCTCGTCCAGATGAAGCTCGCCGACGGCCATCAGGCGATCCAGCCGATCGCCTTCAGCCGCACCAAGTACAATCCCGACGCCAAACGGGTCGAACTGGTCGACATCCAGTATTTCCCGGCCGAATGCGTCAATCCGCCGCCGGGCATCAAGGCGCTGGACTGGATCAAGGGCGGCATGCAAGGCGCCAAGTGCAACTGAAGCAAGTGCAACTGAGGCGCGCTTGCGCCTGAAGCAAAGCTGAAGCGGCGTGAGCCCAAGGCTCACGCCGCCGCCTCTTGCCCGCCCCTCACGACATGAGACCGGTTCGAAAACGAGTGCCATGAACCTCCTTCTGACGATCGTGCTCGACGGGTTGATCGAGGCGTCCTGGCTCTTCATCGTCGCCTTGGGGCTGACGCTGGTATTCGGCGTGCTGAAGATTCTCAATATCGCCCATGGCAGCTTTTACGCGCTCGGCGCCTATATCGCGGCGACCGCGGTGACCACGGTTGCCGCGCACAGCCTTCCCCCGAGCCTTGGATTTGTCGCCATGCTGGTTTCGGTGGCGCTGATCGCCTCGGTGGTCGGCCTGCTGCTGGAACGCGGCCTGTTGAAGATGTTCTATGGCCGCGACGAGGTGGTGCTGCTGCTGGTGACCTACGCAGTGTTCCTCATTCTGGAGGACGTCACCAAGCTGATCTGGGGCGTGAATCCGATCTACGCGACGCAGCCCTACGAGTTGTTCGGCAATGTCGAATTCGCCGGTCTCTATTACGTCGGCTACGACCTGGTGCTGATACCGATTTCCGCAGGCGTCGGCTTTCTGGTCTGGTTCGGCCTCAATCGCACCGTCACCGGCAAGATCGTACTGGCGGTGATCCACAACGAGGAAATGAGCGTCAGCATGGGGGTCCGGGTGAACCGGGTCTACGCGCTTGCCTTCGCCTTTGGCGTACTGTTGGCGGCCACCGCAGGCGCGCTGACCGCGCCCAAGATCTCCATGCAGCCCGGCCTCAGTTCGGATGTGATCATCCTGAGTTTCGCCATCGTGGTGATCGGCGGCCTCGGCAGCGTCGAAGGCGCGGCGGTGGGCGCGATCCTGGTCGGGCTTGCGCGTGCGGCCGCGGTCCACCTGATGCCGGGGGCCGAGCTGTTCATGATCTATCTGATCATGGCGGCGGTGCTGATGTTCCGCCCCGAGGGCCTGTTCAAGCGCGAGACGGCAAGGCGGATCTGATGAAGCACCCTCTCCTCATGCTCCTGTTGGTGGCGCTCGCGGTGCTGTTCGGTCGGGTCATTCCGACCTGGACGCTGTCGCTTGCCACTGTCGCGGCGTCCAATGCCCTGATCGCACTGGGGATCGTGATCCTTGCGCGCACCGGCAACGTATCGTTCGGCCAGGGGCTGTTCTATGCGGCGGGCGGCTACGGCGTGGCGCTGATCGCCAATGCCTGGGGCATCACCGATGCCGTGGCGCAACTGCTGATCGGCGCCGTCTGCGGCGGCCTGCTCGGCCTCGTGATCGGTCCATTGATTGCCCGATACAGCGGCATCTTCTTCGGCATGCTGACGCTCGCGCTGTCGATGGTGCTGTACGGCGCGCTGGTCAAGACCGCCGCGCTCGGCGGCTCCGACGGCTTCAACGTCGGACGGCCGAGCCTGTTCGGCGCGGTTTTCACCGACCCGCGCGAGGCGGATTTCATGCTGTACGCGGTCTCGGTGGTCACGACAGGGCTTGCCGGCATCGCGGCGACGATCCTGTTCCGCTCGGAACTGGGCCTTGCCAGCCTCGCGGTTCGGGAAAACAACCTGCGTGTCGAGTATCTCGGTATTTCCTCCAACCGCGTCGTCACCATCAACTTCGCGATCGCGGCGGTGTTTGCCGGCGCCAGCGGCGCGTTTGCCCTGATGGCGCAACGCCACATCGATCCGCAATTCGCCTACTGGACCACCTCGGGCGAGTTCGTGTTCGTGGCGGTGCTGGCAGGCTATCAGAGCGTCGCCGCCGTGTTCGTCGCCTCGCTGGCGCTCGAGCTGGTTCGTTCCTTCTCGAACCTTTACCTTCCCAACACCTGGCAGCTCGTGCTCGGCCTATTCCTGCTCGGCGTCATCCTGTTCCTGCCGCGCGGCATCGGCTCGCTCTGGATCCGGGAGCGGCGCAAAAGGACCGGGACGACAGTTGCGGCGGCCGTCGCGGCGCAAAAGGAGGCCGCGCAGTGACCCCGGTGCTTTCCGTGCGCGGTCTTGAAAAGCGCTTTGGCGCGGTGGTCGCCGCCGACGCCTTGAATCTCGACATCGCACCCGGCCAGAAGGTCAGCCTGATCGGCGCCAACGGCGCGGGAAAGACCACCTTCGTCAACATGGTCACCGGCTATCTGAAGCCCGATTCGGGATCGATCGCCCTCGATGGAATGGATATAGGACGACGCTCGCCGCGAAACGTCGCCCGGCTCGGCATCTCGCGCTCGTTCCAGATTCCGCAGCTGTTCATCGAGCTCACGGCGGCCGAAAACCTGACCGTGGCGGTCACAGGCAGCCGGGCCCATGCGCTTTCCCTTGTTTCGCCGGCGCAGGCGCATGGCGACAAGGTTCTCGAATTGCTGGAGAGGTTCGGCATGGCGGCCCTCGCCGACCGCCCGATCTCGGAACTCGCCGGCGGCGTGCGCAAGCTGATCGATATCGCCATGGCGCTGGTGCGCCGGCCCAAATTGCTGCTGCTGGACGAGCCGACCTCCGGCGTCTCGGCGGAGGAGAAATTCGCCACCATGGACCGCGTGATCCACGCCGTCGCGCCGGATGCCGCGACCATCGTCTTCGTCGAGCACGACATGGAGATCGTCAGCCGCTACGCCGACCGGGTGGTCGCCTTCTACCAGGGCCGGATTCTCGCCGACGGCGCTCCACGCAATGTGCTCAGGGATCCCGAGGTGCGGCGCTACGTCACGGGGGGCGCGCAATGAACGCCCCGGCTCCGCTGCTCGAAATCGATCGCCTGGTGGTCGAGATTCAATCGATGCCGGCGCTGCGCGGCTTTTCGATGCGCGTGGCGCGGGGCGCCATGGTGAGTCTTGTCGGTCGCAACGGCGCCGGCAAGACCACGCTGATGCGCTCGATCATGGGCCATCTGAAACCCGCGCAGGGCGTTGTCCGGTTCGAGGGCGCGGACCTGTCGGCGCGCCCGCGCCATGCCCGCGCCGCGCTCGGCATCGGCTACATGCCGGAAGACCGCGGCCTGGTACCCCAACTGACCGTCGAGGAGAACATCCTGCTGCCGCTGTGGGTCGCAAGGCATCTCGACCGCAAGGCGCGGCTCGATTTCGTCTACGAGGTGATCGGCGAACTCGCCGAGATGCGCCATCGCAAGGCGCTGCTGTTGAGCGGCGGTCAACAGAAGCTGGTTGCGCTGGGCCGCGCGCTCGTCATCGGTACCAGATGTTTGCTGCTCGATGAGCCCTTCGAGGGCATCGCGCCGGCGCTGTCCGAACGGCTCTCCGAGGTCCTCGCCTCGCTGAAGGGAAGGGACCTCACTTTCCTGATGTCGCAATCGGATATGAATCATTCCCACGGGCTGATCGATGTCGAGTTCACGATCGAGCGTGGCGCCAATCTCGCAGCCGGATAGAGACAATGGCCGTCAATTGGCCTTGACGGTGCGAATTTGCCGGGCGGGCTGCGCGACCTGGGTCGCAGCCGTGTCCGGCCGCGTACCGGTGTTGGCGAACTCGGCCTGCACCGTGTCCGATATCCAGCGAGACACATCCGGTTGCTTGATCGCCAGCGCGACCAGCGCGACCGCGAGAAGCGCGGGTATGACGACCAGTCTGATGCTCGAATAGCCTGCGCTACTCTTATCCGTTCCGTCCGACCTGTTGAATTTGCCGTGCATGGACGCCTCCATTTGGTGGTGTCACCGGCACGGTCTAGCTCACGGCGCGCAAGACCGCTGTGAATTGCCTCACAGAGGCCGCGATCACAGTTTCGGGATCCGCGTCAGGCGTCTTCGCCGCCACCGGCTTCGGCGAGTTCGCGAAGCATGTCGACATTCAGCACGACGATGGCGCCGTGCTCAAGCCGCACCCAGCCGCGCGCGGCCCAGGCCCGCAACTGCTTGTTGATGCTCTCGCGGGTCATGCCGACCATCTCGCTGATTTCCTGCTGGGTGACGGCGATGCTTCGGCCCTTGGGCTCCTGCTTGTGCTTTTCGGTCAGACGAATGAGCGCGCTGGCGAGCCGGCCCGGCAAATTCTGAAGGATGACCTGCTCGACCTGGTCGCTGGTCCAGCGCAGCCGCGTGCACAACAGCTCGATGAATTTCATCGCCAGCGCCGGCTGGCTTCGCACGAATGGCAGGAATTCGCGGCGGTCGATGACAAAAATCTCGCAATTGGTGTTGGCCGTGGCGTCGGCGGAGCGCGGCTGTCCGTCAAACAATGACACCTCCCCGAAGATCTCGCCGGGGCCGATCAGATTGAGGATCGCGCTGCGGCCATCGGCCGAGGAGACGCTGATTTTCACCGTGCCACTGATCACCGCGATCAGGCTGTTGCCGGGGTCTCCCTTGGAGACGATGGTGGCTCCCCGCTTGAGCGTGGAGTGCTTGGCATAACGGCAGAGCTGATCGAACGCCTCCGGCTCAAGATCGCAGAAATACGGATGCTTGCGCAGGACCGAAAGCTTGCTGCTCGAGAACGGCCGAGCTTCACCTTTATTGTCCTGAGACACGGCGGATTGAACTCCGAAAAGGGACTGGGAGGCGCCGCTCCTTCCGTAGTCAAGGCTGGCGGTATTTTCAACTGGAAAGCAGCTTTTAGTGCGATTTGGCCACCAAACGAGCAAATAACCTCACCCGCACGGCGACACCCCCAATGCGGCCACCCAGGCTTTCGTTAAATTTGTCCATTTCCTGCCTTGCCAAGGACGGCGTCAATCTCGGTCCCGTTGTCCGCCATGAACTGGACAAAGCGCCCCAGGGTCTCCTCGCAGGGTGCCTGGATAAGCGCCAGCCGGGCATCTCCAAAGCTGATGTTGTTGGTGAGCAAGATCTCCCACTCGGGTTCACGCCCAAACCTCGGCACGAGGCCTTGCGTTAATGACGGCGCGACAACCCCAGCGGAGTGATGGGAACAGCGAGCAAAACCGGACCGGTTTTGCTGGCTGTGTCGTTTCGCCGGGATCGTCAGATCATTTCTTCAGTGACGCATTCGGGCAAAGCATGTGCAGGCCGATATGCTCGTGCCCCTTGTGCTTGAACGTCTTGACATGGAGGCCGTGGGACGCATCGACATTCTCGCCGACCTTCAGGACCATCGGTTTCGGCTTCTTGGACCGCATATTGGCCCGGATGACCTTGGTCAGCTTGTTGCGGATTTTCGGCGGGATATCACCGGAGTGCTTCTCCCACCTGGCGTGTCCCTTGGTCGATCCCGATTCGTCCTTCCAATGTTCGGTCTTGGGGACCAGAACCTTGGTATAGCTCTGACCAAATTTATAGGGCCCGTGCTTTTTCTCATACTCCGTGAATTTCTTCGCGGTCTTCTGAATATTTTTCGGGCTGTATAATTCGTTGATGTGCTTTTCGAATTTTCCGCCGTAGGTAAATGCCATTTTTCACTCCTTGATAAGTCGCTGAATATACCGTTGGCTGCAATAAGTCACGAGTTCGAGAACTTGGAGAAAGCTGCCTTAGCACGTTCCAGGTGAACAGTCATTTTGGACCGGTCAAAAAGCGTGATCGCCTGGGCGAGTTCTTCCCGAGCCTCGACCGTCCTGCCGGAAGCAGCCAGGACGCGCGCCAGCAATCCTCTGGCGGCGCCCAGCAGCGGCCGCGCCTCGAGCCTGGACGCAATTTCGATTGCCCGGTTCATGCACCCGATGGCCTCCGGCGCCGCGGACGTCCCCTGTGACGCCAGAACATTGGCCTCGGCAAGAACCGCGATCGCCTCGATACCTCCGTAGCCCTTCTGCTTGGCGCTGGCCTGACAGGCCCGCACCATCGCCAATCCGCGCTGGATGTCGCCGAGCTGACAGTATGCCGAGCCAAGATACGCCGACACCGCGACCATGCTGGTTGCATGGCCGACTGCTTCGGCCTCGTCCTTGGCCTGAAGCAGGATATCGCGCGCGCGTGCGGCATGACCCTGCTGCGTATAAAGATTGCCGAGCGCGAGCATCACGAGGGGCAGGAACAGGCGGACTTCGTTCTCTCGCGAAAGCGAGGATGCCCGATTGAGAGCGATTTCGGCTTCCACAAGATTGGCTCGCATCATCTGCACCAAACCGCGACCATAGTCCGCCGCGATCACATCGTAAGGTCGGTCGTTCTTTTCGGCGAGATCGCTCGCCTGCCGCAGGCATTGTTCGGACTCATCGAATTCGCCCAACCAGCCATGAACGATCGCACGCATCATATGACAGAGCACGAGCAGGCTCGACCCCGTCGTACCCGGCGGCACCCTTTCCGGCGCGCTGGCAAGGCGCGCGCTGGCTTGATCGAGAAACATCGTTGCGGCGCGATAATGGCCGGCGATAAAATGAGCCTGACCGAGCACGTACTCAGCGTAGCTGAGCCAAGTCTCGTCGGACGAAGCATTGGCCAGGGTAACAGCCTGTTCGGACGCGGTGATACCTTCAAAGGGTGTTCCATAGAAATTCAGCGCCACCGCCTTGGCGACGATCGAGGCAAGGCGGCGCCCTTCGTCGCCGATTTTCTCGGAGCGTGCTTCCGCCTCGCGACAAAGCCCGAACCATTGCTCCATGCTTCCGAGTGGCGCAAATGCGAGACGAGCCTCGACGCGCAGGTCGATCGCCTGTTGTTCGCGCTCGACCGTCTCGGGCAGCCTGTCGACGGCATTGATTGCGGACTCAAAATAACCGGTCGCATCCCGGAACGCCGATCTGGCCAATGCCTTGCGCGCCGCGAGCTGGCCATAATGAGCAGCCTTCGCCCAGTCCCGCGCCTGCACTGCATGGTGACAAAGCGCTTCCGCGACTTCCTGTTCGCGTCCCTGGGAAATCGCCTCCATCGCCGCCAGAATCCGCCGGTGCAGCTCCTCGCGTTGCGGCCGCAGGATCGAATCATAGGCGACCTCGCGGATCAGATCGTGGGCAAATTCGTATTCCGCCGCCGCCGGCCATTGCGACTCCACGAGGAAATCCAGAATCTCGAGCGACCAGAGGCGGCTTTGCAATTGCGCCGTCGGCATGCCGGTCACGGCCGCCAGCAAGGCCGACGAAATTCGCGGGCCGGCGACGGATGCGAGCTGGAGAAGGGATTTGTCCTCTTTCGACAGCCGGTCGATTCGGGATGCGATCACCCCCTGTATGGTGGGCGGAATTCCCAGCGCATCCCACGGCGCCTTGGCGGCAAACCGGCTGGCGTCGCCATCGACGACGCCGCGACTGAGGAGTTGGCGCGCGACCTCTTCGATGAAGAGCGGAACCTGGCCGGTGTGGCGAAGAATGTGAGCCTTGAGGGCATCGAGATTGGGTGCCGTACCCATGAGATCGCCGAGCAGCGTATTCGCCGAGGCGATGTCGAGGGATCGCAGCCAGATCCTGCGAACGTCGAGCCGCGCCAGCCACTCCGGCGTGTCCTCGGTCCGCCATGTCAGCAGGATCAGCAACGGCCGGCTTGCCGCGAGCGACATCAAGGCCTCGACGACGTTCTCGCTTTGGCCGTCGCTCCAGTGAAGGTCCTCCAGCAGCAGGACGGTCGGCCGCGTCGAGACCACCCTGTCGATCGTGTTGCATACGGCGTCGGTGATCACGCGGCGTCGCAGCAGGGGTTCGAGATCGTCCCAGCGGGGATCGCCGACCGGCTGGTCGAGCACCGCGCAAAGGGCCGCCGGCCACAGATCGGAATGCGCCAGCGGCGGCCCCGCGGGCAATGGAGACCCGGCTTCCGGCGCAATGTCGCCTGCCCGCTGCGCGTTCTGCAGCAGCTTCTTCACCAGCGCATAGGGAACGGCCTGCTCCAGCGGATTGCTCTCCGCTTCGAGGACCTGCCAATTCTTCTGCCGCAGCGCGCCGACAAATTCGTGGACGAGCCGGGACTTGCCGATGCCGGCCGTGCCCACGAGCGCAATGACCTGCCCGGCTGCGGCGACGTCCCCCGCGGCCCGCTCGAGCAGGGAAATCTCTTCCCCGCGTCCGACGAATGATGAAAGTCCCTTGGTCGAACGGGCCCGCCAGCGGGTCAGGCCGCTGATTTCGACAAGCTCGTAATGGGGAACCGGTGCAGAAAATCCGTCCAGCCGTTTTGGCGTGAGCGCGTTGAATGTCACGAGCCCGGCGGCCAGGCTCTGGCAGGATTCGGACACCAGGATCTGACCGGCCTGCGCCGCGTTTTCGAGCCGCTTGACCAGATGGACCGCCGGACCGCCTGCTTCATAGATCGAGGAGAGATCGGCCTCGATGACATGGGCGACGACATAGCCGGAATGAACGCCAACCCGGACCCGCAGCGCCGGATCGTTCAGGAGCTTGACGCGGTTGACCAGTTCGACCGCCGCATGACAGGCCATGACGGCATGATTGTCGTCCGCGTGCGGCGCACCAAAAAGCGCGATCAGGCCGTCGCCGCCTTCCTTGCTGACGATGCCCCGGTTGCGGCGAACCGCGATTCGCATGGCGACCAGGGCCGGCTCGAGCCGCGAAATCGCGGCCTCCGGATCCAGCTCCGAGATCAGGTCGGTCGAACGCTGCAAGTCGGCGCAGAGGACGGTGAGGTACTTCCGCTCACCGGCAATGCGGCCGCGGACTTCGGCGGCTTGCGGCCTTGCGGCGTGCTCCGGAACCCTTGCCCCGCAGGACGAACAATACACGTCGCCTGCCTTCAGGGTCGAGAGACAGACCTGACAAAACAACCTCGGCTCCTTCATCCCACCCAATTCAGATTAGCGAAAGATCGCGACAGAACAAGCGTTTGCAGGGCCCGCGGCGGCCGGTGATGGTTCGAACATGTGGAATGTCACATAGGGGATTCGGGACCGCTAAACGACAATTTTGGACGACGGCACAGCGGCGGGGGGCCGTCCCGGACATTGCACCCGGAAAACGCCGCCGCTGCGACCCTTCGGGCAGTACGGGCATTATTCGTTGGCGATACCCATCTCTTTAATCACGCGGGCATATTTGGCGAGCTGTTCACGTGTAAGCACGCCGAGTTCCCCGGGCGAGGTGCCGCGCACAGAAAAGCCCAGATCGTCGAGTTTGTGGCGCACCTCGGGATCGCCGAGCGCCTTGAGGACTTCGGCGTTGAGCCTGGCCACGATGTCCTTCGGCGTCCCGGCGGGCGCCAGGATTGCGAACCAGGAATTGAAGAAGAACCCGGGCAGACCGGACTCCGAAACCGTCGGCACTTCAGGGAATTGCGGCAGTCGCTTCTCCGTGGTCACTCCGATCAGCCGGAGCTGACCGCCGCGCACCAGCGCAGCGACCGTCCCCAGCCCCTGGAAGCCGACGGGAATCTGGCCGGAGGCGACGTCGGTCGCCGCCTGCGTCGCGCCCTTGTAGGGCACATGGGTCAGCGAAATGCCCGCGTTGGAAGCAAACATCGCCATCGCCAGATGCTGCGGGCTGCCCGGACCTCCGGAGCTGTAATTGATCTTCCCTGGCGCGGCCTTGGCGGCGGCAATCAGATCGGCCGCGGTCTTGTAGGCGGTGTTGTTGCCCGCGATCAGCCCCCACTCCACCGTGGCCACCAGGGATACCGGCTCGAAATCCTTCAGAATGTCCCAGGGCATCTTCGCGTGCAGGTTGGGCACCATGGTCATGACGCTGTCGTTGAACCCGCCAATCGTGTAGCCGTCCGGCGCGGCCCTCGCGAGTTGCTCGGCGCCGATCAGCCCGGATGCGCCGGCCTGGTTTATGATGACGATCTGCTGGCCCATATTGTCGGCCATCTTCTGAGTCACGATCCGCGCCGCGACATCCACGGCGCTCGCCGCCGCCAAGGGCACGATCATCTTGATCGGCCGCTCGGGATACGCGGTCTGCGCAACCGCGTTGGAACCCACCAGCAGCGCAAGCGCCGCCGTCAGCGAATGAATCAGGCGCATCCAGAAAATTCCCCTTGCGAATTGGGTCACGTTTCCGGGCAAGCGGCCGCGACCTCTCGGAGAATGATTGCCCTCCCGCTCCCGGCTTGGCAATGTGTCGGGCAAAGAAAATCAAGATCAGGCCGGCGGTTCAATCGATCGGTCGACAGGGAAAGCCGGTTTCCGGCCGCAAGGAGGGGGATTGATGACCACCCGCAGAAGCTTCCTGCAGGGCGCGGCCGCGACCGGGATCGTCTTTTGCAGTTGCGGCATGGAGAGCGCGGCCCGCGCCCAGCCGAAGCCGCCGCGCCTGCCGGTCAAAGTCGGCGGCAAGCACGTCCTCACCGTCGATGTTCACTCGCACTGCTATTTCCATGAGGCCCTCAATCTGATGGGGGACACGGCCGACAAGGTGCTGCCTCCCGTAAAGGGCGTCCCGGAGCACTTCATCGTCATCGAGCAACGCCTCAGGGAAATGGACGCGATGGCAATCGACATGGAGATCCTGTCGATCAATCCATTCTGGTACGGCAAGGACCGCGATACTGCGGCGGCCATCGTCAGGGTTCAGAACGACAAGCTGGCCGAGCTGTGCGCGTCACGGCCGGAACGCTTCGGGGCTTTTGCCTCATTGGCCCTGCAATTTCCCGACCTCGCGGTACAACAGCTGGAGACCGCGGTCAAAAAGCAGGGACTGCGCGGCGCCGCCATCGGCGCCAGCGTGCTCGGGCAAGATTTCTCCGACCCCAAATTCCATCCGGTTTGGGCCAAGGCCGAAGAGCTCGGGGCCGTCCTGTTCGTCCATCCGCAAAGCACGCCGGAACTCGCCAAGCGATTCAAGGGCAATGGCTGGCTGTCGAACACGATCGGCAATCCGCTCGATACGACGATTGCCCTGCAGCACCTGATTTTCGAAGGCACCCTCGACCGTTTCCCCGGTCTGAAAGTCCTTGCCGCCCATGGCGGCGGTTTTCTTCCATCCTATGCGGCCCGCGGTGACCATGCCTGCTTCGTGTCGCCGCAGAACTGCAATCCGGACATCGCGCTGAAAAAGAAACCCTCCGAATATCTCAACCAGCTCTATTTCGACGCGATGGTGTTCACAGCGGAGGGCCTACGCCATCTGGTCGCGCAGGTCGGCGCGAGCCAGATCATGCTCGGAACCGATCATCCGATCCCCTGGGAACAGCATCCGGTCGATCACGTCCTCGCCACCGCCGCCCTGTCGGATAAACAGAAGGCCGCGATCCTCGGCGGCAACGCCGCGCATTTGTTCGGAATCAAGGAAGCCTGATCGCGCGGCTCCCTGCACGGAAGAGCGCTGCTGCAGATCCCGCAGACTGATCCGCTCACGCCGTGCTGACGGCTAGCCGGTGATGCCCGTGGGCGGCGTTCAGAAGCTGCGGCGCTTTGGATGGTCTGAATCAATCTTGCGACGCTCGGGCCTGGTTTGAAAATCGCCCCACAACAGCACGCCGGCAAGCGCCAGGAACATCGCAGCCACGGCTACGCTTACTACTATTGCGTCAAACGGCATGAAACCTCCCCTGCGCTAGACTTTGGGGCAATTATCCCGAGGCGAGAGACAGCGGTCTTTGATCTGAATCAAACCGGCCAGCGATTGGGATTACGCCGGCTCAGGCCGCGGCCAAGGCCTCGGCGCGCGCGCGATCCAGCAGCGTGATGCTCCCCGGCAGGATCCCGATCACACCGTCTCGCTCCAGCTTGGTAAAGGTGCGGCTGACCG
Source organism: uncultured Alphaproteobacteria bacterium (assembly GCA_963831585.1). Taxonomy (GTDB): domain Bacteria; phylum Pseudomonadota; class Alphaproteobacteria; order Rhizobiales; family Xanthobacteraceae; genus Bradyrhizobium. The sequence continues at coordinate 465,507 of CAWHRA010000034.1, read as the reverse complement.
TTTCAATGGTCAGTCCGAGATAATCGGCGATGTCCTGCCGGCTCATCGGCAATGGCACCCTCTCGGCAAGATCACCGAGGCGGCCCAACCGGTCGCGCCAGCCGATCAGGAAGGTCGCAACTTTTTCTTCTGCCGAACGGCGACCGAGCAGAACCATATGGTCCTGAGCCTGGCTCAGTTCGCGGACTGCCAATTCGTTGATTCGGCGCAGCAGATGCGACTTGTCCTGGATGAACCGGGCGAACGCCGCCCGCGAAAACCGGCAGATGGTCACGGGCCCGATCGCGTCGGCGGAGAAGCTGTGACGCGGCGAAGCCGTCATCCCCAGAAAATCGCCGGGCAACGCAAATCCCACGATCTGCCGGCGGCCGTCGGGCAGCAACTTGTAGAGCCGCATGACGCCTTCGAGCAGATTGTAGAATGACGTCGTCATCTCCTCCTGGGCAAACACCGTCTCGCAGGTCGCGAAATGGACATGGCGGCCGAGATGCTCCAGCTCCCGCAGTTCCGCCCTGTCGAGCGCCGCACAGAGGCTGAATTGACGCACCGAACAGTCAATGCAGGGCTGCTGTACGTTTGGCTCGACCGCAACCAGGGAAATCTTCATGCGCAACTCCCAAATGGACCTGCAGCAACCGCATCGTGCGCCGGGCCTGCCCACGCATTGCATCTTAACCGATCGCCGGGACTCTGGTTGATGCAGATCAAAAGCGGCCCACTTCTCCGCCCTATCTTGCGTTCGTGCCCGCAATTGAACGAAAGACCGGTCGGTAATGCTGCGATTTACCCTGCGCCAAGCCCTCGTAACCCTGGTGCTGCTGACGCCGGCGCTGGCCGCCCCGTCCGACGTGCAGCGGGGAAAGGCCTATGCGTCCAGGCATTGCGGCGGGTGCCACGCCATTGACCTCGTTTCGAAAAGCCGGCTCAAGACCGCGCCGCCATTCCGCACTCTGCATACCCGCTACCCGATCGAAGCCCTCGCCGAGTCGCTCGCCGAGGGCATCACCACCGGCCATCCCGCGATGCCCGAAGCCGAGCTCAATCCCGACCAGATCCACGACCTGCTGACGTTCCTGAAGACCCTCGAATAGCGCCGCCGCGCGTCGCTACAGCGCCTGCACGGTCCACCCGATCATCTCCTTGGCGATCCGGGCGAATGCGCCGTTGAAGGCGGCGACCGCCGCAGGCGGCTCGAGCTTGTCGAATTTCTCGCTGTCCTCGAACAGCCGCGACGCCACAACCTTGCCGCTCTTGTCGACGATCCGCGCCGACAACCCGATCTCGGCCGCAGGCCCCGAATCCGTCACGATCCGAAAGCGCCGGACATCGATCAGAAGCTGGAAGTCGGCCTGCCCGAGGTCTGCGACCCGCAGCGGTGCGTGGGCAATATCGTAATTCTCGAAACTCTCGATCAACCTGGCCTGCAGCAATTTCGGAATCGTGTCGGCCCAGATCGCGTCCGCAAAGCCGGGATAATCCCCGGCGGGCGAGAACAGGAAACGCTGCGTCTCCAGCATCGCGACCGCTGTTGGTTCCGGGACCGCCAATGGTCCCTTGAGGGTCTTGGCCGCCGGTCCGAGGTTTTGCGGAGCGCGCAGATCGTAGGTAAACTTCTGCGCGGGCGTGCCGCCGCCGGTCATCTTTTCGACACCGGCGAGGATGCTGTCGATCTTGCCGGTGTTGCGCGCCAGCCCTTCGGAAAAGACCTTCAGGTTCGCGATGGTGTCCTTCAGCGGCTCCGAATTTTCGCTGAGCACCGCATCGACCTTGCGCAGCGCATCGCGGGCGGCCTGGGTCATGCTCTGCCCTGCCCCGGATTCGGCAATCAATGTCGGCACCGGACCGGAACCCGCAAGCTGCGTACCGCCTTCCAGCGCGATGACAGGGACGCCGGTCAGGCCCTGGAATTCCAGGCCGACCTTGGTGTCGGCTCGCACCGGCGTGGTCGATGCCACCGAGATCGTTGCGTTGACGCGGCGGGGGTTGTCGGGTGCGAGCGCGAGATCCGTCACCTCGCCGACGCGGATTCCGTTGAACAGCACGCCGGCACCGACCAGCAGCCCGGGCACCGAGCCGTCGAACTGAACATGATAGCTCGTGCGCGGACCGAGCCCGGCGGTGTTTTGAAGCCAGTAGACGAAGCCGAACACGGCGACGATGGTTGCCAGCACGAAGGCGCCGACGACGACGAAGGGAGCGCGGGTTTCCATCTATTCAGCTCGCTTTGGGTTGCAGCATCTGGGAGCGCTTGCCGTGGAAATAGGCCCGCACCCAGGGATGCTCGGATTGAAGCAGTTCGCGCATCGGTCCGATGGCGACGATCTTGCCATCCGCGAGCGCGGCCACGCGGTCGCAGACGGTGTTCAGGCTGGCGAGGTCGTGGGTGACCATGAACACCGTCAGCCCCAGCGTTTTCTGCAAGGTCTTGATCAGGGCATCGAACTCGCCGGCCGCGATCGGGTCGAGGCCCGAGGTCGGCTCGTCGAGAAACACGATCGCCGGATCGAGCGCGAGCGCCCGGGCCAGCGCCACGCGCTTGGTCATGCCGCCCGATAATTCGGCAGGAAACTTGTCGCCGTCCTCCGGCAACAGCCCGACCATTTCGAGCTTGGCGGTGGCGATCTCGTCCATGAGCGCCTGCGACAGCACCAGGTTCTCGCGAAGCGGGAACTGGATATTCTGGCGCACGGTCAGCGACGAGAACAGCGCCCCCTGCTGGAACAGAATCCCCCATCGGCTCGCCGCGCTCTGCGTGGTGCGATCCTGGGCGTCGCCGATCGCCGCGCCCATCACCTCGATTTCCCCGCTTCGCCGCGGAACGAGCCCGATGATGGTCCGCATCAGCACCGTCTTGCCGCCGCCGGAAGCGCCGACCAGGCCGAGGATCTCGCCGCGGCGGACGTCGAGCGACAGATGGTCGATCACGATGTTGCGGCCGAAGCCGACCACGAGGTCGCTGCACGCGTATGGCGAATTGCGGAGCGGATTGCGGCATCGTCACATTCCGATCGATGCGAAAAAGACCGCAAACAGCCCGTCGAGCACGATCACCAGGAAGATCGATTTCACCACCGAGGTCGTCGTCTGCTTGCCGAGCGACTCGGCGCTGCCCTTCACGCGCAAGCCCTCGCTGCAGGCGACGATGCCGATCGCGAGCGCCATGAACGGCGCCTTGATGATGCCGACCTTGAAGCTGGTCACGGACACGGCGTCATGCAGTCGCGCGATGAAGATTGCCGGGCTCATGTCGCCGTAGAACTGCGCCACCAGGCCCCCGCCATAGAGCGCGGCCATCGACCCGATGAAGCTCAGGATCGGCAGCGCCAGGATCAAGGCAACAATACGCGGCAGGATCAGGACTTCGACGGGGTCAAGGCCCATGGTCGACAGCGCATCGATTTCCTCGCGCATCTTCATCGAACCGAGTTCGGCGGTGTAGGCGCTGCCCGAACGGCCGGCGACCATGATCGCGACGATCAATACGCCCAGTTCGCGCAGCACCAGGATGCCGACCATGTCGACGACATAGGAGTCGGCGCCGAACTTGCGGAAATGGAAGAAACCCTGCTGGGCGATGATGGCGCCGATCAGGAAGGTGATCAGGACCATGATCGGAATCGCCTGAAAGCCGACCTTGTACAACTGATAGACCAGCGATGTCAGCCGCAGCGATCTCGGCCGGCGCAGCACGCCTGCGAGCGCCAGGAAGAGCGAGCCGAGCATCTGCAGGAATGCGCTGACATCCTCCCTCGCACCGACCGCGGAGCGGCCGACGTCATTCACCCTGGCCACGACCGGATTAAGCGCAGGCACCGGCGCCGGATTGCGGCGATTGACCTGACGCACCTCCTCGATCAACCCCGCATAGTTATCGGCAACGCCGACCACCTCTGCGCGATGGCCGGCCGAAGCCGCACGCCGCGACATTTTTTCGAGCAGCCAGGCGCCGAGCGTATCCAGCTCCCGCACCTCGGCCATATCCAGCTTCACGGATTTCGACCGGTCGAGCTGATCCACGACGGAATCGGAGAGCGCTTCCAGGGTGGTCACATTGGCCGCGGTCCAGGCCCCGCCTGGACGCAGCTCAAGCACATCGCCTGCCGGCGTGGCCGTTAACAGCGGTGAAGACGCCAATATCTGGATTCCTTAATCTGGAGGGAATGTGTTTTCCCGAAGCCTGCTACCAGCAAAACCTCTTACTAGGCCCTGACGCGGCGCCCGGATTGACCTGCCTCAAACCGAAACGAGGCCCCTCGCGCTCTGTTGACGCAAATCAACAGCCGTGTCCATGGCTCGCCTAGTGTGGATTTGCACGGAATTTCGGCTGGATTGTGCAGCAAGGGCAACGACGATGTTGGACTCAAGCGAGTTGAGAGACGAGCTGGAAGCGCTCAAGGGCGACGTGTCGCGCCTGTTGAACACCGCGGGCGAGGAAATCTTCGACACCGGCAAGGAGTCGCGCCGAGGCTCTCGCCGATCAGATCAAGGCGGCGCTCAACGAGCTCGGCGAAACCCTGAGCGAGCAGGAAGAGAATCTCGAAAGCATCATATCCGAGCGGCCGATCGCGTCGCTGGCTTCCGCCTTTGCGCTCGGCGTCGTGGTCGGTTTATTGTTAAGGAGACACTAAGGTGAACAGCGAAAACGTCGTCAAACATTTGCGCGCGCTTTGGCGCACCGACAGGATCATCGCCGACATCCGGATGCGGCATATGCTGATCGGCCTCGGCCTGAGGGCGTTTGCGGCGCTGATCGCCGCGTTCGGCCTCCTGATGCTGGAGTTGTCGGCCTATTTCGCGCTGGTCCAGATCTGGAGCGCCATATCGGCCGCAGCCATTCTCGGCGCCGTCAACTTCGCGATTGCCTTGATCCTGTTCCTGATCGCCGGCAGGCCGCCAAGCGGGCGCGAGCTCGAACTGGCCACCGAAATCCATGGCTCGGCGGTCGAGGCATTGCAGCTCGAGGCGCGCGCGTTGCAGTCGCAGGTGTCCGGAGCGATCCACAACCCGCTGAACGGAATCCTGCCGCTGCTGATCGTTCCCCTGATCACGATCATCATCAAGAGCCTGAAGAAGCCGGCAGCGAAACCGGCCGCCGCGGCGCCGACCGCCGCTGCGGAACAGAAATAGTCGCGAACGCCAAGCGGTCGCCGCAAGCCCATCAACGAGGAGTTAAATCAATATGCCGAACGTCAATCCCAAGCCGATTCTGAATACCTCCCTGCCGGCGCAGTTTCGGCAGATCCGTATCGAGCTTGCGCGCGAGCCCGGCCACCCCGAAGGCGACACCGGTTTCGCCTATGTCATCGTCGCGCCGCTCGATGCCGACGACCGGATCGACCCGAAGCTGGGGCGCGACCATCGCGAGGCCTGCCGGATCACGCGAATGCGGCCGGGACAGGATGACCAGCACGGCCACCTCGTTCACCGTGGCAGCGGCTGGGCGTTCAGCTATCCGGATACGCCGGACGAAGTCGGACATCACTTCGCGGACGAACGTTTTGTGTCCGGCGAATATGTCTCGATCAACGACGGCGGCAAGATGCATACCTACCGCGTCGTATCGGTGACGCACCTGTAGCGTTCGCCATTCCGGGGACGACGCGCAGCGCCGCCCCCGAAAACCTCGTCTAGAGCTTCAGCCTGACATCGCAGATATCGTGCTCGACGGGATCGGCCTTCACGTCGAAACCGAGATGCCGGCACATTTGCAGCATCACCGTGTTTTCCTTCAGCACATCCCCGGAGATGGCTTTCAGCCCCTCGGACTTCGCGTATTCGATGATCAGCTGCATCAGGGCCCAGCCCAGGCCCCTGCCCTTGAGATCGGACCTGAGCAGGATGGCGTATTCGCCGGTCTCGTAGATCGAGTCGGAGTGGATGCGGACCACGCCGACCATCTGGTTGGTGGTTTCGTCGAACGCCACGAAAGCCATCGCGCGGGCGTAGTCGAGCTGGGTCAGACGGGCGATGAACTCATGCGTGAATTCCTTCATCGGCGCGAAGAAACGCAGCCGCAGATCATGCGTGGTGACGTGCCGCAACAATTCATGGATCAGCGGTTCGTCCTCGGGACGGATCGGCCGCACGAAGACCCGCCAGCCGTCCTTGACCTCGATATGCCGCTGCCATTGCGACGGGTATGGCCGCACCGCGAAATTGGCCGGGCCCGTGCCCTGGAATTTCTGTTCCACCTGCCCGACCGAGATGCGCGCATCGACGGCCAGCACGCCGCTCTCGTCCGCGAGCAACGGATTGATGTCGAGCTCGCGGATCTCGGGGAGATCCGCGGCCATCTGCGCGAGCTTGACCAGGACCATCGCAACGGCGTCCGGCTTGGCCGCGGGCACGTCACGGTAGCCGCGCAACAGCCGCGAAACACGGGTGCGCTCGATAAGGTCGCGGGCCAGCGGCAGATCGAGCGGCGGCAGCGCCAGGGCCTTGTCGTTGATGACCTCGACCGCCGTGCCGCCGCGGCCGAACACGATGACGGTGCCGAAGGTCGGATCGTCGGCGAGGCCGAGGATCAGCTCGCGCGCCTTCGGCCGCAGCACCATCGCCTGCACGATGACGCCGGCGATCCGCGCCTCCGGGCGCAGCTCTTTGGCCCGCTCCAGGATATCGGCCGTCGCAGCGCGCACGGCATCGGAACTGGTGAGATTGAGCACGACGCCGCCGACGTCGGACTTGTGAATGATGTCGCGCGACATGATCTTGAGCACCACGGTGTCACCTTGCGCGAAGATCGCCGAGGCATGGGCGACGGCCTCCTCGGCGTCGGCGGCCGCGAACGTCGGCACCATCGGGATCTCATAGGCCTCGAGCAGCTGCTTGATCTCGACCGGATCGAGCCACTGGCGGCCGTCGGCCAGCGCCGCGGCAATGATTTCCCTCGCGGCATCGATATCGGGCGCGAACTCCCTGGGCATCGCCGGCGGAACCTGCGTCAGCTCCGCCGCCAGTTCGCGATGCTTCACCAGATACATGAAGCCCCGCACCGCATCGTCCTCGGTGGGATAATTCGGAATTCCGGCGCCGCTGAGCAAATCGATGGTCTTCTGCTCGGCGCCGACCCAGACCGCGAGCACCGGCTTCGCACGATGGTGTTGCTTGCGATACTTGCCGACCAGTTGGGTCACGGTCGCGGCGATCTCGTCAGCCCGGGCGATCGCGGTCTGCACGTTCATCACCAGGATCGCGTCGTTGCCGGGATCGGCCAGCAGCACCTCGAGCGCCGCCGCGTACCGCGCGGCGTCGGCGTCACCGACGATATCGACGGGATTTGATCCCGACCAGTTCCGCGGCAACACGGCGTCGAGCTTGTCCCGCGTGGCGGGCACGATCGCCGCCGGGATTCCCCCAAGCTCGACCAGGCGATCGATCGCGAGAACCCCGATGCCGCCGCCGTTCGTCAGCATCGTCAGACGCTTTCCCGGAGGCGAACCGACGCGCCCGAGCGTCTCGGCGCAGTCGAACAATTCCCGCAGGTCCGACACCCGCAGGATTCCAGCGCGGCGGAACGCGGCATCGTAGACTGCGTCCGAGCCCGCGAGCGCGCCGGTATGGGTCGCGGCCGCTTTCGCTCCCTGCGCCATCCGCCCGGATTTGACGACGACGACAGGCTTGATCCTTGCAGCGGCGCGAGCCGCCGACATGAACTTGCGGGCATCCTTGATGGCCTCGACATAGAGCAGGATCGCGCGCGTCTTGCCGTCGAGTGCGAAGTAGTCGAGCAGATCGGCGATGTCGACATCGAGCTGGTCGCCGATCGAAACGATGCCGGAGAAACCAACCCCGCGCTGCGCGGCCCAATCCACCATGCCGGTCGCGATCGCGCCCGACTGCGAGATCAGGGCCAGATTTCCCGCGCAAGGCATGTGCGCCGAGAAGCTGGCGTTGAGGTTTGCACCGGGCATGATGATGCCGAGACAATTCGGCCCGACCAGCCGCACGCCATATCTGCGCGCGGCGTCTCTCGCTGGCTTCCGCCAGCGAGCCCGCACCATGGCCAAGCCCCGAGGTGATGATGAGAGCGCCCGCCGCGCCCCGCGCGCCGGCCTCCTCGATAAGACCGGGAATTGCGGTGCTCGGCGCGGTAATCACCACAAGCTCGGGCGCAAACGGCAATTTGCTGATGCTGCCGACCGTGGCGACGCCGTCGATCTCGGGGTAATGCGTATTCACCAACCCGAACTCGCCCTTGAACTTGGCCTTGTGAATGTTGCCGAGAATGGCGCGTCCGACCGAGGTCTGGCGCGGACTTGCGCCGACCAGCGCGACCGAACGGGGCGAAAGCAGGTTCTTCAGTTTATAGGTGGACATCAGCTCTTTTGTCCGGCTGGCGCCGGCCTGGATGTGTGAGTTTCAACGCGGTGGTTTGTGCAACGGGCCTGCCTAACGTGACATCATAACCCAGCACGGTGGCCGCCCTATGACGGTCTTTGTCGCACCACCCCAAACGATTTCGTTGAGCCGGGTGTGGCGATAGGCGCCCATGACCAGAAGATCGATGGCTTTTGCCTTCACATAGGCCTCAAACACCTTTCCGATCGAACTGCCGTCGATCTTCACCATTTCGAACGTAGCGTTGATATCGTGTTCCGCGAGATGGTTCACAAGCGCAAGTCCGGATTCCTGCTCAGCCGGCGTCCTCGCGTCGGTCGCGGTGACGATACGCACGCTTGCGGCCGCCTGAAGCAGGGATAGCGCGTCCGCAACAGCTCTTGCCGCCGGCGCACTATGGTCCCACGCGATCATGACATTGTCGAACGCCACCGGCAGTTCGGCCGCGAACTCTTCCGGGCATATCAGGATCGGCCGGCCCGATTCGAATATCAGGGTCTCGACGACCTTTTCCGACTGGCTGTCATGCGCCCTCACCGGGACCAGCGAGAGGTCCTTCAGCCGCGCCGATCGGGCAAAATGCGCGGCAATATCCGCATCCGCGAACCGGCTGAGCCTTTGCTCGTTGCGCACGCCGAAGCGGTTGGCCGCGGCGTCGAACGCCTGCAGCAGACCGTGCGCGCTGGCCACGCTGCGCAGGACCTCCGCCGCCGCCATATTTTCCAGATCAGAAGAAATCGTCACCCTGGGCCGGACCACAGTCTCTTTTTCGACCGCAATCGCGGTCACGCGGGCGCCGATATCGCCAGCCACTGCGACGCATTTTTCGATCGCGGCTATCGCCGCAGCGTCGGCGTCGCCAACGAGCGGCAACAGGATATCCTTGATCGGCATCGGCGCACTCCAATCCGCCGCTAACGATAGGTGCTGGCATCGGGATCGTCTTGATCTCCATCAAAGCGGCGGATCCTTCCAAATGATGGCTGCGGCCATGCATTTTGATGGAGGTCAAGGGCTCCCGGGAACCCGACCCTATGCATAAGCTGATGGGTGTTGGGTTCGTTTTTTGGAGAAGCAGATGCGCGCGATGGTGTTACCGGCTCCGGGGGCGCCGCTCCAGATGCAGGAGCGCCCGGACCCTCTCCCGGGCGACGGCGAAATTCGCGTCACCGTTGGCGCCTGCGGGGTTTGCCGGACCGACCTTCATGTCGTCGACGCCGAGCTTCCGGGCATCAAATATCCCATCGTTCCCGGCCATGAAATCGTCGGCCGCGTCGATCTCGTCGGCCGCAGCGTCACCACCCACCGGATTGGCCAGCGGGTGGGAATCCCCTGGCTCGGCTACACCTGCGGCGTCTGCCGGTTCTGCAAGGAAGGCATGGAAAATCTGTGCGATCGTCCGCTGTTCACGGGCTACACGCGGGACGGCGGCTTCGCCACGCACACGATTGCGGACGCGCGCTACGCATTTCCGCTTGGTGAAGACGGCGACGACGTTGCGATCGCGCCGCTGCTGTGCGCCGGCCTGATCGGCTGGCGTTCCCTGGTGATGGCGGGCAACGCCAAGCGCCTCGGCATCTATGGCTTCGGGGCGGCGGGACACATCGTCGCCCAGGTCGCGCGCTGGCAGGGCCGCGACGTCTATGCCTTCACCCGGTCCGACGACGTGGCGGCGCAGGATTTTGCCCGCCGGCTTGGCGCGGTATGGGCCGGCGCCTCGGGCAGCCAGCCTGACACGCCGCTCGATGCCGCCATCATCTACGCGCCGGCCGGCGAACTGGTGCCGGCGGCGCTGCGCGCCGTGCGCAAGGGCGGCAGGGTGGTGTGCGCAGGAATTCACATGAGCGATATCCCGAGCTTCCCCTACGACATCCTCTGGGAGGAGCGGCAACTGGTGTCGGTGGCCAACTTGACGCGGCAGGACGGGCTGGATTTCCTCAAGATCGTCCCGCAAGCCGGGATCCAGACCCAAACCACGGCCTTTCCACTTGCCGAGGCCAATGACGTCCTGAGAAAACTGCGGACTGGAAAAATCCTGGGCGCCGCGGTCCTCAAACCCTAGGGCTCGACGGCCAATGACAAATTCAACCGCAGCCGACACCCGCATGCAGGAGCGTGTGTTCGCATCGCTGACCGATCCCGTGACGCATCCGCACGTTCATCGCATCGATACCCACGCGGCGTCGGTTTTTCTGGAAGGCGACCGCGCGCTGAAGATCAAGCGCGCGGTCCGCTTTCCCTTCCTCGATTATTCGACGCTCGCGAAGCGGAAAGCCGCCTGCGACGAAGAGATCAGGATCAATCGCCCGTTCGCGCCGCAGGTCTACCGTCGCGTGGTTCCGATCACGCAAGGCGGCGACGGATCGATCGAGATCGCCGGCAGGGGCGAACCGGTCGAATATGCCGTTGAAATGAGCCGCTTCGACGAAGGTCAGACCATCGACCACCTGGCGGAAGCCGGCCCGCTCGACGCGGGCCTCGTCGATGCCATCGCGGAAACGATCGCAGCCTCGCACGCCGTTGCGCCGTTGGCCGAAGCCGCACCCTGGATCAACTCGATTGCCGGCATCATCGAGGATAATACCAAGGCGTTCCGGGAAGCGGCCTGCTTTGCCGCTGGCGACATCGACGATCTCGAGCAGGGATCACTGTCCGCGTTTGCAAGGATTCGTGCGTTGCTGGAGCAGCGTGGTCGCCAGGGATTTTTGAGGCGCTGTCATGGCGACCTGCATCTGGCGAACATCGTCCTGATCGATCGCAAGCCGGTTCTGTTCGATGCGATCGAGTTCGATCCGGTGATCGCATCCACCGACGTGCTCTACGACCTTGCATTTCCGTTGATGGATTTCATCCGCTACGGCCGGCAGGCCGAAGCGAACCACCTGCTCAACAGATATCTGGCGGTTACGCAAAACGAAAATCTCGACGCGCTCGCCGCCCTTCCCCTGTTCATGTCACTGCGATCGGCGATACGCGCCCATGTGCTGTTAGCGCGTCTCAACCGGAATGCGCGCGGCAATAGCGACACCATGCGGTCGGCTCGCGCCTATTTCGAACTTGCGCGCCTGACGATCGCGCCACGGGCGCCGGTGCTGGTGGCGGTCGGCGGGCTGTCCGGGACGGGAAAATCCGTCCTGGCCCGCGCGCTCGCACCTTCGCTGCTGCCGCAACCGGGAGCCGTGGTGTTGCGCAGCGACGTCCTGCGCAAGCAGTTATTCAGGGTCAATGAAACCGACCGCCTGCCCGAAAGCGCCTATGGGGCGGAGATTACCGAGCAGATCTACGAAATCCTGGTGCAACGCGCCGTTCGCGTTCTTTCGCAAGGCCATTCCGTCGTGGTCGATGCGGTGTTTGCCCGCGAAGACGAGCGCAACGCGGTCCGTGACGCCGCCCGCAGGCTAAATGCCCGGTTTACCGGGCTTTTTCTGGTGGCCGACCTTGCGACAAGGCTGCGCCGCGTTGGCCGCCGCGGCAAGGACGCCTCCGATGCCACGCCCGAGATTGCCGGGCTGCAGGAGACCTATAATATCGGCACGATCGACTGGGGGGTCATCGATGCGTCGGGAACGCCGGAGCAGAGCTTGAAACAATGCAAGAGCCGGATCGCGCGTGGCGAGGCGGCCTAGGCATGCCGGCAGAAACAGCCATGTCGCGACCTCGGAAATCAGCCGCCCAAGGCCCCGGCCGCGCCAGGCCGGCGGCGACACCACGGCTGAATCCGATGATGGCCTGCGATACCGCATTTCGGGTGATCGCGCGCCGCTATCTCGGCGATCTCTCGGCCAATCAGGAAGCGACATGCAAAGGCGATCCCACAGCGCTGCATCAGATGCGCATCGCGCTAACTCGCTTGCGCACCGCCATATGGCTCTTTTCGCCGATGGTCACCGATGCGCAGCGGACAAAGATAAGAGATGAATTGAAATGGCTGAATGCCCATCTTGGCGCCGCGCGCGATCTGGACGTTGCGACCGAGCGGTTGCAGGCCATCGACAGGAAGCAGCCGCAAGACGAATCCTACTATCGCGCCTGGAACGACAAGCATGCGAACAGCCACCGCCTTCTGGCGCGGGCGCTTCGCTCAGCCAGGTATCGGCGCCTGATCAAGGACACATCCAGCTGGATCGAGCATGGGCCCTGGTCCATCAAAAGGGGCAAGCAGGCCGCGAAGGAACGCGCCGTCCCGATCGCCCAATACGGCGCGGAGGAACTGACGCGACGGCTCGAGAAGCTGCTGAAGAAGAGCCGCAGGCTTCTGAGAATGGATGCGGAGAAGCGGCATCGGCTGCGCCTGCTGAACAAGAAGCTCAGCTATTCGATCGGGGGATTCGAAGACCTGTTTCCGGACAAGAGGTTTTCGAAACTGCGGGCCGGTTTGAAACATTTGCGCAAAGCGCAGCGATCCCTCGGACAGTTGAACGATGACGAGAGAGGCCGAGCGCTTGCGGCTACCTTGCAACGTGACGGCGCCCATGCGCCCTGGCACTTCCTCGGCCCCAAGCGCGAAGAGCGCCTGCTACAGACCGCAGCCACGGCCTATCGGAAGCTGGCTGCGCTGACGAAGTAGGCGGCCGACTGGACCCTTCCGTTTCGATTGGATCAAAACGGGGCTCCAGATTCCAGATTTGACACGTTTTCCTGACGCGAACCGGTCTCCACCCCGCATCAAGTGCGGGGCAGGCTTTCGCTTGAAAACGCTCTACTGATGAACGTAGTCGCCGGGCGCATCCGGCAGCTTGTGGCCGTCTGGCGATCCCGTGCCCATCCGCGGCGGCTCGCATGGCTCGCCCGATTGCGCGGTCAGCCAGCGCGTCCATTCCGGCCACCACGACCCTTCGGTTCGCGGCGCCGCCTTCAACCATTCATCGGGGCCGACGTAAGGCGCATCCTCCGGCTTGGTCCTGACCTGGTAGAAATGACCATCCTCGCCGGGCGGCGCGACGACGCCTGCGTTGTGGCCGCCGCTGGTCAAAAGGAACGTGACGTCGGCGTCGACCTGATAATGGATCTTGTAGACGGACTTCCACGGCGCCACGTGATCGCGAACCGTCCCGACCGCGAAGATCGGCGGATGAATATCCGACAGCGCGATCGGTTTTCCCTCGACGAGATGGCGACCTTCCGCCAAATCGTTGTCGAGGAACAGCTTGCGCAGGTATTCGGAATGCATCCGGTACGGCAGGCGCGTAGCATCGGCATTCCAGGCCATCAGGTCGCTGGGCGACGCCCGTTCGCCCATCAGATAGTCGCGACTAACCCGCGACCAGATCAGATCGTTCGAGCGCAGCAACTGGAACGCGCCCGCCATCTGCGTGGTGTCGAGGACGCCGTGTTCCCACATCATGTCCTCGAGAAACGCGATCTGGCTCTCGTTGATGAACAGCGTTAGCTCGCCGGCCTCGGTGAAATCCGTTTGCGCCGCCAGCAGGGTGATCGTCTTCAACCTGTTGTCGCCGTCCCGTCCCATCGTCGCGGCCGCAATCGACAACAGCGTGCCGCCCAGGCAATAGCCCAGCGCATGGATCTGCCGGCCCGGAACGATAACCCCGATGACATCGACTGCGGCTTTCACGCCAAGCTTGCGATAATCGTCGAAGGCGATATCGCGATCGCCCGGACCCGGATTACGCCAGGAGATCATGAACACCGTATAGCCCTCGCCGGTCAGGAATTTCACCAGCGAATTATGCGGCGACAGATCGAGAATGTAGTATTTCATGATCCAGGCCGGCACGATCAGGATCGGTTCGGGGCGCACCTTGCCGGTGGTCGGATAGTACTGGATCAATTCCATCAAATCGTTTCGGTATACGACCTTGCCGCGTGACGTTGCCACGTTCTTGCCGACGACGAATTCCTCGTCCACGGGCGCGGCCGAAAGCACGCGCATCAGATCGTTGCACCAGTTCTGCCAACCAAACACGAAGTTCTCGCCGCCGCTCTGGAACGCCTTCTGCAAGACTTCAGGATTGGTGGCGGCGAAATTGGAGGGTGCCAGCATATCGAGCACCTGCCGAACCGAAAACTCGACGACCGCCTCGTTCGCCGGCGCGACGCCGCGCACGCCGGTGGTCGCGTTGTGCCACCACTGCTCTCTCAGGAGAAACGCCTGGGCAAGCAGATTGAACGGCGGGCTTTCCCATTCCGGCGCGGCAAAACGCCGGTCCTGCGGCTTCGGTTCGATCAGGGACCACGGCTTGCGGCCGGGGGAGAAAAAATGCGCCGCGGCTTCAAGGAAACCGGCCGCGTCACGCATCCCTTCCTGGGCAATCTCCATCCGCCGCTGCGGCGCCGTCATCAGATGCGCCGCCCAATCGATATAGGCAAGCGAAAGCGCGACCGGCGATATGCCGCCGGTCAGGCGCGCCGCCAAGGCGTGAAGCGCGCGGTCGCCCTCGAACGTTTCCGGCTGCTGCCGCCCTTGAGTTTCGGGCGCCGGCTCGGCCGGGATCACGCGGCCACGGTCTCCACCATAGCCCGGGGCGTGAGCGGGACATGGCAACCTCGGCGCTTCAGCCTTTGGCAAGGTAGGCATCGATTTCACGGAGTCCATTTCTTCCACTTCTGGTCCGACGATTTAGCAACCAAATCCATGACAGACCCAAGACAGCTCAGCCCTGCTGCCTGAACAGCTTCGAGGCGGTCTCCAGCATCCGTTCGCCATGCTTGAACAGCCGCTCATTGTCGCGGCGCACGAAATCGATCTGGTGCCGGCCGCATTCCTCACACATCGTCTTGAGGTCCTTGACCGAGTGTGATCCGGCCATTTTCGAGACGAATTCGGAGAACAGATGTGTTTCGGTTCGCGCCCGCTCCAGCATCTCGTTGCTGGCGAACACCATCTCCTCAAGCAGTATCTTCTGCGTGCCACTCATGAAACTCAGAGCTTGCTTGTTCGCCTTGGTTAATTGCGTGGCGGCATCGGCGGCCGACTGCTCGAGAATCTCGGCACGGGATTCGGAAAGCTCCATCATGATAACCTCCACATTTTACGTCCTTTTTGCATGGTAAGCCCCTGACCAGGGGTTACATTGAGCTGCATCAAGTGAGAGGACGCCTGCCCGGCCCTTGACCTGCGTCAAATCGCAGCGCGCCGGCTGGCCTAATTTACCGCCTATCGGACTTAATCTCGAACTTGCGGAGGCCCCCATGCGCGCCCACCAGATCATGACCCGGCCGGTCATATCGGTCACACCAGACACCAAGATCGTCGATGCGGCGAACACCATGCTGCAGAAGCACATCAGCGGACTTCCGGTGGTCGACGCAGACGGCCACCTCGTCGGCATCGTATCGGAAGGCGATTTCATTCGCCGCAGCGAAATCGGCACCCAGCGCAAGCGCGGCAGGTTCCTGAAATTCATCCTCGGCCCGGGCAAGGCGGCGGCCGATTTCGTTCACGAGCACGGCAGCAAGATATCCGAGATCATGACGACGCAGCCGCTGACCGTCACCGAAGACACCCCGCTGGAGGAGATCGTCGATCTGATGGAGAAGAACAACATCAAGCGCCTGCCGGTCATGCGCGCCGACAAGATCGTCGGCATCGTATCGCGCTCCAACCTGTTGCAGGCGGTCGCCAGCCTCGCCAGGGAAATTCCCGATCCGACCTCAGACGACGATCACATTCGCAACCGCGTCATCGATGTAATCGAGAAAAACGACTGGTGCCCGTTCGGCCTCAGCGTGATCGTGCGCGACGGCATCGTTCACCTGAGCGGCGTCATCACCGAAGAACGCGCGCGAAAGGCCGCGGTCGTCGCCGCCGAGAACGTCACCGGCGTGGTGAAGGTGCACGACCATCTGTGCTGGGTCGACACCATGTCCGGGATGTATCTGAACTCCCCGGAAGATGACGAACTGGCCAAGGCAAGCTGATCGGCGGGGGCCGCAAGAGCCTCGGTTCTAGTTGAATCAGGACCGGGGCTCTTTCTCTTTCTTCGACGCGTTTTCTTCGCGAACCGGTGCCCTACTTCGCTCGAAAACGCCATGGATCGTCGGGCGTGTCTGGATCGGCGGGATCGGTTTCTCCAAGTACCGACTTCTGCGGTCTAGACGCGCTCGATGATGATCGCGGGCGCCATTCCGCCGGCGGCGCACATGGTCACCAGGCCACGCTTGAGATCCCGCCGCTCCAACTCGTCGAGAAGCGTGCCGATCAGGATGGCGCCGGTCGCGCCGATCGGATGACCGAGCGCGATCGACCCGCCGTTGACATTGACCTTGTCACGGTCGAGGTCGAGATCCCTAATGAACTTCTCGGCCACCACCGCAAACGCCTCGTTGATCTCGAACAGGTCGATATCCTCGAGCGCGAGGCCGGCCTTGGCCAGCACCTTGCGCGCGGCAGGCACCGGCGCATTCAGCATCAGGGTTGGTGAATCGCCCATGTTCGCCATCGCCACCACGCGGGCCCGCGGTTTCAGGCCGTGCGCCCTCGCGTAACCGGGCGACGCCAACAGCAGCGCGGCCGAGCCATCGACGACTCCCGACGAATTGCCGGCGTGGTGCATGAAGTTGATGTCGAGGCCGGGAAACTTCTGCAGGATCAGGTTGCGATAGGTCGTGCCCTTGTCGTCGAGCGGATAATCCGCCACCGCCGGGAAGGCGGGCTTGAGGCCGGCCAGCCCTTCGAGCGTGGTCTGCGGCCGCGGATATTCCTCCCGGTCGAGCGCGAGGCTGCCATCCTCGCGATGAACGGGAACGAGGCTCTTGTCGAAATAGCCTGATTTGATGGCCTTGGCGGCCCGCTGCTGGCTCTCGAATCCGAGCCTGTCGACATCCGCCCGCGTGATGCCTTCGAGCGTGGCGACGGCGTCGGCGCAGACCCCCTGGTGCGACTGCGGATGCAGCGCGCGCAAATGAAGGTTGCCATTGTCCATCATGAACGGGCCTTCGCCGCGGCGGCCCTCCATCGACATCATCTCGGTGCCGCCGGCGATCACGAGATCCTCGGAGCCCGACATGATCGAGGCGGCCGCCATATTGACGCTGGTGATGCCGGAGCCGCAGAAACGATCCAGCGTCACGCCCGAGGCGCGGACATCGTAGCCGGCATCGAGCGCCGACATCCGGCCGAGGTCGCCGCTCTGCGCGCCCCGCTGCGAGCTGGTGCCCCAGATGATGTCATCGACGTCTGATGTATCGATCCCGGTGCGATCGGCCAGCGCCCGCAGCACCGTGGCGCCCAACGCTTGCGGATGAATGCCCGACAGCGCGCCCTTGCCCGCCTTGCCAATGCCCCGGGGCGTCCTGCATGCGTCGATGATCAGCGCGTCAACCATGGTGTTTCCTTATGGGATTTCGTTGCCGGCGTCTGGATTACGAAATCCACCCCCTCAAAGCAACTTCCCGTCCGGCCCGAAGAACGGGTGCGGCCCGTCGAATTCCCCGATCGGAACCTGGTGGGTGACGAGGCTGCCAAAGCCCTCGCCGGGGAACCAGCTGTGGAGATGGAAGGCCGGCGGCTCGACCTTGAAGGAGGGCTCGCGCAACTCTGCCAGATCCAGATCGACGGCGTGATTGGGCGCCGGGCAGATCGTGGTCGCAACGCCCGCAAACGTCGTCAGCGTCGCGCGGTGGACGTGGCCGGCGGCGATGCGTTGCACGCGCGGATAGCGGCTGACGATCGCGGCGAATTCGGCGGCATTGAACAGATTCTGGCGGTCCATGTGCCAGATGCCGGTCGTGAACGGCGGATGGTGCAGGAACACCAGCGCCGGCCTGTCCGGCGAGGTGGCGAGCGTCGCCTCGAGCCATTGCAGGCTGGACGCAGCGAGCACGCCATGGGGTTTTCCCGGCACGCTCGAATCCAGCAGCAGCAGATCGATTCCGGCGATTTCGACACGCTGGTCGAGCGGGCCGGACGGAAATGCATAGGCCGCCGATGGGAACGCGGCACGCATCAGCTCGCGGGAATCATGATTGCCGGGAATGGCGGCGAAGGGTAATGCGAGCGGCGCCAGCAGCCGCTTGAGGTACTGATATTCCTCGGCCGTCGGCGTATCCGCGAGATCTCCCGAGATCACCACGAAGTCGGGCTTTGGCCTGAACGCGTTCAACGCCGCCACGCAGCGCTCCAGGGCGGCGGCGGTATCGACCCGGCCGTAGGCAAGCGACCCTGGAGGCTTGATGTGCAGATCGGAAATCTGCGCGATATGAACTGGTTTTTCCGGCATCGGATTTCTTCAGTTTTCAAGAGGAAGCAGCCGGACGGCATCCGGCGCGATCAACAGTCCGACCCGTTCCCCGGCGTCGGTCTTGATGCTGTTCGGTGCATCGACGGTGAGAGGCTTGGCCGACGCGCCGCTGACGACCATCCGTTGGCGGTCGCCGACAAAACTGACGCTGTCGATGGTTCCCGACAGCGGCGCTGCGCCGGTTTCGACCACGCGGATGGTTTCGGGGCGGATCATCGCGACCGCGGCCGGCAGGCTTGCATCGCCGCCGATCGGCTGCCGCCCGCCCGGCAGCACGAGGTGGCCGTTTTCGAGAGGCGCCTCGATGATGTTCGCCGCGCCGATGAATTCGGCCACGAAGCGGTTTTTCGGCTGAAAATAGATCTCGCGCGGCGTGCCGATCTGGGCGATCGCGCCCTTTTGCATGACCACGATGCGGTCGCCCAGCTCCATGGCTTCGGACTGGTCGTGCGTCACATAGATGGTCGTGATGCCGAGCGCCCGCAGCAAGCGATTGAGTTCGCCGCGCAGCCGGTCGCGAAGGGCTGCGTCGAGCGCGGTCAGGGGCTCGTCGAGCAGCAGGATGCCCGGCCGGATCGCGACCGCGCGCGCCAGTGCCACGCGCTGGCGCTGGCCGCCGGAGAGCTGGTCGATCCGGCGGTTCTCGAGTCCCGTGATATTGGTCAGCGTCACCAGCTCGGCGACGCGCGCGGCGCGTTCCTTGCCGCCGATGCCCCGGATCTTCAGGCCGTAGCCGATATTCTCGGCGACGCTCATGTTGGGAAACAGCGCGTAGGACTGGAACACCATGCCGACATTGCGCTTCTCGATCGGCACCGAGGTCATGTCGCGGCCGTCGAACAGCACCCGGCCTCCCGCATCCGGCAGCTCGAGGCCGGCGATGATGCGCAGCATGGTGGTCTTGCCGCAGCCGGAGGGACCGAGCAGCACCAGCGTTTCGCCGCGCGCGATGTCGAGCGTGGCGGGCTCCAGCGCGCGGGTGCCGTCGGCAAAGGTCTTGCCGCAGCCCTCGATCCGCACCGAAGCGCCATGTCCGGCAGCCACATTCATCTCGCCTGCTCCTTGTCGGCAAACATCTGCATCGCGACCAGAAGCGGAATGATCATGATAAAGAAAATCAGCGTATAGGCGGACGCCACTTCCAGCCGCATCGAGGCATAGCTGTCGGCAAGCCCGATCGGCAGCGTCTTTGTCAGCGGCGTGTGCAGCATCCAGGTCAGATTGAACTCGCCGAGCGAGAGCGTCACGACCATCAGGGAGCCCGCCAGAATTCCCGGCACCGCATTGGGCACGATCACGTCGAAAAAGCGCCGCCAGGGCGAGGCGCCCAGCGACGCCGCGCCCTCGTCCAGCGTCCGGATGTCGACGGTCGCGAATACCGCCATCACGGATCGCACCATGAACGGCATGGTGAAGATCACATGTCCGGTGAGGATGAACAGCCAGGAACGCCGAAACTCGCTGAAGCCGCCATAGGTGAGCAGTAAGGCCAGCGCGATCGCGAGCCCGGGAATAGCCAGCGGCAAGGTGATGATTTCCTCGACGATCCGCGACAGCCGCCCTCCCCGCACATGCAGCGCATAGGCGGCGGGCACGCCGGCCACCAGCGTCACCGCAAGCGTCGCAAAGGCGATCACGAAGGACAGCAGGATGGTGCCGGCATAGAGATCCCAGACCTGGAATACCCATTGCAGCGTCAGGCCCGAAGATATCCCGCGAAAGTAATTCACGGTGACGCCCGCGGTTATCGACTGGATGGCCGGCACGACCAGGAAGGCGGCAACCAGCAGCGTAAAGACGAGTTGGCCGGTGAAGATCAGGCGATCGCGCATCATCTCATCCGGCCGCCGCCACCGCGCTGCCGCTGAACGAGCGGGCCAGCGCCAGGATCGCCCAGGCGATGATCCCGAGCCCGACCGAGAGCGCCGCCGAAGTCGCAAAATTCGCCGCCAGCGTGAACTCGGTATAGATCAGCATTGGCAGCACATCGATATTGGTGGCAAGCGTGAACGCCGTGCCGAACGCGCCCATCGCGGTGGCAAACGCGATGGCGCCGGAGGCCACGAAAGCCGGCCCCAGCGCCGGCAGCACCACGTCCCGCTGCACGGCCCAGGGGCTGGCGCCGAGCGAGCGGGCGGCTTCTTCCAGGCCGACGTCGAGCTTCTGCACCGCCGCCATGATGGTGAGAATGACGCGCGGGATCGAGAAATAGAGATAGCCGAGGAACAGCCCGTAGATCGAATAGGCAAACACCAGCTTCTCGCCGAACAGGCGGCTGGTGATGTCGCCGATCAGGCCCTGGCGGCCGGCGAGCAGGATGATCAGGAAGCCGACGACCACGCCGGGAAACGCCAGCGGAAAGGTCAGCATCGCGATCAAGACGGCGCGGCCGGGAAAGCGATGGCGCTGCAGGAACATTCCCGCAACCGTGGCGATGACCAGCGTGGCGACCGTGGTCGCGGTGGCCAGAAGGACGGTGTTGATCAGGGTGGCTCGGTAGCGCGGCTCGGTCAGGATGGCCAGATAGCCCGCGAGCCCCTGCGGCCCTTCGGCACCCGTCACCACCAGCCGGGCCATCGGCAGCACAAAGAACGCCACCGTCACCACGGCGAGCGGCAACAGGCACAGCCAGACAAAGGATTTATGCGGCATCAAAGGACAGTGCCCCAGCGCAATTCCAGGTCGGCGGCTTCATCCTTCGAGACGGCGCTTCGTGCCTCCTCAGGATGAGGTCTTGGACCCTCATGGTGAGGAGCGCGGCAACGCCGCGCGTCTCGAACCATGTGGCCCCTGGGGACGCGGTCAAATTCTACCCAAACGGAATGACGCCCCCGGTTGAGGCGCCATATTGCATCAGCGAACCTCGGCGAGATAGCGGTCGACGAAGCCTTTTTGCACGTTTTCCATCTGGCCCCAATCGACGGCCTTGGCGCGGGCATAGTCGCTGTCGGGCAGGAATTTCGCCTTGACGGTATCAGGCAATTCGATCGGCCGCGCCGGGCGGAGGTAAGCGTTGGTCCAGATCGCCTGCCCCTTGTCGGACAGCAGATAGTCCAGCACCTTCTTCGCCTTGTCCTTGTCGGGCGCGTTCTTGACGAGGCCGACGACGTAGGGAAACACCACCGAGCCTTCGCAGGGGATCACAAACTCGAAATTGCCCTTCTCCGAATATTTGGCGCGGTAGGCGTTGAAATCATAATCCAGCAGGATCGGCATCTCGCCGGAGACCACGCGGGCGTAGGAAGTCTGCTTGGGAACGATCGGATCGTTCTTGCGCAATTCCTTGAAGAAGGTGATGGCGGGGTCGAAATTGTCCGCACGGCCGCCGAGCGCCAGATTGATCGCGACCGCGCCGACGTAGCCGACCGCGGCCGAGCTCGGATCGAGATAGCCGACCATGCCCTTGTAGTCGGGTTTCAGCAGGTCCTTCCAGCAGGCCGGCACCGGCTTGCCGCCGAGCGCGTCCTTGTTCACGAACAGGCCGAGCGTGCCGGAATGGATCGTGGTCCAGTAGCCGTCCGGATCCTTCAAACCTGACGGCACCTGGTCCCAGTTGGCGGGCTTGTAGGGCTCCAGCGCGTCCTGGGCCTTCGCCTTCATGCCGAAGGTGACGCCGAAATAGCCGATGTCGCCGACCGGATTGCTCTTCTCGGCCAGGATTTGCGCCAGCGCCTGGCCCGAATTCTTGTTGTCGTGGGGAATGTCGTAGTTGAGGTCCGCCTTGATGGCCTTGAGCATGGATGCCCAGTCCGCCCATTCCGGCGGGCAGTTGTAGCAGATGACGTCGGCCGCTTTGGCGGACTGCAACGGCGCGACCAGCGCCAGCGCAAGCAAGGCGAGGACAAAACGGACGGTCTTCATGAAACTGGCTCCGATGGCAAAGGAAGGCGTGCGCCTTGACATCAAGGACATCAACACTATCGGCGCACCAAGTACAGGCCGCGTATGAAGGATTTGCGACGGTCATTTTGCTGTGCAGCAAAGCTGTGGAAGCAATGGATCGCCGACCGCAGCGCACCGGCGATGGCTGAGTTGCACCGACGATTTGCCGCCCTGCCTTGCGGCGCGGCCGAAGTTGCAGGTATCCTGAGAAAGTATCAGTCAGGCTCAATCTGACGCGGAATTATCAGTTGCAACGGAGACGCTCCATGGCCCCTCCCGTCAATTCTCCCGCCATCAAAGTGGTCAAATCGGTCCGCGAACAGGTGAGCGCGGAGGAGTGGCAGACCCGCGTCGATCTGGCGGCCTGCTACCGCCTGACCGCGATGTACGGCATGACCGAGATGATCGCCAACCACATCTCCTGCCGCGTACCCGGCTCGCACGACCATTTCCTGATCAATCCCTACGGCATGCTCTACGAGGAGATCGATGCATCCTGCCTGATCAAGATCGACGTCGACGGCAATGTGCTGTTCAACGCTTCCGACTATGGCGTCAATGCCGCCGGCTTCGTCATTCACAGCGCCATCCACATGGCACGGCACGACGTCGACTGCGTCGCACATACGCACACGCCGGCCGGCATGGCGGTCTCGGCGATGGAATGCGGGCTGTTGCCGCTGGCGCAGACCTCGATGCGGTTTCTCCACATCGCCTATCACGACTTCGAAGGCATCGCCGACGATGTCGGCGAGCGCGAGCGGCTGGTCAGGGACCTCGGCGATCATGAGGCGATGGTGTTGCGCAACCACGGACTGCTGGTGGTCGGGCGGACGATCCCGGCGGCGTTCAACCTGCTGTATCGCATGGAACGCGCCTGCGAGGTGCAGGTGATGGCGCTGTCCTGCAACACCAAACTGGTCTACCCGCCGCAGGACGTCCTGGAAAAGACCTTCGACAAGGTGAAGCCGCGGCCGAACCTGCCCAACCGCAACGGCGAACTGGCCTGGCCGGCGCTGCTGCGCAAACTCGATCGCGCCGATCCGTCGTACCGGAATTAACAGGCGAAGGACGAGAAACCCGGCCGCGCAGCGGCCCCCTGCGTCGGCCATGGCGTCCTCCTATTCAGCGCGGCGCCGCCGCCGAGGTCGCCTCGATCAGGCGCCAACCTTTTTAAACGACATGTGCAAAGGTCCCCCGCGCTCGCAAAGCGCTGGCAACGTGGCTGCGGGAGATTGGGTCGGCGATTTAAAAGATAGCGGCTCCTGCATGGATCTTGCGACCATTGGAGCCGTGGTTTCGAAGATGACCGCCGCTCAATCGCAGCGCGCCCGGGGAATAATCTGGGGAACAAGACTCAGGTTATCATTGAGTGACAGGGCAAGCGCCGCGAGCACCGTCCGGTTACTGATTTCGAGTTTGCGAAAAATATGGTGGAGATGCACCTTGATGGTGCCATCGGCGATATTCAGCCGCCGCGCGATTTCCTTGTTCGATAATCCATCCGACACCAGTGTCATGATCTGACGCTCGCGATCCGTCAGCAATGACGGTCCACTCTCCGCGATCGCGATATTCCGTTGCTCCCGCGCAGCGGCTTGATCGGCGGCTGCCAGTCTCTGGCGATACGCGACCTGCCGCAAGAACTGCACCAGGACTTCGGGCGCCACATCCTTTTGCAGTACGCCGTAAGAACCGGTAGGAGCCGGCGCGACCAACTGGCGATCCTGAACGGATCCCGTAAAAAATACGAGCCGCGTGGGAAGTTTCTCGGAGTTAACGAGGGCCAGAACTTCCAGGCCGGTCAGGCCGGGCAATGAGACTTCGAGAACGCCGATATCCGGCATAAAGCGTCTGATGGCCTCGACGAAGCTCGGACCGTCGGGGCAACTTGCAATTACTTTGAAACCACTTCCAGGCCCAAGAATACTCGTCAAACCCTGTAAAACAACTGGATGGCAATCTGCGATTACCACACTCACACAACGCATAGGCGCGATCCTCCGCCTTTCCTCCCCTCGATCTGCGCCCGCAGACAGTATTCCTCACAAGCCTCCCCGGTGTCACTATCTTTTCGCGCTGCATTGCATCGCAAACGCGTTACCCGGGACCATCCCAGGCGCCCCCCGTCGGAATTTGGTCGGTCGCCTTGGCGACGTTAATCATTTCAGGCTTCGCCGGGACGGGGCCCGGCGGAGGTTCGCGCCTATAACCAATGGTATATTGGGATATCGGTAATTCGGTTCTAATGTTCATTAAAGCGTCACGAAGACGGGCGTGCTGCTTTCAATTTTTGATTGACGAAACATTTCCGAAATACGCGGAGGGTGCAGGCCTCGTAATAACCAATTCATTTTTTCCGACACCAAGACTTCCACCGAGAGGAAACTCCAATAGGTCCCTTTGGCGCTCCGCCAACGGGAGCGGGGAAGTCTTGTCTACCGAGCGTCAGTAAGCGTGAGGAGTGGGAGGATTTCCATGCGGCGTAGACAATCATTCGCCACCATACTGGTCGGCAAAAGCATTTTACTACGTGAAGGACTTGCCAGAATTCTGCGTTCAGCCAATTTTCGGATTCTGGCCTCAGTATCAAGCGCCGACAATTTGCTCTCGGGCAAATGTCAAACACATCAGCCACTGTTTCTCATCGTACATACCGGCGCTGATTTTGACGCCGCACTCGGACAAATCGAGCTTTTCAAGCGGCGACACCCCGACGGCCGGGTAGCCATCGTGGCGGATCGCTATCGGCTGGGCGAGCTTCTCTCGGCATTTCGGGCAGGCGCCAACGGATATTTCGTCGACGTCATGACGTGCGATGTATTCGTCAAATCTCTCGAACTGGTGATGATGGGTGAAACGATCTTTCCGCCATCCTTTCTGTCTTACATTCTTGGCGCTGAAGCCAATCGCCCCAGTGAGGATCGCCCCAGTGAGACGGCACCGGTCGAGGAAGACAGCCACGCGATCATCGTCGCCGCGGCGGAGGACGCGCTCGCACCCCGGCTTTCCCCGCGGGAGAAAATAATCCTGCGCTGCCTGATCGAGGGCAACTCCAACAAATGCATAGCGCGAAAAATCGTGATCGCCGAAGCGACCGTAAAGGTCCACGTCAAGGCGATCCTTCGCAAGATCCGGGTCCAGAACCGGACACAGGCGGCAATCTGGGCGATGAATAACGGATCGCTGACACAACCGACAAGCAACGGCTCCCTGCTCTCGGCCGGCGATTTGAGCAAGCACCTGCCAAAGTCCGTCGTGGAGGTCTCTGAAGTCAGGCAAATCGGTACGCCGACGCCAAAGGACGATTGCAATCACGAAGCGAGCAGCGCCAACGTGACCCACATCGACCGTCTGATCCGCAAGAGCATCAACCGAACGGCCCAAGAGGCGGGACGACTCGTCAAATAGCCGACGGTGGTGGCGTTCCGGCGACTTTTTTTCACGGACCGCAGCAGGATTTGATGGTGAGAACGTCACAACGATTGATTGATCCGCTATACGCGCTGTGCCTGCTCTTGCTGCCCTATGGCGCGGCGCAAGGCTACGAGGCGTTGGCGACGGCGCACGTCGTCGTGATGCCGCCAATGGCCTATCCCGACTATCTTCAAACCGTGACCGACCCGACCTTTGGGACACCATTCACGCGCGTGACGGACCCCGGGCAGGAGATGCTGCCGGGCAGTCCCCTGCGAGCTCGCCTATTGCACGCATCGTTACTCGAGCTCACAGGCCTGGAACGCGGACCAGAGCCTGCTGCTGATCGCCAACGGCTGTTCCGGCCTCTGCTTCCTGGACGGGTCGACCTATGTCCCGCTTTTTCACCGCAACATTCCCAACGAATGCGAGTGGCACCCGCTCGATCCGGCACTGATGATCTGCGTGGCCGGCGACGAAATCTACACATGGAATCCGCGGTTGGACGTCAGGACCGCTGTCTATACTTTCGACGGTTACCAAAATCTGCAATTCGGCCCCTACAAGGGCAACCCATCCAGGGATGGGACCAGGCTGGTGGTGCGTGCCACAAGCCGCGAGGGCACGCTCGTCGCTTTCGCCTACGACATGTCCACTCAACGGAAATATCCGGATATCGATCTGACGGATTTGTCCGGCCGCAACGGATATTGCACGATCTCGCCGTCGGGCCGGTACGTGTTCTGCGCCAACGAAACATTTGACGGGACCGACATCGCCTACGTCTTCACGACGGATGGCGTCCAGCTGCAGCACTGGACCGAACATCATCGGCCGGGGCACGGCGACATGACCATCGATACCGACGGCAGCGACGTGTATGTCGGTATCAGCAAGGCAAACCCGGACAAATATCACATCATCAAGCGCCGCCTGGACGACGGTGCCGTCACCGACCTTGCGCCTTATGGCAACGGCCAGCATGCATCGACCCGAAACATCAATCGTCCCGGCTGGGTCTTCGTAACCTACAGCGGCACCTATCCTGAAGTCGCCGGACACCCGGACGTCGCACCATTTTATCAGGAGGTCGTCGCATTGCGGATCGACGGCAGCGGCGAAATGCGGCGGCTGATCCAAACCCGCAACAGCAAATACGATTACTGGAGCGAAACCCACGCCTCGCCATCGCCCGACGGCTCGCAAATCATCTGGTCCAGCAACTGGGGGCAGCCCGGCGGTCCGGTCGCAGATTTCGTCGCGCGCCTGTCGTGGCCGAAATCAACGATGGCGGGATCATCAATGCACCAATGACTGAATATGACGACTGGAGAGCGTACCATGCCCAACGTCCGATTGGCCTTTGCAGCAAGCGGCCTTGCTCCCCCGGGGCGCGTCGCAACCTGGCAAGGCGCACGATGCGAGACCATTCCTGGTCGCGCTCGCTCTCCTGTGCTCGATCGCGCCAGCAAGGGCCGAGTATAGATTGCATGTGGGAGACGTGATCGAGATCTCCGTGGCCCGGCTTCCGGCGCTCAAGCAGCGCGTTCCAATTCAATTGGATGGAACGATCTCGTTCCCGCTGCTAGGGACGCTGCCGGTCGCGGGTCTGTCACCGGCGGAGGTGCAGGCCAAGGTGCAGGCCATGCTCGCGGCGAAAGTCTTCCCGCAGAGAACGCCGGATGGACGCGACACTTCCGTGACGATCGAGCCCGATGAGGTCACCGCGACTGTCGCCGAATACCGGCCAATCTACGTCAACGGAGATGTCTCCAGACCCGGCGAACAGACCTATCGCCCGCTCATGACCGTACGGCAGGCCGTCGCCTTGTCGGGCGGTTACGACGTGGTCCGCCTGAGAATGAACAACCCGATCCTCGAATCCGCCGATCTGCAGGCCGAGTACGAGTCGCTCTGGACCGAATATGCCAAGGAGCAGGCGCATGTATGGCGCCTGCAGCAGGAACTGGGACAGCAGACCACGATTGACCAGAAAGCCCTGCTCGATGTCCCGCTTGCCCGGCCAACGGCGCAGGCGATCGTCAACATCGAGGTCGAGCAACTCAAGGCCCGCAAGACGGACGAGCAGGCTGAAAGGGCGTTCCTGCAGCACGGAATCGTTCAGGCCGACGAAGAGATCCAGGTCCTCTCGCGGCAGCAGAAGACCGAAGAGCAGGGAAACCAGGCCGATATTGAAGAGTTCGAGCGAAGCAAGGATCTCTTCAGCCGTGGCAACTTGACAAGTCTGCGCGTCAGCGACGCGCGTCGTGCAATGCTGCTGTCATCCATCCAGAAGCTGCAGACTGCGGCACAGTTGATGCAGACCCAACGGCAACGGGATGATCTTTCGCGCCAGATTGTGCGGCTCGACGGCCAGCGCAGGAGCGATATGCTCCGCGAGTTGCAGGACGCCACCGTGGCGCTCAGCAAGATCCGGTTCAAGCTGCAGAGCACCGGCGACAAGCTTCAATACACCGTCCTCGCCAAGTCACAGCTTGCGCGCGGCCTCGGCAACCAGCCCGTCATAACGGTCATGAGAAACGCCACCAACAGCCTCGAAAAACTTGCCGCAAACGAGGACTTCGAACTCCAGCCCGGCGATGTCGTCGAGGTTTCCCTGATGAAGGATACGATGGCAGCGAAGTTGGGCGATCAGGAAAACTGAACCGAAAGCCGGCCAGATCAACGTCCCGGTGCGCGCTCCGTGGCTATCGCTCGCGCAGGACTTCCTGATGATACCGTACCAGCGGCGACAGCAGGTAGCTGATGATCCGCCGCGAGCCGGTCTTGATCTCGACCGTCACGGCCATGCCGGGTGACAGCTCGACGGATCGCCCTTCAATTTCCATTTCACTCCGGTCGAGGCTGACGCGCGCAGCATAGACCAGTTCCTGGTCCTTGGGCTCGCTCGAGGCGCCTTCCGCGCCGGAGGGCTGGCCCCTCGCCTTGTCGTCACGCCTGTCGTTGGCGATCGAATCGCGCGAAATGCCGAGCACGCGGCCATGCAACAGCCCGTAACGGGTGAAATTGAAGGTATCGACCTTGATCGCCGCGCTTTGTCCCGGGACGACAAAGCCGATGTCACGGTTCGACACATTCGCCGAGATCTCCAGATTGGCGTCGAGCGGCACGATCACGGCGAGCACCTGCGCCGGGGTGACGACCCCTCCGATCGTGTGCACCGCCAATTGCTGCACCACACCGTCAACCGGCGCGGTAAGAATTTGTTGCCTGGCCTTCTGCTCTCCCTTGATGACGTCCTGGGCAAGGCCCGAGGCTCGTTGTTGGGCTTTCGCGAGATCATCGTAGAGCGTCCGGCGGTATTCCGATTCCGCCTTTACCCTGGCCTGGGTGAGTTCGGCCACTGCCGCCTCGGCCTCGTGCAGCTTGCTTTGCTGGACAAGGACGTCGTGCTGCTGACCGACCAGGTCCTGGAGCTCGGTAAGATAGGTGATCTTGGAGCCGATTTCCTTGTCGTACAGGAATTTACGGACGTCGACGCGCTCCTGAAGCAGCGGGATCGTTGCGTGGAGCTTGGCGATCGCCGCCGCAATTGTCTCGCGTTCCGCATCCTTCCGGGCCAGCTGGGATCGGATCTCCGCCAGCTTCGCGGCGTGTTCGGCCGTCTGGCTCGCCAGCAGCTGGCGCTGCATCTCAACCAGCTGCTGGCTGGCGCCCGCCGGCGGCGTGAAGTCGGCAACCCTATCGCCGTCCGTCGCAAGTGCCGCGCGCAAGCGGCGCAACCTCGAGCCTGGCCGCCATCAGATCGCTTTTCACATGATCAAGTTCGGCGACATTGATCGTCGGATCCAGCTCGATCAGCACGTCTCCCGCCCTGACCGTTGCGCCGTCTCGCACATGAATCGCGCGCACTAGTCCGGTTTCGGCCGGCTGAATCACCTTGGTCCGGCCATTCACGACGATCTTTCCGGTTGCGGTCGCGACGACATCGACCTTGCCCAGCGCCGCCCACACCAGGGCCGTGCAGAACAGCAGGATGATGGTCACGCCGACGGCGCGGCCGACCGGCGACGGCGGCGTCTCGACCACCTCGAGGGCGGCCGGAAGGAAGGCCGTTTCGTAGTTCCGCCGCTGCTGCGGACGGTCGGGGAACTTGATGATCTTCCTGGCAGCCGTCATTGTTGCCCCGCCTGCAGCAGATGGAGGTTTGCATACCGCCCGTTCGAACGGATCAGGTCGTCGTGGGTGCCGTCCTCGACGATGCGGCCACGCTCGATCGTGAGGATGCGGTTGGCGCGGCGCACCGCCGAAAGCCGGTGAGCGACAACGAAGACGGTGCGACGTTCGCAGATCCGGCGCATATTGTCCTGAATGATGCGCTCGCTCTCGTAATCGAGCGCGCTGGTGGCCTCGTCGAAGATCAGGATGCGGGGATCAGTTACCAGCGCACGCGCAATCGCGATGCGCTGCCGCTGACCGCCCGAGAGGCTGCACCCTCGCTCGCCGACGACCGTGTCGTAGCCCTCGGGAAGTTCGAGAATGAATTCATGCGCGCCGGCCAGGGCTGGCCGCATCGACGATCCGTTGCATGGACATGGCGGGATCGGCCAGCGCGATATTCTCGGCGACGGATCGATTGAAAAGGACGTCCTCCTGCAGAACGATGCCGACCTGCCGCCGCAGCCAGGCGGCGTCGACCATGGCGAGATCGACACCGTCGACGAGGACGCGGCCGGTCTCCGGCACGTAGAGGCGCTCGAGAAGCTTGGCGATCGTGCTCTTGCCCGAGCCGGACGGACCGACGATGCCGACGACCTGTCCCGCCGGAACATCAAAACTGACGTCGTGCAGGATTTCCGGCCCATCGACGCGGTAGCGAAACCCGACGTGCTCGAACGTGACGGCGCCACGGATCGGCGGCAATACGGCACGGCTGGCGCCGGTCGCGGGCTCCGGGCGAGTATTGAGGATGTCCCCCAGTCTCTCGACCGACAGGCGGGCCTGATGAAAATCCTGCCAGATCTGGGCAATGCGCAGCACCGGCATGCTCACGCGGTTGGCCAGCATGTTGAAGGCCACCAACTCGCCGACAGTGAGGCTGCCTTCAATCACCAGCTTCGCCCCCAAAAAGAGAATGGCGACGGTAACCAGATGGTTCACGAGCTGCACGGCCTGGCTCGTGACATTGCCGAGGCTGATGACGCGGAAGCTTGCGGAAACGTAGCTGGCAAGCTGCTCCTCCCAGCGCCGGTTCATCTGCGGCTCCACCGCCAGCGCTTTCAGCGTCTGCACACCGGTGATGCTCTCCACCAGGAACGCCTGGTTCTCCGCGCCCCGACGGAACTTTTCATTCAGCCGTCTGCGGAACAGCGGGGTGGCGACCGCCGAAATGCCGAGATAGAAAGGAAACGCGCCGAGAACGACCAGCGTCAGTTCGGTGGAGTAGACGAACATCACCGCAAGGAAGACGGCGGTAAACAGGAAATCGATGACGAAAGTCAGCGCCGAACTCGTCAGGAAGTTGCGTATGTTTTCGAGCTCCTGAACGCGGGCGACGGAGTTGCCGACGCGGCGTGTCTGAAAATAGGTCAGCGGCAGCGCCACCAGATGGCGATAAAGCCGCGCGCCGAGCTCGACGTCGATGCGGTTGGTCGTGTGGGAAAACAGGTAGGTACGCAAAGACCCGAGCGTCGCCTCGAACACCGCGATCACGGCAAGACCGATGACCAGAACTTCGAGCGTGCTCAGGCCGCGATGCACGAGAACCTTGTCGATGACGACCTGGAAGAACAGCGGGCTGACGAGCGCGAAGACCTGCAGGAAGAACGAGGCGATCAGCACCTCGCCCAGCAGGCGGCGATATTTATGGATGGCACCCAGGAACCAGGTGATGTCGAACCGCCGCGAAAGATCGGAGAGCGACGCGCGACGCGCCATCAGGACCAGACGGCCGTCCCAGAGCGCTTCGAATTCAGCCCGGGTCAGTTTGAGCGGACGGGGCTCCGAGCGACGCTGCACCAGGACTTCGTCGCCCTCCACCCTGCCAAGCAAGAGAAAGCCGCCATCATTGAGGGCCGCGATCGCCGGCAGGGGCGTGCGCGCGAGACGCGCCCAGTTCGTGTTGATCGTTCGCGCTTTAAGGCCGAACTCCTTCGCGCATCGCAGCATCTCCGTGATGCCGATGCTCCGTGTGCCCAACCGGTGACAGACCTGCTCCTCCTCGGCTGCAACACCATGCAGCCTGAGCAGCAAGACAAGGACGAAAAGCCCTGTTTCCTCGTGCGACGTCATCTACTGGATTCCCTCGATAAGAACATGCCTGAGATCGCCAATCTATTTGTTCCGCCTGAATGCATCGCGTCCCCGTTCGTCGTTATCAAAAATCAGCCGTGCGGTATTGTCAGGAACTCCTTCTCGCCGCCGAGCCACGCTTGCTGTGCAGCCATCCACGGGGCCACGCCGTGCGCGTCCTGACGGGATCCGGCCGCCATATATTGCTCGAGCAGCCCTGCGAGCGTCGTGTACGCCGATGACACCAAACCGGCTGGCGGTGCGCTGCCATGTGATCCGAAGTCCGGCAGCACAATCGCCGGATCGGTCACCAAATTCGATTGCGGCAGGCTTGCCGTGATTGCCGGGGGATTGGTGGCTGTCGCCGCCGGCGGGTCCGTGACCGTGAGAATTTGAGAAGCGGAGCTCGCCGCCTCTCCGGACGTCGCATTGCTTGCCGTGACCGTCAGATTGGCAACCGGATGATTCGTACCCGTGTAGCTCGAGGACAGTATGAGCCCGGTGAGAGGTGTCCCCGCTACGGAAGCACTCTCCGTAATGGTCCAGTTATAGGTGCCGTTCGATTGCAGCTGCCGGCTGACATTGTCCCCACTAGGAGCCGTTATCCGCTCGTAACTCGGCACGCCATTGATCTTTACCGAAACTCTGTCGTCGGGATCGACCGGCGTCGCCGTAATTCCCAGCGATACCGAACCGCCCGCAAGCACCGTGAGCGAGGTGCTTGCGATCGCCAGCGTCGGCGGCTCAGGAATCTTCTCCTCATCGACCGTCAAGGCGTGGCTGGCCTGCGGTGATGGATTGCCGGCCTTATCCGCGACATTGGCGGTCACGGTGTAGCTGCCATCGGCGAGAGCCGTGGCCTGTGCGCTCGTCACCGTGACAGACCAGGCATTGTTCTGGTCTGTCGTGGCGTAGCTGTCCACAACGGCATTTGCGCTGTTGAGGATATTGACGGTGACGGTCTGGCCGTTCTCGGCACCGGTCGAAGTGCCGCTGACGGCGAAACCCCTCGAGGCTTTCGCGGCATTGATAATGTTGTTGCTGGCGATCGTGTTGATTGCGATCGTTGGCGCGGTGGTGTCAACCGTCGCGGTAACCGCCGACGTGGTCTTGACGTCGCCGGCCGTGTCGGTCGCCTTGGCGGTAAAGCTGTGGCTGCCGTCGCTCAACGCAGCGGTCGTGAGGCTCCAGCCGCCCAGCCCATCCAGCGTCGCCGCACCCAGATCGGCCGCACCATCGAACACATGAACGGACGACACCCCGTTGGTGTCGCTCACCGTTCCCGACAGCGCCAGCGTATTGTCCCTGGTCAAGCCGCCACTCGAGATCGTCGTGGTCAAGCCGGTGTTCGTGCCGATCGTGCTGCTGATCGTCTCGGTCGGCGCGGTGGTGTCAACCGTCGCGGTAACCGCCGACGTGGTCGTGACGTTGCCGGCCGTGTCGGCCGCCTTGGCGGTAAAGCTGTGGCTGCCGTCGCTCAACGCAGCGGTCGTGAGAGGCTCCAGCCGCCCAGCCCATCCAGCGCCGCCGCACCCAGGTCGGTCGCACCATCGAACACATGAACGGACGACACCCCGTTGGTGTCGCTCACCGTTCCCGACGCGCCAGCGTATTGTCCTTGGTCAACCCGCCACTCGAGATCGTCGTGGTCAGGCCGGTGTTCGTGCCGATCGTGCTGCTGATCGCCTCGGTCGGCGCGGCGGTGTCGAGCGTGAAGCTCAGCGTCGCCGTGCCGGGGTTGCCGAAGCTATCGGTCTGGCTCGCCACGATGGTGCGCGGACCATCGGCCAGTCCGCTCGGCGTGAACGACCACGCACCTTGGGCGTCGGCGGTGACGGTGGCCGCGATCGGGCTGCCATCAATCGTGAAATGCACCACGGTGTTGGCCAGGCCGGTACCAGTCAACGCATCGTTCGAGGTGATGCGATCGATCGCCGACGACCCGGTATCGATCGTCAGGTTCTCGGTCACCGTCGGACCGGCGGCGGTGAGCGTATAGATCACCGCGCTGGTACTGGGGCTGGTGTTGCCGGCGGCGTCGGTGGCCTGCGCGGTCAGCGAGTTGCTGCCATTGTTGAGCGTGACGCTGCCTGACCAGAGGCCGTTCTGACCGACCGTCACGGTGGGCAGTTGCAGCGGAGTCCCGTTGTCGAACAGCGTCACCGTGGCGCCGGCTTCGCCGGTTCCGGAAATCGTCTGCGCGGCCTGGTTGATCGGACCACCCAGGCTGCTGATCGCAACCGCAGGCGCGGTGGTATCGACCGTCGCGGTAACCGCCGACGTGGTCTTGACGTCGCCGGCCGTGTCGGTCGCCTTGGCGGTAAAGCTGTGGCTGCCGTCGCTCAACGCAGCGGTCGTGAGGCTCCAGCCGCCCAGCCCATCCAGCGTCGCCGCACCCAGATCGGCCGCACCATCGAACACATGAACGGACGACACCCCGTTGGTGTCGCTCACCGTTCCCGACAGCGCCAGCGTATTGTCCCTGGTCAAGCCGCCACTCGAGATCGTCGTGGTCAAGCCGGTGTTCGTGCCGATCGTGCTGCTGATCGTCTCGGTCGGCGCGGTGGTGTCAACCGTCGCGGTAACCGCCGACGTGGTCGTGACGTTGCCGGCCGTGTCGGCCGCCTTGGCGGTAAAGCTGTGGCTGCCGTCGCTCAACGCAGCGGTCGTGAGGCTCCAGCCGCCCAGCCCATCCAGCGCCGCCGCACCCAGGTCGGTCGCACCATCGAACACATGAACGGACGACACCCCGTTGGTGTCGCTCACCGTTCCCGACAGCGCCAGCGTATTGTCCTTGGTCAACCCGCCACTCGAGATCGTCGTGGTCAGGCCGGTGTTCGTGCCGATCGTGCTGCTGATCGCCTCGGTCGGCGCGGCGGTGTCGAGCGTGAAGCTCAGCGTCGCCGTGCCGGGGTTGCCGAAGCTATCGGTCTGGCTCGCCACGATGGTGTGCGGACCATCGGCCAGTCCGCTCGGCGTGAACGACCACGCACCTTGGGCGTCGGCGGTGACGGTGGCCGCGATCGGGCTGCCATCAATCGTGAAATGCACCACGGTGTTGGCCAGGCCGGTACCAGTCAACGCATCGTTCGAGGTGATGCGATCGATCGCCGACGACCCGGTATCGATCGTCAGGTTCTCGGTCACCGTCGGACCGGCGGCGGTGATGAAGATGCCGGTCGCTCCGTCCCCGCTGGCCTGGAAGGTCGCGCTGCCGAGGCTGGCGGTTTGGAAGTCCAGGCTCGCCCGCTGGTTGGCGCTGTTCGACACCTGCAGCACGCCCGTCGCTGCGTTGTAGTTGAACGTCACACCTGCCGAGGAGAAGTTCTTGAGATCGATCTTGTCGCCGCTGGCGAAGTGTTGCAGCTGCGTTCCCGCATAGGATGCGGTGCCGACATTGGTGCCGAACGATGCGGCGTTGTCGATGATCAGTTCGCTGGTGCTGCCCTGGAAATTGATTTGCGTTTGCGTGCCGGTGGCCGCGGCAACTTCAAGCATGGCGCCATTGCCGAGTTGGAAGAGCCCGGTGCTGCTCGGATCAATGGCCGTCGACACGTCGAGCGAGCCGGTGATGCTGACCGTGCCGTTGTCCAGAACGGTTGGCGCTATATTTGTACCGGTGAGCGTCCAGGTCGCGCCGGCATCGACGGCAAGGACCTGGAAGTTGTTGAATGAGCCGGTGCCCACTCCGCCGATCGAGCCGGGGCCGCTGGCGAGTTCCAGCGTGTTCGTGCCGCTGCCGCCGATGACCCTGCCGACGAACACCGCACCGGGGTCGATCACGAGCCGATTGGTGGCGCTCCCCGAGAAGTCGATGGCATAGGTGCCGCCAGAAATCGTGCCGGCGTTCGTCACCGTGCCGGAACCGCCGGTGAGGAAGACGCCGAAGGCGCTGCCCGAGATGGTCGCGCCGGCCAGGTTCGTGATGCTGCCGCCGCCCTCGATATCGGCGCCGGAGCCAGCCGTCGCAACGATGCTGCCGGCATTGCTGAGCGTCGCGGCACCTCCCTGCGCAAAAACACCGGCGACCTGGCCCGTGATCGAGGCGGAGGCGACGTTCGTGACGCTGCCGCCGGCCTCCAGACCGACACCATGAGAGCCCGAGATGCTGCCGCTGTTGCTCAGCGTTCCGGGAACACCGCTGGTGAATACGCCGAACGCGGCGCCTGAGATCGATGCGCCCGAATTGTTCGTGATGCTGCCCCCACCCGCGAGATCGACGCCCGCCCCACTGGCACTGGCCGCACTGATGCTGCCGCTGTTGGTAACCGTCCCTGACGCTCCCGTTCCGACATAGACGCCAATGCTGCCGCCCCTGATTGATGCGCCCGCGCTGTTGGTAACGCTGCCACCTTTAACGAACTCGACGCCGCCGTATTTTGCACTCACAATGCTGCCGCTGTTGGCGATGGTGCCGCCGGCTCCGGTAACGAAGACCCCGAACGAGTTGCCCGAGACCGACCCGGTCGAATTGTTCGTAACGCTGCCGCCATCCGCGAGATCGATGCCGGCGCTGCCTGTCCCGCTCGCGCTGATGCTGCCGCTGTTGGTGACCGTGCCTGCCGCCCGGTATTTGACGTAGACGCCGATGCCCGCCCCCGAAATGGAAGCGCCCGCCGCGTTCGTGACGATGCCGCCGAGCCCCAGAACGGCCCCGTCATAGGTCACCCCCGAGATGCTGCCGTAGTTCGCAAGCGTGGTGGCCGCGCCCTCCAGAAAGGCGCCGAACTTGTGGCCCGTGATGGTCCCGGTCGAGACGTTCGTGACGCTGCCGCCGTTCTCCATATAGACGCCGGTACCGTCCGTCCCTGTCCCGGTGATAAAGCCGGCGTTCGTGAGCGTCCCGGCCTGGTTCTTGACGAAGACGCCGACGCCCAGCGCCGATATGGACCCGGACGCGGCGTTCGAAAGACTGCCGCCACCCGCGAAAAAAACCCCGGTCTTGTCGGTTCCCGCGATGCTGCCCGCATTCGTGACCGTCGCGGCACCGCCGGTGATGTAGATGCCGGCCCCGATGTTGGCGCCCGAAATGGAAGCGCCCGAGGCGTTCGTCACGCTGCCGCCGGCGAAGAGACCGATACCGTCGTCAACCGTCGCGATGATGTTGCCGGAGTTCGCGATCGTGCCGATGGCGCCCTGGACGATGACGCCATCCTCACCACCCTTGATCGAGCTGGTGTTGGTCACCAGGCCGCCGTGTCCCAGGCCTACGCCATAGGCCACGCCGGAGATCGTGCTGTTGTTCGTCACCGTACCCGCAGCGCCCGTGATGTAGACGCCCGCGCCGGAACCCAATCCAGCCCCGAGGGCGCCGAGGCCCGAGATCGACCCGCCGACGTTGTTCGTCACGCTGCCGCCAGCGTGGAGCACGAGGGCATCCTTACCTGAAATCGCGCCAGTATTGCCGACGATGCCGCTGCTGGCCAGCGACACGCCGTTGCCGCTGACAGCGGAAACCACGCCAGCATTCGTTATCGTCCAGCTGGTGCCGGCTCCCCCATCGATGCCATCGGCAGAGCCCGTCGAGGTCACCCTGCCCGTGCTGGTAATGTACAGAGGGTTGTCGGCGGTGCCTAGAACCACCGGACCGGTCGTGCTGGTGCTGATCGTTCTCGACATCGGTCTCTGCCCAATCGTTAGCCGGCGACCATCATCGTCGCATCTAATCTAGAACGTAGCCGAGCCGGTCCATTACCGGCTTGACGATAGGAACGACTGGTTCCAAATACTTTCGATAATGGCGATAACGGAATCGAGACCGGTCATATAATTTCTCCGTCACTTGCGCGTAGCTGGGCGTGTGCGGCAATCGGCGATTTTCCTGGAAATTGACGCAACGCTCGTCGAAGCTCTCGCCGATGAAGTCCAGCATGCGACGCACGCTTCCTGACATATCTTCCACCATATCCTCATAGCGAACCGGCAGATACCGCAGCGCCATTTGCGCGCGATAATGATGGACGAGGTCCATAACCAGCACGTAGTGGCGCGCTATCGTCTCCAGTGCGTAGGCGCAGAAATATCCGTGGGTCAGGTGATGGGAGTAGACGGATAGAACGACATCGAGCGGATGACGCAGAATGTGAATCAACGGCGACCTCGGGAAGATCAGGGAGATCAAGCCGAGATGCATTTCGTTCAGGGGCATCTTGTCCGTGAAGTGCGCGCTGCCTGGCCTGATGAATCCTCTCAGCTCCGCCTTCTGCAGATACGTATCCCGCAATGCCTCGGGTCCGCGCCGGTTGTCGCCCATCCAGAATTCGGCGAGCGCCTCGGGATAGGATAATGGACTGCCGAGCAAGCGCGGCATGATCTCGCCGAGCTCGTTGACAAACGGAAGCTCGTCGCCGGCCGAAATCCTTGGATGGCTGGACAGAGCCTGTTCCGCCAGCGTGGTCCCCGATCGCGGAAAGCCGAGGACGAAAACTGGTTGCGCACATCCCTCCCGTACTGAGGCGAGCGGCATTAGCCGCAGGCGATCGCTGACGAAGAATTGCCGCAAGCGACCGGCAATCTCCTGCGCCTGGCGATCGAGATAATGCTTTCCGGTGATTTCGCGTGCCAGTCGCTTGGCCTCGTCGAAGCAGACGAAGGCCTCATCATAGCGCCCCATCCTGTCGAGGATCCGGCCCTTCTCGAGCAGTGCGTTGGAGTCCGAACGAGCCTCGGCAGAAGCGCCATTTCTGTTGCCAGCTGGATCTTGCTCGAGTTCGGCAAGCGCCGCCGCAAGCTTGCCTTCCCGGGCAAGCAGCGTCGCCCGGACTACCCGCAGCCCGGGATCATCGGGACGAATCTCCGCGGCCCGGTCCAGCTTTATCCTGGCGGCGGCGAAATTGCCGTCGGCTTCCTCGAGCTGGCCCCACCCGAACAGCGTCTGGAAAATGTCCGGCGCCGCTTCAATGGATTCATTGTAGAGCGCCCGCGCCTCCGCAATCCTTCCCTGGCACTTGAGGTTCCAGGCTAGGTTGGCCAACAGAATCGGGTCGCGCGCACCGGAAATTTCCAGGACGCGACGATAATGAAACTCCCCGACATGCGGACGCTGAGCTTCAGTCAGAATCATGCCCATCAAATTATGCGACACTGGATGCATCGGGGCGAGCCGCACCGCATTTCGCGCATGATGTTCTGCGCTGGCTAGGTCGCCTCGCTGGAACAACAGCATTGCCAATTCCTGGGTAGCCTCGATGCTGTTGGGCATGACAGCGATGAGCCGCTGCAACAGTGCCAGCGCCGCCTGCTCGCGACCTGCACGCCGGCAAACTTGATAAAGGGTCCGGAGTGGCACTTGGAGAACGCGGGGCTAGGTCCAACACCTCGAGGCTTGCCGCCTCTGCGGCAACCAGGTCGCCGCTGGCAAGCGCCTTGGCCGCGCGACCGGCAAGAATATCTGCCCGTTCGCCGGCCTCCGGCGAGGCAGCGAAAGCGGGATCCATTTCGCAACACCGGCAGCTTCTCAAACCACTGCCACAGCCACACAGGGCGTCTTGGTCCGCATTCATCGCACCATACATCGTCGCCGAGTATGCGGTCATGCCATGCATTCCAGCACGCGACGCGCCAGGCATTACGACAGGGTACGCTGCGGGCCCGCGCTCGGTTCGACCGAGGGACGTAAGCGCGTATCCTCCGTTGGCCAGCTGCGCTCGATGAGCCAGGCTCAGACCCTCCTCGGCGCCAAGCCCCGCGGCGAAAGCTATCTCTAAATTGCGAACCGGTTCGGCCATCTCGATGCAATCCGAGTTTACGGCGTCCGATAGCGCCGATCTCTCGTCTTCGCCCGAAACTGGTTCGGCAACCCATCGCATCAAGTCTCTCCCCAAGCCTTTCCTGGCCGTGCACATAGTTCGATGCCCCCGGATGCTTCGCTGCCTAACCTCGAAGCTAGGAAGGCCGATAAATGCACAGGCGGCCGCAACCATTTCGAGTGCGAGCGTTTGATCGTCCCACGTCTGTTCTCGATTTCCTCCGACGCAAGTTTTCCGGTTTCCCCCAACGCAGGTTGGGGGACGAACAGAAATTGGCGGGACGAAGAACGACAATGTTAAGCCGTTTTAAGGATATCCGGCTTGGCTAATGCGGGGTACGACCGTCCCTGGACAGAACTACTTGCGGTACCCAAAAATGGGTAGCGCCTCGATCATCAGCACCGATCACACGCACTCGGCGCGGCGGGACAGGCGGCGGCGCAAATCCGACGCGGAGATCGCCTGCAAGGAACGATCAAGATCGATCCTCTCCACGGCGTAGCCGACGTCGCGGCCGTAGAAAATATGCGTGATATTGGGCAGCGGAACCACGAGGAAGCGTCCCTCGAACTCGCGAAGCGCGTGCTCGATCCGGGCGCGCACATATTCGAAATCAAAGGGATTGTTGCCGTCGGTACCCGCGGTATCGCGGACCGCGATGCAAACCTGGCCGACACGCCGCAACCCCTCGATGATCAGGGCGCGGTGGCCGTCGTGGAAAGGCTGGTAGCGTCCCACAAACAGCGCGGTCGGCCGCTTGGTGTCGAAGACGGGGCGCACACGCTTTGCGACCTCCTCGGCCCAGTACTCGGGCGAACCCTCGGCGGCGACACGCAAATCGCATCGCTCGGGCGCGACGAAAATCCGGTCGGTGTCCTCGAACCGGCTCTTCTGCGCACTCGGTCCACCCAGACAACGAAGGAGCTTCCGCCCGCTTCGAAGGCGGCACGGGCTTCCTCCGTGGGGCATATGAAGTCTGCGACGGCGAAGCAACCCGTCTTGACCACCTGATCGCACAGCCAGCCCATCCGGCGCGCCTGCTCGATGCGATCGGCGGGAGCAAACCCCAAATCCCTGTTGATCTCGCGCCGGACATCGTCCGCATTGAAATGGACGGCGTTCAGTCGGGGAGCAAGCACCTTCGCAAGCGTTGTCTTGCCGGCTCCCGGCAATCCCATGATGAGAATTTTGCGCGTCATCTACAAGGGCCTCCAGTACCAGATTGAAACCTAACGGCGGAAGAGTTGGTGCTCGGCAGCACGATCTCTGGAACCGCGAGACGGCCGAAGCAGGCCGATGTAGTGGGAGCGCAAGATCGGGATCGAAGCGAGTAATGGATAGGTCTGGTCAGTGAGCCGTCCGAGTCGGTGCGCTACGGGCGGCAGGAGACTGCTGGGCTCGAGCTGTAACTCAAACGATGGAAAGAGCTCGCGAATGCGCGACTTTGTCATTGCCCTTATGGCTGGATTCCACGGGTTCGGATAGCGCATGTCGTACCAGACAACCACACCACGGCTCGTCAGAACGCGCCCTATATTCCGCGCTACGCTCCTGGCCATCGCGACATCGAGAATTGAAGAAAACACCGTGAAGACCGACACTAGGTCGAACCAATCATCCGGAAAGTCGAGTTGCTCAGCGTTCCCTTCGAAGAAGGTGAAGGCTGGAAAGGTCTGGCGAGCAATTCTGATACGATTCGGTAAGAGGTCGACCCCATATAGATCCCCGGGCTTCACCCCTCGCTCGTGGAACCAGCCTAACAGGCCGCCGTGTCCGCACCCGACGTCGAGGACCCTGCACTGCGACAAGGGGTGATGGAATTGCTCGGCCAGAATGCGCTCCAAGGTATCGTTACGCTCCCGCAGCAGCCGTTGGCGCCCGGGGTTGCCCTCATTCGACTTATGCGTGCGCTCCCGCTCCGCGTAGGCCGACCGAATCCGACGGACCTCGTTGCTGGAGTGATCGGTGTGGACCCCGATGTTTTCGGTCATGATACGCATCCTACGGTTCGCCCGAGAGGCGCGATCAAGTGCGGAGCGGCCTCCTCGGTCAAGTTGGGCACACAGGGAGGCCGGTTGCACGGCTTTTCATGCATTTGCATGCTGGAACCTCGGCTCGGAAAGTGCTTCGCCGACCCGGCGCGCGACAGTGTCCCAGTCGCCCGGGCTCGGCTGACGGAACAAGCGTACGGTCGGATACCAGGGGCTGTCGCTTCGTTCCAAGAGCCAACGCCAGTCGGGCGCACAGGAGAGCATGATCCAGACCGGCTTGCCCATCGCGGCCGCCAGATGCGCTACCGAGGTGTCCACCGTGACGACCAGATCGAGTGCTTCGATGATGGACATTGTGTCGACAAAATCGACGATCTCGGCACCCAGGTTCAGCAGCGGCGCACGGTCGAAATAGTCCGCGATCGCGCTTTGCGCCGGTCCCTTCTGCAGGGAAACCAGAGAAATGCCGTCCAGCGCAGCCATCGGCGCAAGGGCCGAAAGGCTCATGGAGCGGTTGAGATCATTATTGTGGGTTGGCCTGCCGGCCCAGACGATGCCGACGCGGCGATGGCCGGGTTGAAGCAGGTCCTGCAACCGGGCGCGCCAGGCAGCGGTTCGCGCCGGATCAGGGTGGAGATACGGGACCTTGCCGGGAATCGTATCAAGGGTCGTGTCATGCAGGCGCGGCAGGCCGGAGAGCGGACAATAGGCTGCGAAAGGCGGACAGCGATCCCAATGATCGACCAATTCAAGCGCCGGATCAATCTGCCGGATCAGTGGATGCAGGACAGGATCGGCCACGACCACCACGTGAGGGCAGCGTGCGCAGGCCCATGGGATATACCGGCAGAACTGGATCGAGTTCGCCAAAACCCTGGTCGGCGATCAGCAGCAGCGTCGCGTCAGGCAGCGGCGCTCCATCCCATTGCGGGCGGTTGTTCGGCGGCAGTAGTGGTGGTGCACCGGCGATCCGGTAACGCCACTCATATTCCTTCCAGCCCTCCGCAAATTCGCCGCGGAGCAAAAGGGCCTCGGCCAACTGGAAATGCGGACCCGGTGCCGCAGGGTCGATCGCCAAAGCGCGGCGGGCGCAGGCGATGCTCTGATCGAGCTCCACTTTTCGATAATGGGCGACCGCCAGATTGTGCAGCGTCTGGAGATCGTAGGGATCCCGCTCGAGCGCCTGATAGCCGACACGCAGTGCCTCATCGTAACGTCCGAGCCGCTCAAAGATGGGGCAGAGGTTGCGGCGAAACCCGATGGCGTCCGGGGCCAAACCGACCGAACGCTCGATCATTTCGGCTGCCGCCTGGTGGCTCCCCATGCGGAAGAGCAGTACGCCCTTCTGGTGCAGCGCCCTGGGTTCATCCGGCGCAGCCGACAGAATGTGGTCCAGGATCTCTCTGCCTCGGACAACCGTCCTTTTTCCGAGAATTCGCCGGCGATCTTCAGCAGTTCGTCAAGCGGGACCGGCACCTTCGGTATCGCAGGTTGTCCAGCCACCGGCGATGACGACGCCATCATCTCGGCTTGAACACCAGGCTGCATCTCATGCAACGTATCGCGGGCTGGCGCCGGCTTCAGAGGCTTCCCCTCGTCCCTGTAAGTGAGCGAAGATTCGTCGTAGAGCGTCGCCGCCGCCGGGCCGCAGGTGGAGCGGTGCGGAAGGCGGAACTCTTCGTAGTTTGATGGAAGCGCGCGTTCTAGCATCGATCGTTTCAGGCCAGATGATGAGACAAGTCCGTCGTGGGTGCCATGATGATTGCGTTTGCGAAAGATCTCCGCCGGCCCGCACCTCGACAGAGCAAGCACGGCTATCACGTGATGAAGTCCTTCTGCCTGCGGACCTGCTTGTCGGAAAGGCGGCGACGCCACCACTCGACCGTCTTTTCCAACCCTTCCCGCAACTCGACCCGCGGAGACCATCCGGTCGCACGCACGAAACGGGTTAAATCAGCGAGCAGCGCGCGCACTTCGGAATTCGGTGGCCGCAGACGCTTGTCGTCCTGAACTACGGGTTTGCGGCTGGCTGTCACGTCGATGATGAGGTCGATCAGATCGCCGACCATGATCGCTCGCTGACTGCCGGCATTGTAGGCGTGGCCGTATTCCACGCCCTCGGCAATTCCGGCAGCCATGAATGCCGCAGCGGTATCGGTCACGAAGGTGAGATCGCGGACAGTCGTCGCGTCGCCGACCAGGATCGCGGGGCACGACGGATCGAGCGCCTGCCGGATAATGGTGCCGATGATCGCTCTTTCGCTTTGCCGTGGCCCGAACGTATTGA
Source organism: uncultured Alphaproteobacteria bacterium (assembly GCA_963831585.1). Classification (GTDB taxonomy): domain Bacteria; phylum Pseudomonadota; class Alphaproteobacteria; order Rhizobiales; family Xanthobacteraceae; genus Bradyrhizobium. Next base: position 421,391 of record CAWHRA010000034.1, on the reverse strand, counting down.
ATGGCCTGAGGATCACGACGGGCACGCCGAACGACCTGGCGAATGCCTCCGCCATCATGTCCGCGGCTATCTTGGAAGCCGAGTATGGCGATTGCCCCTGCAGCGGATGGGATTCATTGATCGGCATCGTCAGAGCGGTGCCGTAGACTTCGCTGGTCGATGTCTGCACGATCCGCTCGGTGCCGTGCTGCCGGGCAGCTTCGAGAATGTTCAAGGTCCCGAGCACGTTCGTTTCCACATAGGACTGCGGCGCGACGTACGAATAGGGAATCGCGATCAGCGCCGCGAGATGGAAAACGATTTCCTGGCCGCGGACCAGGCGATCGATGAAGGCTGCATCGCGGATATCGCCACGAACGAGATTGACTTTCGCTCGGGTCGCCTCCGCAAGATCATCAAGCCAACCATGGCTGTCGAAGGAATTGTATTGAGCAAGAGCAGTCACCTCGGCTCCCGCCGAAACAAGAGCTTCCGTCAGGTGCGAACCAATGAAACCGTCCGCTCCTGTTACAAGTGTCTTGGCACCAACGTAGCTCGTAGCCATCGATGTCCGCCTCGATTTGAGGATTCGCCAGACTGACCTCCAGTAGCCGCTTCCATCCGCTACCCGGTCGCGATCACCCAGACTCCTCGAAGAATCCAGCCGAAGTCGGAAACAAGTGTCCGGCGCGAGAAATAGGCGAGGTCGATTTCGGCCTTGGCCGGGAACAGAATTTTCGATAGAAATCCACCGCGGCGACATCGTCGGGGTAAAGCTTGCTTTCATGCCGAAACATGACCTGACAGGGGCCAAAAAGGCCGGGCTTGTGCTCGTGAATCCGCTCAAAACCGTTGCGGAAGCAGTCGGCGAAGGCAAGCAACTCCGGCCGCGGCCCCACGAGCGACATATCGCCCCGCAGGACGTTCCAGAGTTGCGGCAACTCGTCCAGCTTGCCGGCGGCAAGGAAACGGCCGATCGCCGTCATGCGCTTGTCTCCTTCGACCGTCAGCGGACATCCCTTGTTGTCGCAGTCCGGCCTGAATTTCCGAAATTTATACATCCGGAACGGGCGTCCATATTGTCCAAGACGACGCTGCGAGAACAGGATCGGTCTTCCGCTTTCAATCCAAATTGCAAGCGCCACGCCCAGCATAAGAGGTGAGAGAACGACAGCCGCCGCGCTGGCACACAGAATATCGAGGAGACGCCGCAAGCCGACCTGGATCCGGAGAGATGGCCCGGAAAGCTGATCTGCCGTGCCGCGCATTATCACGCGATTGCCTCCAGCGGGAACTCCGCGCCCAGTGCGCCTGCAAGAGATTTAACGACGAATTGGACAGTAGACATCATCATCCGGGGATGAAGCGGCAGCGTGAGCTCCCGTTGGGCAAACTCCTCGGTTCGCGGCAAATGAAGCCCCGGCTGCAGGTCGTTGTAAAACGTCAGGCGATGCACAGGGGGATAATGAACAGTGGTCTGAATGCCCCGTTTGCGCAGCCAATCGATGACAGTCTGCCGGCTGATGGCGGCCGGAAGCAGAACCGGCATCAGATGATGCGCTGATGGCCATGGATCCGCGAAGGGCACGATTACCGATGGGCAGTGCTCCGCAATGAGCTGGCGATATCGCAGCGACAGCCGTCGCCTGATGTCATTCCATTCCGGCAATTTCTTTAGCTGTACGAGGCCAAGCGCAGCTCGCAACTCGTCCATACGGAAGTTGAATCCGAGCATCGTCACATCGTAGTCCGGACTGCGGCTGTCGAGGCGCTGCCGTGTACCGCTTGTCATACCGTGAGAGCGTGCCTGCCTGATGGTTTCCCTCAACGAGCGGCTATGGGCAATGATTGCGCCCCCCTCGCCGGTCGTCATGTTCTTGTTGCCGTAAAAGCTGAACGCCGCCGCTTCGCCAAATGTCCCGACGGTGGGCAGCCCCGGCGCGTGTGCGGCATCCTCAATCAAGAGCAAGCCCCGGCGACGGGCAAAGGCCTGCCAGGCGTCCCGATCCGCCAGATAGCCGCCAAAATGCACAAGTATGACGGCTTTGGTTCGCGCCGTGCACCTGGCTTCGGCCTCGTCCAGCGACATCAAGGGAACTTCTGGCGACTCGATATCGACGAAGACCGGCCGTGCTCCCACATAGAGCACGCTGTTGGCGGTCGCGACGAATGTCAGCGAGGGGACGAGAACTTCATCGCCTGGTCCGATGCCGAGCGCGTGCAAGATCAGATGGAGAGCCGCAGTGCATGACCCGACAGCGATTAAATCTTCGGCTTCGTGCAGGCGAGCGAACGCCTGCTCGAATTCCCGCACCCGGTCTCCCATCGTAACCCAGCCGCTCTCGATGACGGCTGCTAAAACCGCCTTCTCCTCGGCCCCCAGGACCGGCTCTGATACCAGTAACATGTGTTAAACTCCGAACCCCAGCTTAGCGAGACGTTGAGCCGGCCAGAGCAATCACCGCGACATGCGGCATTGCCTCAAGCAGCCCTGACGGCTGCGAATGCGGGTGACTGCTCGTCCCATGGGACATCCTGCGCCTTGACGAAGTCTTCCACCCGTCCGATATCGAGCCACATACCTTTGTGCTTGAATACGTTCACAGATACCCCCTCCTCGATCATCTGGAACATCAAATCGTCAAATCCGAATGGGACACCCGACGGAATGCGATCGAGTACTGCGGGATCCATGCAGTAAATGCCCATGCTGACGAGATGCGAAAGTTCCGGCTTCTCCCGGAATTCCGTCACACGTCCGTCAGCCTCCTCGATCACGCCAAAGTCCATCTTGGTGGGGCGGCTGGCCGTAGCGATCGTGAGCGTTCCCTGATGCTGTCGATGACAGCTCACGAGCTGGTTGAGGTTGAGATCGGTGAGCACGTCACCGTTAAGAACCAGGAACGGCGCGTCAAGCTGCTCCCGCACGAGCGACAGCGGACCCATCGTTCCGAGCGGCTCCAACTCCTGCGTGTAGGTTATCCGCATGTTCCACTGACTACCGTCGCCGCAAACGCTCCGGATGAGGTGACCCAGGTAGCCGGTTGTTATGAAAACGTCTTTAATTCCGTTTCGCCTGAGCCATTTGAGCACAAGCTCGAGCACGGGCCGCGACCCGATTGGCATGAGCGGCTTTGGCAAAATGGAGGTGTACGGGAGTAAACGTGTGCCCTTTCCGCCGCATTGGATAACAGCCTTCATCTGAATCTCCGGTAGTTGTTACTCGTATTTCAGTGTTCTTGCTCACGCCAGAATGGTGAATTCGGAGGCGAAATGTTCGCACCGCGAGCGCGCCTCTTTTTCCGGATCAGGGTAACGATCGAACCCTGATGTTAGGCCGGACTGCCGTTGGTGTGCATGACTACGGCGCATTACCACCTGCAAGCGACGGGCCTTAGCGCCCCGGTCGCGCTACGCCAAAATGGGTAGCCCATCACCGGCCCCGACAGCGATCAGGCCAGCAATCTTCCGGTCCCGATACCAGCTGTCCGGCTATGCTCCACTCATCTGCTGCAAACGCCCGATACATAGCCCATTCTAGGTACCTCGCAATGCAGCGAGGTTTTCGAAACCAATATTGGTAACGTTTCTTCGCGCCGCAACGACATCGTTTTCCGAATGATGGTGCCGTCTCTCGACATTGCGGAGACGTATCGTGCATGTTGCATCGATTGGTCGGGAAGTGGCGCCCGATGGGCAGAACGGACGGCCGGCGCTGGTTTGCCACATGCCTCGGATCGGAGCCGGTTGCGTGAACGCAGCAGGGAGGATCACGCCTTGAGCCTGTCTTTGCTCTGCATCGGTGGAGAAGATCATCACCTTCGGATTCCGTTCTTGCTCGCCCTTGCCGGGCGCGGCGTCAAGGTGATTGCGGCCGGTACTGGAGACGGCGCTCCGTTCGCTCGCGCTGCCATCGAGTACCACTCGTTCCGCTTCGATCGATTTGTAAATCCCGTGGCCGATTTGGCTGCAATCAGGCGGCTCAAGGACCTCATCGCAAATGTCCGCCCCGATCTCGTTCAGTGCTTCGACACGAAGCCGAACCTGCTGGTCCCGCTCGCGGCGCGCGGCATTGGCGGAGCCATCGTCATTCGTACGATTAACGGACTCGGCTGGCTCTACTCGTCGCGCTCGCCATTGGCCCTGGCGCTGCGGCCCGTCTACGTCGCGCTTCACCGGCTGGCGGCGCGCGGAACGGCGACGACGGTGTTCCAAAATTGCGATGACCAGAGATTTTTCGAACGCTTTGCGATGATCGGCAAGGGATCGAACCGGCTGATTCCCGGATCAGGGATCGATATCGGAGGGTTCGAACTCGCTGCAGCCGCGGGACCGGCGACAGCCGACCTTCGTCGGACGCTCGGGCTTGAAAACTGTGAAATCGTCATCACCGTCACGCGCCTCACCCGGCAGAAAGGAATCCCGACACTGCTTGAGGCCGCGGCATTGGTTCACGAGGTGCGACCAGCCGTGCGCTTTCTGCTTGTCGGCCCGCGCGAGAGCGAAGGGCCGCTGGCGATAACGGCGGCAGAGCTCAACCGCCATGCGCCCTACGTGGTCGCGATCGGCGCTCGATCGGATGTCCCTTCGCTACTAAAGGCTGCCGACGTCTTCGCATTCCCCACCGAATATCGCGAGGGTGTGCCGCGGGCGTTGCTCGAGGCGGGCCTCGCCGGGCTGCCCATCGTGGCGACACGGATGCCCGGTTGCAGCGATGTAGTTTCCGACGGGCAGACCGGCTTTCTCGTTCCTCCACGCGCACCACACGAGCTGGCCGCAAGGATCATCGAACTGCTCGATGACCCGGCGGTTGCCTGCGCAATGGGTGCGCGCGCCGCTCAGCTGGTAAGGCAGGAGTTCAACCTCGAGCTCACCGTTGCCCGCTATGTCGCTGCCTACAACGAGTTGCTGGATCGTCCCGGACCAGGCAAAGCGCTGACGGCCACGCAAGGCGCCGGCGGCGTCTCGCTGGGAAAAGAGAGCTTCACATGACGCTGGACCTGCTGCTCGCCGTGGGGATTTTGCTGTCGACCGCGTCCCAGTTGCGGCCATCCGCAGCGCCCGTTGGGCCCGGCGAAGTTTGCCTCGTCATCTGGATCGTCCTGATGATCGGCCGCCAGATGGTTAAGCTTGGGATTCAATTTACATTTACGCCGGCGCTTTCGCGGCTGGTCATCTTCTGGCTGCTTTTTGCGGTGGCGCTGAGCATCGGCACGTTAACCGGATTCGCGATCGGAGACGTTCACGACACCTCCTTGTTCATGCATGACGTGCTGGCCTACCTGCTGATCGCCGCGATCAGCGTACTGTGCGTCTTGGGGCCGGGCGCCGGCGCACGCTTGCATCGCGTCGCCTGGTTTTTGGTGACGGTCGGCTCGGCCACCCTCGCCCTGCAGGTCGCCCAGGCGTGGGGATCGATCGGCACCGGATCGCTAGATCCCTGGTATTGGGACCGCTTGCGCGGCTGGTCGGATAATCCCAACCAATTGGCTCTCCTCTGTGCATTGCTCGGGCTTCTATCCCTGCATCTCGCCGACGTCGCAGCCAGCGCTCCTGCGCGGATCGGTGCCTTTGGAGCTGCCGTTCTTCCCATTTACGTCGGACGCCTCACCAAGAGCGATACGTTTGTTCTTGTCCTTGTGGCAGCCGGCCCGATCTTCATCGCGCTCAAACTGCGAACTTGGCTACTCTCGCGTCAACCAAGGCTCACCGTTCGCTCGGCGTCCGCATGGATCGCCATTCTCGCGCTGCCGCTGCTTTTTATTTCTGCCGCTCCGTTCGGTTATTCCCTCGCGGTCGAAGCCCGGGGACTCGTCGACGACCTGGCGAAGGACAACGAGCGCGGTACGGAAAAAACCGCTCAAATCCGACTTCAAGCCTGGCAGCAAGCGATCGATCGCGGACTTGGGTCAGGAATGCTGGGACTTGGGCCGGGTCCGCACCTTCCGATACCGGCTTGGATTCTCGAAGGACGACAGAATTCCTCGGGCGAACCCAAATATCTCGAGCATCCGGAAGCGAACGGCACACCGAACTTCGAGGCCCACAATACGCTGCTCGATATCTTCACCCAAGGTGGATTTATGGCAGTCCTCAGCCTTGTCTGGTTGGTTGCGGCCACGTTCCTGCTGACCTACCCAACGAGGCTCGATGGACTGACGATGCTGCTTTGCGGACTCATGATCTTCAGCATTTTCCACCTGACCGTCCGCCACCCACTTTTCTGGTTTGCAATCGCAATGTGCCTGGTCGCTTCGGAAGGCCGCAGGGCGTCACTGACGCGACAATGGAGCTGACGGGATGTGTGGTATCGCAGGCATTCTCCTCACCCGGGCGGCGAACCCTCGCCATCTCGCGGCAATCGATACGATGGCTGCGACGCTCCAGCATCGCGGACCGGACGGCGAGGGCATCTGGTTTGACCGCGATGGCGGCGTCGCTCTCGGCCACCGCCGCCTTGCAATTGTCGACCTCTCCGACGCCGGCCATCAACCGATGCTGTCGAGCAATGAAAGCCTGGTCATGACATTCAACGGCGAGATCTACAATTTCGCCAGCCTGCGGCTGGAGCTCGCGGCCAAAGGACATCGCTTCCGCGGCAACAGCGATACCGAGGTCATGCTGGCGGCGTTCGAAAGCTTCGGCATCGGGGCGGCGCTTAAGCAATTCTCCGGAATGTTCGCCGCGGGCGTCTGGGATCGCAAATACCGTATTCTGCATCTTGTTCGCGATCGCATGGGCAAGAAGCCGCTGTACATCGCGCGGGCCGGTGGTGCGCTGCTCTTTGCATCCGAGTTGAAGGCGATCCTAGCTTATCCCGATTTCCGGCCGACAGTCGATACCCAGGCGCTTGCGATGGTGCTTCGCCAGGGCTGGATGCCGGACCAGCACTGCATCTGGAAGGACGTCTTCAAGCTGCCACCCGGCTCAATGCTCTCGGTTCGCGCGGAAGATCTGGAAACAGCGAGTATCGAAGACTTGCGGGCACGGGTGTGGCATTGGTGGTCGCTCGCCGCGGTCGCACAGGACGGGCAAGGACGTCCCCTCGCCCTCGGTGAATCTGAACTCGACACCGAGCTTGACGAACTGCTCCGGAGCGCCGTGCGGCAAAGAATGGTAGCCGACGTGCCGCTCGGCGCATTCCTCTCCGGAGGGATCGACAGCTCAACGGTCGTAGCGCTCATGCAGGCGCAATCCTCGCGTCCCATTCGCACCTTCACCATCGGATTCCGCGAGGCACAATACGACGAGGCGGCGCATGCGTCGGAAGTGGCGAGATACCTTGGCACCGAACATACCGAGTTCCGCCTGACGCCTGCCGAAGTCCGCGCTGTGATCCCGGAATTGCCGCTGGTCTGGGATGAGCCGTTTGCCGATAAATCGCAAATTCCGACGTTGCTTCTTTCGCGCCTGGCGCGGCGGCATGTCACCGTCGCATTGTCAGGAGACGGCGGCGACGAGTGCTTCGGCGGCTATGCGAGACACTTCACGCTGGCGCGGCTCGCGGCTCTTTTCCAACTCCCCGCCAGCATGCGGCGGCTGGCGGCTTCCACCCTGCTCGGGCTGACGCCACAGGCGTGGCAGGAGGTCGTACGGATTCTTCGGCTCCCGGCCACCCTTCGTCCGGCCTTAGCGGGCGGCGGCCTGCAGAAATTCGCCCGCGCGCTGGAGGCAGCGAACGAGCAGGAGCGCTATAGGCAGCTGACAACATTCGGTTCGATGCCCGTTTCTCTGGATTCCGGGACCGAGGATCCGGCAGAGATTCCGCCGCTCGCCAATGCAGTCGACCAGCTGATCTATCGCGACATGGCCTGCTATCTGACGGGCGATATCCTGGTCAAGCTCGACCGCGCGACCATGGCCGCCAGTCTGGAAGCACGATGTCCGTTCCTCGACGATCGCGTCATCGAATTCGCATGGCGCCTGCCCACCGTAGCCAAGATCCGCAACGGACAGGGCAAACTGCCGTTAAGGCGCCTGCTCCGCCGCTACCTGCCGGAAGGCCTTTTCGATAGGCCGAAGCAAGGTTTCAATGTCCCCATCGCTGAATGGCTGACCGGCCCCTTGCGCGGCTGGGCTGAAGAGCTGCTCGATGGAGCAAGGATCCGCCGTGAGGGTCTGCTTCATTCCGGCCGCGTCCAGGCCTGCTGGCAGCAGCACCTCAGCGGACGAAGCGACCGATCAGGTGAATTATGGGCCATTTTGATGGTTCAGGGCTGGCTCAACTCCGCCCGCAATTCGAAATTGCCACTGTCTGCGTTCCAGAGCAAGCAGGCGGCTGCCGAGCTGGAGTCATCCACGCCCGCTCAAACAGGGAGTCTGAGAGCCTATGGCTGATACTGATATGCCCCTGCACAGCACATCTCGGCGTTTGCCTCGCTCATTTCCCGGCCCGGTCCGACGACCATCCTGGCGGGGCCGATTTGGGTTGCGAAACCACGCTTTTCCTCCACCTGCGACTTGCAATTCCGCGGCGCCAGGGGCCGACAAATCGAGAGGCCGGGCATGAACAAAATCTGGGACGAGACCATGTTGCAATTCGAGTTACCGGCACCGCCCGAAAATGATGCGGGCGCTGCGCGAGAGGTACGCAGTGAACCCGCAGCCAACGAACTTCACTTCCGCGAACTTCTCAACCTCCTGCGCCGGCGAAACCGCAGTATCCTTGCCATAACATTCTGCGGATCCATGCTGGCGTTTACGATCGGTCTATTGATACCGCCGAAATATACCGCAAAGGCGGAAATCGCGATCTATGTGCCCTCGAGCGGCGGGCAAGGCGCGGCCCCATCGAGGGACGAGAGCATTATCGAAACCCATATCGCCACGCTTCTGTCTCGTGGCCAGCTGTCGCGCGTTGTCGATAGTCTGCTGAATACTCCGGCAGTCCCCGCGGCCGCACCCGCGGTTGAGCAGACCGATACCGAACACGTTGCCGATCAAGCGCCGCCGCGAACCGCCGTTGCAGCGCACTGGCTTCCCGGCGCGTCAGACCTGGCTCACCGCTTGCGGATCTGGATTGGAAAGCCGCACATCGGCGGGAATGAGACGACACTCAATGTCGACGAACTGGAACGCCACCTCGGAGTCACTCAGGTCGGGCGCTCGCGTGTCATTGCGGTCCGATACACTTCCACGGACCCTGACACAGCCAAGACCATCGCCAACAGGATCGCTGGACTGTATGTCGAGGATCAGAGGGAGCAATTGCGCGCATCTACCCGCAGCGAATTGGCGCAGCTCGAGCGTCGCCTTGGAGAATTGAAGATCGCGGTTGCACAGTCCGGCGCCGCCGTACAGAACTTCATGCAACAGAGAGGCGACGCTGCAAAGCAGGCGAGCGATGCCCGCGAAGCCGGTCAAACCCTGCAGGAACTCGAACGTGAGGCCGTAGCCAAGGGACAGCTCTACCACACGCTGCTGCGCCGTCAGCAGCAAATCCGGGATCAGCAAGAAACCGCATCGCCCGACGCATATGTCATGTCACTGGCGGCAACGCCGGACCGGCCGAGCTCGCCAATCCCTTCCTGTTCATCTTTCCCTCCCTGATCGTATTCCTCATCGGCGGATCTCTGCTTGCCGTCATCCTGGAGAAGCTCGACCGCGGACTGCGCAGCGAGCGTGAGGTCAGCGAGGCGCTCGGCATTCCCTGCATTGGCCTTGTGCCGCTGGTTGCGAACATCGGCACAATGCAGCGACCGCATCAGCATCTATTGGCAAATCCGTCCGCGGCCTATGCGGAGGCATTTCGTTCGATCACGGCAACCATGCAGCTGGCGTCCAGAACGCACCCGACGAAAGTCATTCTGATCACCTCCAGCCTGCCCGCCGAAGGAAAGACGACACTGGCAGTAAGTCTTTCGGCCTCAATTGCGCTCCTGCAGCAACGCGTGCTCCTGATCGATCTCGGCCTCAAACATCCATCGGTCCAGCGTGAGCTCAACGGCGAAACCGAGCACGGAATTATTGGCGTTCTGCTCAAAAATCTCGTACCGGCGCAGGTCATCCAGCGTGTCCCGGAGCTTGGACTTGACTACCTGCCGGCAAGCCGCTGCTTCTTCGATCCTCTGATACTGTTCGCGGGCGACGGGATGCGGCAACTCCTGCACGAGTTGCGCGGCAGCTATGACTGCATCATCATCGATGGTTCGCCCGTACTCGGCAGCACCGAGACGCGACTGATCGCTGCCATGGCAGACGAGATCCTGTTTGTCGTCAAGTGGGGCAGCACCAGGCGTGACATCGCGAAAAATGCGTTGAAACTGCTGCGTACCATCGGGCCCGCGACGCCGCAGCTTCAGTCGGTCAGTGCCGTGGTCGCGCAGGTCGATCTGGAGGAACATGCGCGTTACGGATACGGCGATGCCGGCGAATATTTCCAGCACTATCAGAAATATTCTTCCCGATCCGGCGAGCCAGGACCGCCAATTCCGGTTCCCGGACAGCGGATTTCAGCGGCGCTTTCGGGCATCTGGAGCCATATCGGAAGGCGGGATGCGAAGGCCGCGGCTGGAGCCGACGACCCCAAGCAGTCAAGCATCGAGGTCTTGCGATGATGGGAAACGCCGCTTTTCAACAGGATCCAGGCACCATCGTCAGGCTGCCCTTCGACAACCCGACCCTCCCTCTGCTGGCGGCGACGCTGGGCGACCTTCATCGGCAGGCGATTTCTTACTGCTACTGGAAGAGCGGCAAGCGCATTCAATCGGTGCTGGCAGGCGAGGGGGATCTCGATCTCCTCGTTGCACGGGACGATCAGCACCGCGCCCAGGCGATCCTGATCCAACACGGGTTCAAGCTCTTTCCTTCTGTCGCGCTGCGGGACCATCCGTCGATCCTGAGCTATCTCGGCTTCGACGGGCCGAGCGGCCGCTTGATTCATGTTCATCTGCATTTGCGGTTGATTGTCGGCGAGCGCCTTCACAAGAATTACCGCATACCCTGGGAAACCGACATCCTGGCGCAGGCCGTCCCTCACCCGACCCTGGCGGTCAAGATACTCGATCCCGCGAGTGAAGCAGTGCTGCTGGGCGTGCGCGGCTGCCTCGAATTGCGGCGGCTGGATCCGGTGACGCTCCGCGGCTGGCGGACGACGCTCGCCAAATTCGAACTCGATCGAAAGCGACTGGCCGAGACGATTGATCGTGCGCAACTCGCCGGCAGGGCCACCCGGTTGCTGGGCGACGAACTCGGTACGATGCTTGCCGGCGCGATTTGCGGCGAAGGCTCGCTCGCGGAGAACCACCGCCTGCGGAGAGCCATCCGAGAGCATTTTGCACCGTACCGGATGTATAATGCGCTTGAGGCACGGCTGCGGAGTGCGGTGCGCGCCATTCATTGGGCGGCCGGTGGCCTCAACAAATTCTATCTGCATTTGCCGCGGCCATGGAGCCGGCGCGCGCCGGGCGGCGGCTGCGTCGTGGCGCTGGTCGGAATTGACGGCAGCGGGAAGTCCACCGTCAGCGCGGCTATCCGCGCATGGCTCGGCTCCGAGATCGATGTCATCCCGGTCTATTTCGGCACCGGCGGCGGGAGGCCGTCGCCGCTGCTGCGTCCCTTCAAAATGATGGTGCCGTTGCTGACGCCGCTGCTGAAGAGCAAGCCCAGGGGATCGTCGCACGGCAAGGTATCAAACGCCGCCCCCGGGCTGTTCTACAGCCTGGCGCTCACGGTCTGGGCGGCGGTCGTGGCGCGCGAGAAGCGCACCAAGCTTCTCGCCGCACGCCGAGGAGCCAGCCGGGGGCTCGTGGTCATCACGGACCGTTACCCTCAGAATGAGATCATGGGCTTCAACGATGGTCCGCTGCTAACGCGTCTGGCGTGGGCGCCATCCTGGCTGCGGGCGTGGGAGGCGCGCACCTACGGCCTGGCGGAGCGGCTTCCACCGGATCTCGTCATCAAGCTGGTCGTCAGCCCCGAGACCATCGCGAGGCGCGAGCCGGACATGGACACCGCGGTGATCGAGAAGCGGACCGGTGATCTCCCGCGCCTGGCATTTTCCGGGGCAAGCATCATTGCCATCGATGCGGAACAGCCCCTGGCGGACGTCATTCGCGCGGTCAAACAAGCCGTCTGGCGCATTCTCTAGGGGACGCAGTACGAGATCATGAATAGCCCGGCTTCATTGGCGATACCAAAAGGCCCGCAGAACGAGGTTCGGATATGATCGTCGAACTTTTCGGCCCTCCAGGCGCAGGCAAGACCACCTTCGCACGCGCTCTGGCGGCCCGACTGCGCGAACGTGGCCGCACCGTGGACCTCATCCTCAGTCACCGGCCGGCGGAAGTCTCACCGCATGAGATTCGTTCAGGGTCGGTTCTTTCGACCCAGCAGATCGCATCGACAATAAGCCGCCTGATCCGTCCCTTCGCCGAGATGATGGCATTGGCGCGCCACCCGCTCGCCATCCCTCAGGATGTCGGGACGGCGCTTACCTTGATCAAGATACTCCCGCCATCCAGCACCTTCTGGTCGCTCCGGATCGCGCAATATGTCTCACGTCTGTCGAGAGCCTGGCTCCAGGCACTGAATAGCGGTCACATCGTATTGTTCGACCAGGCATTCGTCCAGGCGGTGTGTTCACTTGCATTGCTTTGCGGAGAAGTGGACGAGCGGCTGATCTCGGCTGCGCTGGACGCCATTCCGAAATCGGATCTGCTGGTTCATATTCACGCTCCAGCCGAGACCCTCGAGACGCGGCTGCTTGAGCGGGAACGTCTGGGCGGCGAATTCGAACGCCTGCTCGAATTCGACTTGGCGACCAACCTCCGGTCGCTGGCCATCGTCGACTGCCTGTCTGAACTTCTGCTCAAGCGCGGAAGGCAAATCATGACGGCCTCCTCGCTCGATCAGCATTCGCTCGATGAAGCCGCAGAACAGGTCGAGAAGCAAATCACGGCGCGGTTCGGCCTGGAGCAACGGGGGGCTGCCTGACAGGGCCGTTCCATCTCAATGGCAAGGGGCGGCCGGCTGGCGCGCCCTGCCTTGGATCAGCAACGGTCGAACAATTCGGGGTCACCCGGAAGAGGTACTGAGACACATGACAAGTGAAACGCTCGACCAGGCGTTCGGCAGCGCCCCGATCAAGAGAGTTGCCTTCGGCGGCGCCACCGCCTTCGCGATCTTTATGGCCAGCGCCGGCGTAACCGCCTGCGCGCAGCTTCTGGTCGCACGTCTCATCGGCGCCGAAACCTATGGCGTCTACGCCTACGTCATAGCCTGGATGACGATCCTTGCCTATTTCTCCGCGCTCGGCTTCGACATCGCGTTGCTTCGCTTCGTATCAGCCTACCAGACGACCGGCGCATGGAGCCTCGCGCGGGGCGTCATCCAGTACGCGGAACGACGCACGCTCGCCGTCGGCATTCTTGTGACGCTGGCGGGGACTTTGGCCGTCGTGAACTGGCCCCGGCAGTTTTCACCGGAGCTGAGAAACACGTTTCTTGTTGGATTCATTCTTTTGCCAATCTGGGCATTGCTGTGGATACGATGCTCTATCGTCCGCGCATTCGGCGGCGTGGTGCTTGCGCTGGTACCGGACAAAGTGGTGCGCGATGGCCTGCTGTTGATCCTTGTCGTGCTGGCCGAGTTATGGCTGAGGCGTAACATCGATGCACCGATGGTCATGGTGGCTACGCTCGTCAGCTCGATCGTCGCGCTCGCGCTCGCCAGCGGGGCAATGAGCAAACTCCGCCCCGGCATGCTGGCAATTTCACCTCCGGAATATGACGCTGCGCTCTGGCGCCGCACCGCCGTGCCGCTGATGATCATCACGGCCGCCGAGGCCCTTCTCAATCGAAGCGGCGTCGTGCTGCTCGGCTGGTTCGGAGAAACGAGGCAGGCCGGAATCTACAGTCTCGCCTTCAATATTGCCTTCCTGGTGGTGTTGCCGCGCACTGCGGTCAATACCTTGTTCGCGCCCGCCATCTCCAGCCTGTTTGCGCGGAAGGACCATGCCACGCTGCAGGCCCTTGTGACGCAGGCCGCGGCATGGACCCTGGGCGCGGCGATTTGCATCGCGCTGGCCCTGGCTGTATTGGCGGAACCCATCCTTACCTGGTTCGGCAAGGACTTTGCCGACGGTGTTCCCGCCCTGCGCATTCTCCTTGTCGGCCAGGTTATCGCGGCGAGCTACGGGTCGCAGCTAGCCGTCATGACCATGACCGAGCACGAACGCGGCGCCGCCGCCTTGCTGGTGCTGAGCGCGCTTGTCAACATCGTTGCCGGCATTGTCTTCATCAACATGTTCGGGCTGAACGGCGCCGCGATCGCGACAACCATCGCGCTGATCGTCTGGAACGTGGCGATGGCATCGTTCATCCGTCGGCATCTGCAGTTGCTGCCGGGTGTACTGGGAACTCTTGGGATCGAAGCTCATGGGATCGCTGAGGCTTCGATTCTAGCCGGCGCGTCCAATGCCTGGAAACCGGGCTTTGCCTATCGCGGCACTACCGCCGTCGCCTCGATCTCGACCCGCGCCGCCGGTTCGACCAGACGCACGACCTGGACCAGCGCCATCGCCGGATAATGCGCGCCGAAGATATCGCGATAGACCTGCCCGAGCATCTTCAGGTTCGTCAGATACTCTTCCATATCGACGACATACCAGGTGAGGCGCACGAGATGTTCGGGCCGCGCGCCGCCTTCTGCGAGAATGGCCGAGATATTGCTCAGGGTCTGGCGGACCTGCGCGACAAAATCCGCCGGCAAATGGCCGTGATGATCCCAGCCGATCACGCCGCCGGTCACGACCAGCCGGCCGTCGGCCGCCATTCCATTGGCGTATCCCTTCGGCATCGGCCAGCCGCTCGGCTGCAGGATCTGCGTGCCCCCCGGCGAGGATTCGTCCTTCGCCGCCGGCAGCACCGCAAGCGTGGGCCCTTTTGGCGTGCTCACGAAAAGTTCTCCATCATCCCAGATGCATTCATTCCGCGGCCATGCCCGACGAGGCCGCGCCGGCCTGCGCGATCTGCCGCAGAGCAAACCGCTTCAGCTTGCCGGTTTCCGTCTTCGGCAGCTGCGCGACGAACTCGATCGCGCGCGGATATTTGTAAGGCGCGATCTCGCGCTTGACATGGTCCTGCAAGGCCGTCGCCAGCGCGTCATCGGCGGTGACGCCCGACATCAAAACCACATAGGCCTTGACGATCATGCCGCGCGCCTCGTCGGGGGCGCCGACGACGCCGCATTCGGCAACCGCCGGATGGCTGAGCAGCGCGGCCTCGATCTCGGGACCGGCGATGTTGTAGCCGGAAGAGACGATCATGTCGTCCGAGCGGGCCACGAAGGAAAAGCGGCCTTTCTCGTCGCGCACGAACGTGTCGCCGGTGAGATTCCAGCCATCGCGCACATAGTTCGACTGCCGCGAATCCGCGAGATAGCGGCAACCGGTCGGGCCGCGAACCGCGAGCTTGCCGGCGGTGCCCGGCGGCAATTCATTCATGTCGTCATCGACGATTTTTGCCTCGTAGCCGGAAACCGGCTGTCCCGTTGTCCCGGCGACGGCGTCGCCGATGCGGTTGGTGATGAAGATATGCAGCAATTCCGTGCTGCCGATCCCGTCAAGGATGGTCTTGCCGGTCTTGCGCGTCCAGTTTTCGAACACCGGCGCCGGCAAGGTTTCCCCGGCCGAAACCGCAACACGCAGCGACGACAGATCGGCGCCCTTGTCCATCGCGGCCATCATCGCCCGATAGGCGGTCGGCGAGGTAAAGCAGATCGTGGCCTTGTAGGTTTCGATGATCTTGACCATCTCGGGCGGCGCCGCGTTTTCCAGCAGCGTCGCGGTGGCGCCGAACCGCAACGGAAAGATCGCAAGCCCGCCCAGTCCGAACGTAAAGGCCAGCGGCGGCGAGCCGACGAAGACATCGTCCGGCGTGACATTGAGGACTTCCCTGGCATAGCCGTCCGCGACGATCAGGAGATCGCGATGGAAATGCATCGTCGCCTTCGGCTCGCCCGTCGTGCCCGAGGTAAATCCCAGCAGTGCGACATCGTCGCGGCCGGTCTTGACCGCATCGAACCGCACCGGCTTGTTCAGCGCCACCCGGTCGAGTTCGGCGTCGTGGTTTGACGTGCCGTCAAAATTCACGACCTGCTTGAGGAAGCGGCTGGTCTTCGCGCACGCCACCAGTTCGTCGGCGATGCGGCTGTCGGTCAGCGCCAGCGCGATCTCCGCCTTGTCGACGATCTTTGTCAGCTCGCCGGCGCGGAGCATCGGCATGGTGTTGACGACGACGGCACCGGCCTTGGTTGCCGCCAGCCACGCGGCGACCAGCGCCGGATTGTTGCCCGAGCGTATCAGGACGCGGTTGCCGGGCTTGACGCCATAATTCTCCACCAGGGCATGCGCCAGGCGGTTCGACCAGTCGGCCAGTTCCTTGTAGGTGCGCTGGCGTCCGTTGCCGATCAGCGCGATGCGATCGCCGAGCCCCTTCTCGACGATCCGGTCGGTCAGTTCGACCGCGGCGTTGAGATATTCGGGATATCTGAATTCCGGCCGGTCGAGCAGCAATTCCGGCCATTGCTCGAACGGCGGAAGATTTCGCCGCGTGAAATCATCGACGTGACCGGATGGGCCGAGAGTTAGGCCAGGAGTTAGGCCAGGAGTTTCGCCAGGGCTTGTCTTAGCCGACATGTTCAGTGCCCTCCTCTTCGGGATGAAAGGCTTCAGTCCAACAGGCCGTCCGGCAACGCACCATCGGAAACATTTTATACTTAAAGTAATTTGGCGCAATAGCCCAAATCCGGGCGATCCAAAGCTTTTTGCAGCTAGCGCGCCGCCAGTTCCTTCAGCCGCAAGATCATCGGCGAGGCCGGATCGGCCAGCGGGGCGATGGCGGTGAAATGGTTGGCGCCGGGGATGATGCCGAAACGGGTCGCGACGCCGGCGGCGCCCCAGTGCTCAACGATCGTCCGGCTCTGCCGGAAATATTCCGCGCTTTCGCTTTCGCCGACGACCGCGTCAAGGCTCCCGCGCGCCGGTGCCTTCCAGAACAACGGGCTCGCAGCCCTCGCGGTGGCCTCGTCGAGCCCCATGGCCTTGTTGATCGAAGTTCCGACCAGCGGTCCCAGATCGAACAGGCCCGAAATGGCATAGGCTGCAATGACAGGATCGCTCGGCAATGAAGCATCAAAGGCCCGCCAGTCGGTCGCCAGCATGCAGGCCGCGAGATGCCCGCCGGCGGAATGGCCTGACATGACGAGGGGGCGCCCGAGCCGCGCCAGTTCACGCGTCGCCATCCGCATCTGCCGGATGATCTCCTCGATCGTCACGGTGGGACACAGGTCGTAGCTGGGAATGGCGACGCTGATGCCGTGGGCGTTCAGGCCGCAGGCCAAATGGCTGAAAGAGGAACCATCCAGCGCCTGCCAATAGCCGCCATGAATGAAGACGACGATCGGCCCATCGTCGCTGCCGGGAAACAGATCGATGCGGTTCCGCGCGCCCGGACCATAGGCAATGGCGCGCGGGCTGTGCCGCTCACGGTAGGCGGCCGCGTCCTTTGCCCAGCCCGACATGATCGAGGGGTTTTCCGGGACCCGCGCCCGGTTGTTGTACTCGACCTCATAGTCGACACCGGCGGCCAAGGCGCGACTAGGCCCGCGTTTGCGCGGACTTCTGCGCCGAGGCCTTGGTCTTGGCCAGCAGCCGCATCAATTCGCGGACGTCCTTCGGCGTCAGATCGGAAAATATGTCGGCGATCCAGGTCTCGTGCTCCGCGGCCATCTTGCGAAACTCGGCGCGGCCGGTCTTCGTCAGCCGGATCACCTGCACGCGCCGGTCGGTGTCCGACGTTCGCCGGTCGAGATGGCCTGACTCGACGAGGCGCTCGACGAGGCCAGTGACGTTGCCGTTGCTGACCATCATCCGCTTCGAGACATCCGACAGCGTCATGCCGTCGGGCGCCTTGTCGAGCTGGGCCATCAGGTCGAAGCGCGGCAGCGTGACGTCGAACCGTTCCCGCAGCCGGCCGCGCACCTCGCCTTCGATCAGGGTCGTGCAGGTCAACAGGCGAAGCCACAATCGCAGTTCGTTGCCGTGATCTTCCGGGAGTTCGACGGCCTTGGTCTCGGAATCAAGGATCATGATGCAATCACACCTGCCTGGGTCCTCACGGCGGCTCGCATACCCATGCTGACGGCCTCGCCTCTGTCGGGCCCGGCCCCGTTGTTTTGACCTTCAAATAATTCGCCGCGCCCCGCAAGTCAAAAAACCGGCGGGCTGGTACCCGCGCGGCATACGACCAACTTCTTTAGGTTTCAAATAATTGGCGCGGGGCTTGCATGCGGCCTCGCGGACGGAATGGCGCCGGGCGCGGCTCTGCTTGCGGCAACAGCCGTCATCAGAATAAGCTCAAGCTGTGAGCGCGGATTTCAGTGGTGTAGCGGGGAGTGGTCATGAAGCAGCAGTTGAAGTTGGCGGGGCTCGCGGTTGTCCTTGAGCGTCGCGGCCGGTCAGGCCTTCACGCAGCAAGCCTTGGCGCAGGAAAAACTCAAGATCGGCGTGATCGTGACGCTGTCGGGCCCGGCGGCGGTGCTCGGCCAGCAGGCCCGCGACGGCTTCATGCTCGGGGTCAAGGATCTCGGCGGCAAGATGGCGGGCCGCGAGGTCGAAGTCGTGGCGGTCGACGATGAACTGAAGCCCGACGCCGCGGTGACCAAGGTGAAGGGCCTGCTCGAACGCGACAAGGTCGATTTCGTGGTGGGGCCGATCTTCTCCAACATCCTGCAGGCGATCCACAAGCCGGTCACGGACACCAAGACGTTCCTGATCAGCCCGAATGCCGGCCCGTCGAGCTACGCCGGCAAGAACTGCAGCCCGTATTTCTACGTGACCTCCTACCAGAACGACCAGGTGCACGAGGTCCTCGGCAAGGTCGCGCAGGATCGCGGCTACAAGCGTGTCTACGTCATGGTTCCGAACTACCAGGCCGGCAAGGATTCCGCCGCCGGCTTCAAGCTCGACTACAAGGGCGAAATCGTCGAGGAGACCTACGTGCCGCTGGGCACGCTGGATTTCCAGGTCGAGCTCTCCAAGATCGCCTCCACCAAGCCGGACGCCGTGTTCACCTTCATGCCGGGCGGCATGGGCGTGAGCCTCGTCAAGCAGTACAGCCAGGCCGGCCTCGCCGACAAGATTCCGGTGCTGTCGGCGTTCACCGTCGATGAATCGACGCTGCCGGCGCAGCAGGACGCGGCGGTCGGCATGTTCGGCGGCGCGAACTGGGCGCCCAATCTCGACAATCCCCAGAACAAGAAATTCGTCGCTGCTTACGAAGCCGCCTACAACAGCGTACCCGGCACCTATGCCATGCAGGGCTACGATACCGCGCTGTTGATCGACAGCGCGGTCAAGGCGGTCAAGGGCGACCTTTCCAACAAGGAGGCGGTGGCGGCCGCACTGAAAAAGGCCGACTTCACCTCGCTGCGCGGCGGCTTCAAGTTCAATACCAACGGCTATCCGATCCAGGATTTTTATCTGACCAAAGTGGCAAAACGCCCGGACGGCAAATTCCAGACCGAGATCGTCGAGAAGGTGTTCGAGAATTACGGCGACCGCTACGCCAAGGAATGCACGCCGGGCAACTAGGCAAAGCGTTTTCAAGATAAATAATTGGGAAGGAAATACAGCGATGACAAGCGAGATCACCGGCATCACCCGCGCCAACGAGGGCATGCAGGGCATTTCCTGGAACATCCTCGGCCAGACCTATGTGCCGAAGAACCGCACCGAGCATTGCTTCTCCTGGCACGCGACGCTGCCGCCCGGCACCTTCGTGCCGCCGCATATCCATCCCGATCAGGATGAGTATCTCTACATGCTGGAAGGCAAGCTCGACTTCATGCTGGGCGGCGCCGATGCGCAGGCCACGCCCGGCGACCTGATCCGGCTCGGCATGGGCGTTCCCCACGGCATCTTCAACAAGTCGGACCAGACGGCGAAAGTGCTGTTCTGGGTGTCGCCGACCCAAAAACTCTACGACCTGTTCTGGGGCATCCACAATTTGAAAGAACAGACGCCGGACGCCGTGGTAGCGCTGGCCGCCGAATTCAACATCCACTTCCTGCCCCCGCCGCCGGGGGCGTGAGATACGGCGCGCGTGGTTTCGAGGTCGTCATTGCGAGCGAAGCGAAGCAATCCATAGCCCAGAATGCGGCGAGTATGGATTGCTTCGTCGCTTCGCTCCTCGCAATGACGGGAACTCGATACGGCGGATTGGCCTACGCTACGCTAACCCACCCCTACGCGCTGCTACGGTTCAAAGCCTCGGCTTCCATCTGTTGTGCCAATAACGCGAAAGATCGGGTATCAGAGGCGGACTAGGTGTGAAGGGCAATGCTGCGAGCATCACGGATGATCTATGGCGTATTTCCCTGATCTTGCCCCATATGCTTACGGACACAGCGCTCATCCTGGCGTGGTTCATGTGGGATGGCTAGATGGTTCTCACCCGTTCCCAAAGGGTCCTGTTGAGACCCGCTTGATTAAAAAGATGAAGTTGTTGACTGAGCAACCTGTGGAACTCTATCGAGGCGCGCACCTCTGCGAATTATGCGTCGCACCGCCCGATGTCGAGCAGACAATAATGCCAAACCGCGTCGTGACTGATCCAAACTGTTCATGGGCAAGATGGGCCTCTCAACGTTTCGGCAATGGCGAGATCAGAGTGGCGTCCAGCGGAGTGACGTTCGCAGCGCCGGTGCTCATTGTTCACTACATCGAAGAACACTGCTATTTGCCGCCCGCCCAGTTTTTAGAAGCAATTGAGGAGGCTGTGGGTAAAACTGTTTGACCCAACGCAACTTCCGGAATGGGCCATTCAAGTCGCTTTCACTACGCATCAGCAAGGTCGGGCGAACGCGGCCGACGGGCGGCGGCAGGAAGCGACAGGGCGCGTCCGCAACCCGACGGGCAAATCAGCAAAAACCTGTCCAGCCCCTTTTGCAAAAATATTCTGATTTTCCGAAATCGCAAATCACCTGTATAACCCTCGCTTGTCCTGTCCCACTGGAGGGGCGGCTCGAGATCGTCACGGACGCGGGGCAGGATGCGGTGGACGCGAGCGGGCGCCAGAGACGAGGGCGCTTTTCTTGCTGACGGCGAAGCCGTGTGGTCCTGACGCCCCGACGCTGGCGTCAAGTTCGCGGGAAGCAATTCTCGCGGGCGACGGTGGCAAGAAAGCCCGGTCGCCAGGGAGAGCGCGGAGTAAGCCGTAAACCATTGCGTGGGGAATGCCGGGCGATTTCCGGTGTGACCTGACTAACGCGTGTGCGCTTCTCACACTACCATTGCACACGCGGCTATCGGGCGCATCGGGCGCCCGGCATTCCCTGCGCCCTCTGACTGGAGAGGGCGGAACGCAAGGGCCAAAACTCGCGCGATAGGCGCGGCGAGATCGCGAAGGCGCGGCTGCAGACACGGGCTGTTTGAAAATCGAATCCGTAACCATTCACTGTGAGCAAACACACAGCATCCTATCCGTCGTCCCGGCGAACGCCGGGACCCATAACCACAGGGCGCAGTCGTGGTACGAAAGCCGGCGAACAGCGCATTTCACAACAGGCGACACGGCGTATGGGTCCCGGCGTTCGCCGGGACGACGATGGAGCTCCTTACGGTCCATGCAAGTTTGAAACGGTGGGCACGCTTCGCTTTGCCCACCCTACGCGCTCGCAATGAAGATGCCGCCCACCCCGCCCGCTTTACGCCCGCACCGCCGTCAATCCCGGCACGGCGGCGAAACCGGCCTTGCTGGCGTAGCCGCGGACGATCGCCTCACGCTGGGAATAGCTCAGCACGTTCTCGACATTATCAAAACCGTCGGGCGCCAGTTGCTCGACCGCGTCGATCACGCCTTCCGGACCGCCGCGGCGGTTGGAGTGCACGATCTCGGCGGTCATCGGCAACCGCTTCTGCTGATAGGCCATCAGCGCCTGGCGCGGATGCTCGGAACGCGCCAGCGCATCTGCAAGGCAGCGCGCGTCGAGAATGGCCTGCGAGGCGCCATTCGATCCCACCGGATACATGGGATGCGCGGCGTCGCCGAGCAGCGTGACGCGGCCGCAGGACCACCAGGGCAAGGGATCGCGGTCGCAGGTCGGATATTCGTAGAATTCCGGCGTCGCCGAGATCAGCGCGGGCACGTCGACATGGGGTATCTTGAATCGCGCCACATGCGGCATCAATTCCTCGCGCTTGCCCGGCCGCGACCAGTCCTCCTTGCGCGGCGGCGCTGCATTGCCGTCGCCGACCTTCACCAGCACAGCCCAATTGGTCAGGCGGTTCGCCGGGCTCGATCCTTCCGCGATCGGATAGACCACGACCTTGGCATGCAGGCCGCCGGCGACGATCATCGATTTTCCGGTCAGGAAAACAGGCCAGTCGCGCGCGCCGCGCCACAGCATCAGCCCGTTCCAGCAGGGCGGCCCCTCCTCGGGAAACAGGATCTCCCGCACCCGCGAATGAATGCCGTCGGCGCCGATCAGGATGTCGCCGCGCACGGTTCTGGTGTGGCTGCCGGCGCGATCGAAGAAATAGGCGGTGACGCCGCCTTCATCCTGGGTGAACGACCCCAGCCGGCAACCGGTGTGGATGGCGTCCTTGCCCAGCCGCTGCTCGACGGCGCGGTGGATCACGCTCTGCAGCCGGCCGCGATGGATCGAGAATTGCGGCACGTCGTGACCGGCATCGATGCCGCGCGCGTCACGCCATACTTCCTGGCCGTGGCGGTTGAGATAATAGAGCACGTCGGTGCGGATGGCGATGTCGTCGAGCTTCTGCAGCAGGCCGAGGCCTGCGAGCTCGCGGATCGCGTGCGGCAGCGTGTTGATGCCGACCCCGAGTTCGCGGATGGTGTCCGACTGTTCGAACAGTTCGCAGCCGATGCCCCGGGCCCGCAGCATCAGCGCGGTGGTGAGGCCCCCGATGCCACCCCCGACGATAATCGCCTTCATCGCCGCAACTCCACTCAAATACCAGGACGTCACACCAAGGCCTTAGGCTCGCACGGTTTTTTACTCCGCCGCAAGCGGCTTTGTCGCCTCCGCCTTCAGCTCCGCCCGGGTCTTCGGCTTAGCCTTAATTTTGAGGTCCTCGAAATCCTGCCGGTCGCGCACGCTGTTGCGGAAAATCTGCTCCTTGCCGGGCAGATATTGCGGCGGGCAGAACACGCCGTCGGCGCCGTACCAGGCCGCCGCCTTAAGCGTAAAGGTGGGGTCGACCAGATGCGGCCGGCCGAGCGCCACCAGGTCCGCGCGGCCGGCGGCGAGGATGGTATTGACCTGGTCCGCGGTCGTGATGTTGCCGACGCACATGGTGGCGACCCGCGCCTCGTTGCGGACCTGGTCGGAGAACGGGGTCTGGAACATGCGCCCGTAGATCGGCTGGGCATCGCGCACCGTCTGGCCGGTGGAAACATCGACCAGATCGACGCCGGCTTCGGCAAAGGCGCGCGCGATCGCCACCGCATCGTCCCCGGTGACGCCGCCCTCGGCCCAGTCGGTGGCGGAAATGCGCACCGACATCGGCTTGTGCGCCGGCCACGCCGCCCGCAACGCCTCGAACACTTCCAGCGGAAAGCGCAGGCGGTTGGCAAGCGAGCCGCCATAGGCGTCGGTGCGCTGGTTGGTGAGCGGCGAGATGAAACTCGCGAGCAGATAGCCGTGGGCGCAATGCAGTTCCAGCATGTCGAAGCCGCAGGCCTCGCCGCGCTCGGCGGCCTGCACGAAGGCCGCCTTCACTCTATCCATCGCGGCGCGATCCATCTCGCGCGGCACCTGGCTGTCGGGAAAATAGGGAATCGGCGAGGCCGAGATGACGTCCCAACCGCCCTGCTCCAGCGGACGATCCATGCCGTCCCACATCAGTTTGGTGGCGCCCTTGCGGCCGGCATGGCCGAGTTGCAGCGCGATCTTCGCCGCCGAATTGGCGTGGACGAAATCGACGATGCGCCGCCACGCGGCCTGCTGCTCGTCGTTCCACAGTCCGGCGCAGCCCGGCGTGATGCGGGCGTCGCGGCCGACGCAGACCATTTCAGTGAAGATCAGGCCCGCGCCGCCGATCGCGCGCGAGCCGTAATGCACCAGATGAAAATCATCAGGCACGCCCTCCTTCGCCGAATACATGCACATCGGCGACACGACAGCGCGATTGGCGAGCGTCATCTCGCGCAGCCGCAGCGGCTGGAACATCGGCGCCAGCGGCTTCTCAAGATCGACCTCGAACCCCTTGGCGCGAACCTGTTTTGCGAAGGCCTTGTCGACCTCGCCGACAAAATCCGGCGCGCGCAAGGTGAGATTGTCGTAGGTGATCGCCTTGGCGCGGGTCATGACGCCGAACGCGAACTGCACGGGATCGAAATCCCAGAACCGGTCGACATGCTCGAACCAGACCAGCGACACGTCGGCGGCGTGCTGGGTCTTCTCGACCTCCTCGCGACGTCCGGTTTCATATTGCTGCAACGCGGCTTCGACCGTGGGCGCCCGATGCATGGCGTCCGCCAGCGCAATCGCGTCTTCCATCGCAAGCTTGGTGCCGGAGCCGATCGAGAAATGCGCGGTCGCCTTGGCGTCGCCCAGCAGCACCATGTTGTCCCTGACCCAGCGCTTGCTGCGGATCATCGGGAAATTGCGCCACATCGAGCGGTTGATCAGAAGCGGATGTCCCTCGAGGAACCAGTCGAAAATCTCGGCCATCCGGTCGGCGGATTGCCGCTCGTCCAGGCCTTCCAGCCCGGCGCGCCTGAAGGTCTCGGGATCGGTCTCGAAGATCCAGGTCGAATGTCCCATTTCGTATTGATAGGCGTGGGCGATGAACGGGCCCCACTCGGTCTCCTGGAAAATGAAGGTGAAGGCATCGAGCGGCCGGGTCGAGCCCATCCAGGCGAACTTGTTGGAGCGAAGATCGACCTCGGGCTGGAAATGCTCGATATATTTATCGCGGAAACGGCTGTTGATGCCATCGGCCAGCACCACCAGATCGGCATCGGCGAAGCGGGCCTCGTCCTCGATGTCGGCCTCGAACAGCAGGGTGACGCCAAGCTCGCGCGCCCGCTCCTGCAAAATCAAAAGCAGCGTGCGGCGCGAGCAGCCGCAGAAACCATTGCCGCCGACCCGGTGGACTGTGCCGCGGAAATGGACGGCGATATCGTCCCAATAAGCGAACTGCTCGGTGATGCGGCGATAGCTCGCCGCGTCGTATTTCTCGAAATTGTCCAGCGTGGCATCGGAAAACACCACGCCGAAGCCGAAGGTGTCGTCAGCGCGGTTGCGCTCGTAGACCGTGATCTCGGCCTCCGGCCGCTGCTTCTTGAGCAGGATCGCGGAATAAAGACCGGCCGGTCCTCCGCCGATGATCGCGATCTTCATGAGAGCCTCCGGCGCAGCGGAACCATTCGAATTATTTTAAACCTAAAGCAATTTCCCGGCAAGGCCCCGCGCGATGGCTCAATTGCCCTGAAATACCGGCTTCGCCTTGCTGGAAAACGCCTCGAACGCCCGGGCGAAATCCGCGGTGGTCATGCACAGCGCCTGGGCCACCGCCTCGGCCTCGATCGCCTCCTCCACCGACATCGCCCATTCCATCGCCAGCATCCGCTTGGTCATGGTGTTGGCGAAGGTCGGCCCCGCGGTGATCTCCTTTGCAAGCGACTGAGCCTGCGACAGCACCTGGTCGGCTGCGACGATGCGGCTGAAGAAGCCCCAGCGCTCGCCCTCCTCCGCGGTCATGAAGCGGCCGGTGTACAGCAACTCCGAAGCACGGGACTGCCCGATGATGCGCGGCAGGATCGCGCACGCGCCCATGTCGCAGCCGGCAAGCCCGACCTTGTTGAACAGGAAGGCGACCTTGGCGCCGGCAGCCGCCAGACGCAGGTCGGACGCCATGGCGACGATCGCGCCCGCGCCGGCGCAGATGCCCTCGACGGCGGCGACGATCGGCTGCGGACAGGCTCGCATCGCCTTGACGAGATCGCCGGTCATGCGGGTAAAGGCGGTGAGACCCTTGGTGTCCATTTTCACCAGCGGGCCGATGATCTCGAACACGTCGCCGCCGGAGGAGAAATTGCCGCCGGCGCCGGTTACCACGACGGTCTTGACCGCGTCATCCATCGCGCAGGCGCGGAAGAAATCCGTGAGTTCACGGTAGCTCTCGAACGTCAGCGGGTTCTTGCGTTCCGGGCGGTTCAGCGTCACCGTCGCCACGCCATCCGCAATTCCCAGCAGGAAATGCCTGGGCGAGTATTGCGAAAGCGGCAGCGTGACGGGGTTGGCGGGCGTACTCATGGAATCTCCCTTGGATTTGTCGTTCATTGTTGTCGCACGCGCTACGTCTCAGACCTCTCCGCCGGCCACCGCGATGGCCTGTCCGGTGATCGCGCCGGCGCCCTCGCCGCACAGCCACAGCACGGTGTCGGCGACTTCCGCGGGGCTGACGAGGCGGCCTTGCGGATTGTGCCGGGAAAGATCGGCCACCGCCTGCTCGTGACTGCGGCCGGTCTTCTTCATGATGTTGTCGATGCTGCCGGCGAGCAGATCGGTATCGGTGAAGCCGGGGCATACCGCGTTGACGGTGACGCGCGTGTTGGCCAATTCCAGCGCCAGCGAGCGCACCAGGCCAACCACCGCGTGCTTAGCCGCGCTATAGGCGCTGGCATAGGCATAGCCCTTGAGGCCCGCGGTCGATGCAACGGCAACGATGCGGCCATGGGGACGGTCCTTCATGGCGGGCAATACGGCCTGGATAGCATGCACCACGCCCATGAAGTCGACGTCCATCATGCGCCGGAACAGCGCCGCATCGGATTTTGCGAATGGCGCGGATTCCGCGATGCCGGCATTGGCGATCAGGATATCGATCGGCTGGCGGCTGGCGGCTTCCGAGATCGCGGCGTTGACGGCGGCCTGATCAGCGACATCGGCAACACAGGCGAAATGCGCGTCGCCCGCGGCCACCGCCTGATCCAGCGTCGCACGATGGCGGCCGAGCACCGTGACGGTTGCTCCCGAGCGCGCCAGCGTGGCCGCAATGGCACGGCCGATGCCCCGTCCGCCGCCGGTGACGAGGGCGTGGGAGGAACGCGGAAGTCCGGACATGCGCCACTCCCTTGCATGATGCCAACGATCCCGAGCATATATTTTAAACTTAAAGCTCTTGCAAGAAAGCCGGGAACTGTCGGCGTTTCCCTGGGCCTACCGGCTCTTGCGCAGCGTCGCCGAGGGGCTTTCGCCGAATCTGGCGCGGTAGATATGGGCCATGCGGCCGGGATGGGTGAAGCCGAGATCGAAGGCGATATCGATCACCCGCTCACCCGGCCGGGCCTTCGAAAGCCGCGCATTCAGCCGTTCCAGGCGGATATCCTGCAGCACGCCGGATATCGACTCGCCGAAATGACGCTTGAAGCCGAGTTGCAGCGACCGGACGCCGATGCCGGATACCCGCGCCAGTTTTTCCAGATCGAGCGGCTCGGCCGCGTGCGCCTCGAGCGCGGCCCGCGCGCGCCGGTACGCCGCGGGCAACGCGTCGCAATGCCGCGCCGATCGATTGATCGCCGCGCTCAGATTATTGGGCTGGCCGGTGAGAAGCAGTCCAAGCATGGACTCGCGCAAGTTCGCCAGCGCGGCCGGCGACTGATGCGACCCGCCGTGCTCGGCGAGATCGACCAGATATTCGATATGGAATTGCAGGGCCCGGCCAAAGGGCGTGTCGAGATCGATCCGGGGGTCGAACTCGACCGGACCGGCCGGCCGCTCCGCGAGCGCGGCCGCGCGGCTTTCGACCCGGTGCCGGTCCACCAGCAGGATCAGCTGCGCGCAGTCGTCGCGCCAGATCATCCGGGTCGGCAGCGTCGGCGACAACAGCGACGCGACCGCGCCGGGGCCGGACTCGATGTCGCGGCCCCCGGTCCTGATCGCTGCCCTGCCGCGGATCGGCAGTTGCAGCAGAAAGAAACGATCGAGGCAGCCAGGATCGATCGACACGGAACCGCCATAGGCAACGTAGTTGACCGAAAATCCGTCGAACGCCGCGCTGTTGTGCAGCGCATGAAAATCCGGCCAGGAATGCCGGAGGGGGTCGAGCGCATGCGGGCAAAAGATCCGACCGATCGACTCCGCGGCCTCGTCGACATCGGCGGTACGAACCCGCGAAAACGCCGCCAGCCTTGCGCCGGCAGAGGCACGGTCGATACCTGAAACGGCTGCGCCCATGGCCCGATCGCCCGGATTATTTGAACCTTATAATATCCGGACCGCGGCATTTGGAAAGCCGTCCCTGCGACCTAATTGGCATCGTTTGCCGCTCATGGGATGGGCAGAAGCCGCGGCCGCCAAGCCCTTGAATGGCAAGCGACGGCGCCCGGCCGGGTGTTCCCGGCTTTCGCCAGACGGACAATGGATTCGTCCGGCGGCTAGACGGCGGCCGCCGGCCGTAGCAGGCTGGGCGTCTTCTCAGCGCAACGCAAAAGAGGATCACCGCCGTGTCAGCACTCGAAAAAGGCATCACCCGGAAGGGCGAGGGATTTGCAGGTACGTCCTGGAACATTCTCGGTCAGATCTATTTTCCGAAGGCCGTGTGTGAAACGACCTTCTCCTTCGAGGCCAACACCGAGCCCGGGCAATTCGTCCCGGTGCATATCCATCCCACCCAGGACGAATTCATCCTGGTGCAGGAAGGCACGCTCGACCTGAAACTGGATGGGGTCTGGACGCAGGCCAAGGCCGGCGACCTCGTGCGTATGCCGCGCGGAATCCCCCACGGCTATTTCAACAAGTCGGACAAGCCGGTCAAAGCGCTGTTCTGGGTTTCACCCGCGCGCAAGCTGGAAGCACTGTTCCAGCATCTGAACAATCTCACCGACGTGGCTGAAGTCGTTCGCCTTTCGGCCGAGCACGAAGTGGATTTCCTCCCCGAAGACGCCAACGCCTGACGGCGCCACGCGCCAATTGAGGCGATCCACATCCTGATATCGATGGTGCCCGCGACATGTCGCGGGCATGCCTGAACCCCATTGCCTGCGCTACCTCGCAACCGCCGAACTCAAACCAGGAGGGCTGGTCCATGGTCAAGCAGAAGAATGTTTGTGTTATCGGCGCCGGTGTCTCCGGCCTGGTCGCCGCCAAGACATTCGGCGCGCGCGGACACCGGGTGACGATCCTCGAACGCTCGGGCGATCTCGGCGGGGTCTGGGAACCGGCGCGCTCCTATCCCGACGTGCAGACCCAGAGCCCGAAGGACCTCTATCGCTACACCGACAAGCCGATGCCGGATTCCTATCCCGAATGGCCCAAGGGTCCGCAGGTGCATGCCTATCTGAACGACTATGCCAGGGATCACGGCCTGCTCGAGCGGCTGCGGCTCAACACCGCCGTGATGGGAATGGCGCGCCGCGGCTCGGGCCAACCGGGCTGGGCCCTGCAAATCGGGAATCCGGATGGCAGCGCTACCAGCGAGGAATTCGATTTCGTCGCCGCCTGCACCGGCCAGTTCAATGAACCCCAGACACTGAGCCATCCCGGCGACGCCGCCTTCAAGGCGGCCGGCGGCCGCATCCTGCATTCGGCCGAGCATACCGATGCTTCCTCGCTTAAGGGCAAGAAGGTCGTCGTCCTCGGCGGCTCGAAATCCGCCACCGACATCGCGGTCAATGCCGTCGATGCCGGCGCCAGCGAAGTGACGCTGGTCTATCGCGAACCGATCTGGCGGATTCCCTACTTCATCGGCGGCCTCATCAACTTCAAGCGCATCCTCTATATCCGCGCCCAGGAAGAAATGTTCCGCGGCTGGGACCTGAGCACGATGTCGCGCATCTCGCATGCGATCGCGAAACCGTTCATCTGGGCAAACTGGCGCGGGCTCGAAAGCATGCTCAAGATGCAGCTGAAGCTGAAGAAATGCGACATGGTCCCCGAACAGCGCATCGAGGACGGCGTCAACTGCTCGGTGCCGATCGCGACGCCGGATTTCTTTCCGATGGTGGCCGACGGCCGCATCAAGGCCATTCGCGGCACCTTCGACCATTATGACGGCAAGAGCATCGTCATGACCGGCGGACAAAAAGTCGCCGCCGACGTCGCCATTCTCGCGATCGGGTTCAAGCTCGGCGTTCCCTTCCTGCCGGAGGAATACCGCAACAGGCTGGTGCAGCCGGACGGCCTCTACCGGCTGTACCGCCAGATCGCCAATCCCGATCTTCCCGACCTGGGTTTCGTCGGCTTCAATTCCAGTTTCTGCACCGTGCTGTGCGCGGAGATGGCCGCCAACTGGCTGGTGCGCTATTGCGACGGCCAGCTTGCAAAGCAGCCGACCGCAGCCGAGATGTATGAGAACATGGACATGATGCTGCACTTCAAGCGGGTCGAGCGGCCAGCCGCGGGCGTTTATGGCGGACTCTGCATCGCGCCCTTCCACTTCAAGCATTTCGACGAATTGCTGGCGGACATGGGCGCGAAGATACGCCGGCGCGGCGCGCTGGCGGAGAAATTCACCCCGCCCGACGCCGACGCCTATGCGCGTTTCCTGGCTTCCGCCCCGGACTACAAGGTCGAGCCGCCGTTGCGGGCCGCGGCCGCCTGACACCGATGCGACCCGCAATGCTTTAACTCTAAAACTTTCGCTTTTTCATGCCCCGGAGGCCGGGTAGGATCGGACATATCCGCAAGGAGGCAAGTCCGGCGTGCCAGCATCTGTAACCATGAAAACCAGCAACGGCCGTTTTGGCTACGAAACCGCCGGCGATCCCGGCCTGCCGCCGCTGGTGTTCCTGCACGGGATCGGCGGCGCGGCCCGGGCGTGGCGCGGCCAGATCGAGGCCCTCGGCGACCGCTATCGCGCCATGGCCTGGGACATGCCGGGCTATGGCGGCTCGGCGCCGCTTCCGGGCGTCAGCATCGCGACGCTGGCCGACGCCCTGCAGGATTTCCTGCGCGAGGTCGGCGCAAACAGGCCCATCCTGGTCGGGCATTCGATCGGCGGCATGATCGTCCAGCAGTGGCTGACAAAGCATTCTGATGCTGCCGCCGCCGTCGTTCTCGCCCAGACCAGCCCGGCGTTCGGCAAGGCCGACGGCGACTGGCAGAGGGAATTCATCGGCGCGCGGCTCGGCCCGCTCGACCGCGGCGAAACCATGGCTTCGCTGGCGCCGACCCTGGTGAAGGAATTGGTCGGCGACAATGCCGATATCGGGGGCATGGAGCTTGCGCGCGCCTGCATGGCCGCCGTACCCGAGGCGAGCTACCGCGCCAGCATGCTCGCCCTGCTCGGCTTCGACCAGCGCAACGCGCTGAAAAATATCGCGGTGCCGACGCTGGTTCTGTCAGGCTCGAAGGACAAGAATGCGCCGGCGCCGATGATGGCGAAGATGGCGACCTACATTCCATCGGCGAGCTACGTCGAACTCGAAGGCGCCGGCCATCTCGTCAACCTCGAACGTCCAGCCGCCTTCAATGCGGCACTGGATTCCTTTCTGAGAGCCCATGCGGCTACAACCCAAGTGACGGCATGATGACGGTACAAGCGAGCAAGAGCGTGGCTGCAGTCGACAAGATCGATCCGGATGCGCCGATTTTCGATCCCGCCGCGTTTCGGCTGCGCGACGAACAAGCCGGAATCATCGCCCGCGCGCGCGAACTCGGCCAGAGTGTGTTCGCAGGCCGCGCGGCGACCTACGACCGCGAGGCGACATTCCCGACCGAGAACTACCGCGATCTGCATCGCTCGGGCCTGCTCGGCATCGCCATTCCCAGGCAACATGGCGGCTTTGGCGCGGACTATCAGACCTACGCGCTCGCCGCCGCCGAGATCGGCCGCTATTGCGGCGCCACCGCGCTGACGTGGAACATGCACGTCTGCTCGACGCTATGGTCCGGTCCGCTGGCTGACGATCTCGACATGGATGCCGCCACCCGCGCCGAACACGAGCGCCGCCGCGCGGTGCATTACAAGCGCATCGTCGAGCACGGCGCGATCTATTCGCAGCCGTTCTCGGAAGGCGGCGCGGCCGCGGCCGGCGGCGTCGCCTTCGGCACCGAGGCAAAGCCCGTCAGCGGCGGCTGGATCGTCAACGGCAAGAAGATCTTTGCTTCGCTTGCGGGCCATGCCGATTATTACGGCGTGCTCTGCACCGAAGTCGCGGAGGGTGAAAAAGCCTCCCGGCGCAACACGCTCTACCTGGCGATACCGGCCAAGACCGAAGGCGTCTCCGTGGTCGGCGACTGGGATCCGCTGGGCATGCGCGGCACGGTATCGCGCACGCTGTTGTTCAAGGACGTGTTCGTGCCGGAGGACGCGGCGCTGATGCCGCGCGGCGTCTATTTCCAGGCGGCGATGCGGTGGCCGCATATGTTCCTGACGCTGTCGCCAACCTATGTCGGCCTCGCGCAAGCCGCTTACGATTTCACCGTGCGCTATCTGCGTGGCGAGGTGCCGGGCACCCCGCCCGTGAAGCGCCGGATGTATCCCACCAAGCAGATCGCGGTGGCGCAGATGCAGATCAAGCTCGAGCAGGTCAAGGCGATCTGGTTCCAGGCGGTCACCGAGGCTTGCGCCAATCCCAGCAAGGAGCAGGTGCTGCGCGCCTATGCCGCGCAATATTCCGCGATGGAAGGCGCCAATGAGCTGGCGACACTGGCGATCCGCACCTGCGGCGGCCAGTCGATGCTGAAATCGCTGCCGCTGGAGCGGATTTATCGCGACAGCCGCTGCGGCTCGCTGATGCTGCCGTGGACCGCCGAACTCTGTCTCGACCGCATCGGCCGCGAAGCGCTGTACGAGACCGGCGAGACGGACGACTAGTTCGACGATGGACCTTTCCGATCTCATCGAACGGAACGCGGCGTTCACGCCGGACAAGCCTGCGACCATCTTCGAGGGCGAGACGCTGAGCTATGCGGCTCTCGCGGCACGCATCGCGCAGACGGCGCGCGCGCTGAAATCCGAATTCGGCGTCCGCCGCGGCGATCGCGTCGCGATCCTCAGCCTGAACCGGCCGGACTATCTGGTGCTGCTCTATGCCTGCGCCCGGCTCGGCGCCATGCTGGTGCCGCTGAACTGGCGGCTGGCGGTGGCGGAGCAAGTGTTCATATTGTCGGACGCCTCGGTCAAGGTGCTGGTGCTCGAGCAGGCATTCGCCGGCGTTCTGCCCGTGCTGGAGAAGAGCCTGCCGGACGCTGCCATCGTCGGACTTGATTTTGCGCCTCCACGCGGGATCGCATTCGATCCGTTGCTGGCACAGGCGCAGGGCGACGACCGCAATCCGCATACGGATCTCACCTGTCCGCTGCTGATCGTCTACACCTCGGGCACGACGGGAAGACCGAAGGGCGCGGTGTTGCGGCAAGAGGCGCTGCTGTGGAACGGGGTGATGAGCCAGCATATGCACGGCCTCACGTCAGACGATCACGTGCTGACCGTGCTGCCGTTCTTCCATGTCGGCGGGCTCAATATCCAGACCACGCCGGCCCTGCACCACGGCGCCACCGTGACGATCCATTCGCGCTTCACGCCGGACGCTGCACTCGAAACCATCGCGCGCGATCGTCCGACGCTGACGGTGCTGGTGCCCGCGACCATTCAGGCGGTGAGCGAGCATCCCGCCTGGGCCACGACCGACCTGTCCTCGCTGAGGGCAGTCTCGACCGGATCCACCATCGTGCCGCCGCATCTGATCGATCGTTTCGTGGCGCGCGGGGTGCCGGTGCTGCAGGTCTATGGTTCGACCGAAACCTGCCCGGTCGCGGTTTACACCCGGCTTGGCGGCGATCTCTCGCGGGTCGGCTCGACCGGCCTGCCCGGCCTGTGCTGCGAGGCGACCGTTATCGATGATGCCGGCAATGAGCTGCCGCCGGGCACGCCGGGCGAAATCGCTGTGCGCGGTCCCAATGTGTTCTACGAATACTGGGGCAATGAACAGGCAACCCGCGAGGCGCTGCATGACGGCTGGTATCGCACCGGCGACATCGGACTGCGCGACGCCGACGGCTATTTCTGGGTCCATGACCGCAAGAAGAACCTGATCATTTCCGGCGGCGAGAACATCTACCCTGCGGAGGTCGAACGCGTGCTGCTGGAGCATCCAGATGTCGTGGAATGCGGCGTGATCGGCCGGCCCGACCCCAGATGGGATGAAGTGCCCGTGGCCTATGTCGTCAGGCGTTCCGGGTGCGCGGTCGAGGCGGAAGATCTGCGCGCGCATGTGCTGACGCAGCTTGCCCGCTTCAAGGTTCCGCGCGATATCGTCTTCGTCGACGACCTGCCGCGCACCGCGCTGGGCAAGGTCCAGCATTTCATGCTGAGGCAACTCGACGCGCCTGATACCTCGCAAGGAGATGCCATTTGAAGATCGCGGTACTCGGCGGCGGCAACGGCTCGTTCGCGGCCGCGGGCGATTTTGCGTTGCAGGGGCATGAGGTGCGGCTGTGGCGGCGCGATGCTGCCGCGGTAACAGAGCATCGCGCGGCAGGCTCGCACATCGTTCGTCAAGGACTCCAACGGCCGGCACGAGGTGCAACTGACGCTGGTCACTACCGACATTGCGGAGGCTGTGCGCGGCGTCGAATTGATCCTCTGCCCTGCCCCGGCTTTTGCACAGCCGGACATCGCCAGCCTGCTGGCGCCCCATCTGAGCGACGGGCAAGTTGTGTTCCTGCCGCCGGCGACATTCGGCTCGATGATTTTTGCCAAGGCCGCGCATGACGCCGGCAACCGCGCCATGATGAGCTTCGCGGAAACCGGCACGTTGCCCTGGCTGACGCGCAAGCACGGCCCGTTCGAAGCCGCCATCACCATTCGCGCCAAGCGGTTGCCGGTCGGCGTCTTTCCGCTGAAGAATGCCAATCATGCGCTCGCCGTGATCGGCCGCGCCTTTCCCGGTGTGATCGAGCCCTGCGGGGATGCACTGTCGGGCGCGCTAATGAATGCCGGACCGATCATCCATCCACCATTGATCGTCATGAATGCCGGTGCGATCGAGCATTTCGAACGCTGGGACATCCACAAGGAAGGCACGCAGGCCTCGATCCGCCGCGTCACCGACGCGCTCGATGCTGAACGCATCGCGGTGCGCGAAGCCCTCGGTTATGGCAGTCCGCATTTTCCGCTGGCGCATCATTACGCGACCGAAGGCGAGCAATGGATGTATGGTCGCGGCTCGCATGAGCGCCTGACCGATTCCGGCGACTGGCGCGAGCAGATCGTGCTCACCAAGCATCGCTATATGCGCGAGGATCTGCGGCTCGGCCTGTCGTTGCTGGTTTCGACCGCTGAACTCGCCGGCGTTGCGACGCCGCTGGCGAAGGCTTTTCTCGCCATAGGTGGCGCGATCTGCGGCGAGGACTTTTTGAAGGGCGGGCGTACGCTGGCCAGTCTCGGCCTTGGTGGCTTCGGCCGCGAGGAATTGCGAAGCCTGTTGCGCGAGGGATTTGGCCAATGACCGCGGCTCGTCCCATGGTTGCCTGCCTCGGCGCCGGCCGTATGGGTCGCGGCATCGCGGTTGCGTTCGCCTATGCCGGCCACGCCGTCACCATGATCGACGTCAAGGCCCGCTCGGAAGAACAATTCGCGACGCTCGAGGCCGAGGCGCTCGGCGAGGTCAGGAAGACGCTGGCAAGCCTGGCGCGGTTTGGATTGTTGAAGGACAAGGACGCCGACGCGGTTGTGACCCGGGTCGCCGTCGCACCAGCACAGAACATGGCCGCAGCACTCGCCGGCGCCGGCATCGTGTTCGAAGGCGTCCCCGAAGTGGTCGACCTCAAGCGCGAGGTGTTGGCGACAGCCTCGAAATGCGTCGCGCCCGATGTCATCATCGCCTCGACCACGTCGACCATTCTGGTCGACGATATCTCGGGCTCGGTCGAGCGCCCCGAGCGTTTCCTCAACGTGCACTGGCTCAACCCGGCCTATCTGATCCCGCTGGTCGAGATCTCGCCGGGCGCCGCGACCGATCCGGCCGTCATCGCGCGAGTCAAAGCCTTGCTCGAAGGCATCGGCAAGGTGCCGGTGGTGTGCGCCGCCACGCCCGGCTTCATCGTGCCGCGGATCCAGGCGCTCGCCATGAACGAGGCGGCGCGGATGGTGGAAGAAGGCGTCGCCAGCGCCGAGGATATCGACAAGGCGATCCGCTACGGTTTTGGTTTTCGCTACGCGGTGCTGGGGCTCCTGGAATTCATCGACTGGGGCGGCGGCGATATTCTCTATTACGCCAGCCGTTATCTCGAGGGCGCGCTGGGCAGCGACCGCTACCGCGCGCCCGAGGTGATCTCGCGCAACATGCACGACGGCCGCATCGGCATGCGGACCGGCGCCGGCTTCCTCGATTATTCCGGCCTCGATGTCGATGCCTATCGCGAGCAGCGCCTTGCCGCGATGGTCGAGTTGCTCCGGCATTTCGGCCTGGCGAGACCGCCGGTGCTGGACCGGGATTAGCCGAACACGTCCTGCAGCACGCCGTCGCGGACCACGGCGACGCCGTCGAGCTCGATCGTCGTCCCCATCATCGGTAGATCGAAGTGCCCGGCGGTGTGGCGGCCGGCGAATTCATTGGCGCCGGTGGAGAACAGGAAATTGCCGGAAACCGCGCGCAGCTCAGTGCCGTTGGTATCGCGCTGATCGTACATCGTCAGCGCCTCATAGCGCGCGCCGGGATTCATGCCCCAGCCGACATGCGACACCGCATAGGCCTCGCGGTCGCCCCAGGCGGCCAGATAAGCGCGCATCATGACGGCGTCGGCGCCCTCGCCTTCGAGATCGGTGACGTAATCGTCCTTCAGCGTCATCCTGATCGGCGAGGTCAGATAGCGCTTGAAGGTGAGATTGATATCGCCGGCCGCCATGACCAACGTGCCGTTGACGCTGCCGCTCTTGGGAAAACTGACGACGATGCCGCCGGGCCAGTGCGCCAGCGTGCCCGGCCTGTCGGTCCAGCCCCAGACGCCGACCGTGGAGGCGCCGACCATGTCGACGTCGAGATCAGTCCCCGCCTTGGAAGTCACGCGCATGCGCCTGGTCCCGCGCAGCATTTTTGCTGCCGCCCGCACCCGCTTTTCCAGCGCGAGGTCAGGCACCATACGCTCGAGCGCCTCGGGATGTTCATTGGAGATATTGAGAATACGCGCACCCGCCTTGAGGATTTCCGGCGTCTCCACCGCGTGCATCAACCCTTCGATGGTGCAGTCGACGACAAAGCCCGCCTGCTGCAGCGCTGACACAACGGGCCCGAGCCGCTGGATGGCGATGCTGGCGCCGGTCGAGCGGATCGGAACGGCCTCGCGGTTACGCGGCGTTGGTACGACGATGTGAAACGGCCTGGCGCCCATCCGCAACAGCGCCAGTTCGGCAAGATGGACGTTGAGCGCGCGCGACTGCGTCTCCGAGAGGATCGCGGCCGTATCGCCCGGCTTGACCGCGCAGCGCTCGAAGATCTCGCAGAACGCGTCGATCCATTTCGCTTCGATGCGATCTGCCAGCATGTCTCATCTCCCTTTCGAATATTGTATCAAACTTCCGGAAACCCGCGCAGCAGATAGGTCCGCAATCCCTCCAGCAGGCCATTGAGGATCAGGCCCAGCAGCGAAATGGTGATCAGCGGCACGAACATGTCGACGGCCTGAAAGGTTCGCGCCGCCGTCACCAGGACGTGGCCGAGGCCGTCGGTCGAGGTGATCATTTCAGCGAGAAACACCACGATGCAGGAGATGACAAGCCCGATGCGGCATCCGGTGAGGATCGACGGCACCGCGGCCGGCAGCACCACCTTGAACAGGATCTGGCGGCGCGGTGTACCCGCGGCCATCGCCGACCAGATCAGCTTCTGTTCGACCATCGAGGCGCCGTAATAGGTCGACAGCAGGATCGGAAACAGCGCATCCGCCGCCACCAGCATGATCTTGGATTCATGCCCGAACCCGAGCAGCAACAGCAGCGCCGGATACAGGGCCACCTTGGGCAACGGCGCCAACACCCGAACGATCGGGCGCACCACCGCATTGACGGCCGGCATCGCCGCCGCGGCAAGACCGATGCTGACGCCGAGGATCACCGCGATCGAGAATCCGGCGAACAGACGAAACAGCGTGGCGGCAATCTCCTGCTGAAACGTGCTGTTGGCGAGTTGCTGCGCCAGACGCATGAACACGATTCCGGGCGGCGGCAGCAGCGCCGGCGGCGCATAGCCGAGCGAGGCGAGCGCCTGCCACAGCGCGATCAGAAACGCGATCGGCACGATCCCGAGGAGAACATCCGTGGTGGCGGCGCGCAGGTTCATGCGAAGCTCAAGGGAATGTCAAAGCCCGGCTCGGACCACTTCACCAGCCTGCCCCGCATATTCTCGAACGCGGCATCAAGGCCGATACCCATGGCGCCGATGATGATGATCATCGCGTAGACGGTATCGTATTGTCCCATATCGAGCGCGTTGAACAGAATGTTCCCGGCACCGGATTGGCGGGCAATCATCTCGGATGTAACCATCGTGATCAGCGCCAGCACGAGGCCGGTGCGGCAGCCCGTGAGAATTTCCGGGAGCGCCGCCGGCAGCACGATCCGGATCATGCGCTGCGCCGCCGACAGGCCCATGGCGGCGCCCGACCACAGCATCTTCTCCTCGACCGCCTTGGCGCCCTGAAAGCTGTGATAGATCACGGGCAGGCTGACGCCGAGGAAGATCACCAGCGTCTTGGCGATGTCGCCGACGCCGAGCCAGAGCATGATGATCGGCATCAAGGCCGCCTTCGGCACGGGGTAGATCACCATCAACAGCGGGTTGAAGAACGACGCGACGCCGCGCGAACGGCCCATCATCAATCCGAGCGGGATCGAAAAGAGCACGCCGATGCCGAAGCCGACCGCCATGCGGCGCAACGAGGCCAGGATGTTGATCAGCGATTCCTTGTCGCCAAGGATGGAGGGGATCGCGCGGACCGCTTCCCACGCGGTCGGAAAACTGTCGGTGTTCAGGATCAGCGCACCGACCTGCCAGACCCCGAGCAGCCCGAGGCAGGCGAGCCATGGCGCCGCGCGCAGGAGAAGCGTGCGCCCAGACATCATGGCCGCAACTCCTCTTCGCCGCCGTCGTCGAACATGCGCTCGATATCGACCACATATTTCTGATAGCGGGGATCGAGCAGCAGTTCCGTCCGGCGGCGCGGCCGCGGCAGATCGATGTCGATGATCTCCTTGATGCGGCCGGGCGAGCGGGTCATCACCACGACCTTGTCCGACAGATACACCGCCTCCTCGACCGAATGGGTGACGAACAGCACGGTCTTGCGGTCGCGTTCCCAGATATTGAGCAGATCGTTCTGCAGCCGCGTTCTTGTATGCGCATCCAGCGCGCCGAACGGTTCGTCCATCAGCAGCACGGCCGGGTGATAGGCGAGCGTGCGGGCCAGCGCGACGCGCTGCTTCATGCCGCCGGACAATTCCTTGGGGTAGAAATTCTCAAACCCCTTGAGGCCGACCATCTC
Source organism: uncultured Alphaproteobacteria bacterium (assembly GCA_963831585.1). GTDB lineage: Bacteria > Pseudomonadota > Alphaproteobacteria > Rhizobiales > Xanthobacteraceae > Bradyrhizobium. Next base: position 381,959 of record CAWHRA010000034.1, on the reverse strand, counting down.
GATCAGTGCGCGGCTTTGCGCTTCGGCCTCGGTCGGTTTCACGCCCTGCTGGCGCGGCCCGTACATCACATTGCCGAGCACGCTCTTCCAGGGAAACAGCGCGAACTCCTGGAATACCGGCCCGCGATCGGGCCCGGGCCCGGTGATCGCTCGGCCCTTCACCCTGGCAACGCCTCCGGTCGGGCTGACGAAGCCGCCGACGATATAAAGCAGCGTCGATTTTCCGCAGCCGGAGGGGCCGAGGATCGAGACGAAAGCCCCATCCTCGATTGTCAGCGAAATCTCCGACAACGCGAGATGGTCCTGGCGGCCGGAGGTGCGAAAAACCTGCGAGACGCTTTCGATCTCGATCATGGCGGCTGCCGGCGGTCGCGCCTGCGCGCCCTTCGCCTCAACTTCCGACCGCGATGGTACAAGCTTCATTTCCGCTTTTCTTCCCGGCATGCTTCCGTCAGGCACAGATGGCTTCCCGCTTGTGTCTGGTTAAACCGAGCATAGCGGAAACTTGCAAGCATTGGCGATGTCGTTTCGGCCTGGACGTCCCATCACGGCTGATCGAACCATGGCCATTCGGCGGCGCCATCATGGGTGACGGCGCCGCCGGGCGCCTGGCCGACCAAGCGGGCGTATTTGGCAAGCGCGCCCGCTCGATGCCGCGGCCGCCGCGGTTTCCAGCCCTCGCGCCGACGCGCAAATTCATCGTCGCCGATCAGAAGATCCATGCGACGAGCAGCGGCATCGATCCTGATGCGGTCGCCGTCGCGCACCAGCGCCAGCGGACCGCCGATGAATGATTCCGGCGAGACATAACCGATGCACATGCCGCGCGTCGCCCCCGAAAAACGCCCATCGGTGATGAGCGCGACCTTCTCGCCCATGCCCTGCCCATAGATCAGCGCGGTGACGCCGAGCATCTCGCGCATGCCGGGACCGCCGACCGGTCCTTCGTTGCGGATGACGAGAACGTCGCCGGCCGAATAGTTCCGGTTGCGCACGGCGTCGACGCATTGCTCTTCGTCCTCGAACACGCGCGCGGTGCCCTCGAATACCAGGTTCTTCAAACCGGCCACCTTGATGACGGCGCCATCAGGGCAAAGATTGCCCTTGAGCACCGCGACGCCGCCATCCGGCATGATCGGCTTCTTGGTGCTGAATACGATCTCGCCGTCCGGTGCGTTCGCTTCGCCATATTCTTCCGCGATCGTCCGGCCCGTGATCGTCAGGCAGCTACCGTCGATGTGGCCGCTTTCAACCAATGCGCGGATGATGACCGCGGCGCCGCCGATATCGTAGACGTCCTTGGCGGTGTATTTGCCGCCCGGGCGCAGATTGCCGATCAGCGGCGTGCGCGCGAAGACCTCGCCGACATCGTCCAGCGTGAAGGAAATGCCGGCCTCGTTGGCGAGTGCCGGCAGATGCAGCGCGGCATTGGTCGACCCGCCGGTGGCGGCGACGATGGCGGCGCCGTTTTCCAGCGCCTTTCGCGTGACGATTTCGCGCGGCAGCGGCCCGCCCCGCTCCAGCATCTGCATCACCAGCCGCCCGGCGCGGCGCGCGACCTGCGCGCGCTCGGCATAGACGCCGGGGATCATCGACACGTTCAGCATCGACAGCCCCATGGCTTCCGAAACCATGCCCATGGTGTTGGCGGTAAATTGTCCGGCGCAGGCGCCGATGGTCGGCAGGCAGCTTCGTTCGATGCCTTCGAGTGTCGCCGCGTCGATCTCGCCGGTCATGAAGCCGCCGACGGCTTCGTAGGAATCCAGCACGGTAAGGGTTTTGCCCTCAAACCGGCCGGGCAGCGCGCTGCCGCCGTAGATGAAAATCGACGGCACGTTGCAGCGGATCATCCCCATCATCACGCCCGGCAGCGTCTTGTCGCAGCCGCCGAACCCGATCAGGGCGTCGTAGGCCAGGCCGTGCACGACAGCTTCGATGGAATCCGCAATCAGTTCGCGCGACAGCAGCGAGAACTTCATGCCCTCATGGTTCATGCTGATGCCGTCGGAGACCGAGATGGTGGCGAATTCCCGCGGCGTGCCGCCGGCCTCCGCGATCCCGGCCTTGGCGGCATCGACCTGGAAATCGTGCGTCATGTTGCAGGGCGTCTGCTCGCCCTTCATGCTGACGACGCCGATCATCGGCTTGGCGAGCGCCTCGTCGTCGAGCCCCATCGCCCGCATGAAGGCGCGGTGGGGCGCACGATCGAGCCCATCGGTCGTCACGCGGGATCGCCACTTCTTCATCGACCAGGTCTCTCAATTCGTCGCCCCGGGGAACGCCAGGACGACGCGCAATCCGCGGCTTATTGCAGCGGCGCGACGATGGTCGGGTGCTTGAACTGCGCGACGTCCATCTTCGGCAGCATGCCCGTTGCGGCGTAGATATCGAGCATCTTCTGGATCGCCTCGAAATTCGGCGCGGCGCCGGGGTCCCTGCCGAAATCATTGTCCTTGAGCAGATAGGTATCGAGCACCGGGATCGGCGCCTTCAGCTGTTCGGAGACGACCTTCAGCGTCTCCTCGCGATTGGCGAGCGCCTTTTTCATCCCTGAGGTGATGTCGCGGACATAGGCCTTCACCAGTTCCGGGTTCTTGTCGACGAAGTCGGCGCGGCAGGCTTCCAGAATATGAACGATGTTCGGCATGGCCTGGTTGAGCGAAAACAGCTTGCGAGTGCCGCCCTTGGCCTCGGCGCGCGCCGCGAACGGCTGGTTCATGTTGACGGCATCGACGCGACCCTGACGGAGCGCATCTTCGGAAACCGCGAAGCCGACTTCGACCAGCTTGATGTCCTTGGCCGGATCGACCCCGTTCTGTTTCAAGAGCATGTTGAACGGCCCCTGGGTGCCGCCGCCGATCACCGATATGCCGATGGTCTTGCCCTTCAGATCCGCGATGGTCTTGATCGGGGAGTCGTCCATGACAGCCCAATACACCGAGAAGCCGCCGGGCTTTTCGTAGACGTGCTGCGCCACGATGTAGGCCTTGAGGTTGCCGCCGACCACGCCGTTCGCCAGCGACAGCGGCGCCTGCGTCGCGCAGTCGAGCGCGCCCGCGGCCAGCGCCTGGGTCATCGGCGCGGTGCCCTGGAACTGGGTCCATTCGACATTGTAGGTTTTGCCGAGATTGGGAAATTCGGCCGGTCTGCGCATCATCCAGTATTTCGATTCCTCGGCCGGAATGGTCCAGCCGACGCGGATCGTCTGCTGGGCGTAAGATGAACCCGCGCTCGCCAGAACGGCGGCCAGAGCCCCGGCCGCCAAGGCCCATTTTGAAGAAATCCGCATCATCCCTGCTCCACTTTTCCGATGCCGCCCGGCGTCAGCGCAACTAACATGGCCCAAGCCTTTCATGGTTCAAACAATCAGGCAAGCCACCGGAGCGTGCTTGTCATGGCCCGGGCCCGGCCGGAATATGCGATAAGGCATTTCGCCGGATGCGGTTTTACGGCGGTAAAAGAGGGAGAGTGGGAATGGCCGGGATTGGCGGGGCGGACGGAAGGGCTGCGGAGAAGCTTGCCTATCTCGGCCTTGGGATGATGGGGTTTCCGATGACGCGGCGCCTGCTGAACGCCGGTCACGACGTCACGGCCTGGAATCGCTCGCCCGCCAAGGCGGCCGCCCTGGTCGAGGCCGGCGCCAAGCCTGCCCGCCATCCGCGCGCGGCGGCCGCTGCGGCCGGCATCATCTTCATGTGCCTCACCGACGCCGCGGCCGTGGAGGACGTGGTGTTCGGCCCCGACGGCCTGGCTTCGGAAAACGGCCAGGGGAAGCTCGTCGTCGACTTCTCCTCGATTCACCCCGACGCCGCGCGCGCCATCGCATCGCGGTTGAAGCTGGCGAACGGCATGGGATGGATCGATGCGCCGGTGTCTGGCGGCACCATGGGCGCCGAGGAAGGCACGCTCGCGGTGATGGCCGGCGGCGATGCCGCCGACGTCGAGCGGGTACGGCCCTATGTTCTGGCGATGGCGCGGCGGCTCACCCACATGGGTCCGGTCGGCGCGGGCCAGACCACCAAGCTTTGCAACCAGATCATCGTGGGTTGCGCCATGGCGGTGCTGGCGGAAGCGACGCGGCTCGGCGTGAACGCGGGGATCGATGCCAAGCGGCTGCCTGAAGCGCTGGCCGGAGGTTTTGCCGATTCCATTCCATTGCAATTGTTCGTGCCGCGCATGGTGCAGGGCATTCACTCCCCGCCGCTCGGCCATATCGCCACGATGCTGAAGGACCTGGACACGGTGATCGACGTCGCCCGCAACACGTCGAGCCCGGTGCCGATGGCCGGCCTCGCCGCGCAACTGTTCAGGCTCGCCAAGACCGCGCGCGGCGCGGATGCCGACGCGCTCGAAATCTACAAGCTGTCGGCCGAACAAACCGGATGAGGCCCTTGACTGGCCGAAACGGGATTTTCGCCGCCCGCCGACTTCCGATATGGTTCCGACACACAGGGATACACACCAATGTACCAACCAGCAGGCGTCACGACATCACCCGAATTTCCCGTTCCCGCGCAAATGAGAGCCTGGGTTCTGGGTAACCCGGATGAGCTTCTGCTGCGAGAAAAACCAACGCCCGTCCCACGCCGCGCCGAAGTTCTGGTCCGCATCGATGCGGTGGCGATCTGCGCTACCGATCTCGAGATCATCCATGGCGGCTCGCCGGCCAGCATCGGCGGCGGCCTGCCCTTCAACAAGAATTTTACGCCGGGCCATGAATACATGGGTACCGTCGCAGCGCTCGGACCCGATGTCGACGAATTCGCGATCGGCGAACGCGTCAGCGTGGAAATCCACGCCGGTTGCGGGCAATGCAAACGCTGCCGGCAGGGCATGTACACCTCATGCCTCAACTACGGAAAGCCCGACAAGGGCCATCGCGCCAACGGCTTCACCACCGACGGCGGGTTCGCCGAATACGCGGTCAACCACATCAACACGCTGGCGCGGGTACCCGACAGCATGAGCGACGCTGAGGCGACGCTGGTGGTGACCGCCGGCACGTCGATGTACGGCCTCACCGAACTCGGCGGGCTGGTCGCCGGTGAAAGCGTTGTGGTGATCGGTCCGGGCCCGATCGGGCTGCTCGCGGTCGCGGTTGCCAAGGCGCTGGGCGCAAGCCCCGTGATCCTCACGGGAACGCGCAACAGGCGGCTTGCAATCGGCAGGGAGCTGGGCGCCGATCGCCTCATCAACATCGCGGAAGAAAATGCGGTCGATGTCGTCAAGGCGCTCACCGGCGGCATCGGAGCGGATTATGTGGTGGAATGCGCCGGCACCGAGGCCACCGTCAACCAGGCCATTCACATGGCCAATCGCGGCGGCAAGATCTGCCTCGCCGCATTCCCGCACGACCCCGTCACCACGGATATCGCGCATCTCGTGAAGAACAACATCTACGTCTACGGCATTCGCGGCGAAGGCCGCAGCGCCACGCGCCGCGCGATGGCGCTGATGGCCGAAAAGCGCTTCGACGCCGCGAAGATCCACACCCACACCTTTGCGCTCGCCGATCTGCCCACCGCGCTTCGATACGCACGCGACCGGGTCGAGGACGCCATCAAGGTGGTCGTCACCACCCGGCAACAGAGTGCGCGGGGAAGCGTGGCCGCGGAGTAGAGCAGCGCAAGGCCGGCCTGCTTCAATAATGGGGGTCGTACATCTGCGACTGGACGAACGACATCACATCGTTCGGCGCCGGCACAGTTGCAAGGCCGCGCTTGTAAGCGACCTCGGCGACCGCCGCGGCGATGTGTGCGGAGACTTCGCGGATCCGCGGTAGCGCCGGATAGAGGCTGCCCTGCTCGATGTCATCCTTGGTGACGAGATAGGCCAGCGTGTGCGCGGCGGCCATGAACATCTCGTCGGTCACCAGTCTGGCGCCGGTCGCGATCGCGCCAAGACCGACGCCGGGGAAGATGTAGGAATTGTTGCCCTGACGCGGCACGAAGGTCTTGCCGTCGAGTTTCACCGGATCGTAGGGGCTGCCGCAGGCGAACAGCGCGCGCCCTCCGGTATGGCGGTAGGCTTCCTCGGCGGAGCATTCCGCCTTCGAGGTCGGATTGGAGAGCGCAAACACGATCGGCCGCTCGTTGATCCCGGCCATGGTCTGCAGCACCTCGGGCGTGAAGGCGCCGCCGACGGCCGCAACACCGATGATCGCGGTGGGCTTGAGCGTCTGGATCGCGGTGAGGAAGTCGCCGACCGGTGCATGATCGTGCGCGTAGCGCAGCTTGTGGTCGGTGAGACCCGACCTGCTCTTCACAACAAGGCCGCGCGAGTCCACGAGCCAGGTACGCCGCAGCGCCTCGGCTTCGGATGCGCCTTCCGCCATCATGGCGGAGACCACGAGGTCGGCGATGCCGGTCGCCGCCTCGCCGGCACCGAGGAACAGCACCTTCTGGTCGGCCAGCTTTCCGCCGGTCACCCGCAATGCCGAGAACAGGCCGGCGAGCGCCACCGCGGCAGTCCCCTGAATGTCGTCATTGAAGACATTTATCCTGTCGCGATATTTGTGCAGCAGGCGGAACGCCGAGTGATTGGCGAAATCCTCGAACTGGACCAGCACGCCGGGGAATGTGTCGCGCGCGGCGGTGATGAACTCGTCGACGAATTCGTCGTAGGCCGCACCGGTCAACCGCTTGCGGCGCAGGCCTATATAATAGGGATCGTTCAGGAAATCCTCGTTGTTGGTGCCGACATCCAGCATGACAGGCAGACAGTGCTCCGGATGGACGCCCGCGCAGGCGGAATAGAGCGAGAGCTTGCCGACCGGGATGCCCATGCCGTGCGCGCCGAGGTCACCGAGGCCGAGGATGCGCTCGCCGTCGGTGACGACGATGAGCTTTGCCGGATACGGCCAGTTGCCGAGTAGTTCCGCGATCCTCCCGCGATCGTTGGCGCTGATGAACATGCCGCGCGGCCGCTGGAAGATGAGGCCATAGCGCTGGCAGGCGAGGCCTACCGTCGGCGTATAGATCAGCGGCTGGATTTCATCGATGTTGTCGCAAACGACGCGGAAAAACAGCGCCTCGTTGCGGTCGTGCAGCGAGTTGAGCGCGATGTATTTCTCCAGATCGTTCGGCAGGCCGCGCAAATTGACCAGCACACGCTCGACCTGCTCCCGCATGGAAAGCACATGCGCAGGCAGAAACCCGCGCAACCCCAACGCGTCACGCTCGGTTTCCGTGAAGGCTGTGCCCTTGTTAAGCATCGGATCGCGCAACAGCGCCAGACCGCGCGGGGTTTCGGGAAGCTGTGAGCTGGGCCTCGCCCGGACTGGCATCACGCTCATCATATTCCTCCCCGACGCAGGTTGATTTATTTGTCGTTTCTAGCCCGATTGAAGCAGAAAGCGTTGATTGAGATCAAGGCCACAGGAGCGCATTTGAGCTCCGCGCCGTCGCCCATCCGCCCGCTACGCTGCAATGCGACAACCGGGAGCACGGTATCCCTTGCGCCTTCATGGCTCGAAAAAGTGCAGACATTTGGTCGACCAGAACCGGCATAACGTCTTCCAAGGGCTCGTCGAGCCCGATCATATCCGGTTTGGGATCATGGCGCGTGCAATCGCCAACACCTGCTGTTTGCCGCCGGACATGATTATCGTTGCCCGGTCGAGGTGTCCGGCGGCAGGACTTGGTCCTGTAGCCAGGCCGCAGCCCCCCTGAAGTCCTCGCACGCCATCATACGACCCCGCCGAGATAGAGCCGCTTGACGATGTCGTTGCCTCTCAATTCGTCGACCAACTCGGCCGCGACCACGATCTCGCCATGGACGATGATGTAGCCGCGATCGGCGATCCGGACCGCCTGATTGAAATTTTGCTCCGCCATCAGCACCGTCAGGCCGAGATGCCGATTGAGCTCACCGATCTTGGCGATCGTCTGCGAGACCAGAAGCGGCGACAAACCTACCGAAGGCTCATCGATCAGCAGCAGGCGCGGCGACGACATCAGCGCGCGTGCGATGGCGAGCATCTGCTGTTGCCCGCCCGACATGGTGCCGGCGAGCTGGTGCTGCCGCTCCTTGAGCGTCGGGAATGTTTCGAAGGCGAGCGCAAGGTTGCGACCGATGTTGCGCCGGGCGGCACTGCGGAACGCCCCGAGCATCAGATTTTCCAGCACCGTGAGCTTGGGAAACAGCCGTCGCCCTTCTGGAACCAGCGCCACACCGAGATCGACGATCGCCTCCGTCGACAGTCTGGTCAGATCGTGCACCGTTCCGTCGATCGTCAAAGACATGCTTCCGCGCTCTGGCCGAACCAGACCCGCGACGCACTTCATGAGCGTGCTCTTGCCGTTGCCGTTGGTGCCAAGCAATGCGACGGTTTCGCCGGCCTCGACGTGCAAACTGACGCCGCGCAGCGCCTTCACGGCGCCATAGCCGGCATCGACGCCGCTGATGGCAAGGCTAAGTGCCAAGGTAAGCCTCCTGCACCCGCTGGTTGGCCATGACCTCCGCCGGCGTTCCGATCGCGATGATCCTGCCGGCGTCGAGGCACATCATGCGGTTCGAAAAACGCATGACGGCCTGCATGATGTGTTCGATCATGATGATGGTGATGTTCTGGTCCGCAAGGCTCATCAGGAGATCGAGCACCTCGTCAACTTCCGAGCTCGAAAGGCCGGCCATGGCCTCGTCGGAAATCAGCAGCTTCGGATGCGTCGCCATCGCGCGAGCGAGCTCCATCTTGCGCAATTCGACCTGGCTCAATTTCGTGGCGGACACGTCGGCCTTTGACTCGAGGCCCATCCGCGTCAGGATCGACATCAGCGTGTCGCGGCGTTGCGCGGCCGGAACGAATTCGCCGGAACCGCTCGCGAAGTCAAGCGCCACCATCAGGTTTTGGGCGACCGTCATGCTTTTGAACGGCCGCGGGATCTGGAAACTGCGCGCGATACCGCGGCGCGTGCGCACATGCGGCGGCAACCGCGTGATGTCCTCGTCATGGAACATCACGGTGCCGGCCTCGGTACGGAAGGCGCCGGAAATGCAGTTGATCAGCGTGGTCTTGCCCGAACCGTTTGGGCCGATGAGGCCGAATCGTTCCCCCGGACGAATGTCGACACTGACATTGTCGAGCGCGGTGAAGCCGCCGAAACGTTTGGTGAGCGTCGATATCCGCAGCAAAGGCGCACTGGTTTCGGAGGCCATCATCCTTTGTCCTCGTTGCGGTTGCGTCGAGCCCTTCGAATGAGGCCAATGATGCCCTCTGGCGCCGCCACCACGAACAACACCAGCATCACGCCGAGCACCAGCACATTCACTTCCGATGAGATGGTAACGGTCAGCAATTGTTGCGTCGTGCCCAACAGGATCGCACCGACCACCGGGCCCGCCCAATGCGCGGTCCCGCCGATCAGCGACATCGCGAGTACCGAGACGGAGTAATTGAGATTGAAAGCCGACGATGGATCGGCGTATTGCAGATACATCGCGGCGGGCGCGCCGGCCGCGCACATCAGTGCGCCGGAGATGACGCATGCCAGCAGCTTCAGCCGCAGTGTCGGCACGCCGGTGCATTCGGCGGCGAGTTCGTCGTCCTTGAGCGCCTGCAGGCCGTGGCCCATCCACGAATTTTGTATGTAGCGCGATGTCCCGATCGCAACCACCACGAGGAGCGCCTGGACGAAAAACAGCATCTGCACATAGCTGCTGAAGGGAGCCATCACCGGCGGCCGCTGCATCTGAATGCCGGCCGCACCGCCGACGTATCGCCAGTTCGTTATCGATGTTTCGATGACGATCGTCAGCGCAATCGTCGCTATCGAGAAGAATATCCCCTGCATGCGCAAGGTCAGAAGGCCCAGGGCGAACCCCATCAGGGCGCCGACGGCGGTTGCGGCCGCGATCTGCACGGCAAGCGGCGCGCCAGCCACCTTGAACAGAAACACCGCCGTGTAGACACCCACGCCGAAAAACGCGCTGGTGCCAAAATTCACGTAACCGGCATAGCCGCCGAGGATGCTCCATGACACGGAGAGCACGATGAACTGGAGGATCACGTAGCAGGCGAAGAAGGGATATTCGTTGCCGATCACCTGCGTCATCAGCAAGGCGCCGGCGAGAAAGACGATCGCCCCAATCCAGAAAAGGAGGCTGTTGCGATTCATGCCCGCCTGCCGAACAGACCTTGCGGCCGGACGGCGAGAATGCCGAGCAGCATCGCGAACGAAATGGCTGGCGCCCAGGAAGCGCCAAACAGCGTCAGGACGATCGTTTCGGCGACGCCGAGGATGATGGCGGCGACGAGCGTGCCGCTCATGCTGCCGAGCCCTGCCATGACCACGACACAGAAGGTCCGCCCGATATAGGAGCGGTCGAGTGTCGGCTCGACGGGAGCGACGATGATAAGCAAGGCACCGGCGATCCCGAGCACGGCCGTCGCAATGCCGAAAGCCCATTGCTTGATCCGGATCGGGTTCGCGCCCATCAGCCGCAACGCCTCCTGGTCCTGCGCGACCGCGCGGATCGCGCGTCCCATGAATGTTCGCGACAGGTACAACGTCAGCAACATCGTCAGCGCAGCGGCCACCGCGAACGCGACCACCAGGCGGAACGGAATTCGCATCTCGCCAATCCGCCAGGACTTGCCGATATAGGACGCGGTGACCGAGTGCTGGTCCACACCGAATTGCAGAATGAGAAGCACTTCGATGATGAAGGCGATGCCGAAAAAGAACGCGATTCCGCGTACGCCAGCATCGCTGCCGCGTTTTTCGAATGTTTCGTAGTACAGGCGGTATGCGGCAAGACCGAACACAAAGAGCAGCGGCGTAATCAACAGCCCCGCCAGCAGCGGGTCGATATCGAACTGGTCGTTGAGGAAAAACACCCCGTAGGACGCCATGACCAGAAAGGCCGGATGGGCAACGTGCGGAACGTCGAGCAGGCCGAAGGAGAGCGACAATCCAAGGCTGACCGCCGCATAGAAGCAGCCGAGCAGCACCCCCGTCACCACCGCATCGAGCAGCAGATCGAATGAAAACACCTGAGGTCCCCCCTTGACCCGCCGCAGGGCCGTCGCTTCCCCGATTTGCATACGCCGGGTTATCCGATTCCGTTGCCCGGGATCATTTGCGCCGATCCCGGGCAGTCGCGTCGTGTTCCGAAAAAAGACCGCGAGGTCTACTTCCGGGCAGCCTCAAAGGGACTGATCAGTTCGCCGGACTTGAATTTGTCCGGGAACAGGATCACCTGCTTGCCCGGGCTGCGGAACTGCCCGATGTTCTTGTCCACGACACCGCGGAACTGCGCCTGCAGCGTCGCGGTTTCCTTTCGCTCGCCGTCCGCCGAAAACGCGATCGGGCCGACGATGGTCTTGTGCTCATTTTCACGCAGGTATTTTGCGATCGCCTTCTGATCAAGCGAGCCCGTCGCCTTGATGGCCTGCTCGACGAGCTGACCGCTGGCGAAGCCAAACGGCGCAAGATAATAGCCGAGCGGATCGACCTTGGCTTCCACGGCGCGTTTCGTGTAGGTCTCGAAGAACGCCTTGGTCCCGTCGAAATACATGCTCGGTTCCGGGAGCCATGAATTGTAGTTGACGACGCCGTTGAGCAGCGAGCCCAGGTTTTCCATGACCGCGCCGAACTGCAGGCCAACCATTCCGCCACCGAAAATCTTGACGTCGTCTCCGATTCCGATCTCGTTCACGGCGCGCAGGATTCCCGCGGAATCCGGCGGATAGGACGCGACATAGACGATGTCAGGCTTGGCGGCCTTGAGCGCGCGGATGATGCCGGAGAATTCCACCGTGCTTGGCGGATATGCCTGGTCAAAGACGATCGGCATGTTGAACCGCTTTGCAACATCCCTCGCGGTGAGCGCCAGATTCTGGGCGAATTCCTGGTCTGCCGCCAGAAGCGCAACGGTTTTGCCGCCGGCCTTCTGGCCCAGTCCGAGGAACGATGCTGCCCAGCTGTCGGGCGGCCCCCACGGCGCATTGTTGAACCACATGTCGTGGCCGACCTTGCTGTTCACCTGGAACGAGAAGTTACCGATCAGCAACAAGCCGCGCGATTTGACGAGCGGCATGATCGGCGCCGTTGGCACGGTTGCGTAGGGCGCAAAAAGAAGATCGACCTTGTCGACGTCCAGCAGCTTTGAGTAGATCGCCGGAGTCTCCGAGGCGCTCGATTTGTCGTCATAGACCACAAGTTCGACCTTGCGGCCGAGCAAGCCACCCCTGGCGTTGACGTCATCCCGCCAGATCTCGATGCCGAGCAGCGAAGCCTTGCCGCCGCCCGCGAGACCGCCGGTTTGAGCCATGCTCATGCCGATTTTGATCGGCGGCTGTTGAGCGCGAACGCCTGAGTTCAGCCCAAGCACGGCAGCGCCGGCACTGACGGTCGTCAACAGACGGCGGCGGGTTATCAATCCGGATTTAGTGGCCTTTTCAGTCATGGTTTCCTCCCCTGGATTTTATGTTCTTGGCTTTATTATATTCGATTTTTCCGGTTCGTCTTTGCTCAAATTCTTCCCAGCGCGGTCAGGATGACCTGCGGCGTCAGCGGGATTTCGGTGATCACGGCGCCAAACGGCCTGAGTGCGTCATTCACCGCATTGGCTACTGCCGCGGCGGCGCCGGCCGTGCCGGCCTCGCCCGCGCCCTTGGCACCCAGCTCGGTCTCAGCCGTCGGCGACACCACGTGGCCGACATCGATATCGGGCATTTCGCCGGACATCGGGACTAGATAATCGGCCATGTTGGCGTTGGTCAGCTGGCCGCGCTCGTCGTAGATGCATTTTTCGAACAGCGCCGCGCCAAGTCCCTGCACTACTCCGCCCCGGATCTGCTCGTCGACCAGTTGCGGGTTGATGATGGTGCCGCAATCCTCGACTACCCAATGCCGGAGCAACTTGATGAAGCCGGTGTCGGTGTCAACATCCAGCCACGCGGCCTGAACGCCGTTGGTGAAGGCGAAGGGATATTCGCGCGGGACGAAATGGCGCGTCGCCATCAATTCCGGCTGAATGCCGGGCGGCAGCGTATCCGGGCGGAAATAGACGATCCGGGCGAGTTCGCGCAGCTCGATGCGCGATGAGCCATCGCTGGCGTTCACCACGGCACCACCGGCGATATCGAGTTCGGCGGCCGAGGACTGCAATATCGCAGCCGCGACATCGAGAATATTCCTGCGCAGGATCCTGGCCGCCTGAAGCGCCGCCTCGCCGCCGATCCCGGCGCCCCGCGACGCCCAGGTGCCGCCGCCATAGGGCGTGTTGTCGGTATCACCGAGAATGACCCGGACGCGCTCCATCGGAACGCCGAGGACGCTGCCGACGATCTGTGCGGTGAGGGATTCGGAGCCCTGCCCCTGCTCGGTGATGCTGGTCTGGCAGATCACCGAACCCTGGGCGTCCAGCCGCACCGCGACGCCGTCCTGCGACGAGATACGGGCGCCGCCGACTCCGTAAAATGCCGCGCTGGGATTAGTGACCTCGATGAAACTCGCAATGCCAATGCCGCGATGAATGTTCTTGCTTCGCAGCGCCGCCTGCTCGGCCCGCAACCCGTCGTAATCCATCATCGCCATCAGCTTGTTCATCGCGGCGTGATGCGACAACAGCTCGAACCGCAGGCCGGAGGGCGACGCGCAGGGATAGGCATCATCGGCGATGAGATTACGGCGGCGGATCTCAACCGGATCCATGCCGATTTTCGCGGCCGCCAGATCGACCAGCCCTTCCGTCACCGAGCAGGCAATGGGATGACCGACCGCGCGATACTGGCACATGACGTTCTTGTTCTGGAACACGACGCGGGCGCGGGCGCGATAGTTTTTCGTCATATACGGGCCGCCGACGAGGTTGACGACCTGGTTGGCTTCGATGGCGCTGGTGCGCGGATACATCGAATAGGGGCCGATGCCGGTGAGATCGTCGATCTCGAACGCCCTAATGCTCCCGTCCCGCTTGACGCCGATCCGCCCCTTGCAGCGGTGGTCCCGGGCGTGGATGTCGGTGTTGAAACTCTCGACCCGGTCGGCGACGAATTTGACCGGCCGGCGCAGCAATTTCGACAGCGCATAGGTCGCCATTTCATCGGCATAGATGTGAACCTTGATGCCGAAGGAGCCGCCGACATCCTTGCAGACCACACGAACCTGCTGCTCCTCGAGCCGCAGATGAAGGGCCGCGATGTTCTGCACCATGTGCGGCGCCTGCGTGCCCTGGTAGATCGTCAGCCGTTCCTCGGCGGCGTTCCAGTCGGCAACCACCGCGCGCGGCTCCAGGGTCACGCCGGTATGCCGGCCGAAGATGAAATCCGCCTCCACCACTTCGTCGGAATCGGCGAACGCCGCATCGACGGCACCGGCATCGAGATTGCGCTCGAAAGCGAGGTTGTCGCCCAGCGACGAATGAATCACCGGTGTTTCCGGATCGAGCGCGGCGCCCATGTCCGTCACCGCTTCCAGCTCCTCATATTCGACCCGCACGAGTTCCGCGGCATCCTCCGCGAGGGCACGGCCGGTCGCCACGATGGCGGCGACGGCCTCGCCCTGCCAGCAAACCCGGTCGATCGCCATCGGATGCTGCGGAGCGGACTTGAGACCTTTCAGATGCGAGAGCACGCCTACCCAGGGCGTGATGACGGCCGCAAGCTCCTGGCCGGTCACAACGGCGATGATTCCGGGCAAACGCCGTGCCTCAGCGGCGTCAATCGCGATGATTTTCGCATGGGCATGGGGCGAGCGCAGGAACGCCACATGCGCCATGCGCGGCAGCTCCATGTCGCTGACATAAAGTCCCCGCCCCTGCATCAGCCGCTCGAGATTTGGGCGCGGAACCACCTTGCCGATGTAGGAGTTCGGCCGATCGAGCTCGGAGAGAATTTCGGGGTTCGCGGAAGTCACGGTCATGGCTTGGACCCTGCACGCTGTCGCGCGGTGGTCTCGACCGCATCGACAATCGCCTGGTAGCCGGTGCAGCGGCAATAATTGCCGGAAAGATGCTCGCGGATCTGATCCCGGTCCGGCTCGGCCTGCTGTTTCAACAGATCCTGCGCGGCCATCAGCATTCCCGGCGTGCAATAGCCGCACTGTAATGCGTTACGATCGCGGAAAGCGGCCTGCAGATCGGCGACCTCGCCGCTGTCGGACAATCCTTCGATGGTCTGGACCGAAGCGCCGTGCGCCTGCACCGCCAGCATCAGGCAGGAGCGAACGATGTCGCCATTGACGCGCACCGTGCAGGCGCCGCAAACGCCGTGCTCGCAGCCGACATGGGTACCGGTGAGCTGAAGATGCTCACGCACGAAGTCCGCCAGATTCAGCCGCGGCAGAACATGCGCATCGACGCGCTCGCCATTGACCTCGAGCGAGATGGGAACGGCAGCCGTCACGCACCTCCCTCCGCGTCGAGATCGGGCCGGTCAAGCAACGCGGCCGCGCAACGCCGCATCAGCACCTTGGCCAGATGCCGGCGCATCGAGGCGGATGCCTGCTGATCTTCCTGGGGATCGAGCTCCCGGCCAAGTGCGGCCGCTGCATCCGACAAGATGGCAGAGGTGATGGGGATGCCGATCAGGCCGCTCGCGGCCTTGGCCACCACCGGACGATCGCCGACCGCAAAAAAAGCCAGGCGCAGATTGGTGAAGCGGCCGCCGTCGATGCTCGCCTGCGCCGCAAGGCCTGCGATTGCATAATCGCCGTGCCGGCGGGCGAATTCGTGAAAAAAATGCGCGGAGCCGGCTCGCCCGACAGGCAGTTCGACGGACGTGAGCAATTCATCCGGCGATAGCCCCGTCTCATAGATTCCCTTGAAGAAATCCGTGGCGGCTATTCGCCGCTCACCCTTCGGGCCACACACGACAATCGTCGCATTCAGCGCGACCATGCAGGCGGGCAGTTCGGAGGCAGGGTCGGCATGCGCGAGGCTGCCGCCAAGGGTCCCCCTGTTGCGGATCGCCGGGTGCGCCACATGGGCGACCGCTTCCGTCAGCAGCGGCGCGTGCGCGGCGATTTCATGCGATCGCTGCAGATCGGCGTGTCGCGTCAGGGCGCCGATGCTGACGGTATCGCCACGGACGACGATCCCGCGCAGCTCGGCGAGTTCGCCGATATCGACGATCAGTTCCGGAGAAATCAGGCGCAGATTCATGGCCGGCATCAGGCTCTGACCGCCCGACAACACCTTCGCCCTGTCCCCGTGCGTCCCGAGCAGTTCCAATGCGTTGGCGACACTGGTAGCGCGTGCGTAGTTGAAAGCCGAGGCTTTCATGGACTTGACCTCCCCGGCCGATTTTTCGGCGAATTTTTCCGCGGATTAGACGGCGCTGACCATCAAAGGTCAAGTTTGTTTATCGAGCGATTATTTCGCAGCATTCGACTTTTGGACATGTCATAATATCGCGAACGGCGCACCGTCGGAACGCGTCAAGATCGATCCCGGGGGAGGAGCAGGCAATGAATCTGGGTTTCTTTACGATGCCGATCCACCCGCTCGGCAAGGACTGGAAGCGCTCGTTACGGGAAGACCGCGAAGCTTTCCTGCTGGCGGACGAACTCGGGTTCACCGAAGCCTATGTCGGCGAACACGTCACCGACCAGGCCGAGAACATCACCTCCTGCATCGCATTCCTGGCCTGGATCGCCGCCGCCACCAGGCAAATCAGGCTCGGCACCGGCACGATCAATATGCCGAACACGCATCCCGCCACCGTCGCCGCGACCATGGCGATGCTCGATCACATGCTCGACGGACGGCTGATTTTCGGAATCAGTCCCGGTGGACTGCTGTCGGACGCGGAATTGTTCGGCAATCTCGAGGCCGACCGCAATGCCATGTTTCTCGAATCGATCAACCAGGTGCTCGAAATCTGGGCCAGTGAGCCGCCGTACAACATTGCCGGAAAATACTGGAACATCTCCACGGAAAAGACCCTGATCAAGGAGATCGGCCAGGGCTTTATCGCCCGGCCCCTGCAGCGGCCGCATCCGCCGATCGTCGTAACCGCCGTTGCGCCGTTCTCGAAGGGCGTCACCGAGGCCGCCGCGCGCGGCTGGGATCCGATCTCGGCCAATTTCCTGATGCCTGCCTGGGTGAAGAGTCACTGGCCCAGATATGTCGAGGGTTGCGAGCGGGTCGGTCGCGCCGCCGATCCCGGCAACTGGCGCGTTGCCAAGAGCGTGTTTGTCGCCAAGGACGCGGCAACCGCAAAGGCCTATGCCACCGATCCGGACGGGCCTTACGTCTATTACTACCGCTCGCTGTTCACCAAATTGAAGAAGAACGGACGCATCGAGCTGTTCAAGACCCGTCGCGACCAGCCCGACGACGAAGTGACGCTGGAAATGATCTGCGACAAGCTGATCATCTATGGGACGCCCGACAGCGTGGCGGATCAGCTGCTGGCGTTCCAGGATGAGGTCGGCCAGTTCGGCACGCTGCTATATGCCGGCAAGGATTGGAAGGATCGCGAGCTCGGACGCCAGTCGATGATCCTGATGGCTGAGAAGGTGATGCCGCGCGTCGATGCCGGCACCGCGAAACCGCCGAAATCGGCGCAATCGTCGGCGGCCAGCTGAGGGGCTCATCGTGGCGCTTACCGATCGCATCCCTTATCAGGCGCAAATCGACCGGCCGAAACTGACGCTGCCGGGCGGCAAGAAGCTCGCGGTATGGGTCATCCTGAATGTCGAGGAGTGGCGGATCGAGAACGCGATGCCCCGAACCGTGCTGAGCCCGCCGATGGGACAGCCGCTGTTGCCGGACGTGCCTAACTGGTCCTGGCACGAATACGGCATGCGCGCCGGCTTCTGGCGGCAGTTCAAGGCGCTGACCGACCGCAACATGCCCGTGACGCTCGCCCTGAACGCCAACGTCTGCAGCTCCTATCCCCGAGTTGCTTCGGCAGCCCTTGAAGCGGGCTTTGAATTCATGGGCCATGGCTTCTTGCAGGGCCCGATGCACAGGCTCGACAACCAGGCCGATGCGATCAAGCGGGCCGTCGAGGCCATAGCGGAGTTCAGCGGCAAGCCGCCCCGATCGTGGGAAAGTCCGGGCTTGACGGAGACCGCCGAGACCCTCGACCTCCTGCGCCTCAACGGCATCGAATATGTAGCGGACTGGGTGATCGACGATCTTCCGCAGGATATCGCGACGCCGCACGGCACCATCACGACGATCCCCTACTCGGTGGAAACCAACGACATAGTCGTCCACGCCCTGCAGCACCTGCCTTCCGAGCAGTTCCTGAAGCGCTGCACCGATCAGTTCGACCGGCTGTATCTCGAGGGCGCAAGCAACGCGCGGATCATGGCGATTTCGATTCATCCCTACATCACCGGCGTTCCGCATCGCATCAAATATCTGGAAGCGCTGCTCGATTACGTCATCGGCCATGACGGCGTGGCACTGATGACCGCGAGCGAGATTGGCGACTGGTACCGCGCCGAAATGTCGAGATCGTGATCCAGACGGGAAGCCGCGCATGATCAGGGCAGCCGTCATTGGTCTGGGATGGTGGGGAGAGACGATCCTCAGGGCGCTGCTGAACAGCGCCCTGATCACGCCGGTGCTCGGCGTCGATCCCGAGGAGCCGCCGCGGGCCAGGGCGGCGGCGCTCGGCATCGCAACCGCGGCGCGGTTCGAGGACGCACTGGCGAACAGCAATGTCGACGCCATCATCCTTTGCACGCCGCAGCAGCAGCACGCGCAGCAGATCATTGCCGCCGCGAAATCGGGACGGCATGTCTTCTGCGAGAAGCCGCTGTGCACGACGGCTATGGACGCGCAAGCCGCGATCGCAGCCGCGAAAACCGCCGGCGTCCAGCTGGGCATCGGCCATGAGCGGCGCTTCGAACCCGCATTCATCGACATGCGCAGGCGATTTGCGGACGGCGAATTCGGCAACCCGCTGCTGCTGGAGGGTAATTTCAGCCAGGACAAATTCCTGAAGTTGCCGGGCGACAACTGGCGGCTGTCGGACGCCACGAATCCGGTCGGCCCGCTGTCGGCCACCGGCATTCACATGGTCGATCTTTCGATCGCCCTGCTCGGCCGGCCCGTCAATGTTTGGGCGCGGCTTGCGCGATTGGGCAGCGATTTCGAGAACGGTGATACGCTGTCGATGACGATCGGCTTTGAAAGCGGCGCCACCGCATCGCTGGGCGCGGTGCTGGTGACGCCGTTCATGGGACGGCTCGCGCTGTTCGGTTCGAAAGGCTGGATGGAGATCCGCGACCGCAGCCATCCCGAGAATTCGACCGGCTGGGATGTGACCAGCGCGCATCGGGGCCAGACGCCGATGACGACCTTTCACGCGCCGCATCCGGCGGTCCGGGACAATCTGGAGGCCTTCGGCCGCGCAGCCCTTGGGCAAGCGCCCTACCCGGTTTCGCCGGACGAAATGCTGACGAACGTCCGGTGTTTTGAAGCGATCCTGCGATCGGTGAAAAGCGGCACGATCGAGAACATCTGACGTCGATTCAGCCAACCGCCTTTACCGGCGCCCGGCTGGGCGGGGCCGGCCCGGCGACGACACGTCCGAAGCCCGCCAGGAAGACGTCAAGTGCATCGCTGATCATCCGCTCCTTGTCTTCGAGCACGGGGCATTCGTAAATGTATTTGCGGACCCCGTAATAGAATATGCCGCTGTGAAACACCCAGGCCACCTCCAACTCGGATGCGGTCGGCTTGCCCTGCGCCGGAAGCCCCGCTTCATGGCGGCATTCCCTGATGATCCGCGTCAGGATCTTGTCCTGCACCACGCCGATGTACCAGCGGTTGATGTCCAGCCCCTTGAGCCCCGAATAGAGATAGATCCGCAGCCATTTGCGGGTGAAGATCACATCGGTATAGGCGTTATAGAACTCCTGCAGCCTTTCGCGGATCGGCCGGGAACGGTCGGTGAGCAGCTTCTCCCAGCCGGTCTCGAGCGGCTCCAGATAGACCGTGCGATAGACCTCCTTGATCAGATCGTCCTTGCTGGGAAAATAGCGGTACAGCAACGGCTGGGTGACGCCCAGCCGGCGTGCAAGATCGCGCGTACCGCCGCCAAACCCTTCGTCGGAGAAAAATTCGGTCGCCTTGGCGACGAACTCCCTGCGGCGATCGTCGGGAGATAACCGCTTCTGCTTCGCGCGAGCGCGCTTGGGCGGCGATTTCCTGCTCATGGCTTCGGCGCCGAACCGCCGTCGCCGGGGAGAAACCGACCGTAACCACCGCGTGCAAACAGCAGCGGTTCCTGCCGGTTGTAGGCATAGGCCTCGACGGCGCCCAGGAAGATGACGTGGTCGCCGCCATAATAGCGGCCCGCCGAGCGGCACTGAAAATTGGCCACGCTGTCGGCAAGCAACGGCGCGCCGCCAAGCCCGGGAGTCCAGTCGACGCCGACAAACTTGTCCTCCGAGGATTTCGCGAATTTGTTGGCAAGCGCTTGCTGCGATGCGCCGAGCACGTTGACCGCGAAATGGCTGGCGTCCTGGAAGATGCTCAAGCCTTGCGAAAACATCCCGAGGCTCCAGAGCACCAGCGGCGGGTTCAGCGACACCGAGGCGAATGAGTTGCAGGTCAGGCCATAGGGCTTTGCATTCGCCGCGATGGCCGTGATGATGGTGACGCCCGTGGCATAGGTACCGAGCGCGTTGCGGAAATCCCTGGGATCAATCGGCGAATGATCGCTGGCCAGTTCGTTAGCCGGGTCCGGATTGTTCGGATGCTTCGGGGCGTCAGTCATCCGCCGTCTCAAAGCGTCAGATTTTCGGAGGGCAAACCAAGCGCAACCCGACCGTAGTTGGTGCCAGCCGCATCGAAATTGAAAGCGATGTGCGAATTGATCGCGTGGGCATCGCGAAACTGCCGCTGCAGCACTCCTGTCGTGAACAATCCCCGCGCTCCGCTTGCTGAAAACAACAACGATACTGCCTCCGTGCAGAGATTGACCGCAAAGGCGCCGTCGCGGCGCGATTTGGTCTTTCCGGCGATATCCGGAACGTAGCCGCGTCTGGCATCGGCCATCGCCTCGATGCAGGTCGAACGCATGATCAAACGGGCCGCGTCGATCTTGGCGGAAGCCTCGGCAATCTTGATCTGCGTACTCTGGAGGTCGCCGATTTTGGCTCGATTGTAGGTCGAGGCCCGATGCCGCGCGATCTCGACATAGTCATCGAGACAGGCTTGCGCGTTTCCGAGCGCCACGCCCGAAAGCACGTAAGGAAAGAGCGAGAACACCGGCAGCGCGTAAAGCGCGTTCGGGTTGATCGCGCTGCCGGGAGTCGGGCCGCCGTCAAGATCGCTTACCGCCAGCGTCATGGGCTCGGCGACAAAGGCATCTCGTACCTCCACGTCGTTCGATCCCGTTCCGCGCAGTCCGGTCGCGTTCCAGGTATCGAGGATCTTGTAGTCGCTCTTGTTGACCAGAAAGATCCGGTACTCGATCCCGTCTGCCTCATCGTCGGAGAAAACGACGCTCGCCAGCATATTCCATTCGCAGGAATCCACTCCGGACGAGAATGGCCAGTTGCCCCGCAGCACATATCCGCCATCCACCTTCCTGGCGCGGCCGGCTGGAAAAATGAAGGAAGATGCAACCAGGGCATTGGCGTCCTTGTTCCAGACCACATCCTGAGCGCGTTCGTCGAACATGCCCAGCATCCAATGGTGGCTGGCTAGATTGGCGAAATTCCATGCCACGGACGCGTCGGCCTGCCCGATCGCATCGGCGCAATCGACCAGCGCGACATAGTCGAATTCGGAACCACCCACCCGCTTCGGCTGCACAATCCTGAACAAACCCGATTCGTGCAACTCACGCTCGGTTTCGGGTGGCAGACGCCGCAACTCTTCGGTTCGGGAAGCGCGGTCGCGCAGGCGCGGAATCAGTGCCCTGGCGCGGGCAATCATGGCCGCGTAGGCACCGTCCGCATCCGGTCCCAAGGAAAACCCTGCGTTTGGCTGCTGGCCGGCACCTGCCATTGACGTTTCCTCGCTCGCCCCTTGTTCACGCGGCCGAGACTGTCTTCGTTGTTTATCGCCTGATCACCTATTGTTCAAGACGCGACTTGGCGCTTTGGACGCTCCGTGCGTGGCAAACGCGGGCGTACCCCCATGCTTTCAGTCCGCCGGGAGAGCGCGTTCCAGTCGCGCCTCCCGCTGTCGCAGCATCGCCATGTCGAACTCCCCTCGCTCAATGCATTGCGCTTGACCGGCCCACGCCACTTGATGATTGTCTTTCGCCCGACCACTATCCTTGGCGCGGGCTACGTCGTCCGAAAATCGAGATCGACGGCAAATCACCGGGAGCGAACGCATGGACAAGACCGTCGGCATTATCGGACTTGGCATCATGGGGGGCGCGATTGCGCGTAACCTCATCGAGCGAGGATGGCGGGTGATCGGCTTCGATACCGACGCCGCGCGATGCGCAGAGCTTGCGAAGGCTCAAATCGAAATCGCCGGAGACATCGCGCAAGTCGTGCACGACGCACCGATCATCATGACCAGCCTGCCTACGCCGGCCGCCGTCGAGGATGTCGCAGGGAAAATCGCCGGTTCCGGCCAGCCCTCGCGCATTGTGGCCGAACTCTCGACCCTGAGCATCGCCGACAAGCTTCGCTTCGAGGCCATTTTGAAGAAGGCCGGCCATATTGCGCTGGACTGTCCATTGAGCGGAACCGGCGCGCAGGCAAAGGTTCGCGATCTCATCGTCTATGCCAGCGGCGACAGCAACGCGATCGCACAGTGCAAGAACCTGTTCGCCGACTTCGCCAAGCAAAGCGCCGATCTCGGGCGATACGGCAACGGCAGCCGGATGAAATTCATCGCCAATCATCTGGTCGCCATCCACAATGTCGCCACGGCCGAGGCCATGGTGCTGGCGGAGCGCGCCGGGCTCGATCCGAAGATGGTAGTCGACATGGTCGGCCCGGGCGCGGGCGGCTCGCGGATGTTTCAGATGCGCGCGCCGATGATGGTCGAAGGCGTCTACGAGCCCGCGACCATGAAGGTGTCGATCTGGAAGAAGGACATGGCCGTGATCGCCGAGTTCGCCGATGAGGTCGGCTGCGCGACTCCGCTGTTTACGCTGACGCAGCCGGTCTATGCGCAAGCAATGGCGATGGGACTGGGCGAGCAGGATACGGCGTCGGTGTTCGAAGTCCTGAAGAAGACGATCGTCACGGCTCCCAAATCAGCCGAGCGCGATCCGAAATAGATCGTCCGCGATACCGCAGTGCATCAAAGATGCGCCCGCGGGCGGCCACCCCTGCTGCAAAAATATCCGGCTCGGCCAAGTCGATGACGTGGTTATCACTTGATCATTTAGGGCTTCCGTCGGATAAATCATCCCAACGATAAGAACAGACGACACTCAGTTTGTAGCGTTCCGGGGAGGATCCAATGACGATATCGCGACGTCAGTTTGTCGGCAGCGTAGCCGGCGCAGGTATCGCCAGCATGGCGGCCCCTCATCTTGTCTTTGCCCAGAACAGCGGACCGATCCGCATCGGATTGCTGGCGGCCAAGACCGGGCCGCTGGCCTCCGGCGGCATCGACATGGACCTTGCCCTGACGATGTTCCTGAAGGAACACGACAACACGCTGGCTGGCCGCAAGGTCGAATTGATCGTCGCCGATACCGCCGGTGTTCCCGCCACAGCACGCACCAAGGCGCAGGAGCTGATCGAAAAGAACAACGTCCATTGCATCATCGGCCCGCTCGCCGCCTTCGAGGCGCTGGCGATCGCCGACTATCTCACCGAAAAGGAAATGCCGACGCTTGGCGTCTCCGCCGCTGAGGACATGACGCAGCGACACCCGAGCCCGTGGTATGTCCGCCTGACCTCGACCTCGGCGCAATGCGCCTATCCGCTCGCCGAATATTCCGCCAAGGAACTGAAGTACAAGAAGATCGTCACCATCGCCGACGATTTCGCCTATGGACACGAAATGTGCGCCGGCTTCCAGCGCGCGTTCGAGGACAATGGCGGCAAGATCATCCAGAAGATCTTCACGCCGCTGGCGACGCCGGACTACGGCAGCTACGTCGCCCAGGTGAAGAGCGCCGATGCAATCTTCCTCGGCACCGCCGGCTCCAACGGCTTCCGCTTCCTTCGTCAATTCATCGAGTACGGCCTGAAGGACAAGATGGCCGTGATCGGCGGCATGACCGCGCTCGACGAATCCGTGCTTCGCAACATGGGCGACGAGGCGCTGGGGATCCTGACCACCAGCTGGTATTCCGCGGAACTCGACAATCCGCTCAACAAGGTGTTCGCGCCGGCGTTCCGCAAGCAATTCAAATACGATCCGGGCTATTACGCCGGCAGCACCTACGTGGCCGGCGAAGTTCTGGAAGCCGCGCTCAAGACCACGAAGGGTAATGCGGAAGACAAGAAGGCGTTGATGGCGGCGATCCGCGGCAGCAACGCCGATACGGTGCGCGGCGTCGTCAAGTTCGACGAATTCGGCAATGTCATCGGCAACGTCTATATCCGCAAGGTGACGAGGAAGGACGGGCGGCTGGTCAATTCCGTCATCAAGACCTATCCGGATGTCAGCCAGTTCTGGACCTATGACAAGACCGCCTTCCTGAAGAACCCGGTCTATTCGCGCGACTATCCGCCGGCGAAGAATCTGGAGCAATAATCCTCTTCCGTTGCGGGGCAACGAAGCGCGCAACTTTCCGGACGAGATCGGCAGACGATGCAGTTTTGGATCATCCAGGGTCTCAACAGCCTGTCGCTCGGTGGTCTCCTGTTCCTGCTCTCGTCGGGCTTCTCGCTGATCTTCGGCCTGATGAGGCTTGCCAACCTGACGCACGGCGCCTTCTTCATGCTCGGCACCTATTTCGGCGCAACTGCGCTGCGCTCGTTCGACGGACTGAATATCTGGGTGACCGCGCTCGGCGCCGGCGTTGCGGTTGCGGCGATCGGCGGACTGTTCGAGCGGCTGGTGCTGACCCGGCTGAAGGGCAATCCGCTCGGACAGGTGCTGGTGACGCTCGGCATGTCCTTCATCATCTCGGACGCCTGCCTGTTGCTGTGGGGCGGCGATTCCATTCCGGTGCCGACGCCTCGCAACCTGCAATCCCCGACCCGGGTTTTCGGTTTCGTATTTCCGACCTACCGGCTGGTGCTGGTGGGATGCGCCGTTGCGGCGGCGATCGTGCTGTATTTCCTGCTGGAGCGGACGCGGCTGGGCGCCATGATCCGCGCCGGCGTCGACGACCGGCAGATGGCGCGCGCGGTCGGAATTCCCGTCTCGAATCTGTTTACGATCGTGTTCTGTCTGGGCGCCGGGATCGCCGGCGCCGGCGGCGTGCTCGGCGGGCCGATCCTGTCGGCCTATCCCGGGCTTGATGCCGACATGCTGCCGCTGGCGCTGATCGTCGTCATCCTGGGCGGCATCGGAAGTCTTCTTGGCGCGTTCATCGGCAGTTTCGTCATCGGCTTCGTCTATACGTTCGGCACCGCGCTGTTTCCGGAACTCGCCTACATCATCCTGTTCCTGCCGATGATCTTCGTCATTGCGTTCCGGCCGCAGGGCCTGTTTGGACGCGTCGGCGCATGAAATGGATCGCCGCAGCGCCGCTGGCCGCCTTGCTTCTCCTGCTGCCGATCTTCGCGGGCGATTTCTATATCAATCTGGCGAGCCAGATCCTGATCGCGGCGATCTTCGCGCTCAGCCTCAATCTGCTGGTTGGCTATGGCGGGATGACGTCGCTCGGGCATGCTTCCTATCTCGGGGTTGCCGCCTATATCTCGGCGCTGCTGACGAGCCGGTACGGATTTGGCCATGGGCCGGCCGCCCTGATCTCGATCGCGGGCACCACCGCGATGGCCGCGTTCTTCGGCGTCATCGCGCTGCGCGCCACGGGCCTCGGCTTTCTCATGATCACGCTGGCGCTGTCGCAGGTGCTGTGGGGGCTGGCCTATCGCATGTCAGGCGTGACCAACGGCGACAACGGCATCGCCGGCCTGACCCGGCCGATGCCGTTCGGCCTCTCGCTCGACAGCGCCGCCTCGTTCTACTGGTTCGCGCTGGTCGTCGCCGCATTCGCCTTCCTGATGATGGCGATTTTCGTGTCGTCGTCGTTTGGGTCGTCGTTGAAGGGGGTCCGCGATCAGCCGCGCCGGATGGCGGCGCTCGGCTTCAATCCCTGGATGATCCGCTGGATCACCTTCATCTATGCCGGCTTCTGGGGCGGCGTATCGGGGCTGCTTTACGTCTATTACAACAAATATATCCACCCGACGTCACTCTCCACCACCAGTTCCGCCGAGGCCCTGCTCGGCGTCATCGCCGGAGGATCGGGAACGCTGGGCGGACCGGTCGTGGGCGCAGCGCTGGTGCTACTATTGAAGAACTACGCCTCGGCCTATATCGAGCGCTGGAACATGCTGCTCGGCCTGGTGTTCCTGTTCATCGTTCTGGTGATGCCGACCGGAATTGTCCCCGGCCTGGGCAAGCTGGCGGCAGCATTCCGCGGGAAATCGCGATGACCCCTCCGAAATCGGATTACGCCCTTGAAGTCGTCAATCTGAAGAAAGCGTTCGGAGGCTTGACGGTGACGCACGACATATCGCTGGCGATAAAGCCGGGTGAACGCCGGCTGATCATCGGCCCGAACGGTGCCGGCAAGACAACGTTGTTCAACCAGATCAGCGGCGACCTGCGGCCGAATTCCGGCGAGATCCGGCTATTCGGCACCGACGTCACATTCTTTGCGCCTTACAAGCGCGCGCATTTCGGACTGTCGCGTACCTACCAGATCATCACGCTGTTTTCAGGCGATACGCTCGAACACAATGTCACGCTCGGCCTGCTCGGCTTGCGGCCTTCGCGCTGGCAGATGTGGCGGCCATTGTCACATTACAGCGATATCGCTACCGACGCCCGCCGCACCCTCGATGCCGTCGGGCTTCTGCATCTGGCAGAACATCCGGTTTCCGACATTGCCTATGGCGAAAAGCGCCGGGTCGAGCTCGCGATGGCGCTGGCGCAGAAGCCGCGCGTGCTGTTGCTGGACGAGCCGCTGGCGGGCCTTTCCAATACCGAGCGGTCCCAGGTGAAGTCGCTGATCGCCTCGATCCCGCGCGAGACCACCGTGATCATGATCGAGCACGACATGGATACGGCGCTCGACCTTGCCGAGACCGTGACGCTGCTGAATTACGGCCGCGTCATCGTCGATGGCGAACGTGATGCCGTGATCGCGGACGAGCGAACGCGCGAGGTGTATCTTGGCGCCTGACGCACTCAGCCTGAGCAACGTGAATGCATTTTATGGCGACAGCCATATCCTGCACGGCGTGAGCTTTTCGCTGGCTCCGGGCGGCGTGCTGGCGTTGTTGGGACGCAACGGTGCGGGAAAGACCACCTGCATCTCGACCATCATCGGCTTTCTGAGGCCACGGGACGGAGAGATCAGGCTGTTCGGGCGAGCCGATCGGAGGGCTCGGCCCCGAACGCATCTCGCACCTCGGCATCGGCCTGGTGCCGCAAGGGCGTCGCATCTTTCCGTCGCTGACCGTTCGGGAAAACCTGGTGGTGGCGCAGCAGCGCGAGGGCACCACGGACAAGCCGTGGAATGTCGAGCGGATCTACACTATGTTTCCGCGGCTGCGCGAGCGTCATGCCCAAATTGCAGGTACGCTCTCCGGCGGCGAACTACAGATGCTGGCTATCGGGCGGGCGCTGATGGGCAATCCGCGGGTGCTTCTGCTCGACGAGCCGTCGGAAGGCCTGGCGCCGCTGATCGTCGCGGAAGTCGGCCGCACCATCCGGCGGCTGAAGGAGGAAGGGCAATCCATCGTCCTGGTCGAACAGAACCTCCAACTGGCGCTCGAGGTTGCGGATCAGGCGGTGATCCTCAACACCGGGCGCTGCGCGTTCGCCGGGCCGGCCGCCGACCTCCTGAACAACGAAGAATTGATCGCGCAAACTCTCGGCGTGTTTCATGCTCACGAACCCAACCATCCATCCTGAGATGAGGTCATAAAATGAAGATCGGCGTATGCGGAACTGGACGAATGGGATCGGCGATCGCGCAGCGATTGATGTCGGTCGGGCACGAAGTCGGGGTATGGAACCGGAACGCGGCGAAGACAAAGCCCCTTGTCGATGCCGGCGCAAAGCTGTTCGCGTCTCTCCCGCGGAACTCGTCGAGGGCAACGAGGTCACCATCGTGATGTTGCTGAACGATGCGGCGACCGAAGCGGTCTACGCCTCGCCGAACGGCATCCTGAAGGGCAAGCTCGCCGGCAAGCTCGTGATCGATATGAGCACGATCCGGCCCGAGACCATGAAAGCGCACGGCGCCAAAGCGCTGCAACAGGGTGCGGCATTCGTCGAATGTCCGGTCGGTGGAAGCACGGCTCCCGCGAAGGAAGGCAAGCTGCTCGGCCTCGTTGGCGGGTCGAAGGCCGATGTGGCCCGGGCAATGCCGATCATGGAGCAAATGTGCCGCCGCGTCGAACATGTCGGCGATATCGGCACGGGCTCGATGATGAAGCTCGCGGTCAATCTGCCGCTGTTGGTGTACTGGCAGGCGCTGGGCGAGGCCTTGACGATCTGCAAGCCGCTCAACCTTCCGGCCGACCGACTGATCGATATCCTGACTGACACGTCGGGCGCCCCGACCGCCATGAAAGGCCGCGGCCCTGTTATCGCCAAGGTGCTGGCCGGCGCGCCACTGGGCGAGACCGCGTTCGGCCTCAACGCGGCGAAAAAGGATCTCGACTACGCGGTCCAATTCGGCGCATCCCTTCATGCCGAGATGCCGGTCACGGCCAGCGCGCTCGCCTGCTACGAGGAAGCCGAAGCTGCGGGCCTCGGCGACGCCGATGCAACGGCCGTGTCGACCCGCTGGACCCAGCGCAAGGCCAAATCATAGTTCCGTCAATCCTTACACGCCGTAAATTCATCAACCGCAGAGCCATTCAAATGATCGATCGCAAGAACCGCTATGGCCGCACCGCCGCACGTATCAACGACGCCGACGGCCTTGCCCGGCGACCGTCTTCCGCCACGATCGACATTCACGCCCACATCGTGGTGCCCCAGGCCGCGAAGCTGGCGCAACCGCATGTCGATGTCAGCCGGATCCCGCTGGCCTATTTCGCCGATGCCGCGACCAAGGAAATCAACGCGCAGCAGGAGAAGGATGTCAGCGAGGTCATGACCACGATCGACCGCCGCCTGTTCGATCTCGACAAGATGGGCATCGACATCCAGGTCGTGGCGCCGGCGCCGGGGCAATGTTACTATTCAATCGATCCGAAAATCGCGGAAGCCGCCCACCGTCTCGCCAATGACGGCGTGGTGGAATATTGCGCGCGCAAGCCCGACCGTTTCGTCGGCCTCGGCGTGGTCACTTTGCAGGAGCCGGAGGTTGCGGTTCGCGAGCTCGACTACATCATGAAGGATTTGAAGCTGAAGGGCGTCGAGATCCTGACCAACGTCGACGGACAGGAATTGTCCGACCCGAAATTTCGTCCCTTCTTCGCCAAAGCCGAGCAGCTCGGGGCGTTCATCATGATGCATCCGAACGGATTCACCCATGGGGAGCGGCTTACCCATTTCTATTTCAACAACGTGCTCGGCAATCCCCTCGATACGACACTCGCGCTTCACAATCTGATTTTCTCGGGAACGCTGGCCCGCTTCCCTGATTTGAAGTTGATGGCCGTGCATGGCGGCGGCTATCTGCCGGGCTATTCCGGGCGGATCGATCACGCCTGGGGCGCGCGCCAGGATTGCCACGCCGACCTGCCGTTGCCGCCGACGACCTATCTGCGTCAAGTCTATCTCGACACCGTGGTGTTCTCCTATCACCAGCTGGCCTACCTGATCGATGTGTTCGGCCCCGACCGTATCGTGATGGGCACCGACTATCCCTTCGACATGGGCGAATATAACCCGGTCGGGCATATTGCAGGGGTGCAGGGCATGGACGAGGTGACGCTGGCCCAGATCGCCGGCGGCAATGCCGCGCGGGTGCTGGGCCTCGATGTCTAGGGCGTCGTCGCTTTAATGGCGTGCACCTGAAGTCTTGTATCCCGGTTGTTCGTACGGATGGGATGTTGCAAAGGCCGGTATCGCAAAGCAGCGGTCCGCGAGGCGCGCTACCACCGGAAAGGCGCTCAGCTCCAGTTTGAGATATTGCGCGGTTACGACATGGCCTGCGATGCAGATATCCGCAAGGCCCGGTTCGGCCCCCAGGGCAAAAGGCGCAGGCGCGCGGCGGGCGAGCAGTCGCTCATAGGTCGCAAGTCCCTCGGTTGTCCAATGCATGCCCCAGTCCTCGATCGCTTTGGCATCGGCGCCAAACGTCGCGGCGAGATGATTGCGGACACGCGGCGTCACTAGCGGATGCGCATCGGCGACCGTCATCAACGCCAGGGAGCGCGCATAGGCGCGCTCCCTGGCGTCTTGCGGTATCAGTCGCGGTTCCGGCTGAATATCGTCGAGATATTCCATGATCGCCAGCGACTGGAAGATGGAATGGCCGTCGTGAATGAAGGTCGGCACCACGCGCTCGGCGTTGACAGCCTCATACCCTGGTTTGAACTGCTCGCCGGAAAGGATGTCGACCGGAGTTTCCTCGAATGCCAGACCCTTCAGCCGCAAGGCAACCCGGACCCGAAACGACGCAATCGACCGCCAAAATCCGTAGATTTTCATGCTCATCGGAAGACCTCTCCCTGGCTGGCACCCCGCTTCAGTCTACTCCACCATATTGTGCTGCTGCCAGCGCAACAGATAGGCCTGCAATCGCCATATGATGGCCGACAGTGCCACACCGACCAGCATCAGTACGATCACCGCGACCATCATGCCCGAGGCCTCCGCCCGCGCCTCGGACTCGATGATCAGGCGGCCGATGCCCCGTTCCGCGCCGATGAATTCGCCGACGATGACGCCGATCAGCGCAAAGGAAATCGCGGGCGAAAGTGAAGCAAACACCCAAGCCATGGTCGAGGGGATCACTACCGTGCGGGTGATCTGCCACTCGCTGGCGCCGAGCAGCCGGGCAACATTGACAAAGCCCTCGTCGATCGAACGCGCACCTTCGAAGGTATTGAAGAACACCAAGAAGACGACGACGATCCATGAGGTAACGATCTTCGACATGTCGCCGATCCCGAACGCCAGCACGATGATCGGCGCCAGCGCGATCCGGGGGATCGAATTCACCGCGGTGATGAAGGGCTGAAAGATGGCGCTGAGCCGGTCGGAACGGCCCAGAATGAGCCCGGCCACAAACCCGCTGGATACGCCGACCAGGAAGCCGAAGAAGGTGTTTTTCAGCGTGACCGCGGTCGCAATCCATAAATTGTTCTCGTTGCGCGTCATGCACCTGGCGAAATCGCCGTTGAACCAGCCGTTGAAGACGCCCATCTTGGACTTGAGACAGCTCAGGACAAGAAATTGCTGGAAAATCTCGGAGGGTTTTGAAACGAAATAGGGATCGAGCAGATCGGGCACCAGCCACGGCATGCTGGCGTGCAAATCATAGCCCCATTGCCAGATGGAAAGCACGGCGGCGCAGATCAGCAGCTGCCAAACCCAGGTATTGCCGGACCGGTGCATCCTCATGAATGGCGCCCCTTGACGAATTCCTCGCCGAGCGAGTGCCAGATCTTCTGGAACAATTCGGCGTAGCGGGGCGTCTCCCGCACCTTCACCGCATCGCGCGGCCGCTCGAAATCCACCTCGAACATGTCCTTGATCCGGCCGGGACGCGCCGAAAACAGGATGATGCGATCGGCCAGCGTCAGCGCCTCGCCTAGGTCATGTGTCACGAACAATACCGTTTGCTGCTCGCGCTCCCAGATCCGAAGCAGTACCTCGTGCATATCGATCTTGGTGTGGGTGTCGAGGGCGCCGAACGGCTCGTCCATCAGCAGTATCTGCGGCTCGACGACCAGCGTCCGCATCAGCGCCGCGCGCTGGCGCATGCCACCCGACAGTGCCGAAGGGTAAGCATGCTCGAAACCCCTCAGGCCTGCCTGCGCCACGCAGGCTGCGATCCGGTCTTTCCGCTCCGCATCGGGAACGCCGGCCAGTTGCAGGCCGTAACCGATGTTGTCGCCGACGGTGCGCCAGGGAAACAGCGTGTCACGCTGGAATACATAGCCGACGCCGGACGTCGCCTTGCCGGCGGCGACCGGCCTGCCGTCGATCAGGATCTGGCCGCCGGAAGGCTTTATCAAGGTCGCGATCATGTTGAGGATGGTGCTCTTGCCGGAGCCGGACGGCCCCAGCAAGGCGACGAATTCGCCGCGCCCGACGCTGAAGGAGACGTCGCGCACCGCCTCGATCGCTGTTCCCGCGAGCTGAAATGACTTGCTCAGCCCGCGGACATCGATGCGCTTTTGATCCGGCGACCGATCGAGCGGTGTCGCAAGCGCGTTTGCAGGTTTCAAGCCGGATACGCCTTTCGCGCCGCCTCTATGAAGGTGGGACTGACCAGATCGGCAATGGTGAGCGGCTTGATGCCGGTCATCTCCCGGAACCAGACTTTTGCGCCGCGCTCCCAACCCGCCGCGTCGATGCTGGCATCGTAATCCGTCACCTTCTTCAGCGTGGTGATCTCGATGATGTTGGCGCTTCGCGATGTGCTGCCGACATAAGGCTCGATCGTCTCGTAGATTTCCTCGGGCGAATGCGCCTTGATCCACTGCGTGGCCCGCCACAAGGCCGTGACGAAGGCCTGCATCTTGGGCGGATCCTTATCTATGGTCGCTTGCAGCGTGAAGTGCGCGGTGACGGGGACTTTGCCGCCGATATATTTGTTCCAGATCGCCTCGTCCGTGCCGTCGAACAACAGCGTGCCCCAGCCCTGGTCCTTCGAATCGTTCAACAACGACAGTGAGCTCACGAGAACGTCGACCTGCTTGGTCTTCAACGACCCCAGCATGGTGTCGACATTGCCGGTGCCGATCCAGGTGACCTTGTCGTCGAGCCCCATCGTTTCCATGTAGTAGGTGGCCCAGACGTGGTTGGTGCCGCCGAGTGACGACACCGAGACGATCGGCTTGCGTCCGTCCGGCCGTTTCCAGGCGGCCAGCGCTTCCAGCGTCGTGATGCCCTGATCCCAGAGATCCTTGCGGATGATGAACATCACCGAGCTGCTGCGCGTGTCGACCGGCATCAGGACGCGCCCCGCGCGGCCGTGGTTGCTGAGCTGCATCGGATGGGTGATGTCGCCGATGCCGATGTCGCCTTGCGACGAGGCGATAATCTCGCGGGTTTTGACGCCGCTGCCGCCCTGGATCAGCTTGCAGTCGAGGCCGGCCTCCTTGAAATATCCAATGCGGTCGGCCACGAACTGGGTCTGATAGACGGGTACCGCGACTGGATAGATCACGCGGCCGGTCTTGTCTTCGGCGAAAGCCCGGCCCGCGGCCATCGAGGCCCCGCCGGCGGCGATAATCGTCAGCGCTGAACGTCTGGTGAAATGCCTCGTCATCACACGTGCTCCCTCTCCTTGCTAGCGACCTGTTCCAGGGCGTTCAGCACCGCATCGCCCATTTGTTCGGTCGAAAGTCTGGTGGCGCCGGATTCGGCGATATCGGCCGTGCGCGCGCCGGCTGCGAGGGCGGCGCCAACGGCCTTCTCGAGCAGATCCGCATCGTCCGGCCGGTTGAGCGTCAGGCGCAACATCATCGCGACGCTCAATATCGAGCCGAGCGGGTTGGCAATGCCCTTGCCCGCGATGTCGGGTGCGCTGCCGTGGACCGGCTCGTAAAGCGCCTTGCGCCGGCCGAACTTGTCGACCGGTCCGAGCGAGGCCGACGGCAGCATGCCGAGCGAGCCCGACGCCATCGCCGCGCAATCGGACAGGATATCGCCGAAGATATTGCCGGTTACCATCACGTCGAACTGCGAGGGCTGCCGGACGATCTGCATGGCGGCGTTGTCGACATACATATGGCTGAGTTCGACATCGGGAAATTCCGCGGCGTGGAGCGCAATGACTTCCTCGCGCCACAGCACGCTGGTCTCGAGCACATTGGCCTTGTCGACCGAACAGACCCTGCCCTTGCGCGTCCGCGCCAGTTCGAACGCCGCGCGCGCCACGCGGCGGACCTGACTGGTGGTGTATTGCTCGGTGTTGAAGCCGCGGCGCTGACCGTCGGCGAGTGTCTCGATGCCGCGCGGTTCGCCGAAATAGATGCCGCTGGTGAGCTCGCGGATGATGACGAAGTCGACATCCCGCAGCACCTCGGCCTTGAGCGGCGCCGAATCGGCCAGGGCCGGATTGGCGACGATCGGCCGGAGGTTGGCGTAGAGATCGTATTTGCTGCGCAGCGACAGCAGGCTCCCCGCCTTGCGCGCCGCGGCCGGGACCTCCTTGGTTTCCGGGCCGCCGGTCGCCCCCCACAGAATGGCGTCGGCTTCGTCCATCGCCTCGGCGGTGTCCGGCGGCAGCACCTTGCCGGTCGCAAGATAGGGAATGAGGCCGTACTGCGCCTCGCGCAGCACCATCGGTACGTTTCGCCTGGTGGCGAACCAGTTCAGCACGCGATGCGACTGCGCGGTGACTTCCGGGCCGATCCCCTCGCCGCCGACCACCGCGACCTTGATCATGTTGGACAGATTGTTCATGCCGATTTCCCTGCGAAATGGATCCACGGCCGCTCGGTGCGATCAGCCGCCTGAAAGGCGCGGATTTCGTTGTCGCGTTGCAGTGTCAGCGCAACTTCATCGAGACCTCCGAGCAGCCCGGCGCGCCGGCGCGGATCGATCTCGAAACGGATCTGCTTGCCCGAGGGCGACGTGATCGTCTGCGCCTCGAGATCGACATTGATACGCCCCGCTCCCTGGGAGTGCTCGACCTCCGCGGCAAGGCCATCGACGACCTCCTTGTCGACCACGATGGGGAGGATGCCGTTCTGAAAGCAGTTGGCGAAGAAGATGTCGCCGAAGCCCGAGCCGATGATGGCGCGGATGCCCATTTCCTGCAGCGACCACACCGCTCCCTCGCGGGAAGAGCCGCAACCGAAGTTGGGGCCGGTAACGAGGATTTCCGCCTGCCGGTAGGGCTCGCGGTTCAGGATGAATTCCGGGTTCTCCGAACCATCCGCCAGATAGCGCAGCGAACCGAATGCCCATTTGCCGAGGGTGCCGCGAATGGAATTTCCAACCAGACGCTCGATGCGGATGATGACGTCGGTGTCGATGTTGCTGCGCAGGATCGGCGCGGCAATCGCCGTCAAATTGGTGAAGGGTTTCGGCATGCTAGCGCTCCATGGTCCGCACATCGGCGATGGCGCCGGAGATCGCGGCTGCCGCCGCCATCGCTGGGCTCGCCAGATGGGTCCGCGCCCGCGGTCCCTGACGGCCGATGAAATTGCGGTTGGAGGTCGAGACCGAGCGCTGGCCGGGCGCCACCGTTTCGCCATTGGCGGCAAGGCACATCGAGCATCCGGGCTCCCGCCATTCGAAGCCGGCGTCGGTGAACAGCTTGTCGAGCCCTTCGGCCACGGCGTCCCGCTTCACCGTCTCCGAACCGGGCACCACCCAGGCGCGCACGCCGGGCGCAACCTTGCGGCCGCGCGCGATCGCCGCCGCGGCGCGCAGATCGCTCAACCGGCTGTTGGTGCATGATCCGATGAAGACCCAATCGACCGGCGTGCCGGCGATCGGGGCCCCGCCCTTCAGGCCCATATAGTCGAGCGCGGTCTCGACCGCGGCGCGCCGCGCCGGATCGGCAATCTCCTGGGGATCGGGGACACGACCGTCGACGCCGATGACGTGTTCCGGACTGATGCCCCATGTCACCTGCGGAATGAGTCTTCTCGACGTCGATGACGACCTCCTTGTCGAACACCGCGTCGGGGTCGCTCGGAAGCTCGCGCCACGCCGCGACCGCCCGCTCCCACATCTCGCCTTTCGGCGCATAGGCGCGCCCGCGGATATATTCGTAGGTCTTCTCGTCGGGCGCGATCAGCCCCATCTTGGCGCCGAGTTCGATCGAAAGATTGCAGATGGTCAGACGCCCTTCGACCGGCATGTCCCGGATCGCACTGCCGGCATATTCGACGGCATAGCCGGTACCGCCAGCCGCGCCGACATGGCCGATCAGCGCCAGGATGAGGTCCTTGGCGGTCACGCCGGTCGGCAGCCGGCCTTCGAACCTCACCCGCATGGTCTTGGGCCGGCGCTGGATGATCGCCTGGGTCGCCAGCACATGCGTCAGCTCGCTCGATCCGATACCGAAGGCCAGCGCGCCCAGACCGCCATGTGTGCAGGTGTGGCTGTCGCCGCAGACGATCAGGCAGCCCGGAAGGCTGAGGCCCAGTTCGGGCCCGATGACATGAACGATACCCTGGCCGGGCTCGTCGATGTCGAACATCGCGATGCCGCTGGCGGTTGTTTCGGCCCGCAAGGCCGTCAGCAGCTCCTGCCCGATCTTGATGGTGCCGGCCCGCCCGCGCGCCGTCGAAATGGCATGGTCCGGCGTCGCAAACGTCAGTTCCGGATTGTGAACCGAAAGGTTGCGGCTCCTGAGATCGAGCAATCCGCGAGAGCCGCCGAGATCATGCAGCAAATGGCGATCGACGTGGAGCAGATCGGTATCATCGCTCATTTTCGCGATGACATGCTGGTCCCAGATCTTGGCCAGCAGCGTACGGCCGGGCTTTTGCAAACGCCTGTCCTCCCTTTGGCTTCTTTGGCCGGCGGCCAAGGCCGCTCACCGCGTTTTGCACGGTTTATGTTCAGGCCTCAGCCTCCCCGGCATCAAAGCACAGCCGACCGCCATCCGGCTAGAGGCCCGGCCGAATGGCAGCTAGACGGGGACCTCGCCACGCCAATTGTCATTTGCGATGCAATATCGCACCATCG
This sequence comes from uncultured Alphaproteobacteria bacterium, assembly GCA_963831585.1. Lineage (GTDB taxonomy): Bacteria > Pseudomonadota > Alphaproteobacteria > Rhizobiales > Xanthobacteraceae > Bradyrhizobium. The sequence continues at coordinate 345,155 of CAWHRA010000034.1, read as the reverse complement.
AACCCCCGAAATCACGAGCAAGACATGTCCCGACCCAAGAACGTCCTCTGGATCATGTGCGATCAGCTTCGCTTCGACTATTTGGGTTGCACAGGGCACCCCACCCTGAAGACGCCCAATATCGACGCCATGGCCCGGCGGGGGGTGCGTTTTTCGAACGCCTACGTGCAGTCGCCGATCTGCGGCCCGTCGCGGATGTCGTTCTATACCGGCCGCTACATGCGCTCGCACGGGTCACACTGGAATGGCTGGCCGCTGCGCGTGGGCGAGCCGACGCTGGGCGATCATCTCAGGAAGATCGGGGTGCGCAATGTGCTGGTCGGCAAGACCCATATGACGCCGGACCTCGAAGGCCTGAAAATGCTCGGAATCGCGCCGGATTCGATCATCGGCGTACATGTCAGCGAATGCGGCTTCGAGCCCTATGAGCGCGATGACGGCCTGCATCCCTCCGGCCGGCCACGCCCGAAATACGATGCTTACCTGCGTGAACGTGGATATGACGCCCCCAACCCGTGGGAGCATTGGGCCAATTCCGGCGCGGCCGATGACGGCACAGTGCAGAACGGCTGGCTGCTGGTGCACGCCGACAAGGCAGCCCGCGTTGCCGAAGAGGATTCCGAAACGCCCTATATGACGCGTCGGGCCATGGACTTCATCACGGAGGCGGAAACAGACGGGCGGCCGTGGTGTCTGCATCTGTCCTACATCAAGCCGCACTGGCCCTATATCGCGCCCGAACCCTATGCCAGCATGTACGGCCCCGGCGACGTGCTGCCGGCGGTGCGTTCCGAGCAGGAAAAACAGAGCGCGCATCCGGTTTTCGCCGCCTATATGGACATGCGCTACTCGCGCAACATGGCCCGCGACGAGGCGCGGGAAAAAGTCATCCCGACCTACATGGGCCTGATCAAGCAGATCGACGACCAGATGGGCGTGCTGATGCAGTTCATGGAGGTCGCGCGGCCTGCTCGATAGCACCATGATCGTCTTCACCTCCGATCACGGCGACTATCTCGGCGATCACTGGATGGGCGAGAAGGATCTGTTCCACGATCCCTCCGCCAAGATCCCGCTGATCGTGGTCGATCCAACCGACTGCCGCCGATCGCACGAGGGGCACCGTCAGCGATGCGCTGGTCGAGGCGATCGATCTGGCGCCGACCTTCATCGATTATTTCGGCGGCAAGCCGCCGGATCATGTTCTCGAGGGCCGCTCGCTGATGCCGCTGGTTCGCGGCGAAACGCCGCCGGACTGGCGCAAGGTGGTTTTCTCGGAATACGACTATTGCATGCAGGACGTGCGGCTCAAGCTCAACCAGCCGATCGGGCAATGCCGGCTGTTCATGGTGTTCGACGGGCGCTGGAAATACATTCACGCCTCCGGCTTCCGGCCGATGCTCTACGACCTCGCCGAAGACCCCAGGGAATTGACGGATCGCGGCGAAGACCCCTCCTGTTCCGATATCATCGCCCGGCTGCAATCGGCCCTGTTCGAGTGGGCGCTGCATCCCAAAGGCCATATCACCACCAGTACCGAGAAGATCGCCGCCTATGCGGAGAAGCAGCTCCAGGTCAAAGGCGGAATCCTGATCGGGATCTGGGATGAGGCTGAGCTCTCCGCGATCAGGAAGAAGATCGGTGCCGCGGAAATCAGTAAGTGATCTTGTAGCCGGTTGCCTTGACGATCGGTTGCCAAAGGGCGATGTCGTCCGCGAGTTCCTTGCTCAGACCCTCGGGCGTGCTTCCAACCGGAAGCAGGCCAATCGCCAGCAGCTTCTCGCGCACCTCGGGCTTGGCGAGCGATGTCGCTGCGGCTGCGCTGAGTTGCCTGGCAAACTCCTGCGGGCTGCCGGCCGGCAGCCACATTCCGTACCAGCCATCAGCGACGAGGTCGACGCCGCTCTCCTTGAGGGTCGGCACATCGGGCAGAAACGGCGAGCGCTCCGCGCTGCTCACCGCCAGAATCTTGATGGTGCCAGCCTTATGTTGCGGCATCGCGTCGGCAATGGTGACGATCGCGAACGGCAGATGGCCACCGATCAAGTCGGTAATCGCGGGCGCGCTGCCGCGATAGGCCACACGCGTCAGCGGAACGCCCAGCACTTGTTCGAGTTTGGAGCCGGTGAAATGCGGAATGGTCCCATTGCTCGGCACGCCAAATGTTGCCTTGCCGGGATTGGCCTTGAGCCAGGCCACAAATCCCTTGAAATCCTTTGCCTCGACCGCCGGCCCAACGACCAGGCCGAATTCGAAGCGCGCCAGCAACGAAACCGGCACGAAATCCTTGCTCAGGTTGAAGCTTGGCTCGGATTCCACCATTGGCAACAGATACATCGTAGGACCTGTGGTCACGAGGATGGTGGCACCGTCGGGGTTCGCGTTCTTGACCCATTTGATTCCGATCAGTCCGTCGCCGCCGGTGCGGTTTTCGACGATCATCGTCCGGTCGAGCAGCTGGCCCGCATATTGCGCCACCAGCCGGCAGAGCGTGTCTCCGCCGCCGCCGGCAGAGAACGGAAAGATCATCTTGGTCAGCGGGCCGGACTCACCGATCGCATCCTTCGCGATCACGGCCAACGACAGACCGGCGCAGCCGGCCATGAAACTTCGGCGATCCACTGTTTCTCTCCCCCTCGGCAATTTTGAGTGATTACATCAGACTACCGAGCGAATTGAAACCGTACCAAAGTTGCCATCGCCACCACTCTCAATTCCGGCATCCGGGGAGGACTGGCCGAGTTGAACCGCGATCGACCCCGCGGCGACATATGGCCGTGTGCCGGGTCCGCCGGTGCGTCGGCATGGCAGAGGCACCATGGAAGAGCTGTTCGAATTTTTGTTCGGCGCCAGCGGGCGCATCGGCCGGGCAAGGTATTGGCACTCGGTGCTCATCTACATCGGCGGGGGCTTGATGACTGCCGTCATCCTGTTCACGGCCGCAGGCATCGCTGCGCCGCTCTTTGTCGTGATGATCGTCGTCGTCCTGATCCCGTGGCTGCTGTGGGGGTTCTCCTTCACCACCAAGCGACTGCACGATCGCGGCAAGAGCGCGTGGTGGCTCCTGGTGTTTTATCTGGTACCGGGCGTGCTCGGTCAATTCGCGGAGGCCGCCTGGTTTGGCGGGGCCGCAGGCACGGTGCTGCATTACGTGCTGGCGCTGGCGGCTTTCGCGCTGACAATCTGGGGATTCATCGAGGTTGGCTGTCTCCGCGGCACCGCGGGACCAAACACCTATGGTCCCGACCCGCTGTTTCAGTCCAAGCGGCCGGCCTGAACAGCATCCAAAAACGAAAAAAGCCCGGCGGCCATCAGGCCACCGGGCGGGAAAGCGATCTCATAAATATGGTTCGTGCTACCGAGGCCGGGCCATGGGCAAGGTTCACACGTCGGCCGTTGTCCGCACCATCCCGAAAACTCCCGCCTCGGAGAGCGCTGCGATACGCGCGTCGTCATAGCCGAGCGTCTTGCGCAGAACTTCTTTTGTATGCTCGCCGAGCAACGGCGCGGCAACCGGATCGACGACCGGCGTCAGGCCGAGATTGATCGGCGACTTCGATGTTGGGGACTGAACCCGCGGCAGGGTGCGGAATCTGACTGACACGATGGCGCTCGCGCACTTCCGGCGAGTTGAAGGCCTCCTCGACGGTCCGAAGATAACCGACCGGGATGTTGGCCGCCTTCATCTTCGTTACCCAGTTTTCGCGAAGATCCTGCGCAAAAATCCCGGTGAGGATCGCGCGCAATCTCTCCCTGTTGGCCGTTCGCGAACGCCGGTCGCCGAATTCACCGCTGGCGAGGTCGGGCCGGCCGAGCACTTCGATGACGAGGCGGCGATACAGCCGGTCATTGGCGCAGGCGATGTAAAACGGCGCGTCCGAAGCCTCATAGACACCGACGGAGGGAGACCCGTTCGGCGAATTGCCCTGACGGCTCGGATTCACGCCGGTCATCAAATAGGCCATGCCGTAGAATTGCGTCATCGCCACTGCGATGTCGAACAGCGCCACTTCGACATGCTGGCCGCGGCCGAGCCGATCGCGGGCGGCCAGCGCCAGCAGAATGGCGTTGCAGGCCGACATGCCCGTCAGAAGGTCGACCGCGGGCGGTCCGGTCCGTACCGGCGGCCCATCTGGAAAGCCGTTGAGCGACATGAACCCGCTTTCGGCCTGGGTGATCGGATCGAAGCCGGGACGGGATGCAGATGGGCCCTTGCGGCCATAAGCCGAAATCGAGCAATAAACCAGGCGGGGATTGCTGGGCGCGACTGATGCATAGTCGATGCCGTATTTCTTCATCACGCCGGAGGAGAAGTTCTCCACGACGACATCAGCCCGCGCGATCAGCTCACGCGCGACGTCGCACCCCTCGGGCTTGGTGAGATCAAGCGCGATGCCGCGCTTGTTTCGATTCAGGCTGACGAAGGCGGCACTCTCGCCGGCGAGATCGGCATGTTCATAGTGCCGGGTATCGTCACCGCCGTCCGGGTTCTCGATCTTGATGACTTCGGCGCCAAAATCGGCCAGCGTTTGCGTGCAGGCCGGACCGGCAACGACGCGGGTGAAATCCACCACCAGCAGACCGTCGAGCGCGGTTGGCGCACCCTTCGTTCGTGGGGCGCGGTCCGGCAATTGCGGTCTGGCAGTCATGGTTGGTCTCTTCCCTTCCGGTTCTCATTGGCGCCACGGCCGATGGCACGACCCGAGTTTAGGGCCTATTTCCGGAAGGGCAATGTAGGCAATTGCTTGGGGGCATGCGCAAATCGCGTCCCACGGCATGTCAGTTAGTGGATTTGCGCCAATACAGCGTGTTCGGCCAGGCCCAAGGTTCTTGCGGCCGGTACAGCCGATAGCCGGCCCGAATGAAGTTGTTGGCGGAGGCCAGATTATCTGTGGTATCCGACACGATCCAGCTCCACCCGTTGTGCCGTGCCCGCAATTCCAGCGCGCGCATCAGCCGCAACTGAAGGGCATTGCCGCAATGTTTTCGCAGTACGCCTACCCGGCAGAAATATCCCGCGTTGACCGCATGCGTCGACGGCACGACTCCGGCAAAGGCGACGGGGATCGATTCGTGAAAGCCGAGCCACCAATGCCCGTGATCGAATTCCGGGATGGGAGCGCCGTCGAAGAAGGTCAGTCGGTGAAGATCGGCGAGCGTGTCGGCGATTTCGTCGTCATGCCCGTCGACCTCGCGTATTCTGTACATGGGCAAACTCTCATTCCTTGAACAGCATTTTAGCCTTTGTTCAGCTTGGGTCCGGCTCCCCCCTGCCGCCCCCGGATTGCTGGAACGCTTCATTTCGGTGCACGACGCGTGGCTGCGGGCAAAGCGCAATATCACCTCCGTGCCGTCGCCGGCGAGCGGAGGCGCAAGGGGGCTCAATCGATCGCAGCGCAGCGAAGGAGAATTTCCGCCCGGGCGCCCAACAGGATTTCCGTGAGACTGAGCGTCAATGGCGCCGAAACCCCGATCTCCCGATCACACTCGACAGCTGCAGCGCCGCGCGCCGGGCGCCGCGAAATCGATCACTTGAGGCACCGCCGGGCTTGCTCGATCTCTTTTTCGGAAATGCCCTTCGCCCTCGCCCAGGATTCCGCGGCCGCCACGCCATATTGGGCGACGGCCTGCCGGACCATCCAACAGGGAAAACCGTGCCCGGGAACAGACCACAGCAGCGCTGCAGCCACCAGACAAGCGCGGATCATCTTCCAAGCATGACCTTGACGCCAAGCCAGACTGCGCCGACAAAGCCGGTGACGATCACGGTGATGACAGCCTTGAAGGTGTAACTCTGCGCCTGTTCGACGCTCTTGCGCCAACGCCTCAAGTGTTGAAAATCGGCTCGTAGCTCGATTCGATGGATCAGCTCGAGGGGCCCCTCGTCGCCATTCTCGATCGCCTGCGCGGCCTTGCCCCAGCCGCGGTCGAGGATGGCGTTGGCGGCGGCGATCCGCGCCGGCGGCGTCGCCTTGGTGTTGCGCATCACGGCGACCAGCACGTTGAGCGCGGTCTTGGTATGGCTGCGCGCCAGCGAACGGATTTCGGTCACCGACCTAGCCACCGCCGGATTCCGCCGGCTCAGGGTGCACATATTCACTAGGTGCAGTGTCCGCATGATCCATCACGAGATCGTCGGGGCGCGCCGCCGAGTGGAAGGCAATGGTGGGAAAGTCGGACAGCTCGCGATTGCGCTTCGGACCGCGGATGAACTGAATGATCTCTGCGCTCACGAAATTCCCTCCCACACCGCGATCGCGACCAGGCCGGCCAATGCGAGCGATATCAGATATGCGGTCATGCCGGCCTCGCTTGATCGGAATCAAATATGCGGCATGGCCGTATTCATACGGCCATTTCGGGCGCGAACCCTATCCCCGCAACGGAGGCCGCCTGCGGACGCGGACGATGTCCACGCCGCGAACTGGCGCGCCCCGCGCGCGCCAGTTACTCCAAAACGAGTTCGGACGGCAGCGCGCTTTGAGGCGCGTCTTGCGATAATGCGCTGCTTTTCAGGAGATGGTGCGCCCGTGAAATGCGGCCGCCGTCCGATTCAGGAAATCCAAAAGCAAAAGCCCGCTGCCGGTTTTCCCGGCGCGGGCTTTTGCAGTTCTTGCGATGATGGAGAAATGCCGGTGATTTGCCCGACGTGTCAAATCTTTTTTTGGATGGGACTCAAACGGCCTACCGGCCCGCGTGCCGGCGCCACGAACCGGAGCCCCTCTGAATGCTCATCACCGCCCAATGAAAAAACCCGCGGCCAGTTTCCCGGCGCGGGCTTTTGCAACTCTTGCGATGATGGGGATATGCCGGTGATTTGCCCGACGTGTCAAACTTTTTTAAAGCAGCCACCGATCTTGCCCCCGACACCTCTAGTCAAACCCCTGCACTGGCGGCACGGATTTTCCGGCGGCGACCGCCTCGGCAGGTTTTGCCACCGGCAGCGGCGTCGCCCTGACGGCGGCTTGCTGCTCGGGGCCGGCGCTCGCTTGCGCCGTCCGCCTGGCGCGGGCGCGCGAGGCTGACCGCCCTACGCCCCAGGAATGCGCGATCGAAGGGCCGGCCGTATATCCGATCAATGCGCCCGCCACCGCACCCACCGGTCCCAGCACCACCGCGCCGGACACCGCGCCCAGGGCGGCACTTCCGGCGCGTTCCTGCGCATGGGCTCCGCATGAAATGAATGATCCAGCGACCATCGCCGCAATAAGCAATCTTTTCATAACGGTTCCTTAGGTGTGCCCCGAGGCAAGGCACCGCAAAAATGCGGCGGCAGGAAGGTCGCACGACGGCACCCAGCGTTCCGATTCAAGGCGGCGGAAGCAAAAAGCCCGCGGCCGGTTCCCGGCGCGGGCTCTTGGAATGCTTGCGACGATGAAGGCATGCCGGTGATTTGCCCGGCGCGTCAAATCCCTGGGCAGCATTCTAGTTTCGCACCGCGTAAAGCGGCGTCCGGATCGTCAGCTGGTAGGACGGCTTCGACACCCAAGCGATCTCGGCGGTGACGCCGAACAGCCGATTGTCGTTGTCGTCCATCCGGTCGAGATCGAGCCTTACGACCGGCTGGGTGAAGGGCTGGAACGGCGTCCGGTTCAGAAGCTGCGCACCGCCGAACGACTGAACACCGAAGCGGCCGGTGAGCTTCCAGTTGTTGTCCCACTGATAGTAGCCGCCGACATAGCCGATGATGTTGGGACTGACTGTCACGAACGGCGTCTCGACGTCGATCCGGGTGTGCTGGACGCCGGCGAGCAGCCCGCGGGTTTCGTCCTCGTTCAGCGCGTAATCGAATTCGAGGATCGTATTCAAGGAAGTTGTGGCCAGCGGCGCGTCCGGCACCGACTTCGTGACCGTCGATTGCAGCGTGATCGTCGGGATCGATCCGCCATTCTGCTGATAGACGTCGGCCTGAATTCCGACCATCCAGGCGCTGACGACGAAATTCGACCAGTCGGTCATGTCGGTGCGCGAGGTGGTGGCGCTGAAGCCGCCATAGACCGAGACGCGGTCGCTCAGATCCACCGTCAGGGGAACATCGACCCCGATGCTCTGGCTTGCCGGCGAGGAAAGCGTCGGCAGTGCCGGCAGCGGGCCTGACGGGAGCGAGGTGAGGTTCGACAACGTTGCCAGCGCCGGAAACGTCGTGGCCAATGAAGCATTGCCGAGACCGATCGCAAGCGTGTTGGCGGGAATGGTTGCGTAGGTCGTCCGCAGATCAAGATAGATATTTGGTGGCGAGGCATCCTTCGCCGATGAATTGTCGCCGTCGTCCATGTCCTTGCCGAAGGCAACGCCGGACAGGGACAACGACGCCAGCGCTGCGAGCGCAACACCAGATGCGAACCTTGCCAGCTTGATCCTTGAGACCACACTCATAGGCCTACCGAGCCATCAAACTTGCAACGGCCCTAGCCCTCGTCTTCGCTTGCTTCGCACAGCGAGGAAAGCTCATCGAGGTCGATCGTGCGCCCGGCGCCGTCCTTGACGGCGATATTCGTGGAACGCTGCTGCTTCAGCTCCAGCACCTTGTCGACGGCTTCGGAAGCCGTCTCGCAGGAGAACGAGACAGCCCCGGCCGAATTGCTTGCGAGAATCGTAAATGGCATTTTGGCCCCCTGCTTTACGACAAGCATAGCATGGCCTGCGGCGCAAGCGCGATGGGTCCTGTCGAGGCGAAAGCAGCGAGACGGCCGGGAGGGAGCCCTACTCGATCACTTCATCTGCGAGCGCCGTCAGGGTCGGCGGAATTTCGAGCCCGATGGATTTCGCGGTCTTGAGGTTGATCACGAACCGGTAGCGGGTCGGCTGCTCGACCGGCAGATCGGCGGGCCTGGCGCCCTTGAGAATCTGATCGACCATCGCGGCGGCGCGCTCGAAGGATTCCTGTGGTTCGGCGCCGTAGGACATCAGGCCCCCGTCGCGAACGATCACATCCGCCTCGTAGATCGCCGGCAGCCGACGCTCGGCGGCATAGTCGATCACGCGCTTGCGGTTGAGCAGCGTCAACGAGTCCGAGACCATCAGGATGGCGTCGGGCGGATCGCGGGTCATCGCCGCGAAAGCTGCGTTGAAATCGTCAGGCTCGCGGACGCCAAGCGGCTGCACGGTGATGCCGGCGCCCTGCGCGGCCTGTGCCGAGGCCTGATAGCGCAGCGACATGCCGAGATCGTCCGTATTCCACAGCATCGCGATCCGGCGAAGCTTTGGCGACAACGCCGTCAGCAGCGAAAGCCGCTTGGTGGACAGCATCGAGGCGTCGTCGGCGATGCCGGTCACGTTTCCGCCAGGTCGTGCAAGGCTCTCGACCAGTCCGGTCTTGACCGGGTCGCCCGAGCCGGTTGCCAGCACGGTTGCGACGCCCGATGCCTTGGCCGCGGCTGCCGCCGGATAGCCGACGGTGACCACCACATCCACATTGGCGGCCTTCAGCTCCTGCATCATCTGCGGCACCAGATCGACCTTGCCGAGCGCGGCGCGACTCTCGATGACGAGGTTCTGCCCGGACACATAGCCACGCTTCGCCAGCGCACCGAACAGAATTGCGCCGGAGCCGCCTTTGGCAACGACCGGGAGACCGGGTGTGAGGGTGCCGATGCGATAGACCTTCGACGTCTGGGCCCGCGCCGGCAACGGCCACGCTGCGGCCCGGCCGATCGCCGCTCCACCCATGAGCGTTAGTAACTTGCGCCGATGCATCCATCCTCCTGACCGCAGGCGTTCCGTCGATCCCAACCTAACACCACCGTGGCAAGGCAGTCAGCGAGAAATCGCCGGCTGGCGCCCTTCCGCCACCGGAACATTTTCCTGTCGCGAATGTTCACGGAAGGGCTTACGGATACGATTGATCTCGAATTTCAAAGATTTTCATGGCCGAAATTATTCGCTCAGACCCCAAGAAACCCGTTGGCGTGGTGCTTCGGTTGCTCGGTCCGGGACTGGTGACCGGCGCGGCCGATGACGACCCGTCGGGCATCGCGACCTATTCCCAGGCCGGCGCGCAATTCGGCTACGGCCTGCTCTGGACGGTGTTTCTCACCACGCCGTTCATGATCGCGATTCAGCTGGTGAGCGGGCGGATTGGGCGGGTGACCGGCAAGGGGCTCGCCGCCAATGTGATGGAGCTGGCGCCGCGCTGGCTGGTGCTGGCGCTCGTGTTTCTGCTGGTCGCGGCGAACACGTTCAATATCGCGGCCGACATCGCCGCGATGGGAGAATCGCTTTCGCTGGTCATCGGCGGCCTCAACCACGAACATGCCCTGATTTTCGCATTCGTATCGATCCTGCTGCAGGTCTTCGTACCCTATCGCCGCTATTCGCCGGTGCTCAAATTCCTGACATTGACGCTGTTTGCCTATGTCGCAACCGCCCTCACCGTGAACATACCGTGGAGCACGGCGCTGCTGGCGGCCATCTGGCCGCGGCCGACGATCAATGCGGATTACTTCCTGATGGTGGTGGCGGTGCTGGGGACCACGATAAGCCCCTATCTGTTCTTCTGGCAGGCCTCGCAGGAAGTCGAGGAAATGAACAACGGCAAGAGCCGCCGCCCGCTGCGGGAGCTTACCCGTGGCGGACTGACCGAGCTCGACCGCATCAAGCTCGACACGACCGTCGGCATGATCTTCTCCAACGTGATCGCCTTTTCCATCATCTTGACCACCGCCGCGGTCCTGAATGCGCATGGCGTCACCAAAATCAATTCGGCGACGCAGGCCGCTGAAGCGCTAAGGCCGCTGGCTGGCGACTTCACGTTTCTGTTGTTCGCGCTCGGCATCATCGGCACCGGCCTGCTGGCGATCCCGGTGCTGGCCGGTTCGGCCGCCTATGGGGTGGCCGAAGTCTTCGGATGGCGCGCCACCCTCGAAGCCAGCGCGCCGGACGCGGTCGGATTCTACACAATCATCGCCGCCGCGACCGTGATCGGATTCGGGCTTGGCTTCACCGGAATAAGCGCCATTCATATGCTGGTCTGGAGCGCCGTGCTCAACGGCATTGTCGCGGTCCCGATCATGGCCATGATGATGGTGATCGTCGCGAACGCGGGGCTGATGGGGCGGTTCAGGGCGAGCCGCCGGCTGACCATACTGGGCTGGATCGGCACAGCGGTCATGGCCGTGGCGGTGATTGCCTTGTTCTGCTCGTTCCTTATCGGATAGGTGCGGCCGGCATCCGACCAAGCGACCGTCAGGCCGATCGCACGGTTATTTGACCGCATCGCTTTCGGGCTCTGGCGCGCCAAACGCCAGTTCGGGCGCTTGCCCGTCGGCCGTGGCGATCAAATGTTTCGGCACCAGCAGCAATGCAGGCAGGATCAGCGCATAGACGATCGTGATCGCGATGACGCAGACGCTAAAGCCGCCGTAGCGATCGTAAAGCTGAGTCCCGAGAACGTCGCCAAATCGCGAAACGACGTAGTAAAAACTCCAGGACATCATGAGCGTGGTTCCCTGCAAGCCGCGCGGGCAGGAGCGAATAATCAGATCCAGAAAGGCGCCGGTGGCAAGACCGCCCATCAGGCCGATGGGTATCGCCGCGACCAAAGCCTGCGTCACCGTGTTGATGAAGAGCAGCGGAACCATCTGCGGAACGGCGATAAAAGTCCCCCACAACAAAAGCGTCTTCAAGGGAAGCTTCCGGCAGAGCAGCCCGTAGACGATGAATGTCGGAATGAAGGACGCGGCGAAGATCGCGTTCCACTCGCCCCATTGGGCATCGGTGGCATGCAGCGTGTTCTGGAGGTGATATTGCAGCGGCGTGGTCGAACCCGGGGCGAAATTCCACAGCAGCCAGATCAGCATCGCCGGATAGACCGGCCAGTGTCGCGCCAGCCGTTTCAGATCATCGACCGGATGCCGGCCCGTGCCGTTTTCGACGCGGATATTGTCGAACACATCAGCCGGCTTCCATAGCGCGTAAGCGGCGATCATGATCATGATCGCGGCGCCGACCAGAAACAGGATGCGCAGCGCCTGATCGGGATCCTTCTCCTCCAGCAGGCCGCTCAGCCTGCCGCCGACCAGCAGCGCCCCGACGGTTGGGATCGACAGGAAGACGTTCCACACCGCGCTGACCTGGCCGGTCATCGCATGTTGCTGGCCGATCACCGACGTCAGCCCGTTCTGGGCGCTGGAGACAAAAAGAAACGAAGCCGTCAGCACGATGACTGCGAGCAGCAGCGTTGCAAAGTTCATCGGCGTGAATGCGAACAGCACATAGAGCAAGCCGGTGATGCCGCCAAACAGCAGCATGAATCCGCGATCCCTCATCCCGAGCGGATTCCACATATCGCGCATGAATCCGAATACGAACGACAGATAGAGCGGGATCGCGGCGATGAGCCGAAAGGTTGCAACCTCGTTCGCGCTCAAGTGCAGCCTGTTCTTCAGAAAGAAACTGATGGGAATATCGATCAGCCCTCCGGCCGGACCGCCGAAGGCCAGCAGGACGATCAGGATGCCGAGATAGAGAAAAATGCCGTGCCGCTCCGAGGGCGACAAATCGGCGGCAGCCGCTGCGGTGGCTGTAGGACGGTCAATCGTCATCGCAGGCGATCTGTCCCCCGAGGAGAGCAAAGCAGAAGCACGCGATACCGGGGACGGCTGAACAGGCCAACTAAACCGCGAGCAGCATCGCAATAATGCCGGTGGCGATCAATGCCGAATGGCGGATCTCCGGCCGGGTTAGCCCGATGTCGTAATGCGCGACATGCGCCAGCAGGAACGCGGTCAGCACGGCCGATCCGGCTATCACGGAAAGCGTAATCATGCGGCCGACCCAGTACATAGTCTCACCCTGTCGAGGCGGTTGACGAACGCCGCTTCTACGCCAGTTCCGAATATGAGGACGTCGGCACCTGCGCCTCGATCGCCTGTTCCTCGGCAACGATCTTCGGCTTGCGCAGCCAGACATAGATCTGGGCCACGATCAGCACGACGCAAATTAAGAGGAAGAAGGCGCTGATCGGACGCTCGATGAACGTCATCAGGTCGCCGCGCGAAATCAACAGGCTGCGCCGGAAGTTCTCCTCGAAGCGTGGCCCCAGCACGAAGCCCAGCAAAATCGGCGCGGGATGGAAGTCGAGCCGCAGCAGGATGTAGCCGACAATTCCGATCACCAGGGTCTCGCCGACCTGGAACATGTCGTTGTTGGCGGCATAGACCCCGATACAGACGAAGAACATCGCGCTGGGATAGAGGTAGCGATAGGGAATGCTCAGAAGCTTCACCCACAGCCCGATCATCGGCACGTTGAGGATGACCAGCAGGATGTTGCCGATCCAGAAGCTCGCGATCAGTCCCCAGAAGATGTCGGCGTGCTGGGTGATCAACTGGGGACCGGGAACGATGCCGTGAATGATGAGCGCGCCCAGCAACAGCGCCATGACGGTGTCGCCGGGAATGCCCAGACTCATGGTCGGGATGAAATCGCCCTGCACCGAGGAATGCGTCGAGGCCTCGGGGCATGCCACGCCCTCGATGGCGCCGTGGCCGAAGCGCTCCGGCGTCTTCGATATCTTCTTCTCGGTGGCGTAGGACACGAAGGAGGCGATGGTCGGTCCGGTACCCGGGATCAGCGCACAGAGACTGCCGAGAAGGGTGCCGCGGATCATCGGCCAGAAGGATTTCTTGAGATCCGCCTTCGAGGGGAACATGTCGGAAATGCCGACCTTTGCGTATCTCAGGTCGACGGCTTCGGTGTTGTTGATGCTGTTCATGAACTCGGCGATGCCGAACATGCCCAGCGCCAGCGCGATGATCTCGACGCCGTCGAACAGTTCGGTAATGCCGAAGGTGAAGCGGGGCTGTCCGGTCTCGATGTCGGACCCGACGATGCCGACCAGCAGGCCGAGCACCGTCATCGCGATGCCCTTGAGCGGCGATCCCTTGGCAAGCGTCGAGCCCGCCAGCAATCCAACCAGCATCAGCGAACAGACTTCGGCCGGGCCGAATTCGAGCGCCACCTTGACCAGGAACGGCGCCAGGAAAATCATTTCGGTGATGCCGAAGGACGCGCCCACAAAGGCGGCGATGACCGTTACGCCGAGCGCGGTACCGCCCTTGCCCTGCTTGGTCAGCGGAAATCCGTCGAGACAGGTCACGGCATGCGGTGGATGGCATGGCAGATTCAGGAGAATCGAGCAGATCGCCCCGCCGTACTGGGCGCCGTAATAGACGCCCGACAGCATCAGGATCGCCGGCACCGGCTGCATCCCGAAGGTCAGCGGCAGCAGGATCGAAATGGTGGCGACCGGGCCCATTCCCGGGAGCACGCCGACAAGGTTGCCGACCAGCACGCCGAGAAAGCAATACATCAGATTGTGCGGCTCGAGCGCTACGCCAAAACCGTACCAGAGATCGGTAATCGCCGTTGAGATCACAGGTTGAACCCCCGCAGCAGGGGGAACGGAATGCTCAGGAGGTAGTGGAACAGCACGACACCGAACACGGTGATGCCGGCCGCCAGGATCGCCGAGGACTTATAGGTGGCGGTGTTGTCCCCGAGCGCGCAGACGAAGACACAGGCGAACACCGCCGGGATCATACCGCCAAATTGCCCCAGGATGATGAACAGGACGGGGCCGCCGATAATACAGAGCCAGCCGAACCATTGCGGATTGTCCGGCAGAAACCTGCTGTCGTCGGGCTCGGATGAGGCCAGCGCGGTGCCGGCGATCAAAAGGCCGAGAAACGCCAGCACGACACCCAGCACGACCGGCATGAAGCCGGGACCCATTCTGGCGAGGCTGCCGAACTTGTAGCCCGTGCCGGTCATTGCGGCTCCGACACCGAGCAGCATCATCAGCCCCCCGGCATAATAGTCGCGTTTCAATGTAACTTTCCCCCGCAAAGGAGTTCTCCCCTTGTCGTCTTTGGGCGGGACCCTACCCGGCGAGGCGTGGCCTGTCGATACCGTCCAAAAGGCTCCCCAACAGCCGCCCGCGAACCAAAACGACGCTCGCGCGTTGAGGATCATGCCCAAAAAGCCGCCAGTTCTCGACTGCGCCGGGCCGATGAGAATGCAGCCCTCGGCGCACGGCCCGATAGCGGCCACGCAAATGCTGCCGTTGATGCCCGGCGCCAGGACCCAAAAGAAAGAGATCAACGGCGAAACGCGGCAGCGGGCACCGGCCGAACAGAAGGAGCGGCCCACCCGGGCCGAGGCCGTTCGCGCGGCATGGGCCCGGATCACGCGCCGAAAGGCGCTGAGGAAGCAGCGGGCCGCCCAGAAGGGCTAGCGACGGCGCGGCCTCTGCCCCCATGCCACACGCTCGGGTGCCTCGGGAGATGCAATCCTTCAGGGAAGACTTTCCAGGATGCTGCGACAGACCGTCGCGCGCAGCGCCCGGTTTCCTAATCCACGGGACTGCGACTGTATTCTCCGCGCTTGACTAGGGCGGCGGGTGTCATCTGCTCCGAGAAACCATCACGGCGCTGCAGCAATCTTGGGCGCGCTCTTCAGCCGAAGGCTGCAAGCGTCCGCTCAGGCAGCCATACATCGATGCAGCCATACATTAATATGGTGGGCTCGGCGGGCGTGGAGCCCGGCCAATTTGCCTTCTAGCGACCACCGACAGCGCGGCAGCCGTTCCCCGACGCACTCGCCCGCCGTACGCAAAGTCAGTCTGTCGATGAGTTGAGGCTATTCGCTCGCCAGCGCTATCGGGACGCTGGGCGTCATCACCCCTCCCGAAATCTGCGATGCAATCAGGAACGCCGCAACCACGGCGGGCACGCTTATCAATCTCAGGAATTGATCTACTGAAAGCATCGCCCATGTCCCCCGACTGGCCGGCTGCAAATGGCTGAATTTAATTCGCCCTTTGCGCAGTCTGCTGATCGCTGGTCAGATTCTGGTCTGTGAAAGCCGCCCCGGAAATCGTAAGCAGCGCCAGAATCGAAATTACGGCCAACGTTTTCATGCCGTGATGGTCGTTTTCGAATGTGGCCAAAAACGTCAAAGCTTGGCCCCTTTTTGAGCCAATCCCGCGAAACAATCGTGGCCACACCGCAGCCGGAAGGAGCCTGGCCCAGCCCTTGTCGGCCGCCTCTTCGGCTACTTCGATTTTTCCTAAAGGGGGATTAATTCTGCGGCCCGTAGGACTACGGCCCCTGCCGGAAGAAAGCCGGTTATGCGTGGCGGGCACGCGGGCGGTTTCCCCTGGTCGGCCCCGCTGATCCAAATCGCCCGTGATCGGCGCGGCCGGGGGCGGCTCCGGGCAGCGGCTGCGCTAAAGGACGCGACCGGACGAAGCACGCAAGGCCTGGACGTCCGCCGATCTCGCTTACGATCAGGGCAAAGGTCATCCGCCAACGCGTTGCCGCCCCTGCCTGTTTGCCATAACGTCGGCCAACAAGAACAGGGAGGGTTCGCCGATGGACATCGTGCCGTTGGGTGCAGGATTCGGCGCGGAATTGCGCGGTGTCACGCTTGCCGATGTTGCCTCCGACGATGCCGCCTATGCGGCGGTGCGCGCGGCCTTCGAGGAGCATTCCGTCCTGGTGTTTCGCGACCAGGAGGTGACCGACGAGGTGCAGCTCGCCTTTTCGCGCCGCTTCGGGCCGCCGGAGGTGACCAAGGTCGGCTCGCAGGGCACGGGCTCGCATTTCGTGATCCTCTCGACCATCGGCCCCGACGGAAAAGTGGTGCCGCCGGATCACCGGCTTTCGCTGCGCAACAAGGCCAACCAGCTCTGGCACACCGATTCCTCCTTCAAGCGCGTGCCGGCGCTGACATCGATCCTGTCGGCGCGAATTATCCCGGCGAACGGGGGCGAGACCGAATATGTCTCGACCCGCCTCGCCTTCGAGCGGCTCGATCCGGACCTGCGCGACAGGTTGCAGAATTCCTTTGCCTGGCATGACTACGCGCATTCGCGCGGCCAGATCGCGCCTGACCTCGCGAGCCCTGAGGAGCGCGCGGCGCTGCCGCCGCAATGCTGGCGCATGGTGTGGAAAAATCCGGTCAACGGCCGCGGCGCGATCTATCTCGCCTCGCACGCCTACGCGGTGGAGGGCATGGAGATGGCGGCGGGGAAACAGCTGATCGACGAACTGATGGCGCGCGCGACCGCGCCGGGCACGAGCTACCAGCACAAGTGGCGCAAAGGCGACGTCGTGATGTGGGACAACCGCGCGACCATGCACCGCGGACGGCCGTGGCCGGCGCACGAAGCGCGGCTGATGATACGCACCACGATTTCGGCGACGGAAGCCGACGGTGTCGACACCATGCGCCCGCCATCATCGCAGGCGGCAGAATAACGGCCCCCTCATTATTTCCGGCAAACAATCATCACTGGCAGCAATCGGGCCAGCCCTCTCGGACTGGCGTGAAGAACAAGAAGTAGGAACGTCATGACCAGGAACTCGAAGATCCGAAGCGTCGATTTGCTCGCCTGCGACGCCGGCTGGAGAAACTATCACTTCGTCAAGATCACCACGGAGGACGGCATCGTCGGCTGGAGCGAGTTCGACGAAGGCTTTGGCTCGCCCGGCGTCGGCGCCGCGATCCAGCGTCTCTCGACGCGGGTGGTCGGACAGAACGCCTTTCAGCACGAGCGCATTTATGCGGAACTTTTTTCCGCGACCCGCCCCGCCGCCGGCGGCGTTGTCGCCCAGGCACTCGGCGCGATCGAAAACGCGCTGCTCGACGCCAAGGCAAAGCTGCTCGGGGTGCCCTGCTACGAACTGCTCGGCGGCAAGATCCGCGATCGCATCCGGGTCTACTGGTCGCACTGCGCCACCTGGCGCATCAACCATCCCAGCTGGTACAAGCCAGAGATCACCGATCTCGACGGCGTCAAGGCGATCGGCCGCGAGGTGCGGGAAAAGAAGTTCACCGCGCTGAAAACCAACATCTTCGCCTACGACAAAGGCAAGCCGATGGGATGGCGGCCCGGCTTCGGCGCGCCGTTCCAGCCCGAGATCAATGTCGAGCGCAAGGTACTGCGGGATCTGCGCATGCATCTCGAGGCCATCCGCGACGGCGCCGGACCGGACGTCGATATCCTGCTCGATCTCAATTTCAACGCCAAGACCGAAGGCTACCTGAAGATCCTGCGCACCATTGCCGACCTCGACATGTTCTGGATCGAGATCGACAGTTTCAATCCGGAGGCGCTCGGCTATATCCGGCGGCAAAGCCCGCACCCGATTTCGTCCTGCGAGACGCTCTTGAGCCTGCGCGAATTCCTGCCCTATTTCCGCGAGCAGGCGATGGATGTCGCGATCATCGACACGCCCTGGAACGGCGTCTGGCAATCGATGAAGATCGCGGCAAGCGCCGAGGCGCACGAGGTCAACGTCGCGCCGCATAATTTCTATGGTCACCTCTGTACCATGATGAACGCCCATTTCAGCGCGGCGGTGCCGAATTTGCGGATCATGGAGACCGACATCGACCGGCTGGCCTGGGATCACGAGCTGTTCACCCATCTGCCGGAATATGTGGACGGCCATTTGATCATGCCGGACCGACCCGGCTGGGGCACCGAACCGAACGAGGAAGCCCTGCGCGCGCATCCACCGAAGAGCGTCGGCGGACTACTGAACTATGGCCAGAAGACCAAGTGAGAGCGGACTGATCACCCGGCGCGCGGCGCTTGCGGGCGCCGCCGCAGCAGCCGCGTACGGCGCTGCCGGAGCTGGCTCCGGTATCGCCGGACCGACTGACGTTCCTGCGGCGACTGCGGCTGGTGCCGGGCCAGTGTTCTCCGCGACAGGCCCGGACGCCGAACGCTACGGAGCAGCCGAGGGCTTTCCGGTCCCGGGATCGCTGCGAGCCCGGCTCGAGGGCAATCCATACAACCCGGAATATCGCGTCGGTGCATTCAGCCATTTCGACGAGATCTACCCGACGCGGCCAATCGCGCGTGCCGCAACGCCCTGGACATTCAGGCGGTCCACGGCCGACATTCATTATGTCCACGAAGGCAACCCCTCCTCCCTGATCGAATATCTGGCGCGCAATCCCGTCACCGGCCTTCTGATTGCGAGGGACGAACAGATCCTGTTCGAGCATTATCAATACGGCCGGACCGACCGCGATCGGCTGATTTCCCAGTCGATGGTGAAATCGATCATGGGAATCCTGATCGGCGTCGCCATCGCCGAGGGCACGATCAAGTCGGTCGACGACACCCCCGACATGTACGTGCCGGGATTCAAGAGAAGCGAATACGGCAGGACGCCGATCCGCGACCTCCTGCACATGTCCTCGGGCGTCGACTTCGGCGAAGAGCGCGACGGCGGCCGGGACCTCAATCGGCTGTGGAGTGACATGATCGCGGGGTCATGGATCGGGAACAAAGGCACGGTCAACAGCATCGTGCAGTTCAATCGGCGGGTTGCACCGCCGGGCACGCGCTTCTACTACGCCAGCATCGAACCCGACGTGCTCGGCGTGGTGCTGCATTATGCCACCCGCAAATCGGCCTCCGACTATTTGCACGAAAAGATATGGGAGCCGATCGGCGCCGAGGCCGATGCGAATTGGCTTTTGGATGCGGAAGGTTTTGAAGTGGCGCATTTCGGCTTCAACGCCGTGTTGCGCGATTACGCACGGCTCGGCCGCCTGCTCGCCCATGACGGCGCATGGCAAGGCAAACAGCTCATTCCGGCGCAATGGATGATCGACGCGACCACGGTGCGCGACTCCGACGCCCATCTGCTGCCGGGAAAGACCACGACGGGGTACGGCTATCTGCTCTGGCTCCTGCCCGGGTCGAGGCGCCAGTTCGCGATGATCGGGGCCTTCGGGCAATACGTCCTTGTCGATCCGGCCGCGAAGCTGGTCGTGGTCCAGACGGCCCTCGAGGACCGCAAGGAGGTCTGGCGTTTATGGGCGGCGCTGGTTGCCCAGTTCGGGTAGCGAAGGCAATCGCAACATTTCGTGACTGCCGAATGGCGACTGCCTTCGTCGCAAATCGACCATTGCAGCACTGCAGAACGAAACCGGTGAGAGGGAATTGTCTCTCGTCGCAAGCGAGAGGTGCCCAGCAAAATGCCCGAATCCCTCAACAAGGTCCCCGAGGTCACACTCATCTTCTGGACCATCAAGATCGCGGCGACGACGTTGGGCGAGACCGGCGGCGATACCGTCACCATGACGCTCGACTGGGGCTATCTGGCCGGGACCGCGCTATTTCTCGCGGCGCTGGTGCTGCTGATCAGCCTGCAGATCATTGCAAAGAAGTTTCATCCGTTTCTCTACTGGGCGACCATCATCGCCTCGACCACTTTTGGCACGACGATGGCGGATTTCGCCGACCGGTCGCTGGGCATCGGCTATGCCGGCGGCTCCACGCTGCTGCTGGTATTGCTGCTGGTCACGCTCGGTCTTTGGTATTGGTCATGCGGCTCGATTTCGGTGGACACCGTGAACACACCGAAAGTGGAAATGTTCTACTGGGCGGCCATCACCTTCTCGCAAACCCTCGGCACCGCGCTGGGCGACTGGATGGCCGATTCCACCGGCCTTGGCTATGAAGGTGGCGCGCTGGTGTTCGGCGCCGCATTGACCATCGTCGCCGCCGCCTATTGGTGGACCAGCATCTCGCGCGTGACGCTGTTCTGGGCAGCCTTCATTCTTACCCGACCGCTCGGCGCGACCGTCGGCGATTTCCTCGACAAGCCGGTTCATGACGGCGGCCTTGCCTTGAGCCGCCCGCTGGCCTCGGCAATTCTCGCGATCTTCATCCTGGGCTGTCTTCTCGTACTGCCGCAACGCGCGGGCTCGCATCCGGCTCGCGCCGAAGCGGTGCGCGAATAGTCCGATCAATTTTGCGATAATTGTCTGAAAATTGCGCGGCCTGCGTCAACCGAAGTCAAAGAAGTTTGCGGGAACAATCGCAGCATACACGTTGGGCAGCGCGGCGATGGCATCGCAACCAGTTCTCCGCCTGCACCTTGATCCCGATGTGGAGGGCCCGATGTATCTTGCGGCTGTGGTGCTATCTATCGCGTCCGCGGTGTTCTACGCCGCAGGCCAACATGAGATCGGCAGCTTCAGTTCGGATGTATGCCGATATGGCGGCATGTTCTGCGAAAATCCGGTCTACGTTCTGACCGGCGCCGGTCTTGCCGCGGTATGGGGAAGGTTCGTCAGCATCCGCTGACACGACCGAGCTCAGGGCATGACCGGATTGTTCGGCTGAGCCTTCGGCCCCGGAGCCGCGGGTTCGATCGCGGCCTTGGGCGCGGTCGGCGTTACCGATGCGCCGACAGCGCGCGCCGCTTCGCCGGTCGTCTTGTAAGTCGCTGCCTCGGCGGTCTGCACCTGAGGGCGGCTCCACGGACCGTGATCCACCATCAACATCGCAAGTACTCCGAACACGGCAACCGCTATCGCGGCGATCAAAGGGCCGCGCCGGCCCTGCACGCGACTCTCATCCTCCGCGCGATTGTCCCGCACGCGATTTTCCTGCATCGGACCCACCTGACAAATTTCCTCCGGGAGTCCAATCACCGGCGGCGAGGAAGGTTCCTGTCAGGCGCCATGTTCCCTGCGGTTACTGCCGCTTCATCCACATTCCGATCACGATCTTCGCGATCAGGCCAAGGACCACGAAAGCTCCGACACAAAGCAGTGCGGTGGCGAGCGGACTCATCGCGTTGTCTTTCTCAAACCGGGAACGGCCTTCGGCATTGTGTTCCCGTTTTCCCGGAACCGGCAAGCCCGTACATTTCCCGATGGGGCTTTGCAAGGTGTTCGCAGGAACAATTCCATGTCCCGCCTGTTGGCGGTTCTTCAACCAAGGAGAGTCACCAATGGCTACGGAAGCAAGAGAAACGGGTTCCCTGATCGGCAGCGACAAGGTCGACGGCACGGCCGTCTATGGCGCCAACGATACCAAGATCGGATCGATCGAACGCGTCATGATCGACAAGAAGAGCGGCCGGATTTCCTACGCCGTGCTGAGCTTCGGCGGATTTCTCGGCATCGGGGATGACCATTATCCGCTGCCCTGGCAATCGCTGAAATACGATACCAACCTCGGCGGCTATCGCACCGGCATTACCGAAACACAGCTCAAGGGCGCGCCGAAATACGGCAATGACAATACCTGGAACTGGAACGATCCCGCGCGTGCCCGCGCCGTCAACGATTACTACGGCGTCGCAATACCGTGATTGAGCTTCCGGCAATGTTGCGACTCGAAAGGCCCGCCGCCGATGGCGGGCCTTTTTTCCTGCCCGCCGGCCATGCACGCGGATCAGGCTCTGTTCCCATCGCACGACAACCTCAGTCCGCGTCTTCGGTCGCCGCTTTCCTTGGAACGGGCGGAGAATCCGACCAGGCCGTCACGCAGCGTTCCAGGTCCTTCAGGTTCTGCCGCATCTGCTCCAGCGAAAATCCCAGCGCGAAGAAGCGCTCCGTCACATCACCCGGCAGCCCTCGCGTCAGACCTTCGCTGCGCACCGCGGCGACCTCCACCGCGTACACCTGCAGCGCGGCCTCGACGGGCGATAGCGGCGGAGGAAGCTTGCTGGTCTCCAAGCTCGACCCGGCGCCCCTGAGATAGCCGACCAGGGCGTCGCTGACGCCTTTCAGGGGCGATACCAGCCGTCGTTGCAGGTCGGCGGGCAACGGCACCACGGTGGCGCGCCCGATCATCACGAGATCGTGGCGCAGCCGCAGCACGGACCGCAGCAACGGGCCGGTATCAGTCCCGCTGGTGAGGTGCGCCGCGCGTTCACGCTCCGCCTCGGCGCCGATCGCATTCAATCCGGCCAGCGCGGCACCGATACCGTCCTGCAGATGATGCAGCGCATCGTTGTCCCGGCCGCGGGTGAGGCCGGACAACAGCTCATTGAGCGCCGACGCCATCAATTCGAGCACCTTTGCGGCGCTGGCGCGGACCTGGCTATGCGCCCGCGACGGCAGCACAAGGAAGGACACCAGAAGGCCGGTCAGCGCCCCAACGGTGACTTCCAGCACGCGATCGATCGCAGAATCCAGCACGTCGGCATGATTCATGATCGGGAGCAGCAGGACGATGATGGCTGTGATGGTCGCGACATTCAGGCTCGGATTGATAGCGGCGATGAACGCCAGGGGCGCTACAGCCAGCACCAGCACCGCGAGCAGCGCGCCCTCGCCATTGTGGGGAATCAGGATCGCGACCGCCGCGCCATAGAGCGCGCCGCCGACGGTCCCGATCAGATAGTCGCGGGTCGCCTTGAGCGAACGCCCGACGCTCATCTGGGTGACGATGATGGCGGTCAGCACCGCCCATAGCGGCAGCTTGAGACCCAGCGCCAGCGCGATCGCGAGCGCCCCCATCGCGGCCACCGTGACGCGCACGCCAAGGCCCAACTCGACCTTTCGCGACTGCAGCCAGGCGGCGATGGATTTGAAAGAGGCGATCAAGGTCTCCCCTGCTTGCGGTCTCCGCAATTCGTCATGCATTCCGGATTCGTGACATCGGGACGCGGGTCGCCGACGAACTTGTCGCGGTTCGGCATTTTGATCGCACTCAGCGCCCTGGCGTCAAGCGTCGCATCTGATGGAAGCAGGCCGTTCAGATTGAGGATATAGGCGGAGACCGCATAGACGTCGTCGTCGCTCATCGACTGCGGTGCGTTCTGCGGCATGGCGCGGCGGATATAGTCGAACAGCGTTGGGGCGTACGGCCAATAGCTGCCGACAGTACGTATGGGTTTTGGCGATGCCAAAGTCCCCTGCCCGCCGACCAACTGGTCACCGACGCCGCCCTCGCCCTTGGCGCCGTGGCAGGCCGAGCACTGCTGATCGAATACCTCGCGGCCGTGGCTGACGCTACCGCTTCCCGCCGGAAGGTTGTTGCCGTAGCGGTCGATGTCGATGTTCCAGCCGGCGACCTCAGCCGGTGTCGCCGCGCGCCCGATGCCATAGGGGCTTTGGGCCTGCGCCGTGGTTGCGCCCGCCAGCGCAATGATGGCCAGCGCAGTGGTGCAAATCTCATGCATTCGCATTGGTCACCTCGCCGCCGGCCGCGATCCGCCAGGGCCAGATCGCGTTGTTGTGGTAGAAGTGATTATCGCCGCGTACGCCCAGCAGCTCGGCCAGCGTTGGTTGCACATAGCCGGTTTCATCGACGGCGCGACTCTGGATCACGGCCGGTTGGCCGTCCCAGTGCCAGGGCAGCCGAAACCGTGTCAGCGCCCGCGTCAGCACCGGTTCCTGCAACTGCGCTTCCTGCCAGCTCTTGCCGTCATCGACCGAGACGTCGACGCGCTTTATCTTGCCGTGACCACTCCAGGCGATGCCCGTGATTTCGTGAAAGCCGGGCGCACTCAGCTTCTGGCCGCCCGAGGGCCGCGTAATGATGGATTTTGCCTCCATGTAGAAGGTGAATTCGCGCGCGCTGCCGTCCGGCATCAAATCGGTATATTTGGAAGTCTCCTCGCGCGAATAGGTCGGCTCGGCGGCGACACGCAGGCGGCGCAGCCATTTCACGTTCATGTTGCCCTCGAATCCCGGCAGTAGCAGCCGAAGCGGATAGCCCTGTTGCGGACGCAGCCGCTCGCCGTTCTGGCTGTACACCAGCATGGCGTCGTCGAGGCATTTTTCGATTGGAATGCTGCGCGTCAGCGCCGCGGCGTCGGCGCCCTCGGCGATCACCCATTTCGCATCCTTTTGCAATCCCGCCTCCTGCAGGACCAGCTTCAGGCTGACCCCGGTCCATTCGGCGCAGCTCAACAGGCCGACGAGATCGGAAGCCGTCTTGCCGTAGGGCTTGGTGTAAACGGGATTGCCGGAGCATTCGAGGAAGTGGATGCGCGATTGCGAGGGAAAACGCCTGATGTCCTCCATAGTGAAGATCAGCGCCTTTTCGACGAGGCCATGGAGCATCAGCCGGTGCTGCGCCGGATCAATCGTGGGAACGCCGCCATGGTGGCGCTCGTAGAACAGCCCGTTCGGCGTGATGATGCCGTCGAGATCCTGCAGCGGCGTGCGCCCCGAAGCCGAGATATATTGCTTGAGGTTTTTCGGGATGTTCTTGATCACGCCCTTCTCGAACGGTGACGGCGTGCCATAGAGCTGGTCTCCCATGGGAGCGCCCGGCGTTTTCATCCACTCCGGAATATTGGGCGGGAGGTTGCTGGATTCGTCGGAGGCCGTGGCCGCCAAAGTCTCGCTGCCGGCAAGACCGCCGAGGACGGCCCCGCCCATCAACGCCCCGCTTTCACGCAGGAAACTGCGACGCGATGTGACGGCAGGTTCGTTGTCGACGTCCGTTGGCTCGGTCATCTCTTTCCTCCGTTCGAAAGCGCGTTATCGTAGTTCAATCTTCTTGGCAGTCTACACCTCCAAATATTTCAAAACGGAGGCATTTCCGGCAGCTCCGCCATGAAACCCCGCCTTGGCTATCGCGTCATCACGCTTCATTGCGGCGCGGCGGAAAGGACAAGCAGCGATAGCAGCAAGGCGGGCGGCATGATGACGAGACCGAGCTTGAGAAACTGCAACGCGCTGACGCCCTCGCCTTCGCGACGCAGCACGATCAGCCACAGGATGGTGGCAAGCGAGCCCGTGACCGACAGATTGGGTCCGAGATCGACGCCGATCAGGATCGCGCCGGTGACGTGCGCGGGAGCCTGTGCGGTCTGACTGGTCGTCGCCGCGATCAGGCCGACGGGTAGATTGTTTGCAAGGTTCGACGCCACCGCAACCAAGATGCCGGCAATCCAGGAAGTTGCCCGCGGCGAGGCCGTCGTCGCTTCCTTCAGAATGCGGGCAAGCGCCGGCAGGACGCCGGTCCGGTTCAGCCCCTCGACCAGGATGAACAGGCCCGCCACCAACGGCAGCACGGACCACGAGATGTCCCTGACCACCGGCAGCGGCGATCGCCGTCCGATCAGAAGGATGACCGCCGTCACAGCTGCACCCGCGACGAAGGTCGGCAGCCCGAGATCACGGCCCATGGCGGAAGCCACCAGCAGCACGACCGCCGTCAGCACGATTCCGAAGGCTGCGAGCGCCCCCCGAAGCGTCAGCGGGGAAATGTCGGGGATCTCGGCGACCTCGGCATCGAGCGCATGGCGCTGCGTCAACCGCAGCGCCAGATAGGTCGCAACGACGGCGACGACCGAAGGCAGCGCGAAGATCCGCAGCCAGTCCGCCAGCGGCGGCATCTGCTTGCCGAACACGACGAGGTTGGCCGGATTCGAGATCGGCAGCACGAAGCTCGCCGCGTTGGCGATGAAGGCGCAAACGAAAAGATACGGCAGTGGTTCGACCCTGGCGGCGCGGGTCGCCGCGTAGACCGCCGGCGTCAGCACCACGGCGGTGGCATCGTTCGACAGGAGAACGGTGACGAGGGTGCCCACCACGTAGACGATCAGGAACAGCCGCTTCGCCGACCCCCGCGAGTGCCGAACCGCCCAGGCGGCGAGCCAGTCGAACAATCCTTCCTGACGCGCGACTTCAGCCAGCAGCATCATGCCGACGAGAAAGAAATAGACGTCCGTGCCCTTGCCGGCGGCGGCAAGCGCGTCCGGCCAGGGCAGCAGATTGAACAGCACCAGCAGCGCCGCGCCCGCGATCGCCCAGATGAACTCCGGAAAATTCCAGGGGCGCGCGATCACGCCCAGCGTCGCGAGCGCTGCAATGCCCCAGGTTGCGGCGTTGGTCTCGAGCATGCTAGCCATCAAACACGACGACGCCGCGGAGATTCTTTCCCGCGTCGAGATCGGCATAGCCCTGGTTGATCTCGTCGAGACGATAGGTGCGCGTGATCAACTCGCGCAGTTTGATCGCGCCCTTGCGATAGAGCCCAAGCAACTCCGGAATCTGCAGGCGGGGGCTGGCAAAGCCATAGACCGCGCCCATGATCGCCTTCTGCGTGACGAACAGCTCGAGCGGCGGAATTTTTATCTCGGTCACGGTGTCGGGCGTGAGCGCGGTCACCACGACATTGCCGCCCTTGGCGGTGGCACGGAACGCCGGCAGCAGCGTCGAAGGCGGGTCGATGCAGACAAAGGCATGATCGACGCCGATGCCGCCGGTCAGCTCCAGCACGGCACGGGTCAGCGCTTCGCCTTGCGCGTTGGTGCCATGTGTCGCGCCGAACTCCCGCGCCCATTCGAGCTTGGCCGGCACGATATCGGCGGCAATGATTTGCGCGGCGCCGCAGAGACGCGCGCCCTGCACCACGTTCATGCCGTCGCCGCCGCAGCCTACCACCAGCACGCTTTCGCCGGGCTGCACCTTCGCCCGCTGGCGCGCCGCGCCTATGCCGGCCGGCACGCCGCAGGCGACGAGGCTCGCGAGATCGAACGGGATGTCCTTGTCGATGACGATGACGGAGGCCTGATCGACCACGGCGCGTTCGGCAAAGGCGCCGATCATGCAGAAGGCCCCGACCGCCTGGCCGCCGCGGTCGCGGCGGCGGTAGGTGCCGTCGAGCTGCGGCCCCTGGGTGATGCGAGGACCTTCGGCGCACAGATGATGCAGGCCACGCCGGCACCAATGGCATTTTCCGCAGGCCGGGATGAAGGTGAGGATGACATGATCGCCCGGCTTGATGCCGCCGACCGCGTCACCGATTTGTTCGACCACGCCCGCAGCCTCGTGGCCCAGCACGATCGGCCGCATCGCTACCCGCCGCTCGCCGCGCATGACGTGATAGTCGGTGCGGCACAGGCCCACCGCGGCAATGCGCACCAGCACTTCGGTCGGCCCCGGCGGATCGAGCACGATGCGCTCGATCGAGACCGGGATGCCCACTTCACGAAAGACAGCCGCGCGCGATTCCATACTTTATGATGCATCGGCAGGGCCGGGGTGAGCAAGGATCATGGGCGGCGGCGAACTGATATGCCGCGGGCACGTTGATCATCTAGCTGGCGGGCGCGTACAAGCGGGGAACCAGATGACGGACATAGACGTTCTGATCGTCGGCGCCGGACCGACCGGGCTGGTGCTGGCACTTTGGCTGACAAAACTCGGCGTCAAGGTGCGCATCGTCGACAAGACCGCCGGGCCCGGCACCACCTCGCGCGCCCTTGCGGTCCAGGCCCGCACGCTCGAACTCTACCGGCAGCTCGATCTCACGGAGGCAGTGATCGCGGGGGGCCACCAGGTGCCCGCCGTCAATCTGTGGGTGAAGGGCGAGGCCGCGGCGCGCGTTGCGTTTGGCAGTGTCGGTTCGGACCTGACGCCCTACCCGTTCCTGCACATCTTTCCGCAGGACCAGCACGAGCGGCTGCTGATCGAGCGGTTAACGACGCTTGGCGTCGCGGTCGAGCGGCGCACCGAACTGATCAGTTTCAAGGAAGCGGATGATCGCATTATCGCTCGGCTGCGCGGACCCGACGGCCGCGAGTTCGACTGCGCCGCGGCCTATGTCGCCGGCTGCGACGGCGCCCGCTCGGTCGTGCGCGAGAGCATCGGTACGGGTTTTCCGGGTGGAACCTACCGGCAGATATTCTACGTCGCCGACGTCGACGCCGCCGGCCCCGCCGTGAATGGCGAACTGCACATCGATCTCGACGAGGCCGATTTCCTCGGTGTGTTCCCGCTGGCCGGCCAGGGAAAGGCCCGGCTGATCGGCACGGTGCGCGACGAGCGCGCCGACGACACCGGGCAACTGACGTTTGGCGACGTCAGCGACCGGGCGATCACCCACCTCAAGGTGGAGGTGAAGAAGGTCAACTGGTTCTCGACCTATCACGTGCATCACCGGGTGACCGACCATTTTCGCAAAGGGCGCGCCTTCCTGCTCGGCGACGCCGCGCACATCCACAGCCCGGCCGGCGGCCAGGGCATGAACACCGGCATCGGCGACGCCATCAATCTCGCCTGGAAACTGGCCGCCGCGGTGGCGGACCGCGCCGGCGACAATCTGCTCGATTCCTACGAAGCCGAGCGGATCGGTTTCGCGCGGCGGCTGGTGGCGACCACCGATCGCATCTTCAGTTTCGCCACCGCCGAAGGCAGGATCGCCGACCTCCTGCGCACCCGCATCGCGCCGCTCTTGATCCCGAGGGTCGCCGCATTCGGCGCGGTCCGCGAGTATCTGTTCCGGACCGTCTCGCAGGTGATGCTGAATTATCGCGGCGGCCCGCTGAGCAGTGGCACGGCGGGGCATGTGCAGGGCGGCGATCGCCTGCCCTGGGTGCGGATCGACGGCGCCGACAATTTTGCCTCGCTCGCCAGCATGGATTGGCAGGTCCATGTCTACGGCGCAGCCAGCGCCGGAACTCTCGGCATGGTGCAGGGATCACGGCATCCCCCTGCATGTGTTCGGCTGGCGAGCCGAACATGAGGCGGCGGGGCTGGCGCGCGATGCACTTTATCTGCTGCGACCCGACAGCTATGTGGCGCTGGCCGACGGCTCCGGCTCGCCCGATGCGCTTGCCCGCTACTTCGATGATATCGGCATCCGGCTCGCGGCGCGATCGCCAAGCCGGCCCGGTTGACTTACTCGCCCGGTTCGATCGCGTTGGTCGGTGTCGGCCGGTCGGTGATCTGCTGGCCGAACAGGCTGCCGATCAGTTCGACCGCGGTGCGCGCCGTGCGGCCGCGCTCGTCGAGGAACGGGTTGAGCTCGACGATATCCGCCGATCGCACCAAACCTGAATCGTGCAGCAGTTCCATCACCAGATGGGCCTCGCGATAGGTCGCCCCTCCCGGCACCGTGGTGCCGACGCCGGGCGCGAGGCTCGGATCGAGAAAATCGACGTCGAAACTGACGTGCAGTACGCCATCGCGCGCCTTCACCTTGTCGATCACGCGGCGGATCAGGACGCCGACGCCGAACTCGTCGATCTGGCGCATGTCGGCGACGCTGACGCGACGCGCGCGCAACAGATCCTTTTCCAGTCTGTCGATCGAGCGGACTCCGAACAATTCGAGCTGGCCGGGACCGATCGACGCGCGCGGCTCGTCGCCGAGAAGCCCGTCGAGCCCGGGCTCGCCGCACAGGAAGGCGGCCGACATGCCGTGCATGTTGCCTGACAGCGTGGTGGCGGGTGTGTTGAAGTCCGCATGCGCGTCGAGCCAGACCACGAAAAGCTCGCGGCCGGCCTCGCGCCAGTAACGGGCAAGCCCATTCACCGAGCCCATCGAGAGCGAGTGGTCGCCGCCGAGAAAGATCGGGATCGCGCCGGACCGCGCCAGCTCGTAGGCGCGCCTGCTCAATAGCCGGATCCAGCGCTGGATTTCGCGATAGTGTCTGGCGCTCTCGGGCGGCACGTCCGAGAGTTCGGCGATCTCACCGATCGAGAGATCGCCGTGATCCTCCACCGCAAATCCAAGCGCCTCGAACAGGGTCGGAAGGCCGGCCGTTCTCAGCGC
Organism: uncultured Alphaproteobacteria bacterium; assembly: GCA_963831585.1. Classification (GTDB taxonomy): domain Bacteria; phylum Pseudomonadota; class Alphaproteobacteria; order Rhizobiales; family Xanthobacteraceae; genus Bradyrhizobium. The sequence continues at coordinate 314,873 of CAWHRA010000034.1, read as the reverse complement.
CGCCGGCCCCATCAGGGTGCCCCGCTGCGACGCCCCGATCTCGATGGGAGCGCCGAGCAGCGCGACTTTCTTCACTGGGTCCGGCCTCGGAACATCGATCACGGCGAATCCTCTAAGCTCGTCAAAATATCTGCGACGGATGGCGGGGAAAAGACAGGGCCAACCTTCTGCCCTGACCGGCGCTATCCCCTGCTTTCGCGGCTATTTTGCGGGTCCGTCCGGGCCGCGCGGGAACAAACTTCCCGCTATCGCATTGGCTCCCGTGAGGCCGCCACCCGCCGTTCAAAACGGTGCCTGTCGCGGATAGCCAAAGGTCCGGAAGGGCCCGCTGTTCAGAACGAGCGCACGCGCGGATAGCCAAAGGTGGCGGCCTCATCGCACCGCGATGGAAATTTCGAGGGCATGGAAATCGTGAATTTCGAGACACCCGAAACGCCACTTCAGCCCGGCATGGCCGAGCGCGCCATCGACACCGCAACCGACGTGTCGCGCACGCTGACGGAAATCTCCGCAGGGTTGCAGGCCGCGGTCAACCGGCTGAGCGAAGCCATCGCCACCGCCCGGCAGCCGGGCAAGCCGCTTTCGACCATCAGCGCGATTACCCGGGAAGCGCCGCTGGCGAGCCTGTTCGTCGCGTTCCTGTTCGGCATCGCGGTCGCGCGACGCCGGTAGCACCGCGCGCCTCTACCGGAAGTGCTCGCGTTCGTAACGATTGGCCTGCGCGGCCGTCATCACGGGCGCAGGCGAACGCTTTGGCGGCTCGGGAGCAGGCGTTGCTGAAGCGACGGCCTTGCCGTCGGCCTGATTTTGACGCAACACCAGCACGTCGACGCCTTCCGGCGTGACCTTCATCGCGAAATCGTAGCCTTCGAGGATGCGGGCGGTGACACGCTGCAACGGGCCGTCAAAAACTCCGGTCTTGCGCCCCTGAAGCGCGTCGTCAGTGCGGTAACGCAGATCGAATTTGGTCTGCAGCGCGTCGAACACTTCCCGTAGCGTCGCGTCACGCGCCTCGATATGGACCGCGTCCGGCCGGCCGTCCACGCTCACCTGCGCCTGAGCCGCGTTGCTCCGTCCGGCCAGCAGCGCTGCCGCTGTGATCGCAATTGCAAGCGACCGACGCAACCTGGCCGGTGATCGGGAATACATCACGTCATGCTCCGTATGCTCTCGCAAAAGCCCGCTGGCGTCGCCAGCGGGCTTTTGATCGTCATTTGGCGGGTGCCGCATGGACTCAGTGATGATCGTGGCCGCGATCATGATCGTGGTCATGATCGTGATCGTCATGAGCAAGATCCGCGACGCGGTCGATGATCACGCGGGCGCGGCGTACCAGCTGATCCTCCTGGCGCTCGTTGATCGGCTGATTGTCGAAGGCTGCTGCCTCCAGCAATGGCTTGATCTCGGCAGCCAGGGCATCACGCTGGGTCGTGATATCGGCGATGGTGGCGAGGAACTTGGCGTAACCCGCGTCGTCGCCGAGGATCGAACGGTTGGCGAGGCGCAAGCTGTCGAGTCCCACCGAGCCGAGCGGCGCGTTGAGCTGCTTGTAAACCTGAGCGAGTTCGAGGAAGCTTTCGCTCCGCCGCAGCGATTTCGGCAGCGCATGGTCATCGAGGAACTCGATCAGGACCCGGCCATCGTGAGTATAGTCGTCCTTCAGGCCGGCCAGCGCGATCATGGTCGGGCGAAGGTCGGTATGGTCCGAAAATACCTGGTCGTTGCGGCCGGCATGGACCACGCCCGGTCCCACCATGCCCATCCAGGTGCGCGTGATCTGCTTCTGCACGTCGCCATGGTTCCAGGCAAAGCCCGGAGCCTCGAAGACGCAGGCTGGCGTCTGCGAGCAGTCGTGGCCGAGCCCGGTCGATGCACTCGACGTCTCGTTGAAGTAATCGGGATTTCCGAACATGGTAAAGCTCGGCGAGCGCGCCGGGTTCGACGTGATCATGTGCAGAAGCGTCATTTCCGCCCGGTCGGCCAGGAGCGCGTTGAGCTTTTCGACGCGGTTGGTGATCGGGTTGGTCACCTGCAGTGCATCGATGTCGTGTTCCATGGTACGCGTCAGCGGATCCTGCGGCCCGGGATTGCCGTGAATATAGAAAGTCGGCGCGTCGTCGAAGTGGATATCGAACGGCGTCGTGTTGTTGCGCTGGGTCAGCAACAACCGGTCGAGGAAGGTGTCGATCTCGCCGATCTGCGCATAGGTGCAGGGCACGTGGATGCCGTCGCAATTGGCCGGGCTCGCCGGGCCGCCGACGAAGTGGTCGTTTTCGTCCGCGGTGACGACGAACAGGGTGTTGTCCTTGTTGATGCCGTCGGCAGCGAGACGCGCGAAGAACTTGCCGAACGCGACGTCATAGGCCTTGAGCTGGGCGACGTATTCCGCCTCGCCCGCACCGAAGGCATGGGCGGCGCCCGGCAGATTGGTGACAGGATCGAGCGGCAGCGGATTGCGGTCATGCGCATCCGCCACATACACGTAGACGACGGGAATGCCCGCCTCCAGCATGGTCGCCGCATAGCCGAGCGACTGCTTGGCCAGCGGGCTGAAAACATTCGGGAAGCCGGGACGGCCGTAGGCGTCGGCGATGACGCCGCCGTCAGTGTCCTTGACCGCACCGCTGCCGTTGCAGCCGGCGGGCGCCGCCGCGCAAAGCACCGGCGCGACGTTCACACTCCCGAACAGCGCACTGAAGCCGGTATAGCCGCCCGGCTCGTCGGGCAGCGCGTCGGTGCGGGCCTGGCTGTTGTTGCAGAGCGGGCTGCCCAGCGCGCAGTGCACCGCGATACCGAGATAATCGGTGCTCGGGGCCTGGCGAGCGGCCGCATTCGCGGGCGTGCGCGGCAAGTTCAGCGCCGCCGTGACCGCTATGTCCTCCGGCGAGCCGGTGCCGAACACCGTGCGCACGTCGCCCGGCACACTCTCGAATTCCATGTTGGCGATCGAGTAGGCGCCGACGTCGCAGCCGGCGCGGGTGAACGGCGCCCACGGCGCCGGGAAGACCTTGCCGTTTTCGTTGAGCAGCTCCGGCTTGCCGTCGCCGGTGAGCGCGGTCCAGTACAGGAACGAGCTGGAGAAGCCGACGGAGCCGTCGTTGCGGAAGAAGCCGTAGCTGTTCGACACCGGCACGCCCATGCGGTCGCCATAGGCGCCGGTGAGCACGGTGAGGATATCGGTCGCGGTGTGCGAAATCAGCGGCGTGTGATGATTCCCGCTGACCGTGCCGTTGCTCTGCAAGAAATTGAGCAGGTTGGGCATCTGCTCGAGGTCCGACGGCACATTGGGATTGTCCCGTCGCAGATGAACGTTGTCGAACTGGATGTGAACGACATGCTTGATCTTGTTGTCGGCGGATTTCAGTCCGCATGCCGCTTGCGCGGTGGCGGATCCTCCGAACAGCAGCGCGGCGCCGAGCAGCACCGGAGTTACAGCGCCTGAAATGCGTTGGTGACGCATGGCCTTCTCCTCAATCTGTCAAATGTTGAAAAGCCGTCAGAACGCGCGCAACCTAGAGCGCCACTCATGACATCCAGTTGACATGCCATTGACGAGGGGGCGGAGGTCGGCTGATGTCCACAGCGGAGGGCAATCGCCCGGTGGCCGCGCCGCAAAACCGCCTTGATTCAAAACAGTTTCGGTCCGCGGCGGTCCTGCTTGGCTTCCCAGGTCATCAAGGTCGCCGCCGCAATCATCAGCGCAATCCCGCCAAGGCTGACGGCGACCTGCACGGCGAAACCGCCGGAAACCCGGGTCAGGATCACGAAGCCGATGAACGACAGCAGGACGCTGAAGGAGTAGATGGCGAGCGAGTTTTCGCCGCAGCGGATCATGGCGGTCATCCAGGGTTTCATCAGCCCGTGCCAGTCCGGCGGCGTCAGCCGCGAGACCAGCGCGGCCAGCGCCAGAAAATGCAGCAGCCGCACCGGCGCGAGGTGGCTCTTGTAGATCGGATAAATCAGGGTCGACACCACGTCGGGAATGAATCCCTTGAGCGCCTCGATTTGCCAGCTCAGGGTGATGACGAGACTGAACGCGAGATAAAGCATGGCCAGCGCCAGCGCGGCGCGCGACCGCAGGATCGTCTTCAGCCGTCCGGAGCCTTGATAGGCATACCAGGCGCCGAACACGAACAGCACCTGCCAGGCCAGCGGATTGAAGTACAACTCGCCGCTCGGCCACGCCGGCATGTGCCAGCTGAAGATCTGCACCATCAGATAGAGCACGAACGAGGCGGCGAGCGCGACCGCGGCGCTGCGGATCATGAGCCACAGCACGACCGGAAAGGCCAGATGCAGCAGAACGAAGGTGGGCAATATGTCGGTATTGACGGGCGTGTATTGCAGGATCACGGCGTGGATGAGCGCTGCCCCCGGATTTTCGAAGAAGAACCTCGTATTGGTCTCATCGAGGTAGCGGCTGCCGCCGCCGGCCAGCCAGATCAGGACGACATAGGCGATCACCAGCAGCAGGAAAGCCGCATAGATCTCCAAACCCCGCCGCAGTGCGCGCGTCACGATCGTCGCCCAGCCCTGCCCGCGCAACGCGCCGCCATAAGCCAGCATGCAAGTGTAGCCGGAGACGAAGACAAACACCTCGGTGGTGTCGCTGAAGCCGTAGTTGCGAAGCGTCAGCCAGGCGAGCGAATTATCGGGGATGTGATCGATGAAGATGAACCACAGCGCCAGCCCGCGGCAGGCATCCAGCCGCAGGTCACGGCGATCGCCATCGAAATCGACGGCAGCCGCCGCCCCCGGCAAATGATCGGTCACGACCTCAACCAGCCTCGTCTCACACCCCACGCGACGGTCATGTTACAGATTCGGCGGTGATTGTCTGTATGCGCGCCGGGCGCGTCAGGCCGCTTTCCCGGCTCCCGGCGCCCCGGCGGTGGCTTCGCCCGCGGCCAGGAATTGGCTTTCGAATGCCTGCGCCGGCATCGGCCGGCCGAAGAAATAGCCCTGCCCCTCTTCGCATCCCATGCTGATCAGGAGGTCGGCGGTCGCACGGTTCTCGATACCTTCGGCGATCACCGAGAGGCCGAGCTGGCGGCTCAGACCGATGGTCGAGCCCACGATCGCCGCGTCGCCGGAATTCGGCGAGCAGTTCGAGCACGAATGTGCGGTCGATCTTGAGCCCGTCGAGCGGGAATTTCTTGAGATAGCTCAGGCTCGCATAGCCGGTGCCGAAATCGTCGAACACGATGCGGGCTCCGAGCGCCCTTATTCTGCTGAAAGTATCGAGCACCCTCTCCTCGTCCAGCAGCAGAATATCCTCGGTCACCTCGAGTTCGAGCAGCGATGGCGTCAGTCCGGTGGTCTCGAGCGTCTCCGCAACGACGGTTGCGAGGTCGGTCGACTGGAATTGCGAGGGCGAAAGATTGACGCCGACACGAACAGGATGGCCGCCGGCCTCCCAGATGCGCGCCCGACGGCAGGCGGTCTCGAGCACCCAGGCCGCAATGGGGTTCGAGATCGAGGAGGTGTGGACCACCGGCATGAACTCCGCGGGCGAAACCAGGCCGCGCACGGGATGGCGCCAGCGAATGAGGGCTTCGGCACCGATCAAGTTGCCATCCGTCAGGCGGACCTGCGGCTGGTAGAACAATTCGAATTCGTTGCGCTCGCTGGCAAGCACCAGTTCGGCCTCGAGCGTCAGGCGGGCTTCCAGCTCCTGCCGGATCGCGCTCTCGAAGATCACATAGCTGCCGCGCCTGGTCGCCTTGGCACGGCAGAAGGCCATATGGCTGTTGGCCAGAAGCTCATCGCCGGTCCGGCCACCCTCGGGATAGACCGCCGCCCCGATACTGACCCTGACGCGATGCTGCCGCGCTCCGGCCAGAAGCGGCGCGTCGAACGCGCGTGCGATGCGTTCGGACAATGCCGCCACCGTCTCGGTGGTTTCGGTGCGAGGGATCGCGATGGCGAATTCGTCGCCGCTCAGGCGCGCGACCAGCGCAGCGCTGCCGGCCTCGGCATTCAATCGCCCGGTCACCGCACGCAGCACGAGGTCGCCGCAGGCGTGGCCGAGCATGTCGTTGATCTGCTGGAAGGCGTCGAGGCCGACCACCAGCAGCGCGACCTCGCTCCGCTGCGCCTCCGCCGCGGAAATCATCGTGGCGAGGCCGGCGTGAAGGCTGTTGCGGTTGGCGAGGCCGGTGAGGGAATCATGTTCGGCCAAATAGCGAACTCTCTCGGCTTCGCGCTTTCGCACCGATATGTCGCGCAGGATCGCGCCATGCTGAAAGCCGTCGGTGCCTCGCCAGCCGGAGAAGCAGGCCTCGACCGGAAATACTTCGCCGTTCTTGCGCCGGCCTTCGAACTCCACCACCAGGCCGCCGGGCGATTGCGATCGGGCGCGCGCCGCCTCACCGACTGCGCTCGAGACCGCGGCAACGTCGTCGCTGCCGGCGCAGATCGTGTCGAACCGCCGGCCGATCATCTCGGCCGGATCGTAGCCGAAGATCGCCACCGCGCCCGGATTCCACACCGTGATCCGGCGGTCCTGATCGGTGCAGATCAGGCCATCGCCCAGCGACATGGCAATGCGCTGGAAGCGGCTCTCGGCGATCCGGCCGAGCAGACCCCGGAAATCGATTTCGTCGAGCGCGATCGCGGTCATGTAGACGACGATCGCGGTCAGCAACAGCGACGTATCGAGAATGAGAGGAAACCTTGCCTGCAGCCAGGCAGCGGCGATCTCGATGGCGACGGCCATGCCGGCGAGGATGATAACCCGCACGCCGGCAGTGAGACGGCGCCATGACAGCATCATGATCATCGCAATGATGCACAGCCCGGCCAGCGTGACGGCATCGGAGGTAAAGCGCAGGGTCCTGTTCTGCGCGATCGATTCCGCTGCGCAGAGTCTGCAGCAGCGGCCCGGAAGCAACACCGCCATTGGGAATGCTGAAACGGTCGCCGAGTTCCAGCGCGGTGGCGCCGATGATGACCTTCTTGCCCCTGAGCTTGCCCAGCGTCGCCTGGTCGCCGCGCAAGACATCGACGTATGACACTTTCGGAATCGACGCGGTGCGGATGCTGAAATCGATCAGGAAGGGCGCGCGCTTTTCGGCATATTGTTCCGCCAGCACCGCGCCCATTGCGGGAAGGAATTGGCCGTCGAATGTCTCGCCAAAGGGGTAGCGCCGGACCAGGCCGTCCGGTTCAACCGTGACATTCACGACCGCCGACCACGAATGATCGGCGAACGGTTGCAGCGGACGATTGATGTGGATGGCGGTTCCATTGCCGCCGGCCGCGCCCGGTTGCTTGAAGGACGGCAACACCACGCTGCCGCCCGCGTTCTCCAGCGCCTCGACAAACGCGCGGTCCGACGCCGGGTCGGATGGCGATGAGAAATCGACGTCGAACACGACGTCCCGCACGCCGGCGCTGTCCAGCCGCCGCAGCAGGTCGGCGTGGAGCCGGCGCGGCCAGGGCCAGACGCCGATCTGCTCGATCGAGGAGGCATCGATCGCGACAACGACGATATTGCCGCTGGCCTGGCGCTGCTGCCAGCCAAATCGAAGGTCGGTGAGCGCATTGCGCAACGCGCCGTGCAGACCGGACGACAGAACGATCGCCAGTGCAACCAACACGAAGATATGCGGCCGGTAGTGTTTCAAAATTTCCCCGTTGCACCTCGCGGGCGAGGCGCCCCCTCTCATGAATGTCGACTGCTTAGGTCAATTCTTTCGACATCGCCTTCTGTTGCCCCTCGAATGTCTCTGCCGGTTGCCGCTATTTCTTGTAGTGGCCGTAGGCATAGGCGTTGCCGTTACCATTGCCATTGCCGTTGCCGTTGCCGTTGCCGTTGCCATTGGCGTTGGCGTTGCCATTGCCGTTGGCGCCAACTCCGTTGGCGTTGCCATTCCCGTTACCGTTGCCATTTCCGGAATTGACCGCGGCTGCCGTGGTTGCGGTTACCTGTACTGCCACTCCCGAATTGGTCGCGGCGCCCGTGCCCGCCACAGCGCTGGCGCTGGTATCGCTGGAATTGCCGTTTCTGATGCCCATGCTGGCCGCCTTGGCTTCGCGCGTGCTCCAGATCGTATCCTTCTCGGCCGTGTGCTTCGCGGATCCCGGCGCTGATGCCGATCCATGCGCAAGACCATGGGTCACCTTCTGGAAATTGAGCCTGACTTCGCCGAGCGCAGCCGATATCCGTGTCGCATTGTGCGTCGCGGCGGTATTGCCGGCGGCGAGGTGGCCGAGCGCGTAGATGAGTTGCCCGTTGGCAGCGTGGCGCGGCGCGGAGAGCCCCATCTTCGGCACCATGATCCGGTCGATCGACGAGGGGCGTGGCTTGCCTTGTTCGATCGGATTCAGGGTGCCCGACCCGCTCAGGGAAAGGCCCGGCTTGCCTTGCGCGAAAGCGGTTGCGTGCTGGCCCGGCATCACTTGCGCGATCTGGCCCGACTTGAAGTCGGCGACCTCGACCTGACCTCTCAGCACGTCGACGCTGGTAGAGGTGGCGTTCACCGAGACGCGAAACTGCGTTCCCTTGACCACAGCCGCGAGATAGGGGGTCTCGACCTCGAAATGCTTGACGTTGCGTTTCTCGACTTCCAGCAGGATCGAACCGGCCTGCTGCAGGATCGTCGTCGACAGCCCGTCCTTCGTTTCGGTGGGCATGCCAATCACCGAATTCGGCGAGACCAGAATGGTTTCCTCGCCGCGCACCAAGAGCACCCGGCCATTATGCCCGGTCCGGATGGTATCGCCGGGCTTCAAGACCTCTTCTTTCGTCAGCGACGCCTGCTGGGCACCCGACGTCATCATCCAGACTTCGCCGGAGGATTTGCTGACCCGCCAGACACCGTCCTCGGCGGCGAGCGCACTGGAAGCCACGACCAGAACGAAGGCCGTTGTCAGAATGCGCGAAAACCCGTCGGTCCAAGCCATGAAACACTCCGTCTGCCTCGGTTGTCCCTCAGGCATAGGGGAAAAGTTTCAACATAGAATGAGCGGAGACCGCCCAGCCTCGGGGCGCGCTTAACGGTTCATTGACCATAAAAATCTATGAAAAATCATGGGGCTAATGATTTTTCAAAGATTCCCCGGATGGCATCCGGAGAACTACGGAAGAACGGTATCCCGTGCGGGCGCCCGACCGCGTTTTGGCCTGGGCAGATTCGCTTTGCCGGGCCTGGCGCTGATCTTGTCGGCGATCATCGCCTTGCCAGCGAAAGCCCAGCAGGCAAGCCAGCCGGGCTTCGATCCCAGGCAGACAGAACGGCGTTTCGATGTGCCGCAGTCCGGGCAGGCGCCTTCGGCGCGCCCCGCGGTGCGCATGCCGCTGGTGTCCCGGCCGGAAGGTACGGCGGACACCAAACCGTTGTTCGTGCTGCGCGGCGTTTCGCTGACCGGCGCCCAAACAGTCCCGCGCGATCAGATCGTAAATGTTTATGAACCCTATCTCGGGAAAAAGGTCTCCCAGGCCGATCTCTCGGCGATCGCCGCCGGCGTCGGCGACCTTTATCGCGCGGCCGGGTTTCACCTGAGCCGGGCGATCGTTCCGCCGCAGGACATCCGCGACGGCCGGGTTCGTCTTCAGGTGATCGAAGGCGCCATTGCGGAAGTGACGCTGAAGGGCGATGGCGCGGAGCAGTTCGGCATCAGACGAATGCTGGAGCCGGTGCTCGCCGAAAGCCCTTCGCGGCTGCCGACGCTGGAGCGCCAGCTCCTGCTGATCAATGGCCGGCCGGGAGTACGCATCTCCGATACCGCGCTGGAAGAGATCGGCCATGCGACCGGGCGTTTCCGCCTCATCGTCTACGTCAACGTCTGGCACATCTACACCTCGTTCGGGCTCGACAATCTCGGATCATCGTCGGTCGGCCCCTGGCAGACCTACGCGACCGGCGCATTCAATTCCTATCTCGCACCAGGCGACGCGCTGGCGCTCAATCTTTCGACCACGCCGGGCGATCCGCGCGAGCTTGCCTTCGGGCGGTTGTCCTACGACGTCCCCATCGGCACCGACGGCATGCGGATCGGCGCGTCCGCGCTGCACAGCGAGGTCCGGCCAGGCGACGAGCGACGGCTCGACAATGATGTCACCAGGACCGATACCTTCGAGCTTCGCGGCAGCATTGTCCCGCTGCAGTCAATAAGATCGGCACTGACGCTCACGGCGGCAGCCGGCTTCAGCAATGTTTCCGAGAGCGTTGTGTTCGGCCCGATCTACAATGATCATATCCGCACCGTGAGCCTGACTTCCGACTACCGCCTGCAGGACAGTTTCGGCGGCAACAATTACTTCACGCTGATGTACCGCCAGGGTCTCGACATCCTCGGTGCGTCGCATCTCGGCGACGATTTCGTTTCGCGGTACGGCGCATCGGGCAATTTCTCGGTGATGGATGGCTGGTTCACCCGCTATCAAACGCTGACCGATGCATGGTCGGTGAAGATCGCCGCCGCCGGCCAGATCGCTTCCGGACCGCTGTTCACGTCGCAGCAATTCTATCTCGGGGGAGCTGCCTTCGGGCGCGGTTACGGCAGTGCCGAAATCAGCGGCGACAACGGCATCGCCGGTTCGGTTGAGCTGCGCTTCGATCAAAGGCTGAATTTCGGTTATCTGACCGGTTATCAGCTCTACAGCTTCGTCGACGCCGGCGCGGCCTGGAACAGCGGATTTAGCTACAACGACGGCCTTGCGCTGACCTCTGCAGGCGGCGGGGTGCGGTTCTTTCTTGTCGGCGACCTGCAGGCCGATATCGCGGTGGCATTTCCGCTGAGCTACCGCGCGCCGGACAATTCGAGCCGTACCGCGCGCCTGCTGTTCTCCCTGTCCAAGGCCTTCATGCTCTGTCCGCGGACAATACAGGCCCGCTGCCTCTAGATTGGGCCGGCGGTTGCTCCGTGCGATCAGCCCGGTTTGACCTGCATCAAAAGCGGCCTCGCGCAATCAAGAATTCTATCGGCGCCGCGACTAGGACGCCGACGGCCGTGATCGGTTTCCGCCATGCCGTTGTATTATTTCCGGATCCAGTCCGGCCGTTACAGCGGCGTGTCGAGCCGTGGCACCGAACTGCCCGATCAGGATGCGGCGTGGGAAGAGTTGACCGGCGTTTGCGGCGACATGATCGGTTCGATCGCACGCCATCTCGCCGAAAACGCCGAGTGGCAGATGGAACTCCTGGACGAGTCCAAAAAGCCCATCTTTCGGATCCGGCTTCTGGCTGAATCCTTCGATCCCTGAAGCCTCCGCGGAATATTTTCTCGCTGCGACACAGTGTCCGTACCCCGCCCGTAATCACCCGGATTGATCGCGGGCCGCAAAGCGTGTTGCCGTCTATCAAGGGGGTGACTGACGTGATCCACAAAGGCATCCAATACACGATTTCGGCGACCGAAGAGCCTGACATCTGGAGATGGCGGTTCGAGATCGGGGAGAGCGTCAAAAGCGGTCGAACCCAGACCCGGCTGGCCGAATTGGCCGGTCGCCGCGTTCAATCGAAAATCGACGCCGCGCTCAGGGCGTTAGCCCCGTCGCCGAAAGAGAGCAATTGAGAAACGGCCTGCGTCCGATGCGCAGGGATTTGACGCGTCAATTTGTCCGCATGAGCAAAATTGAACACAGGCAACGCCGCCCAATGGACCAAGTTTGTTTTCCGCTGGTTTCCGTCATCGCCCCGTAACTGGCCGCAGGTTCTCCTGAGACCCCCAATTGGCGGCCGCGGCCGCCTCGCGCGAAAGGCGGACATGGAAAAATTCGTCCACAGGGAGAACCTCAAGCTCTATCGGAAGCTGCTGGCCGAAACCACCGACGAACAGAAGCGCCACACGCTTCTGAAGCTTCTCGCTGATGAAGAAGCCAAGGACATGCGGTCGGTCGGAAAAAAGCAGAGCTAGGAAGCAAGGGTGGAGCTACCGACGGACCCAAAAAATAAGACGTTCAGTCCGGAACCCGACATAGCCGAAATGCTTAGCTTAGGAAGCTGCCTGGCGCAGACAGGCAATACTTGGTCGGTGTTTGACCGGTGTTCGGCCCACGCGGTCACGTACCTTCTCTCACTCGGGGAAACGCAAACGATTTCAGGAGGTGCCCATGGTCGGCACGAGAAGCGATCGCGCGCGCACACGCGCCCGAGACCTGCTGGCGACGATCTATCCGCTCCCCGACGATATGGAACTTCATCGCCTCCGCGAGCTTGCGCTCGACTATGTCAGGGAAGCCGAGCGGCTGGAGGCCGGACACAGCGGTCGGACGGTCGAGTCCGATGAATTGATCTCCGAGGCGCTGGACACGGTTGCGAGGGATTACTTTGCACGGGCTATTGCCCGCGCCAAGTCGCAAGGTAAACACTAGCCGTCGGCCGCGCCTCACGCCCTCACCTCCTGACGCTGGAACACGATGTAGCCGGCCACGAACAAAACGATGGTGCCGGCGATCAGCGCCACCGTTTGCGGCCAGGCGATGATGAGGCTTTCGCCGAGCGGAAGCGGCGCGCCCATCACGGCGCCGCGCAACTGATCGATGAACACCGGGCCCAGCGACCGCGTGGTCGGCGACAGCACCGCCAGCATCGCTTCGCCGAACAGATGGTTCGGCGACAGCCGTGAAAGGGTCTGCGCCCAGATCGCCGTGTCCGGCGTCTGCAGCCCGAGTTCCGCATAGCGCGGATCGGGCGGCGCGATCACCTGCGCGAGCGCGGGCGCCAGCATCGGCCACAACACGGCGAGGAACAGCCAGATGCCGAGCGCGACCAGCGCGGCGGTCGCGGGCGAGCGAAACACGATCGAGAGCAGCATCGCCAGCGCAAGCCACACGCCGGCATAAAAGATCGCGACCACCAGGAACGCCAGCGAGCGCGCGATCTCCTCGCCTCCCGGCGGCACCCCCAGGAAGATCAGCCCGAGGCCGATCACCATCAGCCACAGCGCCGCCAGGTTGATCGAAAGCGTGGCAAGACCGGCGACGAATTTTCCCATCAGCAACGCGTCACGGTAGATCGGCTGCGCCAGGATGCGCGAAAGGGTGCGCCGGTTGTGCTCGCCGTTGACGGAATCGAAGCCGAGCCCGATCGCCATCAACGGGATCAGGAACCCCAGGATGGCGACAAAGGACGGCAGCGGCGCCCGGTCGACCGTGAACAGCCGCAGCAGCAAAAACGGGTCTTCCGCCGTATTCTGCCGCAGATTGTCGATCGCACCGTAAAGCGCCGCCAGCGCCGTCAGCACGATCAACAATTCGAGCACGAACATGCGCGCGCTCGACAGATTGTCGGACAATTCCTTCAGCGCCACGGTACCGAGGCCCTGGAACGGAGAACCCTCACGCCGCATGCTGTGCTCCTTGCGATGGATCCCTGTGATTCTGGAAATAGCGAGCATAGATCGCCTCGAGTGACGGCTCATCGACCGAGAGCCGGCGCAATGACCCGTTCGCGGCGACGACGGCGCGCGCCGCGTCCGGCCGCACGTCGCGGTCGGCCGTCAAGCGAAAGCGATCTTCCGCCAGGGTGTCGACATTGGTCACACCGGGAATGGTGGCGAGCCGGCGGGCAAGGCCGATACCGTCGGCCTCGACTTCGACGACAAAACCTGCGCCGAGCACCTGACGGGCGAGATCGGCCACGGGCCCCATCAGCACGATGCGCCCGGCCTGGAACAGCGCGACCCGGTTGCATATCCGCTGCACCTGATCGAGCAGGTGGGACGAGAGCAGCACGGTCACGCCTTCGGCCTTTAGTTCGCCGATCAGTTCGAGGAATTCCTGCGTGGCCTGCGGATCGAGCCCCGAGGTCGGCTCGTCGAGAATGGCGATCTCGGCCTGCTTGATGATGATCTCGGCCAACCCGAGCCGCTGGCGCATGCCCCGCGAGAAGGTCGCGACGCGCTTTTCCGCGACATCGGACAGCCGCACCCGCGCCAGCGCCGCCGCGATGCGCCGGGTCCGTTCGGCGAAAGGAAGGCCCATGAGCTTCGCGGTGTAGGACAGATTATCGACCGCGGAGAGATTGTCGTAGAAACCGACCGAGTTCGGGCAGATAGCCGACCCGGCGTTTGACCTTGAGCGGCGCGCGCGCCGGATCATGGCCAAGCACGCTGACCTTCCCTGAAGATATGTCGGTCAGACCGAGCATCATCAGGATCGTGGTCGTCTTGCCGGCGCCGTTCGGCCCGAGCAGTCCGAACACCTCGCCCTTGACGATGTCGAAGTTGATGGCGTCGACGACGCTGACCGCGCCGTAGCGCTTGGTCAGGCCGCGCGCGGCGATGACGATATCGCTGGCCGCTGCGCCGGCCCCGCTTTCGGAAGTGCTCATCGGCGTCCGAACCTCGCGACCGCGCCCAGCATCAACAGCAGTGCGACGCCGATGACGCCGGCGCCGGCCATTCCCCACACCGTCGAGGTCTCGACCGTGACGCGGAACTGACTCGAGGCATTTTCCCCACGCGAGGCCGCGCTGACTGAAGTCATGTAATCGCCGGCCAGCGACTTTTCGCTCGGCGTCACCAGCGCCTGGACCTCGGCGTCCTTGCCCGGCACCAGCCGGTCGATGGTGGCAGGCTCGAACGTCACCTTCCAGCCGGTCGGCGCGCTGGCGGAGAGTTTGACGTCCTCGGCCGGCGCGGTGCCCGTGTTGGAGACGACGATCGGGATCGAGCTCTGCTTTCCGGCGACCGCCCGCGCGCTCAAAAGCCCGTCGCGTCCGGACACCCGCAGCTGCGGCTGGCCCACGACGTCCAGTGCCAGATCAGTCTTGGCCGAGGCGTCCTCGGCGTTGACCGTCACGCGCACCGGAAAATGCCCGGCGTCGATCGTGCTTGGCGGGCGAACTTTTAACTTGATGTCCTTGGACTGGCCCGCGTCGATCGGAACCGAAGAGAGTTCCTGGCTGCCATAGGCCTCGGTGAACGAGGTTTCGAAATTGGATGGTGCTTCCGCCGCGAAACTTGCGACCAGATTCCGGCCGCTGTCGTTCTTGATGTTCAGCGTAAACTCGAAGTTCGATTTGGGGCTGCCACGCAGCGACGGCAGCTTCGATGTCACGGTAAGTTTTGCCGGCAACTCCTTGGCAAGGGAGACGTTTACGGGCAGCGTTGCCTCGCTCCCCTGCCCTTCCGCCTTCACCGTCAAGGTCTGCTCGCTGAGGCCGGCACTGGCCGGCACATCAAGGCGAAGCTGGAGTGAAACATTAGCGTCCGGCGCCGGCATCGCCGCTCCCACGGGTTGCCCGCCGCCGAGCAGCGTCGCGGTCCATCCGCTCGGCACGCCCTGGACGGAGAGCTGGTATCGCTGCGGCTGCAGCCCGTAATTTTGCAGACGCAGCGGGATGTTCGACGTGGTGCCGGGCCGCACCGTGACCGCCGGATAGTCGGTCATCAAATAAAGGCCCTTGATGTCGTGCGGCGTGTCCGCGGCATGCGCTGCCGGGATCACCAGTGCAACCGCGAAGACAATAGGGGCGAGATCGAGCACTCGCATCGCAACACTCCTGCAAATGGTAAAAAGACGTGTGTCGCGGGTTCGGCGCGCCTGCCGGACTGCGACGGCGGAGGCCGGAAATAGGCGAGGCGATCGTGACAAAATGCGGCCCGCGCCAATTACGAGTCGGTGATGTCAGATAGGTAATTAGTATAGCCTCGGGGCCTGGAGGGCAGCGCCGCCGGCTTCGGACAGCGCCGTGGCATTGCCTTGCTGCAGGGCAAAAAGGTTTCCTAAATTTAATTGGGGGGTAGCGGCGCCCGCCTCGCCGCCGGCGCGTTTGCACACCATCTATTGAAGCAAAGTGATCGGGATGGAAACGATGAAGCGGGGAATAGCGGTTTTGGCGTGCGTATGTGCCCTCGCGGGCGCCGTCTATTATGGCGTCAGCAAATGGGGCATCCGGCACGAGACCCTGAATTGGTTCGATGAAGCGCGGCAGCGGCCCGTCTCCGTCGACCTCGCCGTGCGCCGGGATTACGAGATGAAGGCGGATGACGGCTACTGGAAGCTCCCGGTCGCGATCATCAGCAACGGCAATACCGTCAAGAACACCGAGTACTCGTTCCTGGCCAACGTTTTCGCCGCACGCGGATATCTTGTCGCCAGCATCCAGCAGGATCTGCCGACCGATCCGCCCCTGATGACCAAGGTCGGCCTGCCCTATGTCGGCCGCACCGGTGTGTATGAAAAAGGCGAGGCCAATATCCTGTTCGTGCTCGAGCAACTGAAGAAGCTGCAGCCGAACGCCGACTACCAGCACCTGACGATGGTCGGACATTCCAACGGCGGCGATACCGCCATGTATTTCGCCAAGCAGCACCCGGGGCTGGTATCGAAGATCGTCACGCTGGACAATCTGCGCGTGCCCTTCGTGATGAGCGGCAAGATGAAGATCCTTTCATTCCGCTCCAAGGATCCGGACTTCCAGACCGATCCCGGCGTGCTGCCGAGCCCGCAACAGGCCAAGGCGGATGGTGTCGATATCATCCACACCCAATTTCAGCACACCTGGATGAGCGACCGCGGTCCCGATTCCGTGAAGGAGAGAATCCAGGCCACGCTCGACGAGTTTCTGGGCAATGGCAGCGCCAGTGAACTGGCGCCGGCCGATACCAATAATTTGATCGTTACCAACGCCGGCGCGCCGCTCCCTTGAACCCGCGCCGGCCTTCGGCCCCGACCGCGGCATCGGCCGCTCGGCATTCCAGGAAGTCCGACGACAGCATGAAGAGCGGCACGTCAAAGGACAACATGAAGAAGGACAGCAAGTAACTTCCTGCAAGGGCGAACAAGGGCCGCGATGCCGTTAGGCGTCGCGGCTTTTCTGTTTCATGCCATTGAAGCGAACCGCGGGGTCCGGCCGGCGGAAGACGACGCGCCTACAGCCAAGGGATCGGCGGACAGCTCAAGCGCCGCCTTTCCAGCTCCTGGCGCAAACCCGCCGCATATTTCTTGACGCCGTCGTTGTTGGCAAAGAAATGCGTGTAGCCGCGCCGCATCGAATCGCGGTCGGCCTCGGCCTCCTTGCGCACACTCTCATAGAAGCGCAGCAGGCTCTCATCGCTCAGGGCGGACAGGCTCATGGATACCCGACGTCCGCGTTCTGCATCCAAGCCGCTCGCGAGGCAAGCAAGGCAGGATGATCGAGCCGCCGCCCGGAGCCGGCGCTCCAGGACCTCGGATGCTGAAAGGCTTCAGGATTTACGATTTCTCGGGTAACGCAGCAGGATTCCACGATCCGACGATCGGCCGGCTCATTCCCAGTTCGGTTCGGCATTCGCGCCTTGTTGTCAGTTTGGGCAGAAGTGATTTTTGTTGTTGGGGGGACTTGGTACGCAAAAGCCTTCAAGACTTCAATCGGCGGCGGCTTATTCCCTGGGCATAACCCGGGCGCCGCGATCTTGGCGCCGGCAGTTACGCCGGCCAGGTCCTCATGCGCCACGAGTTGTGAACTCAATCCGGCCGGCGCACGGACGTTCATGGCGCCGAATCGGATGTCGCGATCGCATGCATCAGCCACATCGCGGCGAATGCCATGAAAAACGAAAACCCACGGAATTCGCGGAGCGACATGTCAAACAGCCGTGGCAGCCACTCGACCGGAAGACCGGTCGCCAGCAATGCCAGCACCGCCAGGAACACAACCGCGGTCGCGTCCAGAATTCTCAGAACAATCATCTTGGAGGTCATCGCGGGCCGCTCTCATCGCCTGGTTGCAAACTTGAAGTCGCGATGGCGACAACGGCGCCTCCGGCGCCGACATCCCTGAGTTTGGGGTCGGACAGATTGCGAAGCGCGAACAGCGTGACGCGATGCTCGCGATAGGCGATCGCGGCGGCCACCCGATCATTGACCATCCGCCGGAGCCAGCGGGACAACGGGTAGATCTTCTTCATGAACGTCTCTCATGGGATCGAGAAAGAGAGTCCCGCGCTTGATGCAAGGGCTATTTCAACGCGGGCCATGCGTCTTGTCTTGAAACGACATCTCGTCGGACAAGAAAGACGCCGGCGCTTGCGCGTGACAGACGAGAGATCAGGATCTCTCGCCCCTGACCTCGCGCGGCGTCAGGCCGTACAGACGACGAAAGCGGCGATTGAAATAGGACAGGTCGCCAAAACCGACGTCGTAAGCGATCGTGCTGATCGCGGCATGCACGGAATTGGGCTCGCACAGCCGCCGATGGGCCTGCGCGAGGCGCTGGACGACCAGGAACTCCGAGAAGGTGGTGCCGTCCTCCTCGAACAGGCGCTGCAGGTAGCGCGGCGTCACGCACAGGTGCGCGGCAACGCTTCCGACCGAAATATCCCGCCGCTGGCTGTGTTCGATGATGTACGCCTTGGCCAGCTTCAGGCGGGCCGCCCGCAAGCCGCGCGTCCGCGCCACCTCCTTGAAATCGTTCGCCGCACCGAGCGTCAGCGCCAGCAAGTCCTGGACATGCCGCACCGAAATATTTGCAAGATCGGGCTCCAGCGTTGCGCCGACCCGGAGCAGCCAGCCGGCATAGCGTGACAGCAGCCCGAGCGCGCCGCGGTTGCGCGGGATCACACGCATCGCGGCATCATCGGCGTCGGCGACGATCGACCGGAGCATCGACCGCGGCACCCGCAGGGTGTAGGAGTGCCCCTGACTTGTCCGGCAGAACGATGTGGGCTCATTGCCCATCAGCAGGATGGCCTCGTCGTCGTGGAGGATCTGCTCGCGGCCGCCCGACCAGACGGACGCGGTTCCCGTCCGGTTGATGGCAAGCAGGGCGTCGTCGTTGCCGTCCGCAAGATAGACTCCGGTACGCGAGATTCTCGCCGGCGACGACGAGCCTTCGATCAGCTGCAGTCCGGGAAGCGACAGCGATGTCATGCAGGCGTGAAATGCCACGTCTCTGGCCGGCTCGAGGTCGACGCGGAGCATGACGTGTCCATAATGTTCACGCCAATAGGCGATCCGGTCCTGCTCCGGGAGAAAATCAGTCGAAAATTCAACAATGTGGGCGCAAGTTCCTGTCATGGAAAATACTCTGATCATTGTAAAGGCGCCGCCCGCTCGGGCGCGGAGGCGTTGCTAATGGTTACCAGTAGCGCCGAGGGTACCTTTCTGCGTCCTCCAATCAGAGGATGGCTCGGGGGCACGGGCCGAAACGGGCACCCTGCGCGGTAACTATTCCGTCATCCGCTCCGCCGGCGCGGTGAAGCGGGCGACCGCACGAGCCGTCGCTGAATGCCTGCGATTGGTCGCCGGAGTCCAAGACGCGCGGCAGCCCGGATGATTGCAGTCCGCAGCCGGAATCCCGGCCGCGACCCTGCGCCTTGCGCAGCCCGGCCGGCCCATCGCCATCAAACAAGGAAATACCATGAGCCTCACAGGAAAATGCTTTTGCGGCGCGGTCCAACTCGAAGTCACCGGCTCCCCGGAGGGGATGGGTTATTGCCATTGCAACTCCTGCCGTTCCTGGTCCGGAGGTCCGGTGAATGCCTTCAGCCTCTGGAAACCCGAGGCGGTGCGCATCACGGCCGGCGCGGATAACGTCGCGATGTTCCAGAAAACAAAAACGAGCCAGCGGCAGTATTGCGCCAAATGCGGCGGACATCTCATGACCAATCACCCGCCATTCGGCCTGGTCGATGTGTTTGCCGCCACCATTCCCGACCTCGCCTTTGCGCCGGGGGTTCACGTCAATTATGCCGAAACCGTGCTGCCGATGCGCGATGGCCTGCCCAAGCTGAGAGACTTTCCAAAGGAACTCGGCGGATCCGGCGAAGTGGTTGCTGAATAGCAAACCGGCAACAGGGCTCGGGCCGGGAAACCGGCCCGGGCTCGTGGCGCGAGGCGGGCATGCATCGCGGCCCGACTTCCTTGCTAGCCCCGCGGCCACCACAGGGACGGAGCGCCTCGCCTTGCCGTGGTCGCGTTGCACGGCGGGTCGAGCAACCGCTTGTCGAACCTGATCGCGCGCCAATCGTCAGACGGCGCGACGGCAAAGCCGGCTTTCCGGGCGAGCGCCTTCATCTGATCGTTCGTCTTGAATGTTTCTCCGTACAGGCCGAAATACCCGAGACTGACGGCACGGGACTGCAACGCCGACAGCAGCGCCGAGCCAAGTCCCCGATTCTGCCAGGCATCGCAGATCGAGATCGCAAACTCGCCGAGCCCGGTCCGGCTCTCGACGGCGTAGCTGGCCTCGCCGATGACGGCCTCCTGCGCCTCGTGCCGGACTTCCGCGATCAGCGTGAAACGATCCGGCTTCCGGTTCACCAGGCAGTCGAAGGCGATCTTGGACAAATTGCTGACCGTCCCCATGAAACGATTGTACCGCGACGGATACGACAATGCCGCGAAATGTTCCGTCAGCCTGGCGATGTCTCGTTCGTCCGCGGTGCGGATATAAAGCCGGCTTATCTCGCCAGCGGTCATGCCTTCAGACCATGGAATGATGAACATCAAGTCGTCTCCGCCGTCACCGCCGCGGCGCCGGCCGCCGTTCGGCGACACTCTGGTTGGCGGCGTTCAGGTGGGCATATTCCCGAAACACCCTCGCTGCGGCGCGCATCCGGGATTCGTGCAAGGCCTGCAGCAGCGCCCGGCCGGCACGTATCGGAAGCCGCCAGACAAATTTCAAAAGCGGCTTTTGAAAACGGATTCGAGTCGAACCAGACCTCACCGACAATATGGTCATTGCGATTCCCTCTGAAGTGATGTTTGAAACGGATGTTCGGCCCGGCGCATCGAATCCTGCCGGGACTGGCAAACACGCGTATATGCGATGTGGCAACGGCGCTTGGACGGAAGCGCCAATCAATCGGCCTTGCGCGAAGCAATGACGCCGCATTTGCGATCCCGACGAGCCGGTGAAGATTTTTTCGGCGCGCCCTTGAACCTTCGTGCAGGTTCCGCGACTAAACCGTTTCCACGATTGATGTTGGGGGAAGCTCTCCCCGGCCGCAACGGAGCACGCGGGCGCAAGGCCGTCCCGAACTATTCATCCGGGCTGAAGGCCAAGGCGGGATCGTCGTACCGATGGCGATCACCGTCACGATATGGCAGCAGCCGGCTGATGCGGCGGCCATCGGGAAGTTCGATGGTGCGCAAGGTCATCACCTCGAGCGACCGTTTCTCGAAATCGCGGTTTGCCTGCCTGACATGCGGCCGCTTCGCCGTCCTGGCGACCGGCGCAATGGAAGCGACGGTTTGGCCATTGTCCGGCGTCACGGCGGGGACCGATTGCTTTTGCTCTTCGTGTCTGGCCGGAGCCCGATCGTCCTGCTTGGCTTCTGCGGGTGGCGCTTCAGCGTGCTGCTGCTTGTCTCCCTGGTCGCTTGCGGCCTCGGGCATCCCGGCTTTCGCCGCGCGATCCGGCTCCGAAACCACCGCTTCTGCTTCCTGCTGGCTAGCGGCCACCGGCGGCTCCGGCTGAGGCGATGACGCCGCTGGCGGTGGATCGCTTCCGACAGCCTTGCCGTCTACAGCCTTGCCGTTCGCAGTGACCTTGGCCTGATCGTTTCCGCTGAACTCAGGCTTGCCCGGCTCGGGTGGTGTCACCTGCGGCGATTGAGCGTTCGTGGAATCCGGTTTGGAATTGTCCGTGTAATGTGGCGGCGACGGCTTTGGTGCTGTCTTCGCCGCCACCTTGACCGGCTCCGGCGTGGCAAGCCAATTCAGCGCGCCATAGCCCCCTCCGAGAAGGAGGGTGACTGCAATCAGATAAGACAGCAAGGCAGGCATTGCGCGCCTCCACCAGAAATGGCGACCCGTCCCGGCAAGCGCGAACGACCTCGCCGAAGCGAGGCCGTTGCGCGCCTGGCTAATCGATCACCTGGACGATCCGATGGGACGAGGGATCAACCAGCACCGTTCGATCGTTGACCACCGTGTAGCGATATCGGGTCACACCGTACTCGCGCGGCACTTCGTAATAGGTGATGCCGGCCGGCGGCAGATCCTCGCCGACGCGAACTTCGTGTTCGTAACGGTATGACGGCACATGACGCTCTTCCACATAGCTGCGGAAGCGCGGGCGCGAGTCGTCGGCGATCCCGCCGGCTACCGCGCCGACGCCGGCGCCGACGGCAGCTCCGACCGGGCCGCCGACGATCGCGCCGGTAACCGCACCGGTGGTTGCGCCGGCCGCCGCGCCGTTCTGCGCATGCGCCGCCAGCGGAAGCGCAAGCGCGGCGATGGCGATGCCGGCTAGCAGTTTGGTGTTCATGGTGTCCTCCAGTCCTCGGTGAATCCGCGATGCGGGACGGAGAACGTCAGAGGCTGACAGCTGTTCCAGCAGCAGATCGAGTTCCTGTCGGGAACCGACCAGGAGTCAATTCAAGCCGTGCGCACCTCTTCGACCGCCGCGCCGGCGGACGATGGCGCAGTCCGGAGATAATCAGGACGGTCCAAAAACGAGCCGCCCCGCCGGCGGCGGCGGGGCGGTCTTTGCCGTGCAGCCTCGCCGGGGCGACGCTACGCGACAACCTTCAGGGCTTTCGCCGCCCGCGTCGGGCGAACAACCCGCAGATGATCCTTCCACGCCTCAAGGGCGACGGCCAGCGAGGTAATAGCCCAAAACACCGGATACTCATAACCGCCGGTGTTCCAGGTCCAGCCAAAGCCCTTGACGACTTGCAGCGAGTAAACCGCGACAGCAAGCAACGCAGCCGCACCAAGCGCGGCAAAACGCGTGCAGATGCCGAGTACAAGCGCCACGCCGGCGGCTGTCTCGCAAACCGCTGCGATAAGGACCCAGACTTCCGGGGGATGAAAACCCGCCTTGGCGAAGAACGCCGCCGTTCCCGCCGATACCGTGCCGGCGGCGAATTTTCCCATCACGTGAGGAAACAGGAACAAGCCGCAGATGATGCGAAGAATATTCAGCCCATTCGACAGATCGAAATTTTCGGCCCTAACTCGAAAATCGTCTTTTGTGATCCACATGTTCGTTGCCCCTGAATTTTCGACAACGCATATATAAGGCAAATAACGGGAGCGGGCCTTGCGGCAGGTCAACCCTGGCGAACAATCGCAAGTCTACGCGACCATCGCTCCAAAGCGAGCCGGTCGCGAGTCCGTCAAGCGAGCGTCGCCAACCCGACCTTGGCCGGCTCGCGCGGGATCGAACTCTGGAGCGGCGGCACCGGACAGGGCTGGCGGGACAGGCGCTGCAACTCCACTTGCTTGCTCACGGCGGCGACGGAGTTACCTACCTTTTCGACAATGGCTCTCAGGTCATCCGCCGGCACGCGGAGCCGCCGGGTCCAGGCGCGAAGCTGAGCCGGATCGGCCGTGTTGATCTTGTTGCGGATGGGCGGATGTTTGGCACGTTGCATGGCAGCATTTCCTGACTGTGAAAAATCAACGGAATGCAGGGCCCTTCGTTCCATCCCGTTCTTGAGGCAGGTCAATACATGGCGTAGCGGGGGCGCTAGCCTGACGAGATGGCGAAGCTGATCTTTCGATGCGTCGATACCGGCATGAATGTTCAGGTATGGTTGCCCGAAACGGAGCCGACCGATCGAACGGACAGCTATGAAGTCGTGACCTGCCCCGCCTGCGGCCGGATACATCTGATCAACCAAATCACCGGCAAGATGTTAAGCGACAAGGAAAAATAATGAGCGCGCGAGGGGAAGCCCGATCCCCTAACAAACCGGAACTTGGCCGTTGCCGAGAAAACAATCCGGCAGCTTGACCAAAATCAAGCGCGGACGCCGCAAAAGGCGTAGCTGATATCAAATCGAAGGAGAGCACCGGATGCATTCGTTTTTCAGACTGGCCCAGATCCTGGTTGTCGCCACCGTCGGACTGGGCGGCCCGCCGGCGCTGGCAGCCGACGCCAACCACGGCGCCCAACTCGCCGAGCGCTGGTGTGCCTCCTGTCACCTCGTTGACAGCGCGCAAAAGCAGGCAAGCACCGATGCTCCCCCGTTCGGCACCATCGCCCACAAATCGGATTTCACCGCGGAAAAGGTCGCCTTCTTCCTGCTCGACCCGCACCCGAAAATGCCGAATTTTCCGTTGGGTCGAAGCGAAGCCGCCGATCTCGCCGCCTATATCGGCTCGCTGCGCAAGTAATGCGCACAGCACGGCATCCTCAAAACACGCCCCTTGGGCGTTCTCAAATCAAATAAGGCGCCAAATGCAAATCCCTGCCGGTGATAGCCGACAGGGATCAGCAGAAAAGTCAACGGACGGCGAGTGGTGTCACCCGGTGGCCCGTCAAGGACCTGCGCAATGATTAAAATCTACCGCATAAATCGAAGCAAGGCTAATTTGTAGGCTTCGAATGCCTGACGCCGGCGCAGCTCGGCCCGCGAGCGCACGCCCAGATTTAGAATTTGCCTTTCGTCGCGTCCTTTGCGGCGGACATCAGACCGCCGGTGATCTGGCGCATATGTTCCCCGGCATTGGTGAACTGGCTCTTCAAGAACTCCGACTGGATGCGCATGGCTTCCTGAAGATCGGTCGCGTGAACCAGTTTTCGCGCGTGGTCGAACGCGGCCTTGATGTTCTGTTCGGTGAGCGACAGCGCCTGTTTGGACATCTCCGTTCCCGGAGCAGGCATTGACGCGATCGACTTGTTCGCCGCGTCGAAAAACATTCCGAACGCCTTTTCCGCCTGGTCGATGGTCTTCTCGGCGAGATCACGCACTTCGGCCGGCACTTCCAGTTTCGGTTCGGTCATGTTGCCACCTCCAGGTTTGGATCGAGGGGTTACCACAATTCGGAGCCGGCGTCTGTGCCAGTAATAGCCTAATTGGCGTCGGGTTTGTCGGCCTGTTTCGGGCAAGCCCTATCGATCGTCGTCGTCTGGATGAACCCAGGGATAGGGTGCGATCTTGCGCTCCCTGGTGAGCCGGATCAGGTGCACCTGCGGCGCGTATCGCGGGGTGGCGCAGGAGCGGCATTTGAGCGCCGCCTCCAGCTTCCAGATCGGCGTATCGCGCGGCCGGCGGATGGCATCGAGCGGCAGGCTGGCGCGGGTCTCGCAGCGGTGGCACATCACCTCCAGCCAGCCATATCCGCCGTTGAGGCATTGCGCGATCGTGGGCGACGGCTGGGCCGGACCGCCGAAGCCTTCCATCTGCTCCGACCACAGCAGGCATTCGGCGGCATCCGCCTCACGGACGGCCTTTGCGGCCTGCTCGCGCGCATTCTGCGCGTTGATCCGCGCGCCCTGGACGCGATCGCCAAAAATCCGCTGTCGGCTGCGGCCTCCCATCGGGCCATTATCGACCGCGTTTGCGGAATTGCGCAATCCCACTAGGAATGGCGGCTGGGAACGGCCGAGCACCCCACGGGTTCGCCTGATCGCAGTCCGAGTTGAGCAACCGAGGCTGCTAAGCGTAGTCGAAGAGCGCCATAAATCCGAAGTCCATATGCAGCTGTTGATGGCAGTGGAACAGGGTTCGACCGGGATTGTCGGCCACAAAGTCGACTTCCACCTCCTGATACCCGCCCACCATGACGACATCCTTCATGATCCCGGCCGTCGTCTTGCCAGCTATGCGGGTCAATTCGAAGCTATGGCGGTGCAAATGCACGGGGTGGATGTCGTCGCTGGCATTGCGCATGCGGAGGCGATAGCGTTTTCCCTGGCGCAGACGGAACATCGGCTGCATTTTTTCCATGGAAAACGCCACGTCGTTGATCCGCCACTCGTTGAAGCCCTGATTGGCGGCATTGTTCTTGGTGAATGTCATGTCGATCGTTTCATCCGGCGCCTGGGCGTTCGGCGCAGACCGCCCGAAACGGGTGTAGTCCCATTTAAATGACGCCGGCCTGGTCCATTTTGGCCTTCCCGTTTCGCCGGCATATTCAATCACGACGCCCATGCCCCGTGTGCGGTCGTCGTCGGCCAGATCGCCCATCACCCACACTCCGGGATGATTCATCTCGACCACGGCAGAAATTCGTTCTGCAGTCCCCAGCCAAAGCACCGGCACCTGGATCGGTACCGGAACGGGATTGCCGTCCAGTGCGATCACTTGAAAAGTGTGTCCCGGCAGCGCGAGACTGCGGATTTCAGTCGCGCTGCCGTTGACGACGTGAAACAGCACGCGTTCACCTGATTTCACCCGAATTGGGTCGCCATGTCCCAGCATGCGGCCATTGATCGAGAACAGGCTGTAGCCGACCTCGAAACCGTGCGGCATTCCTTTGGCCAATGACGCGTGCATGGCGGACCCGCCCGCCTCTTCGAGCGCCCTGACCCGCGTTGCCGGCGCAAGAAAATCCATCGCCATATCGCCGCCGCGACTGAGCGCCGGCTGGAATTCCTTCAGCATCAGGAAAACTTCGCGATCATGGCGGCCAGGGTCGTTTTTCGGTTCGATGTAGACGGTGCCGACCTGGCCGCCATATTGTCCGCCCGAGAGGTCCGCGCCGGGCGTCAAATGCGTGTGGTAAAGCCGCAATCCTGCCGGGCCGGGCGTGAAGGCGATACGGCGCGTGCCATGCGCTGGAATAAAGGGCGTTCCTTCTTCCGATGCGCCGTCGACATCGACCGATACGGTCTGGCCGTGCCAGTGTAACTGTTCCGGAATGTCGGTGTCATTCTGAATATCGATAACGACCTGCTGGCCTTCCTTGAAGCGCAGCAGCGGACCGGGAAACCGTCCGTTATAGGTCGTGGTGGAGATGATGCGATCCGGCGCCAATTCAACAAGCCCGTTCCCGATCCGGATCGTGTGGTCCGCGGCGCCCTGCGGCGATCCAGGGGTACCAGTGGCCGCAGGCTGAGCCTGGGCGAACCCGGGAAGCGCCGCCGAAACGGCCGCTGTTCCTGCGCCTCGCAGAAGCGCGCGACGGCTCATCGACATGCTGTTCTCCGAGTTGGCGTTCGGCAATCGACCTGGCTATTGAATTTCATTATCGAACTGCGATAGTCAAGTTCAGGCCAGATCACAACCAGGGCATCTTGTTGGGATGAACCATCGCGATCTCCTCAGCGGCTTCATTCGCCTGCATATCCTTCATCATGCCGCCGAGGGAGAACTGTATGGCCAGTGGATGATCGAAGAGCTGGCGCGTCATGGTTATCGGTTGAGTCCGGGAACGCTCTATCCGTTGCTGCACGGCCTGGAAAAGAGGGGCTATTTGGCCTCACGCCTGCAACGCGAGGGGCGAACAGCCCGAAAGTACTATCGAGCAACCCCTCTCGGCCGCAAGGCGATCAAACTGGCCACCGTGAAAGCAAAAGAGTTGTTCGGCGAAATCGTTCCAGATCGGCGGCAGCCAAAACGAACAGGCAAGAGGTCGGGTTCATGAATGGCTCTTCGGCCGCCGGCGCGGAAACAAACGACCGCGATCCCGTCTCGAAAAACGGCGTGGCCCGCGGTTCGCCCGGCGAGGTCTTTCGAGTCTTTCTCAAACTTGGCATCACATCGTTTGGCGGCCCCATCGCCCATCTCGGCTATTTTCGCGACGAGTTGGTCGTACGCCGGCGGTGGATCGATGAGGCGGACTACGCCGATCTGGTGGCACTTTGCCAGTTCCTCCCGGGACCGGCCTCCAGCCAGGTCGGCTTCTCCCTGGGCATCCTGCGCGGCAAGGGGCTTCTCGGCGGACTGGCGGCCTGGTTCGCGTTCACGATGCCATCGGCCCTGCTCCTGTTTGCTTTCGCGATGGGCGCAGCCGCATTCACCGGACCGGTTGCCGAAGGTTTCCTGCACGGCCTCAAGCTCGTCGCCGTCGCGGTCGTCGCACAGGCCATCTGGGGAATGGCGCGAACCCTGACCCCCGATCGGGCTCGCGCCGGCATCGCGCTTGCCGCGGTGGCGATCGTTGTGCTGTTCGTCGGATCCCTCGGCCAGATCGCAGCGATCGCGCTTGGCGCGTGCGCCGGGCTTTGGCTCTGCCAGGGAGAAACCGCGCCGGTTTCCGGACGGCTGGATTTTCCGGTCACCCGGCTGGGCGGCGGCATCGCGCTCACTCTCTTCGCCGCACTTCTCTTGATAGCTCCTGCCGTCGCCACCGCGGCAACTTCTCAGGGCCTCGTCCTATTCAACGCGTTCTATCGGTCGGGAGCCCTTGTCTTTGGCGGTGGTCATGTCGTGCTGCCGCTGCTGCAGGCTCAAGTCGTAACGCCGGGATGGGTCACCAACGAGTCGTTCCTCGCAGGCTATGGACTGGCGCAGGCGGTGCCGGGACCGCTCTTCACCTTTGCGGCCTATCTTGGGGCCGTGATGGGCCCACCGCCGAACGGCCTGGCCGGCGCAGCTATTGCCCTCGTCGCGCTGCTGCTTCCGGGCATGCTGCTCGTCTATGGCATGTTGCCGTTCTGGGATGCGCTGCGCACGCGCCGCGCCGGGCAGGCCGCCATGCGCGGTACCAACGCAGCCGTGGTCGGTATTCTCGGCGCGGCCCTCTATAACCCGGTCTGGACGAGCGCGGTCCTGACGCCGCGCGATTTTGCGCTCGCTCTCGGCGGCTTTCTGCTGCTCACCGTTTGGAAGATGCCGCCCTGGATCGTGGTCGCGCTGCTCGCTGCCGCTGGCACGCTATCAGGTCTTGCGTGACCTGATCCGGACGACATCTCTTTACTTTAGCATCAGGCCGCCCGCACGGTGGCCAGAAACCTGTCGACTTCGAGCTTGAGACGGTTGCTTTCGCTCGACAGCGATTGTGCCGAGGACAGCACTTGCGAGGAGGCCGATCCGGTCTCGCTGGCACCCCGCTGCACGCTGGTGATGTTGGAGGAAACCTCCTGCGTGCCGATCGCGGCCTGCTGGACGTTGCGGGAAATTTCCTGCGTCGCCGCGCCCTGCTCTTCCACCGCGGCCGCAATGGTCGAGGATATCTCCGACAGTTTCTCGATGGTGGCGCTGATCCCCTGGATCGCGCCCACCGATTCCTGCGTCGCGGCCTGGATGCCCGTGATCTGCTGGCCGATCTCGCCGGTGGCCTTTGCGGTCTGCTGGGCCAGCGCCTTCACTTCCGACGCCACGACGGCGAAGCCGCGGCCGGCCTCCCCGGCACGCGCCGCCTCGATGGTGGCATTCAGCGCGAGCAGATTGGTCTGCCCGGCGATGGTGTTGATCAACTCGATCACATCGCCGATGCGCGCGGCGGCCTGCGACAATTCGCTGACGCGATCGTTGGTCTGGCGGGCCTGGTCGACGGCCTCGCCGGCCATCCTTGCCGATGCCTGGACCTGGCGGCTGATCTCGTTGACTGAAGACGCCATTTCTTCCGTGGCGGAAGCCACCGACTGCACGTTGGTGGATGCTTCCTCCGAAGCCGCCGCGACTGCGATCGAAAGTTGCTGGGCGGAATCGGCGCTGGTCGTCAGCGTTCCCGCGGCGGTCTCGAGTTCGGTCGCGGCGGAAGCAACGGCCCCGATGATATCGCCGACCGCGGCTTCGAAATCGCCGGCGAGCTTGTGCATGTCCGCCTTGCGCTGGATGGCGACGCGCTTCTCCATGTCCTTCTGGGATTCCCGGTCAAAGCCGAGCTTGGCCTGCATTGCCTGTACATTCCGCAAGGCGATTCCGATCTCGTCATCCTTTTCGACGGCGATTCGACTGTTGAACAGGCCCTGCGCGATTTTCGCCATCGCGCCGTTCAGTTGCTCGAGCGGCCGGCCGATCGCACGTATGGTCTGGATACCAATCCATCCGCCGAGCAGCAGTCCGATCGCCAGTAGGGCAATTGAGAGGCTCAGGACTATGACATATTGGCGCTCGGCTCCTTCATATAACGCCCTGGCTTCCTTCACCTGAATGGCAACCAGCTTGTCCATATCCTCTTTGGCCAGAGCGAACAGTTGATTGGCACTCCCCGCAAGCAGCGTGTCCAGTTCGTCATATTTGCGGTCGGCAAGCAGCGCGAGACCGGGCTTGATCGCCTTGTCCACGTAATTCTTGCGCTTCGGCGCGAAATCATCGGCGACCATCTTCTCTTCGGGTGTCAGATAGGTCGCCATATATTCGGCCCACGTCCTGGAAATGGCCTCGACATTGCCGCTGACGATACCGGCGACGTCCCCGGCCGCCTTCCCGGCCCGCGACTTCGCGAGCGCATCATAAAGCGCGATGGTATTGCCCTTCATGCGGTCGTTGATGTCGTACAGCTGCGCCAACGGCACCGCACGATCCTCGTAGACCGACTTCATCTGCGTATTGCTGTCCCGCGTCGCCACGATGCCGGCTACGCCGACGATCACCATGAAAGCGGCCTGCACCGCCGTCAGCGTGACCAGGCGGGCTTTCAGGCTGCGCGTAAAAACAGCGAAAGTGTCCGAGAAGGACCGTTTACGGATCATTCCCGCCTCGACCTTGTAGGCCTGCGCCTTGTTGGCGCGGAACAGCGCATAGACGCGCTCGGCCTCGTCGCGCTGATCGTTCGGCAGCCTGGAGCGGATCGACATGTATCCGGTGACCTGGCCGCCTTCCCAGATCGGGGTCGCGCTGGCCAGCACCCAGTAGAAATCACCATTCTTGCGGCGGTTCTTCACCGCGCCGGCCCACGGCTTGCCGGCCTTGAGTGTATCCCAGAGATTGCCGAAGGCTTCCGGTGGCATGTCGGGATGGCGGATGATGTTGTGCGGCTGCCCCATCAGTTCCTGCTCGGTGAAGCCCGAGGCGGCGACAAACTGGTCGTTGAAATAGGTCAGCTTGCCCTTGAGGTCCGTCTTCGAGACGATCAGGGTTTCGTCCGTGATCGGATACTCGACATTGGAGACCGGAAGATTGGTGCGCATTTTTCGTATTCCCTTAAATGTGAAATTCCATGCCTGACGATGGAAATGTCTGCCGTGCTTTCAGCGCGGCTCAGACCTTGAGTGCCATCTCGCGAGCGAGCTGAAGCATTCGCTCGATCGTCGAGATATGTTCGTCGAAGTTCTTTCTTGCCGTGGGATCCGTCAGCCTTGATGCGATTTCGCGCGCATGCCGCGCGGCGAGATCGAGCATCACGACCGCATTGCCGATTTCGCCCCTGGCCGCCGATTGCAGACCGACAATGCGGGAGACCAGTGCGTCAATATCAACCCCGGCGTTTGCCGCCAGCGGCTGCGCTGTCGATTCCGACAAGCGTGGCGCTCTCTTTCGGAAATTCAGGACGTTCTGCATCGTTGCTCCGCCGACGTGTTATGCTGCTCGATTACGAACGGTCGACGGCAGATTAGTTTATTCAAGTTAGAGATAGATTAGACCCACCAACGACAGTACCCCCTGAATACCGCCACAATCTGCAAAGGCGCGATGGAGTATGGTGGCCCTCGAAGGCGCAACGAAGATCGGCTGGCGTCGGTGCAAACCGAATTCGCCAGCCGCTACTCAGATCCATGACTCCTGGAGAACGCCCGGGCTAGGCCGCGCGCACCGTAGCCAGGAACTTGTCCACTTCCAGTTTGAGACGGTTGCTGTCGCCCGACAGCGACTGCGCGGCCGAGAGCACCTGCGTCGACGCCAGCTCGGTCTCGCTGGCGCCGCGCTGCACGTCGGTGATGTTGGATGAGACCTGCTGGGTGCCGTGCGCGGCCTGCTGCACGTTGCGGGAGATCTCTTGGGTCGCCGCGCCCTGCTCTTCCACCGCAGCCGCAATGGCCGAGGAGATCTCGGACAGCCTCTCGATGGTGCCGCTGATTTCCTTGATCGCGCCGACCAACTCCTGCGTCGCCGCCTGGATGCCGCTGACCTGCTGGCCGATCTCACCGGTCGCCTTCGCGGTCTGTTCGGCCAGCGCCTTCACTTCGGAAGCCACCACGGCAAAGCCGCGGCCGGCCTCGCCGGCGCGCGCCGCCTCGATGGTCGCATTGAGCGCCAACAGGTTGGTCTGACCCGCGATCGTGTTGATCAGTTCGACGACATCGCCGATACGGGCCGCCGCCTTCGACAATTCGCCGACGCGGTCATTGGTCTTGCGGGCCTGCTCGACCGCCTCGCCGGCCATCCGCGCCGATTCCTGCACCTGGCGGCTGATCTCGTTGACCGACGACGCCATCTCCTCGGTCGCCGAAGCCACCGATTGCACGTTGGTCGAAGCTTCTTCGGACGCCGCGGCGACCGTCGTCGCGAGTTCTTCCGCGCGTTCCGCGGTCGAACTAAGTGCGCCGGCCGAAGTCTCGAGCTGCGACGATGCCGTAGACACCGCCCCGATGATGCCGCCGACCGCGCCTTCGAAGTCCTCAGCCATCTTGTACATGTCCGCCTTGCGCTGGGCCACGGCACGGGTCTCCGCCTGCTTCTGTTCGGCCTCCAACGCCTGACGCTCCACCGCATTCCTCTTGAAGACTTCGACGGCCTTCGCCATCTCGCCGATCTCGTCACGACGGCCGATACCCGGCACATCAACATCGAGCTTGCCGCCGGCAAGATCGTTCATGGCGCCCGTCATACGCTGCAGCGGCCCGGTAATGCCGCGGGCGACGACCATCGACACTGCGAGCGTGAGCAGCACGATCAGTCCGGCCGCGATCAGGGAGCGTTGCGTAGAGACCCATGCCTGCGCGTTGAGGTCGTCGATATAGACGCCGGTGCCGATCACCCAGTCCCATGGCGCAAAGCCGACGACGTAGGACAGCTTCGGCTGCGGCCGGTCAAAGCCGGGCTTTGGCCACTCGTAGGGAACGAAGCCTGACCCGTCCTTCTTGACGACGCTGACCATGTCAACGAACAAGGTCTTTCCGTTCGGATCCTTGTAGGTTGAGATGTCGTTGCCATTCATCTCCGGCTTTATTGGATGCATCACCATGCGCGGCTGCATGTCGTTGACCCAGAAATAGTCGTTGCTGCCATATCGGAGCGCTGCGATCCGGGCCAGCGCCCGCTTCTGCGCGTCGGCGACCGCGATGTCGCCTTTCTGTGCCGCGGCATGTTCTTCCTTGACGATGCCAAGCGCCAGATCGGTAAGATGCTGCAGTTCTATACCCTTCTGCTGCTTGAGGCTCGACGCCAGTTCCCGGGAGTCGAGGATCGCGACGCCGAGCAGGCCAATGAAGCTGAGACCGATCAATGCGTAGATTTTCCTGCCAACGGTCATCCTGACCATGCTCATAATTGAAGATGCCATCTCAACCTCTACCAATTGCGGGCGCTACGGGCTCCGCGTTGCCTGGCTGCCTCACCACATGGAGGAGCTTGCCGGCTGCGCGCTTCGAGGCGCAGTGCCACGCTCGATCAGGGAACAGTTGACGGCAGGCTAGCTCAATTGGGTTAGCGATGCCTTAGCCCTGTCGGCGACAGTCCAGTCGAATTCCGCCATAAACTGAAAGTGCCGAGTAAGTATGCGGCGATGTAGCGCAGTCAGCGCGAGATCATCCGGCCCTGCGGCCGGTTCAACGCAAGCTTCGGCGGCGATGATCAAGGAAACGCGTGGCGGGATCCGACCATCGCTGTCGCAAAGCGACTATTACAGAAGGCGTTGTTGAACGTCGCTGCAATTCGCAATTGGTTGCAATCGTTATCGATAAAGTGCAAGCGTCATACAATAACTGCGCATCACAGGACGAATTCTCCTACGCATGCCGACCCGATCAACGCTGAGTAACTATCCGGTTTTGCACTCACGCGACCCGGAGTTCGTTCGCGATCGTCTGTCTGCGGGTTTCGGCGGAACCAGGCTTGAGCCCGGAGCGGATCGCGACAGATTTGCCGCCCGCGTGAACCATCTGCAAATCGGCGCGCTCGGGCTGTCCTATTGCGAATACGCCACCGCGGTTTCGCTGGAGTTCGGTGAAGCTTCCTTTGTCCGGCAGCTCTTCAATATCAGCGGCTCGGGGCGATACGAAGCCGGCGGTTGTTCCGGCGAGATCACTCCGGGATCGTGGAGTTCCATTCTGCCCACACAGGCGCCGGTCAAACTGGACGTCCAGCCCGGTTATCGACAGCTCGTGCTGCGAATAGAGTTCGATGCGCTGTTGCGCAATCTCGCCGTCCTGCTGGGACAGGATGTCGACACGCTGGTATTCGACAGCACGGACGATCGCCAGCCGGCGATGGAAGCCCTGCGCCGCAGGATTTTTCAATTCGCGACCGATTTCAACGAGCGCGGCGCTTTCTTCGCCGACCTCGCGACAGCCGAAATCCAGCGCATGGTGATCATGAAGTTCCTGATGTGTCACCGGCACAATCATACTCATCTCCTGATGCGGGAGCCGCTTCCGTCTGCACCGTCGACGGTCAGGACGGTGGAGGAATTTATCGAAGCCAACTGGGACAAGCCGATCGATATCGAGGCGATGAGCGCGGCCGCCAAGGTCAGCGCCCGAAGCCTGTTCCGGCAGTTCCAGAAGGACCGGGGTTACTCTCCGGCGGATTTTGCAAAACGGATCCGGCTCGATCACGCGCGCGCCATGTTGGAACAATCCGGCGGAGAGGCGTCGGTGACGCAAATTGCGCTCAAATGCGGCTTCCAGAATCCCGGTCATTTTGCCCGCGACTTCCGGCTCGCCTTCGGCGAACTGCCATCCGAAGTTCTGAGAAAATCGGTCCGGCGGCCGCAATCCTGAATATCAGACCGCTCGACGCGGTGGGGGCTTCATGTCTGACGAAGAGCGCCCGGGACTATCCGACGAAGTGGTCCTCGCCCATCTCGGTTCGGCGGTCCTGCTTTGCTGGGATGAGTTGCCGTTCCACGCGCAGACCCGGATCCTGGCCCAGACCAACGATATCATCGGGCTGGCGCCAATCCCCGATATTCGCAGCCGCATCGTCGAACTGCTGTTGCGGCGCTCCAGGATATAGTGCGACCGCTTGCGCCGGATCGCGGTTCAGCCCGCAAAGCGGCTTCGGTATTCCGAAGGCGAAATGCCGAGATGGCGCATGAAGGCCCGGCGCATCCGCTCGTCGTCGCCGAAGCCGGCCCGCTCCGCCACCTCGACCACTCCGCGGATTTCGCTGCTTTCGAGCAACAGCCGCGCCGTCTCCACCCGCAACGCCTCCACGCCGCTGGCCGGCGTCATTCCGGTGCGGCTGGCATAGGCGCGCGCAAAGGTCCGCGGACTCATGCCGGCCTTCGCGGCCAGCGTTTCGACCTTGAGATCGCCGGTGATGTTCTCGATGATCCAGGCGTGCAGTGCGGAAAAGCGTCCCTCGACGTCGGACGCCTGCGCCGCCAGCACGGTCGAGAACTGGCTTTGGCCGCCGGGGCGCTTGAGAAACACCACCAGCCGCCGCGCGATGTCGAGCGCGGTGGTATGGCCGAAATCCTCCTCGATCATGGCGAGCGCAAGGTCGATGCCGGCACTGACGCCGGCGGACGACCACACCCGGCCGTCCCTGACGAAGATCGCATTCGGCTCGACGCGAACGGCGGGAAAGCCGTCCGCCAGCCTCGGACAATAGCGCCAATGCGTTGCCGCGCGCTTGCCGTCGAGCGCGCCGGTCCAGGCCAGCACGAAGGCGCCAAGGCAGACCGAGGCGACCCGACGCGCCCTCGGCAGCGTCTCGAGGATCCACTTCATCAAGGCGGCGTCCTGCCGCAACTCCCAGATGCCCGGGCCGCCCGGGATGATGAGCGTATCGACCTGGTTCGGCCGGACGCTTCCGATCGGGGCGGTATCGATCATCATCCCGACGTCGGTCGGCACGAGGCCGCCCGCGGTCGACAGGTAGGACAGCGCGTAGTTCGCGCTCGACAGTTCGATCTCCTGCAACTCCGCAAACACCTGCGCCGGGCCGGAGATATCGAGCAGCGTCACGCCGGGAAAGGCGATGATCGCGACCCGCCTCGCGGAGGCCTGTTCACGCAAATCCCGCCGCCGGGGTTTGGCAGATTTCGAGGGCATATTGTCCTTTAAGCCAATAAAGGCGCGCCTGTATAGATCACTCTGGAAAGCGGGGTGATGCCGATGTCACTGGAGCCCAACCGCCAATACGGCACGATCAAATCGCCGTGGGCCGAATACGCCATCTACAGCTTTCCGGACGCCTCCCTTGTCAGCCCCGGGGAGAGGCGGCCCCTGATGGACGCGATGAACGGCATCATCGCCGTCAACTGGAAGGCGACGGAGCCGCACTGGACAGCGGACTCCTCGCCTTTCGACAGGAAATTCAGCCTCATCCTGGTTTATGCCTGTTCCGGCCTGGTGGCCTTTTCCGTCTACCGCCGGCTCACGCTCGCGGCCGGCCCGGCGATCTATCGAAGCGGCACCGAAGTGCTTCCGGCCCATCAGGGCCGCGGCCTGTACGGATTTTTCACCGCGGAAGTCCTGAAGTCCTCGGGCGCGGCCGATACGCTGGCGAGCGGCATCCTCTACGGATGGCGGACGCGCAATCCCATCGTCTGGGCGGCCAACGCCAGGATCTGCGAAAAGGTCACGCCCCCCCTGCTCGGCGACGCTCAGGACCCAGCGCTGCAGGCGGCCTGCATCGAGATGTGTTCGCTGCTCTATCCGGGAAAACACCTCGAAGTCCCCGGCATGGTGATGCGCGGCGTCTACGGACATATCAGGCATCACCGGCAGGCCTATCGCGGCACCGCTTCGCTGGTCGATGCGGCGATGTCCCGCCTGATCCCGGATTCGGCGGACGCGCTGTTCTCCGTGGGCTTTGCGAGGGTGTGATGGCGATAGCCGAACCGCACCCCGGATTTGCGCCCGCCATCCGCGCCGCCGATCGCGCCTATCTGGGCTGGGCTGCGGTCGCCATCGCCTATGCGATCGCGTTCCTGCAGCGGGTGTCGCCGCAATCGATCGCCCAGAATTTCATGGCGGACTTTTCCACCGACGCCGCCGGTGTGGCGATGCTCGCCTCCAGTTATTTCTGGGGCTACACCTTGATGCAGATTCCGGCGGGCCTTCTGGTCGACCGCTACGGCGTCAAGCGCGTGGTGCTGTTCAGCATGGCGGCGTCTTCGCTCGGCAGCGCCGCATTCGCGCTGGCGCCGAACCTGCTCGACGTCTTTGCCGCCAGGCTGATCGTCGCCTGCGGCGATGCGCTGGTGTTCACCGCGCTCCTGAAACTGGTCGCGCTGAGCTTCAAGGACGAACGATTCGGGATCATGTCCGGCACCTCCCAGGTGTCGGGCTATGTCGGCGGCGTGATGGCGACGACGCCGCTTGCCGCGGCCGTGAGCGGCTTCGGCTGGCGCGCCTGCTTTGTCTTCATCGCCTGCGTCGGTGTTGCCAACCTTGCCTTCGCCTCGGTCGTCCTCAGGGCCGATCCGGCGGCGCACGGCGACAAGACCTTGCGCGGCGTGCTGGCCGCCAGCCGCCAGTCGCTCTCGCAACTGGCAAACTGGGGATGCGCGATGACCTTTGCATCCCATTTCGCCGTGGTGACGACGCTGTCGGGCGTGTGGGGAATTCCGATGGTGGCGCATTTCTTCCACATTTCGCCGTCGGCGGCGGGCACCCCGCTGCTTGCCTTCATGATCTGCAATGCGATCGGCTCGATCGTGCTTGGCCACGTGGCGGATCGCGCGGCGACGGCGCTCGACGTCGCGCTGATCCGCATCTGCCTGCTGCGGATGGTTCTGATCGCGATGCTGCTGCCGCCGGTCGCTCATGCGCTGGGATTGCTCTACGTCACGATCGTGTTCGCAGTGCTCGGACTCGTCGCTGGCGGCACGGTGCCGCTGGTGCTGAAATGCACCAAGCGGCTCTACACCGCCGAGCTGATCGGTGTCGGCGCGTCGGTCAACACCACCGCCGCCGGAATCTTCGCGGGCGCCGCGCAGCCCGTGATCGGGCTCGCCATGGTCGGCGTCAGCCGGCTTGCGGGCGGCGGCGCCGGGCATGGCCCCACCTCGATCGGCGATGCGGGCTTTGGCACCCTTATTGGAATTCTGCTCCTGATGTCGCTGCCGGGTATTGCCGGTCCGTGGCTGATGCGGAGCAAGTTGATAGGCCGTGAGTAGCGTTATTGTGAGTGTGAGGGGGACAGAATGTCGCGTCTGTATTTGAGAAAAAGCGAGGTCGGTTCGAATTACGCAGTGAGTTCCTGGCAAACGGTATTATTCTCCGAATTTGAAGCGCAGATGAGCAGCGAGGCGAGGCCTTTCCCCTGTATCTTCGGCGTGACGGGCTATCGGCTCGATCAGTTGCGCTATCTGTTTCTCGATCCCTTCGACGTCGGCGTTCTCGGCGATCAGCTCGCGCAATTCGTCGGCGAATCCCGCTCACACGGGCCCAATACATCGCTGGTCGTGTTTACCCGGCCGCGGCCCGTGCAAACGATGGATGCCTATTACCGGAAATTCTGGCTCATGCTCGACCGGCTGGCGCGGCTCGACAAGAGCCCGTGGCCCGAGACGATCCCCGAACAGATCGATCATCCGATGTGGGAGTTCTCGTTTGCCGGCGAGCCGATGTTCGTCGTGTGCTCTACGCCAGCGCATGTCATGCGGCAAAGCCGCCGCTCCAGCTCCTTCATGCTGACGTTTCAGCCGCGATGGGTGTTCGAAAAGATCCTCGGCACCGAAAAAGCCGCGGCCGCCGCGTTCGCCGAAGTTCGCAAGCGGCTCATCCCCTACAACTCCACCGCCCCCTCGCCGCTGCTCGGCCGTTACGGCGCGCAGGACGGGCGCGAGTACCAGCAATATTTCCTGCACGATGACAATCAGGCGGAAAGCGGATGTCCGTTCGCCAGGCTCGCGCAGGCCAAGACCCCTCGGATCGAGGACAGGGAGCAAGCGGCATGACCGAGATCATCGCTGGCACGAAGACGGAATTCGCGATCGACCCTGAAATCCTGGGGTTGCTTCCGGACCAGGGCTGCGTGGAATTGCAGCGCGACGCCGCGGGCAAGGTGCATCATTTTCACACCCATCCCGTGGATGAGATCCTGGTGATCATCAAGGGCGCGCTGAAATTCTGGTGCGAGGACGGGATGCGAATTGTCCATCCTGGCGACATCATCAAGCTGCCGGCCGGCACGCTTCACCAATCCGAGGCGCTGGAAGATGGCGCGATCTATGCGATTGCGATGCGCCCGCCGGCGGTCGCTTCGACCGGCAATTGAGGGAGGGAGAGGGTCGCGTTCAGGACACCGGCGTCAGGACACCGTCGTCAGGACAATGGGTGGTCGGGGGATAGTTGCTCGTCGGTCGCGAGACGTTCGACCAGCTCGATGACTTCCGACCGTTGCCTCGGTGCAAGTTTGAGGAAGGCCTTCAACAGCCGCAGGCTTTCGACAGTTTCGCTCGATGGAGCTCCGAGCTTCTTGTGCAGCTCTGCAACAAATGTGGGATTTTTCATCTCGCACCTTTGATAGGGAACGGTAATGGCATTTCTAGGCAAACGTGAGGGCTTAGCCCAAAAGGTCGATACTGCAGCGATAGAAGCTGAGCGTCTCGGCCTGACGACGGCTACTTTGATACTTCGAATGGCACGCCTGGAAATTGACCGGGCCGAACCCGACGAGGTTGAAAGTATGCCAAGGAACAACTCCATCGGCAAGCCTAACTAAGAGTCCGGAAAACGACACGGCTGGCCAAATCGCGCCAAAATGAGCCGCGCGCGGACATCCGAACGACCGGGTTTGCCGCGCCACTATTTCGCCATGCGGAAATCGGCGGATCGCGAGCCCGATCATCCGCGAGCCGACGGTATCGGCGAGCCTGTTCGCACGTGACCGCATGCCGCACGCCGCGCGCCCCCTGCCGCGGACCAAAATTGATCGAGGTCAAAGCGGCGCGTCGGACCTGTGCTCAGTTGCATGAAGTGAGGGAAACGCGCGGCCAATTAAATTCGGAGCCGGTTTCCTTTGGCGTCAGGCGGATGCTCGCGAGTTCCACTGGTTCGAGGGCATCTGCCGCCTTGTCCTTCCATCAAACCCTGCGGTCAAATCTCAATGCGGATTTATTATTTCGACATGAAGGACGGCGTTCCAACCAGGGACAGGAAAGGAATTGAATTTCCTTCGGCCGCGGCTGCCATCGCCCACAGCAAGGAGCTTGCACAGCGCCTTCGGGACGAACCCCGGCTTCAGGATCCGGCGCTGGCGATCGTCGTCATTGACGAGTCCGGCACGGAGGTTCACCGCGAGGCGGTTCACCCGGACCCCGCCAAACCCGGCATGTCGACCCGCAGGACCGAGAATTTCAACAGGATCGACTGAACGATCCGCGCGAACGGCCGTTTGAGACGCGCGGCTTTCGCTGGAATTCACCAGCGCACCGCATCCGTGCGGTGAACCTGCTGGGCGCGCGCCTTGTCTCGCGGCTGCTCTTGCCCCTTCTCGTCGCGCACGATGCCCTGGTCGGGACCGTGCGGCGGCTTGGGCTCCGGCTTTGGCATGCCCTTCTGGCCGCCGTGTTTGCCGCCTTGATCCTGCACACCTTCCAGATCGTTCTCTCGGGGCATCGCGATCAAATCCTGTTTTGCGAGGAAGCGGCTCGAACTTTTTCGACGGCTTTCCATAGCGGCTAACGCGGTGCGCGGCGACCGGGTTCCGTGTGCCCGCTGGGCGTCCGGACGTCCGAAAAGTGAACACCCGAACCGGAACCCAACCCGCCGGTTCCCGGTTTGAAAAGCCGCATCATCCGTCAAAAGCAGGAGACAGTCTCATGCGTTCCAAGCTTGCACTCTCGGCCCTTGTCATCGCTTCGCTGCTGGGCGCTACAACAGTCGTCTCGGCGCAAACGCAGCCGGCTCCCGGCGCGTCCACCGAAAGCAAAATGGCACCGAGCGCCACCACGCACAAAACGAAGACCAGCAAGATGAAATCCGGCACCACCACCGGGATGAGTTCCAGCGCCCACAAGAGCCACAAGGCCGACAAGAGTCACATGAGCAACATGGCCAAGTAAAACGCAAACCTGTTGCGGGCAGAGGCTCCGCCAGACAAAGGGCCCCGGTATAAACCGGAGCCCTTTTTATTTTGGCTGTTCTGGCGCGGGCATGGCGATGGTGGTGATGGCTGCGCGCGGTGCCGCCACCCCTGCCGGCAACACCGAAATCGGGATTTCAATTTCCCGCGCAGCCGGATCGAGACCGGTCTCACATTTTGGTGACCTTTTCGACCAAATGATTCTTGGTCAGGCCCGAAATAAACCATCCGTGTCGCTGTTTCTATCATGACGCAAGCGGCAGGAGAGTCTTCGCGATGCCCAAGGCTTCCTTGTCCAAGCCTGCCTTGTTCAAGGCTGCCCTGGTCTCCCTGGCGACATCGGTGCCTCCGAACGTGCTGTTGCAGAAGGACGTCCTGGCCGCGGCATGGGACGGTTTCGGGGCCCGCTTCCCCGAATTTGAGCGCTTCTCCAGCATTTTTTCCAACACCGGCATCATCAAGCGCCATGCCGTAAAACCCTTCGACTGGTATCTCGAACCGCGCGGCTGGCCGGAGCGCACCGAAGCCTTTCTCGAAGGCGCCGAGGCGCTGTTCATCGACGTCTCCGAAAAGGCGCTGGCGAGCGCCCGCCTCACCGGCAGCGACATCGACACCGTCGTCACGGTCTGCTCCACCGGGATCGCCACGCCGAGCCTGGAGGCGCGGGTCTTCAGCCGAATGGGTTTCCGCTCGGACGTCGCGCGCGTGCCGGTGTTCGGCCTCGGCTGCGCGGGCGGAGCCTCGGGCCTGTCGATCGCCTCGCGCCTCGCCGAGGCGCGACCGGGCAGCAACGTGCTGCTGGTGACGATCGAGCTCTGCTCGCTCGCGCTTCGGCACGACGAACTCACCAAGGCCAACATTGTCGCCGTCAGCCTGTTCGCAGATGGCGCCGCCGCGGTGGTCTTGCGCGCGGGCGACGGCGGCGCGACGGAGATTGAAAATGCCGGCGAGCATCTTTGGCCGGACACGCTCGGCATCATGGGCTGGAGCGTCGATCCCGAAGGGTTCGGCGTCATCTTCCGCCGCACCATCCCCGATTTCGTCCGCACCCACCTCAATCCTGCCGTGGTGCGGATTCTGGCCGATATGCAGCTGACGATGGCGGACATCGGCCGCTTCATCTGCCATCCCGGTGGCGCCAAGGTCGTCAATGCACTGGAGACCGCGCTCGCGCTGGATCAGGGCACGCTCGATTGCGAACGCAAGGTGATCGCCGACTACGGCAACATGTCGTCGCCCACCATCCTGTTCGTGCTCGAGCAAGTCATTGCAAAAGGGCTGCCGGCGCGCGCGCTGTTGACGGCGCTCGGCCCCGGCTTCACCGCAAGCTGCGTCGCGCTGCGGCACGCCCCGTGACGTCTGCCGAATTCATTCTCGCCGTGGTCACGCTGCAGCGTGCCGCGGAGCTCGTCATCTCCAGCCGCAACACCGGCAGGCTCAAGGCTCGCGGCGCCATCGAGGTCGCCCCGCGGCATTATCCCCTTGTCGTCGCGATGCATGCGGCGTGGCTGATATCGCTGTGGATTTTCGGACACGACCGGCCCGTGAACGCCGTTGCCCTGCTCCTCTACGTCCTCCTGCAGGGCTTTCGTATCTGGGTGATGCGGACGCTCGGCGCGCGCTGGACGACGCGGATCATCGTTCTGCCGGGAGAGCCGCTGGTCAGGCGCGGACCCTACCGCTTGCTGCCGCACCCCAATTATGCCGTGGTCGCCGGCGAGATCGCGCTGCTGCCCCTCGTTCTCGGGCTTCCCTTGCTGGCGCTGATATTCACGGCGCTCAACGCCGCGGTTCTCGCCATTCGCATCCGCGCCGAGAACCGGGCGCTGGCTTCGTCGCGCACGATCATGGCGCGCGGCGCCTGATGAGCGGGAGCGCGACCAAGCCGCTGCAGGCCAATGCCGCCACCTGGCTGGGTTTTGCCCTGATGTGCCTCGGCATGTTCATGGCGATTCTCGACATTCAGGTGGTCGCGACCTCGCTGCCGACGATCCAGGATGCGCTCGCGATATCGCGGGAGGCGATGAGCTGGATCCAGACCGCGTATCTGATCGCCGAGATCATCGCCATCCCGCTCACGGGCTGGCTGACGCGCGTGCTCACGCTGCGCTGGCTGTTCGTCGCGGCGATCGCGCTCTTTACAGCCGCCTCCATCGGCTGTGCGTTCAGCGGCAATTTCGCTGTCCTGATCGGCTTTCGCGTGCTTCAGGGTTTTGCCGGCGGCACGCTGATCCCCGCGGTGTTTTCCGCCGTCTTCCTGCTGTTTCCGATCCGCCTGCATCCGGTGGCGACGACGATGGCCGGCATCATGGCGGTGCTGGCGCCCACGGTCGGTCCCGTGGTCGGCGGCTGGATCACGGAAACCTGGTCCTGGCATTGGCTGTTCCTGATCAATGTCGCTCCCGGAATCATCGCCGCGGCGGCAACCCCTTTTCTACTGCCGCGCGCGCAACCTCGCCTCGCCGACCTCGTCACCCTCGATGGAATTTCGCTCGTACTGATGGCGATCGCGCTCGCTTGCCTGGAACTCGGACTGAAGCAGGCCCCGCAGGATGGCTGGCTCTCTCCCTTGTGTTCACTGCTGTTTTCCCTCAGCGCCGCGGCCACGGCCACGTTCGCGGCCAGAACGCTGAAGGCGGTGCATCCCGTGGTCGACCTGTCGACCTTGCGAACGCGCTCCTTTGCGGTCGGCTGCGCCTTGAGTTTCTGTCTGGGTGTCGGATTGTTCGGCTCGGTCTATCTGATGCCGGTGTTCCTCGCCTATGTCCGGCGTCACGACGCCTTCGAGATCGGCACCATCATGCTCGTCACCGGCGTAGCCCAACTGGTGACCGCGCCGATCGCCGGCAGCCTGGAAAGCCGGTTCGATCCGCGCTGGCTGTCCGCCCTGGGATTCGCCATGTTCGCGATCGGTCTGGGCGGCAGCGCTTTGCAGAGCCGGCTTGCCGATTTCGACGAGATGTTCTGGCCGCAGGTCCTGCGCGGCGTGGCGATCATGTTCTGCCTGCTGCCGCCGACGCGGCTGGCGCTCGGCGCGCTGACCGAGGCCGCGGTGCCCGATGCCAGCGGCCTGTTCAACCTGATGCGGAACCTCGGCGGCGCGATCGGCATCGCATTGATCGACACCGTTCTCTACGGCCGCACCGGGGGCCACGCCGAAGCCCTGCGCGACCGGCTGATCGCGGGCGACGTCACCGCGGCGCAGGCGATCGGGCTTGACCTGAACCTGTTCCTGCACCGGCCACCAAATGTGTCGGACGCGGCGGTCGAAGCCTATGTCCGTCCCCTGGTCGAAAGAGCGGCCTTTGCGCTGAGCACCAACGAAGCATGGGCGCTGCTCGCCTTCGCGGCGGTGGCCGGCCTTCTGCTGATACCGTTCGCAGGGCCACAGCCGCAGCGCAGCGATGCGAAGGCAAGCAAGAACTGACCGTGGGTCCGGAACAGGGCGAGCTCACAATGCACGCGGAGCGTGCTTCCCGCTTGCAAGGTTGCCCCGGTCGGGCAATTCTGCCGTGCCCGGCGCTCATCGAAGGGCCGGCTCGGCAAGTCCGGACGCCAGTGATCCGGATACCACAGGGAGGTTCGTCATGCTTACACGGCGAGGCTTTGCAGGTATTGCGTCCTGCGCGCTCTGCGCAGTAACAGGCTTCATTGCGACCGACGCGTCGGCGCAAGGTACGGCGCCCGCGACCACGCCAGGGGTCACGCGAAAAGTCCTTTCGCAGACTGACGGCCCGACCCCGGGATATGTGACCATCATCGTCGAAGCGGAGATCGAACCGGGCGTTACCGTCGCGCGGCATACGCATCCGGGTATCGAATCCGCCTACGTCATCGAAGGCGGCCTCGACCTGCCGATCGAGGGGCAGCCGATCCGCACCCTGAAGCCCGGTGACGGCTTCGTGGTGCCGCCCAACACGCCGCATGCAGGCGGCAAGAACGGCGACAAGAAGACGAGGATCGCGAGCACCTATGTCGTGGAGAAAGGCAAGCCGCTCGCATCTCCCGCCTGATCCTGGTCGGGAGGCCCCGGTCGCGATTGCGTCGTCGAATCCTTTGACAACATCGAAATCGCCTCCTGGACGGTCGTCATGAACTGCGCCGGGAAGATGATGGTAGAATTTTTCTCGATCGAGATTTCCGCCATCGTC
Organism: uncultured Alphaproteobacteria bacterium; assembly: GCA_963831585.1. Lineage (GTDB taxonomy): Bacteria > Pseudomonadota > Alphaproteobacteria > Rhizobiales > Xanthobacteraceae > Bradyrhizobium. The sequence goes on along the minus strand of CAWHRA010000034.1, from coordinate 270,081 downwards.
TGCAGCGTGCGCAACTGAAGCGCCACCGGATGCCGCGTGATGATATCGGCGGCCTGTCCGAGTTTCACCGCCGCCTGGTATTCGCCTTCGGCGGCGACGATCTTGGCGCGGCGTTCGCGTTCGGCCTCCGCTTCCTTGGCCATCGCCCGCTGCATGTTATCCGGCAGCGTGATGTCCTTGATCTCGACCGCCGTGACCTGGGTACCCCAGGGCTCGGTGTGCAGGTCGATGACGTTCTTGATCTGGTTGTTGATGCCGGCGGTGTCCGACAGCAGTTGATCGAGGCTGAAGCGGCCGACCACGTTGCGCACGGTGGTCTGGCTGATCTGGTTGATCGCGTTGTAGACATTCTCGATGACGATCACGGCCTTTTCCGGATCGGTGATGTGATAATAGGCCACCGCCGCGATGTCGATCGAGACGTTGTCCTTGGTGATGATCTTCTGCGAAGGGATCTGCATGGTGACCGTGCGCAGCGACACCCGCACCATCTGCTGGATCGGAACTAAGATCAGTGTCAGGCCGGGGCCCCGCACGCCGGCAAACCTGCCGAGCAGGAATACCACTCCGCGCTCGTACTGCCTGAGCACACGAAGCGAAGCGGCGGCGTAGAGCAGGCCCAGCAGTACAACGATAGAAACGAGCCCCATGACGCCCCTCACCGGTTGTTTTGCCGGAGACTAGCATTTTACGGTCGGGTCGCCAGCGCTGAAAGCGCCGTGGAAGAGATACCCCGACGCGTCAATGCGCGGGCGCCGGATGCCTGTTTTCGTGGCCCTTGATATCGGCATAGAATTGCGGCGCCTCGCGCCGGTCGAACCTGCCGTAGTCGCGCACGACCCGAATCCGGCGATGCCGGAGTTTTGCGATGCCGTCGATCTTCCGGGGCGACCAGGCATTGCCGGCCTTCGCATCTTTCCAGGACAGCAATAGCGCCAGCTTTCCGGGATTATAGATGCTGGCGAACACATCATGCGCGACGATGGCGGCGCCGCCTGGATCGAGTCCCAGATGGGCCGGCAAAAGATCGGCCTGCGAAGCGAAGGCGGCACCCTGCTCCGGTGTGATCTCGGTAAAGGTCACCAGTTTTGCCGCGCCGACCTCGGTCTCGTCGAAGCGCCGTTCGAGAATCGGCGCTTCGCTGGGCGGCGCGGTATCGGCGGTGACATCGCCCACCCGCAGATGGTAGTCGGCGAAGATCTCGAACCGGCCCTTGCCCTGGATGACGTGGTGTTCGCCCCGGGTGCGCCAGCGCACCACCGATTTCTCGTCGCGCCAGGTGGAATGCGACAGCACCCATCCCGGCCTGAACCTGCTCTCAAAGCGCTCATTGTCGACAAAACCGTCGATGGATTCCAGGACCGGTTTCAAATGTCTGGCGAGTTCGAGATACTCGTCCTTGCGGCCCTCATTCGTCAGAACTTCAAAGATCACGGAAAACATCGGCTTCTCCTCGGTATTGTTTCAGGCCGGAACCGGCGAGACGTCATCGCCGTGCAGGAAATTGACGCTCTCCCGCCAAAGCGCGGGTCGCATCGCCTCCAGATGCATCAAATGGGTGCCACGGCCTATCTTGATATCGCGCTTGACCTGCGATTGGGAGAATGCGTCGAACAACCACTTTGCGTCATCGTCAGGCATCAGCCCGTCCCACTCGCCGCGGATGATGGCGACCGGCGCACGGACCTGCCCCGGGTCATAGGCGAGTTGGCCATGCCATGCCCGGATGATCTCGCTGAACGGACCGAGCGGCGTCTTGACGCCGGCGGGATCGCGCGAGCGGCTCTCTGGATCGCTGTCGAGATAGCACTGTGCCCATTCCTCGAAATGGACCCGCGACAGCACTGCTGGCTCATGCGCGGGCACGTCTTCGACAAACCGGTTCCATTGATCCTCCGCCGTCACGATCCGCCACGCCGGAAAACTCGCCGGCGCTTCGTCGTGCCGCGGTCCGCGGCGTCCGATCGGTGCAAACAGCACCCAGCGGTCGACCAGCGCCGGATGCCGGCCGGCGAACAACCCCGCGGGCATCGAACCCCATGAGTGGGAGATCAGCGATAATTTCTCGATGCTCTGGTGAGCGAGGATAAACCGGATAGCGGCCTCGAGCTGCGCGGCGGCGTCAGCCGCGACGCACAGCGCGGCGTTGTCGGCCGGCGGCTGATCCATTTCCGGATACCGGTCCGAATGCCCGAAGCCGTAGAAGTCCAATCCCCATACATCGAAGCCGGCTTCGACCAATGCATCGCGCCACGATTTGCCGTCAAAGCGATGCGCGATCGAAAGCGCCGACGGGAATGTCGCACCGTGAATATAGAGTACCGCGCGACGCGGCCGGAACCGGGTCTTCTCCGCGGGAAGAAACCGCAGGAACAGCGACATGCCCTCGCGCGGCCCCGGAATGCGGAAATGCTGCTCGCGGTCGTCAAGCCGCGGCGCGGCGGAAAAGTCGCTGATTGAACCATCCATGGCCATGCATCCAGTTGCAGCCGGGTTGTCCGGCCTTCAACTCGAAGCAATGCCACGGGTTTCCGTCCATCGATTCGATGCCGGTCGAAGTAATTTAATTGCGGACTGCGGCCACTGACTGTCGCGCGCCCTCAACTCACTGCTGCTTTTCCCAGAACGACAGCAGACCTTGCGACGCCGAGCCACCGATCACGCAGGGGATGCCGACCGCGACCTGGCCGAGCGCCGCCGCCGAAACGCAGCCGAGCGCGACCGCGCCGACGCCGACCTGGCCCCAGAAGTCGAGGTTGCGCCTGGAATCCGAGCCCTTGGTCTTGAGTTCCTCCACCGCCGCGAGCGCATCCTTGCGCACCGCACCGAGCTGCACGGTGTCGGCGGCTTCGACGACCTCGGTCAGGGGCACCTTGACCGCTTGCGGCTGGGTGGCGAGTTCGCTCCGCAGAAATTCGCGCAAGCCTGCATCCCGGACCGCGTAGCTTGCCAGCGTATAGCGCGCCATGCTGCCGACCGTCAGCTTGTCGACGGTGTCGCGGCTCTTGCTCCAGGGCAGCATTTCCATGATCCGCAGGATCGGCAGATGCGAGCCGGTGGCGAAGTAATATCCCCACAGCGTATCCAGCAGATCCTGATTGCTGGCGAAGGTCTGGACCATCCTCACCTTCTTATCGTCCTTGGCGAAGGGATTGGTCGTGAAGACGCCGCGCAGTTTGGCGAGCATGCCGGGCTTGGTCTCTTCCAGCGGGATGTTGGCGAGCGTCGGCAGCGTGCCGGCGAGATAGGCGTCGATCATCACCTTGCGCCCGGGCATCTTCGGCGCGACCTTGCGCAGTAGATTGCGCCAGTCCGGCAATCCGGAATAGGCGATGGCGCGGACGATCACCCATTCGTCCTCCGGCGCTACCGGAAAGAAGCTGTTGACGAGTTGCTCGGCCTTGGCCGGGTTCGATCCGATCGCGCCGGCAATGAAGCCGAGATAGATGCCGGCATTCTCCGGCTCCTTGAACGTCTGGGCGTGAAACAGCACGCGCACGGCCGCCGGGACGTGGGCGTAATCCGGCTTGGCCCGGTAATTATAGATCCATTGCTGGACCACGTTGAGCGATGCGCGCGGATCGATCTCCGGCGTGACCGCCGCCCGCGCCGGCGCGACCAGCAGAAGCGCGGCGGTGATGAAAGCTGCGTAGCGCATGTGATGCTCCCGGAAAGGCGCGTTCACGGCCGAGCGAGGCTGGCGGGCCGCGAACGTTTTGGCGCCTATGGCTAGGGAGCATTTGAAGCGGCTTGACGACATTTTCGGGAATGCGCTGTCCGCAGCTGCGTCGAAATTATGGCAAGCCGTTAGCGCTTAAGCCCGCAACTAACCTTATCCCAGACATTCTTTCGCCCGGCCCCGGCTTTTCGATCGCACCCCGTCGAATGGGAGACAGAGGGGACGATGACGGAAGACCGGTGGCCGGGCGGACGATGCCGCCGGCGGATCGCGGCGGGCGCGCTGCTGGCCGCCGGGCTCGCGCTCTTTTCGGCGCAAGCCGTCGCGACCGAGACCATCGATGTCCAGGGCAATCGCCGGATCGACGCCGAGACGGTGCGCTCCTACTTCCGCGCCGCGCCCGACGGCCGGTTCGACGAAGCCGCGCGCGATGCGGCGCTGAAGGCGCTGGTGGGAACCGGCCTGTTCGACAATGTCACGATCGAGCGCGCCGGCGAGCGGCTGGTCGTACATCTCCATGAAGCGCCGGTGCTCGACCGCGTGGCATTCGACGGCAACAAGAAGATCAAGGACAAGGAACTCGACGCGATCATCGAATCGAGGCCGCGCGGCACGCTGCAACGCGCCACGGTGCAGTCCGACGTCGGCCGCATCATGGAAGCCTACCGGCATGCCGGGCGCGATGATGTCGGCGTCGTTCCCAAGATCATCGACCGCGGCAACGACCGCGTCGACCTCGTCTACGAGGTGACGGAGGGGCAAAAGACCACGGTGCGGCAGATCAATTTCGTGGGCAACACGGTCTTCGGCAAACGGCAGCTCGCCGCCGTGATCAAGACGTCGGCCACCAGCCTGCTGAGCTTCCTGACCGGCGGCGACGAGTACGATCCCGACCGCATCGCCGGCGATCGCGAGCAGCTGCGGCTGTACTACCGCGGCAAGGGCTATGCCGACGCCAGCGTGACCTCGGCGAAAGCCGAATACGATCCGGCGCTGCACGGCTTTGCGCTGACGTTCGTGATCGACGAGGGCCCGCTCTATCATTTCGGCGACATCAGCCTCGCCTGCAACGTGCCGGGGGTGGACAGCAAAAAGCTTCGCCGCGCGCTGGTGCCGCGGCCGGGCGCGGTGTTCGATGGTCGCGCGCTCGACAGGACCACCGACGTGCTGGCAGTCGAGCTTTCAAAACTCGGCTTTCCCTTCGCGGAGGCCTCTCCGCACACCACCCGCGACGCGGCGGCACGGCGGATCGATGTCGCCTTCACCATCGATCAGGGGCCGCGGACCTATGTCGAGCGCATCGATATCCACGGCAATACCCGCACCAAGAGCTACGTGGTCCGGCGCGAATTCGACATCGCCGAGGGCGACGCCTACAACAAGACGCTGATCGACCGCGCCGAGCGGCGGCTGAAGAACCTGAACTATTTCAAGACCGTCAAGATCACGCGCAAGCCGGGCTCGACGTCGGACCGCGTCGTGCTCGATGTCGCCGTCGAGGAGCAGTCGACCGGCGAGTTCAACATCGCCGGCGGTTACTCGACGGTCGACGGCCTGCTCGCCGAGGTCAAGCTGGGCGATCGCAACTTCCTGGGAACAGGCATGTCGCTCAACGGCTCGGTGACCTACGGCCAGTACGCGCGCGGCATCGACCTGTCGGCATCCGAGCCTTATTTCCTCGGCACCCGCGTCGCGGCGGGCATCGAACTCTACGGCCGGCAAAATCAGGCGAGCCCCTACCAGTCCTACGGCAGCGACATCTACGGCGCGACCCTGCAGCTGGGCACGCCGATCACCGAGCAGATCGGGGTGCAGTACCGCTATTCGCTCTATGACCAGAACGTCACCTTCAACCCGACCTCGACCGCCGCGGCGCCGTCGCTGCCGGTGTTGCAGGCCGCGCTGGCCGGGCCGCAATGGGTTTCCGCGGTCGGCAGCACCGTCACCTACAACAGTCTGGACAATCCCAAGAATCCGACCAGCGGATTCAACTCGCAGCTCCGGCAGGATCTCGCCGGCCTCGGCGGTGATGTGAAATTCCTGCGCACCAGCGAAGACGTTCGCTATTACCATCCGATCAACGACGACGTGACCGCGCTGGTGCGCGGGCAAGGCGGCTACATCACCGGCTGGGGCGGCCAGCAGGTGCCGCTGCTCAACAGCTTCTTCGGCGGCCCGACCATGGTGCGGGGCTTTGCGCCCAACGGTTTTGGGCCACGTGACCTCACGCCCGGAACCACCATGGATAATGTCGGCGGCAGCATGTACTGGGCCACGACGGCGGAATTGCAGAGCCCGATCCCCGGCGTGCCACAGGAGTACGGCCTCAAGGCGACCGCCTTCGTCGATGCCGGCAGCGTGTTCCGCTATAACGGTCCGACGGCATTTCCCGGCTCAACGCAATCGATACAGCTCGCCAACAGCAACGTGGTGCGCTCGTCTGTCGGGGCCGGCCTGACCTGGGCCTCGCCGTTCGGAAACCTGACGGTCGACTACGCGGTGCCGCTGACCAAGGCCGCCTACGACGTGGTGCAGCCGTTCCGCTTCAGCGCCGGAGGGTTCTGATCAGCCGCGCACGCGCGCCGGATCGAATAGTCGCTCCCGCCAGAGATGGTCCGCCAGATCCGGTTTGTCAGCGCGGGCCCGCGCTATATGCGCCAGCTGTCGCCCTTGCCGTGCGCTCGATGTTCGGGGCTGTTGGGCGGCAGCGACAGGCCGCGAAAGAAGCCGAACACGCCAAAGGCGACGAGGCCGGAGCCCAACGCCAGCCCGATCCACTGAAAGAAAACGGTCATGCGCAACCTCGGCTCCTGCCCGGACGTTGGTCGCGGCAAGCAAGGGACCGGTTCATCCAAAACCGGTTTCCAATTCATTTCGAATTGAACACAAATCGGAAGACGCCTGATAACCCTGAAGCAGAGCGCCTTTCGCATTTAGTCGTCGAAAAGCTTAGTCATATTCAACCTATCTACGGGCTATCAGAGGAACCGTGCCGTGTCCGTCAAGGAGTTTCTTGGTCAACAGGCAGTCAACGTCGCCGTCGTCGGGCATTATACGCTTTCGAACTGGTTCGATTCGCAGGGAAAGCCGCGCACCTTCGCCTGCCGCACCAGCCGCGTGTCGCCGTTCCGGATGATGGTCGCCGTGCCCGTGATCGGCAGGGTCGGTGATCGCATCTCCTCCTATTTCGGCGATTTCGGCAAACTCGAAGGCCACATCAGCGACACCGCTGCCGGCAGCTTCCTGCTCGAACTCGCCATGACCACTTCCATGCGCGAGAAGCTCGCGACCAAGCTCACCTGGCTGGACAAGAAGCAGAAGGATCCCGAGGTCCGCGAAGCCAGGACGCACGCGCGCATCATCCCGGCAAACTCGCATTCGATCCTGACCTTCGCCGACGGCTCGACCCGCAGCTGCTTCATCATCGACATGTCCGCGTCCGGCGCAGCCGTCTCGGCCGACGTGCAGCCGCAGCTCGGAATGCCGCTTGCGGTCGGAGCCTGCGTCGGCCGCGTCGTCAGACTTTTGCCCCACGGCTTCGCGGTCAAATTCGTCGAACAGCAGAGCCGCAACGACCTCGAACGGCTCGTCCTGCGGCCCGCACCTGCGCGTGCCGCCAGCGTCGCCGAGCCGCCCGCGCGACGCGCCAGCCGGTCCGCCGCCTGACCGCATCACGTCAGGGACCGCTGATCGGCGACCGCGCAGGTCACCAGACCATCGGGACCAGCCGGTACCTCACGCTGTTCTGGTATTCGACATAGCCCGCGAGGTTCCTGGCCAGGAATTTTTCTTCCTCGAACAGCCGCCAGATCAGCGCGGGCAGGATCGCCGCGACGACGAGTATCCCCCACCACGAACCGAGCGCGATCGGAATGCCGAGAAGCATGACGAGAGCCCCCGCATACATCGGGTGCCGGACCAGCGCATAGGGACCGGTCGAAATCACTTTCTGATCCGGGGCCAGCTCGATGGTTGCGGAGCTAAAGCTGTTTTCCCTGAACACGAAAAAGATGGCGAGCCAGCCGATTCCGATCAGCAGGTCTCCCGCCAGCGCCATCACGGGCGTCATCCGCGACCAGCCGAAGCGATGATCGAGCGCGGGCACGACAAGCAGACCGACGAATCCCAGCGATGTGATCGTCATGATGATCTTCTGAACCGGTTCCTTCTCGGCGGCCGGCCCTCCCCGCATCCGCCGCTGCAGCAGCGCGGGATCCGCCTCGATGAGATAGAGGCTGAGCACGAGCGACGATGCGAAATAGACGGCGAGGAACGCCCATGCCTGCCAATAGTCAAAGGTGCCTGCCGGAACAAAAACCAGCGCCGCCATCGCGATGAAAAGCAACAGCAGTCCGATGAGCGCTTTCAGATGCAGGGTATTCATTGCGCGAGTTTAGCACGGCGGAGGATGCCGTGCATCGCGGCGAACGCGCCGCTACTGCTTCTTCAGCGTATAGACGTAGTCGTTGAGGCCGATTTCCGCGGTCGCGGCGTCGACGAAATGAAAATCCATCTCGCAGCCGGTCTCCAGCGTCCTGATTTTCTTTCCGGCAAAGCCGAGCGAGGCGGCGAGCCTGCCCGGGTCGACCGACTTGTTCTTCGACCGCATCTCCTCGAAGGCGCCCTGGAACAGCATGTCGGCGGTGAAATCGGTCTCCTGATAATGCGGCGCCTTGCAGATGAACGGCGGGGGGCCGGCGATCTGTTTGGCCTGGAACACGATGGTCTTGCCGATCAGACGCGTCATCTCGGCGGGGTCGGGCTTTTGCTTTGGATCGGCCCACGGCGCCACCGCCGCGCCCGCAAGCTTCCATGTCCCGATGTAGGATGCATCCGCCGCGTTCGCCGCCGAACCGGACGCGGCGGCAATGACGGCGACAAGGCAGGCGGCAACGACGAATTTCATGATGGTCCCCCAGGAGGCTACTGTCCTTTGACGAGGCCGCCATCCATAAGGTTCATCCGCCTAAAGTCTAGCACCCCCCTTCCCGTAACCGCAGGAACCCGCGGCCACAACGCGCGTTTTCCCGAAAAAGGCCGGTTCCGGCTTCACTCTCGCCCGGGGGCTGTTGCGGAGGACACGCTCATGGCCACCCTCGATATCGAGGCCGCTCGCCTCACCCCATCCGAGCACCAGGTTCAGCTTCGCCGGGCCGTCATCGCTTCCACGATCGGCACCGCGATCGAATGGTACGACTTCTTCCTCTACAGCACCGTCACCGGTCTCGTCTTCGCCAAGCTGTTCTTCCCCCACTCCGACCCATGGGTCGGAACGCTGGAGGCCTTTGCCATCTACGCCGTCGGCTTCATCGCGCGCCCGATCGGCGCCGCGATTTTCGGGCATTACGGCGATCGCATCGGCCGCAAGTCGACGCTGATCGCAACCTTGCTGCTGATGGGACTGGCGACCGCGGCGGTCGCGGTGGTCCCGACCTATTCGAGCATCGGCATCTGGGGCGCGGTGATCCTGACGGTGCTGCGCTTCATTCAGGGCGTCGGCGTCGGCGGCGAATGGGGCGGCTCGGTGCTGATGTCGATGGAATGGGCGCGCGGCAACCACTCTCGCGGGCTGATCGCGTCGTGGCCGCAATTCGGCGTGCCCTGCGGGCTGTTCCTCGCCAACCTCGCGGTGCTGGCGTTCAGCCAGATGTCCGGCGAGCAGTTCCTGGCCTGGGGCTGGCGCGTCCCGTTCGCGCTCAGCCTCGTGCTGGTCGGCGTCGGCCTCTACATCCGGCTCGGCATCATGGAAACCCCGGTGTTTGCCCGGTTGCTGGCCGAGCGCAAGGTCGAGCGCACCCCGATGCTGGCGGTCATCCGAGAGCATCCGAAGGAGATACTGCTCTCCGCCTTTGCGCGCATGGCCGAGCAGGCGCCGTTCTACATCTTCACCGCCTTCGTCTTCTCCTACGGCATCGGTACGCTGCATGTTTCCCGCGACTTCCTGCTGACTGCGGTGCTCGCGGCCTCGGTGCTCTCGTTCGTGTCGATCCCGCTGTTCGGCCATGTGTCCGACCAGATCGGGCGCAAGAACATGTACATGATCGGCGCGGTCACGACCGGCGTGTTCGGCTTCATCTATTTCGCTATGCTCAATACCGGATCGGAGCCGATCATCTTCCTTGCGATCATCCTTTCGCTGATTCCACACGACATGCTGTACGGCCCGCAGGCCGCCCTGATCGCCGAAAGCTTTACCGGACGCCTGCGCTACTCGGGTTCCTCGCTCGGCTATCAGCTCGCCTCCGTCATCGCCGGCGGCCCGGCCCCGCTGATCGCAACCTGGCTGTTCGGCACGTTTCATTCCGCGACCTCGATCGCGGTCTATATCGCGATATGCGCCGTGATTACCCTGATCGCGACCGCTCTGATGACCGACTACACCGGCAGGGATATCAACAGCGCGGATGCGTATGAACAGCGGAGTTAGGCAAACCACCGGGAGGCTGCACATGAAGAGATGGCGGCGTGAATCGGCGCTCGACGTATATAATCTGCTGCTGGCGATGTTCCTGTTGATATCGCCATGGCTGTTCGCGCGGGCAAACGAGACTGCGGCTGTCGATTTGCGGGCGAGCGGCGCCGTGATCGCCATCCTGTCGCTGGCGGCGATCGTGGCGTTCGCCAGTTGGGAAGAATGGATCAACCTGTCGCTGGGACTCTGGCTCATCGTTTCGCCATGGCTGCTGGGCTTTGCCCACACCCGGGCGATGCATTTCAGTATCGGCGTGGGCGTCGCGGTGACGTTTCTGGCCGCGCTCGAGCTGTGGCTCGTGCATGACGCGTCGCATCCGGAATCGCTGACTGCCGAGCCGCAGGAAAAGCACTAGGCTCGGCGAACCCGGCAAATCGCTGCCGCCGTGCGGCAGGCTGGCGAGCGCGTGAACTCAAATCGTGCGTGGCGCGACCAATGGTCCGTGCGATCAAGGCCATTGCCTGACTCACGGTGCCGACGGCACGGCGTCGGAGACGCGTGCGTCATCAGCCATCAAGGGGCAACGGAATGCTTTCTCTGCGCGATCAATTGAAGTGCGGCGCTCTGGCGGTTCTCATCCTCGGCGGCGCGCCGGCCGCGTGGGCCGAGGAAACCAGGACCGATCTGTTCAAGGTCATCACCGTCAAGGACGAGATCATCATCGGACTCTCAACCGACGAACTCAAGGCGCTCGGCGGCTCGGACGCCAGCACGGTCGCGCACGCGCTGGCGCAGAAGGGCGACCTGACGGTGTGGCAATACAACGTGCACCGCGGCCCGAACGGCGAATTGCAGCAGGCGCCGACCGCCAAAATTGGCCTGCTGGCCAATTCCTCGCTGCGGGTCGAACCCTACAGCACGCCCTACACGATCCTGCCCCACCAGTGAACGCCGCCGCCCGGGCCGGACTTTCGCGCACGGCAGGATACCGGTCGAAATTCCCCGCCACGCGAGGGAATTCCGATGTTGAACGCTGCTTCGTCGAGGCGCTTGCAGCCAAAAGAAAAACCCCGCCGGGCTCCGGCGGGGTTTGAACTCATGGAGTCTGACAGACCCCTTGAGAAGGAGACAGGCTGAACTTACTTCAGCGAGGTGTTGATCGACGTGAACTTGTCGTTGAGATTGGTGCCGAGACCGTTCACGACAGCAATGATCGCCAGGGCGATGCCCGCTGCGATCAGTCCGTATTCAATCGCGGTAGCGCCGGACTGGTCCGACAAAAATTTCAAGAAAGTGCGCTTCAATCCTGCCTCCTCTGGGTTTCCGATGAAACGGGTTCAATGGAGGTAAAACTACCAGCGGGGTTCTAAGGGGAGCTAAATCCGTACGCATCAATTTTACCGACAATTGGTCGGTCATGGAACTGAGCCGGCCTCGACCGCCACGATCATGGTCCGCGCTGCGGGAATCGTCACACGGCGAACTGCATCATTCGGCAGATAACTGCGCGAATTGCCGCAAATGTGCCCTGATCAGCCCCAAAACGCCAAAGCGATCGGCGTCTATACCAATCCTTTACCATGCCCGCAGTTTCGGAGATCTGAGCAGATGCTTCTTGTTTTCCTGTACGGGGTCTGCCGCCGGACTGTCCCAAGGTCGCCAAATCGTAAACGATCGGTTACCGACCCGGCGCGGATTGCGCTAAACGTTAAATCATTCGCGCAATCCGATGCCGGCACTACCTAATAGGGGTAGTATCGATAGACGCGGCGGCCGTAATAGGGGCCGTAGCCGTAGACCGGTGGTCCATAATAAGCGGGCGGCGGCCCGTAATAGCCGTAGTAGTCGTAATATGCATCGCGCCGTTGCTGGGCGGCGATCGCGGCGCCCATGGTCCCGATCATCATCCCCATGATCGCAAGACCCGCGGCATTGCCGCCACGATGGTAGTGCCGGCGGCGGGCGCTGACATCGGTGGCGCCGCCGGACGGCGCGGCAGCCGACAGGCCCTTCGTCGCCGGATTTATTGAACTGGCGGCCGCCATCGGCGGCTCAGCAACGCTAACGGCAAGTGCGCCGACGACAGCGGCGACGAGACCGCGGCCGGCCGAAGAAAGCGAACCCTTACGCCTGAACATTTCAAGACCCCTCGGTTTCAGCATGAGCAGAAGATCACCCCGCGCCCCGTGCCGTTGATAGCGGCTCGACGGAACAAGTGGTTGATTTGGGTCAACGCCGTTTGCCGACATCTCCATTTCATGCCTGCCCAACTACCGCTTCTCCGTCGCAAATCCGTAGATCAGCGCCAGGCGATCGAGGCATTCGCGAAAACGCCGCGCGAAATAGTCGATCCAGCGCTGGCCGCGCAAGTCGCGCCGCTGCCCGATCTGCTCCATCGTCAGGCCCTGGATCAACACCTCATGCACCAGCGCCGAGCCGTCGGCGCCGAGTTCGCGCTCGGCGCGGCTGAGCCGCAGCACGGCCTTGCGTTGACGTTCGGTGATCGGCTCCCGCCCCCGCCCGCCGTCGACATATTCCCGCGTCGGATCGACCGCCTGCGGCCCACGCTCGGCCTTCTCCCAATCGTCCTGAAACGCGCGTCCGCCCTGGAATTGCGCCTCGTCGATCTGGCGACGCGAATGCAGCTTGCCCAGGGGATCGTTGCGCAGCGAACGCAACGTGACGATCTTTTCGCCGGGCTCGAGGCCCAGGGGGTCGTCGACTTCTACCGCAGCCACTTCGGCGTTCAGCGGCAAGTCCTTCGACCGCCGGTCATGAACCTTTTGCGCCCTGTGCTGCCGGTTGCGTTTCGCTCGCGCCATGTTGGATGACTCCCTTGCAAGTAAGTTGGATTAAGCCGCCAAAGAGGTTCGTTGCGTTGTTCGCTGGCTACGTCGTCCGCCTGGCGACATAGGCGGCCAGATCGGGGCTGACGGCGATCGCGGGCTTCTCCCCTTGCCGTCTTGTGGAATCGCCTGGGGCCGTGCGCCTCTGAACAAGATTCTGGTGTAAGTGTGAGTGGTCGGCGTTTGCCGGAGCCGCGCCCGACGATGGCGCGGCAATTGCTCGCGGCGGGGCACGCCCGGAACGTGAGGCATTTTCCAGCTTCATGCGCGCAAGCGCCGACCCGATGCCGCCCTTTTGCCCGGCGATCGCGCGCTTCTGCGAAACCTGCAGCATCCTTAAGAGTTCGGCGTCGATCCGCTTGTGCTTCCAGCCCTCGTAGAAGAAATCCTGCAGGGTCGGGCGATACTCGCACCAGGTCCTGAGCGACAGCTTGGTGATCTTGCAGAGCTGCCGGTCGTCATCAGGCAGTTCACCCTTTCGCCAGTAATGCATCATCAGGAGCAGATAGGCCCCATGCTGCGCCGTGGTCAGGTGGCCGGTGTCGCCGAGATAATCGCCGACATAAAGCGGCATCCAGGGACGATTCATGTGGCGCGGTCCTCATCAGACGGCCGCGCCGTCACCTCTGCGCGCAGCAATGCCGCCAGTTGCTCGCCGTGCAAGCAGCCCACCGGTTGCCGCCGCAGCAGCGCGCGCAGATGCGCGATGCGATGCCGACACGACAGCGCTCTTGTTCTGGCGAAAATGATCCCAACGGGCGTGGTCATGCCGCCTCCACCACCCGCAACGAGACCGCACCGGCCGCCGGTTCCGAGGGAAGCTCGGGGTTGCGCGTCAGATGAAAATGCAGCGCGCAATAACTCGAGCCCACCCGCCGCGGATGGCCGCAGAAGGTGATGGCTTCGCCCTCCTCATCGCCCCCGTAGGGGTAGCGGCAATCGCCGGGTTCGAGATCGACCAGCGCGAGGTGGCGCGGCGCGATCTCGACACAACGCAATTCTGGTAGCTCCACCCGCTCCAGGACCGGTATCGGCCGCGTGAATTCCGGAACATGGCGCTCGCGCGGCCGGCTCAGCCGCGACGCCTTGGCTTTCGGCGGCCGCTTCGGCCAATGCTTGAGACCGTCGCCCGGCCGGTCCGGAACGGCCAGCCCCATCCGTCTGGCGCGGCCGATCGCGGCATTGCGGGAATAGTCGGTTCCGAACCTCGCGTTGATTGCGTCGGCGATTTCCGAAAAGGACATGCCCTTGGCGAGATATTCCCGCAGCGCCTGCGAATGTGCTGCCTCCCAGCTGGATTGCATTGCCGGTTATCCCTGATGTTTCCGTTATGTTCTATATTTCTGATATTCAGAATCCGAAGTCAAGCACGATTTCTGATAATCGGAATTGCCAAGACTTCTGAAATTCGGAAAGAATGGCGTCATGCTGGATGTCAGGATGATCGAGCGGGGGCTGCAGAGGCCGGGCAAGACCAAGGGCGGTCTGGCGGCGGCAATGGGCGTGCGGCCCGGCGCGGTATCGGAAATCCTTTCCGATATCCGCCAGATCAAGGCCACGGAGATCCAGCCCATCATCGACTACCTGGAACTCAATTCGGTTCCGATCATGGGCCGCGTCGGCGCCGGCGCGATCATCGAGCCGGAACACGAGCAGGTACCCCCGGAAGGCCTCGGCGAGGTTGAACTGCCCTTCCCCATTTCGGAGGAAACCATCGCTTTCGAGGTGGCGGGCGATTCCATGCTGCCGAAATACGAGAATGGCGACGTCATCGTGGTCTACCGGGAGCAGCGCCATCCGGTCTCGAGCTTCTACGGCGAAGAGGCCGCCGTCAGGCTGAAGACCGGCGAGCGCTACCTGAAAACCGTCGAACGGGGAAAGTCTCCGACGCTGGTCAACCTCACGAGCTTCAACGCCAAGCCGATCAACGGGGTGAAGCTGGAATGGATCGGGGAGATCTGCGTGACGCTGCCGAGAGGCCAGATCGAGCGGTTACGGGCCAAGGCCGCGGCCCGGGCGCGCAAGGCGGCCAAAACGCATGGCGGGCGCACGGCTGAAAAGTAGGGGGCCGCGCCGGGGGCGATTCGCGCCCGGCGCGACGTCTGCCCGACGGGCCGACACCATATTTCTGTTTTTCAGAATTTAATGCTTGACTAGTTTCTGATTTTCAGAAATACTGCGCCGCATCGCAACAGCCTCGGTCCGAGGGCAACAGAGCCGGCGCATGCAGTATTTCGTCGTGATGATCGATTATGGCCGGCGCGGACGCGAAGCCATCGTCGATCCAGAGATCACAAGGCGCGAGGTCGTCTCGCGCGTGGCGTCCGGCGAATACAGGAACATCAGCTTCATCCACGAGATCGCCGATTGCGCAGTGGACGATGTCACTGCCGAGATTCTGGCGGAGGCCGCACTGCCGGAAATCCCGATCACGGGCGCCGACCTGCAGGCCAGCCGGTTCGATCATGCGAGGGATCTGCGCAAAGTGGAGACGACATGACCACCTCCTTCCGGAATAACCACGACAGTCCCGCAACGGAATACCGGTTCCCTCGGCGAGGGTGGCATGAAGCCCAATGTTTGCCGTTCGTCAGCTAGCCAGCGGCGGGCTCGCGCCTGCAGCAATAGCCTGGGATTCCGTGCGAGCAAGCGCACCGGCAGGCGGTGCAACATCGCACTGCCTCGAACGGGCGGCGATTTCGTCCTCTGCCTTGTGGTGCCACATCTCGGCCTCGGCGAGCAGCCGCCAGCTTTCGAGCGGGTGAAACACCGCGCTTTGGCGGCACAGCGATTCCATTGCGCGGTAGCGAGCGATATCTTTCATGTCGCGCCTCCAACCGCCGTGCCCCCCGAATTACTTAAAACCGTTTTCAAGACAGAGTCATTACGATTCTGAAAGGAGGTCGCCTGGACCATTCGGGGAACCGGACCCGACAGCATTTAGTGCTCGCGATGGAACTTTCGGCGTTGCGTGAGGCTTATCCCGGCATCCGACCAATCCGCGCGCACAAGCGGTTCTCGGACGGGGGGCGCGTGAGGGTGCCATGATAAAAGCGAACGTTTCGAAAGCCAAAATCGCGGGATTCAAGACCTTTACCGCTGTTGCCTTCATGGCCGCGCTCGCGAGCGCGGCTTACGCGGGTCCGGGAAGAGGCGGCGGAGGCGGAGGCGGAGGTCACGGCGGTGGCGGCGGCGCGCCGCATTTCGGCGGGGGCGGCGCTCCCCATGCGATGGGCGGCGGCGGCCACTTCGGCGGCGGCATGCGTATGGGTGGTGCGCCTCATTTCGGCGGTGGCGGGCCTCACTTCGGTGGCGCCCATATCGGCGGTGGGCCTCGCTTCAGCGGCGGTGGCCCTCATTTCGGCGGCGCCCATTTTGGCGGTGGACCTCGGTTCGGCGGCAGGCCACCGACATCGCACTTCGCAGCGCGGTCCGGCTTCCACGGTCAGCGTTCGTTTGCGGTACATGGCAACCGGTTTGCCGGCCACGGGGCGGCGCTCAATCCAGATCGAAATGCGCGCTTCAACGGAAATCGCAATGCGGCGGCTTTCAACGCGACACGAAACGAAAGCGTCAGGTCATCAGCGGTTCGCAACGCCTTGAATTCCCATGCGGTCGCCGGCGCGTTGCACAACAGGGCCGCGCTCTTCCATCCGAACACGCGCGCCCAAATCGCCGCGGCGGCCGCTACCGCTGGATGGCATGAGGGCCGCGGCCGGGACGGATGGTGGCGGCATCGCCATGGCGGCTATGGCTGGGTCGGCCCGGTGTTCTGGCCGTTCGCCTATTACGACTTCTACGACTATGCGATGTGGGGCTATGGCTACGACGACCCGTTCTGGGATTACGGCTACGGCGATATCTACGCCGGCATCTTCTCGCCCTACGGCTACGACGACCTCGCCGGATACTGGCCGCAGGGCAGCAGCGGCGGTCAGGTCAGCGCTCGTCTGGGTTCCGGCGAAAAAAAAGCCGCAACGCCTGACCAGTTGGCCGAGCTGTGCGGCGAGGATAGCCGCGACATCGCCGGCCTGCCGATCGATCAGATCCAGAAAGCCATTCAACCCGACGACGCCCAGCGCGCCGCGCTCGACGACCTTGCCAATGCGTCGGTGAAAGCGGCGCAGGACATCAGGGCCGCCTGTCCGACGAAGATCGCACTGACCGCTCCGGCCCGGCTCGCCGCCATGGAGACGCGGATCGAGGCGCTGATATCGGCGGTCGGCACCGTTCAGCCGCCGCTGCAGAAATTCTACGAGTTGCTCACCGACGACCAGAAGGCGCGGCTGAATGCGCTCGGCGAGGATCAGCGACGCGCCCACACCGCGAAGAACAACGGCTCGCTTGCCGGGAACTGCGGCGCTGCGCAACCGGGCGTGACGGGATGGCCCGCGGCCGAGATCGACGCGAAGCTGCATCCGACCGACGCGCAGCGCGCCAGCCTCACGGCGCTGCAGGATGCCACCACCAAGGCGGCCGACATGCTCAAGGCCTCCTGCCAGACCAGTGAAGCCATCACGCCACCGGCGCGTCTCGAGGCTGTCCGCCAGCGGCTCGACGTCCTGCTGCAGGCGGTCAAGGGCGTACGCACCGCGCTCGACGACTTCTACGGCAAATTGAGCGACGAGCAGAAGGCGCAATTCGAGGCGATCGGGCCCGGCCGCTCGGGCGCTTCACATCAATCGAGCGCGGCACCGGCGCATGTTCGCCACCGCCATTATCATGCCAGCATCAACGAACTCATTCGCCATTTCATGTCGATGGCGAGGTGGTGAACCGGCAGCCATGCGGGCCCGCTGCTGTTGCTTGCTACGCCCGGTGTCCTCGTGACGCGGATTGTGCCTATGATCGGCCGCGACGAGGCCCGCGAACGCCCGCCCGCCGCGGCGGAATAGACCATGCAGCACTTACGGAATTGCACCCGTATCACCGCGTCGGCCTTTGCCTTGATCACCGCATTTGCTGATCCTGCGTTCGCCGAGTCGGAGCCGCTGAGGGGCGCCGCCGCGTTCGGTGACTGGCGCACCAACAAGCCCGGCGTGATCCGGCTGATCCGGCCCGAAGATCTGCCGAAGCCGGGGGCAACGCCCTCCACTGCCAATGGCCCACATATCGTGCGCCGGCCGCCTTCGGTGACGCCGCAAGTCCCTGCGGGGTTCAAAATCGAGTTGTTCGCCGACGGATTGAGCGGACCGCGCCAGATGCGGGTGGCGCCCAACGGAGACATCTTCGTTTCGGAGACCGGCGCGGGAAGAATTCGTGTGCTGCGCGCGGCGGACGGAAGCTCAAAGCCGTCGGCCAAAGAGGTCTACGCCAAGGGCCTTCATCAGCCGTTCGGCATCGCCTTCTTTCCGAGCGGCGACAATCCGCAATGGGTCTACGTGGCCGAAACCGATCGCGTCGTCCGTTTCCCCTACAATCCCGGCGATCTCACGGCGAAACAAAAGCCCCAAACCGTGGTCGCGGAGCTGCCGCACGGCTTCGGCCATACGACGCGGGACATCGCCTTTACCCCTGGCGACAGACTGATGCTGGTGTCGGTCGGCTCGGAAAGCAACGCCGCGGAAGGCATGCGGGACCCGCCGGGGGGCTTGCCCGCGTGGATCGACAAACATCCGCTGGGAGCGAGCTGGGGCCGCGAGACCAATCGCGCCGATGTGCTGGCGTTCGATCCCGATGGGAAAAATCCGATCATCTTCGCCACCGGCATCCGCAACTGCGTGGGCCTCGCCGTTCATCCCAA
This sequence comes from uncultured Alphaproteobacteria bacterium, assembly GCA_963831585.1. Classification (GTDB taxonomy): domain Bacteria; phylum Pseudomonadota; class Alphaproteobacteria; order Rhizobiales; family Xanthobacteraceae; genus Bradyrhizobium. Next base: position 251,401 of record CAWHRA010000034.1, on the reverse strand, counting down.
GACCGGCGACGCCTACTGCTCGACCAACGAGCGCGACGGCCTCGGCGACAATCTGGTGCCGGACTACGTCACGCGGGTGCGCGAGGGCGCCTTCTACGGCTGGCCCTGGTATTATATCGGCGGCAACTGGGATCCGCACCACGCCGGCCGGCGTCCCGATCTGAAGGACAAGGTGACGATTCCCGATGTGCTGCTGCAGCCGCATTCGGCGTCGCTCGGGCTCACCTTCTACGAGGGAAATGTATTTCCTTCCGAATACAGCGGCGACGGGTTCGCGGCCGAGCATGGCTCGTGGAACAGATCAAAGCGCACCGGCTACAAGATCATTCGCATCCGCCTCAGGGACGGCGTGCCGACCGGCGAATATGAAGACTTCGTCACCGGATTCGTGATCAGCGATTCCGAGGTGTGGGGGCGACCCGTCGGCGTCGTCGTGGCGCATGATGGCGCGCTTCTGATATCAGAAGACGGCAACGGCACGATCTGGCGCGTGACGCACTGACCGGAGCGTCATGTTCGATGCACCGACGCGGCGGTCACATTCGACGCATCCGCCCCCCGCGCCAGCATGCTTGCAAAAATCTTCGCGAAAGTGTGGACGTCGCCCGGCCATCTCGCCGAGACGTAATTGCGATCCCGCACCACGAAGGCCGGGGTGTCATCGTCGATGGTATCGCGCACGAGGCCTGAGGTCTTGCGGCGATAATGCGGATCACTGGCGGGCACGTCGCGGAAATCCTCGGGACGCGCCAGCGCGCGGGTGACTTCCTGCTGCACCGACATATAGCCTTTGGGCTGACCGGCCTGCTCCAGATAGGTCCGGTAATAATCCGGATCCCAGAATCGCGTGAAGCGCGCGACCGACCAGGCGCTGTTTTCGAACGCCCAGGTCAAGGCGGTGGTCTGATATCCCGAAAGCACCGAGCACCCGGTGCGTTTCGAGATACTGCGCGCCGCCAGCAGCACGCCATGACAGATCGCCGCCACCGGCTTTTCCGCTTCGAAAAAGCCGACGACGATGTTCTGCAGAATGTCGCTTTCGAGATAGTCGCGCATGCCCCGCGCGCGGTGGCCACCGGGCAGCAGCAGCCCGTCATAGCCGGCCGCATCGATCGTCTGCCAGCGCAGCGGCGCGCGGTAATCCGGATCGGCGATCATCTGCGCGTAGGCGTTGCGCGCATCGCGGCCGGCCCGCATCAGAAGCCCGCTCAGCGGCAGTTGGCGCAGCAAGGGGATGGCGCCCCAGGGATCGAGGCCCTGCCCCGTCAGCATCATCTCGTCGGCAGCGGCGGGCTTGCCGTCCGGGGTGGCAAAATGCACGGTGTGCCCGGCAGCGACCAGCAGCCGCCAGCACACCGCAGCTTCGCTCGGATCGAAATCCCGCGCCGGCAGCAGGACGAGAACACGCGCCATCGACTTCTCCCGCCTTGTCAGCAAAACCGCAATCCAAGCGCATTTAATCGGTATTCCGCTTTCGCGCCAGAACCGGCTATACCGAACTCATAAGAAGCATCTGGAGACAATTCATGAACGGGAAACCGCCGCCCGATCTGCCGCTTTCCGGCATCACCGTCGTTTCGCTGGAGCAGGCGATCGCCGCACCGCTGGCGAGCCGGCATCTCGCCGACTGGGGCGCGCGGGTGATCAAGATCGAGCGGCCCGGCAAGGGCGACTTCTGCCGCGACTATGATTACGTGATGAACGGCATGTCCAGCCAGTTCGCCTGGACCAACCGCTCCAAGGAGAGCCTCGCGCTCGACGTCAAGAGCAGCGAGGGCCGGCGCGTGCTCGATGCGCTTTTGCCGCAGGCGGACGTGTTCCTGCAGAATCTCGCGCCGGGCGCGGCAAAACGGCTCGGCCTCGATGCCGCCACGCTGGTGGCGCGTTTCCCGCGCCTGATCGCCTGCGACATTTCCGGCTATGGCAGCGGCGGCCCCTACAGCGAGAAGAAGGCCTATGACCTGCTCGTGCAATGCGAGGCCGGATTCCTCTCCGTCAACGGCACCGAGGAGCAGCCGGCGAAATGCGGCATCGCCGTCGTCGACACCTCGACCGGCATGTACGTCGCCAACGGCGTGCTGATGGCGCTGTTCAACCGCGAGCGCACCGGCAAGGGCATGGCGTTCGAGGTCTCTCTGTTCAACTCCATGACGGAATGGATGAGCTACCCCGCCTATTACACCGACGGCGCCGGTAAGCCGCTGCCGCGCACGGGCACGCGGCACGCCACCATCGCGCCCTACGGCCCGTTCCGCTGCGGCGACGGGCGCATCGTGTTCTTCGGGATCCAGAACGAGCGGGAATGGTTCGCACTCTGCGCGCAGGTGCTGGACGATGAGCGGCTTGCCGGCGATCCCCGCTTCTGCACCAACCCGCAGCGGATGCAGAACCGCGATGCACTGGAGGCGCTGATCGAACAGCATTTCGCCAAATTCTCCGCCGATCAGGTGCTGCAGCGGCTCGACGACGCCGCAATCGCCAACGCCAACATGAACACCGTCGAATCCTTCCTCCGGCATCCGCAGCTTCACGCCCGCCACCGTGTGCAGAAAGTTGGATCGCCGAACGGACCGCTGATGAGCTTCTTGCCCGCGATCACCATTCCCGGCACCAACCCGGTGATGGGCGACATTCCCGCCATAGGCCAACATACCGAGGCGATTTTGGCCGAACTCGGCCTGCTGGAAAAAACCGGACCATGACATCTGTGCGACTGACCCGAACCTATCTCGCCGCACCGGCGCATCGCGAGCGCCTCGTGCAGAACGCCGCGGCGTCTGCCGCCGACGCGGTGTTTCTGGATCTCGAGGATGCGGTGCCGCCGGCCGAGAAAGCCGCGGCGCTGGAAGCCGCCGCCGCGGCGTTGACCACGCACGACTGGGGCAACAAGACCGTTGCCGTCCGGCTGAATGCGATCGACAGCCCCTCGATCCAGGACGAGATCAGGCGGCTCGGCGGCATCCGGCGGCTCGATGCCTTCATCATCCCGAAGGCGGAGACCGTGGCCGACATCGCCAGGATCAGCGACTGGATCACCGAGGCCACCGGTGCGCGCGACGAGCCCGTCGAGATGGAGCTCTTGATCGAGACCGCGCGCGGGCTGGTCAATGTCGAGACGCTGGCGGCGTGCGGTGATTTGGTGACCGGCCTGCATCTCGGCGTCGGCGATTTCGCGGCCTCGATCGGCGCGCGCAGCGCCGAGATCGGCGCCTCGCCGCCCGGCTACAGGCATGTCGGCGGCGCGGCCGACGGGCACCGGGAAACCCCGCTCGATCTCTTTGCCTATCCGATGATGCGCCTTCTGGTCGCCGCCCGCGCCTTCGGGCTGCGCGCGATCGACGGCCCCTGCGGCGCGTTCCGCGACGCGATCGCGACCGAAGCGACCGCGAGGAAGGCGGCGGCAATGGGGTTCGACGGCAAGCAGGTGATCCATCCCTCGCAAATCGAAATCACGTGCAACGCCTTCATCCCCTCCGACGAGGAATTGGCCAACGCCCGGCGCGTGATCGCGGCGATGGAGGAAGCGGAACGCAACGGCCAGGCCGCCGTCACGGTCGACGGCAAGATGGTGGACTATGCGAATTTGCGGATGATCAAGCGCCTGTTGAGTTTCAAGGGCGAGGCGTGAACGAGGCGGGCAAACCCTGCCCGCCCCCTCTCCGCATCGCCAAACGCATCCGGCCTCACACCGTCAGCACCGTCGAGCCCGTGGTCTTGCGCGCGGCGAGATCGGCATGGGCCTTTGCCGCGTCCTTCAGCGGATAGGTCTGGTGCACCTCGATCTTGACCGCGCCTGATTTCACCACGTCGAACAATTCGTTCGCCATGGCGACGAGGTTCTCGCGCTTGGCGGCGTAGGTGTTGAGCGTCGGACGGGTGACGTAGAGCGAGCCCTTCTGCGCCAGCAGGCCGAGATTGAGCGGCTCGACGCTGCCGGACGATTGCCCGAACAATGCGGCGACGCCGAGCGGCGCCAGGCAGTCGAGCGATTTCAGGAAGGTGTCCTTGCCGACGGAGTCGTAAACCACCGGCACCTTCTTGCCGCCGGTGATCTCGTCGACGCGTTTGACGAAATCCTCGCGCGTGTAGACGATCGTGTGGGCGCAGCCATGGGCCTTGGCGAGCTTTGCCTTCTCGTCGCTGCCGACGGTGCCGATCACGGTGGCGCCGAGATGCTTGGCCCATTGGCCCAGGATCAGGCCGACACCGCCGGCCGCCGCATGCAGCAAAATGGTGTCGCCGGCTTTGACGCGATAGGTTTGCCGGATCAGGTACTGCGTGGTCAGGCCCTTGAGCATCATCGCGGCGGCGGTCTTGTCGTCGATGCCGTCGGGCAGTTTCAGCAGGCGATCGGCCGGGATCAGCCGCGCCTCGGCATAGGCGCCGATCGGCGCCGCGCCATAGGCGATGCGGTCGCCTGCCTTTAGATCTGTAACGCCGGCGCCGACTTCCTCGACCACGCCTGCCGCCTCGCCGCCGAGCCCGCTCGGCAGTTGCGCCGGGTAAAGCCCGGAGCGGTTATAGATGTCGACGAAATTCAGCCCGACCGCGGTGTGGCGGATGCGCGCCTCGCCGGGACCCGGCTTGCCGAGCTTGACCTCTTCCCAGACCAGAACTTCGGGGCCGCCGGCTTTATGGAAGCGGATGGCATGCGTCATGGATTTACTCCTTGTGAGACGACAATCGGCGAAATCGCGGGGGACATGAAAAGCGGCGGGGGCCGGTCCGCCCGGCAGCCATGATTACAACAGGCGCCCGTTGCGCGGCAAGGAACAGTCCCGGGGTGACGTGGTCCCGGCCGGACACGACTCCGCGATCCCGCAGCGCGATATGCCCGGGTTCTGAAAGGTCCATCCGCCCGAAGAGGGCGTAGCGGAATGCCGGGTGCCCAGTGCACCCGCAGCCTCGTGTGCGAAAGTGGTAGTGCAGAATGCACACGAGTATTCACAGCGGTCGCACCGGAAATCACCCGGCATCCCGCACGCAGTGGTTTTAACGGCTTCCTCCGCGCTCTCCCCGGTGATCGGGCTTTTTTGTCACCGTCGCTTGCAGCGTCTTAACCGCAAACTTGACGCCAGCGTCGAGGCGTCAGGACCACACGACTTCTCCGTCCGCAAGCCAGGCGCTCTCGTCAGTCGCGCCGCTCGCGTCCACCGCATCCCGCCCCGCGTCTGTGACGATGGCCAGCGCCCCTCGAGTGGGACGGGACGGCGGAGGATATAATGTGATTTGCGAATTCGGAAAATCAGAATATTTTTTCAAAAGGGGCTGGACAAGGCCCCTCAGAAAACAGCCAACTGATTTGCCCGTCGGGTTGATTGCGTCTCCGGTCAAGTGTCGCCGTCCGGTCCTGGGGCAAAGCGGTCATCCGTCAATCTGTCCGCGTCGGCTAAGTGCCAATTGCTGACCTAGTATGGTCAAAATGCATCGACAGAAACGAGTAATCATACGGATTTGGAGAAGAACCAGTGCCCGTTCCCGACACCGTAGGTGCTTTCGCAATTGTTCCCAGCAATGACCTCGAAGCGGCGATTCCTTTTTGGGAACGTCTGGGCTTCGCGCGCACAGGCGGCAACGCCAGTTACGTCATCATGACTGGTTGGAATTGCGAGGTGCATTTAACGCAAGCAGGAGACGGCCCATGGCGAGTACCAGAAGCCAACAACCCGTTTGGCGTTTTCATTCGCACTCCCGACGTTGACGCAATCGCCACGCGTGTGGACGACCTGATTATCCGTCCGGGTGGGGTCCTGCGTCACCGCGAATGGGGTCTTTACGAGGTGGGTATTTGCGGACCCGATGGTCTTCTTGTCCGCATCGGTTGGCCGTCTCGGTTGATGAAGACCGAATAAAGCGACGAAGTCCGCTTCGGGTCGCCAAGCGGACATTCGTCCGCCTGCCATTCCATAACAATGGATCCACGAATGTCTGCTGTAGGCGCAAAGCTAAAATGTCAGCACTGAGCAAAGTTGGAATGTCAGTCTTCGACCTCTTTACGGGGTTTGGAGGCTGGGGATCCGATGGGTGTGGTGCTGATGAGCAAGCGAGAGCTGAATTGGATTGATGTTCTGGCGCGGCTTGATGGTGGCCGGCTGACGACTTCGGCGGCGGCCGATCTGATGCGCCTCACGAGGCGGCAGACCCACCGGCTGTTAAAGCGCTACCGGGATGGCGGAGCACCTGCGATTGCCAACCGGCGGCGTGGCCGGCCATCGAACAACTGCCTGCCCGACGTTGTGCGTGATCATGCGGTTTCGCTGGTTCGAGAGCACTACGCAGATTTTGGTCCGACGTTTGCGGCCGAGAAGCTGGCCGAACGTCATGATCTGCGGGTGTCGCGGGAGACGTTGCGCGGCTGGATGCGGCAAGCCGGGATTTGGCTACCGCGGGCCGAGCGCAAGCGGATCCAGCAGCCGCGCCATCGTCGTGAGCATGTCGGCGAGCTAATTCAGATCGACGGTTCGGACCATCGCTGGTTCGAGGACCGTGCGCCACCCTGCACGCTTCTGGTGTTCATCGATGACGCCACCAGCCGACTGATGGAGCTTCGCTTTGTCCGATCCGAGAGCACGTTTGCCTATTTCGAGACTCTGAAGAGCTATTTGCGGCACCATGGCAAGCCGGTTGCGTTCTATTCCGACAAGCATTCGATCTTTCGGGTATCGAGGGAAGATGCCGCCAGCGGAGACGGCATGACTCAGTTCGGCCGGGCTTTGTCGGAGCTCAACATCGAGATTCTGTGCGCCAATACTAGCCAGGCCAAGGGCCGCGTGGAACGGGCCCATCACACGCTGCAGGACCGGTTGGTGAAGGAGTTGCGGCTGGCAGGCATTAGGACCATTGAGGCTGCGAACGCCTTTCTGCCGGCATTCTTGCAGACCTATAATGCCCGTTTCGCCAAGCCGCCGGCGAGAGATCGAGACTTGCATCGGCCTATCGCGGGCATGAACGATCTCGACGACATCCTGTGCTGGCGCGAACAGCGCTCCGTCTCGCGACAGTTGGTAGTCAATTATAACCGCATGAAGTTCATGCTGAGGCCCGATAAGACACCGGCGGCACTGGCAGGCAAGCTCGTCGACATCTATGACTTTCCCGATGGCCGGCTGGAGATCCGCTGGAAGGGACTGCCCTTGCCTTACTCCGTCTTTGACCAGTTGCAGCGCGTCAGCCACGCGGCCATCATCGAGAACAAGCGTCTCGGCGAGGTGCTGGCCTGGGTTAAGCAGCAGCAGGATAAGCAGCCCCACCATCGCGGAGACCTGGTCGGTCCCAGACGGTCAAACCAGAAAGCCGGCCTGATGAAAGACCGCGTTGATCGCCTCGCTCAAGGCAAAAAATCAAGAACCCGACCCGCCCGCCTGGGCCGCCGCCGCTGCGATAGCGACGTCTCCGCAGCGTCGGCCCAGGCTCCTTCAGAAGCTGCCGAGTGACATTTTAACTTTGCAGAGCAAGGGACACCTCAACTTGGTTGCAACATCTGCTCTCGCTCAGAAGCCGAAGATACCTCCAGCGGTAAGACCCATCGGCAATTCGCTGTTTCTCCTTCCGCTGGTCGACGAAAGGCAGCGTTCAGCCCAAACCGATCTTGGGAGTTTAAGTAACACTTGTCATCGCGAAATGATCTCCGGAGCAAGTACTGGAGAGATGACGACCCGCGCGCTGCCACTGTTGTTTCTATAAAAAAGATCAGTTTTTTGCGGCCAGAGAAGCAAGGCGTCGTTAACATACATGAACAGCTCGCCACCGATCCGGGGTGTGAATTCCGCCACAAGCTTCCTCGCTGGAACAAGAATTCGGCCCCCGCAATATTTGACCGCTTGCCGCGTCGCAGTAGACGCGGGATCGGAAACGTTAGTGCCCGGCTCTGTCGGGGCATCACAACTTCGCAGTGGTACGTCTGGAAGTGGCTGATCGGGCTCGAGTGCATATTCGAAGTTTCCCTTCCGGCCCACGCGCGCGATCGGTTGGAACCAGTTTTTTGTCCACCACCGCTTCAGCGGCAGGGCAATATAATGATGAATACGATCGGTCGGAAAACCTCGAACGTCGGCCCAGATGGCCTTGTCGAACCAGTCATCGTCGCTGGGGACAGTCATCGTGATGCGGTATCGTCTACCTTCCGTCACGGCGATGCCCGTACTTTGGCACAGCGATTTCGTGTCGAAGTTGAAGCTTCGATCTGCCGCGTCCGCGCTCTCCAGATTGTGTTGGCTGTCGTCACAGAAGTACCCGCCGTTGCCCAGTAAGGTTGCTGACACGTGATACGAACACGCCAACACTCCGGCGACGCAGGCCACGAGGAAGAATGCCGGCAACGCGACGCGGGCGAACCAGCGATAGACGCGGAGGGCGATTGCGGAGCGCCTGAGAGATCTGGCGACTCCGAGGAATAGGCCAGGATGTGCGGCATCGATGGTGCCGGCGTCGACGAATTTGCGCCGCACGAATAGGACGAGCGAGCCTACCGCAGCGAGGGCGAAGATCGCAATCAACGCCGGTTGCGCGTCCCCTACGTATGCCAACCATGTCATGAGCGAGAAGGTGATTGTTCCGTAAAGCCCCGCGCGGCTCTGGCCGGTTAACCGCAGCTGGTTAAGCAATTGGCCGTCGACCCGTGCCTGCACGCGCCATGCGGCTCGGGAGCGGTCGCCGATGCGACGTTGCAAGAAGGTGCTGAGCCAGATAGTCGCGGCGAAGAGTGTGAGCACGAGCGCGGCGACCGAACCCTGATCCTCAATTGCAGTTATCCACGGCTCGGAATATCCCGGCAGAAACTGTTTGATCGGGCTCAGGAATATTTGGACGAGCGTCCTGACCCAAGTGTCTGTGTCCTGCTGCCCTTCGAAGTGAATGCTCGAACCAATTAATGGATACAGAGCGATTATCAGGGCCAGTCCCAGCGACACGAAATAGACGGCTCGGCGCCACCAAACGGTGTCCCGTACAAGCTCCACTAGGGGCAGCCGGTCGGCCGCTGCGTTAGTGGTGTCGAGTTTAATTATCTGCTCGAAAACCTGTTTCTGAAGTTCCTGCAGTTCTTGGGCGGTCGCGGGGGGCAATCTCCCGGGTTGGAGCGCCGGGGGAGCGGGAGGCTGGATCGTGCCGTCGGCAGCGGCGGGCAATTGTTCGGCTGCGCCTATGGCACTGAATGCAATCGGCGGGCCATAGGGAGGCAGAACGTCCAGTTCGTACGGTAGCGAAATCGGCGCGTAGCCGTCGACGCCGAGTGCCATCCGAGTGATCACGCTGTGATGGATGAGTGGCCGATCTCCGCCCATCAGTGCGGAGGCGTCGCGAGGCTGGTAGCGATAAAACATGCCGAACTCCTGCCCGTGAGTTGTAGAGGCGTCCTGCGGCTGTCGCGAGACCGGCCTGGACGGCAACGATATCTTCTCTGAACCGCAAGCCTTTGAGCGAAGCTTGTTCGGTCATCCAGCAGAGCGGAACGCGGGAGAGACTGTCGTCGGGATAACCGCCGCCGACATTCGCGTGGACGCCAGCGAACCATACCTGGAGCAGCCTGTCGGGTGGCAGACCTTGAACATTTTGCTGGAGCGTACGCTCCTCAGCCTGGTCCCATGGAAGCGGAAAGAAGGTTCGTCGCTCGTCGTCGATGCTTAGCGCATGCCGAGCGCATCCGACATTGGCCAGAAGCGACTTGTCGCGAAAAGTCATCGGCCAGATCCACTTGTCGACGGCCTGCGTGAGTTCGTCCACCGGCAGTCCGTATGCGACTACCGTGTCCCAGACGCCAAGGAAATAGATCGGGATCAAATGGCGCGATCGTTCGAAGGTCTCAACCTTGATCTCTTCATAGGTCCTTGTGCCAACGATCTTGCTCCAGAGTTGTATCGTCCCGTCCCTCAGCCAGCGTCCCGCGACGACCCAAGGGAGCATGGTTGCGAATGCCTTCCTCCTGTATGCGCGGTATGCAGCGACGGCATTACGGTCCAGCTCCTCTTCGTTCCTGAAGCTTACGAGGCCCTCGTGGTGGATGAGGCCCGCGAGCGTGCGCACGGTGAAGGCTCCACGACTGAACCCGAAGCACCAAATGCGATCATTGTCGTCGTAGTTGCGGCACAGAAATTTGTAGAGCTGGATCGTGTTCTTCTTGACGCCAACGCCGAGTGCAAGACCCAGAATCTGCATTGGCTTGGATTTCGAGGTGCCGACGCCATCGCCGAACGTAGCGATCTGATCAGCGTCGGTAAGATCGAGCGCTTCATAGAGCCGCCAAACGTTTGTTTTGTTGGACGCCGCTGCGCTGTTACCGGTGCCGTCAGAGAGCACGATCAGATTACGCATGAGATCCTCCACCGTGAAACAGTCAGCACCGCTATTTCGATTGGGGGGCTGTTCTTTATTTTCCAATTTCTAAGGCAGTTCACTCGTTGTTCGGAGTCGACTACTCACTGCACTCCCCGACCAATTGTCAGCAACAGTCAAAAAATGACAAAGGGGCACGCAATCTCCGATTGCGGCCTACGTCTATCCAAGCCTAAAAGCGATCTCTGGCAAAGTGGATAATTTGAATGGTGCCAGAGAGCAATGGATTTGCGAATGGCCACTCTTGGCGCAAAGCTGACATCTGACCCAATGCGGATGTCTGCCTTGCTTCCATGAGTGCTATCGCGCCAGGTCCAACAGCCGACGACAGTCCGCCGGCAGCCGCCGTTCATTGAGGTTGACCACGCAGAGCAATAGTCCCTGCTGCCGGGCAATCAGCGGAGTCCTTCTGGCACGATCGAGTTGGACGGGGGGCAGCCATCGCGCCATGGTGCAGCCAAAATCGGCAATCTTGGTACTGTTTTATGACCAGGCGCAACGCATCTATTCGCCAACACCAGCGACCGGAGCGATTCCGATCCATCAGGCCTAGTGGGAACCCCGGTCAATGCAGACAGCGCAGATCGCAGACACGGAGACAGGAGTTCGACAATGGCTGACATCTTGTAGACAGCCGGCGCGTCCACGCTCCCGAGCCAAGAGACAAATGACCGAGGAGAAAATTATCATGAAGGCAATCGTTGTGACGGACCAGGCGGCGGGTACGGCCGGGATGACGCTGGTGGAGCGGCCCGAGCCGCAGGCAGCGATAAACGACGTCGTCGTTCAGGTTCATGCGTCGGGATTCGTCCCGACTGAGCTGGCGTGGCCCTCGACCTGGACCGATCGCCTCGACCGTGATCGAACACCGTCGATCCCTGGGCACGAGCTGGCCGGAGTGGTCACCGCCCTCGGCTACGGAACGACGGGGCTGTCGGTGGGACAGCGGGTGTTCGGCCTCACGGACTGGTATCGCGACGGCACCCTGGCGGAGTATGTGGCCATCGAGGCACGCAACCTCGCGCCGCTGCCGGGCGACGTCGACTTCACGGTGGGCGCGAGCCTGCCGATCTCGGGCCTGACCGCGTGGCAGGGACTGTTCGAGCACGGCCGCCTTCAGGCGGGGCAGAGCGTCCTCGTGCACGGTGCGGCCGGCGCAGTCGGGTCGATGGTGACCCAACTCGCACGAGAGGCCGGCGCCTACGTCATCGGCACCGGACGCGCCGCCGACCGTCAGACGGTGCTCGACTTCGACGCGAAGGAGTTCGTCGACCTCGACAACGACGCCCTGGAAGGCGTCGGCGGAGTCGATCTGGTGTTCGATGTCATCGGCGGCGACATCGGGAAGCGGTCCGCAGGCCTGATTCGAGCCGGAGGAACGCTGGTGTCCATCGTCGGGCCGGCCGAGGCACGGCCCGCCGATGGCCTCGCGGTCGACTTCGTGGTCGAGTCCGATCGTGCCCAACTGAGTGAGATCGTGCAGCGGGTGCGGGACGGACGACTGCGGACGAACATCGGCAACGTCTCGACCCTCGACGATGCCGTCGCCGCCCTAAACCCGACCGACCGACGCAAGGGAAAGACGATCATCCGCGCTCGTCCCTGAGCGACGCCCGCGCATTGATGCACGCAGCCGGCCGGCGCTGTCCGGGTCGGCCGGCCGGCGAGCGCCGATGTGAGCAAGGCAGAGGCGCCCCCCGGCCCGCCCGAGGAAGACCCGCGCTACGCCGCCATCGCCGATGGATTGCGCGCGCCCCCGCGCCGCCTCAGCACATCTCGTCGGCACAGATGAGCGGTTGGCATCCTTTGTCAGATTGCCGGAACAATCTTGTCCGTACTCGGCAGCACAGGTTTTGTCAGATTATCCGGCCCCGCTCCCCTCATGGTTTTGCGGTACCAGTGCGGGATCGTGGCGCCGAATAGCGCGCCGATCGAGGCGCTCAGCAGGCTCGGAATCAACAGCAGGTGCTGCGTGGTAGGCTGATTCACACTCAACCAGTGCATGACGAAAAAACCCGAAAGCCCCATGAGTGCAGCCAGGCCGGCACTCTCCACCCATTTGAGCCACCACAATTCATGATCCGCTTCAATCGTATCGTCACAGGCGAAGGCCAATGCGATTGAAAGCACGGTGGGCAGCAGCAGCCATTTTGCTTGAGCCGCGAACGGCAGCAGGGGATGAACGTCCAATGGAAAATGCACCCGAAGGAGATAGAACCCAAACGATATCGGCAGAGTAATCGTGAGGGTGCATGCGCCGGAGATCAGATAAGAAAGCGTGGGCCTTTCCCTCGCGGAACGATAATCAGCAAAATTCCACAATTGCTTCGGTGCGAGCGCACACACCGCAGCGATCGACTGATTGATGGCCACGAGCATCCCGATGGCCAGTGCCCTGCCAAAATCGCCGTCAGCCAGGGAAACGGTCGTTATTACGAACAGCACGACAACACCCGCAAAATCAAAGCTCAGCAGGTTCAACGGCAGGCGGATTAGCGACGGCCGTTGAATGGCGAAGCCGATTTTGGTGAGCTGGTGGGCGACCTCGGCGTCGCTGTTGCAGCTATACAGGAGCACTCTGGCAAGCATCAGCCGGATGTCCTCATAAGCGTCGAGCGCATACGAACGAAACTGGTCAACCGAGTCCGCCGCTGGCTCGAGTTGACGCTGAACGAGTTGGGTTGTGAGGGTGAAAAACGCGACGGATTGAGCGAAGAGGCTGCTCATTTTTTTCTCGAAAGCGGCTCGCTCTTCGGGAAAGTCGGCGGAATACCCGGTCCAACCAGGCAGATTGTTTAAAGCAACATAGAGCGCGAGACATCGCGTAAACCGAAAGCGCACACTATCCAAGTTGAAATCAGGCTGCAGCTGGGCGGCCAGGGAATCTGGCAGTAGCGTGCTGTTGGCAATGTAGAGTTTGGTGTCTGCGACCAGTTTTTCTGAAATCGTGAGCTGCGTCATATTCATCCGTTGCGCCCAGCGAACGGCTCCGAGGGGGATCGCTCCCATACGGTGAAAAAATCGCAGCAGGGCAGAGTCGATGTCGCGCAGAACAGGAACCGACGGCAGCAACGTCGTTAGAACAAGCGCGGCCACAAGTGGCGCATCAAGGCCTTTCAATTCTTCAGGAATAGGACTCGGAGAATAGAGAATACCAAGCAATGCCGGTTTGTGAGCGAGGATCCAGCTCAAGAACATAAGAAGCCCAATGCAGGAAATCACATACGTCACGTAGCTGCTGTAATATTGAAAGCGAGTTGTCTCCGATCTGAGCGTCCTGGGCGTCGCAAAACGGTTTCCGGCGTAAAAGGCCGTTAACACCCCAGCCACCAAGTGGGCGGCATCGAGATGGATTGCTGTGAAAAATTGATCCAGCACAGCGTGCCTCCAAGAGGACTAAGGCATTCGCAGTCGGCCGGGTCGCATTGGCGCAGCCGGGCCCCTCATTACCTTGCCATAAATATTAGCCAGCCGTTGTGAACTAGCTCACACAAATCAAATGGCCGCGCCAAGTATCAGATTGAGGAACTGATCGATGAGCTGGAAGGAAACCTCTTGCGCGCCGGTGGTCGGCTTCGGACGCTTCAAGGCACGGCCGTCTGTCAATTCCTGGCTCAGCCGGACTTGCCGGCACGGCCGGGCAATCGGTTTTCCCGGCTGCTGAACGTGAGCCTGTGCAATCGATCGGCCAACTCCGTCTCAGGTTGCATCGCAACGATGCTTCTGCTGCTCGCTGGCCTGTCGCTGATCGCGACAGCATTGATCGCTCGCGGTCCCTGAGACGGGGTCTTGCGGGAACGCTCCTGCCGGGCTATTTTGATTTTGCCGGGGAAATGCAAACTCCCCTTCAGACGGCCCTTCCCGTCCAAGCTCTGCGCAACACTCGATGTTCGAGGGGATTGCGCGTGGACGAGGCTAGGGCCGTTTTTCATTTTTCCAGTTCACCGATCGTTTTGGGCTCGACCGATGGCGCCGTGAGGCCGTCGTGCCGCTGAAAACGATAGGAACCATTGTCATACCGGACGCCGCGGGCAGCGCTTTCGACCACGGCGCGTTCGATGCAAGGAGCGGTCGCGTCTTCATTGCACATACCGCACGCGACTGCCTCGAAGTCATCGACCATGACGGCAAACACATCGCGACATTGCCGGGATTTGCCGGCGTGGCCGGCGCCGTCGCCGACGACGGGCAGGTTCTGGTCACCAACCGCGGCAGCTCCGGCGTCGCGCTTCTCGATGCCGGAACCCTTGAAACCCGCGCCGTGTTCAAGACGGGCGGGCGACCAAATGGCGCCGCGATCGTCGCCCGATCCGGTCTCGCTATCGCCGCCTGCATTGGCGAGGATGGAGAAACGCCAACGCTTCGGCTGTTCGAACTAAACAGCCATAAACATGTGTCGATCGACCTGCCAGGCCGGCCACGCTGGTGCGTCACCGATGCGGCCGCGGAACGGATATTCCTCTGCATCCGCGAGCCCTCGATGGTGCTGGTGGCGCGCCTGCCCGATCTTGGCGCGGTAACGCATTGGAAAATCCCCTCGTCAGGCGCCCACGGTCTCGACATCGATCATGCCAGAGCTCTGCTTTATGTCGCGTGCGATGATTCAACCCTGGTCGAGATGAGCAGCATCTCGGGCGAAGTCACCAATGTGTGGCCGATCGCAGGCCCACCCGACGTCACGTTTTTCAATCCGGCAACGGGCCGGGTTCATGTCGCAATCGGCGAGCCGGGACTGGTCGAAACCGTCGATCCGCGCACCGGCCACAGCATGCGGACCATGACCGGCGCCGGCGCGCACACGACGGTGCTGGTGCCACCGGATCGGCTGTACGTGATTTCACCCGCGCATGGCGGGATCCTCGTGCTTTCCGACACCTGATATCCGCAACAGACACAACTACCGCAAAGGAGACCACACATGAAATGGATCACCCGCGAAAAGGTCAAGGTAGACCGCGTCGCCTGCCCCTGGCTCATCAAGAAGTTCGTCGATGAGGATGCCGAGTTCGTGTTTGCGCCCGCGGAAAAGGTGATGATGGAGGCGAAACGTCTCGATGCCATTCCATACGACGTCAAGGACGTCGAGCTTGGCCATCACGGCAAGGAATGCTCATTCGAAGCCATCCTGAAAAAGTACAAGCTGACCGGCGATCCGGCGCTGGTGTTGCTCGGGCGGATCGTCAACGGCGCCGACACCGACAACACCCTTTACCATCAACCAGAGGGACCAGGCCTCGAAGCCGTCGCCGAGGGTTTTCGGCATCTGGGGTTCAAGGACGACCACGAACATAATGCGGCGGAGTGGATCGTGTACGACGCTCTCTATGCGTATTGCCGCGAGATGGTACGGCGCGGCAAGCCGCACGGCGACTTCGTGAATTGATACTTCTGCTGTCGCTCGGGCGCCATGGCTGGAGATGATACCGGAATCGCCCGGGCGATTGACAACCGCCCGATGAGTTGGCGCATACCGTGCTGCCTTTACTCATCCGGCTTCCGCGTGAAATCGGATTCGACAACGACCTGGTATGCCTTTCCGCAGAGCGAGCATTTGAGGAAACGCATTTCGTATTGGTCGTCGATCGGCTGGAGCGAAACCAGCTCGAGCTCACTCCTGCAAATTGTGCACCGACCGTCCAACCCCATTGGTGAAAGGCCTCAGCCGAACGTCGTCTAACCGACATAATGACCAGTAAAACGTCGAAATTCAACCGCGGCACGGGGGCTAAGGCGGGGGGCGGCTGCCCCGGTTCGCCCCTCGCTTCCTCCAGCATGACCGCAGCCCAATTGATGCCCCAACCCAGTGAAGCGACCGCAAGGAAGATAAAGCCAGTCCAACGGGCCGAAAACGCGTTGGGCATGATGATCAGTATCCCGGCCGGCGCGACGGGTCGAGCCCTCGAACCCTGCGCGAGCGCTGTACGAGGCATCCGAAAACCATGACGGTTGCCGGCGGCGTCAGCGAGTGCGGCATCGCGATGCGCCCGCAGCCGCAATCTTCGAAGGCACCCGTCGAGCGGACCCGGCGTGTCGCATCGGCAACGCTTGTCCGTTTTGTTTCAATGAGCGGGCTTTTTGACTCCACAGCGCCGACCGACGCGGCATAGAGTAGACCTCGGGGCGGCTGGGTGATGATCGGCGGAGGAATGGGCGCGTTCGCAGCCTGATGGGGGTCACTGTATCAGTCTGCAGAGAGACCGCCTTTCGGGGCGGTCTTTTTGTGAGGCGTTTCACATGAATCTCGCGCGTTGCGACCGTGTTTCCCCGTCCGGAAAAGCGGTTTCGTAAACATTCAGCCGTAACCGCAGGCCCGATACGTCCATGCTGCCCGGGTTCGGATTGAATGAAACAGGAAGAAGCGAAACGTCTGATCATCCGTGAGTGGGACCGATGGGTCGCAACACAGCCCATCGAAGACGGTGGCCCAACCGGCCGGGATTCGCTGAAGTTCTTCGTGGAGCTGCAGGACGCGCGATCCGCGCTGCTGGATTTTCAAACCAGAGGCCGGGACAAGTGGCAAATCGTGCACACATGGCTGCTGAATGCGCGGCGCCTTCAATCGGCGGAGTCATCGAGAAGCTAGGCGTGCGTCGGCCAGTGCCGCTCGCGGAACCAGGCGCGGTAGTCCGACATCTTCGCGCGCTGCGATGCCGGCGCGTGACGCTTGCAGGTCGCGGCCTCCGCGCTGTTATCGGCAGCGCCCCACCGCAGTTCGACGCAGTCGTTCGGGTTGTAGGCCATCTCGAAATTCGCCGCCCGGTCGATCACGTCCTTGAGCGACAGCGTCCACTGCGAACCGTCGCTGCGCGTGTAGGACAATTTGCGCGCGGCGAGCTCGGAGGCCAGCACGCCCTGCAATTCGTTCTTCATGTCGGCAATGCTCTTGCCGGGCGGGATCGCGAACCGCTCCGCGCGCCGGGCGACGTGATCGGGAAAGCCGCGCACCACGTCGATCGCGATCAACAGGCGGAAATCGCGCGCCGGCGTCGAGTAATCCTCCCAGGCGCCGGTGGTCTCGAAGATCGAGGCGCCGTCGGGCATCGAGGTGTCGCCGCTGGTCTTCTCCTGATATTTCCGCCCGTTCTCGACCGAAGTAACGCGCGTCTTCACCTGCTCGTTCAGGCTTGTGATGGCGTCCGTCATCGCCCGCACCGGATCGAGCGGCTCCGGCGACATCACGTCGTCCATGCGATCGTAGAAATCCTCGGCGCTCATCTGCGACTGCTCGAGCGAAAAATCGCCGTAGTACGGATTCTTGCCGATTTCGGCATTGCTCAGCCGCCGCAGCGCGCCGCCCTTGTCGCGCAGGACGGGGCGGAAATGCTTGAAGCCGGGACTGCCGAGGGAGGTCTCGTGCACGAACAGGAAATTGCCGCGCCAGAAACGCTTGCGCGTGATCGATCCATCCGGCTCCGCATCGACGGCCAGGAACACGCCGGGCGTGCCGTTCGCCTCCGGCACCAGATGCACCAGCATCAGCACGTGGCCATAGGGATCGGCGTAGACCGTTCCCGGGCGCAGCGCCTGTTTGGTCAGCGGGACGGTGTAGAAATCGGTGTTGTCGTCGTTCGCCAATACCCGCACGGCGCCCGTGTGGACGACGTCGCCGACGTCGCGCAGATATTCGCTGAACGTCGTCGGGCGCTTCGGCTTCGGCGGCGGCGGGCTGGCAGGCGGAATGGCCGCCGGATCAGTGCTCGCCTCGGCCGGCTGGGAACGGGAGAACAGCCCCAACAGGCCGGGCTTCGCCGCCGGCGGGACGCCGACCGGGGCGGCCGAGGCAATTTCCACTTCGGGCGGCGGCGCCGGACGCGTCACCTCGGGATGCTCGATGTCGAACCACTGGTAGCATTTCGGCGGCTTGCCGGCGAAACCGCGCGAGCAGTTCGAATAGCCGAACGGCAGCCCCATCTTGTAGGCGAAATAGGCGCGCAGGAAGTAGACGAAGTCGGCGCAGTCGGGGCGAAGGCCGTTCTTCACGCTGTCTTCGTCCCGCCCGAGATAGTTGAACAGGAAATTGCGCGACCGGTCGCGCAGCACTTCATGCCACACCTTCCAGGACAGGTCCTGGTCCGGCGGCGCGTCGAACAGTTTCTCGATCCAGGCCGAGAACAGGGCTTCGCTGGTGCTGTTCCAGCTATTGCGCACCTGCCAGAAGCTTCCCGATGGCGTGCGCACAGGCTCCGGCTTGCGCGCGCTGACGACGATGTCGTGCGCGCAAGCCGCGGGGGCTCCGTCGCGCGCCAGTGTCGCGTGCCACGTTCCCGCGGCCGGAGTGGCGACCTCGGCGAACCAGGAATAGGGCGAGGCGCCGTGCCGGTCGGACGATTTGGCCGCGACGCTGCCGTCGGGCGCGACCAGCGACAACACGCCCTCGACGGGTTTTTCGGAAACCACCATGACGCGCAGCGGCGCGCCCTTCCACGGCGCGATCGGCGACGGCAGCACCGTCAACTCGGCCGCGTCGCCGCAGCCCTCGGACGCCGCTTCGGCCGGCGACAGCGCCGCGGCGAAGAGCACGACATGAAATCCACCTGCGATCAGCGACAATGCCGTCGCAGCAGCAGCCAACCGGCGCGCGAGAAGCATGTGAGTTGGACCTTCCTGAAGTGTGCCCCGGACCCGCAGGTGCCCCTCCCGGCGGGGCCGAACCGCAGGATAACGACTTGACTGCCCTGAGTCAGCGAATTTGAAGGCGATTTTGCGACGCCACCACAGGTTCCGCCGGGGTCAGGCGCAGGGTACCGGCTCGGGTCGGCAGCCCGCCGGCGCCTCTGGTGGGCTCCGTCCGTTCCGATCCGGATCCCGGCTGACCGACGGGGTACTCCGTTAGGTGGACTTGATGTGCGGAGCAAGTCGGCGCAGCATTGCCCCAGGGATGCTGACGATGATGGTTCCATCGATAAGCCGAGTGTTCGTTCCATCCGTCGTTGCGGCATGTGGCGCAGCGATCTTCTTCTTCGGGATCCCGCATCTCCAGAGCAAGCCGCCGGCTGAAACTCATGCCGCAACCGCCGCCGCGTCGGCGGTCTTGCCGCCCGCATCGGGCATGCGAGATGACAGCCGCTCCACGCTCGCTTCGGCACAAACCGAGGCAAATGCCGTGGCGGCTGCCGTTGCTGCGCCACTCCGCGCGCCGGACGCGAACGGGTCCGCGCCCAGCTTCGACATTGCGCGCATCGAGCGAAATGGCGATGCGGTCATTGCCGGAAGGGCTGCGCCGGGCGCAACCGTGGAACTGCTCCGCGACGGCGAGCGCCACGATCGCGTGGTCGCCGATCAATCCGGCCAATTCGTCATGGTACCTCCCCGCCTTCCTGCCGGGAACTATGCGCTGACGCTGAGTTCCAAACTGCCGGACGGCACGCTGGCGGTATCCAGACAGGACGTGGCGGTCGCGTTGGACGCGGCAGAGCCGGACACCGGCGCGCTCGGCTCGCATGGCGAACTGCCGTTCAATATTCCCGAGACAAAGGTGACAAGCCGGTTGCGCCGGGATATCGCGCTTTCACGGCTGCCGCACACGGCTGCCGCCACCACACTTGATGCAGCCGCAACGCCCGCCGTGGCCGAGCCGCGCATCGGGACCGCGATTGTATCCCGCGGCGACAGCCTCTGGCGCATCAGCCGTGTCACCTACGGCGTCGGCACGCGATACGCCGTCGTCTACAAGGCGAACCGGGCCCAGATCCGGGATCCAAACCGGATTTATCCCGGCCAGGTCTTCATCCTTCCCATGAAGGCGCGCTGAAGCGAGGCGTTGCGGTATCCACCGTGGCTTGCGGCGCTCGGTTGCGTTGCCCCTCACATCGCGAGGCGCTAGACTTGCGCCGTCTGTTTGCGAGGTGAAAATGGGCAGCGTCATCGACGACTATCTCGTGGATCCCAAGGTATCCCTGCTGGACAAGACGCGCATACAGGCCCAGGTCCTGCTGCCGGTGCTGCGCGCGTTGCGGACCGAACTCGGCAGGGACAAGGCCGACGCCATCGTCAAGCAGGCGCTGCGCGACTGGTCGAAGCAGTTGTTCGCGGGGATCGGCGACGGCATCGAAGGCGGCCCGCGGCGCAAATGGGCGGCCATCAACACCGTGTTCGGCGAGGTCTCGGGCCGCGAGGTCGAGGTCGACATCCTGCGGCACGACGAAGAGGCGCTGGACATGGACGTGACCCGCTGCCGCTTCGCCGAGTTCTTCCGCGCGCTGGGCGAGCCCGAGCTTGGCGCGCTGTTGATCTGCGATGCGGATCTCGACATCGCCGCGGTCGGCGAAGGCGCGGTCAGCCTCGACCGCGCACAGACCATCATGCAGGGCGCGCCGAGTTGCACCTTCCGCTACAAGTTCGCGCCGCGCTAATCCGTCACCCCGGCAATTTGCATCCCAACTGCTTGAGCGTGGCGTCGACCCAGGCGCGGTCCATCGAGCCGCCCGCCTTCAGATCGGCCAGGATCTTGTCTTCCGCCTTCTTCTTGGCGGCTGCGGCCTGATGCACCTCCTCGACCTCATCGAAGGGAATGCAAAGCACGCCGTCGCCGTCGCCGATGATGAGATCGCCGGGCTCGATCACCATGCCGTCGAAGGCGATCGCCTTGCCGATTTCTCCCGGACCCGACTTCAGCGGACCGCGATGGGTCACGCCGGCCGCATAAACCGGGAAGCTCAGGGCTCGCAGCGCATCGGAATCCCGGATCGAGCCGTTGATGACGATTCCAGCGAGCCCGCGATTGATGGCATAGCTGACCATGATCTCGCCGATGATCGAGTTGGTGAGATCGCCGCCCGCATCGACCACGACCACGTCGCCGGGCGAAGCGATGTCCAGCGCCTTGTGCACCATCAGATTGTCGCCGGGGCGCGTCTTCACGGTGAACGCCGGGCCGGACAGCACACCTTCGCCATGATATGGCCGCAACCGTGGCCCGCCCCCGGTCAGGCGCGACATGCAATCGCTGACATTGGCGACCGGCAGCGATCGAAACTTGCGCACGAATTCCGGACTGACCCGGCGCTCGATCGCTTGCACAGAAAATCCGATCATCGAGGCTTCTCCATCCCTTTTTTGTTTTCGATTCAACGCGCCAAGTGCCCGAATGCAGACACAAACCAAGTGGTTAGCGGACAAATATGTTACAGGAATGCAACAGGCTCGGACAATATGCGTCCGTTCTTCGTGTGTTCGAAAAAGTTGATGATGGACGTCCCGCGACGCACGCTAAAGTTGGCGTCGGGGATGGGATTGCTTTCACGGCGTGAAGGAGACCGACATGCCAGCCTACATCCACCATCACGACATCGAGCAGGCGCCGATTGTCTGTCCCGGTTGCGTAGGACTGATTCCCATGTATGTCAGGGAAGTCGAACCCCATTGGGGAATGGCGAAGATCGATTTCATCTATGAATGTTCGGACTGCGGGGCGGAAGTCCGGCAGACCATCACACGTCCGCAACGATCCCATTGAAGCGGTGGCGGCCCGATGCGCCAAGGGGGGTGCTGAGGGCCGCCTCTTCCACACTTTATCCTTCCACACTCTCCAATTTGCTGACTCTATCCTTCGAGACGCGCGCAAGAGCGTGCTTCTCAGGATGAGATCCCAAGCCCAGCGTGTTCAGACGAGGTCGTTAAGGCGTGATGGTGAGGAGCCGGCGACGCCGCGCGCCTCGAACCGCTTGCCCTCAAACGGAATTGGGCTTCAGTGCGAGACGGCCTGTGACTCGACCTGGTCGGGGTTGCATTCCCTGAAATGGTAGGCGATCTCGTCGAGCGCGCGCTGCTCCCACTCTTCGGCCTGAGCCAGCCAGAAAATCCTGCGCTCGGAATCCAGCATGGCGCGCTCCCGGCACATCAACTCCTGGCCACGAATCTCCACCAGCTTCTTCATGAACTCCACTCCTCGGTGTGAAGCCAAGTTGCCCACTAATTTTAGCAGAGTGGGGGCAAGAGTCTCTCAATTTGACGTGCGGGAGCGTTGATACTGCCCGCGGGATATCGCATCGCAGCACAGCAAACCAATGACTTAGCGGATCACCACAGCGATTGTCGCGCCCGCTCCGGCCATTCGCGGTCGTAAGCCTCGCCGCCGACGCGGTTCTCGCTCATGTCGGCGAGAATCCGGCCCGGCGTGGGCAGGCTTTTGGGATCGACCCGCTTGTCGGGATTCCACAGGTCCGAGCGCACGATGGCGCGCGCGCACTGGAAATAGATCTCCTCGACGGTCATGACGATGACCGTGCGCGGCGCCTTGCCGTCGATCCGGAATGACGCCAGCAGTTCGGCGTCGGCAGACACCTGCGCGCGGCCGTTGACGCGCAGCGTCGAGCCGGAGCCCGGAATCAGAAACAACAGCGCAATGCGGGGATCCCTCACGATGTTGCGCAGCGAATCGACGCGGTTGTTGCCGCGGCGATCCGGCATCATCAATGTCTTCTCATCATGGACCCGGACGAAACCAGGCAGATCGCCGCGCGGCGAGCAGTCCAGCCCTTCCGGTCCGCAGGTCGCCAGCGCCGCGAACGGCGAGGTGTCGATCAGCACGCGATATGGCGCCGTGATGCGGTTCGCGACCTTGACGGTCGATGTCTCGCCGGGCTGGCCGTAAATCGCCTCGAGCTGTTCGACCGTCGCAATGACCGGCATCGCCGTCCTCCCAATTGAGGCGTATCAACCGCCCCTGATGATCCGCAGCAGTTCCTGCGCGTGAGTTTCGGCGCTGCCGACATTATGGATAGTCACGTCGGGCATGGCCGCACCGTCGATCGCGCGGCCGAGCCGGTCCGCGATCTGCCCGTCGCTGCCGCGCGCGCGGGCCGCCAGACGCTGGGCAAGAATCTCGACCGGCGCCGTGATCGAAACCACGACGACATCGGCATAGGCGCCGCGCATCGGATCGATCACGGTGCGCGATACGTTGGCGACCACGGTGCGGCCGGCGCGGAGGTCGTCGTCGATCGCGCGCGGCAGGGCATAGCCATGGCCATGCGCCTCCCAATACACCGCGAACTCGTCATGGTCTCGCGCCTGCCGGAACGCTTCGATACTCACCTGCGCATTGTCTTCGAAGGCGGTGGCTTGGCGTGTCACCACGCGCCGAGGAAAGACGATGTTGGCGTCATCAGTGCTCGCGGCGCGCGCCAGGGCTATCAGCGTATCCTTGCCGGCGCCGCTCGGACCGACCACGAGCACGAGCCGGCCCGGCCCGATCGCGGCGGGGCTGACGTCCGATATATCAGGAGTGTCGCTCACGCCACGCGGTGTCCTTCGCGCCAGACGCTTCGCACCACGGGACAATCGCGCGCGACATGGACGCGGATCAGATCGGCGCGCTTGCCGGCCGCGATCTCGCCGCGGTCGGAGAGACCCACCGCTTCGGCCGGCGTCCTGGTGACGGTGCGGATGGCGGAAGCCAGATCGATATCGGGTAAGCGCTGCGGCAATTGCAGCGCCGCCATCAACAGGCTGGATGGGATGTAGTCGGACGACAGGATATCCAACAGCCCCTCGCGGGCGAGATCGACGGCGGCGATGTTGCCGGAATGCGAACCGCCCCGCACCACGTTCGGCGCGCCCATCAGGATGCCGATGCCGGCCTGGTGCAGGCCGCGTGCGGCCTCGATCGTGGTCGGAAACTCCGCCACCGAAACCCGGTCGCGGATCGCGTCGGTGACGTTCTCGTCGGTGGTGTCGTCGTGGCTGGCGAGCGGAATCTCGTATTGATGCGCCAGCGCCACGATCTCGCGCATATTGGTGGCGGCATGGGCCTTCTGATAGGCGAAGCGCCGTTCGAACAGCACGTCGAGTTCGGCGTCGGTCATGCCGGCGCCCTTGCCGCGATAATAGTCACGCAGCTTGCCCTCGTCGCGGAACTGGCGCTGCCCCGGGGTGTGGTCCATCAGCGACATCAGCCGCACGTCGGGCCGCCCCACCAACTCTTTGGCCTCCTCCACCACGCTCGGCATCGGGATTTCGCAGCGCAGATGCAGGAAGTGGTCCGATCGCAGCAGGTTCGCCTCGCGCGCCGACGCGATCGCTTCGGCCAGCACGCCTGCGCGTCCATCGACCTCCTCGGCGCCGTCCTCGCGCCAGACCCTCAGGGAGTCCAGCACCGTGGTGATGCCCGACGTCGCCAACTGCCCGTCATAGGAGACGACGGCGGCGACCGGATCCCAGAACACCTTTGGGCGCGGCACGTAATGTGCCTCGAGATGATCGGTGTGCAGCTCGATCAGGCCGGGCATGATCAAATCGCCGCCGGCATCGTCGGCCCCCGCGGGCGCCTTGCCTTCGCCGATTTCGGCGATGCGGCCATCCGCCAGCGCGATCCAGCCGCGCTCGATCACGCGATCAGCCAGAACGATCCTGGCGTTGCCAAGCACGGTCTCGTTCCCTGTCGAAGTCATCCCAATCTCTTTCCTCATGCGGCCGCCGCAAACGACGTCACGTCGACAACCCGGTCGGCGATCAGATGGCGGATTTCGTCGTCATGGACAATCGCCACCATGGCGACGCCGGCGCGTTTTTTTTCGGCGATCAGCGCCACCACCACGGCCCGGTTGGCGGCATCGAGCGAGGCGGTCGGCTCGTCGAGCAGCAGGATCGGCAGATCCGAAATGAAGCCGCGCGCGATGTTGACGCGCTGCTGCTCGCCGCCGGAAAAGGTCGATGGCGGCAATGCCCACAGCCGCTCGGGAATGTTGAGACGGCGCAGCAGCGCCCCTGCCCGCTCGCGCGCCTCGGCCCGCGCCACCCCGCTTGCGATCAGCGGTTCGGCGACGACGTCGATGGTGGCAACCCGCGGCACCGCGCGCAGGAACTGGCTGACATAGCCGATGGTTTCGCGCCGCACGCTGAGCACCTGCCGCGGCTCTGCCGTGGCGAGGTCGATCACCCTGCCCTCGTGCCGGATGCCGATGCGGCCGCCGTCGCAGCGGTAATTACCGAAGATCATTTTCAGGATCGAGGATTTGCCCGCTCCGGACGGACCGGACAGCACCACGCATTCGCCGGCCCGCACATGAAACGACACGCCGCGCACCACGGGGAGTTCCACCCCGCCCTGCAAATGCATGGTGAAGGTCTTTTCGGCGTTTTCGATCTCGATCATCGCAGTCATTGGTTCAAGCCTCACGCCGGCAAGATCGAAGAAACGAGCAATTGCGTGTAGGGCTCGCGGGGATCGTCGAGCACCTGATCGGTCAGCCCGGTCTCGATGACGCGACCGCCCTTCATCACCATCACCCGGTGCGACAACAGCCGCGCCACCGCGAGATCATGGGTGACGACAATGGCGGCCAGACCAAGTTCACTGACCAGATTGCGCAGGAGATCGAGCAGCCGCGCCTGCACCGAGACGTCGAGCCCGCCGGTCGGCTCGTCCATGAACACCAGCCGCGGCTCGGTGACGAGATTGCGCGCGATCTGCAGCCGCTGCCGCATGCCGCCGGAATAGGTGCGCGGCGCGTCGTCGATACGGCCGGTGTCGATCTCGACCCGCTCCAGCCAGGATGACGCGGTATCGCGAATGCGGCCATAGTGGTTCCAGCCCACCGCCATCAGCCGCTCGCCGACATTGGCGCCGGCCGATACCGCCATCCGCAACCCCTGCGCGGGATCCTGATGCACGTAGCCCCAGTCGGTGCGAAACAAAAACCGCCGCTCGGCTTCGCCGAGGCTGGCGAGATCGCGCAACACGCCGTCGCGCATCCGGTACGACACCTTTCCCGCGCTCGGCGCGAGCTGCGCCGACAACAGTTGCAGCAGCGTCGTCTTGCCCGATCCGGATTCGCCGACGATCGCCAGCACTTCGCCGGAATGGAGCGCAAAGGACACGTCGCGGCAGGCGGTCAGCCGGCCGTAGTTCTTGTCCAGATGATCCGCGACCAGCAGCGGCGGGTCGTTGTCATGCTCAGCCATGCGCGCCCTCCTTGTGCGGGGCCGCGTTCTCGGTGCCGCGATGTCCCTGTCCCTGCCGGGTCTCGCAGTAGTCCGTGTCGGAGCAGACGAACATCCGGCCGCCCTGGTCGTCGGTGACGATTTCATCGAGATAGGAATCCTCCGCTCCGCACAGCGCGCAGGGCGCGTCGAAGCGGTAGCGCGTGAACGGATGATCCTCGAAGTCGAGCGACTGAACCCTCGTGTGCGGCGGGATCGCATAGATGCGCTTCTCGCGCCCGGCGCCGAACAATTGCAGCGCCGGACAACCGTCCATCTTCGGATTGTCGAATTTCGGCGTTGGCGAGGGGTCCATCACGTAGCGCGCGTTCACCTTCACCGGATAGGCATACGACGTCGCGATGTGGCCGAAGCGCGCGATGTCTTCATACAGCTTGACGTGCATCAGCCCGTATTCGGCCAGCGCATGCATGCGCCGCGTTTCGGTCTCGCGCGGCTCGAGGAAACGCAACGGCTCGGGGATCGGCACCTGATAGACCAGCACCTGCCCGGCATGCAGCGGCGCCTCGGGAATCCGATGCCGGGTCTGGATCACGGTCGCATCCGCCGTCGAGGTGGTGGTTTCGACGCCCGCGGTTTTGGCAAAGAATTTCCGGATCGAGATCGCGTTGGTGGTGTCGTCGGATCCCTGGTCGATCACCTTCAGCACGTCGGAAGGACCGAGGATCGCCGCCGTCACCTGCACGCCGCCGGTGCCCCAGCCATAGGGCATCGGCATTTCGCGGCTGGCGAACGGCACCTGATAGCCGGGAATCGCGATCGCCTTCAGGATGGCGCGGCGGATCATCCGTTTGGTTTGTTCGTCGAGATAGGCGAAGTTATAAGCCGGCGCGTTCATTCGGCGGCCTCCTGCATGTCAGGCAGGCGATCGGCCTGTTCGAACTCCTTGCGCAGCTTGCGCAACAGGCCGAGTTCGGACTGGAAGTCGACGTAATGCGGCAGCTTGAGATGCTCGACGAAACCGGTCGCCTGCACATTGTCGGAATGCGACATCACGAATTCCTCGTCCTGTGCCGGCGCGTCGGCTTCCTCGCCGAGTTCGCGGGCGCGCAGCGCGCGGTCGACCAGCGCCATCGACATGGTCTTGCGCTCGCTCTGCCCGAAGGCAAGACCGTAGCCGCGGGTGAAGCATGGCGCCTCGGTGGCCGAGCCCTTGAACTGGTTGACCATCTGGCATTCGGTCAGTGCGATGGCGCCGAGCGGCACGGCGAAGCCGACCTCCTCGGCGAGGAATTCCACCTCGACCTCGCCAAAACGAATTTCGCCGGCAAAGGGATGGTTGCGGCCATAGCCGCGCTGCGACGAATAACCGAGCGCCAGCAGGAACCCCTCGTCGGCACGCGCCAGATTCTGCAGCCGCAGGTCGCGCTCAGCGGGAAAGTTCAGCGGCTCGCGCGTGAGGTCGCCGACCGGCGCCTCGGCATCGGCTTGCGGCGAAGGTTCGATCAGGCCGTCGCGGCCGAGAATATCGGTGACGCGCGGCATCGCCGTATCAGGCGCGTCCGCGGTTGCGGGCGGCTCCGGCAAAAAGCCCTCGGCAAGTTGCGGGTCCAGCAGGCGATGGGTGTAATCGAAAGTCGGGCCCAGTATCTGGCCGCCCGGGATGTCCTTGAAGGTCGACGAGATCCGCCGGCGCACGGCCATCTCGCCGGTATCGACCGGCTCGGTGGCGCCGAAGCGCGGCAGCGTAGCGCGGAACGCGCGCACCAGGAAGATCGCCTCGATCATGTCGCCGCGCGCCTGCTTGATCGCGAGCGCGGCGAGTTCGCGGTCGTACAGCGAGCCTTCGCTCATCACCCGGTCGACGCCGAGCGAGAGCTGTCCGGAAATCTGGTCCAGCGTCACCTCGGCAACGCCGGGATCGCCGCGGCGCTCATGCGCCAGCAGCCGATGGGCGTTCTCGATGGCGCGCTCGCCTCCCTTGACGGCGACATACATGTCTCAGTCTCCCTTCGCGACAAGCCGCGTGGTGCGCGGTATCGCGACAATGGCATCGTCAGCCACCAGCACGACATCGATGCCGCGCGGAAACAGCGCGGCGTTGATACCGAGCCGTTCGAACAGGTCGGCCGGCTCGATCGCGGCCTGTAGCACCGCCGTGCCGTCGATGCCGGGGCCGCGCAGCTCGACATGCGAGCCCTCGGTCAAGCTCGCGATCTGCAGGATCAGCGTGGTCGAACGATCAGGATATTCGTTGCTGCCGAAGGCAAACTGATCCAGCGCCGGCAGCGCGCTGGCGTCGCCGATCAGCGCGAAACTGCAGACCGAGGAATCCGCGATGACAGGCGCGCCGGTGTGGAATTTCAGCCATTTTGACACGTCCGGTGTCCCGGACATCGCGGCATCGAGCCAGACCGGCGTATCGTGGTCGAACAGGGTCAGCGCAATCGCCGCCGCGCCGCGCATGACGGGCGAAGGCGCGCCAAGAGCGACGGCGATCCGCTGAACGACTTCCAGGACGGGCCATCGCGTCCATCACGGAGCGGAACGTCGATTGCGCCGACAGCACCTTGTCGGCGAAGCCAGCGGGAAGTTCGGCAATTGTCGTCATCGCGTCAGCCTTCCCCGCGCACCAACGTGTAGAAATCGACTCGCGTCGCCGCGGTTTCCCGCGCCTTGCGGTCCCGTTCGGCGACGATCGCCGCGCGCAAGGGCGACAGCACCTTTGCCTCCATCGCGTCGGCGAATTCGCCCGACTGCACCAGCGCGTCGCACAGCGCGATCATCCGCGCCTTCTGCCGGTCGCGGCCGAGCGTGTAGCCAAATCCGACCTCGCCGGTCGCAAGCCGCACCGCCGCCCGCGATACCGTGGCCTCGCCGAGATTGAACGGCGCGCCGTCGCCGCCGATGCGGCCGCGCACCATGACGAGGCCGTTCTCCGGCTCGCGCAGATCCTCGTAAGGCGGCACCGCTAGGCCGCCAAGGCAGCCGGCAATGGCCGCCGCATCCGAATGCGCCAGCACCGCCATCGCCGCCTGGCGCTGCGTCTGCCTGCCATTGTCGCCGCCTGCCGCCATATCCGCCTTCTTCGAACTCGGTGCTTGCCGGAATCAAGTTGTCTATGATACTAGACAACTTGATAGCGGCGCGCCATGACTGTTTCGTGACAAAGGCATGATTTTTCCGATGCCCCTCCCAAGCTCTTCAACCCCATGAGTATTTCTTCGCCATGAGCATCCAGGACGCGGCCTCCGGCGTGGCGCTGTGGCGGCAGGTCGCCGACGGCATCGAGCGCGGCATCGCCGTGGCGCGTTTGCCGCCGGCGAAAAGCTGCCGGGCGAAACGGAGATCGCCGAAACCTACCGGGTCAACCGCCACACCGTGCGGCGGGCGCTGGCGACGCTGGCCGAGCGCGGCCTGGTGCGCGCCGAGCGCGGCAGCGGCACCTATGTCGAGGCCGCCAGGCTCGCCTATCCCCTGCGCTCGCGCACGCGGTTTTCCGAGATCGTCGGCGCCGGCGGCCGCGAGCCGCGACGGCCGGCTGATCGGCGCTTCCGAAGAACTCGCGACCCGCGAACTGGCGCGACTGCTGGCCTTGAAGACCGGCGCGCCGCTGATCCGGATCGAAGTGCTGCGACTGGCCGATCGCACGCCGATCTGCGTCAGCACCATCTGGCTTCGGCGCGGAGCGTTTTCCGGAGGCCGGCCGGGTCTATCGCAGCGCGCGCGCTCGATGACCAAGCTGCTGGCGCATTACGGCATCCGCGATTATCGCCGGGCCTCGACCCGCGTCACCGCTGCGATCGTCGACGCGACCGATGCGGCGCGGCTCGACCTTGCGCTGGGACGCCCGGTGCTCGTGGTCGACAGCACCGACGTCGACACCGAGGGAACACCGCTCGTGACCAAGCGCTCCCGCTTTGCCGCCGAGCGCGTCGAGTTCGTGGTGGAGAACGGCTAGATATATTCTGGCACCGTGGCTTTCATCCTTCGAGACGGCGCTTCGCGCCTCCTCAGGATGAGGTCTTGTACTTTTAGACCCTCGTGGTGAGGAGCCGCGAAGCGGCGTCTCGAACCATGAGGCCACCGGTGCGTCACACGACCGCGCGCCGGCCGATAATCGCAAAACGGAGCTTGCTGGAAATCCAGTCGATCGCGGCGACCGCGACCAGGATCATCAGGATCAGGAACGACACCTTCTGCCATTCCAGCACGCGGATCTGCTCGGCGAGCTGCAGGCCGATGCCGCCGGCCCCGACGATGCCGATGATGGTGGCCGAGCGCGTGTTCGATTCGATGAAGTACAGCACCTGCCCGGCGATCACAGGCAATACCTGCGGCAATCAGACCAAAACGGATCTCCTGCAGGGCGTTGCCGCCGGAGGCGCGGATGCCCTCGACCTGCTTCTGATCGGCGCCCTCGATCGCCTCGGAGAACAGTTTTCCGAACGCGCCGAAATCCGACACCGCGATCGCCAGCACGCCGGCAAACGGACCGAGACCGACGACGTTGATCCAGACCAGTGCCCAGATCAGCGTGTCGACACCGCGGATCGAATCGAGAAAACGCCGCACCGGAAAGCGGAAGATATTCGAGGGCACGATGTTCCTGGCCGCCAGCAGGCTGACCGGCAGCGCGAACAAGGCGGCCAATGTCGTGCCGAGCAGCGCAATCGACAGCGTCTCGCCGAGCGCCTTCAGATAAAGCGGCAGCGAGGAGCCGGGATCGGGCGGGATCATCATCATCGTGATCCAGCCGAGCTGGTGCAGGCCCGCCAACATCCGTGCCGGCGAAAAGCCGAGATGAACCAGGCCAAAGACAAAAATCGCAAATGCGCCGAGCAGCATCAGTAGGCGTGGCAAGCCGGGCGGATAGCGGCCGGTCGAACACCAGGGGATGTCGTGCCTGCAGGCCTTCGGTGTCCGGCGTCGGCAATCGGCTCATGCGTGCCGTCCCCTGCCGAACAGCCGGCCGCGGATCCATCCGGTGCCGATGTCGATGACGAAGACGGTGAGGATGATCATCAGCAGGATCGCGCTGACATCGGAATAATAGAACTTGCGGATCGCGACCAGCAGTTCCTGCCCGATGCCGCCGGCGCCGACGAAACCCATCACCGAGGCGCTCGCGCACATTGATCTCGAAGCGCAGCAGCGTATAGCTGGCGAAACCCGCCGCGACCTGCGGCAGCACCGCAAAGCGCATGCAGGATATCCAGCTCGGCGCCGGTGCGAGCGCACGCCCTCGACCGGCTTCATGTCGATGTTCTCGACCATCTCGGAATATTGCTTGCCGAGCGCGCCGATGGTGTGGATGGTGATGGCGAGCACGCCGGCCATCGGACCGAGACCGAAGGCGATGACGAAGATCAGCGCGAACACGATATCGGGAACCGTGCGGCAGAATTCCATCAGGCGCTTGACGACAATGCGCAGCCACGGCGCCGGCGCGGTGTTTTCCGCTGCGAGGAAGTTCAGCGCCAAAGCCCAGCACCGCGCCCGACAGCGTGCCGACATAGCTGATCAGGATGGTCTCACCCAGATAGAATGACCATTTACGCCAGCCCCAGAGCCATTCGCCGAAATCAGTCCAGACCCGCTGGCCGTTCTCGAGGGTGAGGATCCGATCGAAATAGCTGACGAAATTACCGAGATAGGTGAAGAACGTCCGCAGGTTCACCTCGGCCCCGACCGAGGCGACGAGGAGAGCCGCAAAGAACACCACGGCCCCCAGCGCGATGCGCAGACGCTTGCGCGCCACCGCCTTGCGATAGGCCGCGTTGAGCGCGGCCAGTTGCTGGCTGGGAAGGATGCTGACGGCGACGGTCATGCGTGCTTCGGTTCAGGCGATCGGGCAAATAAAAGAGCCGGGTCGCGGGACCCGGCTCAGTTTTCGTGTCCTGTCGATCAGGACGCCTTCTTGCGCAGATTGTCGACGAATTTGATCAGCTCGATGGTCTTGTTGTAGTCGTCGTTCGTGATCGGCTGCCACGGCAGGTTCTTGCCGTCGGACAGCTTCTTGAACGCGTCCTTGTCCTTTTCGGGAGCGTTGAGGAACGCCTGCTTGATCGCGGCCTTCATATCGTCCGGCAGATCGCTGAGATAGGCATAGGGCGAGTTGATGATGAGGTCCGACTTCACGATGATGCGGAAATCCTCCTTCTTCAACGGCGTGCCGTCGCTCGACTTGACCATGTTCTTGGCGAGCATGCGCGTCAGGTTCGAATCGTCGTCCGCGTTCCACCAGTTGGCGGCCACGTCGACCGTGCCCTGCGCCAGCGCCAGCACCGCGTTCTCATGGCTTCCGGTGAAGACCACCTGCGAGAAGAATGAATCGGGATCGACGCCCATCTGGTTCATCTTGAAGCGCGGCATGTTGTTGCCCGAGGTCGAGTTCGGATCGACCAGCCCGAGATTCTTGCCCTTCAGGTCCTCGAGCTTCTGGTACGGGCTCTTGGCGAGCACGTAGAACACCGAATAATAGCCCTTGGAGCCGTCGGCGTTGACATCGATCACGAAGGCGTCGGTCTTGACTCCGGTCAGGCGGGCGCGCGAGAACGACGCCGGGCCGTAATAAGCGAGCTGGATGTTGCCGGCGCGCTGGCCCTCGATGACGGCCGCATAGTCGTTGGCGATGCGCAGATTGACCTTGATGCCGAGTTCCTTCGACAGATAGGCCACGAACGGGGTGAAGCGCTCGGTCACGCCCGAGGCGTTCTCCGCCGGGACCACCGCGAAGGTGATCTCCGGATATTTCGTCTTCCATTCCTGCGCGGATGCGGCTGTGGCCGAAAGCGCCAGCAGCGCGGTGCCGGCAATCATCGTACGACGATTGATCATGACGTCCCTCTTTTTCCTGTGTTGAAGTCGATCGCTTGCGGTATTGCGAAAACGCGTCGGCGACTGGAGCTACTCAGGCCGCGGCAGCGGTGCCGAGGGCCGGAATCGATGCACCGGCGGGCAGACCGGCCGGCGCGGTGCCCATCACTTCATTGGCCTCGAGATCGTAGAGTTCGCGCGCAATGTGTTCGGTCAGCGTCGCGGGCGCGCCGTCGAACACGATCCGACCCGACGCCATCCCGATCAGGCGATCGCAATAGGTCCGCGCCAGATCGAGCGAATGCAGATTGCAGATCACGGTGATGCCGAAGTGCTTGTTGATGCGCAGCAGCGCATCCATCACGATGCGGGTGTTGCGGGGATCGAGCGAGGCGATCGGCTCGTCGGCCAGGATGATGTCCGGCTCCTGAACCAGGGCGCGCGCGATCGCGACGCGCTGCTGCTGGCCACCGGAGAGCTGATCGGTGCGTTGCGCCGCCATCGAGGCCATGTCGAACTGTTCCAGCGCCGACATCGCGACCGCGAGGTCCTCCTCCGGCCAGAGCTGCGCCAGCGAGCGCCACAATGGAATTTCGGACAGCCGGCCCATCAGCACGTTGGTCAGCACGTCGAGGCGGCCGACCAGGTTGAACTGCTGGAAGATCATCGCCGAACGGGCCCGCCATTGCCGCAAATCCCTGCCGCGCAAGCGCCGTGACATCGACGCCGTCGAACACGATTCGCCCCGACGTCGGCTCCGCGAGGCGGTTGATCATGCGCAGCAAGGTCGACTTGCCGGCGCCGGAGCGGCCGATCACCCCGACGAAACTGCCGGGCGCAACCGAGAATGACGCATTGTCGACCGCGGTCTTTGTGCCGAACCGACACGTCAACCCATCCACCACCAGCATGCAGCGCTCCAGACATTGCTCGCACCATCGCTAGCGTCTGGATTCAACAGTTATGTGACAACCGCGCTGCTGTGCGGCATTCGTCCACACCCGCGTGCACCGTCATGCACTCGTCATGACAATGTCATCAAGCCCACCGAAGACGTGCAGCCCTGACACTCATTGCTCGCGAGAAGCCCGCATGGCCGGCAAGATGCTTTCAGTCGATCCGACGATCGACCCGAGCGCGAAGCTGCACGACGTCAAGCTCGGCGCCTATTGCGAGGTCGGGGCGCGGACGATCCTGCAGGAAGTCACGATGGACGATTATTCCTACGTCGTGAACGACGCGCAGATCACCTATACGACGATCGGAAAGTTCTGCTCGATCGCGGCGATGACGCGGATCAATCCCGGCAACCACCCGATGCACCGCGCAACGCAGGCGCACTTCACCTATCGCGCCAGCGCCTATTTTCCGGAAGAAAGCGACGAGGCGGAGTTCTTCGAATGGCGGCGCGGACATCGAGTCCATATCGGTCACGACGTCTGGATCGGACACGGCGCCATCGTGCTGCCGGGTCGCAGCATCGGCACCGGCGCGGTGGTCGCGGCCGGCGCCGTCGTCACCAAGGACGTGCCGGCCTACACCATCGTCGCCGGCAATCCGGCGCGAACGATCCGCCGCCGTTTTCCCGAAGCGGTGACCAACCGGCTCGCCGAGCTGTCGTGGTGGGACTGGGACCACGAAACCCTGCGCCGGGCGCTGCCGGATTTCCGCAAGCTCGCGGTCGAGGACTTTCTCGCAAAATACGAGGCGGTGACCGGCGTCAGCCGCCCCCTCCCGAAACGAAGCGCGGCATCATGACCGACATCCTGATCGAAGGCGGCGAGGCGCTGCTCGACGGCGAATTCACCGAGACCTCGCTGCGGGTCGAGGACGGGGAGATCGGCGCGGTCGGCGCTCGCCACGGCCGCGCGGCACTGGGCCTCGATGCCAGCGGGCTGAAGGTGCTGCCGGGCATCGTCGACCTGCATGGCGATGCGTTCGAGCGGCAGATGATGCCGCGCCCCGGCGTCGATTTCCCGACCGACGTCGCGCTGGCCGACAGCGACCGGCAGGCGATCGGCAACGGCATCACCACCGTGTTTCACGCCACCACCTGGTCGTGGGAGCCGGGCCTGCGCAGCGCCGACAATGCCAGGCTGCTACTCGAGGCGATCGAAGCCATGCGGCCGCAACTCGCCGCCGACACCCGCTTCCATTTGCGCCAGGAGACCTACAATCTCGATGCCGAGGCCGAAATCGGCCAGTGGCTGGCGGACGGGCGCATCGACCTGTTCGCCTTCAACGATCACATGTCCTCCACCGTTGCCAATCTGGCAAAGCCGCAAAAGCGCAGCCGCATGGTCGAACGAACCGGGCTCGGCAACGAGGCGTTCGACGCGCTGGTGGCGCGCGTCGTCGCGCGCGCGCCCGAGGTCCCCGCCTCGATCGCGCGGCTGGCCGAAGCGGCCCGCAACGCCGAACGTCCGGATGCTCTCGCATGACGACGATACCCCTGACATGCGCGAGGCATTTCGCCGCATGGGTGTCACCATCGCCGAATTCCCGGTCAACGAGGAAACCGCGCGCGCCGCGGCCGATGCCGGCGACGCCATCGTGTTCGGCGCGCCGAACGTCGTGCGCGGCGGCAGCCATACCGGATGGACCCGCGCATCCGACATGATCGCCAAGGGCCTCTGCTCGGTGCTCGCCTCCGACTATTACTATCCGGCGCAGCTATTGGCCGCGTTCCGCCTCGCCGCCGATCGCGTGCTGCCGCTGGCCCGCGCATGGGAGCTGATTTCGGCGGCGCCGGCGCGGGCGGCCGGGCTTTCGGATCGCGGCGTCCTGGCGGAGGGTTTTCGCGCCGACATCATCCTGGTCGACGACGAGGTGCCATTGCGGCCGCGAATCGTCGCCGCCATCGCCGCGGGCCGCCTGGTTCACCTGACCGACGCGAGCCGGCTGATCCTTTCATCGCCCGCGCGGCGCGAGGCGGTTGCAGCCGCGTGAGGCGCTAAATTCTTCTGTTGACGCGTCCTCTTGACGCGAACCGGTGCCCACTTCGCTCGAAAACGCATTATGCTGTCGGCATGACTTCCTTCCCCCGTTATGCAATCTATTACATAGCCGCGCCCGGCGGCGATCTCGATCGCTTCGGCGCTTCATTGCTGGGCTATGATGCCGTCACGGGCAGCGACCTGCCGTTTCCGGATGGCATTTCTGAGTCGGTGCCGGATTGGCGCGAGGTGACGCGCGATCCCCGCAAATACGGTTTTCATGCCACGCTGAAGGCGCCGCTGGCGCTTGTTTCAGGCCAGAGCGAAGCCGGGCTTGTCGCCGCCTGCGAAACCTTTGCCGGCACGCCTCGGAAAATCCCGGCGATCCGGCCGGTCGTGGATTCCATCAGCGGCTTTATCGCCGTGGTGCCCGCCGAGCCGTCGGCTGAACTGCAGCGGCTTGCCGCGGACTGCGTGCGCGAATTCGATCCGTTCCGCGCACCGCTCGCGCCCGAAGACCGGGCGCGGCGCAATCCCTCTGCGCTCACGGCCAGGCAATGCGACTACCTCGATCGCTTTGGATATCCCTACGTGCTGGAAGAATTCCGCTTTCACATGACGCTGACGGGGCGGCTAGACGCCGGACGGCGCCAGTCGATCCTGACCATGCTGCGGGATCGTTTTGCGGCACTCGGCCTGCAAACCCTCGATATCGACAGGATCGCGGTATGTCGTCAGGACAAAGCTGATTCCCGGTTTCGAATCCTCGGCCAGTTCGTCCTGGCCACGGCCCGCAGCTAGCCGCACATTCCCAGCCGACAGCGCGTCAGCAACCGCGGCAGATGTTCGGCTGCTTGTCGAGCTGTTCGTCCAGCTTCTGCTGCCGGGCGTCATAGGTCGACAATTGCTGGTCCACGGCCCGGTTGGCCGGCGATGCCGGCGAAAATTGCTGGGCGCGAGGCTGCAGATGACCGATCGGCGCGTTGCTGTAGACGGTCAATCCGGGTTCTGCATTCGCGACAGCGCCCCAGACAAGCGCGCCACCGAGGATCGTTGCGATGAGAGGAGTTTTTCGCATGGATTACTCCGCCGAAATCATCGTCGCGGGCGCTCGCAATGATCCATGGCACGCCATCGTCGTTGCGTTCAATCAATGCGGTATAAATCGGGTGCGCCAGGCCGCCAACAAATACGTTTTTACTTCTTTGCCCGGCTGTCGCACGCGTTTGATGTCCTATGAAAACAGGCGCCTGCTCCGATTTTTTTATAATTGCACGCTCAGCCCTGCTGGCTGTCAGGACAGACGATGTCGACGCGGCCGCCGGGCCCTGCGTGAATGACCAGCCGGAAACCATGCAGCCTGACGATGGCCGCCACCAGGTTCAGGCCAAGGCCGACGCCCGGTGTGCTCCTGATCTTGTCGGAGCGGTAGAAACGCCGCAACACGGCCTCGCGCTCCTGCTCGCTGATGCCGCCGCCGGTATCGGTGACGCGCAGGACGACCTCCCTGTCGTTGCGCAGTAGCTCGATCGTCACCGCGCCGCCTTCCGGCGTGAATTTGATGGCGTTGTCGACGAGGTTGGCGACCGCCTCGAACAACAGATCGCGGTCGCCGCGCACGCCGAGCGGCTGGCTCGCCTCGACCCGCAAGGCGATATTCTTGTTTTCGGCGATCGGCTCGTAGAGGTCGCAGACCTCTCGCAGCATCTCCTGCAGCGCCACGCTGCCGAAACCCGCCGACCGCCGGCTGTTCTCGATCTCGGCCAGCCGCAGCAGCGCCGTGATGATCGAAAGCGACTGGTCGATGCCCGCGATCGCCTTGTCGGCGACGGCCTGAAGGTGTTCCACGCTGGTCGCGTTGGTCCGCCCGCGCTCGAGCGCGAGCCGAGCCCGCGTCAGCGGGGTGCGCAGATCGTGGGCGATGTCGTTGCCGACGCCTTCGAGCGCGTGGATCATCGTCTCCATTTCGTCGAGCATGCCGTTGACGATGACCGCGAGCCTGGAAAATGGCTCATCGACCTTGCGGTATGGCAGCCGCTCCCGCAGATCGCCGGCGATGATGCGCTGGACCCGCTGGTTGACCTCCTCGACGCGCTTCTGGGCGCGCATGCTCAGCCACGCGCCTGCCAGCAGGCAAAGCAGGAAGGCCGGCAGCAGGCCGAGCGCCAGCGCTTGACCGACGACATGGGAGATCTCGCGCGCCTCGTCGACCTCGCGTCCGATCACCAGCGCATCGCCATTGGGCATGCGCCGGGCGATCGCGCGGATCACGCGCCTCTCCTGCCCGGACGGAGGCGTCCTGACGATCGGGACGCTCCGGACGATATCGTTCATCTTCAGTTCCGCCGGAATCCGTTCGAGATTGCCTGCGATCCTGCGGCCGTCGGCGCCGAACAGCGCGGCATACTGCACGCCGCGGGAATCCTCCTTCAGGTGCTGGTCGATGGCGTCGACCCGGCGATCGGCCGGCAACGCCGCGATGAAGTTGAGTTGTCGCGCGATCATCGCGTCGGATCGCGCCACCAGATAGTCGTCGGTCTTCCAGTAGATGAAGCCGAACAGCACGATCACGAAGATCGCGAACACGGCAGCCACCGCGAGCGCCCAGTGAAAGGTGTTCGAGCGTATGAATTGCGGTTGACGCATCGGATCCTGCCGCCCGGATGTCACGCCCGACGTCAACGGCGGCGCCATGCTGCCGGCCATCTGAACGCTATGATCCCGTGCGAAGGATGAACCCGGCACCGCGGACGTTGTGGATCATCTGGACATCATCCGGCCCGTCCACCTTATGACGCAAACGGCCCATATGCACGTCCACCAGGTTGGTGGCGGGCACGAATTTGTAGTTCCAGACCTCTTCCAGCAGCATGGCTCGCGTCAGCAACTGGTCGCTGCGTTGCATCATGTATTCGAGCAGCCGGAATTCCCGCGGCAACAGATCGATCGCGCGATCGCCGCGCCTGACGGTGCGTTCGATCAGGTCGAGTTCCAGCGGGCCTACCCGCAGCGTCGTCTCGCGCGATTCCGCGGGCCGGCGCAGCAGCGCTTCGATGCGCGCGACGAGTTCCACGATCGCGAACGGCTTTGTCAGATAATCGTCGCCGCCCATCCGCAGTCCGCGCACGCGGTCGTCCACCGCGCCGAGCGCGCTCAACACCAGCACCGGCGTGCGCATCTGGTCCTTGCGCAGCGCTTCGATCACCGTGAGGCCGTCCATTCCCGGCAACAGCCGGTCGACGATCATGGCGTCGGGCCGCGTCGAACGCGCCTTGCCGAGGCCCTCGATGCCGTCGGCCGCCCATTCGACTTCAAAGCCGCGATCGGCAAGCTCGGCGGTGATTTCCTCTGCCGTTTCGCGGTCGTCCTCGATGAGAAGCACCTTTGCCATCAGTCCATTCTCTATTGCTGCCTCAGCCTTCGCGGCGGCCTCGCCCGGTATTCCGGGAACCCCGATCCTGCCAGCAGACAATGCCATGACGTCGACGACCTGCAAATGCCCGGCTTAAGGAGCCGGACAGCGCCGCCACGCCTTGCTCGGGGGCTCAAGGCGCGGCGTACGCCGTCCGCTCTGCGGCCACTTAACCACCGCCTCCGGGGGCAAGCGCGGTGGGGCCGCTCGAAGATAAAGATAATCGGCGCCGTCGAGCCGCACCATTAAATAGGGTTTTAATGTCGGCGCCCGCCGTCAGCAGCCGGACGGCGTCATAGGCGGCGAGACGCCGGGCGTCGCGGGGGCGCCGGTGGCATTGGCCGGCGTCATCATGCCGGGCGTCGCCAGGTTCATCGTCACGCTCTCGGCGCAGGCGGACGTGTTCGGCGTCGGCATCACCGCCATGGTCGGATTCGGCGCCATGTTCGGATCGATGCTGGTGCCGGCGAGGCCCGCGACCGCGGGTTCGATCGTGCCGAGCGGCAGGCTGGCCGGAATTTGCGGCGTCGACAGCGGCAAGGCCGCGCCGTTGGTCGGCGGGCCGCCCGGCATCGAACTGCATACGGTGGTCAAAGGACTGCCGAGCGGCGGCACCGGCGAAATGGTTCCGGTCGCGCTGGCGACGACCGGCGTGGGAATGGTCCCGAGCGCTGTCCCCGACATCATCGCCGTCGATGACGGCGTCGTGGTCGATGGCATCGTCGTCGCCGTGTTGCCCGCCGTGGACGTCGCGACCGTGGCCGGTGCCAGCGATGGCGCCGCTGCGGGCGCGGCAATGGAAGGCGCCGACAGCGCCGAGGTTGCGGCCATCGACGCAGCCGGCACGGTCGAGCCGGGAAGAGTGGACAGGAACGAGGTCGCGGGCTGTGCCGACAGTGCGAACGGCACGGTCGAACTCGCCGCCGTGGCGTTCGAAGCGGCGGAGGGTACTGTTGGAGTTCCCATACCAAGCGGCGTCGTCGCGATCGTGGCTGCCATGACCGAGGTGGACGTGACCGGCACCGTCGGCGTTGCCGGGCCGATTTGTCCCGTCGGCGTCGAGCAGGTCACGACCGTTCCCGGCGTTGACGGATCCGATGCCAGCGGCACCGGGGCCAAGGTCGTATCCGGCGTGCCCGGCTGGCTGATTGCCGAGAACGGGCTCGGACCGTTGAGCGGAGAGGACAAGATCGTCCCCGGCGTCGACGAAAGGCCCATGGCGGTCGTGCCCATGGTGGAAACCTGCGCCAGGCTGGCGTTGCAGCCCAAAACCAATGCAGCCGCCGCGAACAACACTACGCGCATGGCAGTCGCCTCCTCGTATGCCCTAGCTCGTCCGCGTCTTGTTGTTGCGCACCGAGACCCTGCTGCCTTCCGCGAGGTTCACCATCGGGTTGAGGATCACCTGATCGCCCGGCTTGACGCCGTCATGCACCTCGATCTCCGTGCCGAAGTCGCGCGCGATCGTGATCTTCTGCATGTGCGCGACACCGTTCTCGACGACCGCGACGTGCAGGCCGTTCTGATTGAATATGACGGCGTCCGCCGGAACGATCATCGTCGGCGTCTTGCGCGGGATGGACAGTTCGACGGTGCAATAGATCCCCGGACTGAGCGCGCCGTCCGGATTGGGGACGTCGATCTCGGTCAGCAGCGTTCGGCTGCCGGGCTGCAAGGCGCTTGCGATACGCGTGACCTTGCCGGGAAAGGTCCGGTTCGGAATCTCGGGAACACGCACCACCGCATCGACGCCGGGTCCGACC
This sequence comes from uncultured Alphaproteobacteria bacterium, assembly GCA_963831585.1. Lineage (GTDB taxonomy): Bacteria > Pseudomonadota > Alphaproteobacteria > Rhizobiales > Xanthobacteraceae > Bradyrhizobium. The sequence goes on along the minus strand of CAWHRA010000034.1, from coordinate 210,260 downwards.
CCGAAAGCCTGGTCCTGGGGAACGAACACCTGGGTACGGATCACGTTGGAATGCATCAGCGTGAACATGAAGGTCGATCCTGATTGCACCAGGCTGCCATTGTCGATGGCGCGCTGTGTGATCACGCCGTCGAACGGCGCGACGACGCGCTGGTACGCTTTCTCCTGTTCGAGCACGCGAATCTGGGCTTGCTGGGCGGCGATGTTCGACTGGGCCACTCCCACTGCAGCCTGCTGCGCCTGCAGGGTCAGGCGATCATTATCGCCCTGCTGAAGCGTGAGCCATCCTTTTTGGACCAGATTGCTGTCGCGCGCATTGGTGCGCTGGGCGAGTTCACGGCTGGCCTGCGTCTGCTGCAAGGTGGCCTGGTCCTGCGCCAGCGTCGCCTTCGCCTGGGTGATCTGGTGGTCGAGCTCCGGGGCGGTGATGTCGGCCAGCAGAGTCCCGGCCTTGACCTGATCGCCGATGTCGACGTAGCGCTTCTCGATGTAGCCCGAGGTGCGCGCAAAGATATTGGCCGCCTCGAAAGCCGTGGTGGTCGCCGGCAAGGTGACATTGATCGTGCCGTCCGCGGGACGGACCGCGGCCACGCGAACGTCGGGCACGAACGTCTGGTGCTCCTGCGCGATCGCCGCTACCTCGCGCGCGGCCCGATAATGACGCCAGCCGCCCAATCCGAGACCGCCCAGCAGGAGCAGCAGCGCGCCTGCCCCGAGCAGCGCGCCGCCATAGCGACGCCGGCGCCTGGCCGGCGCGCCGGGCAGCGCGACGACGCGATCGGTGTCGGGATCGAGCCGGTCCTGGCCGCCTTCATTTTTCGGCCGCACGCGAATCTCTGTCATTTCGGTATTTCCTCGAATACGCCATGGTGAGGCTTGCCGTCGTTGCGCTTGCGCAGCACGGCGAACAGGTAAGGCACGATCAGCAGCGTGGTCGGTGTCGCAAACAGCAGGCCGCCGATGACGGCGCGCGCCAGCGCCGCGTTCTGCTCCTCGCCGGGGGCGCCGATCGCCATCGGGATCATGCCGACGATCATCGCGGCGGCCGTCATCAGGACGGGGCGGATCCGGGTGCGTCCGGCGCTCAGCGCGGCCTCGAAGGCGGTGTGGCCTTTCAGCTGCTGCTCGCGCGCGAAGGTCACGAGCAGGATCGAGTTCGCCGAGGCGACGCCGACCGCCATGATCGCACCCATCAGCGACGGCACGTTCAGCGTGGTGCCTGTGATGAACAGCATGGTGACGATGCCGCAGAGCGTCGCCGGCAGCGCCAGGATCACCACGAACGGATCGCCGAAGGTCTGGTAGTTCACCACCATCAGGAGATAGACGAATACCGCGGCGAACAACAATCCGATGCCGAGATTGCGGAACGAGTCGCTCATGCTCTGGATCTGGCCGACGACCTGGATCGAATTACCCGGCTTCATCGCCTTCTGCAGCTCCGTCGTGACCTTGTGGATGTCGGCGGCGACGCCGCCAAGGTCGCGGCCCTGCACGCTGGCGTAGATGTCGAAGACCGGCTGGATGTTGGTCTGATTGGAGTTGGTGGGCACCGTGTCCCGCTTGAAGGTCGCCACGTTGCTGAGCATGCCGGGGACGACCTGGCCGCTCACCGCCAGCGAGGTGGAAACGGGCGTGTTGGCCAGCGCATTCAGCGAGTTGACTTTATACTCCGGCGTTTGCACCGCCAGATAATACGGAATGCCCGACGTTGGATCGGTCCAGAAGTTCGGCGACACCTGTTCCGACGAGCTGAGGCTGACATTGATGTTGGTGGCGACCGTGCTCGCGTTGAGGCCGAGTTGGGCCGCCCGCGTGCGGTCGATCTCGGCGTAGAACTCCGGCGCATCGACTTCCTGCTGCAGATGCGCATCGACGATGCCCGGTATGGCGCCAAGGCGCTGGCGGAGCTGTTTCGCCACCGCGAGGTTGCTTGGGTCGTAGCCCACCGTCCGGACGTCGATCTGCGCCGGCAGGCCGAAGTTCAGGATCTGTGTCACGATATCGGCTGCCTGGAAATAGAACGTATCCTCCGGGAAAGCCTTCGGCAGCACCTGCCGCAGTTTCCGGATGTAATCAGCGGTGGGCCTGTGGCCATCCTTGAGCTGCATCTGGATGATGCCGTCATTGACGCCGATGGTCGAACCGTCGGTGAACGCCAGGTTGTAGGCGCGCGCCGGCAGTCCGATGTTGTCGACGATGAGAGCGCGGTCCTTTTCCGGAATGACCTCGCGGATCTTGTCCTCGACCGCCTGGAATATCGCTTCGGTACTTTCGATGCGGGTGCCCGCAGGCGCGCGAACGTGGAGCTGAATCTGGCCAGCATCGATCAGCGGGAAGAAGTCCCGGCCGACGAGCGTCAGCATCACCCCGCCGAGACCGAGCATCAGGACAGCGACAACGGGTACGATGAAACGGCGGCGAAGCAGCGTCGCGAGGAGCTTCGAATATCCGTCGCGCAGGCGCTCGAAGCCGCGCTCGAATGCGGCGGAAATCCGCGAGAACAGGCCCACAGGCGCGCCGTCGCCGGCGTGATGGCGCCTTTCGCTCTTGAGCAGCAAGCCGATCGTGATCGGGGTCAGGGTCCGCGACAATCCGTAGGAAGCCAGCATCGCGAAGACGACGGCAAGCCCGAGCGGCGTGAACAAATATTTGGCCGGGCCGTCGAGGAACACCACCGAGGTGAACACGCAACTGATGGCGAGCGTGGAAACCAGCGTCGGCATCGCGATCTCGGCGGCGCCGTGCAGCGTTGCTTCGGAAAGCGGCATACCCTCCTCGGTCCACAGCCGGTGGGTGTTCTCGATGGTCACGGTGGAATCGTCGACCAATATGCCCACCGCCAGCGCCAGGCCGCCGAGCGTCATGGTGTTGAGCGTCTCGCCGAGAAAATATAGCACGACGAGCGACGACAGGATTGCCAGCGGGATCGAGATCATCACCACCAGCGTCGAACGCCACGAACCGAGGAAGACCAGGATCATCAGCGCGGTGAGGCCCGCCGCGATGGCGCCCTCGCGCAGCACGCCATCGACCGAATTGGTGACGAACACCGACTGGTCGAACAGCTCGTTGATCTTCATTCCGGCCGGTGCGGCGGCGCGGATGGCGCCCAGCGCGTGCTTCACGCCGTTGACGACGGCGAGCGTGGAGGCGTTGCCGTTCTTGATCACGCTGAGCAGGACCGAGCGGTGACCGTCCTCCCGCACGATGTTCTGCTGCACCAGATATCCGTCGCGGACCTGCGCCACGTCCTTCAGGAAGATGGTGGCGCCGTTGACGAACTTGACCGGCAACATGTTGAGGTCGTTGATGGTCGCCGGCGTGGCGTTGGTCCGCACCGTATATTGCTTGTCTCCGATCTTCGCCGTGCCCGCGGGCAGCGTCAGGTTCTGTGTGTTGACCGCGTTCACGATGTCGAGCGGGGTCAGTCCGCGCGACAAGAGCTTCTCCGGGTCGATATCGACCATGATCTGGCGGTACTTGCCGCCGGCCGGCGTCGGCAGCGTAACGCCGGGAACCGGCGCCAGTTGCTGCCGGACCTTGTAGATACCGAAATCGTAAAGCTGCTGCTCGTTGAGGCTGTCCGAGTTGAGACTGAGCTGCAGCACCGGAACGCTCGAGGCATTGAACTGCACCACGATCGGCGGCTGGATGCCCGGCGGCATCAGGGCGCGAATGGCGTTGGTGGCGGCAACGATCTGCGAGATCGCGAGGTCGAGGTTGACGTCCGGCTGGAAGTAGATCTTCTGGATCGACAGGCCCATGAAGGTCTGCGCTTCCATGTTCTTGATGCCGCTGACGTTGGCGCTGATGGAATATTGGCTGTAGGTGGAGACGCGCTGCTCCATTTCCGGCGTCGAGAGGCCGGTGTAGCTCCAGATCACCGTCACCACGGGAATGCGGATTTCCGGGAAAATATCCGTCGGCATCGATTTGATCGCGGCGACGCCGAGAAACAGGATCAGCGCCGCCAGCACATAGAACGTGTGGGGAAATCTCAGCGCAAATCGAACAATACCCATTGTCTGTTCCTGTCGAACGCCGGTTGCGGCATGAGCCGCAACCGGCGGATTTCGTTATTTCAACTGCACCTGCACGACGTGGCCGGGCTTGTCGGCATGGCCTTGCGCGATCACCAGATAGCGCCGCTGGATCTTGTCCTCGCCATGCACCACCTGCCGGATCGCCCCGGTGGCGTTGACGATCGCCGAGCCGGCCGGATTGGTCATGAAGGCGGCGAGCGGCTCCAGCGGCCCCTGGCCGTCGCGCTGATGCGACAGCGCGAGAATGTAAGGCTGCTTCGGCTCGAGGCCGGTCACTGCAGCCTGCATCACCTGGATCAGACCCTGATCGAACAGCGAGACACTGGTGGGAGCCTCGTCTTCGGTGGAAGCGCCGGCGTTGCTGCCGACGGTCTTGCGGCCTTCCATCGGCCCAAGCAGCAGATGCGCGGTCTCGCCGGCGACGCCGGGCGGCCGCAGGCCCAGCATGCCATCGCCTTCGGGCACGGCATTGGGCACGTAAGTAATCGCCTGCGGCGCCTGACCGACCGGGCTGGTGGCGATCAGTTTGTTGGTGAGGGTGTCGATCGCGGCCATGCCGTCGGCATTTTCCAGGCCGACATAGACCCGGCTGCCGTCACCGGACGGCCAGATGCCGTGCGGCAGCTTGCCGACCGGAATGGTTGCGACTTGCGAGAAATCGTCGGTGCGAAATACCTTGATCTCGTTCAGCCCGCCGACCGTGACATAGGCGAAGCTACCGTTGGCATTGTGGACGATATTGACGTGGTTGGTGATCGGCCCGGTATCGATCGACTTCAGCACCGAGAACGGCGGCTTCGCGTCGAACACCTCGGTCCTGCCGACATCCTTCAGCGTGAACCAGACCTGCTTGCCATCGGGCGTGGCGGCGATGTTCGGACAGAACGGGCTGTCCTGCCTGACGTGGCCGACAACCTGATGATCGGCCACCGTGATGACGACCGTCTCGGGATTGAAGGAGGAGCAGACATAACCGTATTTTCCGTCGGGCGAGAAGATCTGCATGCCCGGTCCGGCCGGCACCTTGATGCGCGACTTCTCCTCAAAACTCTGGCCGTCCAGCACGGCGACATAGTCCTCGCCGCGGACGGTGACCCAGACCTCCTTGCCGTCCGGCGTGAAGAACGCCTCGTGCGGCGAGCGGCCGACATAGGTAGTGTGCTTGACCGCGTTGGTCGCGGTGTCGATGAAGGTGACGGAATTGCTGCCGATCGAGACCACCGCAATGGTCTTGTGATCGGGCGAGAAGCCCATGCCGTGAACCAGAACCTGACCCTTGTAGAGCGGGCTGAAATTGCCGGGCTGCGGGTCGCCGAGACGGATGGCGCCGAGCAGCTTGTTGTCGACGGGGTCGGTCACCGAGACGGTGTTGGAAAACTGCTCCGCCGAATAGACCCGGTCGTGATGGCTCACCGGAATGTCCGGATCCGACGCCGCGGCCGGCGCCTGCCCTGCCCAGGCCGCCGTCGGCCCAGCCAGGCACACGCTTGCGAACAGACTCAAAGCCGAAAATGCGTCCCTCATGTTTCACTCCTTTTTCATGTTCATTTTCATGGCGTCATGCGACATCGCGCCGTGAGAGCCCATCGAGGGCGACGACGGCGCGACTTGCGTCGGCGACGCCAGCGATGGCGGCAATTCCTCGCCGACCGCGAGCCGCATTGCGGAGATCTCCTGCTGCTGGGTCACGATGATTTCCTGGGCGATGCGGCGAAGTTGCTCGTTGCGGCCGTATCTGAGTACGGCCTGCGCCATGTCGACCGCGCCCTGGTGATGCGGCACCATCATCGCGACGAAATCGCGATCGACATCGCCGGTCGGCTTGATTGTCATGTCCGCCATCATCTTGTTCATGGCGGCGTCGTTCTCCGACAGGAAGGGCTGCTCGGCGGCAAGGTCCGGCCGTTGGGCCGCGTACTGGATCGGCACCGCGCCGCGCACGTGGTAGGCGCTCGTCGGATCCTGCGCCAGGGCGAACGACGTCGCCGCGACCGACGCGGTGGTCGCCAGCGAGATCACCCGCTTGCGAATGAAGCTTTGCGAGAACAAGACCATTTTTTACCTCCGGACATACTCAACCATCGTGCGCGTGGATTATTCCACGCCCGCCCTTAACGTTTCCCCGATGTCTTCCTGGATGGTTCGCCCAACAAAACTCCCGTCACCGCCGCGGACGCCGGGAGCCCTTCGAAGATGGCGGCGGGTCGCCGCGTTCTCAACTAAAAACCAATTTAGGATTATGAAAACGCATGACACGGTGCGGTTCAAATCTTGAGCCGCGCAAACGGCGTCGTCCGATCAACGATGAGTGATGTCGCATATCTGTCGGCTCAAGATTGCTTGAGTATCGCCCGGGCACGACTGCCTGCGAACGAGAGCGGGCTTTCTATTTCGTGCCCTTGACGCGGGCGAGATAGTCGACGATCGCGCCGACGTCCTCCGGCGCGACCGGGGCCTTGTAGGCATTGATCATCTTGTTGACCTCTGCCGCCCAGGCCTGCCCGGACAATTCCGGCTGGTTCAACACCATGCCGGCGGAGTGACAGGCGAGACAATTGTTGTTGATCGCGTCCGCCCCCGGACCTCTAAACATCCTGTCGCTGTCCGGCAGCTCGACCTTGACCGGTTTCAACTCGATCGGTGATGCGGCGCGCCCCACCAGAGGCGTCGACAGCGCGCAGAGGACAATGACGGCTGGCAGCCAATTGCGAGACATGACGACCCTCCGTCAGATGGCGATGAGATCCACCGATTCCACGACGTTGCGCATGAAGCCGGCGGGATTCCAGTTCGGCGTGTCCGGCTGCACCACGCCGTTGGCGTTGGTGCAGCGGGTCATCACGGTGTAGGCGCCGGGCGAAGGCAAATTGATCTGCGTGCCCCACCGCCGGAAGCCATACTTGCCCTTGTCTTCCCCGAGCTGCGCCGGACGCCAGCTTTGACCGCGGTCGATGGAATAGTCGACCTTGGCAACGCCGCAATCGCCGCCGAACGCGATGCCGCGAACGCCGGTCTGCGCCGCCGCCTTCACCTTTTGGCCCGAGGGAATATTGGTGACGAAGGATCTCGGCACCATCCGGTTGATCGGGATCATCTTCACGCCGGTTTCGCCGGGCTTGATGCTGGCGTGCGGCGTATCGGGAATGGTGTAGGCCACCTTGGTCCAGTAATTGGTATCGGGCTGGTCCAGCACCTCGATGTCGCTGAGCATCTTGACCCAATAGGTCGCATACCAGCCGGGCACCACCAGCCGCAGCGGAAAGCCGTTCACGAGGGGAAGCTGCTCGCCGTTCATGGCATAGGCGATCATCACCTCGCCGTCGCGCGCGTGCTCGATGTCGAGCGACTTCATGAAATGCGGCGCATCCGAAACCACGGGATCGTCGAGGCCCTTGAACCGCACCTGCACCGCCCCCGGCTTCACGCCGGCTTTGTCCAGCACGTCCTTCAGCCGCACTCCGGTCCACACCGCGTTGCCCATGGCCCCGTTCGCCCATTCCCCGCCGGGTACCCGGGGCTGGAAGAAGCCACGCGAATTGCCCGAGCACTGGTTTACCGCGGCGAGTTGCACGCCTGGCAGGCCGCGAAGGAGATCGTTCAGGGACAGCGACAGGGTCTGGTTGACATGGCCGCGTACGGTGAGCGCGAACTTGGCGGTATCGATATCGGTCGGGATTACCGCCCAGTGCCAACGCACATAGAATTGATCGGCAGGCGTGAACACGCCCTTGTCGAAAACTTCGAACGGCGTTTCCAGCAGCGGCGGGCGGGTCCGCTGCAGGATCATCGGCCCCTTCTGCGGAAACGCCGTCGTAATCGGCCTTGCGCCGGGGCCGCCGGGCAGCGGAAGCTCCGTCATGGTTTCCGCCCAGCCGGGTTTTGCGAGGGCGACGTTCGACAGCGCAATGGCGCCGACGCCGGCCGCGCCGAGCAATCGCCGCCGAGTAAGCGCGTGGTAAAGTGGGCCGATCCCAGCCATTTGCGTCTCCTGATGCTGTCCTGAAAACCCCGGCCCGCCTGTCACCGTCCATCAACACGCCGTGACGGGCTGCGTGATCGAGCATCGCGAGATCAGGCCACCGCCCAACTAAAAACGAATTTAGGATCCGGTATTTCCAATTCGAACACATAAATCGTTTTTTAGTCGAACTGCCGCGCCAGCGAGACCATTTAACTGCAAGCGACCGAAGTTGGCGGCGCCCGTCAGTCGCGCCGCCCCGTCATTGCAGGAGTTGAACCATGAACCGCATTCCGACCCATCACACCGACATGGAATTCGTCGATATTCCCGGAACATCCATTCGCGCCTCGCGGGTCGCGCTGGGGACGTGGGCGATCGGCGGCTGGATGTGGGGCGGCAGCAACGAGAGCGACGCCATCGCCACCATCCACGCCGCGCTCGATCGCGGCATCAATCTGATCGACACCGCGCCGGTCTACGGCTTCGGCCGTTCCGAGGAAATCGTCGGCAAGGCGCTGGCCGAGGGGGGCCGGCGCAAGCGCGTCTACATCGCCACCAAGGTCGGACTGGACTGGAAGGACGGCAAGCCGTTTCGCAACGCCAGCAAGGCGCGGATCGTCGAGGAAGCCGAGGCTTCGCTGCGGCGGCTGAAGACCGACGTCATCGATCTCTACCAGGTGCACTGGCCGGACCCGAATACGCCGATCGCGGAAGTCGCCGAGGCCATGGGCGAGCTGCACCGAACCGGAAAGATTCGCGCCATCGGCGTCAGCAATTTCAGCCCGGCCCAGATGAAGGAATTTCGGAAAGTGGCGCCGCTGCATACCGCGCAGCCGCCCTACAACCTGTTCGAGCGCAGCATCGAGGACGATGTGCTTCCCTATGCCCGCGCGCGGAACGTCGCCGTGCTGGCCTATGGCTCGCTGTGCCGCGGGCTGTTGTCCGGCAGCATGTCGCGATCGACCCGCTTCACCGGCGACGACCTGCGCAAGAGCGATCCGAAGTTTCGCGAGCCCCGCTACGCGCAGTATCTCGCCGCCGTCGAGAAGTCTGGACCAGCTCGCGCAAGCGCGATTCGGCAGGCGCGTCATCCATCTCGCCGTGCGCTGGGTGCTCGATCGCGGGGAAGCCAACATCGCCCTGTGGGGCGCGCGGCGCGCCGGCCAGCTCGCGCCGATCGCCGACGCCGTCGGCTGGCACATCGACGAGGCCGCGATGGAGGAGATCGACCGGATTCTCAAGGAGACGATCCAAGATCCCGTCGGCCCCGAATTCATGGCCCCTCCGGATCGCCTGGCGGCCTGATCGAACCGTTCATATCGGGGAGTTTTCCATGAGACCATTCCTGATCGCCGCGGTAGCCTGCTCCCTGTTCGGATGCGACCCCGCTTTTGCCCAGGTCGGCATGATCACCGGCGCGCCCGCTCCGCTCGGCGTGACCTCGCCGCTCGGGCTCGGCTCCGGTTCGCCGGTGGGTCCGATCGGAATTCCGCTCGGCGCCACCGAAATGGCGACACCCGGCGTCAGCGCCAACGTCGCGGGAACGGCGGCGCTCGGTTCGATGACGGCTTCGACCGCCTGCTCCGGCATCGGAGCTTCGGCGCAGCCCACGACTTCCATTCCCGGCACCTCAGGCATGGTCACTTCGCCCACCCCAAACGCGATGACGACCACCGGCGGCATGACGTCGGGGACCCCGGCTCCGACTCCCTTGTTCAATTCCACGGGCATATCGGGAAACGCTTCGGGGACATGCACCAGCGGCACAGGGATGACGTCGTCCAGCGCAACGGCTTCCGCCTCCTCGCCGGCCAGTCTCGGCGCGCTGTCGACCGTCGGCCGCGTCGGGATTCCCCTGGGCTCGACCGAACTTTCGCCGGGCGGCCTCAGCCCGCTGCCCGATATCACCGTGCAGAGCCAGCCGTCGACGGTCACGTCCACGGTCACGACCGGAATGAGCACGTCCCCGTGCGCGCTCAACGGCTCGTCGCCGACCACGGCAACATCGATGTCTTCAGGAGGCTGCTGAAGATCGCAGGTTCAGGGAGTTACGGCGATGCGACCCAAACTATCTACACTTCTCATCGCGGCGATCTTGATCGCCGGCGGCAGTGCGTACGCGGTGACGCGCAGGAGCGCGGCGCCGGCGGCCCCCGCCGCCCCGCCGCCCGTGCCCGTCGTCGCGGGCCAGGTGACCAGCCAGGACGTGCCGATCTACCTGCGCGGCATCGGCACGGTGATCGCCTACAACACCGACGTCGTCCGCAGCCAGATCCAGGGACAACTGACCCAGATCGCATTCAAAGAAGGCCAGGCCGTTCACGCCGGCGACCTGCTCGCCCAGATCGATCCGCGCCCCTATCAAGCGCAGCTCGATCAGGTGACCGCAGCGCGCGATCGCGACCAGGCGCAGCTGACGAACGCGCTTGCCAACCTCGACCGCTACACGCGCCTCGCCGGCAGCGGCTACGCCACGCCGCAGTTGCTCGACACCCAGAAGGCGCAGGTCGCGCAGCTGCAGAATGCCGTCAAGTCGGACAATTCGCTGATCGAGCAGGCACAGGTTCAGCTCGGCTATACCCGGCTGACCTCGCCGATCTCGGGCATCACCGGCGTGCGGCAGGTCGATGTCGGCAACATCATCCATCCGACCGACCCCAACGGCCTCGTCGTCGTCACCCAGATCGAGCCGATCTCGCTGATCTTCACCCTGCCCGAGAGCTATCTGCCGCGCATCCAGCAGCAGATGGCGGGCGGCAAGACGCTCAAGGTGCTGGCGTACAGCCAGGACGATACCATCGAGCTCGACCAGGGCAAAGTCGACCTCATCAACAATGAAATCCTGCAGACCACGGGCGCGGTGCAGATCAAGGCCGAATTCGCCAATACCGCGCACCGGCTCTGGCCGGGCGAACTCGTCAACGCCCGCCTGCTGCTGGAGACGCGGCACAACGGCCTCACCGTTCCGGCAGGCGCCGTTCAGCAGGGACAGAACGGCATGTACGCCTACGCCATCAAGCCCGACAACACGGTGGAGAAGCGAAACATCACGGTCGCGCAAATCAGCGGCGGACAGGCGCTGATCGACAGCGGCCTTGCCGCCAATGAACGGGTCGTGGTGGACGGACAGTACAAGCTGCAGCCGGGCAGTCACGTCACGATCCTGCACGGCAAGGCCGCCGAAGAGGCCGCGGCGCAGAACGCGCAGCAGATCGCCATTCCATGAACATTTCCGCCCCCTTCATCGCGCGCCCCATCGCCACTGCGCTATTGATGGTGGGGCTGCTGCTGGTCGGCCTTGCCGCCTATCCGCTGTTGCCGGTGGCGTCGCTGCCGAACGTGAACTATCCGACCATCTCAGTGACCGCGCAGTTGCCTGGCGCTGATCCCCAGACCATGGCCTCATCGGTGGCGACGCCGCTGGAGGAGCAGTTCGGCCAGATTCCCGGCATCACCCAGATGACCTCGTCGAGCGCGCTGGGTTTTACCTCGATCACGCTGCAATTCGACCTCAGCCGCGACATCGAGGGCGCCGCCACCGATACGCTCGCCGCCATCAACGCCGCCGGCGGGCAGTTGCCGCCGGCGATGATCTTCCCGCCGACCATCCGCAAGGTGAACCCGGCGGATACGCCGATCCTGGTGCTGGCGCTGACCTCCGATACGCTGCCACTGACCACGATCGACGCCTATGCCGAGAACATCCTGCTGCAGAAGATCTCGCAGATCTCCGGCGTCGGCCTGGTCGGCATCGGCGGCCAGCAAAAGCCGGCGGTGCGGGTTCAGGTCAATCCGCAGGCGCTGGCCGCGCGCGGCATTGGGCTGGAAGACGTCCGCAACGTCATCAGCCAGGCCAATGTCGACCTGCCCAAGGGCACGCTGAACAGCCCGCGAAAGACCTACACCATCAACACCAACGACCAACTGCTCGATCCCGATGCCTACAACAACCTGATCCTCGCCTACCGCAACGGCTCCCCCGTCCGCGTCAAGGATGTCGGCAACGCGATCAACGGTCCGGAGAACGACCTGCTCGCGGCCTGGTTCAACAAGCAGCGCTGCATCATTCTCGCCGTGCAGCGCCAGCCCGGCGCCAACGTCATCGCCACCGTCGACCGCGTCAAGGCGATGCTGCCGCAGTTGCAGGCCTCGATCCCCAAGGACATCAAGGTCTCGATCCTGTCCGACCGCACCGAAACCATCCGCGCGTCCGTCAGCGACGTGCGTTTCACGCTGGTGCTGACGGTCGCGCTGGTGGTAATGGTGATCTTCCTGTTCCTGCGGAATTTCTGGGCAACGGTGATCCCCGCCGTCACCGTGCCGCTGTCGCTGATCGGCACTTTCGCGGCGCTCTATGAACTCGGCTACAGCCTCGACAATCTGTCGCTGATGGCGCTCACCATCGCGGTCGGCTTCGTGGTCGACGATGCCGTGGTCGTCATCGAGAACATCGTCCGTCACCTCGAGGAGGGCCTCTCCCCGATGCAGGCCGCCATCAAGGGCTCCGGCGAGATCGGCTTCACCATCGTCTCGATCACGCTGTCGCTGATCGCGGTGTTCATCCCGCTGTTCCTGATGGGCGGATATGTCGGGCTGTTGTTCCGCGAATTCGCGGTCACCGTCAGCGTGGCGCTGGTGCTGTCGCTGCTGATCTCGCTGACGCTGACGCCGATGATGTGTTCGCGCCTGCTGAAGCCGGAGACCGGCGAGCATGGCCGGCTCTACCGACTGCTCGAAAGCGGTTTCGAATGGCTGGTCGAGATCTACGGCCACGGGCTTGCCGTCGTGCTGCGTCATCAGTTCATCACGCTGATGGTGATGCTCGGGACCATTGTCCTGACCGGCTATCTCTACGTCGTCATTCCCAAGGGGTTCTTTCCGCAGCAGGATACCGGATTGATCATCGGCGTGACCGAGGCGGCACAGGACATTTCCTTTGCGGCGATGTCCGAGCGTCAGCAGGCTGTCGTCAACGTCGTGCTGCAGGATCCTGCGGTCGCCTCGGTCGGTTCGCAGATCGGCGCCGGCGGCCCGACCGCGACGCTCAACGATGGCCGCATGTTCATCGCGCTGAAACCGCAGGATGAGCGCAAGGCCAGCGCCGACCAGGTGATCAACCGGCTGCGCCCGAAGCTCGCCAAGCTGCAGGGAATCACGCTTTATATGCAGGCGGCGCAGGACATCACCATCGGCGGACGGGTGGCGCGCACCCAGTACCAGTTTACGCTCACCGATCCCGACCCCGGCGAACTCAACCACTGGTCCGCGCTGTTCCTGGACAGACTGAAATCGGTACCGGGGATAGCCGATGTCGCCAGCGACCAGCAGAACGCCGGCCCGCTGCTCGACATCACCATCAACCGCGACGCCGCCTCGAGCTACGGCATCCTGCCGGCGACGATCGACAACACGTTGTCGGACGCCTTCGGCCAGCGCATCGTCTCCTCCATCCTGACCCAGCAGAACCAGTACCACGTCGTGCTGGAGGTACAGCCGCAGTTCCAGTTCGGGCCGAGCGCCATGAGCGATATCTACCTCAACTCCTCGAGCGGCCAGCAGGTGCCGCTCTCCACGCTCGTCACCGCCACCGAGAAGGTCGCCCCGCTGGTGGTCAACCACCAAGGCCAGTTCCCCTCGACCACCATCTCCTTCAACCTGCTCCCGGGCACGTCGATCGGCAGCGCGGTGGCCGCGATTCAGCAGGCCGGCAAGCAACTGGGCAAGCCGGCTGCACTGGTGACCAGCTTCCAGGGCAACGCGCAGGCATTCCAGTCCTCGCTGTCGAGCACGCCGCTTCTGATCGCGGCGGCGCTGGTCGTCATCTACATCATCCTAGGCGTGCTGTACGAGAGCACGATCCACCCCATCACGATTCTCTCGACCCTGCCCTCCGCCGGCATCGGCGCGCTGCTGATCCTGATGGCGTTTCACTTCGATCTCAGCGTGATCGCGCTGATCGGCATCATCCTCCTGATCGGCATCGTCAAGAAGAACGCTATCATGCTGATCGACTTCGCACTCGAGGCCGAGCGTCACCAGAACATGTCCGCCGAACAGGCCATCCACAACGCCTGCATGCTGCGGTTCCGCCCGATCCTGATGACGACGATGGCGGCCCTGCTCGGCGCGGTGCCGCTGATGGTCGGCACCGGCACCGGTTCGGAAATCCGCCAGCCGCTCGGCTACACCATCGTCGGCGGACTTCTGCTCTCGCAATTGCTGACCCTGTACACGACGCCCGTGGTCTATCTCTATCTCGACCGGTTCCGCGTCCGGGCTTCATCGTTCCGTCACACCGCGAGCCAAACGCCGGACACCATGCCCGCCGAGTGAGCAGGTCTGTCGCGTCAAATCGAAATGAACGGCCTTAAACCTCAATTTAGTGGTCCTGATCTCCCAGCGCACCTAAATCTCGACTGTCGATTTCGAACGCTGCCACGACGCCATGAATTCAACTGCGATCCATGGAGCAACAATGGACGAAGACGTGCGGGACGAGAGCAAATGCAATATCGAAGGTACTCGGCGCACGGTCATCGAGACCGCCCGCCCCGGTTCGTTCGCCGCTGCCGCTCCGGCGATTCTTGCCGCCATCATTCTCGGCGTCGCCGTCGCGAGCCCGCATCGCGCGGCTGCGGGGGAAGAACACGCCTCTGCTGCCACGCAATATCTGCCCAGCATCAGCGATCTCATGATCGCGACGATCCAGCCGCGCCACCGGCGACTGTGGCGGGCCGCGCAGAACGGGGATTGGGAGTTCGCCGCCTACGAACTCGGCAATCTGAAGGGCGCGTTCAAACGTCTCGGCGAAGCCCATCCGACCGAGCACGACATATCGTTTCCGGAGATGATCGCGTCCGTCACCGACCAGCCTTTCGCCGAACTCGGCAGCGCGATCAAGGCAAATGACGGAGCCGCTTTCATCAAGGCTTACGCCGCGCTGACGAACGAATGCAACTCATGCCATCAGGCGCTCAATCACGGCGTCGTCGTGATCCGGGTTCCCGACGGCAAATCGGCGTCGGATCAGGATTTTACCGCGGCGACGCCCTGAGAGGAGACGACGATGAACGGCAAGAGCGACGAGCCGGCCGGTAAGCGAAGGCCAGCACGAATGGCAAGGCTGCGGGTGGAAGCTATCAAACGGCAGCGCGAAGACGAACGGCTCGACGACGCACTCCGGCAGACATTTCCGGCCAGCGACGCGCTGTCGATCGTGCAGAGCGCTCGCGGTGACTGATGGTGGCCGAGGCGATTGCCCGCCTCGGCGACGGCGATCTCACCGCTCCACGAAGGCGCGCTGCAGCTGGTCGGTGATCGGCTTCATAAGGTAGCTCATCATGGTCCGGCTGCCGGTCTGCATGAAAACTTCCGCGGGCATGCCCGAGACAAGCTGCTTGCCGTCCAGCCGGCGACGCTGCTCCTCGGGAAGCGTCACCCTCACGGTGAAATACGATGCATTGGTCTGCTGGTCCCGGCTGGTGTCGGCCGATACGTAGGACACGACGCCGTCAACCTGCGGCGTCGTGCGCTGGTTGAAGGCCGAGAAACGCACGAACGCCTTCTGCCCCATCCGCACCTGGTCGATATCGTTGGGCTGCAATCGGGCCTCGATCTGCAGATCGTCGAGATCCGGCACCACTTCCATGATGGTGTCGCCGGCGCGGATCACGCCGCCGATGGTGTGGGCCGTAAGCTGATGGATCACGCCGGAGGTCGGCGCACGGATCTCGATCCGGTCGAGAAGATCGCGCGCCGCGACGCCGCGCTCCACGAGTTCGGCTTCCTTGCCCTGGTTCTCGCCGAGTTCCTTGACGACATCGGTGCGAAAATCCTGATCGAGCCGGACGATCTGAAGCTGCGCCTCGCCGATCTTGGATTTCGTCTCGGCGATCGCCGAGGTCAATTGCCCGCGCTCGCCCTCGATCCGCGCACTCTCGCGCTGCAAGGTGGTGAGCCGGGTCAGCGGCACGAGCCGCTTGTCGTAGAGATCCTGCACACCGGTCAGTTCACCGGCGATCAGCTCCAGTTGCTTGGACTTGGACTCGAGCTGGGCATTGAGGCCGGCGATCTCCTCGCCGAGCTGCGAGACACGGCTTTGCAGAAGATCGGTCTGGCTTCGGCGCGCGTTCGAGCGGGCCTTGAACAGCGACTGCTCGGACGCCAGCAGCGCCTTGACGGTAGCATCGTCCGATCGCGCCGCCAGTTCGGGCGGCACCTGAAGCTGCGCCGCGCCGTCGCGCTCGGCGACCAGCCGGGCGATTCGGGCCCGCACTTCGGCGAGCTGCTTGCTCACCATTTGCAGGCTCGCCTGGGCCTGGGTGGCATCGAGCCGCAGCAACAGATCGCCCGTGGCCACCCGCTCGCCATTATGGACCGGGATTTCCGCGACCACGCCCCCGGTCGGATGCTGGATGGCCTTGACGTTCGATTGAACCACGAGGTTGCCGGGAACGACGACGGCGCCCGCGATCGGCATCAGCACGGCCAGGCCGCCGGCGACGAAAAGGAAGGCCAGCAATACCCGAAGCCCCGCTCGCAATTCATTCTCGAAGGCGCGCCCGGCCCGCAGCGCCAGGCCCTCGCCCGGCTCATTATCGTTGTCGGCGAGGCCCTCGCGATTGACGAGGAAGGCAACGCCCGCGGTCAGGCCGACACGGCAGCTCCTCATCAATTGCCCGACGGCTGTCGCGGGCTTCGTACTGGCGGCCGGAGGCGGCAGCGCCAGGCGAGGGGTCTCGACATGCATCGATTGATGCTTGATGTCGGCTCGGGGAAATTCCGGCCGGGGCCTTGACGCATTGATCAGCGACGGGTCGTCGGGCGCGATGATCGGGCCGCGCCGAGCCGGCGGCGCAGGTGTCGGCTCACGTTCGGGTTCGCTCTTTCGCGCGGTCGGAGCAGCAGCCTCCTCGCGCACAGGCACAGTTCTGCGCACGACCGGCGTGACGTCCGGCTCGCGCACTTGTCCGCTCTTGCGCCTGATCGGGGCGGCAACCGGATCGGATGCAGGCTCGCTTCTGCGCCAGGCCGGGGCGAAGGCCGGCTCGGGCGCAGCTTCGCTTCTTCGCCGGACCGCGGCTGCGGCCGGCTCAGGCGCTCGCTCGTGCCTGCGCCAAACCGGGGCTGCAGCAGCCTCGGGCGCTGGTTCGTGCCTGCGCCAGGCCGGGACCGCCGGCGGTTCGGGTGCATGTTCACTCCTACGCGCGGCCGAGGTGCCAGCGGTCAGTCCAAGTTGCTCCAGGCAGATGTCGAAGGCCCGCCCCATCTTGCCCCTGCGTCGCCGCTTCGGCTGGCGCGTTCGCGGATGGGAGGGAGGATGTAACTCCTCGCCGGCCGGACGACGGGCTTGCGGCGCGTGCGGCGCATCGCCGTCTTCCAGCTCGAACGCCTGCCGCAGCCGCTGCAACTCGAGAATCAACGCCGCACCCTGCGGCCCGACCGCGTCGTCATGGGATTCACCGACCCAGCGCGGCGCGCGCCGGCCGTCATGCGTTATGCCGTCTCCGCGTCTCATGGCTCAACGCTCTCCACGATCGGCGCGCGCCGCGCTGTCCTCAGGTCCGGCGCCACCGCCGGTTGCCGCGCTGCAGCCGGCTGTCTCGCCGCCGCAGGCTCTTTTGTGACCGCAGGTCCTCTTGCCGTGGATTGCCCCGTCGCCGTGCGCACGCGGGCAAATATCTCCTCGCATGGACCGAACGCGATGGATTTGCCGTCATAAAGCACCATCGCCATGTTCAGGGCGGCCAAGGCGCTCGGCCGATGCGATATCACGATGACGATGCATTTATTGTAGCGCAGTATCTGAATCGCGCGGGTCAACGCGTTTTCGCCGTCGGCATCGAGATTGGCATTGGGCTCGTCGAGCACCACCAGGAAGGGATCGCCGAACACCGCGCGCGCGAGGCCAATTCGCTGCCGCTGCCCGGCCGACAGCGACATGCCGCCCTCGCCGATCCGCGTCGAATAGCCCTCGGGCAGCCGCAGGATGATGTCATGCACGCCGGCGACCTGCGCGGCCCGCAGGATCGCGTCGGAGGGAGCGGTCTCGTCGAAACGGCAAATGTTCTCGGCGACGGTGCCATCGAACAAGGCCACGTCCTGCGGCAGGTAGCCGATATAGCGTCCGAGATCTTCGTTTCGCCATTGATCGAGCGCGGCACCGTCGAGCCGCACCACGCCATTCTGGGCCGACCAGATTCCGACCAGCGCCTTGGAAAGCGAGGTCTTGCCCGAAGCGCTTGCGCCGAGCAGCGCCAGTCCCATGCCGGCCTTGAGGGAAAACGAGATGTTCGAGACGATTGGCCTGGTTCCCCCCGGGGCGGCGACGGCAAGTTCCTGCACCGAAAGTTCGCGACAGGGGCGCGGCAGCACTACCGGCGGCGGCGGCGGCGGCGCGGTGGCCTTGCATATCTCGCGCAGCCGCGCGATGCCTTGACGCGCGGCGACCAGCTGCTTCCAGGTGCCGAGCGCGATTTCGACCGGCGCCAGCGCGCGACCCATCATGATCGACGACGCGATCATGATGCCGCCCGACGCCCTGTCGGCGACGACGAGATAGGCGCCTATACCCAGCATGCCCGATTGCAGCACGTAGCGCAGCACCTTCGCACCCGAGCCGAGATTGGCGTAGACGTCGGTGGCGCGGATATTTTCCTGCAAGTAGCGCTCATTGGCCTGCGACCAGCGCGCGGTGAACCGATCGGTCATGCCGAGCGCGCGGATCACTTCGGCATTGCGCTGGGTCGCGTCCGCCAGCACCTGCCGCTGGGCGCTGGAATCCATCGCCGCCTTGGCCGCGCCACGCGACATCCGCTCGGTCAGCAACGTCATGGCGATGATCGCCGCGGTGCCCAGCAGCGCCGTCATGCCGATCGCCGGATGAAACAGGAACAATGCAATCAGGAAGATCGGGATCCAGGGCATGTCGAGGAACGCGGTCGGCCCCATGCTCGACATGAAGCCGCGTACCTGGTCGAGGTCGCGCAGCGGCTGCTGCATCAGCATCGGCTTCACGCCGCGAAGCGGCAGCGTCGCGAGCGCGGTGTGGATCGCCTGCTGCAGGCCGGCGTCGAACAATGTCGCGACCCGGCACAACATCCGCGTCCGCAGCGCGTCGAAATATCCCTGCACCAGATAGGCGAACAGCACCATCAGCGAGAGACCCAGCAAGGTCGCGGTGTTGCGGCTCGGAATCACCCGGTCATAAACCTGCAGCATATAGAGTGAGCCAGACAGCATCAGGATATTGATCACGCCACTGAAGACGGCGATGCCGATCATGCGACGCGCGCTCTCGCGCAATCCCAGCGCCACGGGATCATCGGATTGAAGCGTCGACCTGAGATTCGAAATTGCGCGGGACGGAAACGTCGCTTGTGCGTGACCGTTAGCGATACTCATACACTGCGCCCCCCTGGGCTGATGTCGCGGTTTGCGCGATCAAGTCTCCTTGACGGCTGATACCGACCATTTTTCGGCAAGAATGCGACAGCGGCGGGCGTTATGGATGGCACTGAAATAAATTCGCGGCCCCGGTGTCTTACTTATCCGGGCTTATACGGGCGATTGCATCACACCCGGCGGCGCAAAATTTGCGCATGAGAAGGTGGCCTTACTGGGTTTTCACGGCAAGCATCGGCAAACGCTTTCATAATTTTCGCCTACGGGCCGACGATGCTCGCTCAAAACGCGTTAGACGTCACGGTTTCGTCCGCCTATCACCTTGCTTCTCCCGCGCATTGGCCCCGGTGTCGGCTGAAAGCCGCCACGAAGCTAAATAATCCTTCACCTCTCGCATCAACCCGCTACCCGAGTGGATCACTTGGGCCGGACGTCGTGCAACGCGACACAACAACAGGGGACGCACATGGCTCGCATCACACACGGTTTCCATCACCAACACGCTGGTAACGGGGGCCAAATCGATCCGGGTCCTCCCGCGCCGCCGGTGATCACCCCCGTTGATCCCGGCCCGCCGGCGCCCCCTGCCGCGCCCGCCGCCCCCGCTTTCTCGGACCTCGGCCTGACCTTCAACGACGCCACGCGCGCGCTCGAGGGCGGACTGTGGCAAAACGTGGTCGAGGAAGGCGGCCAGGGCTTCGGCAGCATCGGACGATACACCAACGATCTCACCCACGTCCAAACCGGCCTGCAGGCGGAATTAGCCGCGGGGCAATTCACCGGCGCCACGCTCACCCATGTCAACACGATCCTGGCCGATATTACCACCGCGCTATCGGCCGCTAGCGCCTCGGTGAATGGCGGCGGAACTTTCGGCAGCGTCGCCGCCGCGGAAACGGCGCTACACAACAGCCATCTCGATATCCTCAATATCGTCAACAACGACGCCAATCTCGCCACACTGGCGACACAAAATGGCGCGGCCGGATTTCTCGCGGCGCCCCAGGCCTTTGCCGCCGGCACCACCGCGGCGAACGCGCCGCACGCCAACCTCGCGGACATCGGCGCCATCTTCAACGATTTGGCCAATATTTCCATCGGCGGCATCAACGCCTCCAATTCAGCCCAGGCGACGGCCGATACCAACGCGGCGATTACCGACCTGCAGGCCTTGATGACGGCCAACCCGGGTCTGTTCGGCGGTCTTACCGGCGTTCATGCCGACACCATCGTGCGGCAACTCGAGCTCGAGAAGACCTACATCAATCAGGCCGGGGTCAGCCAGGATGCGGGACGGGCCAGCAACGACAATCTGCTCGACATCATCGACATCGTGCAGGGCGATACCAATCTGGCGAACATGGCGAACCAGAACGGTGTTCACGGCTTTACGCCGTTTGGAGACGCGCTGAACCCGACGCCGAAATATCTGGACAACGATGCGCAGACGAGTTTCTGGGCAAATTTCATCGCGCAGTCCAACTCGCTGGGACAACAGGCGGAGAATCTCGTCGGCGGCCACGACGCGCACGCGATCGCAGCCCTGATCAGCAACATCCAGTCCTTTGAGAAGACGGTCACCAACTTCGACGCGGCCCAGGGCGGCATCTTCGAAGCCCGCTTCGACAACGAGCTGCTGGGCCAGACTAGTACCCTCGGCGCCGAGGTGAGCGCGATGATCAAGGGATTGCAGACCGGCAATGCGGCGCTGGTCACCGCTGCGGCCGAACAGATGCACGCCAACTCCGCCGACGTCGGCGGCAACAACACGCCCGTGACCGGCGGCACCTACAATGCCGATGGCTTGACGGTGGCCGACGTGCTGTCGACGGCGGTTGCTGCGCCGGCGGTTGCCGCCAACGCGCCGGTGACCCCGACGGCACCCACGGCACCAACTCCGCCTGCCGCGCCCGCCGTGCAGACGGCGGCCAACGCCCCGGCAACACCGGATGCGGCGCCGGCCGATCCGCATCATTCGCCGATTCCGGAAATGGCGCACCACTTCCATCACATGTGGGGATAACGGCGGATCAGCGTGGCCTCCGACGCTCCGTTCTGTAACGGAGCGCCGGAGGCCGGTCTGATCGGTCAATCCAGCCGTTGCGGCTTGAACCGTCAACGTCGCGGCCGGGGAGCCGCAAGCAAAGGAAATTGTTCATTCGCCGGGTTCGGCGGATCCTGATTTTGGGGGACGGGTCATTTGTGTATGGGTAACGATGGCTTCTTGCGGCACGTGTCGCGGGCCAAGAAGAAAAGCACTGCGATCCGGCGCGACGCGTCGGCGAATTGTGGATGCAAGGTTGACGTCAAATCCGCGCGCCGCCCTGACGACGCCGGTTGCGCGCTCCGTGACGGCGGGGCACGCGGATGAGGCAGCGAAAGACCGATTACGGCACGATCATCCTGCACTGGCTCCTGGTCGCGGCGTTCGGCGTCGCCTTTGTCAGCGGATTGCGGATCGCGACCGAGGCCCCGGGGCGCAGCTGGATCAATCTGTTCGATGCCGTGCTGCCGCGCCAGAGTGTGTGGGTTGCGCACATGCAGGCCGCAATCGTGCTGGTCGCGGTGTCGCTCGCCTATGCTGTCTACGTCGTAAGATCGGGATTAGGCCGCCGCGTCCAGCTCGACAAGATTCGCCTGCGCGGGCTGATCGGCCGCAAGCAGGCCAGGCTCGGCGCCTACAATATCATTCTGTACTGGATCTTCTTCGTCACGATGCTGGGACTGCTCGCCAGCGGCGGGCTGTTGTATTTCGGTTTCTACGCCGGCCACGATGTGGCGACGCTGCACTGGTACGGAACGTGGGTGATCACGGCCTTTGCCGGCCTTCACGTCCTGTCGCATTTCCGGATCGGCGGCACCTCGCAGCTGCTGCGAATCTTTCGCCCTACCCGCCTCACAGCGCCGCCGCCGCGGCTCGATGCGGTGGAGTTGCTGACGCTGCTGGCCGAGCAATCGGCGCGGCTGGCGCCGGAATCCGCACAACCACCCGTCGCGCCGGCACCGCCGCCGCACGATGGCGCGCGGGATCCGGCAGCCGCACGGCATTCGGCCGCGCAGGCGAGGCCGGGGGCCAGACGACAAGGCACCTCGAAGCCGCGCAACCCGACGTTCCAATCCAACCCTTTTGTGGTCGCCGCAGCCGTCGCCATCACCGGCGCATCGGTCATCGTGGCAGCCGACCGGCTGGCGGTCGACCAGTTGCAGATTCATCGCATCAGCAGCGCGGATGCCCCCGTTCTCGACGGCGATACCTCCGATCGGGCCTGGCGCAACGTCACGCCGTTTTCGCTGATGACCAGCGAGGGCGGAAATTTCGACGGCACGGGCGAGACCAGAATAGAGATCCGCGCGGTGCATGACGGTACATGGGCGTATTTCCTGTTCACGTGGCAAGATCCGACGCGGTCGCTGAAACACCTGCCGCTGATCAAGGAAGTCGACGGTTGGCATGTCCTTCACGACGGCCTCGAGGCCGGCGACGAACACGATTTCAACGAGGACAAATTCTCGGTGTTGTTGACCACCATGAACGTGACCCTGGCGGGCGACCGGACCTTCCACGCGAGCCCGCATCCGATTGCCGATGCGCCGGCCACCATGACCGGCCGCGGCCTGCATTACACAGCGGCGGGCTACGCCGATGTCTGGCAGTGGAAGGCGACCAGCGGAGGTTCCACTGGCTGGATGGACGATGCTCATTTCGGTCCGCCGCTGGCGCCGACGCCGATGCAGGTTCACAATATCCTTCCCTACAAGGGCGGCTTCGCGCCCGATCCCGGGAGCGCGAATTACAGCGACAATTTCATCATCGACGCCGATGGCGCCGGCGGCGCCCGGTTGACGGCGCCGCGCCGGCTTCCCATGGATCTCGCGGCCACGCTCGCGGCGATGGGGGAAGTGGATATCGATCCCAATCACGGCGAGAACGACGGCGCGCGCTGGTACATGACCAAGGATGAGTCGATCCCGTATTCCACGGAAGCGGACGCCCGCATCCCGATCGGCACGGTCATCCCGGGCGTCATCGTCGCGGGCGAATTCTCAGGCGATCGCGCCGATGTGAGATGCGCGGCGCGCTGGGCCTCCGGCCACTGGGCGCTGGAAGTGGCGCGCCGTCTCGACACCAACAGCGAATACGACGTGCCGATCAAAACCGGCGTTTTCATGCGGGTCGCAGCCTTCGATCACAGTCAGATCAGACACACGAGGCACGTCCGGCCAATCCGTATCGAGGTGGAATAATGAGTAAGACCTGCAAGGTGACGCTGAACAACGAGCCGTTCCTGGCCAATTGCGGCGACCTGTTGCTCGAACTCGGCGCTGATGAACGGCATCGACCTGCCCCATGACTGCCGCAGCGGAATTTGCGGTGCCTGCCGCGTGCGCCTCGTCGATGGCAGGGTTTTCGGCGGCCACGAACATGGTGACGACATGATCCACGCCTGCCAGGCCCGGATCGTTTCCGATCTTGAGGTCGTCACCGAACCCGTGCCCGACCAGGTCTCGATGTCGGGACGCGTGGCCAATGTCGTGCGGCTGGCGCCGGACGTGATCGGCGTCGACGTGGAACTGCCGAAGCCGCTTCGCTATCTTCCCGGCCAGTTCTGCAAGGTGCAATTCCGGGGCTTCCCGGCACGATGTTACAGCCCGACCTACCCGCTGGAGGGATCTCCCGATCATCGCCTGCTGCACTTTCACATCCGGCGGCTTTCCGACGGGACCGTCTCATCGGCGCTCGGCCGCAATATCCGCGTCGGGCATCGCGTGAAGGTGACGGGGCCACTGGGCAGCGCCTTTCTGCGACCCAATCACGCCGGCAGCATCGTCCTCGTCGCCAGCGGCACCGGCTTCGCGCCGATGTGGTCGATCGCGGTCGCCGCGATCATGGAGCGGCCGCAGCGCGAAATGGTCTTCGTGATCGCGGCGCGGAAGCTGCAGTCGCTGTACATGCACAGTGCGCTGTGCCGCCTGGCGCTGTTTCCAAACGTCACCATCATTCCGACCGTATCGGAGCCGCAAGACGTCTCGCCCGCGATCCGCGTCGGACGCCCGACCGATCATCTGCCGAATCTGTCGGCGAATGACGTGGTTTACACCTCGGGAGCGCCAGCCATGACCGAGGCCGTCGCTCGGATGGCGCGAACCGCCGGCGCGCGGTGCTACACCGACCCCTTCGTGTCGAGCGGCGAGCCCGCCGGCCAGCCCACCATGGCGAGGAGGCTGACCGGCTGGCTCAACAATCCGCGGAGCGGTCGGCCAATCGTGCGGCCGGCAAAGAAACAGGCGAGCCAGGCCGTCATGCATCGCGCCGCCTTCAGCAACGTCCGCTGAACATTCCTGGCCCGCTCAAGCGGGCTAGAAGGCGGTTGTCGGGACGAGCGTCATGCGGATCGACTTGTAGTGGTCGAGTCGCGCAATCATGCGATCAAGCTCGGCGCCCGGCGACTGTTTCGCCAGGCTTTCCTGCATCTCCGCGATCTGGGCCTCAAGCCGTGCAAGGTCGACGTCTTCGACGGGAGCGGCCGATTCCGCGAGGATCGTCAGGCCATCCCGGGAAAATTCGGCCACGCCTCCGAAAACGACAAACCTGTCGCGATCGCCTGCGGCCATCACGGTTACAAGCCCCGGACGAAGCATGGCAACAATCGGTGCGTGGCCGGCAAGAACGCCGAAATCGCCCTCGGCGCCGGGCACGTCCACCTGATCGACCTCACCCGCAAACAACAGGCTTTCCGGCGACACGAGGCTCACTTGGAAGGTTGCCATGGTGCGTTCCGTCCGTTCGATCGCTTCAAGCCGGCATCCTAGCCGGCGTAAAAGCCCAAGTCCAAACGCTCTCAGGGGCACCCGGCAGCGGAGGCGGTCGGGTCGCGCCACCGAAACCTGATCGGGAGCTCCCTTGTTCGCGCGCGCTCAGCAGCCGCGGCAGATATTCTTTATCGTGGCGTCCAATCGCGCGTTTTCCTCGGCGAGCGCATCGCCGGGCTGGCTTGGCTGCGCGGCAGGGGCCGGAGATGCGGCGGCAGGCTTGACCCGATGGACCGGCGATGCAGCCTTGTCATAACAAGCGAGGCGATCGCTCGCCTTGGGGACCGACTGGCATTCCGTGGTTTGAGCGATCGCAGGCTCGCAAAGCGCGAGAAGCGCGACCAACAGCGCGGCAGCTTTCATCACCATTCTCCAAAACGATTCGCCAATCATACTGGACGACGCGCCCGTGGCCGCTGTTGATCCACCTCAAGGGTTGAGCGGCGCATGCATGCCCGGCGCATCTCGAACCTCCTTCCGGTCGGCGCGAGCGCGATGACCCTTGCGCGGGTTGGCTTGCGGACACCGGATTGATCTGGTTAGCTCGCCGGCCAGTTCATGCCGGGGAAACCAAGAGTGGCGCTCAAGAACGTCATCGGAATCGATCATGCCGTCGTCATGGTCAGGGATCTCGACAAGGCAGCCGAGAACTGGAAGCGGCTCGGCTTTACCGTGTCGCCGCGCGGCACGCACAGCGCCCATATGGGATCGGGCAATTACACCATCATGTTCGACCCCGACTACATGGAATTGCTCGGCGTGCTGGTCGAAACGGAACATAATGCTCCGGCGCGCGCCTTTCTCGCCAGGCGCGGAGAAGGCATCGAGCGCGTCGCGTTTACGGCGGTCGACTCCGCCGCCGGCGCCGAGGAGATTCGCGCGCGTGGCTATCAGCCCGTGGGCCCGACGGATTTCGAGCGGCCGGTCACGATGCCGGATGGCCGCCTGTCGGCAGCCAGGTTCACGACCTTTCAGTGGCCGGTTGCCGAGGCGCCGGGCGGGGTCCGTATTTTCGCCTGCCAGCACAAGACGCGGGAAACGGTCTGGATTCCGGAGCTGATGAAACACGCCAATGGCGCCAGGCGCTTGCGGCAGGTGCTGATCCTGTCGCCGGAGCCCGCCAAGGATGCCGCCCAGCTGGCGCGCATGATCGATCGCGAGGTCAGGGCTGAGCCTGATGGCGCAGTCGCGGTACCGTCCGGCGCCGATCGCGCCGATTTCGTCTTCCTGACGAAGGACCAGCTGGGGCGGCGCTATCCCGAAGTCTCGCTGGCCGGATTGCCGGAGCGCGGCGGCGCGGGCCTCGTGATCGCGACCTCCGATCTTGCCGCGGCGGAAAAGGCCTTCGGCAACGCCGGCGTCCGCAGCGGTGGCGCGATTTGCGTCGCGCCGGCGGCGGCCAATGGCACGCTGCTTGCCTTCGTCACGGCCTAGCGGAAAGCCGGTGGCACAAAGCGCGAGCAACGAAGTGGGCGCGGCTTACGAATGCGACGCGCTTGTGGTCGGCTCGGGCGCAGCCGGCATGTCCGCGGCGGTGACCGCGGGCCATGGCGGCCTCAATGTCCTGATCGTCGAGAAGGAGCCGCGTTTCGGCGGCACCACGGCGCGCTCCGGCGGCTGGCTGTGGATACCCGGCACATCACTGGCGCGGGCGTGGGGCATCGTCGAGAGCGCGGATCAGGCGCGGACCTATCTGCGACACGAGGCCGGCAACAGTTTCGATGCGGCGCGGGTCGATGCGTTTCTCAGCGCAGGCCCCGAAGCCGTCGACTTCTTCACCGCGAAGACGTCGCTACGCTTCGACATGCCGCTGGTGTTTCCAGACTATCATGCCGAGGCGCCCGGCGGAAGCCAGGGCGGCCGCTCGATGGTGACGCGGCCCTTCGACGGCCGCGAGCTCGGCCGGCACATCGAGAACCTGGGCGCCCCCCTGCCGGAACTGACCGTGTTCGGCATGATGCTGGGCTCGGGCAAGGAAATCATCCACTTCATGCGCGCGACCAGATCGCTGACTTCTGCGATCTATGTCGCCAGACGGCTGTCGCGGCATCTGATGGATTTCATGCGCTACGGCCGCGGCATGACGCTCACCAACGGCAACGCGCTGGCTGGACGCCTGGCGAAATCCGCGTTCGACCTGAACATACCCCTGTGGCTGTCGTCGCCGGTCCGCGAACTGATCGTCGAGCATGGCGCGGTGCGGGGCGCCGTGGTCGAACGCGAGGGACGCCTCGTTCGGATCCACGCCAGGCGCGGCGTCATCCTGGCCTGCGGCGGCTTTCCGCACGACGTCGACCGGCGCAGGGCGATGTTTCCGCATGCACCCTCGGGCGCCGAGCATTATTCGCCCGGCCCGACCGGCAATACCGGCGACGGCCTGCGGCTGGCGGAAACCGTCGGCGGCCGCGTCGAAGATACCTTGCCGAATGCCGCGGCCTGGGTGCCGGTATCGCTGACGACGCGGAAGGACGGAACGCGCGGCGTGATGCCGCATTTCATCGATCGCGCGAAGCCCGGCGTGATCGCCGTGATGCGCAGCGGCGCGCGCTTTGCCAACGAAGGCAATTCCTATCACGACTTCGTCCAGGAGATGATGAAGGCCGCAAAACCCGGCGACGAGATCGCCGCCTTCCTGATTTGCGATCATCGAGCCTTGCGCAAATATGGCCTCGGATGCGTGCCGCCGTTTCCGATGCCGATCAGGCGGCACCTCTCGACCGGATATCTCTTGCGCGGTGATACGCTTGCCTCGCTCGCGGCCGCGGCCGGCATCGACGCGCAGGGACTCGCGGCGACGGTCGAGGAGTTCAACGCGTCGGCGGCAAGCGGACAGGATCCCGCCTTCGGCAAGGGCTCGCGCGCCTACAACCGCTTTCAGGGCGATGCGCTGCACGGACCGAACCCCTGTATCGCCCCGATCGAACACGGCCCCTTCTACGCGATCAAGATGGTGATCGGCGACCTCGGCACCTATGCGGGAATCAGGACCGACGCGAACGCGCGCGCGCTTGACGCCAAGGGCAACCCGATCGACGGGCTCTATGCCGCCGGCAACGACATGGCGAGCATCATGGGCGGCAACTATCCCGGCGCCGGCATCACGCTCGGCCCTGCCCTTACGTTCGGCTACATCGCCGGCCGGCACATCGCGGGCGGCAGCGCCTCGCCATGACCCGGGCGAAGCGGCACTGACTCACGCCTGCGGCTCGAGCACCATCAGCCCCGACGCCGTGTTCGAGATCGGAATGTGGTAGTTGGCGTGCTTCTTGTTCACCTTCTCCGGCAGCGTGCCGCGCGCGACCACCCAGTTCAGCAGCTCGACGCCCTGGGTGCCCGAGAGCTCGACCAGTTCGGTCGTCGAATATTTCGTCGCCCAGGCCGGATCGGAGACCATGCTGTCCATGAATTGGAGATCGAAATCCTTGTTGATGAAGCCCGCGCGTTCGCCGTCGAGCTGGTGCGACAGGCCGCCGGTGCCCATCACGACCACCCGCTCCTCTCCCGGCCACGACGCGATCGCCCGCCCGATCGCCTGGCCGAGCCGGTAACAGCGCGCCGCCGAGGGCAATGGCCCCTGCACGGTGTTGACGCACACCGGGATGGTGCGCACCGGCCACTTCATGTCGGGCCAGCACAGCGCCATCGGCAAGGTGAAGGCGTGATCGACCACCATCTCCTGGCAGGTCGTCAGATCAAAATCCTCCGCGACCAGGGACTCGATCAAATGCCACGACAGCGCCGAATCGCCGCGGAACGGCGGCACTGTCGGGATGCCCCACCCTTCGTCGGCATTGCGGTATTCATCCGCCGCGCCGACCGCGAAGGTCGGCATCTTGTCGAGGAAGAAGTTCAGGCCGTGGTCGTTGTAGACCAGCACGATGACGTCGGGCTTTACTTTCGCGAGCCATTCGCGCACCGGCGGAAAGCCGTCGAAGAATGGTTTCCAGTAGGGGTCGTTCTGCAGGCCCTTGGCGATGGCGCCGCCGATGGCGGGAACGTGCGAGGTGGTGATGGTGCCGACGATCTTCGCCACGGTCTATCTCCCAGCCGCCAGAAGGCGGGCCTTGAACTGATCCTTGGTCAGGCCGGTTTGCTGGGCGCCGATGTCCTGCATGTCGAGCCCGAAGATCCCGGCGAACTTGGCGAGGTAATAGGCGTTGCCGCCGGCTTCGATCAGCTGCAGCACGTTGCGGTTGCGAATGGCTTCGCGCTGCTGCGGGTTCAGGCCGTATTTGGCGCAATAGCCGTCCTCGTCGGCGACGAAGGCACGGCGGTTACCGGCATCGTTGAAGGAATAGCACATCTTGTTCAGCGCATAGCCCTTGCGGGCCTGCTCGCCGTCGAAGATGGTGGTGCCGGGCACCGGCTGCCGGGACGTGGGAACGGGCATGGCTCTCCTCTCCTGGATCATTTCTTGTTATTTTTGCAGATCGTCCGCCGCCGCGATTTGTTCTGGATCAAACCGGCGCCGGCCGGACCCCCAATCGCTAGAATGGCAGCCCGACATAGTTTTCGGCCAGCGAGCGCAACGCGGCTTCCGAGGAGAACAGATACGACATGTCCGTTTCCTGCAGTTTGTCGTCATAGGGAATGTTGTCCGGGAAGCGATGCAGCAGCATGGTCATCCACCATGAAAAGCGCTGCGCCTTCCAGACCCGCGCCAGCGCCTTTTTCGAATAGCCGTCGAGGCCTGAATCATCGCGCTTTTTGTAATGATCGACCATGGCGTGGTAGAGATAATAGATGTCGGAGGCGGCGCTGTTGAGCCCGCGGGCGCCGGTCGGCGGCACGATATGGGCGGCGTCGCCGGCGAGGAACAACCTTCCGTAACGCATTGGCTCGGCCACGAAGCTGCGCAACGGCGCGATGCTCTTCTCGATCGACGGGCCGGTGATCAGACCGGCGGCGACTTCGGCCGGCAGGCGGCGCTTGAGTTCGGCCCAGAACGCATCGTCGGACCAGTCTTCGGGCGTATCCGTCAGCGGCACCTGGATGTAATAGCGGCTCAGAACCTGGGAGCGCAGTGAACAAAGCGCAAAGCCGCGCTCGTGCTTGGCGTAGATCAGTTCGGGCGAGACCGGTTTGGTACGCGAGAGAACGCCGAGCCAGCCGAAGGGATAGACGCGCTCATATTCCCGCAGCACATCCTTCGGGATCGACTTGCGGCTCACGCCGTGGAAACCGTCGGCGCCGATGACATAGTCGCAGTCGATGCGGATCACCTTGTCGCCGTCGCGATAGCTGACATAAGGCGCATCGGATTTCAGATCGTGGGGCGTCACATCCTCGGCGTTGTGGATGACGTTGCCGCCCATGCGGTCGCGCGCCTCGTAAAGATCACGCGTCAGCTCGGTCTGGCCGTAGACCACGACCGAACTGCCGCCGGAATATTTGAAGAGATCGACATGGTCCATCACCCCGTCGTGGGCGATGTGGAATCCCCGGTGGATTTCGCCCTCGCGATCCATGCGCTCGCCGCACTGGGCCTCGCGCATGAGCTTGGCGAAACCATGCTCCAATACGCCGGCGCGGATTCGCGCCAGGACATATTCGCGGCTGTACTTTTCCAGCACCACGGTTTCGATGCCCTGCAGATGCAGGAGCTGGGACAGCAATAGCCCCGACGGGCCGCCGCCAATGATGCAAACCTGGACTTTCATCTGGTTTCCTCTCCCTGTCGTTTTCCGATCCCGAACGGGCTATTCCTGTTTGGACGAATTTATCGGAATTTCCCGTTTACCAAATGGATAGACCCGGCAAAAACATGTACAATTCGAACATGACCCAGACGATTTCGAACCGATCGATCCAGACCTATAATTTGTTCGGCGAGGCACGCGACCTGCCCGACGTCGTGCATTGCGAGACCATTGCCGCGCGCTCGGTGCTGCACGAATGGGAATTCGACGCCCACCGGCATGCGCGGCTGCACCAGATTCTCCTGATCGCCCGCGGTGGCGGACAGGCGACGCTGGAGGGACGCGTCCATGCCTTGCGGCCGATGCGGGTCGTCAACGTTCCGGTCGGCCATGTTCACGGATTCTCCTTTACCCGGGGAACCCAGGGCTGGGTGCTGACGGTCGCCGCCGAGATGCTGGACGAGGTGCTGACGCCCGCCGAAGGACTGCGGCGCGTACTCGTGCAGCCGGCCGTGGTGCGGGGAACGCCGCAGATGCGCAGCACCATGGCGCAGATCTTTTCCGAATTCGCCGGCCGGCATTTCGCCAGGGCGCATCTGTTGCGCGCCTTGTCGGCGGCGCTGATCGGCCTCGTCGCGCGCGAGATGGCAGGAAAGCAGGATACGCCGGACGCCGCATCACGAGCCGACCTGTTCCGGCGCTTCGAGGCGCTGCTCGAACAGCACTTCCTCGAACACTGGACGGTATCGGATTATGCGAAGGCGCTGTCGATCACGCCAACGCATCTGAGCCGCCTCGTCCGTGCGTCGACCGGGCATGCAGCATCGCATCTGATCCTCGACCGGGTCGTTCGCGAGGCCCGGCGTAACCTCGTCTATACCAACCTGCCGGTCTCGACGATCGCCTATGCGCTCGGCTTCAACGATCCGGCCTATTTCAGCCGGCTGTTTTCAGGGGCCACGGGACTTTCACCACGGGCCTTTCGCGACAAGATCCACACCGCATAGCGCGTCAAGCGCGGTATTCGCCATCGCTCCTGACAATGCTTCGCAATAGCGCGATTTGTCGCGATCGTTCTCCGGGTTAACGTGCCTAAAATGTTTAGCTGCGATTCGTCTGGCGTCATCATTGCATGAGCCGAGAGGGGCCAATGGCAAAGGAACACAAGTCCGCCGCGGCTGAAGAGTCCGTGCTGCGCGACGCCAGGGAAATCACCGCCGTCGAGCAGTACTGGCACGCGGCCGAGCGGCCGAAATCGCACATACCTCCGAAGGACTACAAATACGTCGACGAGCTCGCCCATCTGCAGTTCGAGTTGATCAAGTTGCAGGAATGGGTCCGGCTACAGGGCCTGAGGGTCGCCGTCATCTTCGAGGGCCGCGACGCCGCCGGCAAGGGCGGTGTCATCAAGCGCATCACCGAGAGCCTGAACCCCCGCATCTGCCGCGTCGTCGCGCTCGGCACGCCGACCGAGCGCGAGCGCGGCCAGTGGTATTTTCAGCGCTACGTCGCCGAGCTTCCGACACGCGGTGAAATCGTCCTGTTCGACCGCAGCTGGTACAACCGCGCCGGCGTCGAGCACGTCATGGGCTTCTGCAACGGTGACGAATATCGGGAGTTTCTGCATTCCTGCCCGATATTCGAGGAGATGCTGGTGCGCTCGGGCATCTTCCTCATCAAGTACTGGTTCTCGGTCAACGACGAGGAGCAGGAGCGGCGTTTCCAGGAACGCATCCGCAATCCAATCAAGCGCTGGAAGCTCAGCCCGATGGACGTGGAATCACGCAAGCGCTGGGTGGAGTATTCCAAGGCCAAGGACGAGATGTTCGCACATACCGACCGCAAGAAAACGCCGTGGCACGTCGTCAATGCCGACGACAAGAAGCGCGCCCGGCTCAATTGCATCCGGCACCTGCTCGACCAGATTCCCTACAGGGACATGCGGCCGGTCGAGATCGAGCTGCCGGCGCGCCAGTCCGATACCGGCTACAAGCGGCCCAAGAAGTCGATCCAGCGTTTCGTTCCCAAGGTCTATTGAGCCGACGGCGATTCAGGGCGCGGCTTCACGGCACCAGGTGATCCCGGCGCTCTCCGGCCGCGACGGCCGTTTCATCCGGCGTTGAGCTGCTGTTCCAGGTCGT
The DNA here is from genome assembly GCA_963831585.1 of uncultured Alphaproteobacteria bacterium. Lineage (GTDB taxonomy): Bacteria > Pseudomonadota > Alphaproteobacteria > Rhizobiales > Xanthobacteraceae > Bradyrhizobium. The sequence continues at coordinate 177,260 of CAWHRA010000034.1, read as the reverse complement.
GCAGCACCTGATAGCAGGGCAGCACCTGCGCGACGCTCGCGTTCGGCTCGCGGCCCTCGCGGATGGCGGCGAAGAATTCGCGGTCCTGCAGCTCGATGCCGTTCATCGACACGTCGACCCTGGATACGTCTATCTTCTCTTCCTTGCCGTTCACGAGATCGTCGTAGCGGGCGATATAGGTGCCGGTGTCGCCGATATAGCGGAAGAAAGTGCCGAGCGGGCCGTCGTTGTTGAAGGACAGGCTGAGCGTGCAGATCGCGCCGTTGGCGGCCTTGAGCTGGATCGACATGTCCATCGCGATCCCGAGCGTCGGATGGATCGGACCCTGGACCGCATTGGCTTTGACGATCGGCGAGCGCGCCTGGTAGGCGAACAGGTCCACGGTATGCGCCGCATGGTGCCACAACAGATGGTCGGTCCAGCTGCGCGGCTGGCCCAGCGCATTCATGTTGGAGCGGCGGAAGAAGAAGGTCTGCACGTCCATCTGCTGGATGTTGAGGTCGCCGGCGACGATCTTCTTGTGCACCCATTGATGGCTCGGGTTGAAGCGGCGGGTATGACCGCACATCGCCACCAACTTGGTCTGCTTCTGCAGGTCGACGACGGCCTTCGCGTCACCCAGGGAATCGGCAAGCGGGATCTCGACCTGCACATGCTTGCCGGCCTTCAGGCAGGCGATCGACTGCGCCGCGTGCATCTGCGTCGGCGTGCAGAGGATGACTGCATCGACCTCCTTCAGCGCAAGGCTGTCGGCGAGATCGGTCGAGGCATGCGCGATGCCGTATTTGGCGGCGACTTCCTTGGTCGGCTCGAGCCTTCGGCCCACCAGCGACACGACCTCGACGCCGTCGATGTTCTTGATGCCGTCGAGATGCTTGATGCCGAAGGCGCCGGCACCGGCCAGCGCCACTTTGATCGTCCTGGTCACGTCAATTGTTCTCCAAAATCAGATGGCCCACGGCTGTGTTGCTCGCGGGCACATGATAAAAGCGGTGCCGCACCGTCGGCGGCTTGCCGCCATTGGCATCGTTCATGGCGCCGCGGGCGATCAGCCACATCACGAGTTCGATGCCTTCGCTGCCGGCCTCGCGGACATAGTCGATATGCGGCATCGCGGCGAGCTTTTCGGGCTCGGCGATCAGCCGGTCGAGGAAGGCGTTGTCCCACTCCTTGTTGATCAGGCCGGCGCGCGGCCCCTGCAACTGGTGACTCATGCCGCCGGTGCCCCAGATCTGCACGTTGAGCGGCTCGTCGTAGGATTCGATCGCCTTGCGGATCGCCTTGCCGAGCATGTAGCAGCGCCGGCCGGAGGGCGCCGGATACTGCACCACGTTGACGGCGAACGGAATCACCGGGCAGGGCCACGCCTTGGGCTCCCCGCACATCAGGCTCATCGGCACCGTGAGGCCGTGGTCGACATCCATCTTGTTGACGATGGTGAGATCGAAATCGTCCTGGATCACCGACTGCGCGATGTGGCCGGCGAGCTTCGGATACCCGATCACTTTCGGCACCGGGCGCGGGCCCCAGCCCTCGTCCGCAATCGCGAACTCCGGCGCGGTGCCGATCGCAAAGGTCGGAATAATGTCGAGGCTGAAGGCATTGGCGTGATCGTTGTAGACCAGGAAAATGACATCCGGCTTCTGTTCCTTCAGCCACTGCCTGGAGAAATCATAGCCCTTGAACACTGGCTGCCAGTACGGCTCGGCGGTCTTGCCGAGGTCGAGCGCCGCGCCCACGGCCGGAATGTGCGAGGTGTAGACGCTCGCCGATATACGGGCCATCACTTCTTCTCCCCGGTGTAGCGGTTGCCTTCGATCGAACGGCCGCCGCCGACCATCATGTTGCGGTATTCCTCTTCGCTCATCCCGGTCATGCTTCCGGCTATCTGCTGGAAGCTCTTGCCGTCGGTCGCCCCGATCTTGGAGAGGAAGTAGATATTGCCGCCGAGCGCGATGCAGCGATTGAGGTCGCGCGCGAGCACGGCCTGCTTCTGCTCCTCGCTCATCGGCCATTCGTCGAGATAGGCGCGTTCATTGGCCTTGAAGCGGGCCCGGTTGTCCGCCTTCATCAGGGACATGCAGAACTGGTTCAAGTGATAGCCCTGGCGCGACATGTCGGCGTCGAAGATCGTGGTGCCGGGTACATCCGTGTAGGGTTTGTCAAGTGACATGTGGTCGTCTCCTCAGGATTGTTCGGGCCAATAGAGCCGCATCGGATTGTCGACCAGCAGCTTGCGTTGCAGCTCCGGCGTGGTGGAGATGTGCGGAATGAAATCGACCAGCAAGCCGTCGTCGGGCATGTGGTCCTTCAGATTTGGATGCGGCCAGTCGGTGCCCCAGAGCACGCGATCGGGAAAGGTTTCGACGATGCGCCGGGCGAATGGAATCACATCGCGGTAGGCGTTCTGCTCGCCGTTCAGCGCGGGCGGCCCCTTGACCGACAGCCGCTCCGGGCAGCTCACCTTTGACCAGACGTTCTGGTGCTCGCGCATGAATTTTACGAACAGCTCGAATTCCGGCCCATCGACCGGTTTGCTGACGTCGGGCCGCCCCATGTGATCGACCACGATCGTGGTTGGCAGCGACGTGAAGAAATCCCACAATTCGGGCAGATCGACCGCCTCGAAATAGATCACGACATGCCACCCCAGTTTGGCAATGCGGCCGGCGATCTCGATCAGTTCGTCCTTGGGCGTGAAATCGACCAGGCGCTTGACGAAGTTGAAGCGCACGCCGCGGACGCCGGCCTCATGCATCGCCTTTAGCTCGGCGTCGCCGACGCTGCGCTTGACGGTCGCGACCCCGCGCGCTCGGCCGCCGGAATGGACCAGCGCGTCGACCATCGCGCGGTTGTCGGCGCCGTGGCAGGTGGCCTGCACCACCACGTTGCGGGCGAAGCCGAGGTGATCGCGCAGGGCATAGAGCTGCTGTTTGGAAGCATCGCAGGGGGTATATTTGCGCTCCGGCGCGAAGGGAAACTCGGCGCCGGGGCCGAACACATGGCAATGCGCATCCACCGCGCCCGCCGGCACCTTGAAGCGCGGTTTCGAGGGGCCGGCGTACCAGTCCAGCCAGCCAGGTGTTTTCTGGAATGGCGTCTTCTGGAATGGCGTTTTCTGATCCGTCACCGCGTCACTCATTTGGTATCCTTTGGCCTCGCGAGGATCCGGTCGGCCTCGGTGCGCCAGTCTGCGCTCCTGGCAAATTCCTTGGTGCCCTTCGGGCCGAACAGGCCCTCGTCAGCGAGATCTGCGACCCAGGCCTGGCGCTCGGCCGTTCCTTGCGCCGACCACGGCGTCAGTCCGATATCGCGCACTGTTTCCGCTACCTCGCGTACTTCCTCGGCTCGGCGGCGGCCGTGCTCGATGACGCGCTGGAAGAAGTAAGCGCCCTGCTTCTCCCAGTTGATGCCGGGGAATGTCTCCGCCAGCGACGCCAGCACCGCGTCCTCGACACCATAGGCCCGCGCCGTGGTGAAACTTTCGATTACCATCGCTTCCAGGCCCTTGATCATGATGCTGCGGCACATCTTGACGGCCGAGGCGATGCCGAGCTGTTCGCTGGTGACCTTGGCGTCGAAGCCGAGTTCACCCAGCAGCGGCGCGAGGTCCCTCGCATAGCCGCCGCCGAGCAGTAACGGCACCTTGATGCGATATGGCGGCACCGAGGTCATGACCGCGCCTTCGACATAACGTCCGCCGGCGCCATCGATCAGGCCGGCGGCGCGCCGCTTGGCGCCGGGCGAGGCCGAGTTGAAGTCGAGAAACCAGGCGCCCTTCTTCACGGCCGACGCGCAGGCAGCCGCGACCGGCACGGCCTGGCTCGCGGTAACGGCGGAGACAATCAGGTCGGCCCTCGCAGCGAGATCGGCATGCGAGGAAGCGAGCTGAACGCCGATGTTCCCCGCATGATCCTGCAAGGGCCCGGCCTGCTCGCCGCCGAGCTTGATGTCGTAGGCACTGACCTTGACGTCCTGATTGCGCAGATCCTCGGCGAGGATGCGGCCGACCTCGCCGTAACCGACGAGACCGACATGCCACTGGTTGGAAACGGTCATGGCGATCAATCGATATATTTGAGGCCGGCCTTCGCCAGCGGTTCGCGCATCTTGTACATGTCGAGGCCGAGCACGCCGGCGGCGAGCTTTTCGCGCTTCTCGCCTTCGTTGGCCTCGCGCGCCTCCGCCGCATCGGCCACCTGCTGGGCGACGGCTGCGGGAACGACGACGACGCCGTCGACATCGGCGATCACCACGTCGCCCGGATTGACCAGCGCACCGGCGCAGACCACCGGAATATTCACCGAGCCCAGCGTCGCCTTCACCGTGCCCTTGGCGCTGATCGCCCTGGAGAACACCGGGAACTGCATTTCCGTGAGGTCCGCGACATCGCGCACGCCGCCGTCGATCACCAGTCCCTTGGCGCCGCGGGCGCGAAAACTGGTCGCCAGCAGATCGCCGAAAAAGCCGTCGGTGTTCTCGGCGGTGCAGGCCGCCACCACCACGTCGCCCGGCTGCAACTGCTCGGCCACCACATGCATCATCCAGTTGTCGCCGGGCTGCAGCAGCACGGTGACCGCGGGGCCGCACGCCTTCGCGCTTGAATAGATCGGCCGCATATAGGGCTGCATCAGGCCGACGCGACCCATCGCCTCGTGGATGGTGGCGACACCGAAGCGCGAAAGCTTTTCCACGGCCGCCTTGTCGGCGCGAACGATGTTGCGCCTGACCACGCCGAGGTCGTTCATCGGGATGCTCATGTCACTTGCCCTTCGCTTTCAGCGCGGCATCGAGGCGCGGGAACACGCGCCGCGCATTGCCCTCGTAGACCTTCTGCCTGTCCTGCGCGCTGAGGTTCATCGTGCCCTCGATATAGCGCTTGGTGTCGTCATAGGCGAAACCGGTTTCGGGATCGATGCCGCGCACCGCGCCGATCATCTCGCTGGCGAACAGGATGTTGTCCACCGGGATCACCTTGGTCAGGAGGTCGATGCCCGGCTGGTGGTACACGCAGGTGTCGAAGAAGATGTTGTGCAGCAGATGATCCTTCAGCAGCGGCTTCTTCAATTCCTGCGCCAGGCCGCGGAAGCGGCCCCAGTGATACGGCACCGCGCCGCCGCCGTGCGGGATCAGGAATTTCAGCTTCGGGAAATCCTTGAACAGGTCCGAGGTCAGGCATTGCATGAAGGCCGTGGTGTCGGCGTTCAGATAATGCGCGCCCGTGGTGTGGAAGCAGGCGTTGCAGCTGGTGGAGACGTGGATCATCGCGGGGATGTCGAGTTCGACCATCTTCTCGTAGATCGGATACCAGTGCCGGTCCGACAGCGGCGGCGACGTCCAGTGCCCGCCCGACGGGTCGGGGTTCAGGTTGATGCCGACGAAGCCGTATTCCCTGACGCACTTTTCCAGTTCGGGAATGCAGGTCTTGGGATCGACGCCGGGCGACTGCGGCAGCATCGCCGCGCCGATGAAAGAGTCGGGGAACAGCTTGCTGACGCGGGCGCACAGCTCGTTGCAGATCGCGGCCCAGGTCGAGGAAACCTTGAAGTCGCCGATATGGTGCGCCATGAAGCTGGCGCGCGGACTGAAGATGGTGAGGTCGCTGCCGCGCTCCTGCATCTTCTTGAGCTGGTTGTTGACGATGCTCTCGCGCAGCTCGTCGTCGCTGATCTTGAGCTCGCTGACCTTGGGCATGACAGAGGGATCCTTGATGCCCGCGACCTGCCGGTTGCGCCAGTCCTCAAGCGCCTTCGGCGCCGTGGTGTAGTGGCCGTGTACGTCGATGATCACCCAACTCTCCTTCTGCGGCCGACAGTTCGGTCTCTCGTATTGCCGCTTCCTGCGTTTCCCGAATTCGCGTTTCTATTTTGCCGCCGCCTCAAGTCTCGATTTCGGCGCCCAGACCGATCCGGGAATCATGACTTCGCCGCGCATCAACAGCCGCGCGGTGCGCAAAAGTGCGGCGCGGGTCACGTTTTGCGGATTAGCCGGATCGACCTCGATCTCGACGCTGAATTCGCCGGTCGGATGCTCGACCGATATTTTCTTGACGTTGCCCGCCGGCACCGAGGCGATTCCTTGCGTGACCGAGCCGTCGAGCACGCAGGCGGTCGCCACCGTCACCGCCGCCAATACGCCGATCGCGTCGTGGCAGACATGCGGGATGAAGCTGCGAGTGGAGATGCTGCCGCCGGCGCGCGGCGCGGATATCAGCGTCATCTTCGGATAGTTCTTGGCCGTGACGTCGCCGAGCTTCATCGCGTGACCGCAGGCAATCCGCAACTTCTCCAGTCGCGCCTTCAATTCGGTATCCGCATTCATCTGGTCGACGCTCTCATAGCCGGTGCGGCCGACGTCGCTCGCCTTGAACATCACCAGCGGCATGCCGTTGTCGATGCAGGTCACCTCGATGCCATCGATGGTATCTCGGACATTGCCGGTGGGAAGCAGCCCCGGCGCCACCGAGCCGGCGGTGTCGAGGAAGTTGACCGTGATCGGCGCCGAGGTCCCCGGCGCGCCGTCGATGCGGGCATTGCCCTCATACTCGACATGGCCGTTCGGGGTCAGCACCGTGATGTCGCATTGCATGTCGGTGTTGAGCGTCAGCACGCGCAGCGTGGTGGTGTCGCCCTGCGGCTTGACCATGCCGGTCTCGATCGCGAACGGCACGACGGCGGCGAGCATGTTGCCGCAGTTCGGCGTGGTATCGACGGTGTCCTTGTCGGGCTGCAACTGGGCAAACAGGAAATCGAGGTCGACGCCGGGCTTGCTGCCCCTGGACACGATGCCGACCTTGGAGGTCAGCGGATGTGCGCCGCCGAGGCCGTCGATCTGGCGCTTGTCGGGGGAACCCATCACCGACAGCAGCACCTTGTCGCGCGTCGGGCGGTCGGAGGGCAAATCGCTGGCCTTGAAGAACGGCCCTCGCGAGGTGCCTCCACGCATGAAAAGACAGGGGATCGCGGTTTGCATCGGATTCTCGCTCACATCTCGAACGGCAGGGCTGAGCGGGCCGATCGGCGAATCCGGCGACGGCGGCCCCGCGACAGCGCTGCTAGTTTGCCATGGCTCAACGTCTATTCCTATGATTCCCGTTACCGGATTTCGATCTTGGCCTAGCCCTGGAATTTGAACAGGCGCACGGGATTGTCGACCAGCAGCTTTTTCTGGGTCGCGGGCTCCGGCGCGTACAGCGGAATAAGGTCGACCAGGTCGCCGTCGTTCGGCATGATCTTGACGTTCGGGTGCGGCCAGTCGGTTCCCCAGATCACGCGGTCCGGCGCGTTGTCGATCAGGTGCCTCGCGAACGGGACCGAGTCGTGGAACGGAGGCCCGCCGGCCGAGGCACGCTCGAGCCCCGTGATCTTGACCCAGCACTTCTCGTCACTTTTCTGCAGATCGAGCAGCGCCTTGAATTCCGGGTCATCGAGGCCCTTGCCGGAGCTGATCGTGCCCATGTGATCAATGACATAGGTGGTCGGCAACGCCTTCAGGATCGGCATGAATTCCCGGATGCTTCCAGGCTCGAGATAGATATCGACATGCCAGCCGATCGCGGCCGCCCTATCCACCAGCCGCTTGAAGACGTTCATGTCGCCGACGCCGCCCAGCCGCTTGAGAAAGGCAAAGCGGCACCCCCTGATGCCGGCCTTGTCCAGGGCCGCAAGATCGGCATCCGACATCGCATTATTGATGTTCGCGATGCCTTTATAATTGCCGCCGCTCAGCGCGATGGCATCCGTCACGACCCGATTGTCGAACCCGTGCAGGGTCGCATTGACGATCACGGCGCGGTGGACGCCGATCTTCTCATGCAGGGCGCGAAACATCGGCAGCGGCGCGTCGGGAGGCGTGTAGGGCCGCGTCGGCGAGAACGGGTAGTCGGCGGCGGGGCCGAAAATGTGGGTGTGGGTATCGATGGTGCCCGCAGGCACCTTGAAGGCCGGCGTCTTCGTGTTCGGGTCAGGGCCGGGAATGGCGGGAATCGGCTTCTTTTCCGGAGCCGGATCCTCTGCTGCCAGCGATTGCTTCGCGGCAAGCGTCGATGCGGCGCCGAGGCATGCAGCTCCCCTGAGAAAGGTGCGTCTAAGCATGCCGGCGTACTCCCATTTTTTATCCGGCCATGGACCGGAAATTGGACCCGGCGGGGTCGAGTTCTCCGGGCCGGCGGTCGTCTCGCTCTGAGGATCGGCCGGGTCGGGCGACTGCTGCCACGAGTTCAGACAAGCCCGGACGGAGGTACTTTGGCCAGCCGGCCGGCCTTCCGCCAGCGCCACGCCCCTATAACAGCTATCGCAATTCAGCATAGCTCAGGGGTAGCAACTATGCCGAAAAGGATCAGGCGGGGAGCTCGCGCAGCAGCGCGGTCAACAGCCGCATGGTATGCTGGGTCAGCGGCGTGGGACGCCGGTGCGCCGAGATCGCCAGACAAAGCACGCTGACCGGCGTCGGGTCCACCAGCCGGCGTGTCACCAGTTCGCCCGAGCGCGCCGATGCGGCGACGCCGCTGGCGGTGAGCACGGCGTAACCGTAGCCGGCGCAGACCAGATCGATGATCGACGGCACGCTCGATACCTCCCAGGCGATATCGAGCTTGATGCCGGTGAGCGCTGCCTGGGTATCCAGCAGCCGGCGCATGGCGTGTACCCGCTCCGGAACGATCAGCGGATAATGCGACAATTCCTTCATCGGCAGCGGCGGCAACGCGGCGCGCTTCCGCTTGCCTTTGGGCGCATGTCCCACCAATCCGAGCTGTTCCTGAAGCAGCGGCGTGATTTCGAGGCCCGGCTGCGCTTCGGGGTTGTAGACCAGACCGATGTCGATGCGTCCGGTCGTCACCCACTCGACGATATGGGTCGACAAGCCCTCGACGATTGCAAGCCTGGCCGACGGCAGCTCTTTCTTGAAGCGGTCGATCAGGGGAAGGGTAAGCTGCCGGCCCATGCTCGGCGGCAGGCCGATGGTCACCCGCCCGATGGGCTCGTTGCGGCTCGCGCCCAGATCCTCGCGGGCGTGCGCCATCAACTGCAGCACCGCCACGCTGTGGTCGAACAGGCGCTTGCCCGCATCGGTCAGCGCGACGCCGCGGCCGTTGCGCAGGAACAATTGCTGGTGCAGCTCGGTCTCCAGGCTGCGCACCTGCCGGCTCAGCGCCGGCTGCGCGATGTCGAGCACCACGGCGGCCTTGCTGAAGCTGCCGAGTTCAGCCACCTGCACGAAATATTCGAGCTGTTTGAGGTTCATGGAGCGGTCAGATCAGGACTAAATCGAGCAGGAGTCAACGCCCTGCGACCGGGACCCATCGCCGCTATTGCTTCGGAATCCCCGCCTTCTCGATCACCTTTTGCCACTTGTCGATATCGGATTTCAGCCTGGCCGATATCTCCTCGGGGGTCGAGGCTCTGGCCTCGATGCCAAGCTCGAGCAGCCGCTTCTTCACCTCCGGCTCGGCGAGTATGTCGTGCAGTGCCTGGTTGAGCGTCGCGATGATTTCGGGCGGCGTTCCGGCAGGGGCAAACAGCGCATTCCAGGAAACGACGTCGTAATTGGCCACGCCTGATTGCTGCAAGGTGGGAATATCCGGTGTGCTTTCAGAACGTACCGGCCCCGACGACGCCAGTGCCCGGATTTTTCCTTCGGCGAGATTCCCCTTCATGGACGAATAGCTGTCGATCATCAAGGCGACGTTGCCCTGCATGGTCGACACCAGCAATTCCGGCGTTCCTCGATAGGGAATGATGGCGAAATCGATACCGGCCGTGGTCTTGAGCAGTTCCGCCGACAGGTTCTGCGTGCTTCCGACATTGATGGTGCCGACATTGAGCGTGCCGGGCTTCGCCTTGGCGGCGGCGATGAAGTCCGCGAGCGTCTTGAACGGAGATTCCGCGTTGGTCGCGAAGACGAAATCGAAATAGCCGAGGCTCGAAATCGGCGCAAAACTTTTCAAGGGATCGTAGGGCAAATGGCTGAACAGGGAGACGCTGATCGCGGTTCCATTCGACAGCAATGCCAGGGTGTATCCGTCGGCCGGTGAGGAGACCACGGCCCGGGCCGCGGCGATGCCGCCGGCGCCGGGCAGGTTTTCGATGTAGAAGCGCTGCCCGAGCTTGTCGCCTAGCCTGTCCGCAATGACGCGCGCGGTAATGTCGGCGACGCCGCCGGCCGCGAACGGCAACACGATGCGTACCGGCTTGCCCGGATATTTGGTCTCGGCGCCGGCCGGGCGCTGAGACAAGGCGAGCCCGAGCAACACGAGGACGGTAACGAACACCCGGACCAGATTCCGGAAGAAGGCGCTATCAGAGACTTTGGTAGGCATTTGCAAGATCCGCTGCGATGGTAGCCAGTCCGGCTTTTACCCGCCGCCGACCACCCACCACAATGGCTTATTGATAGGCCGCCACGATATCCGACACGGCCCGCTCGAGCTGCTTTGCGGTGGCACACTGGCGCACGATGCTGCAGAAGGCGGCATAGCGCGGCATCTCGGAATCGCCCCAGCCCCAGGCCATGCGCCCCTCGGGGTTGAGCCAGACCAGCCGCTTGGATCGCTCCGAGATGGTGCGAAGGATGTCGGCGCGCGGATCGAGGTTGTTGGTGCGGGCGTCGCCGAGCACGATCACCGTCGTCTTCGGCGTCACCGTATTGATGAAATCCTTCTCGAAATCCACCAACGACCCGCCGTAGTCGGACGAGCCGAATCCGACCTTCGACATGATCTCGCTCATGGCTTCTTCCGGCGTCTTCTTGTCGAGGATGTCACTGACCTCGATCAGGTGCCCAGCGAAGGCGAACGAGCGCACGTCGTCCACGACCTCATGCAGGCTGTGGATCAACAGCAGGAAGAAGTCGGACACCTGTGCCACCGATCCCGAGACATCGCATAGCGCCACGATCTTGGGCCGGTCGCGATGCCGGCGTTTCCAGGAGATCAGGAACGGCACGCTGCCCCAGGCGGCGTTGCGCCGCAGCGTCCGCCTGAGATCGAGATGGCCGCGCCGCTGGCGTTTGCGCGGCTTGCTGTAGCGCTCGCGCAGGCGCCGCGCGATCGCGCGGATCAGGGCCTTCATCTGCTCGACCTGCCGGCGTTCGAGCCGGGCGAGCGGCGCGTTGCGCAGGATTTCATGGCGCAGATTCTCGCTCTCCTCGCGCCCGTAAAGCAGCAGTGCCTGATTGACGACGTCCCGCACGTTTTCGCGCAGCGCTTCGAGCGCCGCCGCGAGCCGCTCGGCATCCGCCGGATTGGTCGCGGTGAGCGCATCCAGATCGTCGCGCAGCCGCTCGATCCCGAGTTGTTCGAGAATCCGCGTCGAGAAGATGCCGCGCTGGGTGAAATAGCGGATGTCGGAAAGCGAAGCGGCATTCGCTGCAGCCGCCATCGCCGCCGCGATCGCGCTGCGGTCGCGCGACAGCAGCATCTGCGCGAGGTCGCCAAGCTCCGGCGAGGGATTTCCGGCGTCACCGCCCTGCTCCACCTCGCTGGGGCCGGATTCCGCGCTTGCGTCTTCGGCGGCGTCTTCCGGCGCGCTTTGCTCTTTCACCTCGGGCTGGCTGAAGAACAGATCAAAACAATCGCCAAGCGCCTGCTTTTCCTCGTCGCTCTTGGCGAGCGTCAGCAGCAGCGCATCGCGCAGAATGGCGCGGTCGGCGAATCCGACATCGGCCACCGCCTTCATTGCATCGATGCTTTCCGCGGGCGACACCCGAACGCCGGATCCGCGAGCCGCCCGGAAGAAGCGATGCAGTTCCTCGCGCATCAGCCGAACACACCCTGCCGGCCCGCCTTGGCGACGAAGGTCGTTACCTGCGGCAGCGTGGTCTCGATGTCGGCCTCGTATTTCAGCAGCACATTCAGCGTGTCCTTGACGGTTTCATGGTCCAGCTCGGAAGACTGCAGCAGCACCAGCACCCGCGCCCAATCGATGGTCTCGCTGACCGAGGGCAGTTTCTTCAAATCGAGTGCGCGGACCTGATTGATGAAGCCGACCAGTTGCGCGCGCAGGGTCTGCGAGATTCCGGGCACCCGGCTTTCGACGATACGCTCCTCCAGCTTCTGCTCGGGAAAGCCGATATGCAGATGCAGGCAGCGGCGCTTGAGCGCGTCCGAGAGGTCGCGCTCGCCGTTGGAGGTCAGGATCACGATCGGCTTCACGCCCGCCACGACGGTTCCGAGTTCGGGAATGCTGACCTGGTAATCCGACAGGATTTCGAGCAGCAGCGATTCGAATTCGGCGTCCGACTTGTCGATCTCGTCGACCAGCAGCACGCATCCCTTGGGCTGCTCCAGGGCCTGCAGCAACGGACGCGGCTCGACGAATTCCTTGGAGAAAAACACGTCGCCGAAATCGTGCAATTTGTCGAGCGCCGCGGCCAGCGTATCGGCGCCGCCCAGCACTTCGCCGAGCTTGTCCTTCAGGATCTGGGTGTAGAGCAGTTGCTTGGCATATTTCCACTCGTACAGCGCCTTGGCCTCGTCGAGCCCCTCATAGCATTGCATGCGGATCATCTTGAGGCCGCGCCAGGCCGCCAGCGCTTTCGCGAGCTCGGTCTTGCCGACGCCGGCCGGGCCTTCCACCAGAATCGGCTTCTCGATCCGCTCGGCGAGATAGATCGCGGTCGCGATCTGCTTGCTGGCGATATACCCGGCCGACGCCAGCCCGCTGGTGACGGCCTCGATCGAATCCGCCGGGAGAGTGTTGTGGGTCACTGTTTCATGCTCCATAGGGAATTCCCGAGCCGGGCCTGCCGCACCTTGCGGGGTTCGCGCGCGACCGAGGACAACAGGTCGTAGGCGGCGAGCGCCCGGCTGATCGTTTCGTCGACGGGTGCGCCCTGCGCCAGCAGTTCGCGGATTTCATCGACGATCTGCCGCGCCAGAAGCCGCACGCCGATCACCCGCGCCGGCGCATCCGTCCCATCGCCATCGAGCGCAGCCACCGCGAGCTGGCTTGCCGCCTGCACCAGCGATACCAGGCCCGCGATGCGGCCGAGCCGCAACGCATTGTCTTCCGATTGCTCGAGGCGCGGGGCGCATTTTTCCAGCAGCCAGTTCAGCAGCCCCGAAATATTGGCGGTACCGACGGCGTCCTCGACGTCGCGAAACGGCAATGCCATCGCCGGATAGGCGTCGGCCATATCGCCGATCCGCGCCGTCGCCGGCACCTCGCAGCCATCGAGTTCGAGTTCGCAATGCGTCGCCGGCGCGAGCACGTCCATCGCCGGCATGGGTTTGACGGTAAGGCCCTTTGTCCCTTTCGGGATCAGAAACAATCCGTACCGCTTGCGTCCATCCTCGATCGCGGTAACGGCCAGCACCATAAACACGTCCGCGACCGGGCCGTTGGTCACCCAGGCCTTGCGGCCCCGAACGACGTAGCCGGCGCCGTTGGGTTCGGCCGATGTCTGCAGGTTCTTCGGATGGGCGCCCGCGCCAGGCTCGGAGATCGCGATCACCGCACAGACTTCGCCGGCCGCCACGCGCGGAAGCCATGCGGCGCGCTGCCGCTCATTGGCAAAACCTCCGATGAAAAAGCGCGCCACCATCTGCCTTCCGGCAAAGGCGCTCGCCAGTCCCAGCAACCCCGTCTTCGCGGCAATCGCCTGCTCGGCGGCAGCGATGGCGCGGTAGCTGTCGATCCCTGCGTCCGCCCCGGGCAGGCCGATCTGGAACAGGCCGGCTTTCGCCATCCGCCCCAACGGATCGGTCAGGACGTCGCCTTTCGCGAGCGACCACCAATCGTCGATACGTCGGGCGACTTCCAGGCTCGAATCTTGCGGCATTTAATCAACGTTCCGGATTTCGGCGCGCGCCTTTCGCGACGTCGAGACGCTTTTAGAGCACGGCGATGCCCGTCGCGAGGTTATTTTCGCTGCCGCGCGGGCCCTGTTCGCGCGGCCCCAAGCCTCCCTCGGTCCTACGATCCTACCAGGCATCGATGCAGGGCCGCTTGCGGTGGGTACGCGGCTCCGGCTTCGGCACGGATCGAAGGCCGGCCATGATCCAGCGGCGGGTATCGGCCGGATCTATCACCTCGTCGATCTCCAGCACCGAGGCGATCGAGACCGCCTTGCCGTTGGCATAGAGTTCGGCGACCTTTGCCTTGTAGTAGTTCTCGCGTTCGACCGGATCGGCGATCGCTTCCATCTCCTTGCGGAAGCCAAGCCGCACATAACCTTCAAGTCCCATGCCGCCGAACTCGCCGGTCGGCCATGCCACCGTGAAGAAGGAGGCGTGAAAGCCGCCGCCGATCATGGATTGCGCGCCAAGGCCGTACCCCTTGCGCAGCACGATGCCGAACAGCGGCACCGTGAGGCTTGCGCCGGTCACGAACATTCGGGCGACGTGACGCACGATCGCGGTTTTCTCGGCCTCGGGTCCGACCATGAAGCCCGGCGTATCGCACAGCGAAAGGATCGGAATATCGAAGGCATCGCAGAGCTGCATGAAGCGCGCGGCCTTGTCGCCCGCCGGCGCATCGATGGCGCCGCCGAGATGTTTTGGGTTATTGGCGATCAGGCCGAACGGCTTGCCCTCGATGCGGATGAAGGCGGTGATCATGCCGACGCCGAAATCCCTGCGGATTTCGAGCACCGATCCCTCGTCGGCCAGAAGATCGATAACGGCCCGGATATCGTAGACGCGCAGCCGGTTTTCGGGGATCGCCCGCCGCAGCAGGCGCTGATCCGGCGCCTTCCATGACGCGACGGCGCCCTGAAAGTAGGACAAATATTTCTGCGCGGCGCTCGTTGCTTCCATCTCGTCCTCGACCAGGATGTCGATGACGCCGTTCGGCGCCTGAAACGACACCGGCCCGACCTCGGCAGGATGGTAGACGCCGAGGCCGCCGCCTTCGATCATTGCCGGTCCGCCCATGCCGATCGACGCGTTTCGCGTGGCAATGATGACGTCGCAGCAGCCGAGCATGGCGGCGTTGCCCGCGAAACAATAGCCGGACACCACGCCCACGACAGGCACCAGGCCGGACAGCTTTGCGAACTGCACGAAGGAAGGCCCGTCGAGACCGGTCATGCCGAGCCGGTCGGTATCGCCGGGCCGGCCGCCGCCGCCTTCGGCGTAGAACACCAGCGGCATGCGCCACTGCTCGGCGAGGCCGAGCATGCGGTCGATCTTCTTGTGATTTATATGACCCTGGGTGCCGGCCAGCACGGTGTAGTCGTAGGCGATCACCATGCAGCGGGCGTCGTTGGCACCGAACTCGTCAGCGTTGACCGTGCCGACGCCCGCGATCAACCCGTCGGCAGGCGTGTTCCTGACGAGGTCGTCGAGCTTGCGCCGGCGGCGCTGGGCGGCGACCGCCAGCGATCCGTATTCGACGAACGAGCCGTCATCCACCAGCTGGGCGATGTTTTGCCGCGCGGTCCGCTGATTGGTCTTGCGCCGGCGCTCGACCGCCGCGGGGCGGTTCTCGTCGCGCGTATTGGCATGGCGCGAAATGAGCTCGGCGAGATCGGGGCGGATATGGTCGAGATCGATTGCCGTCGCCTGCTCGGCCTCGCCGCCGTCGACCTCGGCGGGTTCGAGGAACAGGATTGGCTCGCCTTGCATCAGCGTCACGCCGCTTTCGGCTGCTACCTTTGTCACCCTGCCGCCGTGCGGCGCCGTCACCAGGTGCTCCATCTTCATGGATTCGAGGACGGCGATTTGCTGACCGGGGCGTACCAGGTCTCCCTCCACTACCTCGATCGCGACCACCGTTCCCTGCAGGGGTGCTGCCACGCGCTCCGATCCAGCCGGGCCGATGACGGTGGCGACAGAAGATGTAGCCGCCTCGCCGGCGGCGCTGCTGCCGGCAAAGAACAGCGGCCGCCCGGGCTCCTTCGCCGCGCCCACCAGCGCCGCGACATGGTTATCGATGAAATCGGTCGCGATGCGGTTGGCGGCGAAGTCGGGATGCGCCAGCACCGCCTGAATGAAGGCGATGTTGGTGACGACGCCCGTGATGCGAAATTCGCGCAAGGCCCGCGCCGCCTTCTGCACCACATCCGGCCAGCTCGCGGCGGCCGAATGCACGATGACCTTGGCAAGCAGCGAATCGAAGGCCGCGCTGGTCTTGTAACCCGCATACCCAAACGTATCGACCCGCACGCCGGGACCGGAAGGCGGATCGAACAGCGCGAGCGTCCCGCCCGTCGGCCTGGTCGTGCCCTGCTCGTCCATCACTTCCATGTTGATGCGAAGCTGCATCGCGTAGCCGCGCGGCGCCGGGACCTCTGCCTGCGCGAGGCCAAGCGAGGCCAGCGTCGCGCCGGCCGCGACCGCGAGCTGCGATTTGACGAGGTCGACGCCAAGCACTTCCTCGGTCACGGTGTGCTCGACCTGCAGGCGCGGATTGGCCTCGATGAAGGCGAAGGCCGCCTCGTGCCCTGCTTCGCCGTCGACCAGGAATTCGAACGTACCGAGATTGTCGTAATGCGCGGCGGCCGCGAGCTGCTTCGCAGCCTCGATGATGCGCGCACGCAAGGCTTCGCTCAGCGACGGGCTCGGCGCGACCTCGATGAGCTTCTGGTTGCGGCGCTGCACCGTGCATTCGCGCTCCCACAGATGGCTGATCGCGCCATAATGGTCGCCGATGATCTGCACCTCGATATGGCGCGCCCTTCGGATCAGACGCTCGACATAGACCTGGTCGCTGCCGAAGGCGGCCTTGGCCTCGGACTGGCAACGCGCGTAGGCTTCCTCCAGCTTCGAGGCATCCTCGACGATCCGCATCCCGCGCCCGCCGCCGCCGGCGACCGCCTTGATCATGACCGCGCCACCAGCGCCAAGTGAAGCGAGGAATGCCCTCGCCTCGTCCCGCGTGGTTGGACCGATGGTGCCTTCGATCACCGGCACGCCACAACGTTTTGCCAGTTGCTTGGCCTTGACCTTGTCGCCGAACAATTCGAGTGCATCCGCCGACGGCCCGACGAAGACGATCCCCTCCTCCGCGCAGCGCCGCGCCAGCAGGGCATTCTCGCTGAGAAAGCCGTAGCCGGGATGCAGCGCATCGCACGCTGTTGCCTTCGCCGCAGCGATCACCGCGTCGATATCGAGATAGGCGCGCGCGCCGCGCCCGGGGATCTCATGCGCCTCGTCGGCGGCGCGGACATGCAGCGACACGGCGTCGTCGAACGGATGGATGGCGACGGTGGCAAGCCCGCTTTCGCCGGCGGCGCGGGCGATCCGGATGGCGATCTCGCCGCGATTGGCGATCAGCAATCTATGAAAGGGCATGAATGTTTCCGATCAGAACCCGGCGCTCCCTCATGGTCGGATCGCGCACGATCCGGTCCGCATCGCCATAATTCGCCGCCGCGTTTCTGATCCCGAAAATTCGCAAAGGCGACAACACTCCCATCGCGCTTCCTTATGCCAAATACCAGCGCCATGGCATCCGGTTCGGCTCGTTGTTGCCGACCATGAAACCTTGCCCGGTTTTCGATGCAAGTGGAATTTTGTTCCGTGCCACGGAATTGCAGATCGCCGCGTTTTCAGGGCCTTTCTTCGCTTTCCGGTCCTTGCTGCAGACGTCATTGGCGCAGATCGCTGCTGCCGCAAACGTCGACGAACGTCGGGCGCACGCCCTTCGGTTGTGGGCCGCGTCCGATTGCGGCGCTGTGGTGCAGCCGGGGTAATTCTTGACGATATAACGGGTTTATGTGCAGCTATTCCAAACCATAATAAGTCCCGGTGGAGGCGACATGCTGGCGGCCCGACGAGTCCTTTTCTGTTCCCTCATCCTGCTTGGGTCGACCGTTCTTGCGCAAGCCGCCGATCCGATCACGCTGCGCGTCGCCGATTCATTTCCGAAGGGCCACTACCTCGTCAAGCTGATCCTCGAACCCTGGATGGACGAGGTCAAGAAGCGCACCAACAACGCGGTCAACTTCGAACACTATCCGGCGCAGCAGCTCGGCAAGGCGGCGGACATGCTGAAGCTGACGCAAACTGGCGTCGCCGATATCGGCTATGTCGCGCCGGCCTACGTCTCCGACAAGATGCCGGTCTCCGAAGTGGCGATGCTGCCGGGCGCCTTCGCGCATTCCTGCCAGGGCACGCTGGCCTACTGGAAGCTGGCGCGAAACGGCGTCATTGCCGAGCAGGATTATGCCGCCAACAATATCCGGCTGCTGCTGGCGGTGAGCCTGCCGCAATACCGCATCTTCACCGTCAAGCAGCCGGTGAAGGATGTCGGCGACGTCACCGGCCTGAAATTGCGCTCCACCGGCGGCGCGCAGGACCTGACCCTGCGCGCGATCGGCGCGGTTCCCGTGCGCATGGCGGCGCCCGATGCCTATGAATCGCTCTCCCGCGGCACCATGGACGGGCTGCTGTTTCCGCTCGAGAGCGTGGTCGCCTATGGCGCGGACAAGCTGGTGAAATATTCGACCGATGGCCTCGGCTTCGGCAGCTTCATCGTCTCCTATTCGATCAGCGACAGCGCCTGGAAAAAGCTGTCGCCGGAAATCCAGAAGGCGATGATCGACGTCGCAGACGAAATCATTCCATCGGTCTGCCAACGCGTGCAGAAGGCCGACGACGAGACCAAAAAATCCCTCGAGGCGACCATTCGATTCGAAACCCTGCAGCCCGAGGTCGGCGCCAAGTTCAAGGATCTCATGAAGGGGGTCGCCAAGACCTGGTCGGAAGGACTGGATTCGCGCGGCAAGCACGGCAGCGACGCGCTGAAGGAGTTCGACGCGGCCGTCGCGGGCATTCCAGCCAAATAGGCATATCAGGCAGCCGTCCGGTTTCGCCGCGGCCTCTACAATAAGATATCCTGGGGGGATCAACTTGCTCGACGGACTATTGAGGGCGCTGGCGGCCGTCGAAAAGGCGGTGTCCACGATTGCCGCGATCTTCATGTTTGCGATCATGATGATCGTCTTCAGCGACGTCGTCATGCGCTATGCCTTCAACCGGCCGTTCTCCTGGGCCTATGACCTGATATCGCTCTATCTGATGGCCGGCGTGTTCTTCCTGATCCTGTCGGAAGCCTATGCCAGCCATGCCCATGTCAGCGTCGACATTCTCCAGCAGAGGTTTCCGCCGGCGATGATCCGCGTGACGGAGATCGTCACCTGCGTGGTCGGCATATCAGTGTTTTCCCTGATCGCGTATCTCGGCCTGCTGCGCGCGATCGACAGCTTCCGATCGAGCGATGTCATGGCCGGCGCCATTCCATGGCCGATGTGGCCTTCGATCGGGCTTGTGCCGTTCGGCGCCGGCCTCATCACGCTGCGGCTCGCGCTTCATCTGATCGCCCATGTCCTTTCTCTTGCCACTGGGCGTGACGTGATCGCCCTGCCGGCATCGCACGCTGCCGGGGAAACCTTCGAATGATCCTGTCCCTCGTCATGGTAGTTCTGTTCGTGCTGCTGGCGATCGGAACGCCGGTCGGCTTTGCGATGGCGGGATCCGGCGTTCTCGGCCTCTACATGATCGGCGGCATGCCGATCCTGACGGGCATATTGCAGACCGCGCCGCTGTCGGCCGTCACCTCCTACGAGCTGATCACGATCCCGATGTTCCTGCTGATGGCCGAATTCGTTCTGGTCAGCGGCATCGCCGACGACCTGTTCAAGGCCACGGCCGCGTGGGTCGGCCGCGTGCCCGGCGGCCTTGGCATGGCGACGGCCCTGGCCGGCGCCGGTTTCGGCGCGATCTGCGGCACCAGCACGGCTTCGGCGGCAACGCTGTCCGCCACCAGCCTGCCCGCCATGCTCAAGCAAGGCTACGAGCCGAGGATGGCGGCCGGCGTGGTCGCGATATCGGGCACGCTGGCGATGCTGATCCCGCCCTCGGTCGCGCTCGTCATCTACGGGCTGCTTGCCGAGGTGAACATCGGCGCGCTTCTGATCGGCGGCGTCATTCCGGGCGTCCTCGTCACCATCACGATCATGGCGACCGTCTGGTTCCTCGCCTGGCAGGATCCGTCCCGCGCGCCGGCGGGTCCGTCCGTCACGCTGCGCGAAAAGTTCCGCATGCTCAGGGTCGTCGGACCGATGCTGCTGCTGTTCGGGATGGTGACCGGCGTGATCTATTCGGGCATCGCCACGCCGACCGAGGCGTCGGCGCTCGGCGCCTTTGGCGCCTTCTGTCTCGCTTTGTGGAAGGGCAAGATCAACCTGCTGAGTTTGCGCAGTTCGCTGCTGCGCGCGGCCCACGGCACCTGCATGATCGCGATGATCTTGCTGGGCGCGTCGATCTTCGGCTACTTCTTCACCCTGACCCAGGTGACGCAGAACCTGGTGGCCTTTGTCGGTGGCCTGCACGTGCCGGCCTGGGTGGTGCTGACGCTGATCCTATGCGGCTACATCGTGCTCGGCTCCTTCATGGACCAGATCGCCATCCTGGTGCTCACCGTTCCGATCGTGCTGCCGTTGATCAAATCGCTCGGCTACGATCCGCTCTGGTTCGGCGTCATCAAGATCGTCACCGCGGAGGTCGGCATGATCACGCCGCCGGTCGGACTGAACTGCTTCGTGGTGGCGCGCTACTCGGGACGCCCCGTGAGCGAAGTGTTCCACGGCGTGTTTCCGCACTTCGTGGCCCATTTGATTGCGATCGCGATCCTGGTGGCGTGGCCGCAAATCATCCTCTGGCTGCCGATCAAGATGGGCTACTGAAACAGAACAACAAACGGGAGAGAAACCTCATGACCATTCTGCACGGGCGGATCGTCCTCGCCACAGCACTGCTTGCGCTGGGCGCAAGCCCGGCGTTTTCGCAGGAAAAAATCACGCTGCGGCTTGCCGACAGCCTGCCCAACGGTCACGTCATCCACGAACTGGTGGCAAAGCCGTTCATGGAGCTGGTCACCAAGGCGACCAACGGACAGGTCACCTTCCAGCACTTTCCCGCCGAGCAGCTCGGCAAGGCCAAGGACATGGCTCAATTGACGTCCGTCGGCGTCGCCGACCTCGCCTATATCGTGCCGTCCTATTCGTCGGACAAGTTTCCGCTGACGGCGGTCGCCGAACTCCCCGGTATCTTCGAGACCGAGTGCCAGGGATCGCTCGCCTTCTACAAGATCTCGCACAATGGCGGCATCCTGGAGGGCAAGGAATTCGCGCCGAACGGCCTGCGGCCATTGGTGACGATCGCGCTGCCCGCCTATCAGATCCAGCTCGCCAACAGCCGTGTCATCAAGACCGCCAAGGACCTGGAAGGCCTGAAGATCCGCACCACCGGTGGCGCAATGGACCTGATGATGCGCTCCATCAACGGTGTGCCGGTCCGCATGGCCGCGCCCGAGATCTATGAATTGCTCACCCGCGGCACGCTCGACGGCCTGATCTTTTCCTATCAGAGCTCGGTATCCTACGACTTCGGCAAGATCCTCAAATCCGGCACCGAGGGCCTGAATTTCGGAACCGCGATCTTCACCTATTCGATGGGCGAGGCGAAATTCAAATCGCTGCCGGAGAATGTGCGCAAGGTGCTGGTCGAGGCGGGCGAGCAAACCACGCGCGAAGGCTGCAAGCGGTTCGAGGATGGCGAGAAGGCCGCGACCGAGAAGATCAAGTCGCAGGGCATGAAGGTCATCGAGTTCGGCCCCGACGACAAGAAGCTGTTCGCTGCGTCCTTCAAGAACGTGGCGGAGGAATGGGTGAAGGATGTCGACAAGCGCGGCAAGCCCGGCACCGATGTCTTCAAGGCCTTCACCGAGGCCCTGGCAGCGAGCCATTGACCGGGCGGGCCGTGAATCAAAAGAGCGGCAGCGCACCGGCGGGACCGCTCGCTGGCGTGCGGATCATCGACCTGACCAGTGTCATGATGGGTCCCTACGCCACCATGATACTGGGCGACTACGGCGCCGACGTCATCAAGGTGGAGAGCCCGGAAGGCGACGTGATGCGCCACGCCGCCCCGATGCGCCATCCGCAGATGGGGGCGATGTACCTTCAGGGCAACCGCAACAAGCGCTCCATCGCGCTCGACCTGAAGAAAGCCGGCGGCCGCGACGCGCTGCTGCGGCTTTCTTCCACCGCCGACGTCTTCGTCCATAACGTGCGGCCGGCCGCGATGCGCCGGCTGCGGCTCGGCGCCGACGACCTGCTCGCCCTCAACCCGCGGTTGGTCTATGCCAGCCTGCACGGGTTCGGCGAACAAGGCCCCTACGCCGGACGGCCTGCCTATGACGATCTGATCCAGGGCATGACGGCGTTGCCGGCGCTGACCGGAAAGATCACCGGCGAGCCGCGATTCTCGCCGGCGACGATCGCCGACCGCATTGTCGGGCTCAATGCCACGCATGCGATCCTGGCCGCGCTGCTGCACCGCGACCGCACCGGCGAAGGACAGTCGATCGAGATTCCGATGTTCGAGACCATGGCACAGTTCGTGCTGGGCGATCACATGTCCGGGCGCAGCTTCGAGCCGCCGGTCGGACCATCAGGTTATTCCCGGCTGCTGTCGCCGGATCGCCGGCCCTACCAGACCAGCGACGGCTACATCTGCGCGCTGGTCTATAACGACAAGCAGTGGAGCACGTTTTTCCGGTCGATCGGCCAGGACAACAAAGGCGATCGTGATCCCCGGCTCAACAGCATCACCTCGCGGACAAACAATTACGACTTCGTCTATGGCTGGTTTTCCGATGTCATGAAAACCCGCACGACGGCCGAATGGATGCGGCTGTTCGAGGAGGCCGATATTCCCCATGCGCCGCTGCACGACCTCGACAGCCTGATCGACGATCCGCATCTCGCCGCGGTCGGCCTGCTGCAATCCATCGACCATCCGACCGAAGGCCCGCTCCGCGTCGCCGGACCGGCGGCGACCTGGAGCAGGACGCCGCCCTCGATCCGCCAATACCCGCCCCGTCTCGGCGAACATGGCGGCGCCATCCTTCGCGAAGCCGGCTTTTCGGACAGTGAGATCGAGGCGCTGATCGCGGATGGCGCGATGGTCGAGGCCGATCCAGCGGATTGATCGGCCTGTTGTTCGAAACGCACGGCATTGCCGTGCTCCTCACCATGAGGGTCCTGGAGTTCGAGCCTCATCCTGAGGAGCATCGCAACGCGATGCGTCTCGAAGGAAGAGGCCACGGATGACTGGAACGTTCTACCGTTTCGCCTGCGCAAGGATTTTAACAGCCGCACGGAGGTGCGGTCTGTCGAGCATCTTGCCGTCCAGCTTGACGACGCCGGTATCGGGATTGTCGTCGAAGGCTTTTATGACGCGCTCGGACCACGCGATTTCCTCATCCGTCGGCATGAAGGCCGCGTTGACGACGTCGACGTGCTTGGGATGAATGACGGCCTTCGATAGAAACCCGTCATGCCGGGCGGCAATCGCCTCTTCCCGGAGCGCGACCAGATCGTCGATATCGGTGGCGATGGTGTCGATCGCGACGACGCCGGCGGCGGCGGCGCTGATCAGACAGAGGTCGCGCGCCAGCAGGAATGGACCGTGAAAGCGGCCCGCGGTCCGGTTGCGCGAGGCGCCTAGCGAGGCCGCGAGATCCTCGGCGCCCCACATCATGCCCCACAGCCGCGGGCTCGCGCCCTCGAAATCGAGCAGCTTTGTAACCGCCCGCGCCGTCTCCGTCGCAACGACGACGATGCGCGTGCTGCCCTGCTCCAGACTGGAGGCCGCCTCGAACGCATCGAGATAAAGGGCCAGATGGTTGACGTCGGCGGCACCGGCGCATTTCGGCAGGACGATGCCGTCGGGCCGGCCCGGCATCACGGCGGCAAGGTCGCCGAGCGTCAGGCCGGTATCGAGCGCGTTGACGCGGATGTACATCTTCTGGTTCGGTTTGCGCGCGTCGAGCATCCCGCGGGTGATGCCGCGCGCGACCACCTTCTGGTCCGGCGCGATCGAATCCTCGAGATCGAGGATCAAGGCGTCGGCGGCGGTCTTCTTCGCGCTCTCGAACTTGCGGACACTGTCGCCGGGAACGAACAGGAAGGATCGCATCGCCTCACACCTTCGCTTGCGGTTTGCAGTGCATCAGCCCGGTTCGGCGGCAGCTTGCGACCACCTCGCCGCGCTGGTTGGTCGCGGTGTGCTCGAACTCGACGATGCCCTGCGTCGGCCGCGATTTGCTGATGCGCTTGGAGATGATTTTGGTATGGGCTTTCAGCGTATCCCCATGAAACACCGGCTTCGGAAACCTGACGTCGGTCATGCCGAGATTGCCGATCGTGGTGCCAAGCGTGGTGTCGTACACGCTCATGCCGATCATGATCCCGAGCGTGTAGAGGCTGTTGAACAGCCGCTGTCCGAATTCCGTGGTTTCCGAGAAATGCGCGTCGATATGCAGCGGCTGCGGGTTCATCGTCAGCAGGCTGAACATGGTATTGTCCATCTCGGTGACGGTCCGGCTGAATTCGTGATGATATTCCCGGCCGACCTCGAATTCCTCGAAATATAATCCTGCCATGATTTCCCCCTTTCCAGGTGTTGGTTGCTGTCGATTGACCGTTCGTCGTCAGCGTCCGGTATATTTCGGCGGCCGCTTTTCGACGAAGGCATCAAGCCCTTCCTGACAATCCCGCGTCGTCGCGACCAGCGCGAAGCTCTCGGCGGCGTTTTCGATCGCGCGGCGATAATCCGCATCGAACGCCCGCATGAGGGCGTCGCGGCCGATCTTCATGACGATCGGCGACTTCTCCGCAAAACGCCGCGCGATGGCCCGCGCACGATCGCGCGCCGTTCCCTTCGGCACGACTTCGCTGACAAGCCCCATGCGAAACGCCGTCGCGGCGTCGAATGGATCACCCAGAAACAGCGGACCGAACGCCTGGTGTTTGCCGACCAGCCGCGGCAATTGCACGAAATGCAGGGCCGGGATCAGTCCCACGTCGATCTCGGGATAGCCGAAGGTGGCGGCGTCGCCGGCAATGATCATGTCGCAGGATATCGCAATCGTCATGCCGCCGGCCCGCACCGGGCCGTCGATCGCCGCGATGGTCGGCTTGCCCATCCGGTACTGGATGTCGTTGAGCGCGAAATAGAGCCGCTCGAGGAACAGCTTGGCGTCGATCCCCCGCTTGCCCCTGATGATGTCGAGATCGAGCCCGGCGCAGAATACCTTGTGGGCGCTGGCAATGACGACGGCGCGCACCGCCTCGTCGTCCCTCGCTTTCGCCAGCGCCTCCAGCAATGCATCGATCAACGGCATGCTCAGCGCATTGACCGGCGCGCGGTCGAGCGTGATCTCCGCGATCGCATCCGAGACGGCATAGTGAACGAGCTCAGCAGCCATGACGCCTTGTCTCCGCCTGGTTGGACCTAGCGTACCGGCGTGCGCACGGCGCCGGTCCTGATCAAATCGTCGATGGCGCCGGGTTCGAAGCCGGCATCCAGAAGCACCGCGCGGCTGTCCGCGCCGATATCCGGCGCGGGGCACAGTTGGTCCTCGGTAAGGCCGGCAATGCCCGGCGTGCGCGGCGCGTAGACCACCCCGACGCCCGGCGTATCCTGGCGGACCGCGCCATTGGTCGCCTCGACATGGACATTGTGCAGCCAGTCGCCGGGCGTAAGGATGCGCTCGGCGATGATATCAGCCGCATGCAGTCTCTCAAGCCATGCATCGCTCGACCGGGTCTGGAAAATCTCGCGCATCTGCGGGATCAGCGCATCTGCCGAGTCCGCGCGCCTGGCAAAATCCGAAAACCTGATATCGCTGGCCAGATCCTCACGCCCGATCGCCGCGCAAAGGCGCTTGTACTGCGGCTCGTTCACCAGCGTGACCATCAGCCAGCCATCTTTGGTTTGATAGGAGCCTGCCGGCACGTTGAGGGCGCGCGGGGCGCCGCCTTCCAGAACATATTCGGCGACCTTGTGGCCAAGCAGGGCGGCCGTCGACTGCGTCAGGCTGACATCGATCCAGCGTCCGGTGCCAACTGTCGCCCGCGCGAACAAAGCGGTTGCGATGGCCTGGAAGGCGTAGACCCCGGTTGCAACGTCGGAGATGGTCGTGCCCACCCGGTGCGGCGTCTTGTCGTTGCCGACATTGACCGACACCAGGCCGGAGAACGCCTGGGCGACCGAATCCGAGCCCGGGCGCTTCGCGTAAGGACCCTGTTGCCCGAAGCCTGATACCGAGAGGTAGATGAGGCCGGGATTGTCGCGGGAGAGTTCCTCATAGCCAAGCCCCAACCGCGCGGCGACGCCGGGCCGGAAGCCCTCGATCAGCACGTCGCAATCCCGGGCCAGCCGTTTGGCGATCGCTATTCCCTCACTGTGCTTCAGATCGAGGCACAGGCTGCGCTTGCCGCGGTTGTAGACGGCCGACAACGCCGTATGGCTTCCGTGGGTCGTTCCCAGATAGCGCGACCAGTCGCCCTCCGGCGGCTCGACCTTGATGACTTCGGCACCGTAAACACCGAGCAGCATGGCGCAATAAGGCGATGCGATCCCCTGCCCGAAATCGAGAACGCGCAAGCCGCGATAGGGCGACTCATGCGTCGGCGATATCTTTCGTTCCGCTCCCAATTTTTTTCTTTCTTTTTCTGACCGCGCCAGGCGGGTGGATGCGGGCAGAGAAGAGGATGGCTACCGGCGAGTCAAGCGCCCGCGCGCCTCCGGAAAGAGCGTACCGAAAGCCCATTTTTGCAGCCCAACCCCGATTCACATGTCCCTTGTGCAAAACTGGGATTGGCGGTCTAATGACGGCTGAGGCGTTCCCGGAACGCCTGACTGCGCGCTCCGAGGCTGTGGCGCGGCATATGGCGATGCTTGCCGAACCCCACTCGCGGAGGGGCGGAGGTCTTCACATCGACAGGCGGTCTCCCCACGCACACGTCCCGTGGAGATGCGCATGAACCTCGATGCCTACCGGATCCTGTCCGAACCCTATTATCAACCCGTCGGCGATGAAATCGCGGTGTTCGAGGCCGCCTTCACCGAGCGTCTGCCCGTGATGCTGAAGGGGCCGACCGGCTGCGGCAAGACCCGCTTTGTCGAACACATGGCGTGGCGTCTGGCCAAGCCGCTGATCACGGTTGCCGCGCACGAGGACATGACGGCGTCCGACCTTGCCGGCCGCTATCTGCTGGAGCCTGATGGCACCGTCTGGCACGACGGCCCGCTGACGATGGCGGTGAGATTCGGCGCGATCTGCTACCTCGATGAGATCGTCGAGGCCCGTCAGGACACAACCGTCGTGATCCATCCGCTGACCGATGCACGGCGCATCCTGCCGCTGGAAAAGCACAACGAGATCGTGCCGGCCCATCCCGATTTCCAACTCACGATCTCCTACAACCCCGGCTACCAGAGCGCGGTGAAGGATCTGAAGGAATCCACCAAGCAGCGCTTCCTGGCGATCGATTTCGATTATCCCTCGCCGGCCGTCGAAGCCGCGATCGTGGCGCGCGAGGCCGGGACCGATGTCGAACTGGCGGGAACGCTGGTCGCCATCGCGGAACGATCCCGCAATCTTCAGGGCCACGGGCTCGATGAAGGCGCCTCGACCCGGATGCTGATCCATGCCGGGCGGCTGGTGCGCGCCGGGCTGCCGCTCGAAGCCGCGGTCCGTTCGAGCATCGTTCTGCCGATCACCGACAACCAGGACATCCGCGAAGCGCTGAGTGCGGCGATCGAGGCCTGTATCCCGTGAGTGCGGCGCTCCGATCGGGATCGTTGCGCGTCGTCCCGGCCGTGCCGGACGGCGCGGTCCGCCGCGTCCATTTGCTGATGCGGCAGCGCGAGGCGCTGCGGCCGCTGTTCCGCACCGCCTGGGACGACCTCGCGGCGCGTTTTGACGCCGACGAACTCGAAGGCTGGGCGGGCGGCGTGCTCGCGCTTGCCGATGTCAACGCCGGCCCTTCCTGCCTGGTCGCGTTCTGGGAGAGCAGCCGTAACCAGCCGACCGAGGAAGGCATCGCGCCACTGATCGTGGCCGCGCATACCGCAGCCAATATTTGCCGCAACGCCGGCGCGCAGGCCGCGGCCGCGACGCTTGTCGCCGTCGCCATCGCACGCCGAATTCTGGGCATCGGCGCCGGCCTGGCGCGCTGGTGGCACACCATGGACGACCTCGCGCTGCAGGCGCCGGAATCCGTGGAGGCGGCGGCCTCGCGCATGGGAGAAATTCTCGCGGCAGGCAATATCAACGCGTTCGAGAGTTTCGTAGCGGCCGGGTTGAAACTCGCGGGGAGCGACGGACGCAAACGGCTGAAATTTTTCACGCTGCAGGATGAGCTGGCGCAACGGCTGGTGGCGCGCGCCACCGCCGGCATCGGATTTGCCGAAACCGAGCACCAGACCAAGGCGTTCGTGACTTCATTGTGGGGCCGCCCGCCCCTGTTGCGCAGTTTCGCGGGCGACACCGGCCAGGCCCCGCAACGCCGGGCCGGAATCGCGGGCCCGCTGATCCGCCTGCCGGAAATATATCGCGGCGTGCAGGGTGAGGCCGCATACACTTTATATAGAGCCGCGGCAGCGCATGCCCAGGCGCATCTCGTGTTCGGTAGCGCCAAATTCCCCGTCGGCAGCCTGAAGCCGCTTCAGGTCGCGCTCGTCACCTTGATCGAGGACGCCCGCATCGAGCTGCTGGCGATGCGCCAGCTGCCGGGATTGCGCAAGCTCTGGTCACCCTACCATATCGCCGTGCCGGCCGGCGTCGCAACCGCCCCAACCCTGCTCGCGCGGCTGGCGCGGGCCCTGTTCGATCCTGCCTGCGAGGACGACGACAGTTTTGTCGCCAAAGGACGCGAGATGTTCGAGGCGCGGCTGCCACGGCTGCAGGACCCCTCGATCAGCCGCGAGATCGGCATGCTGCTCGGCAACGATCTCGGCCAGATGCGGGTTCAATTCAACGCCAAGACCTACGTCGTGGAGCCGTTCTATCGCGATGACGGTCTTGGGCTCTGGGATTTCGGCGAGGACGCCCCCTCCTCGGGCGAACTGCTCGAGCTTGCGGTCGATGCGGTACGCCTGGAGCAGCAGGAGAAGCCGGACCAGGACCGCAGTCACGATCAGCTTGAAGACAAGGGCAGCGCCGGTCGCGCGCGGCCGGTGAAGGCGGATCAGCGCGGCGTCGTGGTCGCGAAATATCCGGAATGGGATCGCGCGCATGGCGTCGAGCGGCCGGAATGGACGACGGTGCGTGAGGTCCCCGCCCGGCCCGGCAACCCGCGACTGGTGGAAGAGGCGCTCGACCGCGCCGACGTGCTGCGCAACCGGATCCGGCGGCTGGTGCGCAGCGTCCGCGTCGGACGCACGATCCGCTTGAAGCGCCAGCTCGACGGCCACGATCTCGACCTCGATGCCGTGATCGAAACAGGGATCGCGCTGCGCCTGCGGCAGGAGCCGGACCCCAGGGTATTTCGCGCGACCACCTCGAAGCACCGCGATCTCGCGGTCCTGCTGCTGCTGGATATTTCCGAATCGACGCGCGATCGTCTCGCCTCCGGCACCTCCATTCTCGAGGTCGAGCGCCTCGCGGTCGCGGTTCTCGCCGAAGCCATGAGCGCGCTCGGCGATCCCTTCAGCATGCTGGCGTTCGCCTCGAACGGGCGCGATGACGTCGAGATGACGACCGTCAAGGCCTTCGACGAACCCTATGACCGCGCCTGCGTCGGGCGGCTGGCCGCGCTGTCGTCAGGTCTGTCGACGCGGCTCGGCACCGCGCTCCGCCATGCCGGCGAACTGATCAGTCATGCGAGAAGTTTCCGTAAACTCGTCATCGTCCTGACCGATGGCGAACCGTCCGACATCGACGTTGCCGACCCGCTCGATCTGGTCGAAGACGCGCGCCGCGCCGCGGTGGGATTGCGGGCGCGCGGCATCGACGGCTTCGGCGTGGTGCTGGGATCGAGCGCCATGAATTCGGCGGTGCGTATCTTCGGACGCGGCAACACCATGCTGGTGCCGCGCGTCGAGGATCTGCCGGCGAGGCTGTCCGAACTTTATTTCCGTCTGGCGCGGCGCTAGATCGCGCCAGACGCCCAGCCAGCCGCAGCATCGCGCTGCTCTTCGTCCAAAATGCTGACGCTGACGCGGCGCGCGGAAATCATTTCACCGAGACGAGCAATGTAGTCTTCCGGCTGGCCTTCCAGCGCGACAAACAACGCTTCCCCCTCGAATCGGACGCGCCAGTGAAGATTTCCGGCCTGGTACCCCAGTTCAACCGCGTCCCCGATCGAGCGGGGCTCGAGGCGCATCCATCGCTCGGTGGCCGCGCGAACCACGATCGCGCGCTTGCTATCCATCAAAAGCACGGCGCCGTCGAATAGCTTCTGATGACGCGGCAAAGCGATGGCCAGTTCTTCGCCCGCGCGCGTCGTCGCCAGCAGCCGGCGGCGCGCCAGATCGGCGACGGGGATGTTGACCACATCGACCGCGCCGCCATTTTCCAGGCGATGAATTTCCTCCGAGAACGCCGATTCCAGGCGACTGCCCAAGACACGATCGATGCGCAGCATCGCTGCCCCACCCCTTTCACGTTAGACGTGCTGCCGCACCGTTGAAATCGCCACGCCGGCCAAACTGAGCCGGCGTGGCGTTTCGACTTCCGACCTAGCGATGGGCGGCCACCTTGTTGGGAATGCCCTCGATCGGAGCTTCCTCGGTTCCGACGGCTTTTCGTGTGAACCCCTCCACCATTTCGCGGGTGCCTTCCGGGTCGGCGATCCATTTGTTGTAGAACTCGTAAGGACACGCCGCGACACCGCGGTCGCCTTCGCCGGAATTGATCAACCCCGTGTAGCCGCGGTGCACCAGCTTGAAGAGATGGTTTTCCGACTGGCCGTTCTTGCGCGCGTCGCGGATCAGCGACTTGGAGAGCTGGGCGTACTGGATGCCGTAGTCCTCTTCGCCGCATTCGCCGAGCGTGCGGCCGTCAAAGCCGATGATCGCCGAATGGCCGAAATAGGAATAGACGCCGTCGAAGCCGGCGGCGTTGGCGACGGCTACATAGGTGTTGTTCGCCCAAGCCATCGCCTTGGCCATGATGACCTGCTGGTCCTTGGCCGGATACATGTAGCCCTGGCAGCGCACGATGAGCTCCGCACCCTTCATCGCGCAGTCGCGCCAGATTTCCGGATAGTTGCCGTCATCGCAGATGATCAACGAAACCTTGAGACCCTTCGGCCCATCGGAGACGTAGGTGCAGTTGCCGGGATACCAGCCTTCGATCGGCACCCACGGCATGATCTTGCGATATTTCTGCACCACCTCGCCCTTGTCGTTCATCAGGATGAGGGTGTTGTAGGGCGCCTTCTTCGGATGCTCCTCGTGACGTTCGCCGGTGAGCGAGAACACGCCCCAGACCTTCGCCTTGCGGCAGGCTTCCGCGAAAATCTCCGTCTCCTCGCCGGGCACGACCGAGGCCGTTTCATACATCTCCTTGGAATCGTACATGATCCCGTGGGTGGAATATTCCGGGAAGATCACGAGATCCATGCCCGGCAGGCCGGTCTTCATGCCGACGACCATGTCGGCGATCTTTTTGGCGTTGGCCAACACCTCGGCCTTGGTGTGAAGACGAGGCATCTTGTAGTTCACGACGGCGACGCCGACCGTGTCATTGCTCGATGAGATATCGCCGTGCAGCATAGTGCTCTCCTTGCTTGGTTGACTGCTGTAACTTCTCTTTCACGTCGCTCTTCAGGTTGAACCCCGCGATGGTCCCCATCACACCGCCATATGCCGGTGGACCATTTCATCGCTGAGTTCGGAAATTGCGCCGGCGGCCACGATCCGCCCCTTCTCCATCATGGCAAAGCAGTGGGACGCCTGGCGCGCGAACATGACGTTCTGCTCGACCAGGACGACCGTCAGGCCCACTTCCCGGTTGAGCCTGATGATGATGGCTTCGATTTCTTCGACGATGGACGGCTGGATGCCTTCGTTCGGTTCGTCCAGCAGGATGATCCTGGGATCTGCGGCAAGCGCGCGGGCGATCGCGAGCTGCTGCTGCTGGCCGCCGGAAAGAACGCCGCCGGGGCGTTCGAGATTGTCCATCAGGTAGGGGAACAGCTCCGGCACCAGCTCCGGAATTTCCCGCTTGCCATCGTTGCGCGCAAACGCGCCCATCAGGATGTTTTCCCGGATGCTGAAGTCCGGAATGATCTCGCGGCCTTGCGGAACATAGGCGATCCCGGCCCGGGCGCGGCGGAAGGTCGGCTCCTTGCCGATTTCAGCGCCGTCGAGGTTGATCTGCCCTTCCATCCGGTCGGTCAGGCCCATCAGTGTTTTCAGCAGCGTGGTCTTTCCGGTGCCGTTGCGGCCGAGAACGGCCGTGGTTTTCCCGATCGGAATATCCAGGCACACCGCGTGCAGGATGTGGCTGCGGTCGTAATAGCTGTCGACATTGGTCAGCTTGAGCATCAGCCGATCCCCTTCGATCCGAGATAGGCTTCGCGCACCCTGGGATCGGTCTCGATCTGCTCGACATTGCCCTCGGCGAGAACCGCCCCGAGGTGAAGCACCGTGATGCGTTCGGCAATCTCGCGCACGAACGCCATGTCGTGCTCGACGACGATCAGCGTGTGCTTGCCCTTGAGGCTGTTGACGATCCGCGACGTCTTGTGGGTTTCGGCCTGCGTCATGCCCGCGGTCGGCTCATCGAGCAGGATCACCTTCGGATTCTGGGTGATCAGAAGCCCGAGTTCGAGCCACTGGGTCTGGCCATGGCTGAGATAGGCGGCCAGCCGGTTGGCTTCCTCGGTCAGGCCGATCAACTCGAGCACCCGGTCGACGTCCTGCTCGGCCGCCTTGTCAAAACCGAAACGCAGGTTCGCCAGCACGCCTGGATTCCGGCAGCTCGCGACCTCCAGATTACGGCGAACGGTAAGGTCCTTGAACACGCTCGGAATCTGGAACTTTCGCCCGACGCCGGCGCGCGCGATCTTGTGCTCTTCCCAATTGGTAATGTCGGTGTCGTTCAGGAACACCCGCCCCTCGGTGCACTTGGTCTTGCCGGAGATCAGGTCCATCAGCGTGGTCTTGCCGGCGCCGTTGGCGCCGAGCAGCACCCGCAGTTCGCCTTCCTCGATGGTCAGCGACACGCCGTTGACGGCCTTGAAGCCGCCGAAGTCGACCCCGAGCCCATCGATGGTCAGCACGATCTCGGCCATCTCATTCACTCCGCCAGTTGCGAGGCATCGGAAACCCCGACTTTCTGCTGCGCCGGCGTCTTGCGGCGCATCAGGAGCCGATCGACCAGATCATGGGCAAGCCCTGCGAAGCCGCGCGGCAGATACAGGACGACGAGAACGAAGATCAGGCCGATGATGACCTTCCACGCCTCGGCGAAACCTTCGGTCTCGCTGACGGTGGCCGAGATCATGTTGATCACGATGGCCCCGATGCAGGCGCCGAGGATGGACGAGCGGCCGCCGACGGCGGCCCAGACCACCATCGTGATGGAGAAACTGAGATCCATGAAGGTGGGCGAGGCGAACTCCGAGATCACGACGTAGAACATCCCGGCGAGCCCCGCGATTCCCGCCGATACCGCGAAGAAGAACGTCTGATAGAGCGGCACGTCGAAGCCCAGATAGCGGGCGCGGTTCTGGTCGTCGCGTATCGCCTGCAGGATCAGACCGGCCCGGGTTTCGATCAACACGCGCGCGCCGGCGAGGACGAGGCAGAGTGCGATGGCGATGAAGTAATAGGTCGGGACGATGTAGGGATCGAATTCGAACCCGCCGACCTTGAACCATCCAAGATCGGTCAGCCCGTTGAAGCCGTTGGTGATGGGCTGCGCGTCGATGACAACGAGCCGCACCAGCAGCACCAGCGCCAGCGTGATGATCGACACGAACACGCCCGCGATGCGCTTTCGAAACACGATGGTTCCGATGATCGTGGCGAGCGCCACCGGCAGCACCACCCCCATGACGACGCCGAACCATTGGGACTGGAACGGAAGCCACAGGAACGACGCCTTGTTGATGCAGCACAATTCGGTTGGCGCGCCCGGCTCGGCGTTCCACAGCATGAAGTCCGGCACCGGCTTGTCCGAGCCTTGCTGCAGGCTGGTCTGGCTGGCAAGCTTCAGCGACATCGCCAGCATGTAGGCTCCGCCGCCGAAGAAGAGGCCCTGGCCGAGATTGAGAATGCCGGCATAGCCCCACGACAGCGCCACCGCGACGCCGAGCATGCCGAACACCAGGTATTTGGCGATGCGGTTGAGCCAGAACGGATCGAGCAGCAATGGCGCGCACATGATCAGCGCGAAGAACGCCAGATAGATCGCTATTTCGACGCGGCGCTTGTCGGACATCGCTTCAGCGCCCCTTGAGCGAAAACAGGCCCTTGGGCTTCAGGATGATGATCATGATCACCACCCCGAACACCACGGCCCTCGCCAGGATGTCGTTGGTGCCGGCCGCCACCAGCCCGTTGATCTCGCCGAGGATGCCAGCCGAAAACACCGACCCGAGCAGGCTGCCGACGCCTCCCATCACCACGACCATGAAGCCGTCCACCACCATCGGCGTACCCATATCGGGGAAGACGGTCTTGAAGCCGGACATCATCACGCCGGCGACGCCCGCAAGGCCGGAGCCGAGCGCGAAGGTCAGCGCGTTGACGCGCGCAACGTCGATGCCGCAGGCTTCGGCCATTTTCGGGTTGCGAATGATCGCGCGCACCTGGGTGCCGAACGGCGTCCGGTACATGATCAGCCAGGAGAGCGCCGTCAGCACCACCGTCACGACGATGATGAAGGCGCGATAGCGGTTGATCTCCACGCCACCAAGCATCAGGGTTCCCTGCAACACGTCGGGGACGCTGACGTTCTGCAGCCCGGGCCCCAGGCCTGCGATATGGATGCCGAAGAACGACAGCCCCAGTTCGAGCCGCACCGCCTGCTGGATCAGGATCGCGATGCCCCAAGTGGCCAGCAGGGTGTCGAGCAGGCGGCCGTACAGGCGGCGCACGATGACGCGCTCGATGGCGAGCCCGATCAGCGCCGTCACGATGAAGGCGAGCGGGATGGCCACGAAGATATTCGCGCCGAGATAGATGCCCGTGAGCACCGTAACGTAGGCGCCGATCATGACCATCTCGCCATGGGCCATGTTGATGACGCCCATCGCGCCGTAGGTGATGGCCAGACCCAGCGCCACCAGCAGCAGGATCGAGCCGAGGCTCAGGCCGATAAACAGGACTTCAAGCATTCCGGATAACCCCATCGTCACGCCTACCGCGCCAAGGCGCGGCAGGCGGTTCTGACGTCGAGTTCAGATTTTCAGCTTTGACGTATCGAGACCCTTGGCGGTGCAGAACAGGTTCTTCTCTGTTTCGCCGTAGGCCACGTAGGGAAGCGGAATGGTCGGCTCCTTGTAGGCATCGATGATCTTGCCCTGTCCGTCCGCCTGCCACTGCGCGATGCGGGGCGTCAGGTAGGTATGAAGATTGTCCGAGTCGATTTTCACATGACCGTTCGGGGCATCGAATTCCTGCCCCTTCACCGCCTCCCTGATCGCGACCGGCGTGATCTCGGCCGCCTTCTCGACCGCCTGCTTCCACAGGAAGACCTGAAAGTAGGACGACTCCAGCGCGTGATGCGTCACCGCCTTCGGATCCTTGACGAAGGCGCGATAGCGTTCGACGAACGCCTTGTTGCGGTCGGTATCGATGGCCTGGAAGTACGGGAACGAAGTGTAGCTCCCTACCGCGTATTCCGGACCCATCGCGGCGATTTCGATTTCGGAGGTGACGGTGGCGCAGATCGGCAATTTGTCGTGGGTCAGTCCCTGGTTCTTGTACTCGCGATAGAATGCGACGACGGAATCGCCGACGACGTTCGACAGCACGACGTCGCAGCCGGAGGACTTG
Organism: uncultured Alphaproteobacteria bacterium; assembly: GCA_963831585.1. Classification (GTDB taxonomy): domain Bacteria; phylum Pseudomonadota; class Alphaproteobacteria; order Rhizobiales; family Xanthobacteraceae; genus Bradyrhizobium. The sequence continues at coordinate 141,511 of CAWHRA010000034.1, read as the reverse complement.
ATCTTGTTGACCATGGAGCCCCATTCCGAGTGGCCGAGTTCGAGATATTCGTCCGCGATCCACTCGCCGCCGTTCTTCTCGATCAGGATCTTCGAAACCTTCGCCATCTCGCGCGGATAGATGTAGTTCGATCCGACGATGAAGAATTTCTTCTTGCCCAACGTCTTGATGATCCAGGGGATGAAATTCGAGAGCTGCTGGTTCGGCACGGCGCCGGTATAGACGACGTTCTTGGAGCACTCGAAACCTTCGTAGTAGGTTGGATAGAAATACAGATTGTTGCGCTTCTCGAACACCGGAAGCACGGCCTTGCGGCTCGCGGAAGTGTACGAGCCGAACACCGTCGGTACGCGATCCTGGATCACCAGCTTCGAGGCTTTTTCGTTGTAGGTCTTGGGATCCGACGCGCCGTCCTCGACGATGGCATTGATCTTCATGCCCTTGGCTCCACCGGCCGCATTGATCTCGCTGATCGCCATCAGCGTCGCATCATGCAGCGATTTTTCGATGATCGAGAGACCGCCGGTCAGCGAAAACAGGACGCCCACATTCACCGTGCCCGCGGCACGCACCGGACTGCTGACAATGTAAGGCGATGCGATCGCCCCCGTTGTCGCAAGCAGGCTGCTTTTCAAAAACTCACGCCGATCAATCGACATAGTGACACTCTCCCCTAATGGCTGCCTGTATTCAGGCCAGCCGGTTCCGTTCACGCCAGAGCGCGCTGTTTCGAGCCAAAAAAATTCAAAGATTCCCCCGAGGCCAGCGGACCGATCAGATCCGTGCCGACTTCCGGTCGCCAAAACAAAAAAGCCCGACAGATCCTCGCGGACCTCTCGGGCTTACCTAGCCATGCCGGACCAACATCCTCGGTGATCCGGCGAAAACTGCGATCAGAACTACCTCGTCCCACCGCAATAGCAAAAACTAAACATCTTTTGCGCGGTACTGCAAGACCTCATTTGCGTGAATGATCGCGGCCGCCATGTCGTCCATCGACAGACGCTTCGCCATCGCCTGGCGACGGATGCTTTCGTAAGCGTCGGCTTCGCTCAATCCCTGGCCGTCCATCAGGATCGCCTTCGCCTTCTGGATGCGCTGGATGCCCGACAGCTTGCGCTCCAGTTTCCGGATCCGCTTTTCGGTCTCGCGCTTCTCGAGCCAGATGCTGCGCGCGATCGTCAAATTGGTAAGCAGGCCGAAGGGGCGGATCGGGCGCTCGATGACGGCGACCGCGCCCGCTTCCAGCACTAACTGGAGCGTGCTCGGGTCCTCGTAGCCGACGACGGCGATCAGCGTCGGCCGCGTTCCGTCGTTCGACTTCAGAAGGCGCTGAATGTCGCTTCGGACGTCATGTTCGACGGCCAGCAGCATCACGTCGCAGCCGTCGGACCAGCATTCGGGAACCGGCCATTGCATTTCGACCATGCAGCCGATGCGGCGAAGATGCTCGATCAGCCTGACGCGCTCGTTGTCCGGAGGATGGACGACCATGACCCGGAGGCCGCGAAGATCGCGAAGGATTTGGATCGCCACCGTCTGCTCCCCCGCTCAGAACCTCAGTGGCTGACCGTCTGAAGGTCATCGACCGACCAGTCGTCAAGGCTCTGTACGACACAGTAGGGGTCCGGCTTGATCCGAACTCCGGGATTCCAGACCGTCTGGAACCGGCCGAACTTGTCCAGCCGCGCGATCCGCGGCCACAAATAGGTATGGTTGTTTTCAGGGTCGATCCTGACCCTGCCCTGCGGCGCGTCAAATTCCGAGTCGCGCAGTTCCTTCAGCACCCGCTCCGGATCGTCGGATCCGCAGCGCGCCAGCGCGCGCATCGCCAGATGAACCTGGAAATAGGCAGCTTCCGCGGCCGCGGGGACCGGCGCATCCGGACCGTATTTGCGCTTGAAGCTTTCCACGAAACGGCGCGCGGAAGCCGATGACGAGGTCTCGAAGAACGGCGCGGCCGTGATATGGCCTTCAGCGGCCTCGCGATGCATTTCCGCTACTTCCGCTTCGCTGGTGGTGAGGCTCGCGATCGGCATCTTCGCCGGATCGAACCCGGCCTTGCGATAGGCCTCGTAAAACACCGAGGTGCCGCGCCCGACCACGGTCGAAAAGATGACGTCGGGAGACGTCTTCTTGATCCGGGTGATGACCCCGTCGAAATCCCGGCTGTCCGCCTCGAGCGGAACATAGATCTCGTCCAGGATCTCGCCGTGGCCTTGCGCCACGAAATCGGCCATCAGGCGGTTGGATTCGTAGGGATAGATGTAATTCGATCCCACCAGCAGAAAGCGGTTGCCATAGGTGGAAAGCAGGAATCTCGCAAGCTGCAACGAATTCTGGTTCGGCGCGGCACCCGTGTAGATGCAGTGCCGCGAATATTCGAAACCCTCATAGAGCGTCGGATAGAACAGCAGACCGCGGTGACTTTCGACAACCGGCAAGACCGCCTTGCGGGTGCTCGACATATAGCAGCCGAACAGCAACCTTATGCGATCCAGCTCGAGCAGACGTTCGGCCAGGCTGCGAAACTGCTTCGGATCGGACGCCGGATCATAAATGACCGGCTCGACCATGCGATCGAGCACCCCTCCGCTGGAATTGATTTCCTCGATCGCAAGGAGCGTCGCATTCAGCTGTGACTGCTCGACGCTGGAAGTAACCCCGGTCTGGGAGAACAGCACGCCCACACGCCATGGGGCGGCGGTATTTTCGCTAAAAATCATGAGCCTGACGTACACCAATTTGTAGTGAGATTTGAGCGACCATACGTCAGATTGCGGGAAACTCAAATCGCCTTGGCCGAGGCAATCGATCTCCTCTCGCCGGCACAGGTATCCGGCGATGCGTCTGCCTGTGTCCGCCGGGCCCGCGGCGGATGCGCTAGACGGCCTTGGTGAGAGCACCGTCGATAATGAGGTTGGTGCCGGAAATGCGGCTCGCCACCGGGCTCGCGAGGAACACGACGCCGGCGGCGACTTCCTGCGGCGTGCCCATGCGTCCGGTCGGATTCAGCGACATCGCTGTCTTGTAGAGATCGGGCATGCCCTGCTCGATATTTTGCCAGATGCCGCCCTCGAAATAGGTATTGCCGGGAGATACCACGTTGGCGCGGATGCCCTTGCCGATCAGCTGGTTGCTCAATCCCTTGGAGTAATGGATCAGCGCCGCCTTGAACGCGCCGTAGGAGCCGGCGGCGAAATCCACCTCGAACCCGGACACGCTGGAGACGATCACGATGGAAGCCGATTTGGATTTTTCCAGATAGGGAAGCGCCGCCGCCACCGAATTGACGGTGTGCATCATGTCGGTACGGAACGACTTCTCCCAAGTCTCCGGCGTGTCGCCGACGGCGAGCGCGCTGACGTTACAGACGATCGTGTCGATGCCGCCGAATTCGGCCGCGGCACCTTCGATCCATTGCTTCAAGGCCGCGGGATCGGCGACATCGATCGCCTTGCCCCACGACTTGACGCCCTTCGCGGCGAGCGCCTTCACGACCTTGCCGACCTCGTCGGCGTTGCGCGCGCAGATCGCGACATTGGCGCCTTCCGCCGCGAACAGTTCGGCGATCGCAAGTCCAATGCCCTTGCTGCCGCCGGTCACCAGGACGCTCTTGCCCTTCAATCCCAGATCCATCGTCGCCTCCGTTGCTGATACCGCCTGATGAAGCGGCCTGCCGCGCTAAGGCAGGCCGCAGCGTTGGTCACATCTTGGTCCAGTCGCCGGCGCCTTCGAACGCCGCAGCGGCGCGGTAGATGGTGGGCTCGTCGTAATACTTGCCGATCAGCATCAGCCCGACCGGCAGACCACCGCTCATGCCGCAGGGAATCGTCATCGCCGGGTGTCCGCTGGCGTTGAACGGTGCGGTGTTGGGAACCATTTCGAAGGCGCGCTGGATGTAGAGTTCGCGGGGCGCATCCGGCGGCGGGATCGGTGTCGCCTTCATCGGCAAGGTCGGCATCAGCAGCAGATCGTAACTGTTCAGCGCCGCGTCATAGGCGGCGCGCAACTTGCGGTTCAGGTTCTGCGCCTTGGAATAGAAATGACCGCGATAGTGCTTGGTGAAATAATGGCCGACCAGCATGGTGATCTTCAGGCTGTCGGACAGTTCGTCGGCGCGATGGCGCCAGGCCGAATGCGCATCCAGCAGCGTCGTGTTGTAGAGACCGCGCCAGTTGGTCCCCATGCCGTTGCCCTTCATCATGAACTCGGTGCCGCCTTCCGCTGCGATCGGCAGCCAGATCGCGGGGCCCAACAGATGCATCGGCACCGATATCTCGTCGACGGTGGCGCCGAGCTTCTTGAAAAGCTGGGCGCCCGCCATGACCTTGGCGTCGACATCGGCCTCGGAGACCGGAAGCCCAAAACCTTCCCTGACGATGCCGATGCGCATTCCCTTGACGCCGCCGGCGAGCGCTTCGGTGTAATTGGCGACCTTGGGCGCGATCTGCCTGGGATCGACGCCGTCCGCGCCAGCCAGCACTTCGAGCAGCAGCGCGTTGTCGCGCACGTTGCGCGTCATCGGCCCGGTGTGGTCGAGCGTGATTTCAATCGGCATCACGCCGGTATAGGGAACGAGGCCATGCGTTCCCTTCATGCCGTAGATGCCGCAGAACGACGAGGGGATGCGGATGGATCCGCCCTGGTCGCCGCCGATCGCCATATCGGCCTCGCCTAGCGCAACCACGACGCCGCTGCCGGAAGAAGAACCGCCCGACGAGTAACCCATCTTGTGGGGATTGTGGACCGGACCGGTCGCATTGGTATGGCTGCCGCCGGAGAAGCAGAAATATTCGCAATGCGTCTTGCCGATGATGGTGCCGCCGGCGTCGAGGATGCGCGTGACGATGGTGGCATCCACATCGGGAGTATAGCCCTCGAGTGTCGAGGCGCCGTTCATCATGGGCACGCCGGCGAGGCAGACATTGTCCTTCAGCGCGACCGTCTTGCCGGCGAGCTTGCCGCTTGCCGCGCCCTTGATCGTGGTCTTGACGTACCACGCATTGTACTTGTTCTCGTCGCCATCAGGACGATAGCCGGGCGTTCGCGGATAGGTCACGGGCGGGACGTAATCCGGCATGGCATCGACGATGTCATAGGCGGCGTAGTTTCCCTGCATAAGGGCGTCGTAGGATTTGAGTTCCTCTTCGCCCATATGCATGCCGAGATCCTCGGCGACGCTGCGCAATTGGTCGAGAGTGGGTCGTCTGACTGCCATGGTCGGTCCTCCCTGTTGTCCGTGCCCGCTGAATTGGGCCTTACGTTGTGATTCCGATGAATTCGCCGACCAGATTTGCATCGGCGAGATCGCCTGGCTGCAATTCCCGGGTGATCGCGCCTTTTTGGATGATGAGGATCCGCCTGGAGAGCGCGGCGATGAATTCGAGGTTCTGCTCGACCAGGATCATGGTGAGGCCGCTCTTGTCGCGCAGGGCCTGCAGGACGTCGACGATCTCGTCGATGATCGAGGGCTGGATGCCCTCGGTCGGCTCGTCGAGTAGGATGAGACGCGGCTTGCCGCAAAGGCAGCGCGCCAGCGCCAGGAGCTGCTGCTCGCCACCCGACAGCGCGCCACCCGACCGGTCGAGCAGCGGCTTGAGGCGAGGAAACTCCTCGAGCACTTCGGCAATGGTTTCCTGCTCGCTGCCCGTCTGCTTGGTGCAGCCCATGCGAAGATTGTCGTAGACCGTAAGCCCGGGAAAGATCTCGCGCCCCTGCGGCACGTAGCCGAGCCCCAGCCGCGCGCGCTGATAGGGCTCCGCCGTCGTCACGTCAGCGCCGTCGAAGCGGACCGAGCCGCCGGTCGCCGGCAGAAATCCCATCAACGCCTTGAGCAGCGTCGTCTTGCCCATGCCGTTATGGCCGAGGATTCCGATGAACTCCCCGATCTTGACGCTAAAGCTCACCCCGTTGAGGATCGGAATGCGGCCGTAGCCCGCGCGCAGTCCCTGGACATTGAGCATCATGCGGCCGCCTGCTTGCCGAGATAGACGTCGCGCACCAGCGGGTTGCGCAGGATATTCTCCACCGAATCCTCCACCAGCACGCTGCCCTGGTTGAACACCGTCACCTGCTTGGCGATCATGCGGATGAATTGCATGTCGTGCTCGACGACGATGAGAGCCTTGGTCCGGTTGATCTCGCGCACGAGCTCGGCGGTCTTGTTCACCTCCTCATGCGTCATGCCGGCCGCCGGTTCGTCGAGCAGGATGAGCTCGGGATTCGTCGACAATACGATGCCGAGCTCGACCCATTGCCGTTGACCGTGGGCGAGCTGGCCAACGAGGCGGTTGGCCGCGGCCGTGAGCCCGATGCGCTCCAGCATCTCGTCGACCACGGCATTGACGCGGCTACGAGTATGGATGCGGCTCGCCGCCAGCCAGATGTTTTCGCGCACGCTCAAGCCGTCGAACACGCTCGGCACCTGGGTCTTGATGCCGATGCCGAGCCGGGCGATCTCGTGGGCATGGGCCTGGGAAATATCGTGGCCGCGGAACAGCACCTGTCCCAGGCTCGGCTGAAGTTGCCCGGTGAGCATCTTGAAGAACGTGCTCTTGCCAGCACCGTTCGGACCTATCAGGCAGCGCAGTTCACCCTCGGCCAGCGTGAAGTTGACGTTGCGGACGGCCTTGACGCCGCCGAAGTGCATGCTGAGATCGCGGGTTTGCAGCAGCGGCTCGGCCATCACCCCTCCTCCGCCTGCTTGGGCTCGAGGCTCGCCGCGACGCGCCGTGTGCGTGCCCGCATCAGCCATTGTCCGAGGTCGCCGAGCGTCGGCACCAATCCCTTCGGCACCAGCAGCACGAACGCGATCAGGATGACGCCGAAAATGAACGGCGCATTGGCCAGCAGCTTCGTCCACCAGTCCGAGCCGCTGGGCTGGTTGGCGCCGAGCGCCGTCGTGAGCCACTGGATGCCGATGCACCCGATGATCGGACCGATCAGCGTGCCGCGTCCGCCGACGATGACCCAGATGATGATCTGGGCGGACTGCGCCAGCCCGAAGATGGTCGGACTGACGAAATTCCCCCAATTGGCGAACAGGCAGCCGGCGAAGCCGGCGAGCGCGCCGCCGATGGTGAAGGTCACGAGCTTGTAGGCGCGCGGGTCGTATCCGAGCAGTTCGGCGCGCCTCTCGTTCTCCCTTATGCCGACGATGATACGGCCGAAGCGGCTGGCGAGCAGCAACCGCAGTCCGAAATAGGTCAGGAGCAATGCCGCGGTCGAAAGATAGAACATGCCTTCCAGATCGACCGAGGCGGCCTTGTTGCCCGGATAGTTGAGCGGCGGGATTCCCGGAATGCCGTTGAAACCGCCGAGCCGCGCCGCGCCGATATGGAATTCCGGGCCGGCGGTCGAATTGATCGAGTTGAACAGGATCAGCGTCACCGTCAGCGTGATGACGCCGAGATAGACGTCGCTGATGCGGCCGTAGAACATGAAATAGCCGAGCAACGCGGCAAAGGCCGCCGGCAGCGCGATGGCCAGCAGGAACGGCACCGTGCTTTCGCCGATGTTGAACATGGCGATCGCGTAGGTATAGGCGCCCAGTCCGAAGAACGCCGACTGGCCGAAGCACAGAATGCCGCCATAGCCCCAGATCAGCGCCAGGCTCAGCGCCAGCACCGCCATGATCATGTAGACCGTGAGTTCGAGCACGGTATCGAGCTCGGCAAAGCGCGGGGTGAGGATCAGAAAGGCGATGCCGACGATGCCGACCAGTCCGAGGCCGAGAAAATTCAGGGTACGGGCGTTCACAGGCCTCTCCGGAAGAAGCGGCCGGTGATCCCCTGCGGCAGCAGGCGGATCAGCACGATCGCGGCGGCAAGCAACGCGACCTCACCGAACACCGGCGTCGTCAGGAAGGTCGCGATCTGGTTGATGGTGCCGAACAGCGCCGATGCCGAAACCGTTCCCGAGAGGATCGCAGCACCGCCTCCGATCACCGTGATGAAGGATTTCGCCACATAGGCGACGCCGATGGTGGGAAACACGCCGGAGACCGGCGCCAGCACGGCACCGGCGAGGCCCGACAGCGCCGCGCCGATGCCGAAGGTGAAGGCATAGACCCGCGGCGGATTCACGCCGAGGGCTGCGGCCATGTTGGCGTTCTGCATGGTGCCGCGGGCAATCAGGCCGAGCCGCGTAAAGCGCAGCACCGCGAAGATGCCGCCCAGCACGACCACCGCGACCGCGATCACGAACAGCGTGTAACCGCTGGTGCGGTAGGCGCCGATCTGGAAACTGCCGAGCGGCGCCGAAATGCCGACCGTGGTGTTGCCGAAGATCGCGGTCGTCAGCCCCACCAGGAACAGGCTGAGACCCCAGGTCGCGAGCATGGTGTCGACCATGCGCCCGTACAGAAACCGGATGATCGTCATTTCGACGATGACCCCGATCAGGCCGACAACGACCGGCGCCACCACCAGCATCGCAATCCAGATGCTGACACCGTGGCTCGTCGCGACGATCGCGGCATAGCCGCCGAGCATCAGGAACTCGCCATGGGCGAGGTTGATGACCCGCATCATGCCGAAGATGATTGCCAGCCCGACGCTGATCAGCGCCAGGCTGGCAACCGCATAGAGGACCTGGATCGCCAGGAGAACAACGAAATCCACGTTTACCTTTCCCAACGCATGCGAGATCCAGCCGGCTCTTAGATCTTGATCACGTATTGCTGGTTGTCGGTCGGGTTCTTGATGAGATTGCAGACCGCGGCAGTGTCCGCGGGTTTCTGCTGCGCGAAGTCTTCCAGCACCTTGAGTTTCTTGTCGCTGACCTCGGCAATGTGAACGTCAAGCACGCAATGATGCGTCGGCGGGTCGATCGTGACCTTGCCGGACGGCGCATCGATGCTGATGCCGGTTTCGAGCGCCTCGATAACCTTCAGGCGGTCGATGCTCTTGGCCTTCTTGACGCCCTCCGCCCAGAGCTGGAAGCCCTGGTAGGTTCCCATGGCGAGTTCGGTGACGTTCGGGTAATCGGCCCCGAACCGCTTGTGGAAGGCGGCGACGAAGGCCTCGTTGGTCTTGTTCTTCAGGTCCTGGAAATAATTGTAGCAGACCAGCATGCCGTTGCATTCGTCGGGCGACAGCACGATGTGCTCGTTGCCGACCGCGAAGGTGGTCGACGCCATCGGGATGCTCTTGCGCATGCCGGCCGCCGCCCACTGGCGATAGAAGGAGATATGGGCGCCGCCGACCAGCGCGGACCACACGAAGTCCGGCTTCGCCGCCTGGATCTTGGAGATGGTCGGACCGAAATTGGTGACATCGAGCGGGAAGAAGTCGATCGACGAAACCTCGCCGCCGTTTTCGGTGACGTATTTCTTCACCCATTGCGAGGTGATCTGGCCGTAGTTGTAATCGGCCGCGACGACATAGACCTTCTTGCCCCACTTCTTCATGGCGTAGGGCACGAGCTTTTCGACGGTCTGCGCCGGCGTCACGCCGGTGTCGAACTGGTTGCGGTCGCAGACGCCGCCTTCGTACTGGGTATTGTAGAAGTACAACGTCTTGAACTTGTCGAGCACCGGCCGGATCACCTCGCGGGAGGCGGAGGTGATGCCGCCGTGCACGACGGCCACCTTGTCCTTCAGCGCCGCCTGCTGCGCGAACTGCGTGTAGAGCTGCATGTTCGACTGCGTATCGTAGTTGATCAGCTTGACCTGCCGTCCCAGCAGGCCGCCGGCGGCATTGGCTTCCTCGACGGCGAGCGTGAGCGCATCGACCATCGGCTTTCCGTAGATGTCGAGCCCGCCGGAGAGATCGTGGATGCTGGCGACGTTGATCGGCTCGTCGGCCCAGGCACTGGATCCGAACATGCCGGCGGCAACGGTACCAGCCGTTCCCTGCAGGAATTTTCTGCGATTGACCTTCATTGCAATAACCCTCCTCGATGTTGCCGAAAAATCATGAAACCAGATATTTTTTCAGGATCGACGCGCCCATTGTGTATTTCGGATCGACCATGTTCCCCAGCCGGATGCGTCCGGCCTGACTGAGCAACATGTAGGCATCAATCTCGTCGAAGCCGTAATCGGCGGCCATCCAGCGCACCAGTTCGCGATAGGCGATCCGCGCCGCATCTTCCAGCGGCCGCGCGCTGCCGATCGTCATCAGAAAGGCCTCCGTCTCGAGCCGCGGCCAGGCGAAGCTCCAGTTCTTGATGACGTCGATCTGCAACGTGACCGTGGCGCGTTGTTCGATCGCAACCCCCGACAGTTCGCCGTCGCCCTGCGCGGCATGGCAATCGCCGACGTAAAGCAGGCCGCCCTTGGTGTGCACCGGAAAATACAGGATCGAGCCCGGAGCGACGTCGGGCAGATCCATGTTGCCGCCGTGATAGTCCGGCTGCAGCGAGGAGATCGCCTCGATCTCCGGCGAAACGCCGATGGTGCCGATGAACGGCTGATAGGGAAGAATGATCTTGTCGCTCCAGCGCACGCCATCCTTGTCGACATGCATTTTCCGTACCCGTTCCGGCAGCGGCGGATTGAGCATGGCGGTCGACGCCGTCCCGACCAGGCCGCCGAATTCCGGGATGATGCAGGTGGTGCCGGCCGGCTGCGCGCCCCGCGTCTCCACCGCATGAATTCGCACCGCGAGACAATCGCCCTTCTCCACGCCGCTCACGGCGACGGGTCCGCACTGCGGATTGAGAAAAGGAAACTGCAATTTCGCGGTGGGGCTGTCCTGCTCGCTGGTAATGACGCCGCCGAAGGCATCTTCCGTCTCGACCACGACGATGTCGCCGGGATCGATCGTGAGGACGGGCTTGGCGTACGGCCCATAGACGTAATGGAAGTCGCCCTGCTTGCCGATCGTGAGTTCATGGCGCTTGCCCGCCTCGCCCTTGGCAAGGCCGCGCTTCGCCATGATCGAGGATTTCAGCCAGGGATCGTTGATCATCGCGGTACCCTCAAATCGCCAACGCGTGAGTTCAAAAGCAGTGCAAATTCCGTACCGGCATCAGATGACAGCCTCATTGCGTTCAGTTCAGTTTCCAGTCGCCGCCGGCTTCGACCGCAGCGGCAAGCCGTATCAGCGTGGTCTCCTCGAAATGGCGACCGACCATCATAAGCCCCACCGGCAAGCCATTGACACGTCCGCATGGCACGGTGAAGGCAGGATTTCCCGATACGTCGAACGAACAGGTATTGGCCTGCATGTTGAGCGCCGTGTCAATCAGGGTGCCGAGCGGCGCATCGGCCGGTGGTATCGGCGTTGCCGTGAACGGGATGGTCGGCATCGCCAGCACGTCATATTTTTCCAGCGCCGCATCATAGGCGCGGCGCAGCAGCACCCGCAGATTTTGCGCCTTCGAATGATAGCGCCCGTGATAGTTGCGGTGCATGTATTCGCCGAGCATCAGCACCAGCTTGACGGTCGGCGAGACGTCGTTGATCCGTGTCCCCATGCCGCGGGCAAAGGCTTCCTGCATCGATAGCGGATAGTAGCCCTGGATATTGTTGCCGACGCCGTATCCCTTCAGCATCATCTCGGCCGCGCCTTCCAGGATGACGCCGCTCCAGACGTGCGGTCCATCGAGATGCCAGGGCACCGAAACTTCTTCCGCTTCGACACCGGCCTTTTTCAGGGCCGCGATCGCCGCGCGCACCTTGGCATCGACCTCGGGATCGCTTTCGGGATGACCAAATCCTTCGCGCAGGATGCCGACGCGCAATCCCTTGGCCGGTTTTTCGAGGGCGCCCATGTAGTCGCCGGTGCGCGCCGCGATCGTTCGCGTGTCCCAGCCATCGTGGCCGGCGATGACCGTGAGCAGCCGCGCGACGTCTTCCACCGACGCGCCCATCGGACCGCAATGATCGACGGAATAGCTGATCGGCATCGAGCCCGTGGTCGGCACCAGCCCCCAGGTCGGCTTCAGGCCGTAGATGCCGCACCAACTCGAGGGCGTGCGGATCGATCCGCCCTGGTCGCCGCCGAGCGCCATCGGCACTTCGCCGGATGCGACCAGCGCGGCGCTTCCGCCCGACGAGCCGCCGGCACTATGCGCGGGGTTGTGCGGATTGCGGATGATGCCTCCCGCACACGTATGGCTTGCGCCGGAGAAACAGAGATCTTCGCAAGCCGCCTTGCCCGCGATGGTGCCGCCGGCATCGAGAATGCGCGTCACCACGGTGGCATCGAGCTCCGGGACATAGCCTTCGAGCAGCGCCGAGCCGTTCATCATGGGAACGCCGGCGACGCAGATGTTGTCCTTGATCGCGATCTTCTTGCCGCTCAGCAGGCCCTTTGCGCCACTCTGGATATCCGTTTTCCAGTACCAGCCGCCATAAGGGTTTTCCGACGCGGCAGGCCGGTATCCCGGCGAGCGCGGCACTACCGGCGCCAGCGCGGGCGCGACCAATTCGTCAAGCCGGCCGTACGACGCCAGCGATCCCTTGAAGGCCTGCTGAAAAGCCGCGACCTCGTCGGCATTGAGAACGAGACCGAAGTCGGATCCGAGCTTTTCGATTTGGTCCAATGTTGGAAGCCGGACGGGCATGCTCACCTCTTGCTGTTGTCTCTCGGAAGACAAACGAAACTCAGGGGACAAACGAAACTCGGAAGACAAACGAAAAAAGCCATCCGTGACCCGAAGAGGTCTCGAATGGCATCAACGCCGCTACTATCAATGGTCGTGTCGGATTACGTTGCAGAACGAAACTTTGGGAGTCGCCACTCAGACGTCATCGGCTGCGCGAGAACTTTTTCGCAATGCACGCATTCACGTACCGTTTGATTGTGTCTTAGCGCCGCCAGACTTGTCAATGAGAGGCCGGCACCTTTTTTAAGCGCGGGTAGCACAAATGACGCGCAGCACCATTTGACGATACAGCGTGACAGACCGGGCATCTTGAGGTGAGATCGTGGCCCGCGCAACATCCGGGCTCCCGATGAAAAAGCCATCCATCCCTCTCGGCCTCGTGTTTTCCCAGTCGGGACCTTACGCCATGATGGCCGGCGAGATGCGCAAGAGCGCGCTGATGGCGGTCGACGAAATCAATCAGAGCGATCAGTTCGACTTCGTGTTCGCGCCACGGCTGCGTGATCCCGGTGGCGTCGTCGCCGCCTATCACACCGCGTGCGACGCGCTCATTCGCGAGGAGCATGTCGACCATATCGTCGGCTGTTACACCTCGGCATCGCGCAAGCAGGTCATCCCCATCGTCGAACGCACCGAGCGGTTGCTCTGGCATCCGGCGCGATATGAAGGGTTCGAAAGCAGCGACAACGTCATCTACGTCGGGGCCGCGCCCAACCAGCACGTCGTGCCGCTGGTGCGGCACATGCTGGATCACATCTCGGGCGAGGTGTTCTGCATCGGATCGAACTATGTCTGGACCTGGGAAACCAACCGGGTCGTTCGCGAGATCGTCACCAGCGCCGGCGGCCGCGTGCTCGCCGAACGTCTGCTCGAACTCGGCGAAACCGCCGTCGACCACATCGTCAAGGAGATCATCGAGCGAAAGCCTCCGGTGGTGTTCAACACGCTGGTCGGCGAATCCAGCTATTCCTTCATGCGCGCGCTCCACCAGGCGGCAACGCGCGCCAACCTTGCGATCCCCATGCTGAGCTGCAGCCTGTGCGAGCCGGAGCTCAAGCTGATCGGCTCGTCCGCCTCCGTGGGATGCATCACCTCATCGGCCTATTTCGAGAGCATCGATGGCGCGGAAAACCGGGCCTTCGTGGCGCGCTGGAAGGCGCGCCACGGCGAGAACAGCAACCTGTCGGTCGATGGACTGTCAACGTATGTCTGCGTCATGCTGCTGGCCCGCGCCATCCGGCGGGCGGGCTCGGCGGAAGTCGGCGCGGTCCGCCGCGCTGCGGCAAATCATCGCTATGAATCCCCGCAAGGCCCGGTCTGGGTCGATCCGGACAATAACCACTGCTTCCTGACGCCCCGCCTGGCACGCTCCGTGCCTGGCTGCCAGTTCGAGATCTTCTGGGAGGCCGAGGCCCCCGAACGGCCGGACCCCTATCTTTCGAACCTCGACCTGGCGGCGATTGGCACGAGGCAGGAAAAGAGCAATGATATCGTGACGAGGCGGTCAAACCATTTGCGTGTCGTGAAATGACAAGGCCATCGCCTTTCTCTGTCCGCGGCCGCCGCGCCCTCATGATGATGAGGGACGAGCGCGAGGTCTCGATTGTCCGCCGCCAGCTCAACCGCCTGGGCATGACGATCTCGGAACACGACCCGAACGACGCCTCCCTCCCGGACGGAGCGGTCGACGTCATCGTGCTGGACGCCGACAGCATTCCGATCAAGACGGACCTTGCCACCGCATGGAAATCCCGCGCGCCGATCATCGCGCTGATTGGAACGGAGACGCCGAGCCGGTTGAAATGGCTGCTGGACCTTCAGCCAGCCTCGTTTCTGGTGAAGCCGCTGCGCTCGGCGGGGCTTTACACTGCGCTGGTGGTCGCATTCGATTCCGCGCAGCGAAGGATGGACGAAGCCGCCCACATCGAAAAACTGGAGGACCGCATTCGTTCCCGGCGGGTGGTCTTCGCGGCCGTGCTGCAGATCATGCGCGGCCACGCGCTCTCCGAGACGGATGCGTTTACGCTGATCCGGCAGACGGCGATGCGGCACCGCACGACCGTCGAGCAATTGAGCGCCGACATCGTCGCGATCGGCGGAATGCCAAACCGGACGCGAACCGCGTGACCGGGCCTAGGCGCTAGCCGAGATCGGTGACGCGGTGCACGCCGGCCGTGGCCATCTCGGCCAAGGCCGCAGCGAGCGACCCCGCCAGATCGATCGCCCGGCATCCTGCCTCGATCAGCACGACCTCAAAGCCGAGCCGGCGGGCGTCGACCGCGGAGTAATAGACGCAAAAATCGGTGGCGAGCCCGGCGAGAAATATCCGCCGCAGGCCGCGCTCGCGCAGATAGCCGGCGAGCCCCGTCGGCGTGCGCCGGTCGTTCTCGTAGAACGCGGAATAGGAATCGATTTCACCGCGGAAGCCCTTGCGGATCACCAGTTCGGCCCGATCGGTCTTCAGTTGCGGATGAAAGGCCGCCCCCTCCGTGCCCTGGATGCAATGATCCGGCCAGAGGGTTTGCTGGCCATAGGGCATGCCGATGGTGCCGAACGGCGCAGAGCCCGGATGCGAACTGGCGAATGAGCTGTGGCCAGGCGGGTGCCAGTCCTGGGTCAGCACAACATGGGCGAAGCGCCCGGCGAGACTGTTGATGACGGGCACCACGGCATCGCCCTCGGCGACCGCGAGCGCGCCGCCCGGGCAGAAATCGTTCTGCACATCGATGACCAGCAGCACATCGTCGTCGCGGACCTGCATGTTGCACCTGCGATTGAGTTGAAACGCCGAAACCCTAGCTCAAAGTGAGGGTTCTGCCAGCGGCATTTGCCGCAGCCGCCTTCCATAAAGCCACTGGTTGCAGGCCTGCCGGCGGGCTAAAGTTCCGGGCATGGCAGTCACGGATATTGCGAGCAGAACCTATAATCACGGCTGGCGGCTGGACCCGATCGTGCGCAGCCTGCTCGATACTGATTTCTACAAGCTGTTGATGCAGCAAATGATTCGGGAGTTCTACCCGACCCAGCAGGTGACCTTTTCGGTCATCAATCGCAGCCGGCATGTGCGGCTTGCCGAGATCATCGATGAGGCGGAGCTGCGGGCCCAGCTCGACCACGCCCGCACCATCCGGTTCAGCAAGAAGGAATTGATCTGGCTCGCCGGCAATACGTTTTACGGCAAGACCCAGATGTTCTCGCCGGATTTCATCAACTGGCTCGCCGCCTTTCGCCTCCCCGAATACGAGCTTAACAAGGTCGATGGCCAGTACGAGTTGCATTTCCACGGACCGTGGACGCACACCACGATGTGGGAGATCCCGGCGCTCGCCATTCTCAACGAATTGCGCTCGCGCCAGGCGATGAAGGGACAAGGCCGCTTCGCCCTCGATGTTCTCTATGCCCGCGCCAAGGCCAAACTCTGGAGCAAGGTCGAACGGCTGCGCAAGCTGGACGGCTTGCGGCTTTCCGATTTCGGAACGCGGCGGCGCCATGGCTTCCTGTGGCAGCGCTGGTGCGTCGAGGCCGTGAAGGAAGGTCTTGGGCCGTCCTTCACCGGCACCTCGAACGTGCTGCTGGCGATGGACAACGATCTCGAGGCGATCGGGACCAACGCCCATGAATTGCCGATGGTCGCAGCGGCGCTCGCGAATGACGATGATGAACTGCGCTGGGCGCCCTACCGCATCCTCGATCAATGGCGCCATACCTATGGCGGCAACCTTCTGATCGCCCTGCCCGACGCCTTCGGCACCAAATCGTTTCTCCGCGACGCGCCGGAATGGGTGGCGGACTGGACCGGCTTTCGGCCCGACAGCGCGCCGCCGATCCCGGCGGGCGAAGAGATCATCAAGTGGTGGAAGCAGAAGGGCCTCGACCCCAAGACCAAGCTCCTGGTCTTCTCCGACGCCATGGATGTCGGATCGATCGAGGAGACCTACCGCCACTTCGCCGGCCGCGTCAGGATAAGCTTCGGCTGGGGCACCAACCTGACCAATGATTTCGTCGGCTGCGCGCCGGACGGCTCGGTCGATCTCGATCCGATCTCGATCGTGTGCAAGGTGACGTCGGTCGACGGCAGGCCGGCGGTGAAGCTTTCCGACAATCCGGAAAAGGCGACCGGCATTGCCTCCGAGGTCGAGCGCTATCTGCGCGTCTTCGGCAATGCCGGCCGGGTCCGCGCCGCCGTACATGTCTGAACCACATCACCACCCTTGAGTGAGGCCCAAACAAAAGGCCCCCTTCCGGGGGCCTTTTCTCTTAGACGGCGTCCTTGGCGGCTTTGACCGGCCTTGCCCGTACGATCTTGCGGGCTGGCTTGGCCTTGAACATCATCTCTTCACCCGTGAACGGGTTGGTGCCCTTCCTGGCCTTGGTCGCCGGCTTCTTCACGACGACGAACTTCGCGAAGCCCGGCACCAGGAAGATGCCGTTCTTCTTGAGTTCCTTGTGACCGACGTCGGTCAGGGTATCCATGACGTTCTTCACATCGCGCTTGGAAAGCTCGGTGGTGGTCGCAAGCTTTTCGATCAACTGCGACTTGGACATTTGGGTAGCCATTGTGTCTCCTCTGATTCGTGGCGAAGCGATATTAGACCAACACGCGAATACGTAGAGCATTCTGCACAGATTTGTTGGATTTTCCCGGGAAAAACAGCCCTTTTCGAACAAATCGCGCCGTCCGCTGCGGCTTTTTGGGCACATCCCCGTCTGGGCCGGCCTTTTCGGCCGGCATTTCCCGATACGAGGCCATGCCGGCCAAGCGAATCGTCCCGGGATATTCATTCGTATACATTCATTCGTATGCCAATGAAAAATCCGGCTTGATCCCGGCGTCGGGGCGCGGGCAAGATGCTTTCAAGACCTTTGCGAAGACGCTGAACAAAAAGGAAAAAACCCATGGCTCACGACGAACCCCAGGCAGCCGGCCCAACGAAACTCGTGATCCGCAATATCGGGCTGCTTCTGAGCGGCGCCATGGAAAAACCGATCCTCGACGCCGACACCATCCTGGCCGAGAACGGCAAGATCACCGCAATCGGCCGCGCCAAGGACATCGATACCGAAGGCGCCACCACGCTGATCGATGCCAACGGCACCACCGTGGCGCCCGGCCTGATCGACAGCCATGTGCACCCCGTCGCCGGCGACTGGACGCCGCGGCAGAACCAGATCAACTGGATCGACAGCTATCTGCACGGCGGCGTCACCACCATGATTTCGGCGGGCGAGGTTCACATGCCCGGCCGCCCCCGCGACGTCGTCGGGTTGAAGGCGATGGCGATCTTCGCCCAGCGCTCGTTCTGGACGCTTGCGCCCCGGCGGCGTGAAGGTTCACGCCGGCGCGCCGGTCATCGAAACCGAGATGGTCGAGGAAGATTTCAAGGAACTCGCCGCGGCCGGCGTCAAGCTGCTCGGCGAGGTCGGCCTCGGCGGCGTCAAGGACGGGCCCACCGCGCGCAAGATGGTGGGATGGGCGCGCAAATACGGCATCCAGAGCACGATCCACACCGGCGGTCCCTCGATTCCCGGCTCCGGCCTGATCGACAAGGACGTGGTGCTGGAGGCCGATACCGATGTCGTCGGCCACATCAATGGCGGCCACACCGCGCTGCCCGACGACCAGATCCGCTGCATCTGCGAAGGCTGCAAGCGTGGCCTCGAACTCGTCCACAACGGCAACGAACGCTCGGCGTTGTACACGCTGCGCACCGCGCAGGAGATGGGTGACCTCAGCCGGATCATCCTCGGCACCGACGCGCCGGCGGGCTCCGGCGTGCAGCCGCTCGGAATTCTCCGCATGGTGTCGCTGTTGTCCTCGCTCGGCGAGGTGCCCGCCGAAATCGCGTTCTGCTTTGCGACCGGAAATACCGCAAGGATGCGCGCGCTGGACTGCGGCCTCATCGAGATCGGGCGTTCCGCCGATTTCGTCATCATGGACCGGGCGCAGCATTCCCCCGGCAAGACCATCCTCGACAGCGTGCGGCTCGGCGACCTCCCCGGCATCGGCATGACCATCATCGACGGCATCGTGCGCACCCAGCGCAGCCGCAACACGCCGCCCGCAACCAGGGTGCCGGTGATCGTCGGGCATTAGGCAGAGCCTTTCTCATAGAGGGTTCGACGAATGGAGATGGGTTTTCTTCCCTTGCAGGGATGCGCTTCCAATCCATCAACGTCATTGCGAGCGCAAGCGAAGCAATCCAGAAGCCGCGCATGCTGAGCGATGGATTGCTTCGTCGCAAGTGCTCCTCGCAATGACGCCTTGAGAGTCATGATTCGAATTTCAAACAACGGATATGCGTCCGCATTCTCGCGGCATGAATTTGTCCGAGCCTTGCGTTGCGTTGTCCCTCCCGAAGGAGGGAGCAGGGAATGCCGGATGCGCGCTGCACCCGCGGTCTCGTGTGCAAAGTTGTGCGAATGAAAACGCACACGAGCATACAGGTTCAGCGGAGGCACTCC
This sequence comes from uncultured Alphaproteobacteria bacterium, assembly GCA_963831585.1. Lineage (GTDB taxonomy): Bacteria > Pseudomonadota > Alphaproteobacteria > Rhizobiales > Xanthobacteraceae > Bradyrhizobium. Next base: position 122,491 of record CAWHRA010000034.1, on the reverse strand, counting down.
GGCATTCCCTGCGCAATGGCTTTACGGCTTATAACGCGCTCTCCCCGGAGAATCGGGCTTTGTTGTCTCCGTCGCCTGCGAAAAACTGGCTCATCCGCGCCCGGTCGGGCCGACTTGCCTTCCGCAGGCTTGACGCGAACCACTGAGGCGCCAGGACCACGCGACTTCACCGTACGCTTCGCCGCCGCTCGTCCGCACGTCCCAAGGATCGCTCACGGGCTAAAAAAGCCCGCCCTGCCATCCCATCGCGCGCACGACGCCGCCGCGTCCACCGCATCCCATCCCAACGTTCGTGACGATGGCCAACGCCCCTTCCTTGGGGACAGGATGCCGGGAGTTCTAAAAGTGATTTGCCCGACGGCGAAAGCGAAAATCTGCCCGTCGGGTTATTTTGTCGCAGGCACGGCGGCCATCAAGGCGTGAACGCAGGGATTCGGATTATCGGCCGGGGCGTCCGCTTTGCCATGCATCCCGGACTCACGTTGGACGTCGCGGGACGTCAGAAATGTGCCACAAGCGGTCATTTCTCAGCAGGTCACTTAACTAGGCGGCGGCATCCGATGACGGTGAAGCGGGCGATCGCGGCGACCGCCTCACGCATTGCTGACGTAAAAAAACTGGCCGCAGGGGCCGGGCTGAACCAAAGTCTGTTGCACGAGAGGAGAAAACTACCCTTCGCATGGCGGCGGCTAGACCACCTCGGCGACGACGGCACCGCGGTTCGTCTGTCAGCCCCCGGGGCTGTCCTTCATGATGTAGCCCATCAGGTCGTCCACGTTGTGCTCCAAATCCCGGATGATGTTCTTGACGACGTCTCCGATCGAGATCACGCCCACGACCTTGCCCGCGTCCAGCACTGGCAGATGGCGAAAACCGCGCGCAGCCATCATTGCCATACAGCCTTCCAGCCGATCGTCCGGCTTGACCGTCACTGGGTTGCCCGTCATCACTTGGCCCACCGGCGTCTGCTTCGCATCGAGCCCGGGCAGCAGCACTTTGATGGCGCAGTCACCCTGGGTCACGATACCGACCAGCACGTCGTCGTCGATTACCAGCACCGACCGGACCCGGTTTTCGCGCATCTGGCGCAGGGCTTCGACGACCATGTCGCCGGAACGAACATGGATCAGGGCGCCACTCTTCTGGGCCAGAGCGCTTTTTACTGTGCTCATCGATCTCCTCTCGTGGGCCCTGTCCTACCCCGTCTTGATGGCCCGCATTGAAGGTTAGTCAAAATATCTTGCCTTGTCAGCACTGCGCCGATGTCGCCGGCGAAGCCTGCCACCGATCCCGACAGCGGGATTTTCACCGCCTCGATGGCGTAGCCCTGCTCAGGAGACTGCATCCTATCGGCTCAAACATCTGTTTGATAGGGGGCCGACCTAGTCCGCTGATCCCCCCATAGCGGACATGCAGCGATACCTCAGTAACGCCACCAACTATTTCAACGACGAGACGACCAGACCCGCTACCGGATCCCGTCGCCGACTTCCGAAGTGGGTCAAAAACGGAAGTCGCGGCCTTTCGGCGGGATGTCTGCTTTGCCCCGGATTCTGTTGCAAAACTATCGACAGCAGACATACAGCGACTGCTATCGCATGTCCGGGATGTGCCAATTGCTACCAGTTTCCGTATTTCCGCTATCACCTTGAGCATCCACAGCGAACGTGCTCACTTCTTGGGATAGATGACGACGCGGTCGGCGATACGATCCTCGCCTTTCATGTAAAATTGGACTGTTATGATCTCACCCACCTTGATTTCAGAAAAGTTTCCCTTGTTCCAAAGATAAGAAAATCGAGGTCTCTTTCCAGAAATACGAATTTTGGTCTTGCTGGTCGTATTATAGGTATAGATCGGTTCGCCAGGCTTCGCGTGGCAGCTGAATGTTTTGGCCACGTAGTCGACAGCAGTGACGATACGATTAGGGTCGAAAGCCGCGAACGCTGGCGAAAGTGTCGTAAACAACGCGAGCGTCACGGTCGGCAACAATTTTAACATGGAAGATCCCTCATTTTGGTACGGCCGAAAGGTCGGTCTCGCGCGCTGGTCGCCTGTCGTTGACCAATAAAGGTAGGGGTCAGAATTAGTTTCATACTAGCACCGAAAAATGCGCATGTCTGTTCGGGGTCAAAGCCGGAAATACTCATTGCGAGCAGATATTTTCCGCTCCTCACCGGCGGTCTCAACCGACCGACGCAACACTTTATCTTAAAGGGAAAAGATGGAGTGTAGGATGGAACGGAGATTTCATAGAGGTTTTACCGCGGCAGAAAAGACCGAATTATGGGACCGTTGGAAGCGCGGGGAGTCACTGAAGGCGATCGGGCGAGCTTTTGGTAAGGAGTCATCGTCGATCTATTTTCTGGTCGCCCCGCATGGAGGGTTTCGTCCTGCGGAGCGGCGTCGCTCCAGGTTGGCATTGACGCTTGCGGAACGCGAGGTGATTTCCAGAGGCGTTACGGCACGTCAATCGGCCCGGTCTATCGCCAAACTGCTTGGCCGCTCGCCCTCGACGGTGAGTCGTGAAATGAGCCGCAATGGCGGCTGTAATCGCTACTGGGCGACAGTTGCGGACGAGAATGCCTGGGCACGATCGCGTCGTCCAAAATGTTGTAAATTGGCGATCAATTCGCGGCTTCGGCAGGCCGTGGCAGCGAAGCTCAGATTGGATTGGTCACCCGAGCAGATTGCCGGTTGGCTGAAGAGAACGCATCCTGAAGACGAGTATAATCAGGTGTCACACGAGACCATCTATCGCAGCCTGTTTGTCCAAGCGCGCGGCGTGCTCAAGAAAGAGCTGCTTCGCCATCTTCGATCGAAGCGCTCGATGCGTCGCTCCAGACCGGTTGATCCGAATGGCGATAGACGGGGACATATGAAGGATGCCGTCTCAATCCGTCAGCGACCGGCGGCGGTTGAAGATAGGGCGGTGCCTGGCCATTGGGAGGGCGATCTGCTGTCCGGGCCGAACAACACCTACATCGCGACCTTAGTCGAGCGTCAAACGCGTTACGTGATGTTGGCCAAGGTGGCACGCAAGGACACCCAGACTGTAGTCAACGCGCTCATCAAGCAGGCGAAGAAGCTACCAAAAGAACTGTATAAGTCCCTGACCTGGGACCGGGGCAAGGAACTGACGGATCATCGGCGCTTTTCGATGGCAACCAACATCGATGTCTATTTTTGCGACCCGCAAAGCCCGTGGCAGCGCGGGTCGAACGAGAATACCAATGGCCTGCTGAGACAGTACTTTCCAAAGGGCACCGACTTGTCGGTGCATTCGCAAGCCCATCTGAACAAGGTGGCTCGTCAGCTAAACGAACGGCCGCGTGAGACCTTGCAATTCGAAACGCCAGCAGAGAGATTTAATGCCTGTGTTGCGTCGACGGGTTGAGCCGGCAACCCGATAGCGGACATTGCGCCACGCGGTTGGCATGTCCGTTTCGTGCCGATTGTGTTGAAAAACTCTGCTGTTGAAATGGAAGGATTTCGCTGATTCATTCCGTCTCGTGGGTGGAGGCCGGAAGCGATGATGGGTCCGCGACAGATTGAACAAGCGGCGCTGTTTTACGAATTCTCACTTGAGCGACACGTTCCTGCCACCCACTTGCTAAGGTCGATCGACCGCTTTGTCGATTTGTCCGACGTTCGGAGCCACCTGGCACCATTTTACAGCTCTACTGGCCGGCCTTCGATTGATCCCGAGCTGCTCGTCCGGATGTTGCTGGTTGGCTACTGCTACGGCATTCGCTCGGAACGTCGGCTGTGCGAAGAGGTTCACCTGAACCTCGCTTACCGTTGGTTCTGTCGGCTTGGCCTCGACGGCGAGGTTCCGGACCACTCGACCTTCTCCAAGAATAGGCATGGCCGCTTCCGTGACTGCGATCTGCTGCGAAAGCTATTCGAGACCGTGGTCCGGCGCTGCATGGCCGAAGGGCTGGTCGACGGGGCTGCCTTTGCGGTCGATGCCAGCCTGATTGCCGCCGATGCCAACAAGCAGCGCTCTGCTGTCGGGTCTGAGGATGTTGACTGGGAGGCAATCGCCAGGACGCGCCGATCCGTCCGGGAATATCTCGATACCCTGGATGAGGCTGCCTGGGGTGCGGCGAGCGAGACGGCACCGAAGTTCATCTCCAGATCGGATCCGGCCGCACAATGGACCGGCGCTCACAAAGGGCACGCCTTCTTTGCCTACGCCGACAACTATCTGATCGACCTGAAGGCGGCGGTCATCGTTGATGTCGAGGCGACGCGAGCTATCCGGCAGGCCGAGGTCGGTGCGGCACGCACAATGATTGAGCGCACCGAAGATTGCCTCGGGCTCTGTCCCGAGCGCCTGGCCGCCGACAGTGCCTACGGATCAGCCGAGATGCTGGGGTGGTTAGTCAACGAGCGCGCGATCGAGCCGCACATTCCGGTGTTCGATAAATCGGGCCGTGCCGACGGGACGTTCTCAAGGGAAGACTTCGCCTACGATCACCAAAGCGACGTTTACATCTGCCCGGCTGGCAAGGCGCTGGCTTCCACCGGCACCCTGGTGAATGACGGGACGACACTGCTCTATCGGGCGAGCAAATATGACTGCGACGCTTGCGAACTGAAGCCGCGGTGTTGTCCGAAAATGCCCTCCCGCAAGGTTCCGCGTTCAATCCACGAAAAGGCTCGAGACGTTGCGCGCGACATCGCCAAAACTGAGGCCTACGTGACGTCGCGGCGTGAACGTAAGAAGATTGAGATGCTGTTCGCGCATCTCAAGCGCATCCTGCGTCTCGACCGGCTCAGGCTGAGAGGTCCGTCTGGTGCTCAAGATGAGTTCCTCCTCGCTGCAACGGTCCAGAACCTCCGAAAGCTGGCCAAGCTGATCCCGCTCCCCGCCCCAATGTCTGCCTGAGAACAAACAAACTCACGCGCGTCTGGCTCCTCGCACCATCTCGACAGTTAGGTCGCCGACTTCTTCAACAAAATCCGCCAGAAGCGGTCATTCCGGTTATCCCGTCTTCGGCAGCGTACCCGGGTTCATTCGGGCAATCCCGCTTTACGCAGACCCTCAATCAGCAGCTTCGAGTTTGATTGCCCGCCCCGAGCGCTCCACTCGGAAATTGTGAACGCGCGATCGACCTCAAGCAGACGCGCCGCCGCCTCACGGGCCTCAGCATCACGTCCGAGATGGGCGAAGGCGGACGCGAGACAGCGGTAAGCTGCCGAAAAAGAGGGGTTCTGACGCAGGGCTTTCTTCCCTGCGACGATGGCCTCATTAAAGCGACGAAGCTCAATAAAGGCCGTGCCCATCCCAGCAAACGTCAGGTGTAGCCGCGGGTCTACCGGGCTCATGCGAATGGCGTGTTCAAAACTCCTGACCGCTTCCTCTGGCAGCCCCGCAATACGATAGACTTGGCCTCTGCAGCCCCATGCCAGAAATGAATTTGGGTTGAGCGCGACCGCCCGGTCAGCCCATTCGATCTCACTCTCGCAATCGCCGACCATGAAGGACGAGATTACGGCCGCCAATGCTAAGATGTCTGGATCATTGTCGTCGAGGCTCAATGCCAAGCGAAGAAGCCGAACTGCTTCGTTGCGTTCGAATTTGGGATCGATGGCGTAGCCCCAAAGGACGCTTTGCATGTGACAGACACCTGCCAAAGCCGCGACCAAGCCGAACCGAGGGTCCAGCTCCAAAGCGCGATGAGCCAATTTGATCGCCTCAGCCAAACCTTCGCGAGTCGCTAGGTAAAACTGCGGCATTGCTCGAAGATACATATCATAGGCGGTGAGGTTCTCCGGTCGCCGCCGCGCCGCCAGTGCAATTTCTGTTTGAAGCAACTTTGGCTGAATGGCCGAGACGACGGCGACCGTGACTTCGTCCTGAAGCGCGAAAATGTCCGTTAGGTCACGCTCGAACCTATCCGCCCATATGTGCGTGCCGGTCACCGCATCAATCAACTGTCCGGCAATGCGAACCTTCCCCGACGCCTTGCGCACAGACCCCTCAAGGACATAGCGCACGCCAAGCCTGCGTCCGACCTCCTTCACATCGACGGCTTGGCCTTTGAACGTGAAGCTCGAATTGCGAGCGATCACGAACAACCATTTGAAACGCGACAGCGCGGTAATAATCTCCTCGACCATCCCATCTGCAAAATACTCCTGCTCGGGATCACCGGACATGTTCTGGAACGGAAGCACGGCGATAGACGGCTTGTCGGGGAGCTCCAGAGCTCGCGCGCTCTCGACAGGCGGCTCCATCGGCGCTGCCGCAGAACCGCTCGCATTCGTCCTCAACCGCCACGCTCGCATCGGTTCAACAATATTCTTCAGGTTCTGCGGACCCATATCCTCAAAGGCGAAATCGACCTTCCCGCGGACCTGACGTTGTGCGTCGTCAGAGATGCAAACGCCACCCGGCTCCGCAATCCCTTCAAGGCGAGCGGCGATGTTGACGCCGTCGCCAAAGATATCGTTGTCATCGACGATGATGTCACCGACGTGGATGCCGATGCGAAATTCGATCCGCTTGACCTGCGGCATCGTAGCATTTTGCTCAGCCATACCGCGCTGGACCTCAATGGCGCAGCGCACCGCATCTACGACACTGCCGAACTCAGCGAGCACGCCATCGCCCGTGTGCTTGACGACCTTGCCACGATGTTCGCTGATCTTGGGATCAGCGAGCCCACGCAAACGCTCTCTCAGCCGGACGTGTGTCCCTTCCTCGTCCAAACCGGTCAGGCGACTATATCCAGCCACATCAGCCGCAAGGATAGCTGCAAGCCGCCGTTCAACGCGATCGTCGGTCAAAACGGCCTCCCGAGATCGGTAGATCCGTCGGACATATCAAAGCATAGGGCGTTGCCCTTGGGCTAGGGCCAATGTCCGAGTTGGGTCGATCGCGTCATTTTGGTCTTCTGCCAGCGACTTCCGGTCTACCCCGAACAACGAACATCAGCGGACCGGCCCCGTTGGCCAAATCCTGACATCTCGCCGGATCGTTCGCCTTTTGAGATGCAATGTTACAGATCATCAATCTGAGGTAATTAAGGCTTCCAGTAGGCCAGCAGATTGCCGCAGGCGAAATTGAAGTCTGCCAACGACTTTGCCTTCGGGAAGCCGAGGGAAGCTGTGCAGGAATACATCAAGGCAAATCCCTGCCGTTAGCTCCCGCCCCTGCCTGCCTCTCCCTGTTCGATCAGGACGTGCGTCGCGGCCCGATTGCCTCGAACTGCGCCTTCTGCTCGTCATTCAGCGTGGCGTAGAAATCCTCAAGCGCAGCGCGCACCGATTTGACGCCGTCCAGCATCGTGTCGAGCCGCTTGCGGATCGCGGCCATGCGCCCAGGCGGCGTCAGCAGGTCGCTGGGCTGGCACGCCGCCTTGAGATCCTCGCTAACCCTCGCGGCGGTATCCTGGAGCACCCCCAGCGCAGCCCGTTGGGTATCGTTGGGATGGAGCTTCGCTTCGATCTCGCTGCCCGGCCATGCCGGAGCAGCCTGTACGCCACAGTTCTGGACAAGCGACGGGTTGGCGGTGTTGGACGCGGGCACCCGGCGCTGATCTTCGGCAAGCCCGTTGAAGCGCGCCTTCTGTTCGTCGTCGAGCGAGCCGTAGAATTTCTCGAGCGCCGGTTGCACGATGGCGACCGCGTTGACCATCGCCTCGACGCGCTGCTGCATTGCGGCGAGGCGGCCAGGCGCCGTGGCAGCGACCTGCGCCGGGCAGGAAACACGAATGATCTCGGCCGCCTGCATCGATGCATTGCCAAGTTCGTCGAGGCCTGCGCCTTGCGCCGGCGTCGGTTGCACCGCGTCTGCGATCTGGTCGACCGGCAGACCGGCGACCTCGCGACGGTCGCTGCCGCATAGTTGGTCGAGCGGCACGCCTCTCCCATGCCGTCGTCCTTGTGAGCGCTGCGGCAGATAGGCCGAGAGGCCATCATAGCCATAGGGACCAAAGATGCCGGCATAGATGTCCGGATAGCCGTAGCCCCAGAAGCCGAGGCCATCGCCCCAGATCGTGTAGTCATACATGTCATTGTAGGCGAAGGGCCAGAACAGCGGGCCGACCCAGCCGTAACCGCCGCCCGCATGCTGCCACCACCCGCTGCCGACGCCATGCCAGCCAACCAAAGCGGCCGCAGCCGCAATCTGGATCCGCGCCGCAGGGTTGCTGAGCAGGCGGCCATTGCGCAAGGCACCCGAATGAAATGAATTCACGGCGTTGCGGAAAGCTGCGGGACGCACCGTAGCATTCCGGATTCGGCTGAAGTCCGGGCCGCCGTGCCGGAACGAATGGGATGTGAAGCTCGCACCACCATGATGCCCGCCACCAAAATGAACGCGACCGAAACGATGACCGCCGAAGTGCCCGCCACCATGGTGTCCACCGCCGTGACCGCCGCCATGGCCACCACCATGACCGCCACCGTGGCCACCGCCCTTCGCCAGAGCCGCGCCCGCCAGCAGGCACGCAAGCGCGATCACGGCAATCCCAATGACCGGTCTCGACATCTCACCCCTCCCGCATCCGCTCCATTGAGGCATCGGAAATTGACGGGAATTGGAACCAGCATGGGAACTGAAAGTTCCGTGCGCGCGACGGCCGGAACACCAGATGGCCGGTCGCGAAGCACGCGCGTGCTACGCCGCCGGCACCAGGGTCAAAAGGCGACCTGACGGCTCCGAAATCTAACTTCCGCTCTACCCCGAAAGCAGATGAGGTGGATGGCTCCCGCTCACGGCATCTTGGTGCCAAGGTGTGAAGGCCATCAGGCGTTCACGAGGAAAATGGGAGCCATCCGCTATGCAGATTACCACGATCGGCCTCGACTTGGCCAAGAACGTTTTTCAGGTCCACGGTGTTGATGCGGCCAGCCAGGTTGTGGTCCGCAAATCGCTTCGGCGGTCGCAGATGCTGCCATTTTTTGCCAAATTGCCTCCTTGCCTGGTCGGCATCGAGGCGTGCGGCACGTCGCATCACTGGGCGCGCGAGCTGATCAAGCTTGGCCATGAGGTTCGCCTGATGCCGCCGGCTTACGTCAAACCGTATGTGAAGCGCGGGAAGACCGATGCTGCCGATGCGGAAGCGGTTTGCGAGGCGGTAACACGGCCTACGATGCGGTTCGTTCCCGTCAAGTCGCCCGAGCAGCAGGCGGCGCTATCGATGCACCGGACGCGCGATCTGCTGGTCAAACAGCGTACGCAGCTGATCAACATGATCCGCGGTCTACTGGCCGAATTTGGCGTCGACATCCCCAAGGGGCTGGAACGGGCGTTGCTCATGGCGCGGCAGATCGTCGATGGCAAAGCGCCTGAGGTGCCGATGGAAGCTGCCAAGATCGTCGGCACACTGTCGCAGCAGGCGCTCGACACCCACGTTCGGCTCCGCGAAATAGACCGCGATCTGGCCGTCTGCCTACGTGGCAACGATGTTGCACGGCGTCTTATGACCATCCCTGGCATCGGGCCGGTCGGCGCGACGGCTCTTGCGGCATCGGTTACCGATCCGCATCAGTTCCGCTCGGGGCGGCAATTCGCTGCCTGGTTGGGGTTGACGCCACTTCAGAAGTCGAGCGGTGGCAAAGAGCGGCTCGGTCGTATCACCAAGATGGGCGACAAATACCTGCGCAAGCTGCTCATTGTAGGGATGACGTCACTTGTACGCCGTGCAAAATACAATCCCGGTAAGATCGATCCACGCCTGGCGGATCTGCTGGCGCGAAAGCCCACAAGGGTAGCCACCGTCGCGATGGCGAACAAGACCGCGCGGATCATCTGGGCGATCATGGCACGTGGCGAAACCTATCGTACGGGCCACCAGCCGGCACTGGCAGCATAAACGATAAAGGATTTAGCTGAAGAGGAGATCAGCTTCACGAGGTTGCGAGCGCGATGCGATGTGATGGCAGACCGGTCAGACCGGGAACAGGGACAACCTAAGTTGAGTCTAAGGCGTCATAGCCTGATAAGCAGAATGGGACCTTGTTCGCGGACTCCATCAGGGCCAGCAGTCTCAACCGACTGCATCAACAGGCCGGACAGAAGACTGCACCCGACCAATGCCACTGCGTCAATTTAACCCTTGCAACGCGGGAGCCATCCACAGAGGACTCAGTCGGACATCGCGGCATGTCCGGTTCGTGCCCCACAAGCGGCCATTGCAGCACCTCGCCGAGCATCTCTCGGCAAGGAGAGCATTAAAGTCTAAAGGGCGAGCAAGTCAGGCGGCGGTTTGCGCATGCGGGAAGCCTGCTCGAAGGCGTACCCCAGACGCAGAAGCTTGTGCTCGCTCCAGGCGCGGCCCGCGAAGGTGACGCCAAGCGGATAGTCGGGCGTGTCCTTGCCGTCGGTCCCCGAGACGAAGCCTCCGGGCACCATGACGCTGGGATAGCCCGCCTTGGCGGCGATCCCGGCGCCCACACTGCCGGCGAACAGCACGGCGTCGAGCTTGTGCTGGTTCATGTAGGCGTCCATGCCACGCGTCCTAGCGGCGAGCAGGTCCATGGCACGTGCCGACTTGTACTCGCGCTCACTTAAATCGCCCTTGGTGTTGTTGGCGGCGAGAAACAGGTCCTGGCCGAAGCGCAGCGCCTTGCCGGCGTTCGCCTCGTTGAAGGCCACGATGTCGGCGATGGTCTTGATCCCGGTGTCAGTCGCCCAATCCTTCAGGTAGAGGTTGAGACCGCACTTCAGTTCGTAGAGGAAAACGATCGACTGCATCACCGGATTGCCCTTGTTGCGGCTCAGCGGATTGCGGTTGAGCACAGCCATGGTCGTGCCTGGTCCGGCAATCCAGCCGGCCGTCGGCATGCTGGCACGCACGACGACGGCGCCCAAATCTTCCAGCACCTTGATCGCGTCTTCCATCACCTTGGCCCATTTGGGTGGCAGCTTACCGTAGTAGCAATCGTTCAGCGGGTCGGCGGAGTCGCTCGGCACGCCGATGCGCGCGCCCTTCATCGCATCGTATGCGAGGTCGGCGGTGTAATCGGGCGGCCGTCGCTGCCGTTGCGTCGCCGGATCGAGCGGGTCCTTGGCCGCCAGCACATTCAGGAGCATCGCCGCGTCGCGCACCGTACGCGTCATCGGCCCTGCGGTGTCCTGGCTGTGCGAGATCGGCAGGATGCCGGCACGGCTGATCAGTCCGACAGTCGGCTTTACGGTGACGAGGCCATTCTGGCTGGCGGGGTACAGCAGCGAGCCCGAGGTCTCGGTGCCGATCGAGGCCGCGCACAGACCCGCCGCCACAGCGACCGCCGAACCCGAGCTTGAGCCCCCTGGGGATACGACCGGGATGCCCTGATCGTCCATAAGTGTCGGCGCGTAAGGGCTCTTCACTTGACCGCCCAGCGATGAGTAGCCCGAGGGCATGTCAATCGCGAGCATGTTTGCGAACTCCGTCAGGTTCGTCTTGCCCAAGATCACTGCGCCTGCATCCCGCAGCAGCTTGACGACGGTGGCATCGTCCTTGGCGCGCGCACCCTCCAGCGCCCGCGAGCCCGCCGTAGTCGGCTGTCTGTCACCAGTAGCGATATTGTCCTTCACCAGTATCGGTATGCCAGCCAGCGGCCGTTTGACCGACGGTTTGGTGTCATCGAGCTCGCCCGCGATCGTGAGCGCGTCGGGATTGAGCTCGCGCACGGAGTTGAGCATCGGCCCATCGCGGTCGTAGGCCTCAACGCGGGCGAGATACCCGTTGGTCAACGCCGTGGCGGTCACCCGCCCACTGGCCAAAGCAATGACAATATCGCTCATAGGCGTGTTTTCGAGCTTCAGCATGGTCGGCGCCTCGGCGCTGGCGGCAGCCGCGGCGAGGCGACGTCGCAGCGGGTCGGCTTCTTCATGGCGTGCCTCTCTTGGGTTGCCCCCTATCATATTGCTGTTCGACTGGCGAGACGCCCAAGGGTCCGCTTCGGGTCAAGGCGCCGGTTTGGCCCTTTGCAAATCACTTCCGGTCTACCTTGATCAACGGACATCTCCGACCCGCCCGGTTGGTCCGTTTGGCGCCAACGGCGATCCTGACTGGCCGAGCAGAGCTCGGCGTCCTGGCGTGTACCCGCTCCCAATCGGATGTTGCGACGATCAAAAGCCCCACTCACTCGGGCACGACGGCCTTCGCATTGTCATCTGAAAAAAGTGCCGGCACGTCGAACTTGCCGGTCTGCAGGTCATACCGACAGCGCCAGCCGTTCACCACGCCGGTCTGCATGGGTTTGCGACCCCTGACGTCGGCATCCCCCGACAGGGCGATCAGAAGATAGCGGTTCGCCGGCCAATCGACGCCGAGCCCGCGATAGTTCTCCCCAAGCCCCTCCAGCAGATACGCCGAGTCGTGATACTCCGGCGCCTTCACGAGCTTTCGCCAGTCTGGCCGGGTCTTCAGATAGTCCCACGCCAGGTCGCCGAGCGGCTTCCTGCTCGCGCGCACATAGCCCTGCGGCGTGAGGCGGTACAGATGCAGCGTGGAGGTGCCCGAGCCGATCTTCTGCACGCGAACGATCCATTTCAGATCGTTGGTGAAGATGAAATCCGCGGGGTAGCCGGCCGGCTCCGGATCAAGCAGCGTGAATGCGCCCTGCCCGCGCGCCCAGAACTGCCATTTCCAGTCGTCCGTATCCTTGTTCAAATATTGCTCGATCGTTATCGCGCCGTCCGGCGATTTCCGGGTGTATTTCTCTTCGATCTTGTAACCCGCGGGCGGAGCCGTTGGCTGCGCGGCGGCCGCCCCACCGCAGACGCCGATGCTGCAGGCAACGAACAGGCCGATCCTAAATTTCCTGCCCTTCATTTTCTGGCTCCTTCGATCCGGTCACGCGATTAGTCGCGCATGTCCCGATCAAGTTCATTGTGGGCGCACTGCGGAGGCCGGGCGAAACTTGCTCAGGGCACTACGCCAAGCGCCTTCAGTTCGGCATTGGCGGCGTCCCGCTCGTTGAAACTATGCGGGCAATCGCTTGCCGCCAGACGGAAAAGGCGAGTTGCTTCATCTTTCAACCCCTTCGTCAACGAAAGCTCCCCACTGTAAAAATTCGCCTCGCAGACCTGGCCCTTCTTCCTGGTGGCGTCCTGATCGTCCGCGGCAGCAAGTACGGCAGCAGACGTCATCTGGTCCATGAACAATCTGATGACCGGCGCCGGCCAGACGGTCATGTCGATTTGAGCGCTGGTTTGCGCCAGACGGCTCGGGAGATTGTTCCGCCGACTGACGAAATCGACCCACAGCGCCAGATAGGCATTTTCCGGCGCCTGCGCACTTGCCTGGTTAAAATCGGCCAGCGCCTTTTCGACCGAGCCGGCAAAGAGATATGAACGCCCGCGGGCAAAGTAGGCCAGGGAGGATTTCGGGTCGAGCCGGATCGCTTCATCGTAGTCGGCGACAGCGCGGTCGTTGTTGCCCTTGGCGCTGTAGGCGGCGCCTCGACCGACGAAGCCCCTGGCGAATGTTGGATCGATCCGGATCGCCTCATTGTAGTCGGCGACGGCGCGGTCGGGGTTGTCCTTTTCGAGCCAGGCGATACCTCGATTGTAGAAGGCATTGGCGTCTTTGGGATCGATCCGGATCGCCTCATCGTAGTCGGCGATGGCGCGGTCGTTGTCGCCCTTGTCGCTGTAGGCGTAACCTCGATTGTTGAAGGCCATGGCGTCTTTGGGATCGAGCCGGATCGCCTCACCGTAGTCGGCGATGGCGCGGTCGTTGTCGCCCTTGTCGTGATAGGTGACAGCTCGATTGTGGAAGGCCTTGGCGCTTTTGGGATCGAGCCGGATCGCCTCACTGTAGTCGGCGATGGCACGGTCGTTGTCGCCCTTGTCGTGATAAGCGACAGCTCGATTGTGGAAGGCCGTGGCGAATTTGGGATCGAGCCGGATCGCTTCATTGTAGTCGGCGATGGCGCGGTCGTTGTCGCCCTTGTCGCTGTAGGCGTAACCTCGATGGTGGAAGGTCCTGGCGCATTTGGGATCGAGCCGGATCGCCTCATTGTAGTCGGCGATGGCCCGGTCGTTGTCGCCCTTGTCGTGCCAGGCGCTACCTCGATTTTGGAAGACCCTGGCGAATTTGGGATCGAGCCGGAGCGCCTCATTGTAGTCGGCGATGGCCCGGTCGTTGTCGCCCTTGTCGCTGTAGGCGTTGCCTCGAATACTGAAGGCCATGGCGAATTTGGGATCGATACGGATCGCCTCATTGTAGTCGACGACGGCGCGGTCGTTGTCGCCCCGTTCGTTATAGGCGGCACCTCGATTGTTGAGGGCCATGGCCAATTTGGGATCGAGCCGGATCGCCTCATTCAAGTCGGCGATGGCGTGGTCCAGGTCGCCCTTTTCGTGATAAGCGGCAGCTCGATTGCTGTAGAAAGCCGCCAGATAGCGTCCTTTCCATTTCCCCGAATTGATGCTCTGTGTGCAGTCAATGATCGCAGCCTCGGGGTCTTGCGGATTATCACAGTCAGCGGCGGCTGAATAATTCAAGAATATCATAGCGGCAATAAGTGCGCTCCAAAATCTCCAATCCGTGGGGCTCATGCAATCTCCTTGAGCGAACTTTGGTATCCTGAAATATGTATCGGTATTTGTTGTTCTGGTTCACATTCCGCCGGACAAGGAGACGTCGCCTGCCAAATCGCCGATCTAGCGGCCGCCTTCCATGGCGACCGCCAGCAGCGCCTGCGCCTGTCTGATGGCCTCGGCAAACGAAGGCTGCTGCGGAGCGCGCTGCGTGAAGCAGCGCTTGTAGGCGTCTTCGCCCTGCTGGCGGAAGTCGCCGAGCTTGTCGTAGGCTTTCCTGTCGATCTCGTTGGACCGCAATTTGTTGTCGGCGTCCTCCGCCTTCTTGTTGTAGCCGGCCCGGATCGCGAGGCAGGACGCGACCTCCAGCTTGGGCGCGATCGATCCATAGGCGATGTAGACCTTGCCGTTGGCAAGCGCGGAAACGAACACCTCGTCGGCCGCGTCAGGGATTTCGGACTGGGTTCGTCCGGCAAGAAATCCATAGGCAAATGTTGCGGAGGCCGGCTTGGCGATCGGCAGTGAATTGAAGTTGATCACCGCCGAATCCGTCTGAATCGCCTGGGTGTAGAAGCTTTCGCTCCTCAGCGCCGAGGCCATCTGCTGCGGCACGTTCTTGATGTCCTTGTCCCACCAGTCCTTGTGGGCGCGCAGCCAGCGCCCGAACAGGGTTTGCGTCGTCACGATGATGTGGGCGCTGGGCTCGACATACTTGCCGTCGGCGCCGTTTTGGCCTGCTTTCTCGCCGTTCGCTCCGAGCTCGGAATCGAAGCGCAGGCCATCGAGCGTGCCAAAGCCTTCGTCGCCTTTGTAGAAGGTCTCGATATTGAGCTTGGCGTCGCCGAAGCCTTTGCGGGCGGGTTCGCTCAGGATCGCACTCATCTGCGCCTTCAGACCGGCGAACGCGGCATCCTCGGCCTTCGTGGTGGCATCGTCGGACTTGCCGGCGTCATAGATCGGCGAGAATTTTGCGATTGCCGCATCGCGCGCCGCGACGTAGCGGTCTTCGGGCGACAGCGTCCCGGCATTCGCCTTTGAGAGCGCCGCGACGGCACCCGCGGCGGCGATCAGTCCGACAATGAAGGATAAGAACCGGGGCATTCCCAGTGGTCGGCGGCGGACGCCAACAGGTTCAATGCTGGCCGCCACGCAAGGCGCCGATCATCGCAGCTTGCCGAGCAGCGCGACCAGCGTCTCGCGCTCCCTGGCGTCCAGCGGCGCAAGGGTCTCCTTGGTGATCGCGAGCGCGTTCGGCACCGCCTTCTCCGCCAGTTGCTGGCCCGCGCGCGTGAGGCTGACGAGCAGGCGGCGGCCGTCCTCGGGATCGGGACTGGTCTCGGTCAGGCCGCGGGCGGTGAGCCGGTCGATCACGCCCTTGATGGTGGCGACATCCATCGCGGTCAGGCGCCCGAGCTGGTTCTGCGAGCACGGTCCGGTTTCGCTGAGCTTTGACATTGCCGCCCATTGCGTCGGCGTCAGATTGTTTCCGATTTCCTTCGTGAAGATCGTGGCGTGGCGCTGCCACACCTGGCGCAGGATGAAGCCGATCTGATCCTCGAGAATGTAGGCCGGCCGCGTCGGCTTGGAGTTTCGTCTGGCCGAAAGGCTCCTGGTCATCTGCGTTCTCGCCCCCTTTTTCCCGACGCCGGTCTCACAGCGCCAGATGCGCGTCGCGAATATCCGGACGCGCATCAAGCTCGCTCATGCTGCCGCTGAAACAGATCCGGCCGCGCTCGATGATATAGGCGCGGTCGCAGATCAGCCTGGCGAAATGCAAATTCTGTTCGGAGACGATCATGCTGACGCCCGCCTTCTTCATGGTCAGGATCGCCTCGACCATCTGCTCCACGATCTTGGGCGACAAGCCCTCCGACGGCTCGTCGAGCAGCACCAACGACGGATTGCCCATCAACGTCCGCGCGATCGTCAGCATCTGCTGTTCGCCGCCGCTCATGCGCCCGCCCGCCCGGCCGCGCATTTCGCCGAGGTTCGGAAACAGCGTGAACAATTTTTCGCGGGTCCAGTGCGGCGCGTTCGGCCGCACCGGCTGCCGGCCGACCTCCAGGTTTTCGTCGACCGTGAGATCCGTGAAGATACGCCGCTCCTCCGGCACGTAGCCGAGCCCACGGCTTGCGATCACATGGGTCGGCTGGTCCGAGACGTCCTTGCCTTCGAAGACGATGCGGCCCGTGCGTTGCTCCACGAGACCGACGATGGAGCGAAAGGTCGTGGACTTGCCGGCGCCGTTGCGCCCCAGCAGCGCCACCACCTCGCCGTCGCCGACCTCGAGCGCGACGTCGAACAGGATGTGGGCGGGACCATAATGGCTGTTGAGCCCTTCGACCGAGAGCTTCATGACGGCGCTCCCTCGCGATGGCTGATATCATAGACCAGGCCCTCGCCCAGATAGATGGCGCGAACCTCCGGGTTGTTCCGCACCTCCTGGGGCGAACCTTCGGCGATCAGGGTGCCGCGGTTGAGCACCAGGATGCGGTCGGCGTGCTCGAACACCACGTCCATGTCGTGCTCGGTGAAGAGGACGCCGATCGATCGTTCCCGCGCGATGCGCGCGGTCAGGCGCATCAGTTCGATGCGTTCGCGCGGCGCCATGCCGGCGGTCGGTTCATCCATCAACAAGAGCTTCGGCTGGTTGGCGAGCGCGACGGCAAGCTCCAACCGCTTGAGATCGCCATAGGCGATTTCCCCGCACGGACGATTCGCATAGCCGTCCATGCCGACCAGCGCGAGCAGGACATCGGCCTCTTCCGGCGCGAATTTCGGGGTCGAGGCCCAGAGATTGAACAGCTGCCTGTGATAGGACACCAGCGCGACCTGGATATTTTCGCGCACCGTCATGGTCGGGAACGTCGCGGTAATCTGGAAGGTGCGTCCGACCCCCAGCCGCCAGATCGCGCGCGGCCTCTCTCCCGTGGTGTCGTGGCCCAGCAAGCTGATCTTGCCGGCGCCCGGCATGGTTTGACCGTTGAGCATGTCGAAGCAGGTGCTTTTTCCCGCGCCGTTGGGGCCGATCAGCGCCAGGATTTCACCGGCCTTCAGCTTGAACGAAACGCCTCGCACGGCATGCACGCCGCCATAGGACTTGCTCAGGCCTTCGACCGACAACAATGTGGGTGCGGTGTTCATTCGGCGGTCTCGATCGGGGATGCGAGAACTGCCGTGGGCGATTGCGGCCGGCGGCGATGCCGGAGGGTCTCCAGCACGCCAACGATGCCTTTCGGCAATGCGACCACCATCAGAACGATGACGCCGCCAAGCACCAGCTTGGACAGATCGGTCTGACTCACCAGCCAGATGCTGAGCGCCTTGTAGACGATGGCGCCGACGATCGCGCCGGACACTGTCTCGACGCCGCCCAGAAGCACCATGACGAGCGCATCGACCGAGAGCGAGATGCCGAGGCTGTCGGGAAACACGCTGCCCTTGAGATAGGCGAACAGCGCGCCGGCAATGCCTGCGGCGGTGCCGGCAATCACGAAGGCGGTCCATTGGATCTGCTTGCCGTTGATCCCGATCGCTTCGCTGCGCCGGATGGAGTCGC
Source organism: uncultured Alphaproteobacteria bacterium (assembly GCA_963831585.1). Classification (GTDB taxonomy): domain Bacteria; phylum Pseudomonadota; class Alphaproteobacteria; order Rhizobiales; family Xanthobacteraceae; genus Bradyrhizobium. The sequence goes on along the minus strand of CAWHRA010000034.1, from coordinate 104,441 downwards.
GCGTCGCCCGCAGCGCATAGCCGAACGGCGAGAATACGATGATCCTCAACACCACAACCGCGAACGCGGCCACACCGATCGAGAGCCAGTAGAAATGCGAGGGACTGGCCACCCATTTCTCGGGCCAGACGCCGAGGATGCCGTTGTCGCCGCCGGTCACATCCACCCACTGGAATGCGATCGACCAGACGATCTGCGCGAATGCCAAGGTCAGCATCGCGAAATAGACGCCGGACAGTTGAACCGCAAAGAAGCCGAACAGCGCCGCGCCCACCAGCCCGAGCAGCGGGCCGAGCAACAGGCAGGCGATCATCGGCAGGCCGGCCATCTTGGCGAGAAGCGCAACGCCATAGGCGCCGAGCCCGAAATAGGCGGCATGGCCGAACGAGGCGAGCCCGCCGACCGACATCAGGAAATGCAGGCTGGCGGCAAAGGTCACGAAGATCGCGATTTCCGAGCCGACCGTGAGCGCGTAGTTGCCGGCGAACAGCGGCAGCGCCGTGGCCAGCACCAGTACGGCGGCGGCCGCAAGGCGCTGGTTCGACGTCAGCGGCCGCCAGACATTGACGGTCAGCCCCGGCGTGCGGCGCGCCAGCGCCTCCGGCCTGCCAAACAGGCCCCATGGCCGCACAATCAGCACCACGGCCATCACAAGAAACACCAGGATGATGGAAATCTTCGGGAAAATGAGAATGCCGAAGGCGTTGAGCTCCGATACCAGCACCGCCGCGACAAAGGCGCCGGTGATGCTGCCCAGCCCGCCGATCACCACCACCACGAACACGTCGACGATGATGCGCAGGTCCATGGCATGATGCACGGCATCGCGCGGGATCTGCAGCGCGCCGCCGAGCGCGGCGAGAAAGACCCCGAGCGCGAACACGCTGGTGAACAGCCATTTCTGATTGACGCCGAGTGCGGCCACCATGTCGCGGTCCTGGGTCGCGGCACGCACCAGCACGCCCCAGCGCGTTCGCTGGAACATCAGCCACAAGGCCGCGAGCACGACCGGGCCGAGCCCGATCAGGAACAAATCGTAGGTCGGCACATTCTGGCCGAAAAAATCAACCGCGCCCTTGAATCCCGGCGCGCGTCTGCCCAACAGATCGCTCGGCCCCCAGATCAACACCACGATATCCTCGACCATCAGCGTCAGGCCGAACGTCGCCAGCAGTTGAAACAGTTCCGGCGCGTGATAGATGCGTCGCAGCAGCACCATTTCGACGAGCACGCCGACCACAGCGACGATCAGCGCCGCGGCGACGATGCCGCCCCAAAAACCGATCGCGCCGGAAAAACGTTCGGTCAGCGTGAACGCCGCATAGGCGCCGAGCATGTAGAACGCGCCATGGGCGAAATTGACGATGCGCGTCACGCCGAAGATGATCGACAGACCCGACGCCACGAGGAACAGCGACGCCGCGCTGGCAAGACCGGTCAGGAACTGAACGACGTAGAAGGCCATCTGCGGTCCGTGCTGGCGCTAGGTTCACCTCTCCCCGCTCGCGGCAGGGCTATCGCATATGATGGAGCCGTCTGTTTCGATTCAGCTTTCCCTCCGCAGACCCGGCGCGTTCTTCTCCCCTCCCCCCGCGCAGCGGCGGGGAGGGGTCGGGGGTGGGGGGTGGCTCCGCGGTTACCCATGTTGATGTTGAGCACGCTGAAGCACCCCCCAACCCCAACCCCTCCCCACCACGCGCTACGCGCGCGGAGGGAGGGGAGAAGAAGAAAGTCCCCGCTTCGTGGCAACGAACCTCACTCCTTCGGACGGAGCTTTGCGACCTCCGCATCGCTCGGCAGATAGTCGGAGCCCTTGCGATAGGCCGTGTCGACCATGATGCCCTTGCCGTCCTTCAGCGCGGTCTTGCCGACGAAGGCGCCGAGCGTCGACTGGTGATCGATCTTGCGGAAGGTGATCTCGCCGAAGGGTGACGGCACGGACAATCCTTCCGTCGCGGCTATCAGCTTCTCCGGATCGGTGGAATTGGCCTTGGCAAGGATGGCCGCGGCCGCTTTGATGGTCTGATAGCCGACGATCGAGCCGAGCCGCGGATAGTCGCTGTACTTGGCCTGATACGCCTTCAGGAACGCATCGTGCTCCGGCGTCTTGATCGAGTACCAGGGATAGCCGGTGACGATCCACCCCGCGGGCGTTTCTTCCTTCAGCGGATCGAGATATTCCGGCTCGCCAGTCAGGAAGCTCACCACGGTGCGGTCCTTGAAAAGACTGCGGGTGTTGCCTTCGCGCACGAACTTCACGAGATCGGCGCCGAAGGTGACGTTGAGGATGGCTTCCGGATTGGCGGCAGCCAAAGCCTGCACGACGGGACCTGCGTCGATCTTGCCGAACGGCGGCCATTGCTCGTCGACCCACACGATGTCGGGGCGCTTTTCCGACATCAGCTTCTTGAACACGGCAACCGCGGACTGGCCGTATTCATAATTCGGCGCGATGGTCGCCCAGCGCTTGGCCGGCAGTTTTGCGGCTTCTTCCGCCAGCATGGCCGCCTGCATGTAATTGGAAGGGCGCAGCCGGAAAGTGTAGCGATTGCCCTTGGCCCAGGTGATCGCATCGGTCAGCGGCTCGGCCGCGAGGAAGAAGACTTTCTTCTGGTTTGCAAAATCGCTGACGGCCAGACCGATATTCGACAGGAAGGTGCCGGCCAGCATCGCCACGTTCTCGCTCGACACCAGTTCGTTGGCGGCGGTCTGCGCGTCGGCCGGCTTGCCGCCGTCGTCCTTGGAGACGACCACGAGCTTCTTGCCGTTGATGCCGCCCGCGGCATTGATTTCCTCGACCGCGAGTTGCCAGCCCTTGCGATAGGGATCGGTAAAGGCGGGCAGCAGCGAATAGCTGTTGATCTCGCCGATCTTGATTTCGCTCTGCGCCATGGCGGAATGCGCCATGCCACTGAACAAGATCGCCAACCCCGCGCCCAGGAAATATCTGCTTCTTTGCATCCCTAACCCTCCAGTGTTGTAAAACCAGCTATCGCAGACCGTCTTCACCCTTGATCTCTGAAACCGTCAGCCCGCCGACCCGCGGCAGCGGCCGGCCGCTGTCGGTGATCGCGACCGCGACCATGATCTCGTTGGCGCGCGGCGCATCGTTGATCTGCACCTCCATGCCGTCGAAATGGCTGCGCACGAAGGCCGCGTCCTTGTGACCGAGCGGGATATCGAGCGTCGTTCCCGGCCCGCTCCGCTTCTTGGACGACGGAATCAGCGCCGCGCCCTTGCCGAGCACCTTGCGCACCGGCGTACCCATCTTGGGATGCAGGATCGCAGCGGCGTGTTCGAGTTCGCCGTTCTCACCGACGGCGGCGGCCTTGCCGTAGCTATGGGCCCTGGCGCCGTCGATCCCCAGCGCGGCGACCGCCCTCTTCGACAGCAACTCGCCGAGTTCCTCGCCGATCGCGATCAGCGGCGAGAGGTCCTCGACATATCGGCCGGCGAACGGATTTTCGATCACGGCGATGGCTGCCGCGCGCCGGGTCGGCGGCGTGACCTTCTGTCCCATTTCAAGGTACGTTTCCTCGACGACCGTGACGATCTTGCGAATGACCGCGCTCATGGTTTTCCGCCTCGTTGTTGGATGTAGGCCAACTCACACATAAAGGGCACCTTCCGCCGCACGTCCGCGGAGCGGCGCGCGCATCCCGGGGGGCTCGATGAGCCTCGCTCCCACAACCATCATCTCGCCATGCAGCCGCAATGCCGCGCCGTCGATCAATCCCGCAGCGAGCAGTCCGCGCGCGCGATCGGCGCCGGCTTCCAGCGCATCTTCGATCTCGCCGGGCGACAACTCGCCGACCTCGCGGGTGACCAGGCGCGCGCCGAGATCGCTGTCGGGCTGCAGATCAAGCGCCGGGCAGCGGACAATGGCGGGATGCCCGGGGAGATCGACCGCGTTGGCGATGATGGTGGCGGCGGCGTCGGCTTGCGATGCCGTCGGCGCCAGCACCGTGACGGCGTCGGCGATGCCGAGCGAAAAACTGCGGCCGTGGCGGCCGCTGGTGGCCACGCCGCGCGTCGGATCATCGGCATGAACGATCATGGTGCGCAGCAGCCCCGGCGCGTCCGGCCGGTCCGCCAGACCCACGGTGAAGTGCTCGCCTTCCGAAAGATGCAGCGCGATGTCGCCGCCATTGTTGACATAGGCGCGCGTCAGCTGCGCACTCCCTGTCATGGCGCCGAGAATCTCTTCCGCGACGGCGCCGGCGACCGCCGCCATCGGCGTGATGAAGCAATCGGCGGCAAAAGGCGCTACTGCCTCGTGCATGCGGCGCGCGACCCTGCCCTGCAGCAGGCACCGAGCCGGGTCGGCCGCCCGGCGCAACAACGGCAATTCGCCGCAAAGCTCGTCGAGCAGGCCGGTGAAGCGCCGCGCCGCGGCAGCATAGGCCACACGTCTATCCGCCTCGCTCCCGTTCGCCCCCACGATCAGGTCGATCGGACCGTCCTGCAGGTGAAGCCGCCTGCCATCAGCCAGAAACCCGATTTGCGGCGCTCTCGTCATGGACGCGATCCCGGCGCGGACGGCGGCGAAGATAGTTGGAGCGTCCCGGTGTTGCCCTTCAGCGAGGTCAGCGGACGCACATGATCCATGTGCCCTCCCAGCGCCGCGTAGTCCGACAGCCGCAGGGTGAACTCGATCGGCGCCACCAGCGCCGGCGTCGGAACGTATCCGAACGCGCCTGCTGGCAGCCGCGTGACGTCCACCATGAAGGTGATGCCGCCGCCGGGCCAGACATAGACCGGCGCGCCGCCACTGGTGACGCGCGTCAACGCATCCTTCACCGATCGTGTCAGGCGAACCGGATTATCGGTGACCCCCGCACGCAGCGATCCGCCGGCGCCCGCCATGAACAGCACGGTGCATAGCGCGGGCTCGCAATTCTCCTGGATCCGCTCGACCGAAAGCTGAAGGTCGGCCGGAATCTGCTTTTCGACCGGCTTGAGCGCGCCATCGAGTTCGTAAAACGCCGCATGTTCGCCTGTTGTCGAGACCATCAGCATGGTCATGCCGGGACGCGCCTTCTTCGCATCGAACGGCCCCAGCACCGAGAGCGGGTCGGATATTCTGGTGCCGCCCCAGCCGGTGCCGGGCTCCGCCACCTGGAAATAACGGCCGGGCGTCGAGCGCCGTCCCTTCATCTTGATTCCGGTGTCGGCGATATCGAGCAGCTTGCCCGCCTGGTGTTCCGAGAGCACGCCGGTGATGTGGTCGTCCACTACCACGACCTCATCGACCTTGCCGTGCCATTGCTTGGCGAACATGCCGATGGTCGCCGAACCGCAGCCGACCCGCATCCGTTCCTCCGGCACGCCGTTGACCACAGGCGCATGCCCGGCCTGCACGACGACGGTCGCGCCGCCGTCGATCGAAAGCTCGACCGGCTTGCAGTTGCTCAGATCCATCAGCGCGTCGCAGGTGACGCGGCCTTCCTTCTTCGAACCGCCGGTGAGATGATGCACGCCGCCCAGCGACAGCATCTGCGAGCCATATTCGCTGGTGGTGACATGACCGATCGCCTCGCCCTGCGCGCGCACCGTCGCCGTCTCCGGGCCGAGGTAACGGTCGGTGTCGATCTTCACCTTGACGCCGCAATAACTGAAGATGCCTTCGGTCACCACGGTGACCATGTCGACGCCGTCGACTTCCGAAGACACGATGAAGGGCGCGGGCTTGTAGTCGGGATAGGTGGTGCCGGCGCCGATCGCGGTGACGACGATGTTCGGCTCGCGAACGATCTTGCCGTCCCAATCGCCGGTCTTCTGGAACGGCACCAGCCGGCCGCCATGCGACACCGTTCGTTCCAGCAGGATGTGCGGGTCGACGCGTACCAGCTGGCCGTCGTGGTTGGCGTAACGATCGCAGGCCCCTGCCGCGCCCGGCTTGATGTAACACATCACGGGACAGGCATCGCAGCGGATCTTGTCGTCGGCAGCAGTCGGTTCAGTCAGCATCAACAAGCTCGCAAGGCCAGCGTCAAACTGTCGGACAGCTAGAGGTGTGGCGACGCGTCATCAAAGCGGTTCAGGCGGCTTAGGTTATCGCATCGCAGCCGCCGGGCACCTCGTTCGTATACGAATGATGTTGCGCGCACTGCCAAACGCTGTCAAGCGCCCTTGCGCCCGCAAACGCCCGCTGCCGAATAATAGCCCATTTGCCTCGCCGCTTTGTTCATAAACCGGGCAGATGAAATCACGGCGGCACGCCATGCTTGCACGTTTGTATGCAAACGGTATCCTCGAATGCATTCGACGTGACATTTTGCAGCGCAAACGCCGGGGCCGGAACACGATCATGACGCAGCCCACGATCCGCCTGACGGTCAATGGCAGGATCCATGAGGTCGACGCCGCGCCCGATACCGCGCTGCTTTACGTTCTGCGCAACGATCTCGAACTGAACGGACCAAAGTACGGCTGCGGGCTCGGCGAATGCGGCGCCTGCACCGTGCTGATCGACGGCGTTGCCGCGCGGTCCTGCGTCATCCCGATCTCGGGCTGCGTCGAGCGCGAGATTGTCACGCTCGAAGGCCTCGGCTCGCGCGATCATCCCGATCCGGTGCAATCAGCCTTTATCGGCGAGCAGGCCGCGCAATGCGGCTACTGCCTCAACGGCATGATCATGGCGACCAAGGCGCTATTGTTGCGGAGCCCTCACCCCTCCGAGGCCGAGGTGCTGGAAGCGCTGCGCTATCAACTTTGCCGCTGCGGCGCGCATATCGAAATCATGCGCGCTGCCATGCGGGCCGCGGGCCGCGTCGTCGAGGCGCAGGATTGATGGCCTCACCGGACTTCTTAGACAACGGTGAACGTCGAACAGGATCCCTGTCCGTCGTTCGCCCGGCGGCTATGGGCGGCGAAGGCGCATTCGAGACCTTCATCAAGATAACGGCCGACGGTTCGGTCACGGCCTTCAACGGCCATGTCGATCTCGGAACGGGCATTCGCACCGCGCTTGGACAGATCGTCGCTGAGGAACTCGACGTGTCCTTTGCGCGGGTCGTCATCGTGCTGGGCGATACCTCGCGCGTCCCCAACCAGGGCGCGACCATTGCCAGCGAAACCATCCAGATCACGGCCGTCCCCCTCCGCAACGCCGCCGCACAGGCGCGCCATTTCCTAGTCGCGCGCGCCGCCGAGCGGCTTGAACTTCCCGTGGAGCACCTCACCATCGAGGATGGCCTGGTCCGCGGACGCGACAACCGCAGTATCAGCTATGGCGAATTGATCGCCGGCGAGACCATCCGCCTCGAGCTTTCCGACAAGGTCGAGGTCAAGCCGGTCGACGCCTATACCGTCGTCGGGCAATCGGTGCCGCGCACCGACCTGCCGGCGAAGGCGACCGGCGAACTGGTCTATGTCCACGATGTGCGCGTGCCCGGCATGCTCCATGGCCGCGTGGTGCGCCCGCCCTATGCCGGCGTCGATGCCGGCCCCTTTGTCGGCACCAGCCTGATCGCGATCGACGAAACATCAGTCCGCGATATTCCCGGGCTGGTGGCCGTCGTCAGGATCGGTGATTTCGTCGGAATCGTCGCCGAGCGCGAGGAAAATGCGGTCAAGGCAGCGGCGCTTCTGAAGGTCACCTGGAAGCCGACGCCGACGCTTCCGGATCTGAAGGACGTCGAAACGGCGCTGCGCGCCAATCCCTCGACGCCGCGAACGCTGGCCGACAAGGGCGACGTCGACGCCGCCATCGCCGCGGCCGCAAAACCGATGCGGCGGACTTATATCTGGCCGTACCAGATGCACGCTTCGATCGGCCCGTCCTGCGCGGTGGCGGACTATCAGGATGGCGGCATCAGGGTCTGGTCCGGCACGCAGAACCCGCACATGCTCCGCGCCGATCTCGCGCTGTTGGTGGAAAAGCCGGAAGCCGAAATCGACGTGATCCGGCTGGAAGCCGCCGGCTGCTACGGCCGCAACTGCGCCGACGACGTTTCCGCCGACGCAATTCTGCTGTCGCGCGCGGTCGGCCGTCCCGTGCGCGTGCAATTGACGCGCGAGCAGGAGCACGCCTGGGAGCCGAAGGGCACCGCGCAACTGATGGACGTCAAGGGCGGGTTGAACGCCGACGGCGGCGTCGCCGCTTACGATTTTGCGACGCGCTATCCGTCCAACGGTGCGCCGACGCTGGCGCTGCTGCTCACCGGCGCCGTTGCGCCGACGCCGGCGGTGTTCGAGATGGGCGACCGCACCGCGATCCCGCCCTATGACTACGAAAACCTGCGCGTGGTGGCGCACGACATGCCGCCGATCGTGCGCGCCTCCTGGTTTCGCGGCGTCTCGGCATTGCCGAACACCTTTGCCCATGAATCCTATATCGACGAACTCGCAACCGAGGCCGGCGTCGATCCGATCGAATATCGCCTGCGTTACCTGAAGGACAAGCGCGCCGTCGATCTCGTCAACGCCGTGGCCGAGCGCGCCGGCTGGATTCCGCGTCCGCACCGGCAGGAACCGGCCGCCGAAGGCGATGTCGTCCACGGGCGGGGTTTTGCCTACGCGCTGTACGTGCACAGCAAATTTCCCGGCTATGGCGCGGCGTGGTCGGCCTGGATCGCCGACGTCGCCGTTAACAGGGCGACCGGCGACGTCAGCGTGACCCGCGTCGTCGCCGGCCAGGATTCCGGCCTGATGATCAATCCCGAGGGGGTGCGCCACCAGATTCACGGCAACGTCATCCAGTCGACCAGCCGCGCTTTGATGGAAGAGGTGTCGTTCGACCGTGCCTCGGTGAGCTCGCGCGAGTGGGGCGCCTACCCCATCATCAAATTTCCCGATATTCCCAGGATCGACGTCCTGATGCTGCCGCGGCAGGATCAGCCGCCGCTCGGCGTCGGCGAATCCGCTTCCGTGCCGAGCGCGGCGGCGATCGCCAACGCCATCTTTGACGCGACCGGTGTTCGCTTCCGCGAACTGCCGTTCACGCCGGAACGGATTCTTCGGGGTTTGCGCGGTGAGCAGGACGCGCAAACGACCGCCATCCCGATCGCTGCGCCCCGGCGCGCAGCATCGACCGACCGCTGGCAAAATCCGTTCAGCAAACGCCGCGGCGCGCTCGCGACCATCGGCGCGTTATGCGCGGCCGCGATCGGTGTCACAGCCGCCGTGCTGCCATGGCGATCGATCGCGCCAATCGCCCGGCCGGATGCTTCGACCTATTCACAGGCCACCATCGCCCGCGGGGAGCTGCTTGCCGCGCTCGGCGACTGCGCGGTCTGCCACACCGATACGAACGGCGCGCTCAACGCCGGCGGTCGCGCGATCGAGACCGCCTTCGGGTTGATCTGGAGCACCAACATCACGCCCGATGTCGCGACCGGTATCGGTGCGTGGTCCTATCCCGCCTTCGAGCGCGCGATGCGCGAGGGCATCCACCGCGATGGAAGGCATCTCTATCCGGTGTTTCCGTACTCGCATTTCGCCAAGGCGACCGACGCCGATCTGCAGGCGCTCTATGCTTATCTGATGGCGCAAACGCCGGTGCGTGCCGAAAACCGCAATCCTGAGCTTACGTTTCCATTCAACTGGCGCCCGCTGATGGCGGGATGGAATGCCCTGTTCCACGATGCTGAACTATTCAAGGCCGATCCGAAGCAATCGGAGCTATGGAATCGCGGCGCCTATCTGGTCGAGGGCCTCGGCCATTGCGCCGCCTGCCATTCGCCACGCAATGCATTGGGGGCTGAAAAAGCCGACGCCTATCTGGCCGGCGGTTTCGCCGAAGGCTGGGAGGCGCCGCCGCTGACGTCGCTCTCTCATGCGCCCATTCCCTGGAGCGAGGACGAACTGTTCGCCTATTTGCGGACCGGTGAATCCCGTTTTCACGGCGTCGCCGCAGGACCGATGGCGCCGGTGGTGAAAGAACTCGCAGCCCTGCCCGATCAAGACATTCGCGCCATGGCGGTCTATCTCGCCTCGTTCAATACCAACGCGATCGATCGAACTGCCCAGGACACTCTGGCCGCCAAATTCGAGACCTCGACCGGCGCCCGGGTCGTCTTGGCCTCGGCGGCCGGCGCGCGTCTCTACGAAGGCGCCTGCGCGGTTTGCCATGCGGTTGGCGGTGCGCCCCTGTTCGGCAGCCGGCCATCGCTGGCGCTGAACAGCAATTTGCACAGTGCGATCCCCGACAATCTGATCCAGATCATCCTGCACGGCATCACCTCGCCCGCATCGAGCGATCTCGGCTACATGCCAGGCTTCAAGGACAGCATGAGCAACGATCAGGTGGCGGAGCTCGTGTCTTACCTGCGGCAGCAATTCGCTCCGGACAAGGCGCCATGGACGGACGTGCGAGGCGCGGTCGAGCGGCTCAGACAGGGGGCGTCGCACTAAGCTTCACCGCGCGGATCCTCAATCGAACTGAACCGGAGCCGGCCCGGGATAAGCGAGCGCGACGAACTCGCAGAAAGCGCGGGCGGCCGGGGAAAGCCTGGCCTTGCTCTTCCAGGCGAGGCCCACATCCATGGTGTGCACCTCGTCATCGAGTGTCTTCAGATCGATGCGGTGTCCTTCGAGCGACCATGGCCGATAAACCATGTCGGACAGGATGGTGATGCCCATGCCGGTGGCCACCATGCTGCGAACGGCCTCTACCGACAGGGTGCGAAAGATGACGTTGGGGACGTGTGGCGTCTTTTGCCAATAGCGCATGGCAGAGCGTTCGGCCTCGTCAACGGTGAGCATCAGGAACGGCTCGCTGGCAAGATCGGCCAGCCGGACGCTGTCCTTGTGCAGCAGCGGATGGTTGGCGCAGGCCCACAGCCGGCGCGGCGAACGCAACAACAGATGCGAGCGAATGGATCCGCGATCATGCAGGTTGGAGACGAGCATGACGGCGGCATCGACGCTGCCGCTCACGAGGCTGCGCTCGAGCGCGTCACGCTCGAACTCATGAAGCCGCACCGTGATGCCCGGAAAGGCTCGCCAGAAACGCGACAGCAGCGGCGGCAGGAAGTAGCCCGCGACGGTGTAGCTGACGGCGACGTCGACGGTACCGTCAACCTGGGTGCCCCAGCGATGCGGTCCGCGCGTCGCATCTGAAACGCTGGCCTCGATGGCGCGGGCGCGCTGCAGGAATTGCTGCCCCTCGAACGTGAGTGTGACGCCGTTCGAATGCCGGTCGAACAGTTTTCGTCCGAGCTCGGCTTCAAGCGCCTTGATCGAGGCGGTGACGGCCGATTGTGTGACGTTGAGACCCGCCGCGGCTCCCGAAACCTGACCGGCTTCGGCGGTTGCGATGAAGTGGCGCACCTGACGGAAAGTCAGTGCCATAAAAAAATCCGATATCAGCGACCAATTTTTCGAGTTTTACAATTGCTTGCTGCGGCGCAGAAAATCAAGCGGTTCCTGTGCGTGTTTGAAAAGGCGTCTCAATGACTTCCGGTCACCTGGACTTGGTCGCTCGCGATGTCAGCGTCCAGTTCGAGGGTTTGAAAGCGCTTGCCGGTGTCACGCTGGCGGTGCCGCGGGGACGCATCACCGGACTGATCGGTCCCAACGGGGCCGGAAAAACCACACTCATCAACGTCTTAACGGGATTTCAACGCGTCGGCAGGGGGACCGTGGAGCTGGAAGGTGAAACGGTCGACGGCATCGCGCCCTACAAGCTGCGACACAAGGGCGTGGCCCGCACCTTTCAATCAGGCCGCCTCTTCCGCGAGTTGCCGGTCCTGGACAATCTGGAGGTCACCGGCGTCGGCCTCGGCCTCACCCGCCGCGACGCCATCGCAGAAGCCGAGCGCATGCTGGACTGGCTGGGCATATCCCACCTGGCCGCCGCCATCGCTGGCGCCCTGCCCTATACCGACGAGCGGCGCGTCGCCATCGGCCGCGCCATCATGTGCAAGCCCCGCTATCTGCTGCTGGACGAGCCCGCGGCCGGCATGTCCGAACATGAAAGCCACGATCTGGCTGTTATCATCAAGCGAATTGCCGGAGAACTCGGGGTCGGCGTGCTGCTGATCGAGCACAATATCGGTCTCGTGCTCGAACTGTGCGAACGCATCTTCGTGCTCGATTCCGGCGAAATCATCGAAGTCGGCCCCCCTGAGCAAATCCGCAACAGTGATGCGGTCCGGCACGCCTATATGGGCACGCAGCGCGACGAAATCATTCCACCACTTGCGATCGCCGAGGCGGTCGGTCCATGACATTGCTGGCCGTCGATAACGTTACGGTACGATATGGGCGCTTGACCGCGCTGCGCGGCATCAGCCTGAAGATCGCCGAGGGTGAGGTCCTGTTCGTGACGGGCCCCAATGGCGCCGGAAAGTCGACCTTGCTGAATGCGATTGCCGGCGTCGTGCCGCCCGTCTCGGGAGCGATCACGCTGGGGGGCGCGGAAGTCGCGGGGGCCTCGCCCGAGTCGATCGCCCGGCGGGGATTTTCGCTGGTGCCCGAAGGCCGCAACGTCTTCGGTACGCTGACAGTGGAGGAAAATCTGAAGGTCGGCGCCGGCATGCGGGCCGACAAGCACAAGGTCGCGGACGATCTTGAATCGGTCTACCATGAATTCCCAATGCTGGCGGAGCGCCGCCATACGGCCGCCGGCATGCTTTCCGGCGGCCAGCAGCAGATGCTGGTCATCGGCCGGGCCCTGATGGCCGCCCCCCGGCTGATGGCGATCGACGAACCGTCGCTCGGACTGGCACCCAAGATCATCGATCAGGTGTACGAAAACCTGATTCGGTTGCGTGCACAGCGCAAGCTCACGCTGCTGATCGTCGAACAAAGTTCGACGCGCGCCATGATGACCGGCGGACGGATGATCCTGATGCGCGGCGGACGCATCGTCCTCGAAGGCGAGGCAGGCGAGATGGTCAAGGACGAACGCCTCAAACAGGCGTATTTTGGCTTCGGAGACCACTGAGCATGACCGAAGTGCTGCAAATCGTCTTCGACGCGCTGAGCCTGGGAAGCCTCTACGCCCTGGGCGCGCTGGGGATCGCGCTGATCTTCGGCGTGATGCGGCTGGTAAACTTCGCCCACGGCGATTTCATCGCCTTCTGCGTGTTCGCGATGCTATGGCCGTCGATCAACGCGGCCGCCATCGTCTTCGCCGGCAACCTGCCGTTCTACCTCCTTGTTCCGTTGCTGCTGCTGGTCGGGGCCGCCCTGTCCATGTTGTCGGAAGTGATCGTTTTCCGGCGTTTCCGCAACACCAATCCGGCGACGATGATGATCGCTTCCTTTGCCCTTGGCTTTGCGATCCGCAATCTCCTGCTGATGCTGTATTCGAGCCGCCCGAAGTCGATCACGCTATGGCCCAGCCTCAGCCTGCCGGTGGAATTCCTGGGTGCCCGCATCCCGATGCTGCAAGTTGTGACGATCACCATCACGCTGGCCGTCCTGGCCGCGCTGACGCTGTTCCTCAAGCGGACGCGCTACGGTCTGGAGATGCGCGCTGCCGCCGATAATTTCACCATGGCCCGAATGCTCGGGGTGCGCGCCAACGCCGTCATCCTGCTGGCCTTTGCCATCAGCGGCATGCTGGCAGCCGCGATCGGGCTGATCCTGGCGATCAACTCCGGCACGGCGGATATCGGGATGGGCGCCAATGTGATGCTGATCGCCTTCATCGCCACGGTGATCGGGGGTCTGGGCAGCGTGCCGGGAGCCGTCGCCGCCGGCTTCCTGATCGGCGGCGCAAGCGTCGTATTTCAGGCGACCCTGCCGCACGATGCCCGCGTCTTCCGCGATGCCTTTGTGTATGGCGCCGTGATCGTGGTCCTGCTGGTGCGCCCGCAGGGACTGTTCGCACCCAAATCTGCAAAGCAGAGGGTCTGAACATGTCGCGGCCGTCATCGGTCATCTGGCGAACGATTGCGACACCGGTCATCCTGATCGTGGCGCTGCTCGCCATCGCGGCCTTGACCTATCACTTCGGCGGCAGAGCCTTCAATCGCACCGTGGTCGAGATGTTCATCAACATCATGGTGGTCGCCGGCCTTTACGTGTTTGTCGGCAATTCGGGGTTGTTGTCGTTCGGCCATATCAGCTTCATGTGCCTGGGCGCCTATATGACGGCGTGGCTGACCATCCCGCCGATGATGAAATCGGTCACGCTGAAGGGGCTGCCGGCGTGGCTCCTGCACACGCAGTTGCCGATGTGGGTCGCCACGCCCATTTCGGGCCTGTTCGCGGCGCTGTTCGCGCTGATCGTCGGGCGCGTCATCATGCGTTTGTCCGGGATCGCCGCCTCGATCGCGACCTTCGGGCTGCTCGGCGTCGTCAACAACGTCTATTCGAACTGGGACTCGGTCACCGGCGGGCAAGGCTCGATTGTCGGCATACCGCCCACGGTGAATGCCTGGATCGGATGGCTCGGTGCCGCGGTCGCCATCGCGATCGCGTATCTCTACGCGATTTCCCGTTCGGGCCTCGCGCTGCGGGCCACCCGCGACGAGGCGGTGGCCGCCAGCGCTTCCGGAATCGACATGGTGCGCGAGCGGCTGATCGCCTTTGTCATCAGCGCCTTCATCATAGGTCTCGCCGGCGCGTTCTATGCGCACTTCCTGAGTATCGTCAATCCGGGATCGTTCTATCTGCGAACTACCTTCATCACCTTGTCGATGCTGGTGGTTGGCGGGATGAACAGCCTCAGCGGCGCCGTCTCCGGCGTCGTGGTGATTTCAGCTCTGATCGAGATGTTTCGCGACCTGGAAAAGGGCGTCAGCTTCGGCGGCCTGACCATCGCGCTCCCGAACGGGGTTCAGGAGATCGCGATCGGCGTCATCACCATCGTCATCCTGATGTACTTGCCAACCGGCCTTACGCGCAACCGGGAGTTCTCCTGGACAGGATGGCCGCTGGCGCGGCGGCTGCCGCGACCTGCACAGACGGCCCTGAAGGAATCCAACTGAAGTCGATTAGCAAACGGAGGAGTGGTTAAATGCGTTTCATGAAAATACTAGGTGCCGTAGCCGTGACGAGCGCGCTGTGGTGTACACCGAGCCTGGCTGCCGACGAGATCGTGGTCGGATTTGCGACCGCGGCATCCGGCTTCATGCAGGCCTATGACAAGCCGGCCCAGGACGCCGCGCTGATCCGCATCGACGAGATCAACAAGGCGGGCGGTCTGCTCGGCAAGAAGATCAAGGCGGTGTTCGCCGACACCAAGACCGATCAGGCCGAAGGCGCCAAAGCGGGCCTTGCGGTGCTCGACCAGGGGGCGGAGCTGGTGATCGTCTCCTGCGACTACGATTTCGGCGCGCCGGCGGCCCTGCAGGCGCAGTCGGCCGGCAAGGTCTCCTTCTTCCTGTGCGCGGAGTTCGATCAAGGCCGGCATCCCCGGCGTCGGCCCCTACTCGTTCTCCGCTTCGGTGCTGGCGGCCGTGCAGGGCGCGACCATGGCCGAATGGGCCTATACCAAGAAGAATGCCCGCAGCTTCTACCGGCTGCTCGACAGCTGGACCGTCTATAACAAGGGAATCTGCGACGGCTTCGACTGGGAGATGCCGCATCTGAAGGATGCCGCGCTTGCGGGCAGCGATACCTTCAAGAACGATGATGCCTCGATCGCGTCCCAGATCACGCGGATCAAGAGCCTGCCGAAGGAGCCGGACGCCATCATGCTCTGCACGATGATGCCGGGCGCCGTCTCGGCGATCAAGCAGATCCGCGCCGCCGGCATCAAGTCGATGATCCTCAACGGCTCGGGTGTCGATGGCAGCTACTGGCAGAACGCCGTGCCGGACCTGTCGAACTTCTACGTGCCGGTGCAGGGCTCGATCTACGGCGACGATCCCAATCCGAAGGTCAACGAGTTCAACAAGAAGTACAAGGAAGTCACCGGAGGCGATCCGTCCAGCCAGTACGTCTATCCCGGCTATGTCCTGATCGACGTCTGGGCCAAGGCGGTCGAGCGCGCCAAGTCGACCGACGCCGCCGCCGTGGTGGCGGAGCTCGAGAAAATGAACGGCGAGGCTACGCTGTTCGGGCCGCGCACCTTCAGCAAGGACCTGCACCACCAGAACCAGGGCCGCTATCTGATCGTCGATACCGAACAGGGCAAGCCGAAGGTGGTCGATCAGTGGACGATCTCGGAGAAGATCCCGGTCGACTATCTGGTCTCCAAGTAAATCGGCGACGGGCCGTCGCGGGCTGCCCGCCCGCGGCGACTCGTTGGCCCAATCATGAATGGGACGCCTGCCGAAACCGGCGGGCGTCTCGTTCGCCGGCTTCAGGGTTGGTTTGCGACTATTGCGCTCGAATGCAGCGGCGGGGATAAGGACAACAGAGAGATGGTCATGATCAATTGCGACATGGGCGAGGCCTTCGGCCTCTACAAGATGGGCGACGACGCAGGCCTGATGCCCCAGATCGACGTAGCCAACGTCGCTTGCGGATTCCATGGCTCGGACTTCAATCACATGCACGAGACCGTGCGTCTGGCCAAACGGCATGGCGTCAAGGTGGGCGCGCATCCTTCGCTGCCTGATTTGCAGGGGTTCGGGCGCAGGGAAATGAAGATCGGCCGCGAGGAATTGACGAATTGCCTGCTCTACCAGATCGGCGCGCTCAAGGCGTTCCTGGACGCCGAAGGTGTGGCGCTCAATCATATCAAGCCGCACGGCGCGCTCTATGGCATGGCTGCCCGGATGGAGGACATCGCCGAGGCTGTGGCCGACGCAGCCGATGTCTACAAGGTGCCGCTGTTCGGCATGAAAGGGACGCTGCACGAGACGGTCTATCAGCGCCGCGGTCATACTTTCGTCGCCGAATACTACGCCGATCTCGACTACAACGCCGAAGGCGGCCTCATCATCACGCGCGAGCATGAGGCCAAGGATCCGACCGATGCCGCCGCGCGGTGCCTGCGGGCCATCACCGAAGGCAAGACGCGCAGTGTTGCCGGAAACGACATCCCCGTCGGCTCCGATTCCATCTGCGTCCACTCCGACACACCGAACGCCGTCGCCATCGCCGAAGCCGTTCGCGAGGCCGTCCGCCCCTATCTCGCCGCGCGCTGAAGCGCGGACCGCAGCGATCAAATCAAGAGGAACTCATGGCTATCCAGCAAATCCTTTCTCCCCTCCCCGGCATTTTCTACCGCAAGCCGGCACCGGACAAGCCGGACTACAAATCCGACGGCGACACCGTCACGCAAGACGACACGATCGGCCTTGTCGAGGTCATGAAGTCGTTCAACGAGGTGAAGGCGGGCGCCATCGGCAAGATCGTGCGTTTCCTGATCGAGAACGAGGATGCCGTGATGGCGGGTCAACCGATCGCCGAGATCGACGTTTGAGGTTTGCAAACCGTCCATGACCATCCACAAGCTTCTCATTGCCAACCGTGGCGAGATCGCCGTGCGCATCATTCGCGCGGCGCGCGAGCTCGGACTTGCGACGGTGCAGGTCCATAGCAAGGCCGACAAGGACTCGCTCGCCGTGCGGCTGGCGGACGAAAGCATCGACATCGGTCCCGCGCAGGCCTCGAAATCATATCTCAACCGCGATGCGATTCTCGCCGCCGCCGGGGCAACCGGCGCCGACGCCATCCATCCGGGCTATGGATTTCTGGCGGAAAATGCCGAGTTCGCCGCCGCGGTCGAGGCGGCAGGAATCGTCTTCGTGGGGCCGACGGCGCAGTCCATCCGCCTGATGGGCGATAAGGTCGCCGCCCGGGAAGCGGCGGCCGCGGCAGGCGTCCCGACGGTTCCGGGCAGCCGCGGCCGCCTGGACTCGCCGGAGGCGGCATTTGCGCTGGCGGAGAAGATCGGCTTTCCCGTGATGATCAAGGCGGCGGCGGGCGGCGGCGGCCGCGGCATCCGCATCGCGCGCTCGGCCGAGGAGTTTCATCACCTGATGCCGCAGGCGCAGGCCGAGGCGCTCGCGGCCTTCGGCGATGGCGGGCTTTATGTCGAGAAGCTGATCGAAGGCGGACGGCACATCGAGGTGCAGGTGCTCGGAGACGGGCACGATGTCATCCACTGCTTCGAACGCGAGTGCTCGCTGCAGCGCCGCCGTCAGAAGGTCTGGGAGGAGGCCCCCTCGCCTTCGCTGACGGCGGCCATTCGTGAAAAGCTCTGTTCGTCCGCGGTCGCGCTCGCCAAGGCGGTGCATTACCGCGGCGCGGGGACGCTCGAATATCTGTACGACGATCGCAGCCACGAATTTTATTTCCTGGAGATGAACACGAGAATCCAGGTCGAGCATCCGGTGACGGAGATGGTAACCGGCATCGATCTGGTGCGCGAGATGATCAGGATCGGCGGCGGCGAACGCTTGCGTATCCGCCAGGATCAGGTGCGCGTCAACGGCCACTCGATCGAGGTCCGCATCAACGCCGAGGACCCGGCGAAGGGCTTCGCCCCGAACCCGGGCACCATCACCGCGCTCGGTGTTCCCGGCGGCAACGGGGTGCGCTTCGACAGCATGCTCTATGCCGGCTACACGGTGCCGCCATTCTACGACAGCCTGCTCGGCAAGTTGATTGTCCATGACGAGGATCGGGCGAGCGCGATGGCGCGTCTCGATCGCGCCCTCGGTGAACTGACCGTCGAGGGCCTGGCGACGACCAAGCCGCTGCACCAGGCGCTGGTCCGCGACCCCGACGTACAGGCCGGGCGGTTTCATACCGCTTGGCTCGAACCGTGGCTTGCATCACATAATGCAGCTCTTGCCGCATCAGAGCCAGCGCCGGCGTCGCCGGCCGTTCCTGTCCCCGCCCCTAGCCCCGCAACCGCAAAATAATCCGCCACGCCAGCAACAGGAGGCCAGTGCCCCATGCAGACCAGATTTTCCTTCGGCGGCGACGAGCACATCTTCGCCGAAGTGGATGAAGCCATGTCGCTCGAGGCTTTCTTCAAGAGCCTGTTCATCACCAATGCGGTGCGCGAGGCCAGGATCAAGGGAGTCACCGAGATCTGCCCGGCCAACGCCTCCTACCAGGTGAAGTTCGATCCTGACCTGATCAAGCCCGACGACATGCTCGCCGAGCTGAAGCAACTGGATTCGGCGGCCGGGAAGTCTGAACCCGTGATCGCGACGCGGATCATCGAAATCCCGGTGCTCTACGACGATCCCTGGACCAACGAGACTTTGATGCGCTTCCGCGAGCGCCACCAGGACCCCAACAGCACCGATCTCGAATACGCCGCGCGCATCAACCATCTCGATGGGGTCGATGCGTTCATCAAGGCGCATTCGAGCGCACCGTGGTTCGTTTCCATGGTCGGTTTCGTCGCCGGTCTGCCTTTCCTCTATCAGATGGTCGAGCGCAAACGGCAGCTCCAGGCGCCGAAATATCTGCGCCCGCGTACCGACACGCCCAAGCTCACGGTCGGGCACGGCGGCTGCTTCAGCTGCATCTACTCCGTGCGCGGCGCCGGCGGCTACCAGATGTTCGGCATCACGCCGATGCCGATCTACGATCCCAATCAGAAGATCAGCTATCTGCGCGATTTCATGTGCCTGTTCAAACCGGGCGACATCGTGAAGTGGAAGCCGATCGACCGGGCGGCCTATGACGCGGCGGTCGCCGACGTCGATGCGGGCCGCTTCGCGCCTACTATCCGCAATGTCTCGTTCTCGCTCACTGAATTCAACCGCGACATCGACGGTTACAATCGCAAGCTCGAGGGGGTCCTCCATGGCCATTAAGGTTTTGAAGCCGGGTCTTGCCACCACCGTGCAGGACCTCGGGCGGCCCGGTTACTATCACATCGGCATCCCGCTCTCCGGCGGCATGGACCGTCATGCGCTCGCGGCCGCCAACCTGCTCGTGGGCAATGAGGAAGGAGCCGCTGTACTGGAGGCCGTCTTCATGGGCCCGGAGCTTGAATTCAGCGATGACGCCATGGTCGCGGTGACGGGGGCCGAGTTGCCGCCCAAGGTCGACGGCGTTGCGCGCGAGACGTGGACCTCCTTCAAGGTGAAGCGCGGTCAAAAGCTCTCGTTCGATTTCCTAAAAAAAGGCGCGCGCGCCTACATTGCGATCGCCGGTGGAATCGATGTGCCCGTGGTGCTCGGCTCGCGCTCGACCTACGCGCTGGGCGCACTCGGCGGCTTCCAGGGGCGAAAGCTCGAGGCCGGCGATGAACTGCCGGTCGGCAAAGCCGTGTCAGCGGTCAAGGAGGGCCGCACGGTCGGCGAAGAATTGCGCGGCTTGCCGGCGGGGATGCCGACGGAGTTGCGAGTCATCCCCGGACTTTACTGGCATCGCATCACCGAAGCCGCCGGCAAGGGATTCTTTTCCGATACCTGGAAGGTCGCCCCGGAAGCCGACCGGATCGGCTACCGCTTCAAGGGCGGCAAGCCGCTTGAGTTCGTGCCGCGCGAGCCGCCGTTCGGCGCGGGCTCCGATCCCTCCAACATCACCGACGCCTGCTATCCCTACGGCTCGATCCAGGTGCCCGGAGGCACCGAGCCGATCGTGCTGCATCGTGACGCGGTTTCGGGCGGTGGCTACTTCATGGTCGGCACGGTGATTTCGGCCGACATGGATCTGATCGGCCAGCTTCAGCCCAATACGACAGTCAAATTCGTGAAGGTCGAAATGGATCAGGCGCTTGCGGCCCGCAAAGCTCGCGCCGGCCTGCTGGTGAAAATTCGCTCGTCCTTGCAGTCTTCGCCTTGAATTCCCGGAAGGTTGCGGCGGAACTCTAGAGGTAGGATAAAAGGCTTTCGGCAGGATACTCCTGGATTAAGGGAACGCGCTCTCGGAATCAGGGTTAGATGTTGAGGTCGGAACCAGGGAGACACCCATGATATCGCGCCGCATTTTTGTTCTCACCCTTGCCGCCGGCACTCTGCTTGCCGGCGCGTTGCCGGCCCTGGCGAAGTCCCGCCGCTCCAGCGCCATCGCGATGTTCGACACCGATAACGATGGCACGATCGATCTTGCCGAGGCCAAGAAGGCGGCATCAGCCGCATTCGACAAGCTCGAACGCGACCATGACGGCACGCTCGACAAGAAGGAGCTGGCCCGCAGATTGACGGCGAAAGAATTGGCCGCCGCCGACCCCGACCACGACGGGACCCTTACCAAGGACGAATATCTCGCCGTCGTCGAGCAGCGTTTCAATGCCGCCGATCCCGATCACGACGGCACGCTGGACGCCAAGGAACTGAACAGCAAAGCCGGTCAGGCGCTGCTGCGGCTTATGAAATAGCCGCGAGTAAGATACCGAAGGCCGGATCGACGTCGTCGATCAGGCCCCGCCGGGCTGAACGTAACAGAAGACATAGCGGTTGCGGCTCAGGAACACGATGCCGTGGCCGGTCGGATTCGACCTGTCCCATTTGAGTTTGTTGACCGGAATTTCGATCTCCGTTCCGATATCGACATGAGGCCGGCTGCGCGGTTCGTCGGGCCGGTCGTCGGTGATCGTCACGTAGGTCTTGCCGTCCCTGACATGGATCTCATCGGCCCAGTAGGCGTCCGCTTCGCCGCAACACGACGCATTCGGAACGTCCGGCTGCATCAGCGCCTGGTACCATTCACGGACTTCGGGATTGACTGCATCCCATTGTCCGAGATCGCGGCCATTTACGACTCCCATCAAGCAACCGAACATTCCGAAAGAAAGGATGATGCGTTTCATCCGCGCGTGCTCCTGCGATTTCCGGCGAGATCATCGAAGCAATGTTCGTGCCGAAAATGCTGCATCGCGGCAGGCCGCGCGGCAAACTAGTAACGAGCCAGTAAATCATTAAATATCAATTAGTTGGGTGATGGGTAGATCGAAGCGCATACGTCAATCAACTGCCGATCGGGGCCGACGCAATTAATTGCCCGGATATTCTGACATTCGGGATGATCGCTTCAGGGAATGGAAAAATGCGATTCCGTTACGGAGTAACGCCGCCGACAGCGGCTAACCGGAACGACATGAAACGGTCGGTTCCAGATCGTAAAAATAACAACCAGAAAATTTCGGAGGTGGCTGCCGTTGTTCCGGAGCGGAGCTCTCGTCACATCAGGCAATCCTCCTCCGTGGAAATATGGAGCCGTCGCTGCCGCTTATTTGCGGGCCGCACAGACGTACATGTTGATCTCCATGCCAACCGGCACTTCGACGATTCTTGGAGTCTTCCAGGCCATTTCAGATCTCCTCTCGAGCGGAACGGCAGGTTGCCGAACCTGCGCAACGATAGGACTACCCTCAAGATTGTGCAACGGGCATCCGCACGCGTAGGGAGGGACCGAATGATCGCATCCGCTGTCGCGATGCAGCACCGGCGCGATTTCTGCTTCGAACACATGGCGATCACCCATGATTGGCGAGAGCGGCGAAGGCAATCGACGCCTCGCCTGAATTTCTCGCGGCGCTGCGGTAACTCCACAAGATGCCGGCTGATTTGCGCGTGACCGCGTCCGCTGCTACGCTTCAACCTCACCGTGCATTGATAGCCGGGAAATCAGGGGAGAAACGCGCATGAAAATATCGGGCGTCGCTATCGGCCTGTCAGTGCTTTTCCTGACCGCCGTCCCTGCCAGCGCAATCGAATCCAGCATCAAGGGCGCGTCGGCCGCTTCCGCCGATGCCGTCTGGACCAAGATCGGCGACTTTTGCGGCATCAGCAATTGGCATCCCGCGATTGAAAAATGCGCATTGTCCGCGGATGGCAAGATGCGCACCCTGTCGCTTAAAGGCGGCGGGACCATCGTCGAGAAGCTCGAAAAGCGCGATGACGCCGGGCATTCCTATAGCTATTCCATCGTTGAGGGTCCGCTCCCGGTCGCCAATTACGTGTCGACGATTGGCGTCGCGAAGGACGGCGCGGGGTCGGTCGTCACCTGGAGCGGCAAGTATGACGCCAAGGGCGCGAGCGATGCAGACGCCAAGAAGACCATCGACGGCGTGTATCAGGCCGGCGTCGACATGCTCATAAAGTAGCGTCGATCGATCGCGTGAACCTCACGCTTCAGCGTCGTTCAAATTTGCAGGTTATTCTGCACAGCCGGTGCCGGGACGGCGCGGCTGCCGTTATTTGAGCTTGCACCTGGTTTCGGGGCGATCGAGACCGAGCGTATCAAGCGCCGATACCTGGTGCAGGAATCCCTCCTGCGGCGACACCGATACGGTATTCCGGCCGTCGAACAGCAGGATCGGCTGCCGCAATTGCAGGTTCCAGTCACGCAGCGTCAGCTTCTGTCCCTTGAAGGCCGCGACCGAGAAGTCCGGGCTCTTGATAAAGGCGAGCATCTTGGCGGGATCGCCGGAGCTGGCTCGCACCGCCGCCTCACCGATCATCCGAACCGCCGTCCAGGCTTGCATGTCCAGCGCCGTCATCGGCCGCTGAAATGCCTTTGTGAAACGGTTCTGCAACTGCACCGCCCCCCATTGATCGAACGCCGCGTCCCAGGTGGTGGGCACGAGCCCTGCCGAGCCCGCGACCGGGCGGGCGTCCCATGTCCGGTACGGCAAATATCCGGCAAAAACCTCGCTTTCATCGGCCGCCACGAGCACGTCGTACGCAGGAGCCTCTTGCGTCACCACCGGCATTTGCCGCTGAATTTCGGCGACCCCGCTATCGGTGCGCCGTGCCCCGCCATTGTCCTTGAATACCCTCTCCTCGACGATCTTGGCTCCGAAGCGCGTCGCGGCATGGCGCAATGCGTCGGCGAACAGTTGATCGTTGTCGTGGGAGCCCACAATGAGCAACCATTTGCCCCACTTCTTCCAGATCAGATATTGCGCCAGCGCGTCGGCGAGCATGGAACGCGTGGGCGCAACATGGATGACGTTGGCGCGGCAATCCTGTTCGCGCAGGCGCTCGTCGAGGGCGGATGCGTTGATCAATGTCTCGCCGCGCGCCTGGCCCGCATCCGCGACCTTCAGCAACCGGTCCGCATCGAGGCTCGTGACGATGAAGGACACCCCCTGATCGGCCAGCGCATTCATGGCCGCGACGGGATCGTCCCCCTCCCCGACCAGTTTCTCGATCAGCGCATAGTGCTGATTGAGAAAGCGCCCGGTGGCATTGTCGTCTTCGACGGCCAGTTGCGCGCCGGCCAGACCGTCATTGGCCGCCGGGACGTCTATCAGCGATATCCGGATTCTCGATGGCGCCAAATGCAGGTAGCCGATCTTGATTTCCAGCGGCTGATCGGCCAATCCCATCCCGCTCGAAGCAAGCAGTGCGAAAACAGCAAACAGAAACCGGAACAAATCAGGCCTCCGATGCAAGGTTTTGAAGAGGATCCCAGCTCGATTGCATTGCACCATTCCATCCCGCGCCATTATGTCTGATTGCCTTGGCAATTGCGGCCGATGCCCGCATTTCATTTTGTCTTCCATTGGGCTGCTCGCGACAATCAAGGGTACTCCATTTGCCGTATGGCGCAACGAAACGGCAAGTCCCGTCGGTTCCCCCGTCCGGCGGACGATTGTCTATCTCCGCGGATCGGCATCAAATAGAGTCCGGATTGCCTGCGGAGAACGAATCCAATTCATCCTGCCGGAACTGACGCGTTGGAGAATACGACATGTTTGCTATGCGCTGGACGGCGGTACTCGGCCTTTCCCTGCTTGGGCTTTCCCTCTCGGACGGATCCGCCTCCGCCTTCCTTGCCTATGTTTCCAACGAAAAGGGAAATTCCATCTCCGTGATCGACACCGACAAGATGGAGGTGACCGCTACCATCAAGACGGGGCAACGCCCGCGCGGCATCGAAGTCTCCCGCGACGGCAAACTGGTCTACGTCGCCGTTGGCGACGACGACCTCATCCAGGTCTTTGACGCGAAAAGTTTCAAGAGCGCCGGCGAGTTGCCGTCGGGTCCGGATCCCGAACAATTCACGCTGGATCCGGCGGGGAAAATTCTTTACGTCGCCAACGAAAACGACGCGATGGTCACCGTGCTCGACCTCGAGAAGCGCGCCTCGATCGGCGAGGTGTCGGTCGGCATCGAGCCCGAGGGCATGACGGTCAGCCCGGATGCGAAGACGCTGATATGCACGTCGGAAACGACCAGCATGGTTCATTTCATCGACACCACGACCCGCCAGATCGTCGGCAATCTGCTGGTCGGCTCCCGTCCGCGCTTCTCGGCGTACAAGGCCGACGGATCGGAATTATGGGTAAGCTCGGAGATCGGCGGCGACCTTGCCATCATCGATCCGGCGACACGGCAACTCAAGCAGACCGTCAAGTTCGAAATTCCGGGCCTGCGATCCGAGGCGATCCAGCCGGTCGGCATCAATATCACCAAAGACGGCAAGCTCGGCTTCGTCGATCTGGGACCCGCCAACCGGGTCGCCGTGGTCGACGGCGTCACTCACGCGGTCGTGAAATACCTGCTGGTCGGCCAGAGGGTCTGGCACGGCGCCTTCACGCCGGACGAGAAATATCTGCTGGTGGCCAATGGCGTCTCTAACGACGTCTCGGTCATCGATGTCGCGCGGTTGCGCGTTATCAAATCGATCCAGGTCGGCGAACTGCCGTGGGGAATTGCGTTCGGCCCGAATTGAAAATCAAAACGCCAGCGGTCGATCGGCCTCGCCGAAAAACTCGCTGCGGGCCTGGGATGCGACCGCAAAGCGCCATGCGTTTGGGCACGCGCCCACATGGGCCAGCTCAGATTTCCCGCTTCCTGCTGTCGGGATAACCGCAGCTCCACTTCTCTGTCCGCCATGCGGGGTGCTGGCCGATCCATTGCGCGATATAGGGCTGTGCAGCCATCATGCATTGCTGGATCGAACCGTTCCAAGCGAATTGCAAATGCTTTTCCTCGCAATTGGCGGGATTGGCGATGGCACAGACGGTCAGGATGATTTCTAACAATCTGCCCTCCATATCCAAACGATGGCCTGGTCATAATACGCCCGGTCCATCTCGACGTTTCAGAATTTCGACATGAATCTCGTGTTTGCCTAGAGGAGAAAATGCTCACGCGGTGAAATCACCGTGAAGCATATGGGATACTGTCTCGTGGCGCTTCAAAAGTGGGCAAGCAACCCTGCCGCATCGCAAAACTGTATCGGCGATCATTTCGCTATGACCCTTCCGAAACCAGCGGTCTTGACATTCGACGTAAGCGTGCAATGTTTCAAAAATACAAATGACTTGCTCGGGCCTTTGGCGCTTTGTGAGCGCGCTGCATTGCCAACGGAGGGTCTACCCAGCGGACCCGGGGATTTTCAAAAGCCGGATATTTTCCAAACTCAAGCAAAAATCTTTGGGTGGAGGAACGGTATATGAAGACACGCGCCGCTGTCGCGTTTGAGGCAAAGAAGCCGCTTGAGATCGTCGAACTCGATCTGGACGGACCCAAGGCTGGCGAAGTCCTTGTCGAAATCAAGGCGACGGGGATTTGTCACACCGACGCCTACACGCTGGACGGACTCGACAGCGAGGGCATTTTCCCCTCGATCCTCGGCCACGAGGGCGCCGGCATCGTCCGCGAGGTGGGAACAGGCGTCACGTCGGTCAAGGCCGGCGATCATGTGATACCGCTCTACACGCCCGAATGCCGCCAGTGCAAAAGCTGCCTGAGCCAGAAGACCAACCTTTGCACGGCGATCCGCGCGACCCAGGGCAAGGGCGTGATGCCCGACGGCACCTCGCGCTTCAGCTACAAAGGTCAGCAGATCTTCCACTACATGGGCTGTTCGACATTCTCGAATTTCACCGTGCTGCCGGAAATCGCGGTGGCCAAGATCCGCGAAGACGCGCCATTCGACAAGAGCTGCTACATCGGCTGCGGTGTCACGACGGGCGTCGGCGCGGTGGTGAACACCGCCAAGGTCACGCCGGGCGCCAACGTGGTCGTGTTCGGGCTCGGCGGCATCGGGCTCAACGTCATCCAGGGCGCCAGGATGGTGGGCGCCGACAAGATCATCGGCGTCGACCTCAATGATTCCAAGGACAAATGGGGCCGCCAATTCGGCATGACGCATTTCGTCAACCCGTCCAAGATCGATGGCGACATCGTCGCGCACCTCGTCGCGCTGACCGATGGCGGCGCCGATTTCACCTTCGATTGCACCGGCAATACCAATGTGATGCGCCAGGCGCTGGAAGCCTGCCATCGCGGCTGGGGCGTCTCGGTCATCATCGGGGTGGCGGAAGCCGGCAAGGAGATTGCCACCCGACCGTTCCAGCTCGTCACCGGCCGGGTCTGGAAGGGCACCGCGTTCGGCGGCGCACGCGGCCGCACCGACGTGCCGAAAATCGTCGACTGGTACATGAATGGCAAGATCCAGATCGATCCGATGATCACCCACGTGCTCAAGCTCGAGGAGATCAACAAGGGGTTCGATCTGATGCACGAGGGCAAGTCGATCCGGTCGGTCGTCGTGTTCTAAACCAAGCGCGTTCGGAAGCGAAAAACGTCAAACACAAGGGAGGATTGGCCTATGACTGTTCACATCCATCCGTCGGTCGATAGCGGAGTCAAGAAGGGTTCAGGCAGCTTTGCCGGCGGAACCCTTGTCTGCAAATGCAAGGACAAGCAGGTCAAGGTCGGCATCAAGGGCGACGTCGCGCACAATCACGCCTGCGGCTGCACCAAATGCTGGAAACCCGACGGAGCGATCTTCTCGGTGGTCGCGGTCGTGCCGCGGGATAACGTGACCGTTCTCGAGAACGGCGACAAGCTGCACGTCATCGATGCCTCGGCGGCCATCCAGCGTCACGCCTGCAAGGCTTGCGGCACCCATATGTTCGGCCGCATCGAGAACAAGGCGCACCCGTTCTACGGGCTCGACTTCATCCATCCCGAATTGTTCCAGGAATCGGGCTCCGCGGCGCCGGGGTTTGCGGCGTTCGTGTCCTCGGTGATCGAGTCCGGCGTCAGTCCGTCCGAAATGGACGGGATCAGGTCGCGCCTGAAGGAACTCGGGCTCGAGCCCTATGATTGCCTGTCGCCGGCGCTGATGGATGCAATCGCCACCCATGTGGCGAAATCGAAACCCAAGGCGGCCTGATCGGGCTAGACCTCATCTGGACGTGGCTCGGCTGGTGCAAACCACCCGCCGAGTTATAGTGTTGCGAGCTGTCTTGCGAGCGGTAGGCTTGCCTGACACTCATGGTCCCGCTGGCTTGCCGGTACTGGAGCCCTAGGCCTATGGCGATCGAAACCGTTTCGACCAACCGGTCGTTCGACGGCGTCCAGGGTGTGTACAAGCACGCCAGCCGCGAGACCGGGACCGACATGACCTTTTCGGTCTACGTCCCTCCGCATCATGAGGGCACCAGGCTCCCGGTGGTGTGGTATCTGTCAGGTCTGACCTGCACCCATGCCAATGTGACCGAAAAGGGCGAGTTCCGCCAAACGTGTGCCGAGCTGGGCCTGATCTTTGTGGCGCCGGACACCAGCCCGCGCGGCGAAGGCGTGCCCGGCGATCCCACCGGCTCTTATGATTTCGGGTTGGGCGCCGGATTTTATGTCGATGCCACGCAGGCACCGTTCGCGCGCAATTACCGGATGTGGAGCTACGTCACGGAAGAACTGCCCGGCCTGATCGCCGAACATTTCCCCGTCGATCACAAGCGGCAATCGATCCTCGGTCACTCGATGGGCGGACATGGCGCGCTTACCGTGGCGCTGCGACATCCTGATCGCTATCGCGCCGCCAGCGCCTTTTCGCCGATCGTAGCGCCGTCGCAGGTGCCGTGGGGAATAAAGGCACTAACCGGGTACCTCGGCGATTCGCGCGAGACCTGGCGCAGGCACGATACGGTGGCGCTGATCGAGGATGGCGCGCGATTTCCCGACCTGTTGATCGATATCGGCAATGCCGATCAGTTCCTGACCGAGCAGCTTCGTCCCGAGCTCCTGGAGCGCGCCTGCTCTCAGGCCGGCATCCCTCTTCTCCTTCGTCGTCAGCCCGGCTACGACCATAGCTACTATTTCGTGTCGACCTTCATGGCCGATCACCTGCGCTGGCACGCCGCGCGGTTGAAGGCGTGATCAATCGACGCCAGCCGCCAACTTTCGGGAGAAGCAGGAAATGCCAAGGACGACCGCATTCATGATCCTTGTTTTAGCGATGCTTCCACTGAGCGCATCGGCAAAGGACACGAGGTTCTGGAACCTGACGGCCAATACCATCACCTCGCTGCAGCTTTCTCCGGCCGGCAAGAGCGACTGGGGCCGCAACCAGGCCGACAACGACCGGGATCATACCGTCGATCACGACGAGC
The DNA here is from genome assembly GCA_963831585.1 of uncultured Alphaproteobacteria bacterium. Taxonomy (GTDB): domain Bacteria; phylum Pseudomonadota; class Alphaproteobacteria; order Rhizobiales; family Xanthobacteraceae; genus Bradyrhizobium. The sequence goes on along the minus strand of CAWHRA010000034.1, from coordinate 75,322 downwards.
GTCTGAAGATCACCGACACGGCCCCCGGCCTCTATGACGTCAGGTTTGTCGACAAGAGCGGGCGAACCTGCGTTGTCCCCAATATCGAGATCAAGACGGGCGGGGTCTTTACCATCGAGGAAAGGTCTCTGAAGGACTGCGCCAAATAGGGCGGAGAACTCCTGTGTTCGCGCGAAATTTCGATCGTGCGAAACCGGCTCAAAAGTTCACGCCGAACAGCAGACGCGCCTGGTGGCGTTCGAAATTGACCAGATCAAGCGAACCGGCGGATGTCGTCGCCTGCCCCGCCGCTTGGGCGCTCCATGCGGCGACCAGCCAGGCCTTCTCGGAAAGCTTGAAATAGATCGTCGGCCCGATGAAGAATCCCTGCCCGGCAAGGGTATCCAGCCCCGCACCATCGTATTTGCGCAAGTAGCGTGCTTCGCCGCCGACAAAGATCCCGGACCGGACCTGCGCCATCAGGGCAAACGCAACGCCGGCCGTGGACTCCTGCGACCAGGTGCCGGTGATTTTCGAACGCATGGTCTCGGGCTGATAGAGCAGATTGAACGCCGCGACGATTCGATCGGGAACGATCTCGTAGTCGGCAGCCGCGACGAAATCGACGCCGTACTGGTTCGCAGGTTCGCCGGTCACCTCATCGGCACGCCCCCAATGCGGCTCGGCGCCAATCGCAAAGCCGAACGGCGCGGTCGCGCGGTCGAGCAACCGGTAGCGAATGTCAGCGGACAGTCCTCCGAACGCAACATAGCGCTGGTCCAACAACCCGCTCACGCCGGCGACATCATAGGAGGTGACGGCCCCGGTAAACTCAGTCCGAAGATTTGCCATCGGCACGAATTCCACGGACATCGTGCTGGCGGTGGCCACATACGTCCCGCTCTGCTTTGCAAATCGGCCGGTGACGGACCCCTCCAGCTCTCTTTCCCCGACGTCGCCGACATCGCTTCCGATGGTGAAGGCGAAGAGATGTTCGGTCTCGATGGTTCCACAGCGGGCACCTGTTGAAAATATCGCAAGCGCGAGCAACAGGCCGGATTCCACCGCCCGTCTTGTCACCGCAAAGCGTTTCAACACCCTCACCCCCGCCATGAAAGCATCCTAGCCCCACTTCAAGCGGATTGCGTAACTCTTTGCAGCACAGCATTGATAATCCATCGGTCTTTGCCTCAGCGCCGCCTGATAATCCGGGCAGTTCCAGCTTGTAGTCGTGGATGATTCTCGCAACAATAACGGAGCTGGAAGCTTTCCTCGAACCCGCGATCTTTTGTGCTTCGCAGCAAAGTCCGGTCGCCTGGAAGAGTCGTGAATGTTGAGAATTTTCGTGGCGCTCTGCGTCGTTCTTGGCGCTACTTCGGCGCAGGCCAACGAGACCTTGCGCATCGGCGTGCAAACCACCGGGACGTTCGCCTGGCAACTCGACGTGATCCGCCGCCACGGTCTCGCCGCCGGCCTGGATTTGAAGATCAGCGAATACGCGTCACCGGATGCAGGCAAGCTCGCTCTCAACGGCGGTTCGGTCGACCTTGCCGTGGTCGACTGGCTGTGGGTCGCCCGCGCCCGCGCGCTTGGCGCCAAATTGCTGTTCTATCCCTATTCCAGTGCGGTCGGCTCCGTCATGGTGAAGGGCGATTCGCCGGTCCGGAACATGGACGACCTCAAGGGCAAGGTTCTTGCGGTGGCGGGCGGCCCGCTCGACAAGAGCTGGCTGATCGTCCAGGCGGCCGCGTTGCGCCAGGGCATCGATCTCAAGCGCGAAACAACGCTGGTCTACGGCGCGCCGCCGCTGATTTTCCAGAAATTGCGACAGGGCGAAGCCGCAGCGAGCCTCAATTTCTGGAATTTTTGCGCGAGGCTGGAGGCGGAAGGCTATCGCCGTATCCTCGACGTACGCAAGGCGCAGGCGATTCTCGGGTTGAATGAGCCGGTCGCACTGGTCGGCTACGTGTTCTCGGAAGAGTTCGCGGCGCGCCACAAGAGCACGATCGATCGCTTCATCGCGGTCGCGCAGGAAGCCAACGCCATCATGCTGCGATCCGATGAGGAATGGGATGCCCTGCGTCCCCTGATGAACGCCGGCGACGACTGGACCTTCAGGACGTACCGGGACCGGACCAGAGAGGGGATGCCACGGCGGCCGATAGCCGCGGAGGAAGCGGACGCCCGCGCCTTGTTCCGCGCACTCGCCGCGGTCGGCGGACCGGAGCTCGTAGGGCCCCAGCAAGACCTTGATCCAGGCCTCTACTACCAGCTCAGCGCGACACCGGGAGACTGAAGGTTGCCGAGACTCCTTTCGCTGGCCGCGCTGATCGCGGGCTGGGCTGTTGCAGCGGCACTGGCCCATTCGCGGCTGCTGCCGGGCCCGCTGGCGGTCGGCACGATGATCCTTGCCGAGATTCGTTCCGGCGAATTGCCGTTTCAGATGAGCTGCACGCTGGCGCGTGTCATCGGCTCTTTCGCCATTGCGATGGCGCTCGGTGTTGCCGCTGGCTACGCGATGGGACGATCGAGGGCCGTCGATCGATATGCCGATGCATGGCTGGTCGTGCTGATCAACATGCCGGCGCTGGTGACGATCCTCTTTGCCTATATCTGGATCGGCCTCAACGAAACCGCCGCCATTCTCGCCGTGGCCGTCAACAAGCTGCCGAACGTGATCGTCGTCATCCGCGAGGGCGCCCGCGCGATCGACCCCGAGCTCGACGAAATGGCGACGGCCTTTCAGTTCACCTGGTTTTCGAGGATTCGCCACGTCGTGATCCCGCAACTTGGTCCCTATCTGGCGGCCAGTTCGCGTTCCGGCCTCTCGATCGTCTGGAAGATCGTCCTGGTGGTCGAACTGATCGGACGCCCGAACGGCGTGGGGTTCGTGCTGGGATCGGCCTTCTCGCTGTTCGACATAACCAGGATACTGAGCTATGCGATCTCGTTCATCCTGCTTATGCTGGTGATCGAAAGCCTTTTGGTACAACCGCTTGAACGACGCGCAATCCGCTGGCGACGCCGCCCCGCTTGAACTTCGCATCGATGCGAAGACTTTCCTGTCGGCCGACGGCACGCCGGTCGAGGTCATCAGGGGCTTGAAACTGCGGCTCCAGGCGGGATCGTTCGGAGCGCTGATCGGCCCTTCCGGGTGCGGCAAGACGACGATCCTGCGGATCGCGGCCGGGCTCGACAGCGATTTCCAGGGCGAACTCCGTACACCCGGATCCGGGCGGCTCGGCATGGTGTTTCAGGAACCCCGCCTTCTGCCCTGGCGCACCGTCGAGCAAAACATCCGGCTTGCGATGCCTGCCCGCGATGCCGCCGCCGATCTGACGGAGCTCGTCGAGATCCTCGGCCTCGGCGCGCATATGGCGCGCTATCCCGGCGAATTGTCGCTCGGACTGGCACGCCGCGCGGCCATCGCGCGCGCCTTTGCGGTCCGCCCGGATTTCCTGCTCCTCGACGAGCCCTTCGTGTCCCTCGACGAAACCGTCGCCGCACGGCTGCGCGACGAACTCGTGGCACTGACGACGCGGACAAGGGTAACGACGCTGTTCGTGACCCATGACCTGGGCGAAGCCATCCAGCTCGCGGACCATTTGTTCTTCCTGTCGGACCGGCCAGCCCGGATCATTGCCGATAGGTCGCTGCCGCCGCCGCGGGGAACGCGCAGCAGAGACGTCATTGCGGCGATCGGCGATGAGATGCGAGCGCTGGTGGCACGGGCGACGGCCGACGCCGGCAGAGACTAGCTTATCGGCTCACACCAGCCGGCTCTCGATCGCAAACCGCACGAGTTCTGAGGATGAACGCAGGCCGAGCTTCTGGCGCATGATGGAAGAGGTGTTTGCAATCGTCTTGTAGGATGAGTGCACCAGCCAGGCGATCTCGGAAAGGCTCTTGCCCGCGCCCAGCAGGCGCAAAATCTCGATCTCGCGCTGCGTCAGTTTCGCAAGGCGGTTTTCGGCAAATCCCGGACCGGAAAAGGCGATGCTTTGGGCGATCGCGGCGGGCAGGAATACCCCGCCCTCGCCCACCTTGCGGATGGCGTCGATGAGATCGCCGGGGTCGCCGGATTTGGAAACATAGCCCTTTGCGCCGGTCTCGATGGCGCGCGCCGCGAATATCGGGTCGTCGTTCATGCTGAACATGACGATGCGGGCTGTCCCGTCGCGGGCCAGAATCCTCCGGGCCAGCTCGAAGCCCGAAACACCCGGCAGATTGATATCGAGGACGCAGATATCGGGGCGCTCAGAGACGAACGCCGCCTCGCCGCTTTCGGCGTCGGAGGCTTCCAGAACGGCGATATCGGGATCGCCGGCCAACAGCGCACGGCAGCCCGAGGCAACGATGGGATGGTCGTCAACGATCAGGATACGCATCGACATCGATCGGAAGGCCCCCATAGGCAGGTCGCAGAAACCGGTTTTGCAGCGCAACAGGAGCGGGCCTGTTCAGCAGTGGTGCTAATCCGCTTCCGGCTTCGCGCTATGTCCTTCGGGAAGAAGTGCGGTACGGTTCAATTAGATAGCCCACGTTTTTGGCTGTCAACGTTTAGCAGCTTACACGGGATATCAGGGGCTGGAGTTGAGCAATGGCAATGTGGCAGAGGCTCTCCTTGCGAGCGCGGCTGAATACGCTCCTGGCACTCGTCATGGTGCTTGGGCTGGTCGTCAATATCGCACGGCTGCTTTTGGAGGCTGCCCCACGCGTCGCGGCCGAAGATCAGAGTGTAGTCAGGCTTGCGCGCGGGTTTATCGAGCCCCTGGTGTCGGATCTCAATGATGCATCCGATCCCGAGGCAAGGCTCGACCGGATTGTCGAGGGCCTGAAGCAATTGCGCCATGTCAGCATCACCCGCGAGCGCGCGCCGGCCGGGAACGGCGCTCCGGCAGCGTCCGTGTCTTCAGGCGACAGAGGCGAACCACCGCAGGTTCCGGAATGGTTCGTAACGCTCATTCACCCGGAACAAACGACGATCGCCGTGCCCGTGGCCGCAAACGGGCGATCCCTTGGATTCCTCGTCATTACCTCGCATCCGACCGACGAAATCGCCGAGATCTGGGACGGTATCGTCACCCAGATCGAGGTCGGGTCCGCCATTGCGGCGGCGCTGCTTTTGATGACGATGATGATCGTCAACCGTGCGCTGGCGCCGATCAAGTCGCTCGCGGACGGGATGAGCTCCATCGAGGCCGGCCGCTATGATACCCGGGTCACGCCGGGCGGCTCGCCCGAATTGGCCGCGATCTGCGGGAAACTGAACCACCTCGCCTCCGTTCTTGAGACGACGGTCGAAGACAAGCGGCGTCTCGCCGAGCGCGTGGTGTCGCTCCAGGATGTCGAGCGCAAGGAGATCGCACGCGACCTGCACGATGAGTTTGGCCCCTATCTGTTTGCGCTGCGCGCGCACGCCTCCTCGCTGACACGTCTGGCGGACACGCCCTCGCCCGATCTTGACGCCCTGCGCAAGCACATCGGCGCGATGTCCGATCAGGTGAATGCGCTGCAGCAATCCAACCGGCGCGTCCTCGAGCGATTGCGGCCGGTGGGCCTTGCGGAGTTCGGCCTAGCCGATGCCCTCGCGGCGCTGATGCGGCTTTGGCGTCAGACCTACCCCGATGTCGTCATCGAAACCTCGATTTCACCGGAGCTCGAGGCGCGCGGCGAGACGGCGGACCTGACGATCTACCGCATCATTCAGGAGGCTCTCACCAACGTCTTTCGCCACGCCCGCGCGACCCGCGTCGATGTCCGTGTGGAGCCGGCGGCAACCCGGTCTGCGGGAGCCGCCGGGACGGAGGCGATCATGGTCAGCGTAAGCGACAACGGCGCCGGCCTGCCGGCCGATCACAAGCAGGGTTTTGGCATGCTCGGCATGCGCGAACGAGTGCTGGCCCTTGGCGGCAGCATGACCGTGGCGTCGACGAACCATGGCGTGACAGTGGAAGCCCTGGTTCCCTGCGGAGCGCGGCAGCCCCAGGTACTCCAGACAACGTGAGCCATCATCCGGGCATCGGGATTTTTTCCCGATCGCGCGACCTAACTTTCCCGGTGTCGATGCCCCCGCGATCTCCTAGCATCGCAGACTAGCCGGCCGAAAGAGCCGCAGCGGGATGGGATGAGACAGGTGGGCGCTCGATCACTTTGGATCGCGACGATATCGATCGCGTCGATATCGCTCGGCCCGTTTTCCGGGCGCTATTTTGCCCATGCCCAGGGGCAGCCGGAAGCCCAGAAGGAAGCCCAGAAGCTGCCGCCGATCATCGTGACCGGCACGAAACCCGGTATCAAACGCGGCCGCATCGAAACTGCGACGCGCACTGTCCGCCCCATACCAAGACTCGTGGTCTACCCGACCACGCCGATTGCGGGCGCGGGCATCAATCCCGATAAGGTCCCGGCGAGCATCAACTTCATCGACGCCAAAGAGATCAAGGACACCGGCTCGCTGAACATCGGCGATGCCCTGCAAAAATATGTGCCGGGCGTGGTCGTCAATGAGGTTGCCGGCAACCCTTTCCAGCCGAGCGTGCAGTTTCGCGGCTTCGTCGCCTCCCCGGTAGCCGGCACCCCCCAGGGGCTCGCGGTCTACCAGAACGGGGTACGCGTCAACGAGGCGTTCGGCGACACCGTCAACTGGGATCTTATTCCGACCGCCGCGATAAAGTCGGTCACCGTCGTGACCAACAATCCTGCCTTCGGCCTGAATGCGCTGGGCGGAGCCGTCAACGTGCAGATGAAGGACGGCTTCAATTACCACGGCGCCGAGATCGACACGATGGGCGGCTCGTTCGGACGGATCCAGAGTTCGGCGCAGTGGGGCAAGCAGATCGACAATTTTGCCGTCTATGGCGCGCTCGAAGGCTTGCATGATGATGGATTTCGCAATTTTTCAGCATCCGACGTTCGCCGGTTTTACGGCGATATCGGGTTCAAGAGCGACAACAGCGAATTCCATGTCAACATGGGCGCAGCCGACAACCATTTCGGCGCCACCGCGACGGCGCCGGTTGAATTGCTCCAGCAATATTGGGGAGCGACCTACACCACGCCGCAGACCACTGAAAACCGCGTCGGCTATGTCAATCTGACCGGAAAGGTCGAGGCGACACCGACCTGGACCATCGACGGCTCAGTGCATGTGCGGGTGTTCGATCAGAAGATGTTGGACGCCAACCCGACCGGCACCCAGCCCTGCACCGCCGACCAGACGCTGCTTTGCTTCGGCGACGGCGGCACCCCGGCAAATGGCCTGAACGGCGCCCAGCTCGCCAATCCTTTCGATCCCAATGCGACCCTGGGAGAAAACGACCGAACGACGACGCACTCGACGACGACCGGATTCGCGCTACAGGCGACCAACACCGATCAGCTCTTCGGTCACAACAATCATTTCGCGGTCGGCACCAGTTTCGATTCCAGCGTGACCCGCTTCACAGCCAGCGCCGAGCTCGGCACCATCGGTCCGAACTTCGTCGTCAGTGGCAGCGGAATATTTCTCGGCCAATCCGGCGATCCCGTTTCGATCGGCCCGGTCGCGCTACGCACGACCAACCAGTATAGCGGGCTTTATGCGCTGGATACTTTCGACGTCACCAATGCGTTCTCGATCACGGGCGGCGGCCGCTTCAATGTCGCCAATATCAGGCTGGAAGACCAGATCGGCAGCGCGCTGAACGGCCAGGATACCTACACCCGCTTCAATCCGATCGTGGGCGGTACTTATAAAATCACCCCGGGCTTGACGGCCTATGCCGGCTATTCCGAAGCCAACCGGGCGCCAACCCCGCTGGAACTGGGCTGTGCCGATCCGGCGCATCCCTGCATCATCGCGGCCTTCCTGGTCTCCGATCCACCGTTGAAACAGGTGGTGTCCCGCACGGTGGAAGCTGGCCTGCGCGGCACCAGGGACCTCAGCATCGGCACGCTCGGATGGAAGCTCGGCGGGTTCCGTGCCACCAATACCGACGACATCCTCGCCATTCCTAGCCCGGTGCTGCAGGGATTCGGCTATTTCCAGAACGTCGGTTCGACGCGCCGCCAGGGCATCGAGGCCGAAGTCACGCTCAAGTCGAGCACACTGCAGCTCTACGCCAGTTACGCCCTGGTGGACGCGCGATTCCTCGATACGCTCCAGGTCGGATCCAACAGTCCATTCGCCGACGGCGGCAACGTCCAGATCCTTCCGGGCAATCGAATTCCGGCGATCCCGCGCAACCGCATCAAGGCAGGTATCGATTATTCGGTCACCGATGCGTTCAAGGTGGGGGGCGACGCCCTGTTCGTCGACAGCCAGTATTTCGTCGGCGACGAGTCCAATCAGGCAGCGCGGTTGCCGTCCTATGCGGTTTTCAACCTGCATGCCTCGTATCAGATCGACAAGACGTTCCAGATCTATGCGCGTGCGGACAATATCTTCGATAACCGCTATGCGACCTATGGCACCTTCTTCGATACCGGCGCGATCCCCAGCGCATCGTTCACGGATCCGCGTTCGGTCAGTCCGGCGCGGCCGCGCGCCCTCTATGTCGGCCTGAGGGCCACCTTCTGAAGCTCCGGAAGCAGCTTGTTTCAGCCGCCGGGATTATTGCGGCGGGCCAGAAAGCCGCGCGCCGGATCGTAGGCCAGGATCGCGCCGAACAGAAACACGATGGTACAGCCGACAACGACGGCCAGCGAGATCCATGCGACCTGTTCATAGAGCGCAAAGCGGATCAACTCGGTGGCGTGCGTGAAGGGATTGGCCTGGCAGATATAATACAGCAACGGACTGGATTCCTTGACGCGCCATAGCGGGTACAGCGCCGAGGATGCGAAGAACATCGGGAAAATGACGAAATTCATGACGCCGGCAAAATTCTCGAGCTGCTTGATCAGCGACGAGATCAGCATACCAAGGGCGCCCAGCATGAATCCGCTGAGCAGTAGCGCCGGCAGCAGCGCCAGATAACCGAGCGGCGGCGCCTCGATTTCCCAAAACCAGGCGATCAGCAGGAAGGCATAGGCCTGCAGCACGGATACCAGCGTGCCTGCCAAAAGCTTCGAGGCGAGCAGCCACCAGCGCGGGAACGGACTGACGAGAAGCGTCCGCATTCCGCCGGTTTCGCGGTCATAGACCATGGTGAGCGAGGATTGCATGCCGTTGAAGAGCTGTATCATCGCGATCAGCCCGGGCGTGATGTAGACCTCGTAGAGCACATAGGTCTCGTAGGGCGGGATGATCGAGACGCCGAGCACCTGGCGAAATCCGGCGGCGAAAATGAAAAGCCAGACCAGCGGCCGCACCAGCGCCGAAACAAAGCGTTCGCGCTGGTGGATGAACCGCAGCGCTTCACGCCAGACGATGCCCTTGAGGCAGATGAAGTATTGCGCCAGCGAAAAATGGTGCCGGTCGATGGCTTCGGAGACAGCGGTCATCTGGCGGCTTCCGGTTCGTTCTGGTCGGCAACCCCGGTCAGCCGGTTGAACGCGTCGCGCAGATCGGCGCCTCCGGATCCCCCGACAACATCGCCGAGCGCGCCATGGGAGAGAACCTTGCCCTTATGCAGGACCACCACGTCGTCCCCGCTACTTGCCTCATCGATCAGATGCGTCGCCCAGAGCACGCCAATCCCCTCCACCCTCGACAGCCTGCGAACATGATCGAGAATGTCGGCCCGCGCCTTGATATCGAGGCCGACCGTCGGTTCGTCCAGCAGAAGCAGGCGGGGCCGGTGCAGCAGCGCGCGTGCGATTTCGATGCGGCGCATCTGCCCGATCGAGAGATCGCCGACCCGATCCCGGCTGCGATCCGCCATCGCCACGCGATCCAGGACCTGCGCGATCAGATCCCCGGCCCGGCCGCTGGCGATACCGTGCAGCGCCGCGTGATACATCAGGTTCTGCCGCACCGAGATGTCGATATCGAGCGCGCGCGACTGAAAGACGACGCCGAGCTTGCTCAGGGCCGCCCCCGGCTCGCTCCCGACATCGTGGCCGAAGATGCGGATCCGGCCCGATCGTATCGCATAGAGACGCGTGATCAGGGAAAACAGCGTCGACTTGCCGGCGCCGTTCAATCCCAGCAGCACGGTAAAGGATGACTGCCTGACGGTCAGGCTGACATCGTTCAACGCCACCCGCGCACCGTAACGATGGCTGACATGGTCGATCTCAAGCGCTGGGGTCTGAGCGATGTCGAATGGCTTCATCACCATTCCCGAAAGTCCCCTTCCGATCCGCAAGACCGGCGGGCAGAAATTTCGGAACCTGGTGCGGCGTATCGTTGAGCGCCGATAAAATGCGTCACGCTGGTCATTTTCGACGCGCAGACCTTCAGGTTCACTATCGGCGATTTAGCCCAACGCGCTCCTCGCGGCAAGCTGCACCGTCGCAAGCTTGACCCGGATTGGCGATCCTGACAAATTATTTGAGCCGGCACACGCAACGTCCTGCATGTTTGTGTTGCAGCGCAATGTCATCGCCTGTCTCTAGCGGTTCGGGGCCAACGGCGAGAATCCTGAACGACGTCGCGTTGAGGCGGGGCTGGCACGGGCCAGGGCTTCGCCGCTATCTGAGACACGGCAGCACGAAGGCATTGACGATGACTTGCTTGTCCAGCCTCTTCCGATCGACGGCCATTCTGGCGGCGTCTTTTTTCGCCGCGACGGCGAGCGCAAAGGCTGCCGATCTCAACGACTATCCGACATCGGCGCGGGCGGAGTATGTTTTCGCCTGCATGAAGGCCAACGGCGAAACCCAGGAACTGCTGCAGAAGTGTTCCTGCTCCATCGACGTGATTGCGTCGATCATCCCATACGACCGTTATGTGGCCACCGAGACCATTCTTTCGATGTCACAGGTCACGGGGCCGGTCGGGTCTGAATTTCGATCGACCGAGCAAGCCAAGCTTACGTTGCAGGATTTCCACCGCGCGCAGGCCGAAGCGGAAGTCCGCTGCTTTTGATCTGTTTTGTCGGGGGCCGCGCCGCTACAACATCGATTTCTCGATCGACCACTCGTCCTTGAAAATTTCCTTGCTGGTGTCGACCGCTTCCACGCGAAACTTGCCGGCCCCATTAGGCTTGTAGTTGAAACGGATGTTCGGATCCTCCGATATCGCGATGCCGCCATCCATCGCAACGACAAGGTCGTCGCCCTGCCAGATCTTGAGGTTCTCGATGAAGAACGGCGGGATGTAAAGCCGCGTCAATTGGTCCATCTGCAGACCCGAGTTCTGCGGGTGACGCAGCATGACCTGGGCTTCGGGCGAGGCATCGGAGCCGGGGCGGAACGCGCGGAACTTCATCTGCCCCAGCATGGCCCTGGTGGCGTCGCTGTTGGACGCCGCCGGCGCCGAGCAGCCGCCGGACGCCTTCACGAAGGTCTTGACGCCATAAAGTTGCCCGTCGCTGAGTTCGGCGACAAGTCGCATATACGAATAAGAATTGACCCGGACCCGTGTCGAGATCGAGGTGACACCGGAATTCGGGCCGATCGTAAACGTGCCGGCGACCGGCGCGGGATTCTCATCGATGACAAGCGTCAGCGATTTAAGCGTGCGCTTGTCATCGTCGGCGAGACTGACCCGCATGCCGATCGGCACGATGGCGGAATCCTCCGCCCGCTTGGGCGCATCGAGCACCACGACGCCGGAGCCATCGAGGATCGGGCGATCCTTGAAGATATCGCCCTTGATGCTGTTCCAGGTCTCTTCCGAAGGCTGATCCTGAGCGGCGCCGGCAGCCTGTGCATGCGCCGCCACCGGCGTCGCAAGACAGATCGCGACCATCAGGGCCGGAACGATCACTCTGGAGAAAATCGACATGGTCGAATTCCATTTCGACAATGAAGCAAGCCAGAACCTATATGAAGCGCCTGCGCTCAGCAAGCTGCTCCGCCGAACCCGGACCTTCATTCCCATTCAAGTTCGCCAAACGCGGCGATGACGTTGCGCGAGCTGTATTCGTCGAACAGTTTCCACCGCGCCTGTTCGCCTCTTCCTGCTGCTCTGGCCGCCTCGGTCAATGGTATCCCTTTGCGGATGAGGCCGCTCACCTCCGTCACCAGGGACTCGAAATAGCGCTGCTCGTCCCTAACGGCACCTCGCCAATCACTCACGATGGGGCCATGGCCGGGAACAACGCGCTGCGCCGGCGTGCGTTGCAGCATCTCGAGATCGGCGAGAAAGCCGCGAATGCTGCCGTCGAGCACCGGAACATGCTCGACGAACAGCAGATCGCCGGCGAACAGCGTGGAACTTGTGGCGTCGAGGACCGTCAGGTCGTTGTCGGTGTGCCCGGGAGGCCAGGCCTTCAGGGTTAATGGGCGCCTTCCGAGATCGACCTGCATCTCACCGTCGACGAGCAGTGTCGGCGGAACGATCCTGACCTCGTCCATCAGCGTATCTCCCAGTACCGGGCGAAACGCCTTCAGGTAAAAGTCGCCCCGCGCCGTCAGCGCCCGCGGCAAGTTCCTGTGACCGACAAAAACGGCCCCCTCCGCCACGAATGCCGCATTGCCAAAGATGTGATCGGGATGAACGTGCGTATTGACGACATAGCGAACCGGTTTCGGCGTCACCGCGCGGACCGCGGCAAGCAGGCGAGTTCCTTCGCGCGCGCTGCCGCCGGTGTCGATCACCGCGACTGCTTCGTCGCCGACGATGAAACCGACATTGGCGGCGTCGCCCTGGTTGGCCGTGTTCATCATCTCGACATTGCCGATGTGGACGTAAACCCCGGGCGCAATCTCGGTGATGGACAGTGGTGTTGACGCTTGCTGCTCCTGCGCACAGCCGCCACTGGCATGCAGCATCAAAACCAGAATCGTCCCGACGAGGATGCCCACGAAACGTATTGCCCACTCAACAGATACAGCAAAATGGGCACACGAAATTTTCAAGAGAGACCGCGGACTTCGACAAATCGCCACGTTCTCGCGTTTCATTTTGCCTCGGAGCGATGAAGTTTTGTTCCCATCTGTTGTATGTCCGGCGATTCAGCGGCTCTCGCTTACGTTGCACTGCAAGGGAATGCAAATCAAACTTGCTTCTGCGTTCGGAGTTACATAAGCTTTTTTTGCTTCAGACTTCATGAGCGGCGGTGAACAGGGAGCCCGTTGCGACGAAGACTCAGGTGGCATTGTTCGCCGCACTTTCGACTCATGGCTGGTGATACCTTTCACACGCCGTGACACGGTGCCGAAAAAATCATCCAAGAGAGGGCGGACGACGTCCCGTGGAGAAGATGTGTTCCAGGGAGCGTCAGCGACCCTCTAGGTTAAAACCCCAGGGAGGAAGCGAATGAAAAAATTCTTTGTCGTTACGACTTCGATCTTCGGCCTCTTGGCCATGCAAGGCTTTGCCGCACGCGCTGACGAAGCCTTGGACCAATTGGCCAAGGATCCGAAGCAGTGGGTGATGCAGCAGGGCGACGACGCCAACACGCGCTATTCCAAGCTGAACCAGATCAACGCGTCCAACGTCGGCAAGCTGCAGGTGGCCTGGACATTCTCCACCGGCGTGCTTCGTGGTCATGAAGGCGGGCCGCTGGTCGTCGGCGATACGATGTATGTGCATACGCCGTTCCCGAACACGGTCTATGCGCTGGACCTGAACCATGACGGCAAGATCCTCTGGAAGTACGAGCCGCGACAGGATCCCAACGTCATCCCGATCATGTGCTGCGATACCGTCAACCGCGGCGTCGCCTACGCCGATGGCAAGATATTCCTGCATCAGGCCGATACCACGCTGGTCGCGCTCGACGCCAAGACCGGCGCAAAGATCTGGTCGGTGATGGATGGCGAAGCCGGCAAGGGCCAGTCCGGCACGGACGCGCCGTTTGTGTACAAGGACAAGGTTCTGGTGGGGGTTTCCGGCGGCGAATTCGGCGTTCGCGGCTGGGTCAGCGCTTACAACATCAAGGACGGCAAGCTCGCCTGGCGCGGATATTCGGAAGGACCGGACTCCGACACGCTGATCGACCCCGTCAAGACGACGTCGCTCGGCAAGCCGGTCGGACCGGATTCGTCGACCTCGACCTGGCAGGGCGACCAATGGAAGATCGGCGGCGGCGCCACCTGGGGCTGGTATTCGTATGATCCGCAGCTGAACCTCGTCTATTACGGCTCCGGCAATCCCTCGACCTGGAACCCGGTGCAACGCCCCGGCGACAACAGATGGTCGATGTCGATCTGGGCGCGCGACCTCGATACCGGCCAGGTCAAATGGATCTACCAGATGACCCCGCACGATGAGTGGGACTTCGACGGCGTCAACGAAATGATCCTTACCGATCAGACGGTTGGCGGCGCTCCGAGAAAGCTGCTCACCCATTTCGACCGAAACGGCTTCGGCTACACGCTCGATCGGGCCACCGGCGAATTGCTGGTCGCCGAGAAATTCGATCCGGTGGTGAACTGGGCAACCAAGGTCGACATGGACAAATCGTCCAAGACCTACGGCCGTCCGCTGGTCGTCGACGCCTATTCGACGCAGCACAACGGTGAAGACACCAACTCGAAGGGCATCTGCCCGGCGGCGCTTGGCACCAAGGACGAGCAACCGGCGGCCTATAGCCCGGAGACGCAGTTGTTCTATGTCCCGACCAACCATGTCTGCATGGACTATGAGCCCTACAAGGTATCCTACACCGCCGGTCAGGCCTATGTCGGCGCGGCCGTGGCGATGTATCCGCCCAAGGGCGACACCCACATGGGTAACTTCATCGCCTGGGATGGCAAAACCGGCAAGATCGTGTGGTCCAACAAGGAGCAGTTCTCCGCGTGGGGCGGCGCGCTGGCAACGGCCGGCAACGTAGTGTTCTACGGTACACTCGAAGGCTATCTGAAGGCGGTCGACGCCAAGACGGGCAAGGAACTCTACAAGTTCAAGACCCCGTCCGGCATCATCGGCAACGTCATGACCTATGAACACGGCGGCAAGCAATACGTCGCAGTGCTCTCCGGCGTCGGCGGTTGGGCCGGCATCGGTCTGGCGGCCGGTCTGCTTCAGCCTGAAAACGCCGCCGCCTGGCATGGCGCCGTCGACCAGGGCAAGCTGCCGACGAAGGAAAAGACCGTCGATACGGCGGGCCTCGGCGCCGTCGGCGGCTATGCGGGTCTGGCGTCCTATACCTCGCTCGGCGGGACGTTGACGGTATTCGCCTTGCCGAACCAATAGGTGAGGCGTCAGGTGAATTGACCATGGATCGGCGCGCTGCGGTTTTGCGGCGCGCCGATTTTTTATCCAGCCCCAAAATTCAGGACAGTTGCGTGATCATCAATCACTGGAAATTCGCGCTCGTTATACTGGCGAGCGTCTCTGCCGCCGCAATCGCACGGGCCGACGGATCGGGCGATCCGGCGGTGGCTTCATCCGACGATGGCAAATACGCCGACAAGAACGGCAACCCGACCTACAAGGTAAGCGACGACGGGACCGTCGACTGGTACACCTATTCGGGCTTTCGCCGCTACCATTCGGATTGCCACGTCTGTCATGGCCCGAATGGCGAAGGATCAAGCTACGCCCCGGCGCTGGCCGAATCCCTGAAGACAATCAGCTACACTGACTTCGCCGAAGTCGTGACCAACGGCCGCAAGAACGTCGACGCCGCCAATGACAAGGTGATGCCGAAGTTCGCGGAAAACGTCAACGTGATGTGTTTCCTCGACGACATCTACGTGTATTTGCGCGCCCGCGCCAACGGCGCCATTCCCGGCGGTCGTCCGCCCAGGCACGAAGACAAGCCGGAAGCGGCCAAGCAGGCCGAGACCAGTTGCACAGGGGTCAAGTGATGT
This sequence comes from uncultured Alphaproteobacteria bacterium, assembly GCA_963831585.1. Lineage (GTDB taxonomy): Bacteria > Pseudomonadota > Alphaproteobacteria > Rhizobiales > Xanthobacteraceae > Bradyrhizobium. The sequence goes on along the minus strand of CAWHRA010000034.1, from coordinate 59,551 downwards.
CAGGGCCCGTTGGAACACGGCCGGCGCCGGATCCTCGTGCTTCGAGGACGGCAATCATCCCGCCCGCCCTAGCCGGCGTCCTCGCCTGCGGGCTCGTCGTCTTGCATCCCGTCGAGGCTCACGCCCAGGCCAGCGATAAAGGAGCGCTCGAACTTGTCGATCCAAACGTCTTCCGCGCCTGCGGCGATCCGCGCAATCTGCCGTTCTCCAACGACAAGGGCGAAGGCTTCGAAAACAAGCTTGCCGAATTGTTCGCGACCAAGCTCGGCAAGAGGCTCAGTTACACCTATTTCCCACAGGCAACCGGCTTCGTCCGCAAGACGCTCGGCGAATACCGCTGCGATATCATCATGGGATTTCCGCAAGGTGACGACCAGGCGCAGGTGACAGTCCCCTACTACCGCACGACCTATGCCCTGGTAACCAAGCGCGGGAGTGGTCTGGAGGACGTCACCACCATCGACGATCCAAAGCTTAAGGAAAAACGTATCGGTATCGTCGCGCGGACACCACCTAGCACCAACATGGCGATGAACGGCCTTCTGGCACGTGCCAAGTCCTATCCGCTTTTCGTCGACACCCGCGCCAACTCCTCGGCCCAAGCCATGATGGACGACCTCGCTCACGGCGAAATCGATTGCGGCATACTATGGGGTCCGATGGCGGGCTATTACGCCAGCAAGGTTGACCCACCTTACGTCGTCACGCCGCTGACCAAGGAAAAGACCGGGCCGCCGATGACCTTCCGCATCGGCATGGCGGTGCGCCCGGCGGACCAGGAGTGGAAACGCACGCTCAACAAGCTGATCATGGAAAATCAGACCGAGATCAACAAATTGCTGATCAGTTACAACATCCCCATACTGGATGAGACCAACGTGCCGATCACGTCAGAGACGCTTTCCAAGCGGCCATGAGAGCGGCCGCCCGCGCCGCGTTCATTGTAATCCTCATCGCCGCCGGGGGCATTGCCAGCGCCGAGGTCCCCGAGCCGGATAGCTATCGGCTCGAAGACTATCGCTCGCCGACGCCCGCGACGCTGCGGGGCGCCAAGGTGATAGGGACCGACGAAGCGGAAGCGATCTGGCGCGGCCATTCGGCCAGTTTTGTCGATGTGCTGCCAAGGCCGCCGCGGCCACGGGATCTGCCGGCGGGGACGCTCTGGCGCGACAAGCCGCGTGCCAATATTCCCGGCAGCATCTGGCTGCCCGACACCGGCTATGGCGAACTCGCGCCCAGCATGGCCGACTATTTTTCAAAGGGCCTGGACAAGGCCACCAACGGCGACCGCGGCAGAATGCTCGTCCTATATTGCCTGGCGGATTGCTGGATGTCCTGGAACGCGGCCAAGCGCGCGCTGGCGCTCGGGTACACAAATGTCGTGTGGTATCCCGAAGGCACCGACGGCTGGTTCAACGCCCTGCTTCCGCTGCAGGATTCCACGCCTGAACCGCGTCCGGACGAATAGCCGGCCTGCCTGACCGGAGGCATTCTTCACTTGGGCGGCGGGTCGGAGCTCAAGTCGCTCTGGATCGCGCTTGCCAGGTCAAACAGCCGCTTCTCGATCAGGACAGGCACGTCGCAGACATAGGCAGTCGATTTCCGCCGGTCATCGAAGATGCGCGTTTGCCAAGAAAGCTGGCTTGCGAGTTCGTCGCTTCGCGCAGGATCGGCGTCGGACGCGTCCTGCAATTCCCTTATCTTGCGGGTTAGCTCGCGGATACCCTCGGCCATGGCCTTCTGCTTGCGCGAAAAGCGCTCGATCCCGTTCATCACCTCGTCGCGCTGGCCATTGAGCGTCGCATACAGCGCGACGAACAGGCTCTTCGCCTTTTCCTGCTTCTCCTCCCTGGTTCCGGTCACGAAACCCGCGATCAGTTTGCGCGCGTCATCCATGGGGGTGCGACGCGCCGCCAGGCGCGCGACGAGTTCGCCTTCCTTCTGGTCGAGCGGCTTTGCCTTGTCGACGGCCTCGATCGGGGGACCGCTCCAGACGCTCGCGATCGAGATCTCCGGAACCTTCAATTGCTGGCAAGGCCAGTCGGGGTAGCGCGGATCGAGCGCAAACGCCGGTGCCGAACAGGCCGCCATGATCACCGCAACGCAACAACAAATCTCACGCGCCGAACGAGCCAAGCCGAGCCTCCCCTGCGGGTCCAAGACCAAGTTGTTGTTTTGCAACGCCGCACGGGCGCCAGTTCTAGGGATCATTCGACATCCCCATCCGCATGGCAAATCAAATCCGGTCCGGATGAATGATGTGGCGCAAGCCGGAACATTGACCGGGATCGCGGTCATGTCATCCTTCCAACGCGGCTAGTGCGACTGATGGGAGGGATTGCAGGTGCGCAATCATGCCGGCGCGGAGCTCCGTGCTTTGCTGGCATCGGCATGGCTGGCCGCATCCGCCTGTTGCGGCGCCCTCGCCGACACGTTCGCGGTCGTCCCTTCAAGCCTGCCCCGGATCGGCACGGTCGATCCGCGTTTCCAGTCCTACAACATTGAAATGATCGAGATTACCGGTGGGCGATTCTGGAAACCCTACCGGTCGAAACCAGACAGGTTCCCCGCGCAGCCGCCACGGCCCGGGTCCGACACGCCGCCGGGCACGGCTGCCAACCTGTACCAATACCGGCCGCCGATTGATCTCGCCAATGCGCGGCTGCGAAAGCTCGCGGCTGCGCTGGCGCCTGCTTATGTCCGTGTCAGTGGCACCTGGGCCAACAGCACCTATTTCGCCGATCAGGACAATCCGCCGCCGGGCCCACCGGCGGGGTTCAACGGCGTGCTGACCCGCCAGCAATGGCGCGGCGTCGTCGACTTCTCGCAGGCGGTGGACGCGCGGATCGTGACGTCCTTCGCCGTAAGTCCGGGCGTCCGCGACGCGGCCGGCGCCTGGAAACCGGATCAGGCCCGCGCGCTCCTTGCCTACACCAGCTCGATCGGAGGCCGCGTCGCGGCCGCCGAATTCATGAACGAACCGAACCTTGCTGAGATGGGCGGCGTCCCGGCAGGCTACGACGCGACCGCCTATGCGAGGGATTTTGGAATTTTTCATGCGCTCATCAAGCAAAGGAGTGACAAAACGCTGATCCTCGGTCCCGGCACGGTCGGCGAGCCCGCCATCGCATCCGACCTGCTCGCCGCTTCCGGTTCGGCGATCGATGCGGTTTCCTATCATTATTATGGGACGCTGTCGGAGCGCTGCGGCGGCAAGAGCGCGCCGGAGGAGGCCCTTTCGGAAGAATGGCTCTCCGGCACCGATCGGACGCTGGCCCTCTATCAAAGACTCCGGGACAAATTCGACCCCGGCAAGCCGATCTGGCTTACGGAAACCGCGGATGCCGCATGCGGTGGCAATCCGTGGGCCACGAGCTTCCTGGATACGTTCCGCTATCTCGATCAGCTCGGGCGGCTGGCGAAAGCGGACGTTCAGGTCGTCATGCACAACACGCTGGCGGCTAGCGACTACGGCCTGCTCGACGAACGGACCTTGCAGCCCCGGCCGAAATATTGGGGCGCGCTGCTCTGGCGGAAACTGATGGGAACCGCCGTGCTCGACGCTAACTTGCCGCTTCATGCCGGGCTCCACGTCTACGCGCATTGTCAAAGCGGCGTGCCCGGCGGCGTGGCGCTCCTGGCTATCAATACCGACCGCGATATGCGGCACGCGCTGACGCTTCCGACGGTATCGGTCCGCTACACGCTCGATGCCGCCAATTTGCTGGATCAACGGGTCCGGCTGAACGGCCACCTCCTGGCGCTTTCGCGCGAAGGCGAGCTGCCGATCATCACGGGCGCTCCAGCGGCCGCCGGCACAGTCACGTTCGCGCCGGCCACCATTACCTTCCTCGGCATTGCCGGGGCAGGAAATGGAGCTTGCCGCTGACTGGTGTCAAGAACAAGCGCCCCGGAGCCAATGATCCATGACGCGCTGCGGCATCCGTCGCCTGCCGGAATTCCGCTCCTTCTTGGCATCGGCCAGCGGCCGTGCCACCCTCGGCGAAAATGATGCGAGCAACTTGCTTCGGGGGACAGATTCCGTGCGTCGCCACCACATTTTTCTGTGCTCGATCGCGATCCTAATTGGGGCGGCGTCGGTGGCGCACGCCGCGGACCCCGAACGTTGTCAGGGGCTCGGCCGCCGATATGAAATCGCCAAACCGCAGATCACCGCGATGGAAGTTTCGCTGACGCTGTTTGCCGCGGTCGACGCCAATTGCCTCGATTTGACGACGCAACTGCTCGACCAGGGGGCGTCGCTTGACGCCCGCGACCGGCTGGGCGCGCGGCCCCTCAGCCACGCCGCGAAATCCGGCCATCTCCGGATAGTCGACCTCCTGCTGGCGCGCGGCGCGCCGATCGACGCCCGTAATCTTGCCGGGTCCACCGCGCTGTATCTGGCCGCCGAAGGCAGCCATATCCTGATCGCGCAACGGCTGATCGAACGCGGCGCCGACGTCAAGCTCACCGGACGCAGCGGGATATCTCCGATCGCCGCCGCCGCCTATACCGGCAACGACATCATCTTCGACACGTTGCTCGCCCACGGCGCCGACGAGCGCGCCCCGGACGACACCGGCAAACCGCCGATCGTCTATGCGGTCGCCGGTGCGCGGTTCGACATCGTGAAGCGCCTGCTGGCGCGAAATATCGACGTCAATGCCCGTTATCCCAACGATCTCACCTTGCTGATGTGGGCGTCGGGCCCGGACGAAGGCGTCCCGGAAGCCCAGGCGGTGACGGTTGTTTCGTATCTGCTGGACGCTGGCGCCCACATCGACGATCGGGACAATCGCGGCCGCACCGCGCTAATGATCGCGGCCGAAGGCGGCCACGCCGAGATCGCCGCCCTGCTGCTCACCCGAGGCGCAGATCCCTCGCTCAAGGACAAGGCCGGAAAGCGCGCCGCGGATCTGACCGTGCTGACTTCGTTGCGCGAGCGGCTGACGGCGCCCTAGAGCCTCGAGCCCGGTTCACAGTCCCGCCAGATATTCCGCCAGGGCGGCAAGGTCGTCAGGGGACGTCGCGAGCATCAGATCGGACATGCCGGGATTGTTGCCGCGCGCGCGGCTGCGGAAATCGGCCATTTGCCTGGCCAGGTAATCCCTGCCCACGCCGGCCAATCGCGGCACCGTGCCATCGCCCTGGAAATGATCGAGGTGACAGCCCGTGCAACCGATCGACTGATTGGCGGCCACGGCCCGGGTAGCGACATCCTTCGGCGCGCGCGGCTGGCCCAGATCGGGCCACGGCTTCTTGGAAAAGTACTCGGCGATATCGAGCATGTCCTGTCGTTCCAACGATGAAACGATCGGCTGCATGATGTTGCTCTTGCGGTCGCCGCGCTTGAAATCGCGCAGCTCGATATAGATGTAGCCGGCCTGCTGGCCCCAAATGGTGGGAATGGTCTTGTCGATCGGTTTGCCGTCCGCGCCATGGCAGCCGGCGCAAACCCGGGTCTTGTCCTCGATGCTTTGTGCTGATGACGGGCTCGTGCGGAGGGTAATGACAACTGCCAGGACGACGATGGCGGCAATACAAGAAATCGACTTTCCGTTCATTTATCCGATCCAGTGGAAACAAATTGGGAAGCTTACGAAAAGAAGCGGGACCGTAACCGGCCCCGCTCCCCGTTCAATGATCGCAGCTCGGCTCAGTTGAGCGAAAACGCGATGATGTTGTTGCCGCGGTGGAAGTCGACCTGGGTGTTACCGCCCGCACCGACCACGATGTATTGCTTGCCGCCCACCGTGTAGCTGGAGGGCGGGGCATTGACGCCGGCGCCGGCGCGGAAGCTCCACAATTCCTTGCCGTTGGACGAATTGTAGGCCGCGAACTTGCCGTTACCTTCGCCGGTGAAGACAAGTCCGCCGGCAGTGGCGAGAATGCCGCCGATCATCGGCTCCGGCGTCTTCACCTGCCATTTGATCTTGCCGGTGTCGTAGTTCACGGCGGTGATGTTACCGGACTGCTTTTCGCCCGGGATCGCCTTGAAGGCGCCGCCCAGCCACAACTTGCCGTTCGGATACGGCGAGTTCTCGACGAAGTAGTTCATGGGCTGGTGCAGGTTGATGGCGTAGGCAAGCGCCTGTCCGGGATCGGTGGCGATCGGCGACCATTCGACGCCGCCATTCGCGCCGGGAAGCATGCGGGCACCTTCCTTGGTCGGCAGAACCCACATGTTCTCCTGCGGCACCATGGCTTCGGAGAACCGGATCAGGCTGCAATCCTTGCGGTCGTGAACGTAGATGTGACCTGTCTTGCCGGCATGGATCAGGCCCGGGATGGTCTTGCCGTCCTTGCCCTTGACGTCCACCAGCACCGGCGGGCTCACGGCGTCGAGATCCCACACGTCATGGGCGATGTACTGGAAGTGGCAGACATACTTTCCGGTGTCGAGGTCGAGCGAAACCAGCGAGTCCGTGTAGAGGTTGTCGCCGGGACGGATCGAACCGTCGAGGTCGGGCGACGGATTGCCGACCACGAAATAGATGCGGTTGGTCGCGAGATCGACGGCCGGATTTTGCCAGACGCCGCCGCCCAGCTTCTGGTAGGGATCGCCGGTCTTGGCCAGTTGGTCCTTTTCCGCCTGGATGTTGCGGTGCATGTCGCGGCCGGTGGCGTCCTTGGTCGCCCAGACGCCGACCGAATTCTCCGGAATAGTATTGAAGTTCCAGAGCTGCTTTCCAGTCTTCGCATCGTAGGCCCTCAGAAAGCCGCGGATGCCGTATTCGCCGCCGTTGGTTCCGATCAGAACCTTGTCCTTGATGACGGTTGGGGCCATCGTCTCGCTATAGCCCTGCTCCGGATCCGCGATGTCGGTCTTCCAGACGACCTCGCCGGTCTTTGCATTCAGAGCGATCAGCTTGGCGTCCAGCGTGGCGAGATAGACGAGGTCGCCGAGAACCTGGACACCGCGGTTGTTGGGACCACAGCAGTAGGTCGTGATCGGCCCCATCTTGTGATTGTAGTGCCAGAGCTGCTCGCCGGTCTTGGCGTCGAGCGCGTAGACGTGGCTGAACGACGTCGTCACGAACATGACACCATCGACGACGATCGGCGACGTCTCCAGCGATTCCTTGACGTCGGTCTGGAAGATCCACGCGACGTGCAGGTTCTTGACGTTGTCGCGATCGATCTGCTTGGCAGGGTAGAAGCGCGTCTGGGCGTAATTGCCGTTGGTCAGCAGAAAATTCGTTGAACTCTTGTCTGCCGAATTGAGTTGTTGCTGGGTAACCGGAGAAACCTTTGCCTGGCCGGACGCCGACTTGGCTTCCTGCTTGGTTTCCTGCTGCGCAATACTGGGTTCCGCGAGTAAGCCTGCTGCGCCGACCAATGCGGCGCATACGATAGAAAATCTATTCATGTTCCCGCCCCGGATTTTATCGTTGAACAACCGGCACATTTGAAAAAGCCGATGCGTCTCAAATCTTACTTGGTCGGATTGGTTTGACAAGGAGAAAACGGCAACCGTCACGAGCGACCGGGCTCATTCGCTCGGCGATCAGAATGCGACGTAACCTCGTGTGCATCGCAATGCTGCCGACTGAGCAACTGCAGCACGCATCCTGCTTGCCAGGCGCCGTCCGCATAACCGACTCGCGCGACTTTCGGCGGGACCTGACGCAATGGCTGGGTCCGCCGCCGGCCTGCCCACCCGGCGCCAATGGGCCCTGCGTGGGTTCTCTTCCACAGCACGGCGAAAGCACCGGACATTCCGGCGCGCCGATGCCGGTAGCTCCGCTCGGCCCCAGCGAAAACGCCCGCCGCTTGCCGCACCGCGTAAGGCCCGCTGACCAAACGCAAGAGGCTTCCCGAACGGGCCCCGCTTTCGCCAACAAGGCGTTGTGAATTCAGCTCGTGGCGCGCTCTGATAAGGTCCCCGCGCCGAGGTTTTGCGCGAAGGGATGCAAGGAGAACGACGGCGTCGAGCGGCCAGGAAACATGTTCCAGTTCACGCCGAAGACATCAACAGCTTATGAAGAGCGAGGACACGATCATGATCAAGCTAAAGATCAACGGCCAGGAACGGGAGTGGGACGGCGACAAGGATCTTTCGTTACTCTGGTTTCTGCGCGATGAAATCGGATTGACGGGCACGAAGTTCGGCTGCGGCCAGGCGCTCTGCGGTTCATGCACGGTCATCGTGGACAAGGAGGCCGTACGGTCCTGCATCACGTCGGTTTCCGACGTGGTCGGTCGCGAGGTCACGACTATCGAGGGTCTTCACCCCACCGGCGATCACGCCGTTCAGAAAGCCTGGCGTCAGGTCAACGTACCGCAATGCGGTTATTGCCAGGCCGGCCAGATCATGCAGGCGGCAGCGCTGCTGATGGACAATCCGAAGCCATCCCACGACCAGATCCGCGAAGCGATGGCGGGAAATATCTGCCGCTGCGGCTGCTACCAGCGCATCGAAAACGCGATCCATCTCGCTTCGACGGGAGTTCTGATCATGAACATCATCACAAATCCCGCAGGCCTTCGCGGCTTCGAAGGCCATATCCGGATCGAGAAAATCTCCCGCCGCAGCGTCCTCAAAGGCCTCGGCATCGCGGGCGGGCTGGTATTAGCCGCGCCGGTCATGTCGCGTCAGGCCTTTGCCGCCTACCAAACTGGCGCCGGCGCGATGCCGCATGGCACGGTGGTCGATCCGCGCGTCTTCGTCGCCATTGCATCCGATGGGATGGTTACGATCGTGGCGCATCGTTCCGAAATGGGAACGGGGGTACGAACCAGCCTGCCGCTGGTCGTGGCGGAGGAGATGGAGGCCGATTGGTCGCGCGTGAAGGTGGCGCAGGCACATGGCGACGAGGTCAAATACGGCAATCAGGACACCGACGGATCGCGCAGCACACGGCACTATCTGATGCCGATGCGCCAGATCGGCGCCTCGGCGCGCGCGATGCTGGAGGCCGCAGCCGCCAAGCGATGGGGCGTGCCGGCCTCCGAAGTGAAGGCGGCGAACCATGAGGTGGTGCACCCCTCGAGCGGTCGCCGCCTCGGCTTCGGCGAACTGGCTGCCGATGCGGCAAAGGAGCCGGTGCCTGATCTCGCAAGCCTGAAGCTGAAGGACCCGAAGGACTTCCGCTATCTCGGCAAGGGTCAGATCAGCATCGTCGACCTTCGCGACATTACCGTCGGTACCGCGCATTACGGCAGCGATACGCGCCTTCCCGGCATGAAATATGCCGTGATTGCGCGGCCGCCGGTGACCGGCGGCAAGTTGAAGTCGTTCGATCCGAGCGAGGCGATGAAGGTCTCCGGCGTCGAGAAGGTGATGGAGGTTCAGGGCTGGCCGTGGCCGTCCAAATTCCAGCCGCTCGGCGGCGTCGCGGTAATCGCGCGCAACACCGGCGCCGCCATCAAGGGACGCGACGCGCTGAAGATCGTCTGGGAAGACGGCGCGAACGGCAACTACGATTCGGCAGCCTATCGGACCGAACTCGAGGAAGCCGCGCGCAAGCCGGGCCTCGTCGTGCGCAAGGAGGGCGACGTCGACACCGCCCTGAAGGGCGCCGACAAGGTGATTGTCGGCGAATATTATTTGCCGCATTTGGCGCATGTCAGCATGGAGACGCCCGTCGCGGTCGCCGACGTCAAGGACGGCAAGGCCGAGATCTGGGCGCCCGTGCAGAGCCCCGGCGGCACCCGCGAAGACGTCGCCAAGACCCTCGGCATCCCCGAGGCGAACGTGACCGTCAACGTCACGCTGCTCGGCGGCGGGTTCGGGCGCAAGTCGAAGTGCGATTTCGCGCTTGAAGCGGCATTGATCTCGAAGGCGATCGGCTCACCGGTGAAGGTGCAATGGACGCGGGAGGACGACGTTCGTCACGACTTCCTGCACACAGTCTCGGTGGAGCGGATCGAGGCGGGCCTCGACAAGAGCGGCAAGGTAATTGCCTGGCGGCACCGCAGCGTCGCCCCAACAATCTACTCGACATTTGCCGCCAACGCGGTGCATGCGGCGCCGTTCGAACTCGGCATGGGCCTGATCGACATGCCGTTCGAGATCGCCAATATCCAATGCGAGAATCCGGAAGCCGCCGCTCATGCCCGCATCGGCTGGTTCCGCTCGGTGTCGAATATTCCACGCGCCTTCGCGATCCAGTCGATGGTGGGCGAACTCGCTCATGCCACCAACCGCGATCAAAAGGACATGCTGCTGGAGCTGATCGGCGCGCCGCGCCTCGTCAAGCTCGATTCGGTCAAGGATCCGTGGAACTATGGCGAGCCATTCGACAGCTATCCGATCGACACCGCACGTCTGCGCCGCGTCGTTGAGCTCGTCGCCGCCAAGGGAGAGTGGGGACGGTCGGTGCCCAAAGGGCACGGGCTCGGGATTGCGGTCCATCGCAGCTTCGTGAGCTATATCGCGAGCATCGTCGAAGTCTCCGTCGATGACAAGGGCAAGCTCACCGTGCCCCGGGTCGATACCGCGATCGACTGCGGGACGTTCATCAATCCCGAGAGAATCCAGTCCCAGATCGAGGGCGCCGCGATCATGGGGCTCAGTCTCGCCAGATATGGCGAGATCACCTTCAAGGAAGGCAAGGTGCAGCAGGGCAATTTCGACGACTTCCCTGTCATCCGGATGGACGAGGCACCGCTCGTGACCAACGTGCATATCGTCCCGGTTGACGCGGACACGCCGCCGAGCGGCGTCGGGGAACCGGGCGTGCCTCCGTTTGCGCCGGCGCTGGCCAATGCCATCTTCGCCGCGACCGGCAAACGCATACGGACGCTGCCGATCGGGAAGCAATTGGAGACCTGAAGCAGGTTCGACGGAACTCTAAGGGAGGATACAACCAAGGACGCCTATGGAGGTGCTATCGATGAACTTTAGCACCTCCCTGGACGACCAAAGGAAAGCTTTTCCGTGAAAAGGGAACCAGAGGTCGCGATGACGAAAAGTCTGGGCGAGGATCAGATCAAGGTCAGCGGCAGTAGCGAAGCCTATGAGGTGGAGGTCGCGCGAATCGTTACTGGCATGATCCTGAGCAGCGTCACGGGAAAAGCCATCGCTACGAAAATCAAGGCCCATGGACAGGTGCTAATAACTGACGACTATCCCGGGATGGACAGCAGGGAAATCAACTCCGACTTCCAGCCAAGCCGCAGTTCCAAGAAGTTGGGCGTTATAGATTTCCACCCGCATAACAAAAAACTCAGTACGACTCAGGTCGTATTTAACGGGACGCCGATAACGGATGCTCAGCTGAGATTCATTCACCAACATGCGCCCGGTCAGAAACCGGACGAAATCCTTTGTCACGAGATGGTACACGCTTCGAGATATTTGGGTGGTGATTTCAAAATGACCCCCATTCCGTCAATGCCCGACTATGACAATGAAGAAGATTACTTCGCCATTCTCGTCACAAACATCTATAGCTCGGAAAAAAAGAGAGGATTTGAGAGTTTTCGCAAAAGCCACCACTTGCGATACAAACCCGAAATGGATGCGGTCGAGGCGAGCCCGCTCATGTTCGTTCTAAAAGACGACAATCTTCGTCTGATCGCGAAATTCTGTGAGCAGCACCCCGTTATTGCGCCAATGATCGCGCGCGCTCCGGCCGCGTTTAACCCTATTCGAGACTATTATGCGCTTGCGAATTCATCGTAGCGGCTCACATAACGCCGGGCCGGTCGGCTGGCCCCACACCGGTCGCGTTGTTCCCGTCCAAACCGGGCACGCCGCTACGGTAACACGTTCGTGATAGAACGCCCGGGGTCGGGAAATGGACTAATGAACTGAAGTCGGCCCTATCAAAAACAAAATGCGAACAAGACATTCTTGCCACCGCCATCCACCCAAAGGTATGTGGTATATCAAGGGAATACTGCTGGACGTTTCGCCATGAAGTTCTCTCTCACGTTTTTTCTTGTCGCAGCGCTGTTGTTCGTTTGCCAACCGGCCTCAGCCGAGAAGCGTGTGGCGCTGGTCGTCGGCAATTCCAATTACAAGAACGCAGCCGCCCTTCCGAACCCGGCCAATGACGCCGCAGCCATTGCAGCCACCCTGAAAAGCGCAGGTTTCGATATCGTTGAATCAAGACTCGATCTCCAGGCAGCCGACATGCGGCGGGCGCTGCGAGATTTCGCCGATCAAGCCCGCGACTCGGACATTGCCGTCGTTTATTATGCGGGTCACGGCATAGAGATGGACGGTACGAATTACCTGATCCCGACGGATGCCAGGCTGGAGCGCGATACAGATATCTATGACGAGGCGTTTTCGCTCGACCGCGTCCTGCTGGCAATCGAGCCCGCAAGGCAGCTGCGGCTTGTGATCGTCGACGCGTGCCGCAACAATCCTTTTGCGGATACGATGAAACGGACGGTCAGCTCGCGGAGCGTCAGCCGTGGCCTCGCCAGGATCGAGCCGACAACCACCAATACGCTGGTCGCCTTCGCAGCCAAGGCCGGTTTGACCGCACTCGATGGCAACAGCAAGAACAGTCCCTATGCAACAGCCCTGGTAAAGTACATTGCGGCGCCGGGCCTGGATCTGCGCAGGGCTTTCGGATTTGTTCGCGACGATGTCCTGCAAGCCACCGGTAACCGCCAGGAACCGTACGTCTATGGCTCGCTCGGCGGCGCGGATGTCGCGCTGGTGCCTGCCAAGGCAGTTGCCTCGACGCCGGCCGTCAACCCGCAGTCGGAGATCCGCCGGGATTTCGAGCTGGCGTTGCAGCTGGGCAACAAGGACGCATTGAGCGCCTTCCTTGCTCAGTATCCGGATGGATATTACGCGAGCCTGGCCAAGCTTCAGCTTGCCAAGATTGCGGCGGAGGAGACACGCGTCGCGGCGACCGAGAAGGCCCGGCTGGCCGAACGGGAGCGAGCGCGGCTCGCCACCGAAGGCGCACAAAGGAAGGACCAGGAGAAGGCTGCCACGGAGGCGAAGGCTGCCGAGGAAAGCCGTATCGCCGCCGAAAAGACCAAGCAGGCGGTGCAGGATCAGGTCGCCGAGGCCGAACGGCAGCAGGTCCCAGCCGAGACCCCTGCAGCCGGGACGCCTCCGGAAAGCAAGATGGCCGCCGTCGACGCATCGGCTAACGGGCCTGCCGCCGCGCCGCCGGCGATTGAGAGGACACAGGGGCCGCGCCTTGCGTCGCTGGACGCCGGACCGCCGCAGGCCGAATTCATAAAATCGGTACAAACCGAACTGCGTCGCGTCGGCTGTCTGACCGCCGCAGCCGACGGCGAATGGAACGCGGCGTCGCGGCGTTCGCTGGCGCTGTTCAACAGGAATGCCGGAACCAAATTCGACGTCAAGCTGGCGAGCCTCGACGCGCTCGATGCGATCAAGTTGAAGCCTTCGCGGGTCTGCCCGCTGATCTGCGAGCACGGCTTCAAGGCTGACGGCGACCAATGCAGCAAGATCGTCTGCGCCGAAGGCTCGGTTCTCAATGACGACAGCGAATGCGTCAAGCGCCGCGGCAAGACGGCCAAAACGCCGGTTGCGAAGCGCGAACGCGGCGACGCCCCTGCCCGGGCAGCGCAGGACCGGCCCAAGCCGGCCCAACGCCAGACATCCGGCCAGATCGTTTGCGACGATCATCTGTGCCGGCCGGTCGATCGGGGATGCCACCTGGAATTCAGGACGACCCAGCAAGGCGGCGGCCGCCTGGGCGGCGGCAGCAACGTCGAGATCTGCAATTGACACGACGGTGCCGGATGGGAGCTGGGGTTCGCCGCTTGTGACGGCGGTAGTGGCTCGGAATCATCGCCGGCCGCGTGCGCCCGATCGCAATCCGCGACGGGCTTTCGGCGCCCCCTGAGGGCCCTTCGGATCGGAGACCGCCGCACGAGCCGCCCCGCCTATACAGCAAAGACGGTCGCCAAGTGGGTCTGTCGCTCCGCCTGGTTTCCGGATGCGAGATTTGATCGATCCGCATTTCTCTCTACCGACGGATGCCGAGTGGCGTCGTTTGGTCGGGATTCCGAATTGATTTTACTGCAGCTTCCATCCACGTCGGACAGGCGGGCCAAGTTCACACAATCGCCGGGAACTTCCACACTACCGTTTTGTACTCCGATCCAAGGACCGCGTGACACCAGACCAGCCGGCGTAGCACACTACTTGATCGAATATTTCTTGACATCGAACGACCAATTGCTTCGCTGCAATTTTCCTGAGCCGGGATCCGGTACTCGCAACGTACTGGTCCATTCGGTGAGATAGCTAATGGTCTCTGCTTCGGTTCGCTGCTTCGGCGTGCTATCAGGCAGATCGAGAATTTGAACCCGCCGGTCGCTGAGAATTGCGACGACCGCCGCCTCCCCCAACGGCGGGGTTATGACGTATTCGAAGCCGTGCTTTTTGGCTTCCGAGTTAGGGATCAGCAGCTCCCTGCCCGGCTTGATGAAATTTGTGGCCGCCTCCTGGGATTGGACGATCATTTCTGGACTCGGAAAAATCTGGGACATTTTCCCGCCGGCGTCGATGTCGACCAGCAGCAGATAGCCTGGCTTTTTGGTGGTTACCCGAAACGAAATTTTGGTGCCGATGCTGACGGACTGATCCGGGCTCATCTGCAGCGACACGCTCGCCGTATTTGGAACATCGGCCACGACATTATTGCGATCGGACGCGTCTTGGGCGACCCTGATCCTGCGCGATACAAATGAGACAGGCGACGGTTTCGAGGCTGAAAAGGATTCGAAAGACGGGAGTTCGGCGCGAAGCAGCCTTGCCGGATCCATCGCGGACGATCTTGCCGCGGCGCCCGCAATCGGCGCCATTAGAACGCCGAGACATGACACGATCAATCTGCTCGGCAGCATCAACGCTCTCGCTGGGGACGCCATCAGGGTACGGTAAAGAATCCGACCGAACCAACCCGCGCGTCAGCCGGCATGTATCGCTCCAGGTTCTTGATAGCCTGTCCGGACGCACGCCGACGATTCAGTTGCTGAAGCACTTTTTCGAAGTCAGGCATGCGCTGCTGCGATGTTACGGCGATGACCTGTTCCGCGCCAAACGGTTCGCGCACCCGCAGCGGAAGCCGCAAATTGGCCGATCGGGCCGGCGACGCATCGGCGCCTATCGGATAAAGCATCTGAATCGTGCCGTCCCCGGAAACGTTGAACAGCACCACCGCGCGCCCCGCCACTTCGGACAGATCGATATTAATCGTCTGATCGTTGTGATGCAGACGATCGTCGGGCGAGACAACCATAATCTGGGGCGACCTGGTCGCCATGCCTTTGAGAGTGCGGATTGCCGCCGTCCTTTCGATGACGGAGGGAAGATCTGCCAGGTCGACCCCATAGGCAATGACGTCGCCCCAGGCGATGACGTCGTGCGACGCCGGGTCCCAGATCAGGTCTGGATTGTCGGTGGGCTGCACCGCCTGAAACGTCGAGTCGCGGGGTTTCAGCCCGGGAAAATAATTGGACTTGCCGTCGAGCGCCGCCAGCCTGATCGGTGCACTCACCCGCTCAACGATCGGCGGATTCGGGCCGGGCAATCGTACCGGCGTGGTGCTGCCGGCCGCCGGGCTCGCAGACGCCCGCGGCACGGACGCCGGCGACGGCTGTGCCGAGGGCTGAGGGCCTTCAATGGGCCCCTGGATCAGCGTGACACCGCGCGTCAGGCCGAACGCGACGTCGGTGTCGGGTGACCGGTTCGGCGAGGTCACGGTGACCACGTTCTGCCGCTGATCGGACAACTGGTACACGACTTGCCGGATATTGGCAAAAAGCTCCTTGAGCGTCACTTTGCCGTCGTGGTCGGCATCGGCATTGCCTTCGACGGCTCGGGCAACGGCGTAACTCAGCGCGCCTCGCAATCCGTCGATGCCGGGAACACGGACTTCCGGCGCCTTGGTGTTGCGATCGACCGCGGCCAGAAAGGCCGTATGGTCGAGATCGAGTTCCGAGCGCGGATCACCCTGATCTGAAATGGGTTTCAGTTCGTCAACCAACAAGGTGTAATTCGGAACCTGCCGGAAGCTCATTTCCGCGGCGCGTGGATCGATGTCACGCACCATGCCGCCGCCGTGGCATGTATCGGCGACGAAGATGACCTTGGCTCCGCGCAGCTCGAATTGCCTGATAAAGTGATTGAATTCGCTGCCGAGAATGCGTTGCTGCGAGCCCGTCGGTGTGGGCTCAAAGCCGGGCAGCAGGAAGACGTCCTCCATGCCGTCTGGCTGCGATCCCTTGATGCGCTCGGGCTCCTGGGCGCCATGTCCGGCAATCGACAGAAACACGAGATCGTCGTTCTTGGTGCGCGCGACCAGAGCGCTGATCTCGCGCAGTACGTTCGACCGTTCGGCCTGTTCATTGATCAGGGCCGTCACGTCCCGAACACCCATCGCCTTCAGGCTTGAATCGATGTCGTGGGCGTCCGCCGTCGCGCCTTTCAGCTTTCGGACATGCTGATAGTCATCAATGCCGATCACCAGAGCCCGCACTTCACCGCCGTCGGGATTGCTCAGCTGCAGCGTGCTCGCCGCCTGTGCGGCGTACGGACCAACGCCCGATGCCGCGACAAAGGCCATGGTGAGAATGATCTTGAACGCCCCGCGCATGGCTCGTTACCTCAGCGAAATCGGCCTCACCAACCAGACCCAGGGGCTCCTGCCATCCCCGGGCAAGGACACTGGATATCGTCCTGACACGCCGCGATGCCGCCCCTTGGACGACCTGCCGCGGCGAATAATCGTTTGTCGTCAGTGTCCCGCAGGAGGTTCACCGTCTTAAGGTGCCCGGCTTCTTCGAACGCCCAGTCGGCGAGTCCGTGTCCTGATAGACACTCGCCGAAACCGTCGTCCCGTCCTCGGCAAGGGCGCGGAACCGTACCGGAACGTAACCGCGCTCCAGAAGCGAGGCCAGGGGATAGACATTGCGGCAGACCCGACCGTTGCAGCCACCGGTTGAAGCTTCCATGACTTCGGCCTTGCGATCCGGGGTAAAGCGCAGGAACAGCATGACGTGCGACCCCGGCTTGTTGAGGGCATCGCCGGGCTTCAGATCCCAGGGGTTCTCCACCCTTTTGGCGATCGCCGGTATCGCGGCGGTGGTGTAGTGAACCGATAGACCCCATGCCGCGCTGACGAATGCCGAACAATCCACCCCGGCAACATCGGGTCGCGGCGCGTTGCGCGTGCAGACGTTCCCGGCCACGGTTCCCGCTTGGACGCGAAGACGGAAATTGGCCAGCGAACCATGGCAACCCCAGCAGTAGGGCACGCCGCGGACCTCCTGATTGAGCTTGCCCTGCAGATACCATGGGCGCCGAATCCGGTTGAAGCCGGTGCAGGCGTTGTCCGGATCGGGACCATAATTTGCCGGGGTCAACTTCCATTGCACCCCTTCGAATGCAAACGCTGTTTCGATGGTTTGTTGGCGATTGGAAGGCCGCACCGCCGCGACGGCATCGAACTTGCTGTCAAACTTTCCCTCCGGCAGCTTCTTGGCGGCGGTCCGCGGCAGCCGAAGGTCGATCACCGAGGCATTGCCAAGCGGGCGGAAACCGACGCCCACAACCTCGACCCCGTCAGCTCGGGTACGTAGAAAGTAAACGTCGCCATCGCCCGAAATAGTGACGAAGCGCCGGGTTAGCGGGGTGTTTTCCAGGGGCAGCTCATAGACGCCTTCGAGCTTCCCGTTCGAGGCGTAGCGGGCCACGAATGTCGAGGCTTGTCGTCCCGAATCCGGGACATTCTCGCCCAGGACATAGAAGCGATCGCTGTTGTCGATTTCGAGAAACTCAACCGTGCCCAGCCTGTTCGGCACACGCAGGCTGAGCTGGGCGATCGTCTCGTTGTTGTCCATGGTCTGGACTTCGATGCGAACGCTGCTGTCACCCTTGTTCGGAATGATGTCGGCGATCACCGATCCCTTGCCGCGGGATGCGATATATTGCCGGTCGGCCTGCCGGCCCTTTTTGACAACCGCAGCACGGGTGTTCTGATCGAGCAAATCAGCCGCGCTTCCCGGCGGTTGTGAGCCCATCTGCGCAAAAGCCGAGACGGCGAATTGATCGTCCACATCCCGCGTGACGACTTCCTCGAGCTGAACCACACCGTCGTCGATACCGCGGGTGGATTGTTCGTTGGCGGCCTTCAGCGTGCGGATCGAACCATCCCAAACCAGAATGTCGCTCTTGCGCACAACGAGATCGTTTCCCTGGATATCCGCGGGCATTTTCAGGATGCCGGGATCGCCGGGTTGTTTCGGATTGAACCGGAGAATGCGGCCGTTGATCTGATCGAGCACGAACAGGTTGCCTTGCGCGTCGGACGTAAGCGCTTGTGGACCGGTCAGTTCCACGTCTTCTTCGGTGGGGGCGATCCCGACAGTCGTGGCGGTAGCCCCGACAGAAAATTGCCGCACCACGGTGTCCGCGGCTGCAGCGGCCCCCGCAAACGAGGCGGCCCATCCCACCACGATGGTCCGAAGCAACCATTTTTGACGAAACATGTTCGCCTCAATATTCAACGAATCAAACTGAACTGTCGACCGTTAGCCTTCGACCAACCTGTATCGCCTGTTGGACGCGCAGTCGGTCGGTTCCGTTCGATCACTTCTGCGCGTATATCGGCGAGACCACGCCGAGCGCCGCACAAGTTTCGAATATTCATTAGTTTTGTCAATAGTTTACCGCAACATCGCCCCCGGCAAGATCCAAAAGGAGCGGTCATGGACCGGCTGAAATTGCTCTCTATCGCTGCTATTGGCGGCGCCTTGTTGGCGGCCATCTGCGCGGCCCGGGCCAATGATTCCGCCGCCGAGCTTTCGATCGGCGGACTGCAATTCGTCCGCACCGGCGATATAGCCATGGAGAGCGAGGATCTCAGGATATCGCTCGACCGCGTGACCGTACGCTATCAGTTCGCCAACACCTCGGGAAAACCAGTCACGCTGACCGTCGCCTTTCCGCTGCCCGACATCGACCTCTCGGAGGCGGAGAACATCGCGCTTCCCTCGGCCGATCCGGTCAATTTCGTCGATTTCGAAACCCGGATCGACGGCGTTCCCGCGCAGTTCCAGATCGAACAGCGTGCAATGGTTGGCGACAGGGATGTCGGCGCCCTGCTCGATCAATTCAAGCTTCCGCGCCTGCCGATCGGCAGCCGCGAGATCCGAGTAGCCGATCTGCCCGAAGCGACCCGCACCAAGCTCGCGGATCAGGGCTTGTTGATGCCGGTGAGAACCGATGACAAGGGCCGCCAGCAATATGACGTGGGCTGGGTCGTAAAAACATCCGCCGTTCGCCAGCAGACGTTTCCTCCGGAGCGCAAGGTCATCGTCGAGCACCAGTACCGGCCGAGCGTCGGTACCAGCCCCGACAGCACCCTGCGATGGATCCTCCGCTACAACAAATCTCTCACCCCTGAAGTGGAACGATATCGAAAGGAATATTGCATCTCCGACGCGTTTCTGGCGCAACTCGACAAGCGCGCAGGCAATGGCGCGGCTAACACCTCGATGATTCAGGAACGGCGGATCAACTACGTGCTCAAGACAGGCGCCAATTGGGCCGGACCGATCCGCTCATTCAAGCTGACCATTGATCCCGGCGCCACCGATCGCCTGGTCAGCTTTTGCCCGGGCCAGTTGAAACCGACCGCGCCGAATGCACTTGAATTCACCGCCACCAACTTCAAACCCGAAAGCGATTTGAAGATTCTGATCGTCGGCCGCTTCTGACCAACGCACCTGACATCGTTTCGGTCATCGATTTTCAATTCTTAAGCCGAAAATAACGCGCTGCGGTGGCGATCGCCACATTGCTGCGCTGTGCCTCGCTGACCGCCTGCAGGAAGAAAGTATCAGCCGCCATGGGCTTGGGTTGTCGCAAGGAATCGAGAACCTGCGGCGTCGTCACGGCCAACACCAGTTGCGGACCGTCGCCTCCGCTACTGCGCTGGATCCCTATGGAGAACGACAGGGAATCGGTACCCGGCTTCAACAGATAGGAGAGATTTTTCACCTCTCCGCTATCGGACACCAGCAACAATTCGACAACGCGATTGGCGAAGTTCTCGATGGTGCCGCTCAGCGTCTCCCCGTTCTTGATTTCAACGGAGTCAAGATTGATGCGCGGTGCTCGGGCCTGGTTGCTGCCGAGCTGGCCGAGGAATTTGATCGCCGGACACTGCGCCTGTGTGACCAGCCTGGCACCGACCGAGGCCTCGAATCCCAGATCGCGCTTGAACGCCTTGTCGAAAGCGTCAAACGGCGTCGTCGATGCACCAAAGCCCTCGATAACCGCCGCGTTCGAACTGATCGCAACGGGAAGGATGAAAAAGCAGTCACCTCCATTATATTGCTCGACATAGCGACGAATGCGATCGGTGCGGGCTGCCGCGTCGCTGGCCGACGATGTCGGGGCTGCGGGCCGCAGTGCAGGCGGAACTGGCGATGCTTTTGGATCCGGCAACGCCACTTCGGACTTCTGGCCGAATTTCGGTAGCGGCGGCGGTCCGACGGTGCCTGGCACCAACCAGACCAGGGTATAGAACGCGTAGACCCCCTCCCCGACCAGCGCTGCCAGAATAACGACGGCGGCTATCAACCAGAGAGAGCGGCGTTTTGGCCTTGGCGCGATATATGGTTCCGGCCGGGAAGCAGAAGGCTCGACACGCTCCAATGGATCGAAGCTCCGCGGCGTTGACGATGCGATTCGCCAGTTGGCGATCTCTGCCATCGATGCAGGCCGGTTTTCCGGATCGGGCTGCAGCATCTGTTCCAGTAACGGACGGATCCGCATGTCGACGCCCCCGAGATCGGGAACCCGCCGGCGCTTCTCGACCAGTTGAAACTGGCTGCCGCCCATGTCGAGCTTCTGCCCGGTCAACGCATAGAACAGCAGCAGGCCGAGACTGTAGATATCTGATTTTGCCGTGACCTCGCCGCCGTAAAGACCGACCTGTTCCGGCGAGACATAGTTGTCCTTGCCGGCGAAGCCCGAGCCGATGATGGTTTTGTCGCCCATCTGGGTCGAACGGGCGATGCCGAAATCGATGATCTTGGCCCGTGTCACATCGCTCAACGGGACAATGATGTTGTCCGGAGACACGTCGCGATGAATGATTCCGCGTTCATGGGCTGCCTGCAGGCCCGAAGCGATGCGCCGCATCAATTTCAGCAGCGCCTCGAAGGTCAACGGACCGTCCGCCAGCATATCCGACAGCGACCGGCCATCGACGAACTCCATGGCGAGATATGGCCGCTGTAGAGTCGGCTCGACCGTAAAGACGAAATAGCGGACGATGGCCTCGTGCGGCAAATGATGAAGCGCCGCCGCTTCTCGGCGGAACAATGCCAGCGCGGCCTCGTTTTCAGCCATGTCGGGCAGAAGCATCTTGATCGCAACGGCAGCGCCGGTCTGAATCTCGTGGCATTTGTAGACCTCGCCCATGCCACCGGCGCCGATCATCTGGTCGATCTCGTAGATGCCGTTGAGGCGCGTACCGGGGGGCACGCCGCGATAAGATGGACGGAATGGGTCGGTGGGATTCACGACCGCCACTCCGGATTACCATCCGTACCGGGCGACTTTGTCGGCTCAGATGACCGCACTCGGACAACGACAACTGTTACGTTGTCGAGACCACCGCGCGCCAGCGCCAACTCCAGCATCATCTCGCAAGCAGCCTGGGTCTTGCGGCCAGCGGCGTGTTCGAGAATCTCGTCATCACGCAGGTGCTTGGTCAGGCCATCGCTGCAAATCACAAAGATATCGCCGGGGTCGGCAGGCCCAGTGACAATCTCGAGTTCTAGTTCCTCGGCGACGCCGACCGCCCGGGTTATCACATTGCTGGGCCAGTTCTCGGCGTCTGCACGGGAAAGCGTTCCGGCCACGACCAGTTCCTCGACTTCCGTGTGGTCTCGTGAAAGCTGCCTGATCGTATCGTCCTTTATCAAATATATCCGGCTATCCCCGGCCCATATGCAGGCGTAGTGCTCGTCGCGGACAAGCAGAACCGCCGCCGTGGTGCCAATGGTTGCGCCGTTGCGCGCGCGGCTCAAGTCCATGATCCGCTGGTTGGCGCGAAAAATCTGAGCCTCGCATTGCTCCAGGAGATCGAGCGCCGCCTCGGGCCGTTCAATTGCGTTGAGCGATTCGACCAAAATCCGGCTCGCAAGATCGCCCGCCTCGTGGCCGCCCATGCCGTCGGCGACGACCCAGAAGCCGGCGTCGGTGCGCATCAGGCACGAATCCTCGTTGCGCTCGCGCACATTACCGGGGTGTGTCACGCTGCTGGCGTCAAAACTTAACGGCGACACACCCATCTGCCTGCTTCAAACTCGCCAGACGACGCTAACTTCGCGCAAACCTCATTCCGCATGGACGGTCTCCCTCAGATCTCCGGTAAGCAGGGTGGAATAGCGATAAGGGTCCGGCAAGCCGCGGCAACTCACCGCCAGGGGCCGAAAATTGCCGCCGCCTGCCGTCCACCAGAAGCTTGCGGCTGCGTAGACCTCGGGGCCCGCAACACGAAGCGATGCCAGCGCGGTCGCGAAATCCGTTCCATCCGCTACCATTCCGGCCATGCCTTCCCCGAGCAGCACGGTGCCCGTTTCGGCTGCGGCGCGGGATCGGGTACGAGGAACCGCAAGCCCATCCAGTTGCGAGGAGATTGCGTCGAAAGTGCTGTCGCGCGCGAGCGTCGAGAGCAGAAAATCCTCCGCCACGCCGAACCACTCATCCTGAGTATCGACGTCAGGCGGAAGAATTGGAGCGTCGGCGTCCGCGATCGCGTGCAGCGCAAGTGGATAGTATCGCCCCACGCCATCCAGCGACGGCATGACTGCACCCATGACCGTGGTTCCGCAAATTTCGGCACCGAGCCAGAACCGCCAGACAGGCGCGGTCAGAAACGCCTGTTGCCATCCCTCACCGAGATGGTGACGGCTCGCCGACAGGCAGGATTGCATCCAAGGCTCCCAGGCCTCGAGAAAACTTCGCGGCGTCGCGAGCGCGATGAAGTCGCGCTTGGCACCCAGCTTCCCAAACAGACCGCATCGCATGATGGTGTTCAAATTCCACTGGGGCAGCGGAACTCCCTGAGCGTCGCCAGATTGAGCGGATTGCGGACCGACCCGGTCGAGATCTGATAATTCAGCTCGGTGCCGGCTACGATAAAGGTGGCGCTCGCTGTTTCGCCTCTTGCACTCAGCGATCCGGCCTCGAGCATCCGGAACAGCGACCAGGGTCCGGTCCGCTCGAGTACCGAGGGCGGGCCGGTTTCACTGCTCACGGAGATTGCGGTGCGCGCCGAGGGGCCCGGCCACTGCACCGTCGACGGCGCAGCGCTCGAAGGCGGCGGCGGCGAGGCGCCGAAGGCCGATGCTCCCCCCGAAGCGCCCGGGCTTGCAATGACGGTGCCTCCGATTTCGGTTTTGATGTCGACGCCGGGGCCAGCGGCGCGCGGCGGCTTGATGGCCAGCGACACCACCGGCACGCTGCCGCCGGTCTGGAAAAAGGCATCACGGATATAGGCGGCATTTTGAAACTGCTTCAGCGTATCGGGCGACAGCGACCGGCCGACGGGACTGTCCTTCCGCCACGTCCAGTCGGGTCGCGAAGTATCGGCATATGGTGCGAGGAACTGGGTGAAGAACCTGTCCATGATGCCGTTCGGGCTGAATAGCTTGGCAAAATCTCCGAGCGGAACTTCCTGATTGCTTCCACGCACGAAAGGATACCGGTTGGTAACCGTCTGCTGGCAAACCGGCGTAACCTGATCGCGCAACGATTGCAGCAATTGCCCGGCGGTCGAGGCGGCTACGCTGCCTTCGAACTCGGCCGCTGCGCCCCGCAGCATATCGGAGAACGGGGGCGGCATACGCGAGGCGTTGTTGCGCAGCGCCGCGACCTGCGTCTGCAGCGAACTGGTCGCCTGCGCGGTCATCTGCGGGTTCTCGACGATCAGCGTCAGGTTCTGCGCGATGTCGTTGAGGTTCGCAATGATGGAATCGATCGGCCGGCGGGTGCTGTCCCCTTCCAGCACGGAATGAAAGGATTTGAACTGTGATTCAATACCGGCGCCCGGCGAACCATCCTGCGTATTGAACAGGGCCGGCGACGGCCGCGCGAGCGCGTCCGACGGCGTGGGCGCATTGGCCGGCTTGGGCCGCTCCTTGGTTAGCGCGGTTTCGTCGCGGATTGACTCCAAAATCTGCCGCAGCGGTGACGTCGGCGCCGACAGCGCACGCAGCGCATCGTATTTCGGCTTGTCGGCCAGCAGTTTTTTCAAGCGAAGGCTTCCCAGCGCCGTGCGCCAGGTGGTGACAAAATCATTGGAATAGACGTTCAGGAGATCAGCGGCCAGCGCGTCATATTGCTGACCGATGGCTGCCTGCTGCCCTGCATCGCCGAGAACCCATCGGTCGCGGTTCATCCGTTCCGACAATCCGCTGAGCTTCGCAATAAACATCTGCTGGAAGCCATTATAGGTGAAGAAAGCGGGAACGCGGACGTTGTCGAGCGACTGCCCTGTCGTGCTCTCGAAAACGACCGACACGTCCGGTCCACCTTTGCGCGTCACCAGCCAATCGCCCGTGGTAGCGGCGCGCGCCTCCGATTTCAGGAGCTCGTAGGCGCGTTGCGCCACGCTGAGCCGGGCAAGTGAATTCTGCGCCTCCTGGATCAGGCGGCCGTCCAGTTCGACCAGCGGCGGCTGCTCGGTTTCCAGATCGAACATCGCGCTGAGATGGTCTTCGAGCAGGCGTCGGCCTTCCGCGTTGGTCGCGCCCGGATAGAGGTTGTCGGCCCAGTCGCGCTGCATCCAGGATTTGATCAACCCCTGGTCCGGCGGGTGCTGCCCGCCGAGCATGAGATATACCTTCAGCGCTTCATAGACGAAGGCCGGCTCGCGGATCCTGGCGGCGAGTTGCTCCTCCAGCCGGTACTGCATACGGGGACGGAACATGCGTTCGAGCGCGGTATGATACGCGGCATCCGATGCCGATAACAGCCGGGGGTGCTGGCTGAGCCCGTAACGCTCGGACAACGGCACGTGCGCATCGCGAGTGGCATAACCGGCTGGCGCATTGCGCAAACGGTGCAGCAGCGGCAGAACCTTATCGAGATCATCATCGGCAATGATCGTCTGCTTGATCAGCGGCGCTCCGGCCGATGCATATTCGCCGTCGAGCTTCACGGTCTGCTCGATCAGGTCGGAATTCTTCTTGTAACTGGTGAGCCATGCAACGCTCAGTCCGACGGCGCAGAGGCCGATTAGCGACAGCACCGCGGTCTTGATGATCAATGCCCGCCGCACCGCGCCACGATCCGTCGAGACCCAATCGGCCTCCCCGATGATGACCTTCGTGATCAGGTTCGTGAGAAAGTAGCTCTTTCCAGAACCATGATAGGCTCCGGCGGAGACTTCTTCCGCGCCAAAGGTTCGTGCCAGCGATCCGATCAATTGATCGATCGGAGTTCCCTGCTGGGTTCCCGAGGTGAAATAGAACCCGCGCAAGCTGGCGTTGACGTGATAGCGGGTGGGTTCGAAGATCTGGTTGAGAAAATTGTGGATCTGCGGCTTCAGCCGCGCCATTTGTGCCGCGAAGCCGAACAACTGGACGCGGTGCTGCGGAGCGGGTTCGTCCTGCAACCGATCGAGGGTTTCTTCGCTGAGGCGCTCCAGCAGCAGGTCGAATTCGCCGGGGATCTCGGCAACCAGATTCTTGTTCTTGTCCGCGGTCTGGAACGTCGCGCCCCAGACCTGGCGCCGGCCGGCTTCGTTGAGATAGCTGAAATACTCGGTAAATCCTGCGACCAGATCGGTCTTGGTGAACAGCGCATAAACCGGAAAACTGACCTTGAGCCGCTGGTGCAGTTCGAGCAGCCGCATGCGGATCGCTTCCGCATGCGCCGCCAGGTCCTGCCGCGACATCGTAAGAATATCCTCGACGCTGATGGCGACGAGGACACCATTGATCGGCTGCCGCGGCCGGCTCTTCTTCAAGAGATCGAGGAACGAGAACCAGCTTTCCTTGTCGCTTTTGGCATCGGAATCCTGCGTCGTATAGCGTCCCGCCGTATCGATCAGAACGGCCTCTTCCGTGAACCACCAATCGCAGTAGCGCGTGCCGCCGACGCCCGCCACCGCCGCAGGCGTCGCGCCTCCCGCCAGCGGAAATTTCAGCCCGGAATTCACCAGCGCCGTCGTCTTGCCTGCGCCGGGCGGACCGATGATCACGTACCAGGGCAGATCATACAGATAGCCGGACTTGTTGCCGCTAGCCGTCTTCAGCGTGGCGAGGGCATCCTTCATCCGCTCCTGCAGCACGGGCTCGTCATTGACCGCCTGCTCGGCACCGCTGATGCCATCCGCGATCTGCTTGGCGCCCTTGCGACGCCGCAGGAAACTGAAGCCCGCGATCCCTGCGGCGCCAGCGACGAGAAGCAGAATGATAATGTTGCGAACGATCGCATTTTCAAGCGGATGCCAACTGCCGAAGGCGATGAACGGACCGGCGAAGTAAACCACGGCCGCCAGCGAACTGAGCCCGACGCCGTATAAGACGATTTGGATAATCCGCTTTGGAAGCATGCTGCCTTTATCCACTCTCGACTATTCGCTGCGTTCTATGAAGATCTCGACACGGCGGTTCCTGGCGCGTCCTTCCGGCGTCGCGTTGCTGGCGATCGGAACGTCCGGCCCCTTTCCTTCGATGTCGATACGGCCTGGATCGGTGAGGCCTTGCTTGAGCACGGCAGCAACCGCCTTCGCGCGTTCGACCGAAAGTTCGAAATTGGAAGGGAAACGCACGGTGCTGATCGGCGTATTGTCGGTATGACCCACGATCTTGATGTGCTTCGGTTCCTTGTCCAGCGTTGCGGCAACGCGGGCCGCGACCGGCTTGAAAGCGTCCAGCACAGTGGCCCGTCCGGACTCGAACAGGACGAGATCGCAGACGCGGATGACGATGAAGCTCGCGGTCTGGTCCGCGGTCATCGCGCAGGCGAGCTTTTCCGCTGCCAGCGCGCTGCGAATCCGCTGCAGCTGGGTGATGCGATCGGGTGGTGGCGGAGGCGGTGGAGGCGGTGCGATGATACGGCGCTTCAATTCGATGGGATCGGCCGGATGCAGTGCAAGCGCCACCTCGGCGGCATTTTCGGCTCCGCTCGACAGCAGCATCCGCAGCGTGAAATAGGCCCCCGTCAGCAGCGCGGCGACGACCGCGGCCACCATCCACACGGGCACGCGCGCGCGCTGCCGGCGATTGGCCAGTTCCTGGCCGCGCCAGTGCGGGGACAGATCGGCGGCTGATTTCGGCCGAACCCGGCGCAACAATTCGTAAAGGTTACGCTGAATGAGCTGCAGGCTGGCCAGACCGTTTGCCGAAGTGCGATGCATGCCCTGGAAGCCCAGAGCCATGCACGCGTGCTGCAGCTCGAGAACCGGGTAGTTGACCAGCGGGTCTGTCTTGAGATGATCGAGAATTTCAAAAAACCGTACACCGCCGACGCGTTCGCCGAAGAAACGGCTCAGCATCGAATATTGCGTCCAGACATGACGCTCTTCGGTTGGAATATGCTGCACGATGTCGTCGGCCGTCGCGCACAGAATATATTTTGCGGTGTTGGCCTGATATTCGGAAATACCCGCAGACCGGATATCAGTCTCGAAGAATTTTACCGCGTCGGCGACCTGCTCCATCAGGCTCCCGAACGACGCGCGCATCAGAGCAACGCGCAAGCGGCCGAGGAGCTGCAGCAACGGCCCGGCGGCACGCATGATCGGGTTGGCATTCGGCGCCACCAGTTCGTCGACGCGGAGCATCGGCGCGGCCGACTCCGCGAACCTCGGCTGTTGCGGTGTTGCCGGTGTGGATACCCACTCTTCGGGTGTGGGAGTCGTGGGCGGCGCCGCATAGCCAGGCGATTGCGGCGAGTAAGCCGAGGACGGACTTGCCGAGGGTGGCGTGGGCGAATACGGAGCACGCGGCGGCGGCCGCCCTGGGTCGGCGGAAGGCGGAAGAGGATCAGGAACCTGCGGCAACCTTCCACCGGGGTTGGGACGAATGATCGTCCGTTCGACCCGACCGAAAGGATTTGCCGGCTTGTCCTTGTCGTTCATTGGCGGTCTTCCAGAATCGCCCACAAATGCAGTTCAAGTTCCGGCCAGTCACCCGAGAAGTGCATCCCGATCGATGCCGCCTTGCTGAACTCCGGCCACAGCTGCGATTTACGATCCAGGTAGAAGTACACGTGATCAGTGATGGCACGAATATGCGGCGGCGGCGTCGGCAGGTGCACCAGCGGCACGCCCGGCAGGTTGGCATGCACGATCTCGTTCATCTTGGTATTGGGTCCGACCTTGAACAGATGCGGGAAGTCGTTCTGGATTTCGACCAGCGGACGGCGCGCCGCGACTTCGAGGACCAGCGTCGCATTGCGGAACAGCGAACGGTCGCGAATGGGCGACGAAAATGCGTTGGGCCGCAATTGGATGATTTCGAGCCGGATCGCGCGCCGGCCGAGTTGCGCGCTCAGGAAATCCTGCAGGTCGCGCATCACCGGCCCGAAGACGTTTTCCAGATCGTCCTGATCGTACTGGGGATACGTGCGGGCGCGCCGCTCGGCCGTCGCGAAAGTCGCGAGCTCGCCGACCAGTCGCAGAAATTCCTGGAACAGGCGCTCGGGATGGACATAGCTCGAGGTCCGCAGATGCCTGAGCACCGCAATGTGCCGGTTCAGCAATTGCAGGACCAGATACTCAACGCTCTGCAATCCGCCGCCCGCGGTCGGATCCGCCGCATAGCGCGCGAGTTCTTCGAGTTTATTGTCGATCCAGCCGATCGCCCGATCGATCCATCCCTCGACGACGGGATAGGCGTGACACAACAGGACCGGAGGAACGTATTTCTCATCGAAAACGATCGTCTTGTCCCGCACTTCGATAATTCTGGCGATCCCAAGGCCGATGTAGCCGGGCTTGCCGGTCTTGCGCAGTTCGAAGCCGAGCCGCGGAAAGGCAAGATCGATTTCCTCCTCGATGCGCAGCTCCGAGGAAGAGTCGATGAAGGTTTCAGCGCCAATGACAAAGCGCGCCGCGCTTTCCGCCTCGCGGTCATCTGTCTCACGCGTGTTGGCGGAAGCGATCGGCATCGAGAGCCAGACGATCTGACCGGCCGCGGCCTCGGGCACGGCAATTGCGGCAGGCAACGGGCTATCGGCCGGGATACTGAAGGGAGTTCCGTCAGGCATGATGCCCGCGGCTCGCCGCAGCGCGAATTTACTCTGCTGAGCCAGATCCCGATCGATCTCGAGTTCGGAGAAGCCCCACGGGTACGGCGTCGTAGGTCGCACCCGGGATTCGAGCAGATGCTCGTGATAGCGATCGTTCTGCTGCAGATGATGGGGTCGAAGGAAGAGGCCTTCCGACCAGGCAACCTTGGTGTACCAGGACATTTAGCGGTCTCTCGAATAGCCGGATGGTCCCCGAGCGCGCCAACCATCCCGTATTTATCCGGCTGACTCCAATCTTGGTTCAGCTCGGTCCGATTTTGGTTCAAAGGCGAACAGGATTTCTCGCCGTTGCGAACAACAAACCACGTCCGAACCCAGCTCAATCAGTATCGAGTTTTTCGCAAAAAACCCAATGTACACAGCCGACTGCAACAAGGCCAGCGCATTTTCAGTCGCCGTCATAGCAGCGCGCAAAGTAGTCCATGAACGTGTCCAGTATGCCGTTGTCGTGCCGCTTCGCATGGGACTGCCAGCGAGCAACGTAGATGTCCCACAGCCGGGCCTTGCGCGAACCCACCATACCCGCAAGACCGCGATCGGATTGGGAGGCGGCTTCGATCGTGACAGGATCCACGTCCTTCATCAGCAGCGTGACCGCCCGCTGCATCGCCGTATAGGTCTTGATTTGATGTTTCTTCAAATCATCGAAGCCCTGCGCGAACGATTTCTCTGAGTCGAGATAACTCCGGCTCTGGGAGCCAAACATGATGCGAAGCGCGTCTTCCGCCGTCGGCGCGAACTTGAGCGGGTTATTGTTGATTGCCTGAACCGTCGTCTGGTTGGGACTGCGCGCCAATCGTTTGGCTTGCTGACGCGCCTCGAGCAGTTGCTTCATATTGTCGGTGGCAAGCCTCATCAGTCGGCCCAATTGCTCGGCCAGTTCAGCGGGGTCGCGCCCGGCGAACGCATCGTCCGGCAGGCCGGCTCCACGCGCCACGAGCTGGGCGAATTTCGCCGTTGCCTCTGCGTCCCCGTTGGGCTGCGAAGTCACCGGCGGATCCGATTCCGGAACGGACCAGGGCTGCCTCGCCTCGCCCGTGTCCGGACGCCGCGGGGTCGGCACTGGGATGACCTCGAGCTGCGGCGCGGGCGGCGGCGGCGGACCCTCTGCCCAGCTATCGTGTTCGGTGGCAATGGGCATCCTCCGAAAGGATGACACGGGGACTGCCGCGGGCGGCGCGGGACGCATGGTCGGGACCGGTACGTCGACCGCCCAATCGAGAAAATCCGGCCGGACCGAAACCGCATCATGCGTGCCCTTCAGCTGCCGCGGGTCGATCGGATCGGCTGCGTCCGGCCCCCCGTCCCACAGATTCTCGTCGCGGGATGGCGCACGCGGCGGCGCGGCCTCGCCCGGTTCGACGACCTCCTCGTCCATCGTCGCGGCGATGATGTACTGACCGATGGCAAATCGATCGCCGTCGCGCAATCGATGCGGGGCCTTGAGGCGGCTTTCAGCACCGTTCAGGAACGTGCCGTTGGTCGAGATGTCGTGAAGCCAGTAGGCGCCATCGTGCCAGCGCACCTCACAGTGCTTGCCGGAGATGAAACGGCTGGAATCAGGCAAGGTCCAATCGAGATACTGATCGCGACCGATATCAAGGCCACGTTTACCCTTGATCGAAACACTCAGCGGGCCGCCGTCAGGCAGGGTCGTCAAGTTCTCAATTCGCAGCGTCAGGGTCATTGCGGTCGATCTATCAAATCGGTCGATGCTTTGGGCGTAGCGCTTAACTCTCACGTTCGCCCTTGCGTTCAGGTCCGGTCAGGCCTTGTTCAAGCAATATCGGCAGTCCCGCGGATCGGAGCATCGAACAACCTGAAGTGACGTGGGCACGATGCGTCACAACCCCGTCTCGGCCAGTTTAATACCGTCCACTATACACGCTTGCATCCGAGCGGTGTACTGTTCCGGCTTAAAGATTCGGGCACTTAGCAGGATGGCAATGCGAGCCGCCCTCGGGGTCATATAGGCCGGCACCGGGACCAGGTGCTGAGGATGCGCCAGGAGCGCGCCGCCTGACCATCCGGCGCCCAGGGCGAGCCAGGTCACGGGGTCGTTGCTATCGCCCTGCCTGCCCATTTCAAGCGCGGTCCGCCGATGTTCGTCGTCGGGATCATACACCCATGCTTCAGCCGCGATCATGGGTCCGGCCCGACTTGCGGCGACATCACCGAGCAGGGCCCTCACGCATGCGCACGCCCACCAGACCGCCTCCCGCCGCGGAAGCAGGTAAGCGCAAAAGGTTATGGCATCCTCGAATTTATGCTGTGCCGACAGCTTTTTCAAAAACACAGTCGGCGGCTCGTCAGTGGGTTCGGCTGCAATCCCGGTTACAGACCGCGGAAAAGTTTCGAACAACGCGAGGGTGGTGACGAAGCGAGTCTGGGACATACCGAAACCTAATTGCCAAAAATCCAATACAATCTGACTACTTCGGCGATCACCCGGATCGCGCAACCCAAAGCCTAGACCGGGATCACCACTGGAACCATACCGTTGATCAGCACCATTCCATTGAGATTAATTATTGGCGCCGTGAGGGTGATCGCAGCACCCGCCGTATGGTTGATGGCGGCTTCTGCCGTTTCGTTGATTATGGGAGATTCGACGGAAAATGTCGCTGGCGTGAGTGTCACCGTCGTCATTCCAACCGTATGGCTGATTGAGAGCATGGCTGTTGTGCTCTGACTTCCCATCGGGATTGAAATCGTACGATCGCCGAGTTCAACAGTGAGCTGGTCGTCGCCATTCTTCAGGGTAACGCTGCGTGACGGACTGCCTTTCGGTGGCATGAAAGCCTCGCCGATTGTCACGGTCTGCGAATTCCTGATCGTGACCTGGTGATTTTTCTCGGCGTGCATACGAATCTTTTCCGAGCCCTTCTTGTCCTCGAACATGAACTCGTTATAGCCGTTGTGTCCCTTGGACGAGTCGGATTTCAGTCCGGACTGCGTCTTGTCGTCGGGAAGCGTGTACGGGTGTTTGTTGTCGCCGTTATAGACGCACCCGGTTACAAGCGGCCGATCGGGATCGCCTTCGAGGAATTCGACGACCACTTCCATTCCGATACGCGGAATGAATTGTTCGCCCCATTGCTTGCTGGCCCAGGACTGGGAAACCCGGATCGGGCAGGACTTTTTCGGATCGCGATCCCAGAAGAACTCGACCCAGATATGACCGTGTTCGTCGGTCGATATCTCCTCGCTCTCCTCACCCTTCTTGCCGACGACTTTCGCGGTCTGGATCCCGCCAATGCGCGGCTTTGGCGTCAACGGCAAACTGCGGAACGGGCGATCGCTCGGCAGAAATTGGTACCTTCCGCTGTAGCCCGCCACACCCGACTGGCCTGTGCCATAGGATTGAACGCCGTAGTTGTGGCTGGCGCGAACCACGAGATACTCCTTGTTCTCGTCCGAGGCGGGATGCTTCTCAACCGTGACGAGGCCCCCGGCAAATAAGGACGGAGCATCGCCGCCGGCGTTGCGGCGACGGTCCATTGCCTGCTCCGCCTCGAGCCGGAATTGGGCAAACTGCTTGCCCTTGTCCTGCTCATCATACTTCCCGGGATAATCGTAGACTTCAAATCTCGACCGCGTGTAGTTCTCCGAGCCTTCCTTCGATGCGCGCAATTGCTTGGGGGGCTTGAGGTAGTCGTAATCGTTGAATTCGACTTTGCCGGTACGGAAGCGACGATCTGATACCCATGAATTGATCTGTTGTTCGACCCGGAGATAGGCGTCGGTCTGGAAATGATATTTGATCTGCGGGAGTTCCTGGACTGCGCTGTGCGAGGCACGCGAGTCCGCAAGAACCATCGTGTGCTGTCCATCCTGATGCTCGAAATAGTAGTAGATCCCGTACTGCTCCATTAGCCGGGAAACGAAGGCGAAATCGGTTTCGCGATACTGGACACAATATTTGATCTTGTCGTAATTGCCGGTGGTGCGGAACTTGAAATCCGTCCCGTTGGAAAATCCGGCATCAGTGAACACCTTCTGGATAATGTCCTTCACGTTCTCATCAAGAAAGATCCGGCAATTGGCACGGTGGGCCAACAGCCAGAACCATGGCCTCAGCACCAATCGGTATTGAGAGTACGCCTGCTGTCCGCCCACCTCGCTGCCCACCCATTGCGCGTTGGTGAGGATGCCGCAGAAAAAGCGCTGCTTCTGCTCGTAGGTCTTGAGCCTGATCGTGCAGGCCTGGCCCAGCGCCCGGTCGAAATCGACGTTTTCCTGTTCACTCAGAGCTTCGATCTGAAATTCGAACGGTTCGCCCAATCCCTCGCTACCCGAGAAGCTCTTGAGCACCAAAATGTCTTCGCCAAGGGGCGTCTTGAGCGCGGCCGCATGATTGGCTTGACTGAGCTGTCCCATCCGATCCCTCGACGACTGCCACGGCGGAACGTCAATTCGCCCGCTCCATGTAGTCGGCCTAGCGTATGTCGGGGTTCAATTTCAGTGCGATATCGGAATTTTTTGGAGCACCGACGGCCGCGTCCGGGCGCCGAGAAAGCCGGTCACCGCAACGCGGCAGGCGTGGCCCAGCGGCTGCTTCCAACGCTTCAAAACGCTGCGGCGGCGCGTGTCCCGGACCGTGGACCGCCCGATTCCGTCCTCCGCATGCGTGGCCTTTGCTACCTATGCGTGCGCATGTGTGGGGCCCCGGTAGTTCGCGCCACCCCTGGCACAGGGGCCAAGTTCCACGACAAATTCCACCTTCTCACCGACTTAAGCGGTGATATTCTTGGTGACCCGCCGCGGCCATGGGAATGCGGGTCATCCGATCGAAGGATGTACATTGCAGCCCAGCGCGGGCAGAACTTTTTATTGAACCTAAATTTCGTTCGGATCACTAACTGACTAGAACTCTATCGCTTTACGAGCGCACGATCGGTTATCACGAACCCGATCCTGAGGGGCATGCGGTGGCGGAACTGGCGTTCTCGGAAGGTCTTGAAGATGCCGGTACGGTGGCGATCCCACCGTCCACGGCGGAGATTTCATCTCCCCCGATGACCGCCTTGGAGCCCGGGGCTGCGGCCGAACCGGCACTAACCGATCCGTCCATTTTGACGAAAATCGACAGCAGCGCGCAACCTGCAATGGTTTCCCCGGCAGTTGCCGAATTGTGCATTCCGCTGTCGGAGGCCGACCCGTGCGGTCCAGATCTCGACTTTGCGGGCGACGCCGACTACCTGAACTTTTTCGCCCAGACGGAAGGAATGCTTCCAAGTGCGTTCTTTTCGAGTGATGACGGAAGGCCGTTTGATCGATCCAGCGTCGATTTGCCCCGCCAGGTCGACGCGATCAGCCCACTGTGGGAGCGCAGCCGCGACTTGCGATTGCTTGTCCTGCGGGCGCGGCTACTGATCCTGGATCGGGATCTCGGTGGCTTTGCGGTAACAATTGCCGCTATTGCGCAGTGGCTCGATGCGTTCTGGGACGATGTCCATCCACGCGCCGCCGGCGACGACTTCAGTCCGCGTACCGCTGCGCTGGGCGCGCTCGACCTCCCTACCGTCGTGTTCCCGCTGCAATACGCACCGCTGTGCGAGGGACGCCGAATTGGCGCGGTGACTTATCGGGCCTGGATGATTGCATCCGGCGAAGTAAAACCTCGCGTCGGCGAGCAAAAGCACTCACAGGCCGCGCTTACCGAGGCGATCGTGGATGCACCGCCCGATTCATTGGCGGCGACGCGCGGGCACGTGGCCCTGCTCAAGACATCGCTTGGCCGTATCCGCGATGCCTTCAGCATGCGGGGCACTTCGCTCGGTCTGGAAAACCTGCCGGCGATGGTCGACAAGATACAGCTGTTCGTTGATCCGCGTGCTGCGCTTCGCGAAGAGATCAAAGCCGAAACGGTGGAAGGCGAGGATGTTGCGTTTTTAGGAGACGCGCCGGGATCGCTTTCGGACGCGCAGGAAGCGCTGGCGGCCATCGCGGCATATTACAGCCGTTCGGAGCCCTCAAGCCCAACCCTGCCGCTGGTCCGCCAGGCGCATCAGCTGATCGGCAAATCGTTCTTCGAAGTGATGAGCATCCTGGTGCCTACGCAGATGGAGAAGGCGGCGTTTCAGATCGGGGCCGACCAGTTCTTCGAACTGCCCGTCAGCAAACTTTCCAAGCTGCCGGAGGGAGCGCCCGAAAGCCCGGTGTCGGCTACCCAGAGCGGCGGATCTCCTCGATACCGCGTCGAGTCGCGCGCCCAGGCGATCGCGCTGCTTGAGCAGGTGCAACGATTCTTCCGACACTCCGAGCCCTCCAGCCCGGTGCCGATGCTGTGCGATCGCGCTCGCGCGCTCGCCGAGCGGGATTTCATGGGTGTGCTGAGGGAAGTGCTTCCGAAGGCCGCGCTGAAGACTTTTGGCGCGGAGAAATGAGGTCGGCCATCTGCCGTTTGATGTTTGGGGGTTGAGGCTTTCTGAAGTGGTCCATTCCAACTGACGCAGTAATTCGGGTTCCTTCTAATCGCAAACTCATAGATAGGGTTGAATACATGGCACGGGAAAGTGGTCAGAAATTCATTCGCCGGAATCGCCCTCCGCGGGTCCACATCACCTACGAGAATCCGTCGAACGCCGAGGAAAAAGTCGAAATCCCGTTCGTGATGGGCGTTCTGGCTGATCTCTCCGGCAATGCGCCCGGTGTCGAGAAGGCCGAAATCGTCAATCGCAAGTTCCTCGAGTTCGACATGGACAATCTGGATGCGCGAATGGCTGCGATACAGCCGGGCGTCAACTTCCGGGTCGAAAACAAGCTTGCCGAGAATTCCGGAGAGAAGATGGGCGTCGAACTCCGTTTCAATAAAATGGCGGATTTCGAACCGACGGCCGTTGCCAAGCAGGTTCCGGCGGTGGCGAAGCTTCTGGAAGCAAGAATGCAGCTCGCCAACCTACAGCGCTATGTGGACGGCAAAGCCGCCGCCGAGGATCAGCTGCGCAAGCTTTTGGCCGATCCGCAGCTCATGCAGGCATTAAAGGATCGTACTGTAGAGCAAGGCAACGACAGCGAACAATAGTCCGCACTGTAACCAATCAGCATATTAGAAAGCTTTGTCATGGCAACCGAAATAGCTCGCTCCAAGCAGCAGGACGCGCAAACGCAAACCCGAGATGCGGACGAGTTTGCTGCGGTCCTGAAACAGAGCTTTAAGCCGCGCACCGAGCGTGCGGCAACAGAACTCAATAACGCCGTCAAGACGCTGGTCGAGCAGGCGCTCGCGGATACCAGCCTCATCAAATCCGACGTGCTCGATACGATCGGAGAGATGATTGCGCAGTTGGACAAGAAGCTTTCGGCGCAGATGAACGAAATCATGCACGCGCCGGAATTTCAGCAGATCGAGGGCGCATGGCGCGGCCTGAAATATCTCGCGTTCCAGTCCGAGACTGACGCGATGCTCAAGATTCGCGTGATGAATGTCTCGAAGAACGAACTCTACCGGCATCTGCGCCTCTATCCGAATGCCGCCTGGGACCAGAGCCCGCTGTTCAAGAAAGTCTACGAGGAAGAATTCGGCCAGCTGGGTGGACAGCCATACGGCTGCCTGATCGGCGACTACAGCTTCAGCCATCAGGCGACGGACGTGCAGTTGTTGCGCGACCTCAGCAAGATCGCCGGCGCGGCGCATGCGCCGTTCTTCGCCGCCGCCGACTTCGACCTTGATGGGTATGGATTCGTGGAACGAGTTGATGAACCCGCGCGATCTCAGCAAGCTGTTCGATACGCCGGAATACGCCGCCTGGAGATCGCTGCGCGATTCCGATGACGCGCGCTATATCGGCCTGTGCATGCCGCGTGTACTGTCTCGCCTCCCCTACGGAGTGAAAACCGAACCGGTTGAGGAGTTCGGCTTTGAAGAGGATACCGACGGCCACAAGGGCGAGAAATACGCATGGATGAATGCGGCCTACCCCATGGCGGCCAACATCAACCGCGCTTTCAAGGAGTATGGCTGGTGCGCGCGTATCCGTGGCGTGCAGTCCGGCGGCGAGGTGGAAGAATTGCCGACGCATACGTTTCCGACGGATGATGGCGGCGTTGATCTGAAATGTCCGACGGAAATCGCCATCAGCGACCGGCGCGAAGCCGAGTTGGCGAAGTCGGGCCTGATTCCGCTGATTCATCGAAAGAACACCGACCGAGCCACATTCATCGGTGCTCAGTCGCTCTTCAAGCCGAAGGCCTATCAGAATAACCCCGAGGCGACGGCGTCGAGCAATCTCTCGTCACGTCTGCCCTACATGTTCGCATGCTGCCGGTTCGCACATTATCTCAAGGTAATGGTGCGCGATAAGGTCGGGTCCTACTACGAGAACGAGCAGTTGCAGCGTTGGCTCAACAACTGGATCAGCGAGTACGTTGACGCCGATCCGAAGAACTCCTCCGAAGCAACCAAGTGCCGCAGACCGCTCGCCGGCGCAAAGATCTCCGTTACGGCGAATGAGGAAAACCCCGGCTATTATGCGGCGACATTCGAACTCCGTCCTCACTTCCAGCTCGAAGGCATGGATATTGGGTTGCGGCTTGTCTCACGATTGCCCGTTGCAAAGAATTAATGTTCCATTTTGAACCCCGGCTTGAGAGCCGCCCACCAACACGCACAGGCCGATCGAAATAGAGATTAAACCGCAACTCAACCCAACTTTTGACATTCAGGAGACATTCAAATGGCAGCAGATGTTTTCGCGTTCCTCGAACTCGAAGGAATTGAGGGGGAAGCCCAGGATTCTGACCACCAGGGCAAGATCGAGCTCCAGTCCTTCTCATGGGGTGCCAGCAACAACAGCTCCTTCGCGACCGGCACGGGCGGCAGCGTCGGCAAGGGGCAGATCCACGACATTTCGATCAGCATGTACACCTCCAGGGCCTCGCTCAGGCTGATGGAGCGGGCCGTGAACGGCCAGCACATCAACAAGGGAAAGCTTTCGCTGCTCAAGCAAAGCGGTGACAAGAAGATTCCGTATTTCGAGCTGGATCTGGACCACGTGGTCGTGACCTCTTTCCAGATCTCGGCCCACGGCGGCGGACAGCTTCCCATGGAGTTGGCCACCCTTCACTTCGTGAAGGTGAAGACGAAATACCTGCCGCAAGGCAACGAGGGCGACGCGACCGGAAACGTCGATTTCGGGTGGGACCTGCAAAAGAACGTGGCCGCTTAACGGAATTGCTCGATTTTCCAAAGGACGAGTGGATGGCTGTCCCATCCACTCGTCGGGGTTCGGAGGATTGGGAGAACGATTTCACTGTTTTGAGTATCAGCCGCCAGGGTTCGCCGCCCTCAGACCGAGGTTGTACATGGCCAATTCGAGTCGGCAATCGCGTCTCAGCCCACCCCTCATGCATGTTTTTCGAAATGCCCATGAGGCAAAGGACGCCAAACGGATCATCGATCAGCGCAATGAGGCCGGCGAACGCGTTATTGCCAGCCGCCGATTGCGTGCGCGGCAGATCATTACCGAGAGCATGCTTCGCCGCGAAGTTTCACGCGACCTGGATGCTCTCCTGAACACGGTGGCGCTGGAGGCGACAGTCGATATGGACAACGCACCCCATGTCCGCAAATCGATTTTGAATTTCGGGCTTCCCGACATAGCGATCCGCACCATTGACGAGAACGGGCTGGACGAAATTCCCGCCGAGATCCGCGCTGCGATCGTCAACTTTGAACCGCGAATCGCGCCCGATACGCTGCGGATCGAACGTGACAAGGAGCTCGATCCGGTCGAGCTCAAGATCCGCTTCGTGATCCGCGGCGAGCTGGTCTGCCATCCGCTGCACGTTCCCGTGGAGTTCGTCGCCGATATCGTCGAAGCCGGGAAAATTGTCGTCAATCGATTGTGAGTGCACATGAATCGGGAATTTCTCGATCTCTACAACACGGAACTTCAGCTGCTCAACGAACATGCGCGGCAGTTCGCCGAAGAGTATCCGGGAATTGCGGAGCGTCTGGGCGGCCTTCTGGACGATCGCATAGACCCATTAATCGGCGGCCTCCTGGAGGGATCCGCTTTCCTCGCGGCAAGGGTGCAGCTCAAGCTGAAACACGAATTCCCCGAGTTTACCGAGAACCTGCTCGAACAACTCGTTCCCCATTATCTCGCGCCGACGCCCTCGATGATGCTCGTCAAGGCGAACCCGGTGTTTGGCGACCCGGCACTACGCGAGGGACGTGCGATCGCGCGCGGTTCCTATCTTGACGCCAGTTTCCGCCAACTCGACCGGCAGATCGCATGCCGCTACCGGCTATGCGGCGACATCACGGTATGGCCGTTCGAACTCACTGCCGCGGAATATTACTCATCGCCCGCGCCCATGCAGGCGCTTGGTGTTTCGGTCGGCGGCGAGGTACTGGCGGGATTGCGACTGACCCTGACACACCGCTCGACGGCGCGATCCGAAGACGAACCTTCCGAGGCCGACGCGCAGAAGAAGCCGGAACTGCTGATCGCCGGCTGCCGAACCTCGCAGCTGCCGGTTTATTTCGTCGGCGGAGAGGCTGACGCGGTTGCGCTGTATGAACAGCTGTTTGCCCATTGTCGGGGAATCTATTTCCGTCACCTCGATCGTTTTGGAGATCCGGTTATCTTCCAGGCTCCGCCGGAATGTTTACAGCAGATCGGATTCGATCACGACGATGGGCTGTTTCCCACCGATCATCGGGTGTTCGAGGGGTTCGATCTGCTGCGCGAATATTTCGCCTTTCCGCGCAAGTTTCTCGGTTGCCGTCTCACCGGCATCGATGAGTGCCTGTCTCGCATCAACGCGAGGTCGGTCGAGATCGTATTTGCCTTTGACGAACTGAATGCGCGGCTTGCAGCCGCGGTTCGGCCCGACTCATTTGCCATCTACGCGGCACCCGCCATCAATCTGTTCGAAAAAACAACCGATCGGATTCAACTGAAAGCAAGTCAGCACGAATACCACGTTGTCCCTGACCGGAGCCATTATCTCGATTACGAGACCCATCGGGTACTCGAGGTTTATGCCCATTACCCCGGTGGACGGGAAAAGGCCCCGGTTCGACCGATTTATTCGGCATCGCTGCATGACACGCAAGTCGCATCTCAAACGTGTTTTTCGATCCGCCGCCTGCCGCGACGGCGCACGGTGGAGGAGAAGCGTACCGGCATATCGTCGGATTACACCGGAACGGACATGTTCCTGTCGCTGAGCGAGACCGGCGGAATCGACGACCAGGACGCGATCGCCGAGCTCAGCGTGCGCGCCTTGTGCTCCAATCGGCACCTCACCGAGCACCTGCCGATCGGGGCTGGCGGAGCCGATTTTCGGCTGGTCGACGATTTCACCCTGGATCTCGTCTGCGTCGCGGGGCCAACTCCCCCGCGCGAGCCCGTCATCAGGCAACTGCGCAGCCGCAGCGAAACGGCGCATACCGGCACAGTTACCTGGAGGCTGGTGAATTTGCTCTCGACGAACCACCTCGGTCTGGTGGAGCGGGGCGCCGGACGCAATGCCGAAGCGGTTCGAGAAACGCTTTCGATTTTTGCGGAGATGGCCGACAGCGCCACCGAGCGCCGCATTCGCGGCATTCGTCACGTCGATAGTCGGCCAATCGTACGACGCATCCGCCAACGTAGCGGAGTCGGGGTGGCGCGCGGGATCGAGATCACGGTCACCATTGACGAGAAGGCGTTCGAGGGTACCGGCGCGTTCCTGCTCGGCGCCGTGCTAGATCGCTTCTTTGCGGAATATTCGGGCTTCAATCACTTCACCCAAACCGTGATCCGCTCCGTCGATCGGGGTGAAATCATGCGATGGCCCCCCCGCATGGGAATGCGCAGGCCACTATGACCAAGCCATCGCAAATGGACGCGAGGCTGTTGCGCGAGCTGGAAGCGGAGCCATGGCGGTTCGATTATTTCACCGTGCTGAGGCATCTCGAACGCGTCCATGAAGACCAGCCTCGCATCGGCGAGAGCGCGACGCTGCGCGACGAACTCGTCCTTCTTGGGCAGGACCCGTTCATGGAGTTTCCGGCGTCAAACCTGGCCCGCGTGGAACAAGCCGACGACGAGGACAAGCCGCTCAGGATCTTCGTCAAGTATATGGGAATGCTCGGGCCCCAGGGCGCGTTGCCCCTCGCGACCACCGAGGAGGCGTATCATTACGTCCTCGCCAACGACGATGCTTTTCCGCGCTTCCTCGACATCTTCAATCACCGCTTTCTCCAGCTGTTTTTCCGCGCATGGGCGAATTCGCGCCCGATCGCCCAGCACGATCGTCCAGCCGCAGACCGGTTTTTCGCCTACATCGGCTCCGCAATAGGGACCGGCTCCGAACCTTACAGAAATCTCGACAGCGTCCCCGACGCCGCCAAACTCGGCTTTGCCGGGCTGCTGGGGAACCAGGCGAAGTCCGCCTCGCGCCTTGCCAGTGCGCTCTGCGGTCTGTTTGAGGTGAAAGCCGAAGTCGACGAGTTCGTCGGAACGCGGCTGATGCTCGATGCCCAGGAATATTCGATCCTGGGCAAGCGCCACAACGTCCTTGGCGAGGATGCGATGCTCGGCCGGGGCGTCTACAGCGTGCAGGACAAGATCAGGGTCCGCATCTACACGCGCAGCCTTGCTCAGTATGTTCGATTTCTTCCAAGCGGAGACTTGTGCGAGCCGCTCGCGGATCTCGTGTATTTCTACAATGGAGCCCAGCTCGATTGGGATGCCGAGTTGGCCATTCCATCGAGCGCCGTTGAGCCCATGCGTCTCGGCCATTTCGGGCAACTGGGATGGACGACATGGATGGCGCCCGACTGGGCGACGACAGAAACATATCGGCGCGACGCCAGATTCCACCCTGCAGAGCGCATGGAGCGGAAGAGAAAAATGCGACAAGCCGGCAGGCAGGGAGGCGTCGATGGCCGACATTAACCTTGAGGCAGTGGCAGGCAAGCTCAACCGCATCGGCTACGAAGCCTTTTTCAAGGCGTTGCGCCAGGCGAAGGGTGCGGGCAATCGCAATGTCGAGCTCGCCCACTGGCTCGTCCATCTTCTGCAAAGCGAGCGCACCGACATCGTGCTGACGGCCGATCACTTCAAGCTTGATCGCAACAAGCTCCTCATGGACATCAACGGCGCAATCGCGGGGTTTCGCAAGAACGAAACCGAGATGCCGACCGTCTCCAACACGGTGATGGACCTGCTCGACCGCGGCTGGCACTATGCCACGCTCTTCTTTGGTGAAACGCAGATACGAACCGGACACGTTCTGGTCGGGGCGCTGCAATCGCGAGAACTCGACCGCGCTTTCAAGAACCTCTCATCCGAGTTCAACAAGATGTCGGTCGACGTCTTGACCAGCGAATACCGCAAGATCTGGGCAACCTCCGAAGAAGAAACTCTCCGCCCGATGGATGATTCGGGGTTGGGGCCAGCCGTGAGCGCTGCACAACAGACTGGCGGCCCGAAGGGCACCACGCCGCTCGACCGGTTTTCGCAGGACCTTACCGCAAAGGCGAGGTCCGGCGAGATGGATCCGATCCTCGGCCGCGATGACGAGATCCGGCAGTTGATCGACGTCCTGATGCGCCGTCGGCAGAATAACCCGATCCTCACCGGCGAGGCGGGCGTCGGCAAGACCGCGGTGGTCGAAGGTTTTGCCCAACGTATCGCCTCAGGCGAGGTCCCGCCACCGCTGAAGAATGTTCGGCTCTGCGCGCTTGACATCGGCCTGATGCAGGCGGGCGCGTCGATGAAAGGGGAATTCGAGCAGAGGCTGCGCTCGGTGATCGATGAGGTACAAAGCTCGCCGACCCCCATCATTCTTTTCATCGACGAAGCCCACACCCTGATCGGCGCCGGCGGGTCCGCCGGCACCGGCGATGCTGCCAATCTCCTCAAGCCTCCCCTCGCCCGCGGCACGTTACGGACCATCGCCGCGACCACCTGGGCCGAGTACCGCCAGTACATCGAAAAGGATCCGGCGCTGACTCGGCGCTTCCAGCCCATCCAGGTCGACGAGCCCGACGTCGAGACCTGCTGCGTCATGCTGCGCGGGCTCCTCGGGCCGATGGAAAAGCATCACGGCGTGCGGATTTCCGACGCCGCGATCGTTGCCGCCGTGAATCTGTCGCACCGCTATATTCCGGCGCGGCAATTGCCGGACAAGGCGGTCAGCCTGCTGGACACCGCAGCGGCCAGGGTGGCCATCAGCCAGAGCGCGACGCCCGCGCTGGTCGAGGACGCGCGTGTTGCCATTGTCGCGCGCGAGGCGGAGAAAGCCGCGCTCGTCAGCGACGCCGATCTGGGAGCCGACGACGCCGTTCGCATGACAAGCCTCGATGCGGATATCGTGGCCCTCAAGGAGAAGCTCACCGGCCTGGAAGCCGAATGGGCCACTGAGCAGGCCCTCGTCAACGACATCAGAAGCATCCGGAAGATATTGGCGGAGCCGAAACAGGACGACGAATCCACGGCAAAGCGCAGCGAACTGCGCGGG
This sequence comes from uncultured Alphaproteobacteria bacterium, assembly GCA_963831585.1. GTDB lineage: Bacteria > Pseudomonadota > Alphaproteobacteria > Rhizobiales > Xanthobacteraceae > Bradyrhizobium. The sequence goes on along the minus strand of CAWHRA010000034.1, from coordinate 15,855 downwards.
AAGTTCGATGCCCTGGATGGCATTACACCCGAGAAGCGCATGATCTACGCCCATGTGGACGAGCAATCGGTTGCTTCGGTGGTGTCGGACTGGACCGGCATCCCCGTTGGCCGCATGGTGCGCGACGAGATCGAGACCGTTCTCAAACTGCCGGAAATCCTCAACCGCCGCGTCGTTGGCCAGTCCCACGGGTTGGCGATGATCGCCAAGAGGATCGAGACCAGCCGGGCCAAGCTCGACAATCCGTCAAAGCCGATCGGCGTATTCATGCTCGCCGGTCCCTCAGGCGTCGGCAAGACCGAGACAGCGCTGGCGCTGGCCGAGGCGCTCTATGGCGGCGAGCAGAACATGATCACCATCAACATGTCGGAGTTTCAGGAGGCGCATACCGTCTCTTCCCTGAAAGGAGCACCTCCAGGCTATGTCGGGTACGGCGAAGGCGGACGGCTGACCGAAGCTGTACGGCGGAAGCCGTACTGTGTGATTCTGCTCGACGAGGTCGAGAAGGCCCATCCCGACGTGCACGAGATCTTCTTCCAGGTGTTCGACAAGGGCATCATGGAGGATGGCAACGGTCGAAGGATCGATTTCAAGAACACGTTGATCATCCTGACCACCAATGTCGGCACCGACCTGATCATGGATCTGTCGCGCGACGCGAAATATCGTGACGATCCGGAAGAGCTCACGTTGAAACTTCGGCCTGAACTGCTCAACGTGTTTCCGGCGGCACTGCTCGGCCGCATCGTGACCATTCCCTATTTCCCGCTTTCGAATTCCATGCTCGACGGAATCGTCCGGCTGCAGCTCGGCCGTATTGATCGGCGGGTTCGCGACAACCACGGCGCCTCACTGTTCTACGATGATGTCGTGGTCAGTCACATCGTCTCGAGATGCAACGATCCGGACTCCGGCGGTCGCATGATCGACAACATCATCACCAACACGCTGCTGCCGGCATTGTCCCGGGAATTCCTCCGCAAATCCCTGGCCAAGGAGGAGATCAAGCAAGCCCGCGTAACGATCGAAAACAACGATTTCGCGTATGCCTGGAATTGAGCGATTCGGCTGCCAAGACATGCCCGCGGCAACCGGCCGCCATTTGAGGGATTGCCGAAGCAGCCGTGCACGGCACCAGCCTATCGGTGCCACCTGCGCGACATGACGGGGCGGAGCAACCTGCATGCCTTGTGAGCTCGAAGAGGACGACATCGGCGCCTTTCCAGGCACGACGCTGTTCAGCAAGGCAGCCACGCACTGCATCAAGCCGACGGCCGTCTATCTGCCGCCGAAGCGCGAAGGCTCGGGCAACAAGTTCAACGTCGTGATCTGGCTGCACGGGTTTTATGTCAGAAACCACAAATTTCTGTTCCGCAACGATCCTGCGCGGTTACGCGAGCAGGTTCGCGATTCCAACAAGGATGTGGTGCTGATCGCGCCCTTCCTGGGCTTCGAGTACTCCGCCGGCAAGAGCTTTGCCGGTGACTACAGCGTCGATGACCTGGCCACTGCAAAATGGGGCGAACGCTATTTGGATGAGGTACTTGCGGCTATTTCCCATTTCCAGTTTCCCAACCTGAAACCTCCTTCCCAACTTCAAATCGGCAAGCTGGTCATTGCATGCCATTCGGGCGGCGGCAACGGAATGCGCAATCTCGTCAGCAATCTGGGAAAATATCAATCGAACCTTTCGGCATGCTGGGGGTTTGACTGCCTCTACGGCGCGAACGCCAAGCCTGACGACGCCACATTCTGGTACCAATGGTTGTCAGGACGAGACGCCAAGGCACTCGAAATCGTCTACGGGCCATCGACCCTTCCGCAATCCGTAAAACTCGACCTGATGGCGCGTGGACTGGCAACGCCGGAAGGCAACAGGGCTGAGCCGAGCCGCTCAGCACTCAAGAACCTCAACGTGCGCATCGGCCACTATGACGCATTTCCCGCCTTTGGCCAGATGGTCAGGGTGAACGATCTCGACCCGTCCTTTGTCGACAGCTTCATGATTCCGCCGACGAGCGACGATGCTCCACTCAAACACAAGCCAAGGCCGCACGGAGATTTTCTCCAAAATGCGATCAAGAACGTTCGCGAGGCGTTTCCCTTCCCGAAGGACATCCACTACATGATCGCACGCGGCGGTTTTTTTGATCGATTGGGCAGGCTCTGATATATATATCCGCTGCCTACCTTCGCCTCGAATTTGCGCTGTCCCTCGCCGACCATGACTTTCATCTCTGCTTACGTGCTGGTCGCGCTCGTTGTTTGAACATCTTGTTTGCCTTGGCGTAGCCGAAGTCTCTGGCAAAGGGTCGTAATCCCGCGAGGCTGGGAAGGAGTACGCACGTACCCCAACATCCGACCGTCAGCCGCCAAATCGCTTGACCAGCTTTGAGCCCTTAACTTTGCCAATCTGCTTGTTGGTCAAGTCGGTGCCCACGCTCAATCCTTTCGTCATGAGGTTGCTGCGGAGCGCCGCCTGCCTCTCGTCGGCGTAGTCTAGCTCGACATGATCCAGGCTCATTAGATGGCCGAGTTCATGGGCCCAGGCCCGTGCATCGGCGGCGACATTGCCATACCACTGGATGAAACTGGCCGCCTCTGGATCGCCATCGACGTATGAGCTACCGCCAGCGGAGAGGTTTTCAATCGGATTGACGAGGTAGATGTGGACCCGATTGTCCGGCTCATGCCGCAAGCTAAGGACATCCAGCAAGCGCCGATCATTGTTGCGGGCGCTCTTTGCGATATCGAGCGGCTTATCTACGACGCAATCATCGATAACAAACGCAATATTCGCCTTTAGCCAGATCGCATTGACCAGATTCAGGGACTCTTTGGCCGAATCGCAGCTCCATATCGCCGCCTCCACGACGCCGTTCTCGGCAAATGGCGTGATGTAGACTTTCAGCAAAATGGAAGACATAAGCCCCTCTGACATTTGGAGATTTCGGCGATGTCTCGCATGTGCTTCTGCGAAATCCGCGGAGTGAATGGTTGCGCCGGGGCATGAGTGGACGGCCAGAACAACGAGACTGACCCAACCCAGGCTTTGCGGGAACCTCTAAAATCCGGCGCCATACAGCCAAGCTGAATGTTCGGCGCAAGCGACATCCAGACGCCAAGGTGACTAAAGCCGCATCGGCGTCAACGGACCTGTCATGAAACCCCGCGCAATCGCGGCATGGCGAAAGGGATTGAACTTTGCCGGCACCCGCGCCATGTCGAGACAGAAGGGGCGCTGTTTATCGAACCAGTCGTCGATCTCCTTCTTGAAGGTGTCGTAGAACACTTCGGGATAGGAGTCGGTCGGTTTCAGTCGCTCGAATCCCCAATGATCGGTGCGAAGCGAGGTAAACCCCCGGTCCGAGCGATACACATTCGCAGCCAGAATGGCGTAGAACTCCTCGATGTTGTCCATCTGCTTGTGCCCGGCGACTTTGTCGTCGCGGAAGAGACCACATTGCATGCGATAGCCATGCACCATCTCGTGAAACAGGACTTCTCCGGGACCGGTTCCCGGCGCGATGCCGCCGGTGTTGATGATACGCTGACGCCATGTCGCCGGATGAAAATCCACATAGACCATGCTTCCCTTGCCGGTTCCGAAGCCGATGGGGATTTCGATGGTGATGTTGCCCGGCAAATCGAACTCCTTCATCATAGGGGCGTATTTCGCATAGGAATCCGCTTCGCTTCCCTGCTGCGGGTAAGCATAGGCGTTCACCGGATCCTTGGCGGTTGGATGAAAGGGCATGATCAACATCCATTGCGGACGCTGGTTGATGGAGTTGAACAATGTCTTGCCCGCACTCGTGGTGCGGATCAGGTCAAGGTAACGGATGACTTCATGCCGATAGGCGGGCGAGGTCTCCAGAACCCAGATATTGTTCAGATACTGCTTCGACTGAGGGGCCATCGGAATTCCTCCGCTCAGGATGATCGGCGCGGGCCAGCGCCCGGTTGCGCAGACTTCACGGCCTGCATGCAGGAGTGCAATATCCGGGTCTTCCCGCATATCTGTCGTGGCGAACCCGATTTCGGTTCAAACCTCCGAATCCCGTCGCCCGCGCACGCCCGAACCGGGCCTTGAATGCGCGCGAGAAGTGGCTGCCGTTCTGAAATCCGCAGGCGACGCCGATGGCCGTTACCGTCGTGCCGGTGTTGCGCAGCAATTCGGCTGCCTTTTCGAGGCGGATACGGAGATAACACTCTCCCATCGTCTCGCCCAGATGTGAGGAAAAGAGCCGCTAGAGCTGGCGAAGCGACAGGCCGGCAAGTCCGGCCAGTTCTCCACGGCTCGCAGGCTCTTCCAGCCTGGCTTCCATTTCCGCCAGCACCTTGAGAATCCGGTCGTTGCCGACGCCAAACCGTTCACGCAGGCTGAGCCGTTGGGATTTGTCGGCCGGGCGCGGCTCGGTACGGATGAACCATTCGCTCACGTCGGCGGCAAGCTTGTGACCGTGTTCCCGCTCGATCAACTCGATCGCCAGGTAAGGCCGGCGGTCCCGCCCGCGCAGGTAAGCCGCCGCCTGTCGATCACGTACAGGCTCGGCCCGATCGCCAGGGTCGGAAACGCATCGAGAAAGGCCGGCCGGTGACTCCAGTGGATCGTTGCCCGGTAGCCGTCGAGCAACCCTGCGCGCGCGAGCAGGAACGGGCCGCCGGAAACTCCTGCGAGCCGCACGTTCGAGCGCGCCAGACGCCTGAGCCAGGCAAAGGTTCCGGCATCGGAAAATGCAGCCGGGTCGCCTCCCGCCACAACGAACAGCGTATCGCAGACAAGCGACCTCCCGACCGCGCGATCCGCGAGTACGCAGGCGCCATTGGAAGCGCATACCGGTCGGCCATCGACCGAGACATGTGTCCATCGGTAGAGCTGGCGCCCCGCCAGACTGTTCGCGGCCCGAAACGGTTCGACGACCGCCGCATATGACATCAACGCGAATCCGTCGATCAGGAACAGCCCCAGCGTCCGGCCGCCGTTGCGCACCATGCGACCACATGGGCAGAGTACCGCCAATACATCGAGAAGGATCCGGCGCTGACCCGGCGCTTTCAGCCGATTCAGGTCGACGAACCCGACGTCGAAACCTGTTGCGTCATGCTGCGCGGGCTGCTCGGACCAATGGAAAAACATCACGGCGTGCGGATTTCCGAGGCCGCGATCGTGGCAGCCGTGAAGCTGTCCCACCGCTATATTCCCGCGCGGCAACTGCCGGACAAGGCCGTCAGCCTGCTTGACACGGCCGCAGCCCGGGTGGCGATCAGCCAGAGTGCGACACCGGCCCTGATCGAGGACGCCCGCGTCGCCATTGCCGCGCGCGAGGCAGAGAAGGCCGCCGTCGTGAGCGACAGCGATTTGGGAGTCGACGACGCCGATCGCATGGCCGCCCTCGATGCGGATATTACGACGCTCAAGGACAAACTGGCCGCACTGGAATCCGAATGGGTCGCGGAACAAGCGCTGGTCAACGACATCAGAAGCATCCGGGAAATACTGGCGGAGCCGAGGCAGGGCGACGATACGACCGAAAAACGCGCCGAATTGCGCGGCAAGTTCGACGCGCTGGAAGGCATCGCGCCCGAAAGGCGCATGATCTACGCCCATGTCGACGAGCAATCGGTTGCGTCCGTGGTGTCGGACTGGACCGGAATCCCCGTTGGCCGCATGGTGCGCGACGAGATCGAAACCGTCCTCAAGCTGCCGGAAATCCTCAATCGTCGGGTCGTCGGCCAGTCGCATGGATTGGCGATGATCGCCAAGCGGATCGAAACCAGCCGCGCCAAGCTCGACAACCCCTCGAAGCCGATCGGGGTATTCATGCTGGCCGGCCCCTCCGGCGTCGGCAAGACCGAGACCGCGCTAGCGCTGGCCGAAGCGCTTTACGGCGGCGAGCAGAACATGATCACCATCAACATGTCGGAGTTCCAGGAGGCCCACACGGTCTCCTCCCTCAAGGGCGCTCCTCCCGGCTACGTGGGCTATGGAGAGGGCGGCCGGCTGACCGAAGCGGTGCGGCGCAAGCCCTACAGCGTGGTTCTGCTCGACGAGGTCGAAAAGGCCCATCCCGACGTGCACGAGATCTTCTTCCAGGTGTTCGACAAGGGCATCATGGAGGATGGCAACGGCCGGCGGATCGATTTCAAGAACACCCTGATCATCATGACCACGAATGTCGGCACCGACCTGATCATGGAGCTGTCGCGCGACCCGAAATATCGCGACGATCCCGACGAACTTGCATCGAAGCTGCGGCCGGAGCTGCTCAATGTGTTTCCCCCGGCGCTACTCGGGCGCATCGTGACGATTCCATATTTCCCGCTGTCGAATTCCATGCTCGATGGCATCGTCCGGCTGCAGCTTGGTCGCATCGATCGGCGCATTCGCGACAATCACGGCGCCTCATTCGTCTACGTCGACGCGGTGGTCGATCATATCGTTTCAAAGTGCAACGATCCGGATTCCGGCGGCCGCATGATCGACAACATCATCACCAACACGCTGCTGCCGGCACTGTCGCGCGAATTCCTGAGAAAATCGCTGGCCAAGGAGGAGATCAGGGAAGCGCGGGTTACGATCGAAAACAACGATTTCGCCTATGCCTGGAGTTGAGCGGCCGGCGTCGGGCACATGCCGGGGGCCGTCCGCAGGCGGCTGTCTGCCGCCCTCCCCGGAACGGGGCGGCCCCTGATGCCCACTATCCCGGCGCGACGTGCGGCTCGCGGAAGCGGCGGCGGCAGAGTTCCAGGAGAGAACACAACCGGCGCGCCGCTGCCCCGACGCGACCGGATCCGTTTTGTGGCAGCCATGCGAGCATGATCATTTCCGGCGTAACCCGATTTCCATGCGAAGTAGTCAAACTGTAGCGGAGAACAGCCATCATTTTGGCCCGCCCACCGGTTCCGGAGTTCCATGATGGACGCGACTTCTTTCGATACTTCCTTCCCGATTGCCAGCGAGACGATAATTACGAGGCTACGGAACGACTGGCAAAATGAGCGCGAGACCCGGCGAATTGTTCGATCGCTCGCCAAATTCAACGACCAGACCTTGCGCGAAATGGGTATTCCAGACCGCTCCCAGATCGAGTTCGCTGTCCGGTTTTGCCGTGAGTGTTGATCGCCGCACGGTCGGCTTTCCGTCCACGTTCACCGATCGCCCCCTTCGTGATTCAGTTCGTGTATCCGTTGCGCGGTTGGAACAAGCGTCGCCCTGTCGTCGGCGCCCCGACGCCTCCAGATGATTTCGGCATTCGTGTCGGAAAGAAACGTCCGCGCGACATCCTGTTTCAGCAAGTAAATCGATACGGCAAGAAGGACGACATCCTTCATCAGGAATGGCACGTAGCCTGCCATCGCGGGAAACCCGGCAGTCGGGTCCCAGCCATTCGGTATGAACAGAATGATCGAGAGCGTCGTTGCAAACGTGACGCTCGAACCGAGCGCTCCGAGGATTTCAGACGGCAGTCCCGCGGGTGGTAATGACCACCAGCGAGAGCTGACGAGAGCGTTTGGGTCAGACCGCCTTGGGTTTCGATTTCGCCACATGGGTGGCGATCGCATCCATCAGCGCCGGCGACAGGCAATCATAGGGCTCAAGCCCGAGTTCCTTCAGGCGCGACCTGATCCCGTCCATTTCAGACGGACTGACGCCGGACTCGATCACCGAGGACACGAACGCCGCAAACCCCGGCGCCGCGGAGCCCGATTCCTGGAACAATTCGGGATGGATGAAGTCGAGCCCGTAGAACGGGTGCGCCTTGTTCTCGATGCGGCCGAACATATGGGTGCCGCAAGCCTTGCAGGCGTGACGCTGGATGGCCGCCGAGGCATCGATGACGTGCAGCTTGTCGCCGTTCTCGAGAACGGTCACGTTATCCCGCGGCACGACCGCGACCACCGAGAAGATCGCTCCGTCGGGTTTCCAGCATTTGGTGCAGCCGCAGGCGTGATTGTGCGCGACGTCGCCCTTGATGCCGACCTTGACCTGCTTGTCCTTGCATTTGCAGACAAGGGTTCCGCCGGCAAAGCTGCCTGAACCCTTCTTGACTCCGCTATCGACCGACGGATGGATGTGAACAGTCATAGGCCAATCCTCCCTTGTGTTTGACGTTTTTCGCTTCCGAACGCGCTTGGTTTAGAACACGACGACCGACCGGATCGACTTGCCCTCGTGCATCAGATCGAACCCCTTGTTGATCTCCTCGAGCTTGAGCACGTGGGTGATCATCGGATCGATCTGGATCTTGCCATTCATGTACCAGTCGACGATTTTCGGCACGTCGGTGCGGCCGCGTGCGCCGCCGAACGCGGTGCCCTTCCAGACCCGGCCGGTGACGAGCTGGAACGGTCGGGTGGCAATCTCCTTGCCGGCTTCCGCCACCCCGATGATGACCGAGACGCCCCAGCCGCGATGGCAGGCTTCCAGCGCCTGGCGCATCACATTGGTATTGCCGGTGCAATCGAAGGTGAAATCGGCGCCGCCATCGGTCAGCGCGACGAGGTGCGCGACGATGTCGCCATCGATCTTGGACGGGTTGACGAAATGCGTCATGCCGAATTGGCGGCCCCATTTGTCCTTGGAATCATTGAGGTCGACGCCGATGATCTTGTCGGCGCCCACCATCCTGGCGCCCTGGATGACGTTGAGCCCGATGCCGCCGAGCCCGAACACGACCACGTTGGCGCCCGGCGTGACCTTGGCGGTGTTCACCACCGCGCCGACGCCCGTCGTGACACCGCAGCCGATGTAGCAGCTCTTGTCGAATGGCGCGTCTTCGCGGATCTTGGCCACCGCGATTTCCGGCAGCACGGTGAAATTCGAGAATGTCGAACAGCCCATGTAGTGGAAGATCTGCTGACCTTTGTAGCTGAAGCGCGAGGTGCCGTCGGGCATCACGCCCTTGCCCTGGGTCGCGCGGATCGCCGTGCAAAGGTTGGTCTTCTGGCTCAGGCAGCTTTTGCACTGGCGGCATTCGGGCGTGTAGAGCGGTATCACATGATCGCCGGCCTTGACCGACGTGACGCCTGTTCCCACCTCGCGGACGATGCCGGCGCCCTCGTGGCCGAGGATCGAGGGGAAAATGCCCTCGCTGTCGAGTCCGTCCAGCGTGTAGGCGTCGGTGTGACAAATCCCCGTCGCCTTGATTTCGACAAGGACTTCGCCAGCCTTGGGTCCGTCCAGATCGAGTTCGACGATCTCAAGCGGCTTCTTTGCCTCAAACGCGACAGCGGCGCGTGTCTTCATCTTAGGCTCCTCTTGTGTTCTTCGACACCGCAAAACATATCGTCATCCGCGCTGCGCTCATCGCGACTTTCCCACACGGTCACTTGACCCCTGTGCAACTGGTCTCGGCCTGCTTGGCCGCTTCCGGCTTGTCTTCGTGCCTGGGCGGACGACCGCCGGGAATGGCGCCGTTGGCGCGGGCGCGCAAATACACGTAGATGTCGTCGAGGAAACACATCACGTTGACGTTTTCCGCGAACTTCGGCATCACCTTGTCATTGGCGGCGTCGACGTTCTTGCGGCCGTTGGTCACGACTTCGGCGAAGTCAGTGTAGCTGATTGTCTTCAGGGATTTGGCCAGCGCCGGGGCGTAGCTTGATCCTTCGCCATTCGGGCCATGACAGACGTGGCAATCCGAATGGTAGCGGCGAAAGCCCGAATAGGTGTACCAGTCGACGGTCCCGTCGTCGCTTACCTTGTAGGTCGGGTTGCCGTTCTTGTCGGCGTATTTGCCATCGTCGGATGAAGCCACCGCCGGATCGCCCGATCCGTCGGCCCGTGCGATTGCGGCGGCAGAGACGCTCGCCAGTATAACGAGCGCGAATTTCCAGTGATTGATGATCACGCAACTGTCCTCGGAATTTCAATTGGGGCTGGATAAAAAATCGGCGCGCCGCAAAACCGCAGCGCGCCGATCCATGGTCAATTCACCTGACGCCTCACCTATTGGTTCGGCAAGGCGAATACCGTCAACGTCCCGCCGAGCGAGGTATAGGACGCCAGACCCGCATAGCCGCCGACGGCGCCGAGGCCCGCCGTATCGACGGTCTTTTCCTTCGTCGGCAGCTTGCCCTGGTCGACGGCGCCATGCCAGGCGGCGGCGTTTTCAGGCTGAAGCAGACCGGCCGCCAGACCGATGCCGGCCCAACCGCCGACGCCGGAGAGCACTGCGACGTATTGCTTGCCGCCGTGTTCATAGGTCATGACGTTGCCGATGATGCCGGACGGGGTCTTGAACTTGTAGAGTTCCTTGCCCGTCTTGGCGTCGACCGCCTTCAGATAGCCTTCGAGTGTACCGTAGAACACCACGTTGCCGGCCGTTGCCAGCGCGCCGCCCCACGCGGAGAACTGCTCCTTGTTGGACCACACGATCTTGCCGGTTTTGCCATCCCAGGCGATGAAGTTACCCATGTGGGTGTCGCCCTTGGGCGGATACATCGCCACGGCCGCGCCGACATAGGCCTGACCGGCGGTGTAGGATACCTTGTAGGGCTCATAGTCCATGCAGACATGGTTGGTCGGGACATAGAACAACTGCGTCTCCGGGCTATAGGCCGCCGGTTGCTCGTCCTTGGTGCCAAGCGCCGCCGGGCAGATGCCCTTCGAGTTGGTGTCTTCACCGTTGTGCTGCGTCGAATAGGCGTCGACGACCAGCGGACGGCCGTAGGTCTTGGACGATTTGTCCATGTCGACCTTGGTTGCCCAGTTCACCACCGGATCGAATTTCTCGGCGACCAGCAATTCGCCGGTGGCCCGATCGAGCGTGTAGCCGAAGCCGTTTCGGTCGAAATGGGTGAGCAGCTTTCTCGGAGCGCCGCCAATCGTCTGATCGGTAAGGATCATTTCGTTGACGCCGTCGAAGTCCCACTCATCGTGCGGGGTCATCTGGTAGATCCATTTGACCTGGCCGGTATCGAGGTCGCGCGCCCAGATCGACATCGACCATCTGTTGTCGCCGGGGCGTTGCACCGGGTTCCAGGTCGAGGGATTGCCGGAGCCGTAATAGACGAGGTTCAGCTGCGGATCATACGAATACCAGCCCCAGGTGGCGCCGCCGCCGATCTTCCATTGGTCGCCCTGCCAGGTCGAGGTCGACGAATCCGGTCCGACCGGCTTGCCGAGCGACGTCGTCTTGACGGGGTCGATCAGCGTGTCGGAGTCCGGTCCTTCCGAATATCCGCGCCAGGCGAGCTTGCCGTCCTTGATGTTGTAAGCGCTGACCCAGCCGCGAACGCCGAATTCGCCGCCGGAAACGCCCACCAGAACCTTGTCCTTGTACACAAACGGCGCGTCCGTGCCGGACTGGCCCTTGCCGGCTTCGCCATCCATCACCGACCAGATCTTTGCGCCGGTCTTGGCGTCGAGCGCGACCAGCGTGGTATCGGCCTGATGCAGGAATATCTTGCCATCGGCGTAGGCGACGCCGCGGTTGACGGTGTCGCAGCACATGATCGGGATGACGTTGGGATCCTGTCGCGGCTCGTACTTCCAGAGGATCTTGCCGTCATGGTTCAGGTCCAGCGCATAGACCGTGTTCGGGAACGGCGTATGCACATACATCGTATCGCCGACGACCAGCGGCCCGCCTTCATGACCGCGAAGCACGCCGGTCGAGAATGTCCAGGCCACCTGCAGCTTGCCGACGTTGGACGCGTTGATCTGATTGAGCTTGGAAAAGCGCGTGTTGGCGTCGTCGCCCTGCTGCATCACCCACTGCTTCGGATCCTTGGCGAGCTTATCCAACGCCTCGTCGGCGCGCGACGCCGATACCTGTATCGCAATGAGGCCGAGACTGGTAGCGAGTAGCACCTTGCGCATCGTGAGTCCTCCCAGTTGTTAGCAAAGGGTTCCGCAAAAACGGTCCACTTTTTCGGATTTCTTAATTGGTATCACTACCCGGTCCGGAAACAGGAAACTTGCCCAAGAGGGAAGTACCTTTGCGCGAAAGCGAAAGCCGACGCACTTTTCGCCCGTGACTTTCGCTGGCGGTGCGCCTCAATGCTGCGATGCATCAGCCGTTTTGGCCTCCGCTCCACCGGCCCGTAACGCGCAACCCGATGGTTGAGGAGGTTCCCCTTGACGGCACTGAAACTAAGTCGGAGGATTATCAAATGGATGGCAGGCGACGCGCTGCTCAAACCGCAATAACCGCCCTCAATTGAGGTAAAAGTCCCTCAATCGTGACTCGGGCCTCTCGGGGCAAGCGGTCATGTTTTGATCTCGAATCGGTGGCTGGATAATGTCCGACACGGTCCGCTCACTTAACACTTCCGGATTGGCGCCGAAGAAGCAGATCCAATGTTGGTCAGATACACTGACCGATCTTTGCGGCCCGTTCGACATAGACCCCCTTCAGGCGTCGTCTTTCGAAGGTCAGATCAACTACACGGCGGTTTCGAAACTAAAGCTCTGTCAGATCGAGGCCAGCCAGCACCGGCTTGCGTATACCGCCTCGCGCGCAAAACCGGGCGATCATCCGTTTGTCAAAATACATTTTCAGACCTACGGGATTTCGCATTTCGAGCAGGGTGGCCGCCGCATCGAGCTGATGCCCGGCGACTGTCTCGCCTACGATGTATCCTGTCCGCACACGATAATCAGCCCGACGCTGACGCGACACGAGGTCGTCATCGTGCCGAAGGTACTGCTGCAGGAGCGCGGCTTCCGCCTGGCGAAGATGTCTGCATGCAAACTCTCGGCGCGCACCGGAACCGGCCGGATCGCATATAATTTTGTCCATGCCGCGTTCGACGAAGCGACCAAGCTGTCACCGAACAACGCAATCGGGGTGGCCGATTCGTTGATCGACCTCCTGCTGTTGCCGCTCCGCGAACCCGACATGATGCTCAATCGTGTCGGGCCCGAGGCGATGTATATCCGGGCGCAGTTCTTTATTCGCGAACATCTGCGCGACCCTGATCTCTCGATCGACCAGATCTCGGTGGCACTGAACTGCACCAAGCGCTATCTGCACATGTTGTTCAGCGACAGAGGAACCACCATCAGCGACTATATCCAGCACGCACGGTTGCAGAATTGCCGTCAGGAACTGGAGACCCAGGCCGGAAAGACCATCACGGACGTCGCATTTTCGTGGGGGTTTTCGAGTTCGTCGCACTTCAGCCGCGTGTTCAGGAAGTATTTCGGAGTTGTTCCGTCTGCGATTCACAAGGCGCAGCACGACGGTCTGTCCCGGGATCTTCCTTGCAAATAGGACTCCCGCTTCACCGCGAGAGTAGATATGCCTTGCGCTCCCGCCGGCGCATGCTCTCCGCATCAAGCCAGGTCGCACGAGCCTCAAGTGAACGGCTACGCAAACCCTACGGCACGGTATCCGGACGCCAGACCTTCACGTCGGAACATAGCTTGGATTATTTAAGTCCTTTGAAGGTCGGCCAAACAGCAGTGCAACTTTTTTGAAGTCGTTGGCAAGACGCCTGCCACGGCTCGACGCAACAATTACCATCGAGCCGGGCCGACCGCCTCGATGCGATCTATTTGCGCGCTGCGCAGGCGTACATGTTGATTTCCATGCCCACAGGCACTTCGACAATTTTAGGGGTCTTCCAAGTCATTCCATCCTCCCATGAAGTTTGGCGCGCGCTCCGCGCCGATGTTGAACCTAGGACCACGCTCGACACCGCGCAAGTGCGGCGGATTGAGCGTCGAACACCGCAGGCTGGATCTGACAGCCGACATTTCTCTCCCGGACCAAGTGGATTTCTCTCTTGGACAAGGCCGCTCGGCTTGTCGAAGCTGCACCACCTGCGAACGTTCCCGTTTGGCCAGTCGCCTCACGCCCCAATGGCTTTCGTAAATACACGGCTGGCGAGCACATCGGAGGCTTCCAGAGACATGACATCGTCGTCGGTCAGCACCCGGTCGAGGTCGGCGACCAGGCGGCTGGCCTGCCGCAACCGCATCCGGTCGAGCGCATTGCGGATCGAACGTGCGTTGGAAAACAGTGGCTGGGTCTTGCGCAGGCTGATGTAGCGCACGAAGGCTTCACGCGCGTCCGGGCTGAACCTGTAATTCATGTCCTGCAGCATCAGATCGGCAATGGCGAGCAACTCGCCGTGCGAGTAGTCCGGAAAATCGATGTGATGGGCGATACGTGAACGAAAGCCGGGATTGCTCGCGAAAAATTTGTCCATTCGGTCGCCGTAGCCGGCGAGAATTACCACCAGATCCTCGCGCTGCGATTCCATCACTTGCAGGAGTATCTCGATCGCCTCTTGTCCGTAGTCGCGCTCGTTGTCCGGCCGATGCAGATAATATGCCTCATCTATGAACAGCACACCGCCGATCGCCTTCTTCAGTATCTCTTTCGTCTTCGGCGCCGTATGACCAATATACTGTCCTACCAGTTCGTCGCGGGTCACCGATACCACCTGGCCGCGGCGCACGAAGCCGAGCTTATGCAGGATGCTGGCGATCCGCAGCGCGACGGTCGTCTTTCCGGTACCGGGGTTGCCGGTGAAGGACATATGCAGCGTCGGCACATCGGACGTCAGGTTCATCCGCTTGCGTATACGTTCGATCAGCAGCAGCGAGGCAATTTCACGAATCCTCGTCTTCACAGGCCTCAACCCGATCAGTTCGCAATCGAGCTGATCGAGCACCTCGCCGACGCCGACTTCGTTGAACTCGCGCCGCAGGTCAACCTGCCTGCTTGAAGGTGCTTCGCCTTCGCCCTGCATGGCAGCCGGCGCACTCATGATCCACCGTAGCGCTGGCCCTCGGGGCGATCGATGGCATAGGGGGTTGTTGTGTACCGTACCTTCCGGCCCGCGACCTCATGGCGGTCGAGACGAAAGCCCGGCTCCTCCTTCGGCCGGTTGACGATGAAGGAGAGCCGCACCGATTCCCAACCATGGCTTGAATCAAACGCCGACAACCGGATATAGCGGTCGCCATAGACCTTGCGGCATTCGGCCAATTCCATCAGAACGCCGGCGGCATCTCGAAGATCGAACATCGGCAGCGCCCACATCTCCCAGAAGTTGTTACGGGGATGCGGATCATCCGTGAATTCGATGTTCACCGCCCAGCCATTGCCCAGACAATACTGCACCTGTCGGGAAATCTGCTCGTCGGTGAGATCGGGCAGAAACGAAAAGCAGCCTTGGGTCACCCGCATGATCCTGTTCCTTACATCGAGACGCTGGCGGTGGGGGCATAATCGGGCATGTCGGTCGACTCGTAGTTGAAGGTAACGTCCTTCCAGACTTCGAGCGCCGCCTTCAGCGGCGTGCAGGTCTGCGCCGCCCTGGCGAGAATTTCCGGCCCTTCGTGCAGGTAGTCTCGGCCCTCATTGCGGGCGAGAATCATCGCCTCCAGCGCGACCCGGTTTGCGGTCGCACCGGCCTGAATGCCCATCGGATGGCCGATGGTGCCGCCGCCGAATTGCAGGATGACGTCCTCCCCCAGATGGTCAAGCAGCTGATGCATCTGACCGGCGTGGATGCCGCCCGACGCTACCGGCATCAGCTTGTTGAGGCTCGCCCAGCTCTGATCGAAGAACACACCATGCTCGAGCTGCATCCGATTGAAGTCCTCGCGGCAGATATCATAATAGCCGCGCGTGGTCGCCGGATCGCCTTCGAGCTTGCCGACGACCGTTCCGGCGTGGATGTGATCGACACCGGCGAGCCGCATCCATTTCGCGATGACGCGAAACGAGACGCCGTGGTTGCGTTGCCGTGTATAGGTCGAATGCCCTGCCCTGTGCAGATGCAGGATCATATCGTTGCGGCGCGCCCATTTCGCCATCGACTGGATCGCAGTGTAGCCGATCACCAGATCGATCATGACAATGACCGAGCCGAGCTCCCTGGCGAATTCGG
>CAWHRA010000033.1:0-6920 GCA_963831585.1 uncultured Alphaproteobacteria bacterium | reverse complement strand
CTTTCATGGTCGACAATAGAGGCAACCCTGCCTATCGTTGTGATCGCCCAGCTCGTTGGTGAAAAAGACCCTGATAACCTGTCTGCCACAGCGGCGCATTGGCTGGTAACAAGGGATTTTCTTTACACACTCTCCGTCATGTGTGCGCCAGATCATTCTGAGAAGGAAGACGACGGGATGGTAGGGCGGCTACACGACGCGTTAAACGCAGATGAGGTCTACCACGTCAGCGACCTGCTGTCGGAGGTTGATGGTCTGCCGGAGTCGCTGGACATTGTGATCAGGAGTTCGGCCGGTGGCTCCCGCTTGGAAACCCTTCTGGCTGTCGCAGACAGAGAAAATCCTGAGGAAATCATTGCGCACCTGCTTACGAAGGATTGGCTCGCGCACATCGCGGCCGGTTACATCTTGCGATGGATTGTGTCGCGTTGGCGTGATCCTAATGTTAGAAATGAAGCTTCTTTAGCGCAGGCTGCTTCCGCGATTGAAGAATGGTGCAGATCAAACGAGATAACGGGAGGCGGCGCGCAAAACATAACTCGAAATCTGTGGCCTAAGTACAAATCCGTGAGTCATCTGTGGGCCGCATTTTACATGATGCAGGATGCTGAAATTGATATCCGCACTCCGGATGGTTTTCAAACATTTCTGAGCACAGCACAGTGGCTTCTAGAAACAGCATCGAATATCGTTCCGAAGGGCAGGCGAGCGGGAGAGGCCATTCTTTCGCGGGAGCATGCTTGGCAGGTGCCGGCATCCTATGTTCGGCGCGCTGTGCTGCGCGCTACCGGGGAGGACCTGGGCATCGTTGCAGTTTGGAGCAACGAGCTTGACATGCACGATATCCGCCGCACCGGTCGGCCGCCTTTCATGAACAAACAAGTGTAATTTTAAGCGAACGATTTCTACACCAGTGTAGGGAACGGCGCGCGAAGTTTTTGTCTGTTTGGTCCACGCCGCATGTGAACAATGCATAGCCGTCATCCATTGGCGGCGAGTTGCCGCCATTCGAAAGGGAGTGACGGCACCAATGCACGATGCTTCTCTTACTAGCCCGGCATATGCCGTTCTCGGCGCTGTCGAGGCCACCGAACCGCAGAACAGCATCACGGCCGATGATTCCTACTGGATCGAGATCGCCGGCAAGCGATACCTGACGCAGCGCGGGCTCGCGCGGGAGCTGAAGAAGAGCCAGCGCACCGTCGCGCGCTGGGATGCGCTCAGGATCGGGCCACCGAAGATCAAGGTCGCCCGGCTCACCCTATACGACCCGGAGAAGATCCCCGATTGGCTGGCCCAGCATGAACAGGAACCGCCCCGTCCCGGTCGCCGGCGCCGGAGTGCTACGTAATGGCGAGATCGTCCGCCGGGCAATCGAAGCATTCATTTACCCATCTGCTTGAGATTGTCGATGCGGCCGAAAGCTCAGAGCGCGAGGTTCTGTACCGCTGGGCCGAAGCGGTGGCGAGCCGGCCATGACCGGCGAGACGATCGCCCGCAGCCTGCGGCTGCGCCGGGCTGGCAAAGGCCGCTGGAATGGGCAATGCCCCGCCTGCGGGTACAAGGCCGGCTTCGCGGTTACCGAGCGCCGGGGCGAACTCCCGCTGCTGTATTGCCATGCGGGAAGATGCGGACAGGCTGAACTGATCGAGGCGCTGGGAAAGCTGGGCTTGTGGCCGAACCATACCGAGCGCGACACCAAGAAAACGCCGCGGCGCACCCGGTCGAGCGTCAAGATGCCATCGCCGGCCGAGCTGCCTGCCGCCGTTATCGAGCGCCGCGAAATGGCGCTGGCCATCTGGCGAAGGACATTGCCCGCCATTGCACGACTGGGGCCGGCGACAGTGGTGCAACAATATCTTCGGCAGCGGGGATACCTCTGCGAGGTGCCGCCGGTGCTGCGGCATCTGCCCGACGCAAAACACCCGAACGGTAGAGCGCCCGCAATGGTCGCACTCGTCGAGCACGTAGATCACGGTCCCGTCGCGGTGCATCGGACCTTTTTGCGCTGGGACGGCACCGGTAAAGCCGGCCTTGATCCCAACAAGATGACGCTCGGTCCATGTCGCGGTGGCGCGGTACGGCTCGCCCTTGCCGGCCCGATCCTCGGCGTCGCCGAGGGTATTGAGACGGCCCTGAGCTATATGCAGACTACCGGCATTCCGACATGGGCGGCGATATCAACCAGCGGCATCCGCACCCTGATCCTGCCGCCCGAGGTGCAGGAGATCATCATCGCTGCCGATGCCGACATTCCCGGCATCCGCGCGGCGCAGGCGGCAGCGCGCCGCTGGCTCGACGAAGGCCGGCAGGTCCGTATCTCCCGGCCGCCAGTCGGGCAGGACTTCAACGACCTGTTGGTGGCGTCGTGATGGCCGAGACGATCCCGTTCCCCGGCGCGCACGATCCGCACGTTTCCGCTGCGGACCTTCCGGTTCCGGGCAGCGAAGACGAATTCGCGGTCGAGTTCTCGGCGCGCCATATGGATGCCTTTCGCTATGTCTCCAAGTGGGGCCGATGGCTGCGATGGGACGGCACGCGCTGGCTGTTCGAGGATACCCTGATGGTGTTCCATGAAGCCCGGATCATCGCGCGCGAATTCGCACAGAACAGCGACGATCCCCACATTGCCAAGGCGGCCGTTGTCGCCGCAATCGAGCGCCTTGCCCGTGCTGATCGGCGGCACGCCGCGACTGTGGGCATCTGGGATACCGATCCCTGGCTATTGAACACGCCGGGCGGCATGGTCGATCTCCGTACTGCCGCAGTGCTGCCGCACAACCCGGACAGATACATCACCAAGATCACCGCCGTCACGCCGGGCGGCGAGTGCCCGCGGTGGCGTCAGTTCCTCGGTGAGATCACCGGCGATAACGTCGAGCTGCAAGAGTTCCTTCAACGGATCGCCGGGTACAGCTTGACCGGCAGCACACAAGAGCATGCCTTGTTCTTCTTTTACGGTACGGGCGGCAACGGCAAAGGCGTGTATTTGAACACTCTCTCGGCGATCCTCGCCGACTATGCCGCAGTCGCGCCGATGGAGACGTTCATCGCGACGCAAGGTGACCGACACCCGACCGATCTTGCCGGGCTCCGCGGGGCGCGGCTGGTCACGTCACAAGAAACAGAAGAGGGACGGCGGTGGGCCGAGAGCAAGATCAAGGCACTCACCGGCGGCGATCCGATCAGCGCCCGCTTCATGAGACAAGATTTCTTCACCTACATTCCGGCGTTTAAGCTGGTCATCGCCGGCAACCACAAGCCGGGGCTCCGCCGCGTTGATGAAGCGATCCGCCGCCGGTTCCACTTGGTGCCGTTCACCGTGACGATCGAGGAAGGGAGGCGCGACCAGCGGCTACCCGAGAAGCTCCGCGCCGAGTGGCCGGGCATTCTCCAATGGATGATCGAAGGCTGCATCGCCTGGCAGCGGGACGGGCTCAATCCGCCTACGATCGTGCGCAATGCGACTGACGCCTATCTTGCCGACGAAGACGCCACAGGCCGGTGGATCGAGGAATGCTGCGCTGTTGACCCGATCTATTTCGAGACCGCGGCGGCGCTGTTCGCAAGCTGGCGGGCTTGGGCCGAGGCTGCCGGCGAGTATGTCGGGAGCCAGAAGCGCTTCTCCCAAACGCTCAGCGCTCACGGTTTCGAGCCCGGGCGAGAGGGGCATACCAGCACGCGCGGCTTTCGAGGCATCGCGCTAAGGCCATGAAAAACTCGCTGCCGACAGATCAGACACATCCTCCCATATAGACCGTCTACGCGCGCGCATAACGCGAGACGCCTTATATGGGGCAATCTGTCTGATCTGTCGGCGAAGAGGATAGGCGGGTCACGATCGAGCCCTATGGGGGCGGGGACCATGCCGGGATCTTGCGCGCAACAACGGAGAAATTGGGGTTTTCGACGATGACCGAGGGAACCGCTCGCCTTGCGGCCCACTTTGAAGTCGGCTACGGGGTGGAGGGTGTGTGAAAACGCGCTAACGTGGTAGTTTAGTGTCCTGCTATTGGGGGATGGCGGGATGAAACGTTTCGTGGAAGGCGAGGACCGGCTGCAGGGAGCGTTGCTGCCGCACTGCCTGGATGACTACGTGACGGAGAACAACCCGGTCCGGGTGATTGAAGCGTTCATCGACGAACTGGATCTGGCGACACTGGGCTTCGACGGTGTCGTCCCCGAGACCACCGGGCGCCCGGCTTACCATCCAGCGACGCTGCTGAAGATCTATCTCTACGGCTATCTCAACCGCATCGCGTCGAGCCGGCGCCTGGAGCGGGAGACCCAGCGTAACATCGAACTGATGTGGCTGACCGGACGCCTCATGCCGGACTTCAAGACCATCGCCGATTTCCGCAAGGACAACGGGCCAGCGATCAGGGCGACCTGCCGCCAGTTCGTAATGCTTTGCCGACGGCTGGACTTGTTCTCCGAGACCGTGATCGCGATCGATGGTAGCCGGTTCAAGGCTGTGAACACTCGAGACAAGAACTACACGCATGGTGCGATCCAGCGTCGTATGGAGCAGGTCGAAGCCAGTATCGCGCGCTACTTATCGGCACTGGACACCGCCGATCGGCAAGAGGGCGAGATCGCCGAAGCCAAATCGCTGCGGCTAAAGGACAAGCTCGCTCGCCTTAAGCAACAGATGCAGCACCTGCAAGAGATGGAGATCGCCGTTCAGGCTGCGCCGGATCGGCAGATCTCGCTGACCGATCCAGATGCTCGCGCAATGGCAACCAGCGGCAAAGGCACCGGCATTGTTGGCTATAACGTGCAGACCGCCGTCGACGTCGAGCACCACCTGATCGTGGCGCACGAAGTGACCAATCTCGGCCATGACCGAACGCAACTCGTGCCGATGGCGCTCAAGGCGCAGGAGGCGACGGGAAACGAGGAGATCACTGTGCTGGCCGATCGGGGCTATTTCAACGGCGATCAGGTATTGGCGTGCGAGAACACCGGCGTGCTGCCCTGTATACCAAAGACATTGACATCAAGCAGCGCCAAGCGCGGCCTCTTCACTCGGCAGGACTTCGTCTACGACGCCGAGAAGGACCATTACACCTGCCCGGCCGGCGAACACCTGACCAGAGGGTTTGTCCGATCGGATCGCCGCGGCGACATCGACCACTACCGCCATCTGACTGCTTGCTTCACCTGTCCTCTCAAGCCCAAGTGTACGCCGGACAAGCTAAGGAAACGCCGAACAATGCGGGCGCTGGGGACGGTATGGCAGCGACGGTATAATTTGGAACAGTGGTGCGGCTGAGAACGGTCGGCGCCGGCAGAAGACCGGGTTTGTACTGGGCCTTTCCTGTGCCGTTTTTGGGGTCAAGACGGAGTCCGGGCGTGATCAGACACAGCCCTGCGCGAGCAGGGTTTTCTTGGCGATCACCAAATTGGCCAGTGCGAACAGGGTGCGCAGTTGCGCGGTGTTCTTGGCCAGGCCGCGATAGCGCAGCTTCTTATGGCGGAACAGGTTCTTGACGATGTGGAACGGGTGCTCGACCCAGGCCCGCACCTGCGACAGCGCGCGTTCCACCGCCTCGGCCCAATCCCGCAGAGCTTTGGGCAACGCTTTGATGATGCTGCGCTTGATCGCGATGTTCCAGTCGACATCGCGGTCCTCAAGTTCGGGCCGCTTGTCCGCTCCGGTGTAGCCGGCGTCGGCGAAGACCGCCTCCTCCTGGCCGTGCAATAGGGACGCTGTCTGATTGATGTCGGCTTCGTTGGCAGCGGTGCCAACCATCGTGTGCACCAGCCCCGAGGCGACATCCACCCCGATATGCGCCTTCATGCCGAAATGCCACTGGTTGCCCTTTTTGGTCTGGTGCATTTCCGGGTCGCGGGCCTTGCTCTTGTTCTTGGTCGAAGGCGGCGCGGCGATGATCGTGGCATCGACGATGGTGCCCTGGCGCATCAACAGGCCGCGCTCCTCCAGCATCGCCCCGACCTCGTCGAACAGCGCCCGCGTCAGGTCATGCTCCTCCAGCCAATGGCGGAAGTTCAGCACCGTCGTCGCGTCCGGAACCGTCGTCACCACCAGGTCAATCCCGGCAAAGCCGCGCAGCGCCTGGCTGTCGTAGAGCGCATCCTCAAGGGCCTCGTCGGCCAACCCATACCATTGCTGCAAAAAGTACAGCCGCAGCATCCGCTCCAGCCCAATCGGCGGCCGACCGCGTTCGCCCTTCGGGTAAAACGGCCGCAGCCGTTCAACCAGCCGCGCCCACGGCACCACTTGCTCCATCTCGGCCAAAAATTTGTCGCGCCGCGTCTGCTTTTTCTTGCCAGCGTATTCCGCCTGCGAAAAGCTCCCCTGCCGCTGCATCGCTCCGTCCCTCGGTCCCCCCGGACCGAAGGATTCTACCCGATGTCAGCCCCAGCAGCCGGATTTTTCAGTGTTTCCCTAAAGCGGATCAAGCGCTGGAAACACGAAGGTGTCCTCGACGCGATGCAAGCCAGGCTCGATCGGATGCCAGACGCCATGGGCGTGCGCCGGCAGACCGTCGAGCACCCTTTCGGCACCATCAAGGCCTGGATCGGAAGCACCCACTTCTTGACCCGCACCTTGAAGCGGGTCAGCACCGAAATGAGCCTCCACGTCCTGGCCTACAACATGAAACGGGTGATCGCGATCATCGGTGTCGGACCGCTGCTGCAGGCGATCCGGGCCTGAGTGCCTGGATCAGCTCGGAGACCCGCCGCGACCTAACCATCGAGGTCGGCCCACCGTCCTCTGCAAACGCGTTTTTCCACGGCCTCGACCGAGGCCGTATGGAAACCCGAACGCTGCACCAGATAACGAAATACCAGGCATGGATGCGGGTCGTTATGCAAATCATCATTGCCCTATCCGCAGTATAACGGGTCAAGTATTGCGTCCGCGCCGCAGTCGGCCGAGTTTTTACACAGCC
>CAWHRA010000032.1:0-599439 GCA_963831585.1 uncultured Alphaproteobacteria bacterium | reverse complement strand
GAGCAGCACGAGCTGCGCGTCGAGTTCGAATTCGGTGCCGGGAAGCGGCTTGAACTTGTCGTCGACATGCACGCAATGCAGTTTTGCCACCTGGCCGTTTGCACCGGAGAAGTGCTGCGTCAGCACGGCGTAGTCGCGCTTGGCGCCTTCGGCCTGGCTCGAGGAGGTCCGCATCTTCAACGGCCAGTTCGGCCAGGTCACGCCCTTGTTCTCATGCTCCGGCGGCGCCGGCATGATTTCCAGCTGCGTCACCGACTTGGCGCCCTGCCGGAACGAAGTCCCGATGCAGTCCGACCCGGTATCGCCGCCGCCGATGACCACCACATGCTTGCCGCCGGCGAGGATGTCCGGCACGCCGCCGAGCGGTTCGTTGCCGACGCGGCGGTTCTGCTGCGGCAGGAAATCCATCGCGAAGTGGATGCCCTGGAGATCGCGGCCGGGAATCGGCAGGTCGCGCGGGGCTTCCGCGCCGCCGGTCAGCGCCAGCGCGTCGTATTCGTTGAGCATCTCGCGCGGGTCGATCGCGCCTTGCGCGCTGCCACCGACATGGGCGCCATAGTGGAACGTGACGCCTTCGGCTTCCATCTGCGCCAGCCGGCGGTCGATGACATGCTTCTCCATCTTGAAATCGGGAATGCCGTAACGCAAGAGGCCGCCGGCCTTGGCGAACTTCTCGAACACATGCACCTCATGCCCGGCGCGCGCGAGCTGCTGCGCGCACGCGAGGCCCGCCGGGCCGGAGCCGATCACCGCGACCTTCTTGCCGGTCTTGTTCGCCGCTATTTCCGGCTTGAGCCAGCCGTTGTCCCAGGCGCGGTCGACGATCGCGCATTCGATGGTCTTGATGGTGACGGGGTTGTCGTCGATGTTGAGCGTGCATGAGGCCTCGCACGGCGCGGGGCAGATGCGGCCGGTGAATTCGGGGAAATTGTTGGTCGAGTGCAGGTTGCGCGAGGCTTCTTCCCAGTTGCCCTGGTAGACCAGATCGTTGAAATCAGGAATCTGGTTGTTGACCGGGCAGCCCGGTGTGCCCGGAGCAACCGAACCTGTGCCGTGGCAATAGGGAATGCCGCAGTTCATGCAGCGCGCGGCCTGATCGCGGGTGTCTTTCTCGCTCAAGGGAATGACGAACTCGCGATAGTGTTTCACGCGCTCGGCGACCGGCGCGTATTTGCGGTCGTGCCGCTCGATCTCCAGAAATCCCGTAATCTTGCCCATTAAAGAACCTTAAACCCCTGCAGCTTGTGCTTCGTCTTCGTTATTTTCCGCCCGTCATTGCGAGGATCGAAGCGACGAAGCAATCCATTCTTTCTTCGCTGGTCTGGATGGATTGCTTCGCTGCGCTCGCAATGACGGTCGTGATGTCCTACGCCCCGATCGCGATTTTCGGTTCGGCGTCAGCGTTGGCCTTCAATTCCCGCAGCGCGCGGCGGTACTCCACCGGCATCACCTTGCGGAATTTCGGTAGGTACGCCTTCCAGTTGGCGATAATATCGGCGGCGCGCTTCGATCCCGTCAGCTTGGCGTGGCGGGTGATCAGGATGTGCAGCCGCTCGATGTCGGACTCCAGCAGGTTGGCGAACACGTCGACCCGGCCATGGGCTTCGAGATCGCCGCTGGAATGATAGGTGTTCTCGTTGATCATCTCTTCCGAGAGCACCGGTTCGAGCTCGACCATCGCCATGTTGCAGAGCTTCGGGAAGTCGCCGGTCTGGTCGAGAACATAGGCCACGCCGCCGGACATGCCGGCCGCGAAATTGCGCCCGGTCTTGCCGAGCACCACGACGATGCCGCCGGTCATGTATTCGCAGCAATGGTCGCCGGCGCCTTCGACGACCGCCACCGCGCCGGAATTGCGCACGGCAAAACGTTCGCCGGCGATGCCGCGGAAATAGCATTCGCCCTCGATCGCGCCGTACATCACGGTGTTGCCGACGATGATGGATTCCTCCGGCACGATGGCGGAGTTGCGCGGCGGCTTGACGATGATGCGGCCGCCGGACAGGCCCTTGCCGACATAGTCGTTGCCTTCGCCCTCGAGCTCGAAGGTGACGCCGCGCGTCAGCCAGGCGCCGAACGCCTGGCCCGCGGTGCCCTTGAAGCTCACCTGGATCGTGTCGTGCGGCAGGCCGGCATGGCCGTAGATCTTGGCCACGTTGCCGGACAGCATCGCGCCCGCGCTGCGGTCGGTGTTGTTGATCTCCATCTCGAACTTGACCGGCGCGCCGCGGTCCAGCGCCGCCTGCGCCTTCTCGATCAGCCTGCGGTCGAGCACGGCTTCAAGATGATGGTTCTGCGCCTGGGCGTGATAGATCTTCTGGCCCTTCTCTTCCTTCTGGCGCACGAACAGTTTCGAGAAGTCGAGCCCCTTGGCCTTCCAGTGCGCCACCAGCGTCGACTGGTCGAGCATCTGGGTCTGGCCCACCATCTCGTTGAAGGTGCGGTAGCCGAGCTGGGCCATGATCTCGCGCACTTCCTCGGCGACGAAGAAGAAGTAGTTGATGACGTGCTCGGGCTGGCCGGTGAAGCGCTTGCGCAGCACCGGGTCCTGGGTGGCAACGCCAACCGGGCAGGTGTTGAGATGGCACTTGCGCATCATGATGCAGCCGGCCGCGATCAAGGGCGCGGTGGCAAAGCCGAATTCGTCCGCGCCCAGGAGCGCGCCGATCACGACGTCGCGTCCGGTGCGGAAGCCGCCGTCGACCTGCACCACGATGCGGCTGCGCAGCCGCTCGCGCACCAGGGTTTGGTGGGTTTCGGCAAGCCCGATCTCCCACGGTGAACCCGCGTGCTTGATCGAGGTGAGCGGAGACGCGCCGGTGCCGCCTTCGAATCCCGCGATGGTGACATGGTCGGCGCGCGCTTTCGCGACGCCGGCGGCGACCGTGCCGACGCCGATTTCGGAGACGAGCTTGACCGATACCTGGCCATCGGGGTTGACGTTCTTCAGATCGTAGATCAGCTGCGCCAGATCCTCGATCGAATAGATGTCGTGGTGCGGCGGCGGCGAGATCAGGCCGACGCCGGGGGTCGAATGCCTGACCTTGGCGATGGTGGCGTCGACCTTGTGGCCGGGCAACTGGCCGCCTTCGCCGGGCTTGGCGCCCTGCGCCATCTTGATCTGCATCATGTCGGAATTGACGAGATATTCCGTGGTGACGCCGAACCGGCCCGAGGCGACCTGCTTGATCGCCGAGCGCATGGAATTGCCGTTCGGCAGCGGCTTGAAGCGATCCGCTTCCTCGCCGCCTTCGCCGGTGTTGGACTTGCCGCCGATCCGGTTCATGGCGATCGCGAGCGTGGTGTGGGCCTCGCGCGAGATCGAGCCAAACGACATCGCGCCGGTGGCGAAGCGCTTGACGATCTCCTTGGCCGGCTCGACCTGGTCGAGGCCGACGGGCTTGCACTTCTCGTCCTCGGCGGTCTTGAGCTTGAACAGGCCGCGCAGGGTCAACAGCCGCTCGGACTGCTCGTTGAGGATTTTGGCGAACGCCTTGTAGCGCTCCTGCGAATTGCCGCGCACGGCATGCTGCAGCGCCGATACCGACTCGGCGGTCCAGGCGTGGTCCTCGCCGCGGGTGCGGTAGGCATATTCGCCACCGACATCGAGCGCGCTCTTGTAGACCGGTGCATCGCCGAACGCGTCGGTGTGGCGGCGCGCGGTCTCCTCGGCGATTTCGGTCAGACCCACGCCTTCGATGCGGGTGTGGGTGCCGACGAAATATTTCGAGACGAAGTCGGCCTTCAGTCCGACGGCGTCGAAGATCTGCGCGCCGCAATAGGACTGATAGGTCGAGATGCCCATCTTCGACATCACCTTCAACAGGCCCTTGCCGATCGACTTGATGTAGCGCTTGACGATCTCATAGTCGTCGAGCGCCGCCGGCAGCCGGTCCTTCATCGCGATGATGGTCTCGAAGGCGAGATAGGGATTGATCGCCTCGGCGCCGTAGCCGGCGAGGCAGGCGAAGTGATGCACCTCGCGCGGCTCGCCGGATTCGACCACGAGGCCAACCGAGGTGCGCAAGCCCGTGCGGATCAGGTGATGATGCACGGCGGCGCAGGCGAGCAGCGAAGGAATCGGAATCCGGTCCGAGCCCGCCATGCGGTCGGACAGGATGATGATGTTGACGCCCTCGCGGACGGCGGCTTCGGCGCGCGCGCACAATTCGTCGAGCACCTGTTCGAGTCCCGCCGCACCGAGGCCGGCATGGAAGGTGGTGTCGAGCGTGCGCGACTTGAAATGGCTGTCGGCGATATCGGAGATCGAGCGGATCTTTTCCAGGTCGGCGTCGGTCAGGATCGGCTGGCGCACCTCGAGGCGCTTGTTGCCGGCCACGCCCTGCAGGTCGAACAGGTTCGGCCGCGGTCCGATGATCGAGACCAGGCTCATCACCAGCTCCTCGCGGATCGGATCGATCGGCGGGTTGGTGACCTGCGCGAAATTCTGCTTGAAGTAGGTGAACAGCGGCTTCGGCTTGTCGGACAGCGCCGAGATCGGCGTGTCGTTGCCCATCGAGCCGTTGGCCTCTTCGCCGGTCGACGCCATCGGCGTCATCAGGATGTTGATGTCTTCCTGGCTGTAGCCGAACGCCTGCTGCCGATCCAGGAGCGGCAGGTTCGAGCGCATGCCCTTGACCGGCGCGTCCGGGAGTTCTTCCAGCACGATCTGGGTGCGGTCGAGCCATTCGCGATAGGGATGGCTGTCGGCGAGCTGCGCCTTGATCTCGTCGTCGGGAATGAGGCGGCCCTGTTCGAGGTCGACCAGCAGCATCTTGCCGGGCTGCAGCCGCCACTTGGTGACGATGTGCTCTTCCGGAATCTTCAGCACGCCCATTTCGGAGGCCATGACGATGCGATCGTCGGAGGTCACGAGATAGCGCGCCGGGCGCAGCCCGTTGCGATCGAGCGTGGCGCCGATCTGGCGACCGTCTGTGAAGGCGATCGCGGCGGGGCCGTCCCACGGCTCCATCAGGGCGGCGTGATATTCGTAGAACGAGCGGCGCTCTTCATCCATCAGCGGATTGCCGGCCCAGGCTTCCGGAATCATCATCATGACGGCGTGCGGCAGCGAGTAGCCGCCCTGCACCAGGAATTCGAGCGCGTTGTCGAAGCAGGCGGTGTCGGACTGGCCCTCGTAGGAGATCGGCCACAGCCTGGAGATGTCCTTGCCGTACAGTTCCGAATGCACCGAGGCCTGGCGGGCCGCCATCCAGTTGACGTTGCCGCGCAGCGTGTTGATCTCGCCATTATGGGCGATCATCCGGTAAGGATGCGCCAGCGACCAGGTCGGGAAGGTGTTGGTCGAGAACCGCTGATGCACCAGCGCCAGCGCGCTCTCGAAATCGGGCTCGCTCAGGTCCGGATAGTACTTGCCGAGCTGGTCGGCGAGGAACATGCCCTTGTAGACCACGGTGCGGCACGACATCGAAACCGGATAATAGCCGGCGAGTCCGCGGTCGCGGCGCTGGTAGATCGCCTGCGAGATCGACTTGCGCAGGATGTAGAGCTTGCGCTCGAATTCGTCGTCGGTCTTCGCCGCGCCGTTGCGGCCGATGAACACCTGCATGTGCGCGGGCTCGGTCGGCTTGACGGTCACGCCGAGCGAGGAATTGTCTGATGGCACGTCGCGCCAGCCGAGCAGCATCAGTCCTTCGGCCTTGATCTGGTCGGCGATGATGCTCTTGATGACTTTCCGCCATGCCGTTTCCTTCGGCATGAACAGCGCGCCGACGGCGTAGTCGCCGGGCTTCGGCAGCTGGAAGCCGATCTCGGCCGCCTTGCGCGCGAAGAAGGGGTGCGGGATCTGCACCAGGATGCCGGCGCCGTCGCCGGCGCGCGGATCGGCGCCGACCGCGCCGCGGTGCTCGAGGTTGCAGAGAATGTTGAGCGCGTCGGAAACGATCTGGTGCGACTTCTTGCCCTTGATGTTGGCGATGAAGCCGACGCCGCAGGAATCCTTTTCCAGCGAGGGATCGTAGAGACCCTCGGCGGGCGGACGCCAGTCGTGCTCGCGCGCGGGATTTTCAAGCGCCTGCGCTTCCGGTTTCGAATCCGGGGCCACCGCCAGCACATTGCCTGGGATGTTTTCGCGCTCGAATTCCGACCCGCTCATCTCAAATCCTCTCAATAAGGCTTGGGGCCTCACCGCTCGTCGGCGCACCTTGGGCGTTCTGCGGCACCCACCGGGCCACCGCTCGTCCTTTGCGAGCCGCAATTTCATAAATTCAGGCTTGGGCGTTCAACGTCCCCGACGAACGGCCTTGCCTGTACCTTCCCGGCGGCCGAAGCGCCGAATTTTCGTTGCAATCCCCGTGCCGGGTTGCCGCGCAAATGAGACAGCCTTGCTGTCCTAACTCCGACCATGCCAAATTTTTTTCTATCACACAAGCGCATGAAAGTCGCCGGTTGCATGGCCCGTCCACTGCTGCGGCATGGCCGGCCGCGTGCCCGGCATTTGAGGCAGGCGCGCCGCGATCCGGCCCAAGGTCCGCCGAATTCAGCGACGACTTTATGGCTTGGGAGAAGGAGCGAAAAGCTCCGAGGCGTGGACATTTGCAGGAGCGATCGATGAAGCTGTTCACGGGATGGGTCATGTTGGCCGGGCTGGTCTTTGCCGCCGCGGCCGCCAACGCGCAGGTGCTGGCGCCGTACCAGATTGGCCGGCCAGCCTACGTCTCCGACTTCGATGGGCCTTATGCGGCGATGCCGCCGGAGGCGCCGCTGCCGCCGCGCTACGGCTACGGACCGACCCTGCTGCCGCCGCAGGAGGTCTACACGGTGGTGCGCGACGGCGGGTTCTCGCCGCTCGGCGCGCCCCGGCTGAACGGCTTCGTCTACAGTATCGCGGTAGTGGATCACCGCGGTAACGGCGGGCGGCTGGTGATCGATGCCCGCAACGGGCGGATTCTCCGCTTCATGCCGGCCTCCCGGATGGGCGCCAATCCCAGTGAGGACCTGCCGGTAGCCTACGGCCCGGCCGGTCCGCCGCCGGCGAGCCAGATCAGGGGCGGGCCGCGGCCACCGGCCTCGATCCCGCATCTCGCCAGCCGCGCGCCGTCGTCGGTGCCGCTGCCGAAGGCCTCGCCGTCGCGGGACGGCGAGATCAAGCCTGAGGCAGCCAAGTCCGCTGCCGAGCCGGCGCAGCAATCGGCCGCGGTACTGGCGAAACCGGCCGATGCGCCAACGGCCCCGCCTGCCGCTGCGCCCGCCGCAACTGCGGCCAAGCCCGCCGCGTCACAGATCCTGCCGACGCAGGAAATGCCGAAGGCACAGGGCCTGGATTGAATTCGTCGTTCCTGCGAAAGCCGGACGACATCCGCACAAAAAACGCCCCGGTTTCCCGGGGCGTTTTCGTTTCAGCCAATATCTGCTGGAAACCGCCGTTGCGTTACGCGGCGGCTTTCTCGGTCGTGCCGTCGACCACCTGCGGCGCAGGCGCAACCGTCGTGATCGGAATGCTGCGGGGCTTCTTGGCCTCGGGGATCTCGCGGACGAGATCGACGTGGAGCAGGCCGTTCTCGAGCGCGGCGTTCTTCACCACCACGAAATCGGCGAGCTGGAAGGCGCGTTCGAAGGCGCGCGCGGCGATGCCGCGATAGAGCACCTCGGCCTTGCCCTCATTGTTTACATTGGCGGTCTTTTCGCCCTTGATCGTCAGCGTGTTCTCCTTGGCGACGATCGAAAGCTCGTCCTGCGAGAAGCCGGAAACCGCAACGGTGACGCGGTAGCTGTTCTCGCCGGTGCGCTCGATATTGTAGGGCGGATAGCCGGCGCTGCCGTCCGGTGTCGCGCGATCAAGCAGCGAAAACAACCGGTCGAAGCCGACGGTGGAACGATAAAACGGGGTGAGATCGTAAGTACGCATGGTTAGTCCTCCATTGAGCGACTGTGGGTTAACCCGCCCGCCATCGGGCCGGGCTTTCTTCCATGTGCAGCCCCAAGCGTCCGAGGTTCCGAAACACTGGTAGCGGCCTGCACGAAGGTGATATGGGAGGGGCCAGATGCGCGTTCAAGAAGCGGGGATTTGCCGCTTTTTTTGCGTTCCCGCCCTTGCCCGCCCTTGATTTCCAGCGCCTTTTACCTAGCCGGTCCGCCCCCCATGACGCTCGTCTCGATCCCTGCCAATCCCGCTCCGGAGAACGTCGTCAGCGGCACCATCAAGACCCCGGACGGCGCAGAATTGCGGTTCGCGCGCTGGGCGCCTCCGGCCGGTCGAAAAGGCACCGTCTGCGTCTTCACCGGCCGCAGCGAGCAGATCGAGAAATATTTCGAGACCGTGCGCGACCTGCGCGATCGCGGATTCGCCGTGGCGATGATCGACTGGCGCGGGCAGGGCCATTCGTCGCGGCGGCTGCGCGATCCGCGCAAGGGCTATGTGCGCGATTTCTCCGACTACGAGGTCGACGTCGAGACCTTCGTGCAGCAGGTGGTGCTGCCGGACTGCCCGCCGCCGCATTTCGCGCTGGCGCATTCGATGGGCGGCGCGGTGATGCTGCGGCTCGCGCATGCGGGCAAGCGCTGGTTCGACCGCATGGTGCTGTCGGCGCCGATGATCGATCTGCCCGGCTACCGCACCGGGCTGCCCACGCGCGCCTTCCTGCGCTTCCTGCGGCTGACCGGCCAGGGCGGCCGCTACATTCCCGGCGGCAGCGACGCGCTGACCGGCTCGGAATCCTTCGTCAACAATCCCTTCACCAGCGATCCCGTGCGCTTCGCCCGCAACGCCGCCATCCTCGAGGAAGACCCCACGCTGGGCATCGGCTCGCCGACGGTGGCCTGGGCCGATACCGCGTTCCGCGCGATGCACGGTTTTCGCGCCTCCGACTATCCGTCGCGGATCCGCCAGCCGATCCTGATGCTGGCCGCCAGCAACGACACCATCGTCTCGACGCCGGCGATCGAGGAATTCGCCTATCATCTGCGTGCCGGCTCGCATCTGGTCATCGCCGGCTCCAAGCACGAAATCCTGCAGGAGCAGGACCGCTACCGCGCGCAGTTCTGGGCGGCCTTCGACGCCTTCGTGCCGGGCACGCCGCTGTTCAAGTGAATCAAAGGCGGTTCGCGCCCGCTATCGGGTCGTCGCTCTACAACGTTTTCAGATATTCGATCAGGTCGTAGCGCTCC
Source organism: uncultured Alphaproteobacteria bacterium (assembly GCA_963831585.1). GTDB lineage: Bacteria > Pseudomonadota > Alphaproteobacteria > Rhizobiales > Xanthobacteraceae > Bradyrhizobium. Next base: position 590,313 of record CAWHRA010000032.1, on the reverse strand, counting down.
TCGTCGGTCAGCATGCGGCCGATGATGCCCATTGCGGGCTTTCCCTCCAGCGAGTGGCCGAGAACGCTGTTGCCGTTGATCTCCTTGCCGTCGGCGTCCGTCGCGGAGAACAGCGTCTCGCCGTTCCGGCATTTCGGCGCTTCGCCAGCTTCCACGCGAAAACCGACCTGCTCCGGATCGAAGTCGCGCGCACCCATGCAGAATTGTTTGGGGCGCTCGGCGGCGGGCCTGAGCATCCAGTACAACGAGGGCACCGAGCCGTTATGCAGGTAGGGGGCGGTCGCCCAGACCCCGTTCAGCGGCCGCGCGCGATATTGCGGTTTTGTTTTCGACGCCGGGTTGGGACAGTTGCTCCGCTGACCCCACAGTTCCGTGAGCGCCGGCTCCTGCACGTCGCGGTCCTTCATCCATTTTCGCGAAACCTTGTCCACCACGATCATCAGGGCGATCGAAAACGGCATCTCTGTCGAGGAAAAATTCGGCAGGTTCCTGCATTTCCACTGCGTCCCCAGATCCTCCGCCGGCTGCAGATTGAGGAAGCCGGGCACCTGAACCTGCCGCTGCGCCAGCACGTTGGATTGCGCGGGGTCCGTTCCCATGCCGGCCGCGCCTTTCTCGACCGGATTGAGCACCGCGCCCTTGGGGTCGCGATCCCATTGCTTCGAAGTCCAGAAGCTCCTGTCGGGGAATTGCGCGTCGAAGGCGGGGTCGTTGACCGGCCCGAGGTGACACTCGACGCAGATCTCGGCATACAGAGCGCGGCCCTTGGCGACCCGCTCTGGCCTGATCTTCCAGGCGGGATCGTCGGCGAAAAGCTGCGATGGCCATTTCGGCGAGTTCAGGCCGCCAAAGCCTTTTGGCTCGCGGCCGAACGGATCGGAGCCGCGCAGCATCGCTTCGATGCGAACCAGGTTCTCCAGCGCCACCGACGAACGGAACAGGGTCTCCGGCGGATGGTCGGGCGAAAGATTGATCAGCGCCGAAACCCCGAGCGCCTCGCCGGCATTGCGGATCAAAGGCTGCTCGATCGAGGCATCATATTGCGCCCACCAGAACCACGGCACGGTCCAGATCGGCGGAAAACTGACCGGCGCATCATTGGCGTGCAGGTTGCTTTCAAATCCGGCAAGGCCGCCCAGGGCGAGGTCGGTGTAGAAGACCTGGTTGCCGATCCGGTTCAGCGCGTCGAGCCGGCCGAACCCTTCGTCGGTGTCCTTCTGCCCCTTGGCCTTGATCGTCTTGTCGTAGGTGTTTTTCTGATTGAGCAGATAATCGCCGACCGCGGCGAGATCGCTCTTGAGCTTGTCGCGCTCGTCCTGGCTGGCGTCGGGACCGAGCACGCGCGCGGCGAAGCGGCCGAAGCGGCCCGGCACTTTCAGGGTGTAGAGAATGGACAAGCCGGTCGCGCTTTCGAGCTTGCGCAGCTCCACCATGGCCGGGCCGCCGTCGAAACGCACGCTTATGCCTTTGTAGCGGATGCTTCCGGTGTGACAGGCCGCGCAGGTCAGTCCGATCCGGTCCGGTTCGACAGCGCCGGTGCCGGGGTTGGCGACGCCGGCCAGCCGCGCGAAGCCGACGGGCAGGCCGTCGAAATTCTCTACCGCCGTCGGCCGCAAGCCGAACACGTTGTCCGGCGCCGGTTCGGTCCTGGCGTCAGGCGAGGGCGCATAGCCGAAACGGCGCAGCGTCGCCGCGTCGGCATGAACGGATTTGGGGCTGGGGAGAAATCCGAACCGCTCGAGATAGAAGCTGTCGCTGAGCAGGCCGGGCCGGCTCACCAGATGAAGGCCCGGCTGCTCCAGCGCGACGAACCATGCGTAGGGTACCGGGAAGGTCGCGGTGCCCTGGCTCGCGTGGTGGAACCAGTGCCGATCTTCGGTCGACCAGTTCTGGTCGAGCCAGTACGTCGCCTTGGTCGGAGCGCGCTCCGGCAATGGAGGGGGCAGCAATTGCGCCAGCGGCGGCACGAGTTTCCCGACCTGGTCGGGGAATTCGGCGATCGCCACGATCGCCGCGCCGATGATGGCGATCACCGCGATCGCGGCCTTGGCGAGCTTGCCGAACATGCCGCCGGCCGGCGCGGTCTGCGCCCTCAGGCGCGCGTTGATCCGCTCGGGGAGCCGCCGCTCGACAAACAGGGTCCTGACCTCGGCCACGCTGAGGTAGCGTTGGTCGCCGTCGCCTTTGCCCATGATGCGCAGCAGGACAGGCCATTCGCCCTCCATCAGCTTGCGGTCGATCCAGCGCCGGTTGCCCTTGGCGCGTTCGAAATTCGCGTCCATGTAGGTCACGATTTCCGCCGACGTCAGCCCGCGTTCGGAACCGCCGGACGGATCAGGCCGGTCCTTGCCGAACCCGGCGAGACGCGCCAGCTCCGCCTCGTTCACCTCGGCGGTCACGCCGAGAATGCGCGAGCCGGCGCCGCGCTTGTCGAGCGGGCCGTTGCGCAAGGCGTCGAGCACGGCGCCCGACCACCAACTGCGGAGTAACCGAACGGGACCGAGGCCGTTGGCGACGAGCGCGACCAGGCGGGTCTCGAGGCCGGCCAGTGTTTTCTTCATTCCGGTTTCGCCGCTGGCGGCCTCGACCGTTTGGGAAAGCTTTGCCAACGGCACGACATGACCGTCGACGAAGCCGGCCGCGACGGCCGCGCGCAGGAAGGGGCAGGGATTGTCGGGCGAGACGGCGATCTGCGGGAAAGAAGGCTCGCCAGCGGAGTTGCGAGCGCTATCGTCTTTCATGGCTGACAATCCTGAAAAGTACCGATTCCTGAAATGCGCGAAGCAAGTTCCCTGAAAGGTAAGCTCGCCAGTGTTGCGCTACTTTAAGATGTATCTGAGTTTTGGCTGAATTCAAATCCGAATCGATTGACAGTCGGGACGAGGCGATGGCGCGTCGTTCGATCCGACTACGCCTAGCAATTCGATTTGAGCTGCAAATTCGATCCAACCAGCGTCAATCTGGTCGACGGGACGCCGGCTTTCAAAAGCCCCTCGCGATAATGGGCGATGTCGGCGGGATTTTTCCAGCGGATATTCCTCAAATGCCGTTCGACGGTCAGGCCGGGGAAATTGGCCAGGAGGGCTTCGGCCGCCCTGGCCGCGTTCTCGTCGCGCCCTGTCTGCGCCAGCGCCGCGGCGCGTACCGCGAGCACCTGAAGATGGGTCGGGTTCAAATAGAGGGCTTCGCGCGCCCAGGACAGCGAGGCATCATATTGTCTGAGCGAATAGTGGCTGAACGCGTTCAGGGCCGCCCATTGATATCTGGGGTCGCTGGTGCCCTTCTGCACAGCGATCGAAAACAGATCGATGGCCTGCCGGTGCTCGCCGACGACGAGATGACAGTATCCGAGAACGCCGCAGGCGCCCATGTCGTAGGGATTGAGTTCGACCGCGCGCTTGGCCGCCTCGAGCGAAGCCTCGTAATCGCCGCCGATCGCTTGCACGTAGGCCAGGATCGAAAACGCAAAGGATGAACGGGGATCGAGCCGGACGCTGCTTTCCGCGAGTTCCATTGCTTCCGTCCACAATTCGCGCGAACTCTTGATCCATCCATACTGAACGCCTTGCACCAGGATGGTGCCGAGATAGGAGCGCGCGATGGCAAGGGTCGGATCGAGCGCCATGGCCTCCCTGAACCGGGCGATGGCGGCTTCGAAATCCGGCTTGGTCTGCCGATAATAATGATACAGCCCCCTCAGGAACCGGTCCCATGCCGTCAAATCGGTGTTCGACGACGAGCGGGCAGGGGCGGAAGCTTCCGCGCGATAGATCTCCGGGGCGAGCGCGGCGGACAGATCCGTCGTGAGTTCGTCCTGCAGCGCGAACAAATCGCCCATGCTCCTGTCATACCGGCCGGTCCATAACTGCTCGCCCTTCTCCGGGGCGATCAATTCGGCGGTGACGCGGATCTTGCTGCCCGCACGCCGCACCGAACCCTGGATCAGGTAGGTCGCATCGATTTCCCGCGCGATCAGGCGCGCGCTCACGTTCCTGCCCTTGAACGCGAACGTCGAATTGCGGCTCAGCACCCGGTAAAACGACTGCAGCGACAGCGCATGGATCAGGTCCTCGGTGAGACCATCGGAAAAATACTCGTCGGCGCTGTCGCTGAGATTGGCGAAGGGAAGCACGCCCACGATCGCGGTCCGGTATTGCGATGACGCCACGTCGGCAGCGTCCCTCGGCTTCCGCGCGCGCGCATGGGCGCCGGCCGGGTCCCAGGCCCAGACGTCGACCGGTTCATCGATATTCTTGAAACGGTGACTGCCCGCCTCGACCAGCGGCACGCTGAGGTGTTTGCAGGCCTCGCGATAGGCCTTTGCCGACACCGCCACGCCGCCGGGGGCGGCGACCGTTTCGAGCCGGACGGCGATGTTGACCCCATCCCCGAATACCTCGTCCTCGTCGGCGATCACATCTCCCATGTGGACGCCGAGACGAAACTGCATGGCGCGATCCGCGGGCAAATGGTGGTTGCGCTCCGCCATCAACCCCTGCATCGCGATTGCCGATTCGACCGCGCCGACGACGCTTGGAAATTCCAGCAGGAAACCGTCGCCCGTGTTCTTCACGAGCCGGCCGCCGTGATTGAGAATGATGGGATGGATCGCGCTGCGATGGGCCTTGAAGGCGGCGTGCGTGCCTTCCTCGTCGACGCCCATCATGCGGGAGTAGCCGGCGACGTCAGCGCAGACTATGGCCGCCAGGCGTCTTTCCATCTCCGGTGCTCCCAGAATCGCCGGATAACTACTACGTGGTTGCCCGGCCAAATCCAATGGCCTTGAACACGCTGTTTCCGGAGAAAATCAGGGGAACCGGAGGGAGGTATGGGCGGAGGGATCTGGGAATTCGTTAACGCGCGAGCGTTTCAAGGATCGCGCTGCCCGCCAAATAGAGCCCGAGAAGGATCATCGCGATCAGGAACCAGCGGCGGAAGGCCTCCGGCTGCATCCGCGAGCGCAGCGCCTGTCCGACATACATGCCGGCGAAGGCGGTGGCCATGGCGATGGCACCGGGCAGCGCGGTTGCCCCGCTCAGCAAGCCGGCGCTGGTGAGATTGAAGGCAAGGGCTACCGTCGCCACCGTGAAGAAGACCCCGAGCGCCTGCACCAGTTCGTCCTTCTCCATGCCGATCGCCTGCATGAAGGGCATCGAGGGAATGACCTGGACGCCGGTGGCGGCGGAAACCACGCCGGTGATGACGCCGACGATGCCGCCGATCCATTTTTCGTCCGAGCGGGCGACCTTGAAGTTCACCTTGCTCAGGCCCACGATCGCATAGACCACCAGCAGCGCGCCGAGCACGATGGTGCCGTAGCGGGCATAGGGGCCGGTCAACATGCCCGCGTTGAGCCAGATGCCGATCACCGTGCCCGCCATCAGCGGCCACAGCCGCCGGATGATATCGCGCAGATAGGGACCGACGAACGTCTGCCAGATGTTGGTGACGATGGCGGGGACGATCACGATGGCGAGCGCGTGCGACGGCGGCATCGTGACGGCGAGCACGCCCATCGACACCGTCGGCAGGCCGAGCCCGATCACGCCCTTGATGAAGCCCGCGAGCAGGAAGGCGGCGGCGACCAGAATGAGCATGGGTTCGGACATGCCTGATACATTGACCGATCGGCGCCGCCGGCACAATCTGCAGCTTCCTGAGTCAGCCTTCGCTTGTGACGAAGGCTATGGACCGGACCTCATCCTGAGGAGCCGCGAAGCGGCGTCTCGAAGGATGGGCCACGGGCCTCATGGTTCTTCAGGCGATGCGAGAGATCGTCCGGAGACGCGAAGACGCGCTCCCCACCATGAGGGTTATGGAGAGCTTCATGCGTTTCGACCTGGTCGATCTCGAGCTGTTCGTCGCCGTCGCGGAGACCCGAAGCATCACGGGGGGCGCGGAGCGCGTCCATCTGGCGCTGGCCTCGGCCAGTGCGCGGATCAAGGGTCTCGAGGCGGCGCTCGGTGTTTCGCTGTTCAGGCGCGGCCGTCGCGGTGTCGAACTGACCGCGGCCGGCGAAAGCCTGCTCGACCATGCGAGGATCGTCCTCCACAATGTCGAGACGATGCGCGGCGATCTCGCCGCCTTCTCGCGCGGCGTGAAGGCGACCGTGCGCTTCCTCGCCAATACGTCGGGGCTGTCGGAATATCTGCCGAAGACGCTCGCCGCGTTTCTCGCCGAGCATCCGCACATCTCGATCGACGTCGAGGAGCGGGAGAGCGGCGAGATCGCCCGCGCCATCGCCACCGGCGCCGCCGATCTTGGGCTGGCGGCCGAGCATGCGCTGCCCGACAGCATCGAGCGGATTCCGTTCAGCGAGGACCGTCTGGTGCTGGTCGCCACGCGCCACGGCGAACTGGCGAGCCGGCGGCAGGTCGAATTTCGCGAAGTGGTCGAGCGGGATTTCGTCGGCCTGATCACCTCGAGCGCATTGCATGCCCATATCGCCGGACACGCCGCCAGGCTCGGAGCGCGCCTGCGCTTTCGCGCGCGGCTCAACAATTTCGATGCGATCGGCCAGATGGTGGAGGCGGGAATCGGGGTTGCGGTGATGCCGGAGATCGCGGCAAGACGCTGCGCGCGGTCGATGAAGATCAATGTGATCCGGATCAGGGATCCCTGGGCCAATCGAAGGCTTTCGATCTGCGCCCGCAGTTTCAGGACACTGCCCCGGCCGGCGAAGCTGCTGGCGGAGCATCTGCGCAAGGCGGCGGGGTAGGGTTACTTCTCCGTCGCGACGCCGGCGTCCTTGATCACCTTCGCCCATTTCGCAATTTCGGTTTCGATGAAGCCGCGAAAATGTTCCGGGGTGTCGCCGATCAGCTCGGCGCCCTGGCTGGCGAGCTTTTCCTTCACGCTCGCGTCGGCCATCGCCTCGGTCGCGATCCTGTTGAGGGCGGCGACGACGGCCGGCGGCGTGCCCGCGGGCGCCACCATGCCGTACCAGTTCTCCACCCGCAGCTCGGGCATGCCGGCTTCCGCTGTCGTCGGCACCTCCATCGCGGTCGGCGCGCGCTGCGGCGAGCCGATCGCGATGCCGCGGAGCGCACCGGCCTTGACCTGCGGCAGCAGCACCGGCAGATCGAGGAACGCCATCTGCACCTGCTGGCCCAACAGATCGTTCACCGCCGGAGCCGCGCCCCGATATGGCACGTGCACGAGATCGATCCCGGCGGAGAGCTTGAGCAGCTCGCCGGCCAGATGCGGCAGGCTGCCGGGCCCGGAGGATGCGAAATTGAGTTTTCCCGGCTGCTTCCTGGCGAGCGCGATCAACTCACCCATGTCGTGAGCGGGAACGTTGCTGGCTACGACAAGCATTTCCGGCACCCTGGCGACGAGGGTGACCGGCGCCAGGTCCTTTAGCGTGTCATAGGCGACTTTCTCCATGCTGGGGCTGATGGCGAGCGCGCCCGCGCTCGAGATCGCGATGGTGTAACCGTCGGGTGTCGCCTTTGCCACCGCGTCGGTCCCGAGCACGCCGCCCTGGCCGCCGCGATTGTCGATCACGACCGGCTGCTTCGTCAGCTCCGACATGCGCTGGCCGATCACGCGCGCGATGATGTCGTTGGGTCCGCCGGGCGGAAACGGCACGATCAGCCGGATCGGTTTGGTCGGAAAGTCCTGCGCCGCGGCAAACGCCGGCGTCAGCAGCACCAACAGGCCCGTCAGCACGGCGCCAACCATCCGCATGACCCGCTCCTAACTGTTGAGCAGCTTGATCGCCGCTTCATGTACCCGAGCATCGCCGGCGGCGATGATGCGGCCGCCGCCCTGGGCGGGTTTGCCTTCCCAGGTGGTTACGATGCCGCCGGCGCCGGTGATGATCGGAATCAAGGCTGCGATATCGTAGGGTTTCAGTTCGGTCTCGATGACGAGATCGAGATGGCCGGCGGCGAGCATGCAGTACGAATAGCAGTCGCCGCCGTAACGCGTCAGCCGCACCGCGTCTTCGACGCGGCCGAAGGCTGCGCGGTCGGCGGCGTTCATCAGCAGCGGGCTCGTGGTGAACGAGGTTGCCTCGGCGAGCGAGGCGCAGCGCCGCACCGCCAGTTTCCGTGTTCCCGACGGCCCCTCGTAATGCGCCGAGCCGCTGTCGCCGGAAAAGCGCTCGCCGATAAAGGGCTGGTGCATCATGCCGAACACCGGCGTGCCCTTGTGCAGCAGCGCGATCAGCGTGCCCCAGATCGGAAACCCCGCGATGAAGGATTTGGTGCCGTCGATCGGATCGAGCACCCAGACATATTCGGCGTCTTCGCGCTCGCTGCCGAATTCCTCGCCGACGATGCCGTGCTGGGGGAAATTGGCCTTGATCAGCCGCCGCATCACCGCTTCGGCGGCGCGGTCGGCCTCGGTCACCGGATCGAAATCGTGGCTGTTGCTCTTGTTTTCGACGGACAGCGATGTCCTGAAGAACGGCAGGATGGTTTCCCCCGAAGAGGTCGCAAGCCGGCCGATGAAGGCTGTAAAATCAATGACCGTCACGGCTGTTCCCTAAAGGGGTGGCGCGGGGGTGAGCGTAGCTCGGCTTCTGCGTAGAGCGCTTTCGAGCGAAGTGGACACCGGTTCGCGTGAAGAAAACGCGTCAAGACAAGAATCTAGAGCTTCCGTTCTGATTCAATCGGAACGGAAGCTCTAGCCCAATCCTTTCGATCGTGCACGAGGTGCTGAGCGCTGTCCCCGCTACGTCGGCATTTTTTCATCGGCCAATTCGGCCGATCAGAGGTGCATCTTTCGACTACGTCTCCGATCACGAATTCGGGAAATCCGGCGCGGAGGCGCGGCGAATCCGTTGGAGGTTGAGGTTACCGGTTAGTTAACGAATTGAAATCGCTATCAGAAATTAAAGGTAGTGACCTTTTTGCCGCGCTGCCCAGCTCTGTGAATTTTGCATGGGAAATGATTCAAAAACCCTTGCACTTTGTGCAGCGCGGTCGCATATTGTTGCGGTGCGGTAGCGCCTCGCGCTATCGCTGCCCTCCTTGGGCGTTTCCTCCCTAGACTTGGGCCGCTTGTTCATTCAAGCGGCCCTTTTTCTTGTCGGGAGTCATTTCGGGCTCGCGCCACGAGACGCGCTCGGAAAAGGCGAGATCGGAAATCCTATTCGGCCGCGGCCTGGAACGGGCCGAGGTCGCCGAGCGGAACCGCGGCGAGCGCGTCCGCCAGCACGCTGAAATCGGCTGCCACCCGCGCAAAGCCTGCACTGCGTTCGCGGCGGCGTTCGTCCATGTAGATCGCCCGGTTGAGTTCGAGCTGGATGGTATGCAATCCGCTGGCGGGATTACCGTAATGTTCGGTGATGAAACCGCCGGCATAGGGCTTGTTGCGGCCGACCGAATAGCCCAGCGCCCGCATGGTTTCCTCGACCATGTCGGGAAGCAGCGCCGCGCAGCTCGTACCGTAGCGATCGCCGATCACCATGTCCGGCCGCCGCGGCTCGTCGCGCGAGACGCCGACGGAAGGCATCGAATGGCAATCCACCACGACCACGGTGCCGAACGCCTGGTGCGCCTTGTTGATCAGTCGCCGCAGCGCGCGGTGATAGGGTTTGTAGAGCGCCTCGATCCGCCCCAGCGCGTCGTCGACCGAAAGCCGCTCGCGATAGATCTCCTGGCCGTCGCCGACCACGCGCGGGATGGTGCCGAGGCCGCCCGCCACCCGCATCGATCTGGTATTGGCGAAACTCGGCAGCCGGCCGGAGAACATCCGCGGATCGAGCTCGTAGGGCTCGCGGTTGACGTCGACATAGGAGCGCGGAAAATTGACGCGGACGACCGGAAAACCGAGCTCGCTCAGGCCGCCGATCAGCTCGTCCATGAACGAATCTTCGGAGCGGCGCAGCCCGGCCAGGTCGATCCGCGAGGCGTCGAGGAATTCGGCCGGATAGACCGAGCCGGAATGCGGCGAGTTGAAGATGATCGGCGCCCGCCAATGGGCCGGCTCCACGATCTCGAACGGAGGCGACAGTTCGCCATCATGCTGGGTCATCGTCGGGCGCCGTCCCTGGAATCCGCCAATCTGGACCTCGATTCTGCCAGAAAAACGGAGCTTTTATGAGCGCGTATTCTCCGTAATCACAACCACTCTGCCAAGCGAAAAAACTGTTAATCCCGCTGGAAGGTCTCTTAACTGCCGGAAACACCCGCCTTCATTGCATTGAGGCGCATTCGGGTCCAGAAATGGCGCCTCAAGCCTCCCGGCATTCGCGGAACCCTTCACCCGAAATTTACCCTCTGTCGGGCTTAGTAAACCGAGTGATCCTCCAATCGGGATTCGACATCGTCGCCATGCATAAGATCCTCCTCGCCGAAGACGACAACGACATGCGCCGTTTCCTGGTCAAGGCGCTGGAAAACGCCGGTTTTCAGGTCTCTCCCCACGACAACGGCATGTCGGCCTATCAGCGGCTGCGCGAGGAGCCGTTCGAGATGCTGCTGACCGATATCGTGATGCCCGAGATGGACGGCATTGAGTTGGCGCGGCGGGCCTCGGAACTCGACCCCGACATCAAGATCATGTTCATCACCGGCTTTGCCGCCGTGGCGCTGAACTCGGATTCGGAAGCGCCCAAGAACGCCAAGGTCCTGTCGAAGCCGGTCCACCTTCGCGAATTGGTCAGCGAAGTGAACAAGATGCTGGCGGCCTAATTCGGCCCCCAAAACCGTCCCGGCATCCTTGCCTGCCCGCTTTGGAGCCGATATACGGACCCCACCCGTCACGTCAGGTTAAGGGCGCGTAGCTCAGCGGGAGAGCACCTCGTTGACATCGAGGGGGTCACAGGTTCGATCCCTGTCGCGCCCACCATTAAGCTATTGATTCAATTAGTTTTTTCGGAGTTCCGGTTTTCTCGTCCACACATTCGTCCACACATGGAGCGCGCTTCAATCGCGTCGCTGCTTCGATTTGAAAAAACCTCAAGCCTCGATGTCGGACGCCAATGCGTTGAGCGATTCGGGCATCGAAATCCACACCCACGATGCAAAGCGGCATGGTGCCGGCGCCCGCGCAAGAGGGCGGTGTGATTTGCGTGATGTTTTTGCTGGCGCTTCATCGCGAAATGCCGTGGCGTGAAAACCTAATTCCCGATCGCACTATTGGTTTGGCGGAACGACGGCCTCAAGACCATCGTTACCTAACACTGTGTCAGCAAAAGCGTTGGCGGCGAATGTCAGCAACTGGCGACTTTGCCCGCAAACTCAATTTCGAGATCCGTACTGCTCGTTCGAATCTCTCTCGCTCCGCCAGCTTGGCCGAAGCCATGTATTCTCTGCCCGAACTCGTAGGCAATTAAGCCCAGCAGCAGCAGCGATTTGACGACAGCCCGATCAGAAATAACGGCCGCAGAATATTCCCCGCTGAGCGTCGCGGTTATTCAAACCGCTCGCCTTCAGTTCGATCTTCGCGCAATTCGCTAACGCGCTGCTTTTCGATGGTATCGACAAGTTCAGCGCGAAATTCATTGAACGCAGCGACAAGACCGGGGTCTGCGCCGATATTCAATCTATCGAGTAACTTTAGCCGCGATTCGTATTTTGATGCGAGCGAGCCGCTCCAGCTTCGCGGCCGGAGACGCGAGCTATACTCCTTGAAGACGAGGGCAGGCGCAGGCGCGCTCTGCAACAATTTCTCGGCGATCGGAAGCCACTCATGCTGTGCTTGATCATTCGCGCGCCCAAACAGCAAAGCAATGCCGGCAGCAAAGGGATAGCGAATGCCCGGGCCCCGTTTGCACCATTCGAGCAAAACGTCGTCGTTGAGCGCCGCCATGGGATTTCGCCCGTGCTGCATCGTCTCGTGGACGAGCTCGATCCTCTTGCGCCGTTGTTTGTCATCTCCGATGACAAGCTCGTCGAGCACCACGGCCGGTTGGCGTTTAAACAAGGCCTTTAAGAGATCGTCCAGTTCCGATGCGTAAACATCATGGTTGTCAGCCGCGGTTAAGAAATCTCGGCATAGCTTACGCGCAATCGGCTCGCCTTCCGGTCCAATAAGACATTTTGAAGCGATGACACCAAGTTTATAGTCGTCATGGTCGGTTTGATTACCGCGTCGTTTGAACGTGTATTGGTCTAATAGAGCGCGGCCGGCTTCGATCGTTTCCGGCAGGGGCTCACGCTTTGCTGTCAAGTCTGAGTGGAGCCGCATCGAGAGAATTTCGAGCGCGATGCGGTTTCCATCAGATTTTGCTCCAATTGCGAGCATCAAGTCACGAAAATCCGGCCCCGAAATCGGCTCGCATACCCCGCCGTAGACCAGAGCCATAAATTGGCCTACCGGAGCCCGGCCAAGCTCAAGTGCCTCGCGAAGCCGATATACTCCCGCGGCATCAATCGGGACGGCTGTCTGAAGATAGGGTAGCCATTCTCCCAATACGGGATGGTCGATCGCCTCATCGAGAAACGAGCTTACCTCCTCGGGGTGAACGGTCTGAAGACCGCCCAAGAAGCCAAGCAATATCTGGACGTTTGCATTCTCCGTGGCTTTGACCTGAGCCGTGAGCTTGTCCCAGATTACGCGGGGTTTCGTGGCGCCAAGGCCTAGCCCGCGTCCCACGTCACCGAGCTTCCCTGAACCCTGGATCAGCTCGGGGAGCAGAGTTGACAGCGCCCGTTCATCGGTCGCAAGAGCTTTCCCTAACTCCTCAATCGTCTCGGCCATGCGCTTCAAGCGTTCGGTCGTGGTTAAGATTTCCTCGTCAGCTTCATCCTCGAAATCATCAAGGTCGAGACTCCCGCCGCGGTCGCCAAGAGCCATTCCACGGACGCTATTGACCAAGTCCTTCGGCCGCAAGAAAGCCTCCAGCGCGTCCAGGCGCTTCAAAGCCTCTTCATTTAGAGTCGTTCCGTCGTATTGCCGCGTCTGTCGCGCTGCGACCCAGCCATCGCGCCAAAAACCCGTCCCGGCGAAAGCCTTGGAAAGTCGTTCGAGCGCAGCGTAGCGACTCACATTGGTCCAAAGACCGCGAAAGTGACGAGCAATAGACTTGCGTATTGGCAGTGCGACGGCTGTATCTTCCAGAGCAAACGGCTCAGCGAACGCTAGTACGTCATCAAACCACTGACCAATAGCGCCGCTGTCTTTTGGATGAGAGCCATAATCGCGTGAACGCGCACCGAATTCAAAAGGAGAGAACGGCGTAAAGTGGTCGGTCGTCATCGCTGCATCCAGCCCTTTAAGGCCAAGCTGCCTCTCGAGGGGCTTATCCGACCTCAACAGCCTATTGACCACTTTCAAGCGCGGCGCGAGCGGCGCATGCGTTCCCGAGCCCACGACGTAGAAGAGGGACGTCAAGCCTCGCACGGCTTCGCCCTCGACCTGCCTTCATCGGCGACCTCGGCAAAATTGCAGAGTAGGTTTACCGCGCGTTCGAACAGCGCTGCCTCATAGGCGAGGGCGTGGATCAGGCGAATATGATTGCCGCCGCTACGGAGCGTCTCCTTGTCGGCGTTTGCGAACACTGCCTCAAGCGCGCCAAGTGTTGCTTCCGGAAGAACGGGCGCAACATTCGTGAAAAGGGCGCGCCCAAGGTCATTCAGATTCAGAATATCGGCAAGCATGCCGTCCTTACCGAGCCACTTCCGCACGATGGCCTGCGCTTCCTTATTGCTGTCGAGGTAGCCGATCCGCCTGGAAAAGGAACGGAGCAAGCGCGCGGAGCTGTAGAGGCCGCTCTTCTCGATAACGCCAGCAGGTATGTTCTGAAGAGCTCTCGCAGCAAGACTATTGGCGATGGCATGGGGTAGGATAGCTCGCCACGGACCGCGCTGCTGGAGGAGATCTCGCCGCCTTAGCTCGGCCGCCGCCGTGAAGACCTCTTGAGCATTTCGTCCAATCAGCGCGCCCAGCACCGGCAACTCGGCCTCTTCGTCCGTCAGAAGTTCACCTTGAAACGAATAGACGAGCGAACATGCCTCGGCGATTTGCTGCAGGCCTGCATCATGTTCGTGCCGCTGCTGGAACAGGCGCGTGAAAAGCTCCGTGTTATTGAGGCTCGAAAGCGTTTCGGATTTCCTCACGGTACTGGCGAGAGCGAGCGCTATACGGGCGTTCCCGCCGGAGAACTCAGCGATAGTGCGAGCGTCGAGTTGCGATACGTCAGGAAGCCGAATGCGAACCAGTTTTTCGATCAATTCGGTCGATGACGTTTCTAAGGAAAAAACATCCGTGCCTTCGGGCTGATCTTCCCGAATGTCGTATTCAACTGTGATGACGCTGATGGTCTTTCCGGAGCGCGCAATCTCCGATAATTGCCTATGAATCTCTGGCGGACAATTATCTACCACCAGGATCGCGCGAACGCTTGACGCGACAAGGTCTGAGGCCAGCCCTCTCGGTTGCGGGTCCGGCCCATCCGCAATGTCGGTGTAGATGGCTAAGGATGGATTTAGGGGCTCCACGCCGAGTTCTGGATCGAACAATGCTTCGACGAAGCGCGTTTTGCCGACGCCGGACAGACCAACGAGACGTACCACCTGTCCCGGCTTACGCAGCACGTTTCTTATGCGATTGATTCCCTCGACGGCAGATAAGCCATCGCCGTCATCCTTGCCGGCAGACGTTATCCGAGCCTTGTCGTCCAGCAGATATGCCTTGTCGGAGCCTGCAGGGACACGCGACCAACTCCCATAGGCTTGCCATCCGGAAAAGGACTTTCCGATGCCGGAACGGACCCACGGGATCAGGCCAACATGATCCCGTACCCAGCTTGCGATGCGGTTGCGGTCATAGAAATCGAGATCGAGCTGGCTGGCATGAGAGCTATCTTTGACGGCCTCAGCCATTGCCATTCGCCGACTGTTCAATGCAGAGTCAGCGGTCGAACCGCTGGAACTGATGATGATGTAGGCGCCGGATTCTGCCGCCAGTTCTTCGATCACGGGCCGCAGAATTCCTTTCGGCCTCATCTCCTTCGCGATTTCAGCGGCCGGCATATCTGGCTTCTTTACCTGAAAGCCTGTTGCAGCCCGGGGGATAAAGCCCGAAATTGCCGCACCCGGCGGCAGGGAAACCCGCACATCAAGGCCGCCGTCTTTCGCCGTTTGGTTTCCGCCGTACGTGACTGCGGATACAGGTAGGTTGGCGCGACGCAGTTCTGCCTCGCATAACAGACCGATCAGGATTCTTAAGTCTTCGTCGTCTAGAGCGGCGATATCGTCGCGAGTGATTTCAAACATAGGTTGAAACTAGGCGAGCTGCTCGGCGGGGTCAAACGCGCACCCCCAGCAATCCCCGGCATTTAGTGGCCGATACGACCATCGGGTAGGATGAAATGGGCCCGCACGGCGGTGATCCTCTCAAACTCCTCGGCCATGATCGCTTCCGAGATCACGCCGATGAGGCGCCATCCCCATACGCCGTCGCGGTAGACCGGCTGAAGCATGGGGCCGCCAGAGACGCCGCCCAGATCATAGCCGACCGGCGGCAAGCCTAGCCCTCGTACATCGACCCAGTAATGTCGATCAAAACGGCAGGCGAGCTGGTGGTCTGTGAAGTCGGTGAGGGGAACCATTCCGCTGTGAAGACCGAATGAATATTCTCGTGTTCCGACCTCGATGCGTTCGCATCCTGGAAAGCCGCCAAAATATACAACTTCGCCGATATTCGGCGGTTGGGGCCAGATGCCGTTGGTGCCGGGAATGACCTTTTTCCCGACGGCTGCAATCTCGGAAGGCGTAATATGGAAGGTCGCAATATCGATCTTCCTATCGGCCCCGCAATCGATCAATCTCTCTTCTAGGTCGAACCCGATATTTCCGATCTGATACCCGCGTACCCGGCGCTCAGCGCGATCTTTCTGAAATTGCTGAAACACATGGCCTGCAGTAACGGCGAAGGAACCACGACCACAATCCAGGAAGAACATCGATCCTTGCCGGTACTCCAGCGGTGTAGGCTCCGTCTTTGCTTGGACACTCCAAAGCAACCAAGCGACATGTTCGCCGCCGTCGTCATGTAGCGACCGCGAGAAATTCCGTAACGGCAGGGATTGTCGGTCAGTTTCACTCAGTGCGTTAAGCCAATCAGGGCTGTACGGTGTCAGCCCTGCCGGTCCTGTTATCGTAGCCGGATCATCCATTGGCTGATTAAAGCCCGCAATGTGCCATTGCGAAAGGCCTTGCTGATGCGGACAGGCCAGGCGCCGCGCTGCCTATGGCATACGATTGTGTGTCGCTCGCTGGAGGTACTCGCGCAAGGGGCTCCGCCGCTTCGCGGCGGCCGCTATCACTGCCTATTGGGCGGGTGCCTTGTTAACCGGTCTCGCCATTGCACTCGCTTTCGGGTCGTCCAGCACGCGTTAAATAGGAACCTTCAAGTTCGTCACCGAGCGCACGGCGCGCTTCTACCATCTTGCTTGCCGCCAGGAAGAAATCAGCACGCCAGAGGTCCTTCATGTCCTCATCGATGTAAACCACGTTGCAGCGGTCTCATGCACAACCTCTCGAAAATTAACTTCAGGCAACATGGGGACACCGCGCATCCTCCCGCCTTGCGGCACTACGGTTGCCGGTTTAGGTGTCTGAGGGCCGTCCATCCGGTTTCCGCCGGGTCTTAGCCCTGGTTGTCTTCTCGCATGCCCACAATCCGCCGCATAGGTACTTTTTTGTGGGCTGCCCGGCGGCCGCCTCGTGGATGGTCCGGCCGGGCAGGGAGCGATCTGATGAGGTACCAACACACGGACGATTTGCTGGGACACGCTATTGAAGAGGCCTATTACCAGATTTGCGTCTTGGGTGAGGAAATGCGCGAAGCCTATGACGGCACACCTGAACCCCCTTAAAGACAGCGCGAGCCGCAGCCGCGAAATCGCAGCCGACCTTCTTGAAGATGCCTCGCCGCCGTTCGTACCGGCTGCAGTTGAGAACCAGCCCATCACTTGGATTGAAAAGCGCCCAAGCCCGAGCCGGAAGCTTTTTCGTCCCGCCCGTCGAGACAACGCGACCAGTGCGCTTCGGTCCTGCATTGCCTTCCTTGGCCGGCTTGATACGCCTCACGAAGCGACCATTCGCCTGCGCGAGACGCTCCAACAAGACGCCGATATCTTCGACAGCGTATTCTTTCCCGGCATGACTGGCCGCTGATAGCGCGCTCAGACCTTAGGCAAGAAGCGCTCGTCAAATTCGGCCAGCGCTTCCATGGGATCGATCGGCGGTCCCCAGATCGCCTGCTGCTCGGCCGCCGGCTTCGCCCAGAAGTCCGCCAGCGCCGCCTTGTTGGTGAAGTGCTGCCAGAGGGTTTCATCGAGAGCGATGCGGGCGAGGGTCGCCCGGGCGATATGTTCGATGATCGCTTCTTTCTTCGTGAGATCGACCTGCATCGCCCGCAGCAGCGGATCGAGATAGCGGTCCTCGTGCAGGTGTTCGACTGAGCTGCGGACATCATAAATCTCGCCCATCAGCTCGTGATGGCGCGGCCCGATGAATAGCTCGGTCCGGCTCTTGAAATGCTTCCGGCCTTCGCCCGGTCCTGTCGTGACGAAGCCGTCGATGCACCGTGTGTATTGATGGATGCGCTCAAGGATTTCCTGCTCGGCCCGGGTCTCAGAATAGAGGTGCAGGACGCGGTGGAAGCGCCAGCGGTTGCTTCCCTGCCGGCTCGCTGACATCCATTCGAGGCGTTCCGCGATCTGCGCGGCCTGCCTGAAGGCCTCGGCCGGCACGTCGGGGTAGGGCCGGAAGTCATTGGGCATCGGAGCGTCGAGATCCTGCTGCTGCCGCAAGCCCACAACACCGTCCCGGCACGATCCCGTCAGCACAACCGGCTTGTGCGCCGTGGCAAAGGTGCTGCTGAGGAGGAGGCCCCGGTAAAAGCCCCATACGCGATTGCTGAGCAGGATATTCTCGCCGTCCAGGACATCGGGCGTAGCGGACCTCACCTTCGCGGCGATGAAGAGATCGCAGGCCTCGACTTCTTCGACGCGGATGCTGCCGAGCCACTCCCGCCATTCATCCGGGATCGTGAAATCGCTCTCGCCGATGATCCGGAAATGGGGCGCGAGGTTGAGTTTCCCGATGTTGGGGTCGGTCACTTTTACGGCCAGCCCCAGAAGCGCGTACTTCTCGCGGTCCGCAATCCAGGTGGATGCGTGTCTCTGCTTCATGGCTTTCAATAGATCGCACGCAACCAGCGGATGCAAGCGGCTTGGGGCCATAAGCCCTCGGCTGCAAGATGGCCAGACGGCCCGGTCAGCGCAGCGCGGGAAGCTTTCTCGCAATGGCCCTCGGCCCAAAGTACGCCAGCTTTCGTCCAACAAAAACGTCCAACATCTCGTGCAACACTCCGAGGTTTCTGTAGGGGCACCGAAGCTGGAGGTGATAATAAAAATTTGAAGTCGTGTAAGAATATCGGTATTTTGGACACTGGAACGTAACCAGAGGCTCCTAGGAAGCGCCAAGCCTGCGGGAATTCCATAACATTCGATCGACGAATGTCCGTGTTGGGAGGCGGCTTCAACTGGTCGGCGTCGGCGCGGGAGAGGGGCGTCGGCGACAATTCGAGGCCGAGTGCTTTTGCGTTGAGGTTGATGACCAACTCAAACTTTGTTGGTGCTCGACGGGCAGGCCAGCCGCTTCAAACACTCGGAGGTGACTGACCGGCTGTTCGAGTACTGCAACCTCGGCACGGTACCTGCTAATTGCCGGTCCATTTCATGGCCCAAAAATCATTCCCACCCGAACCCGATGCATCGATTTGTACGATCACTTCCGCGCCGCCGTCCCCATCGACATCGCAGACTGCGACCGATCGACCGCCATGCGGCAGGCCGGAGCACGCGAAATCGGCCTCCAGAGCATCGCCGGTCGGTGCAAGATGCGTCCAGCTTCCCGTGCCCGGGTCGAATTTCATCACCCAAAACTCATTCCCGCCCGAACCCGATGCATCGATCTGTACGATCACTTCCGCGCGTCCGTCGTCGTCGACATCGCCGACGCTCACCGATCGACCCGCGTTGGGTAGGCCCGAACAGTCGAAATCCGCCTGCAGCGTATGACCCGGGATCGGCGACAGGTGCCGCCAGCTTGCCGTGGCGGGGTCGAATTTCATCACCCAGAAATCGTTGCCGCCCGAATGCGCCGCGTCGATCTGAATAATGAGCTCGGCCTGGCCGTCGCCGTCGACATCGCCGACGCAGACCGATCGGCCGGCGTTCGGCAAACCCGAGCAGTCGAGATCGGCCTGCAGGGGATGCCCCGGGATTGGCGACAGATGCTGCCAGCGCGCGGGGCTAAACGCGGCGGGGTCGAATTTCATCACCCAGAAATCGTTGCCACCCGAGTGCGCCGCATCGATCTGAACGATGACTTCATCCCGGCTATCACCATCGACGTCGCCGACGCAGACCGATCGACCGGCGTTCGGCAGGCCCGAGCAGTCGAAATCCGCCTGCAGCGCATGACCCGGGATTGGCGACAGGTGCTGCCAGCTTACCGCCGCGGGGTTGAATTTCATCACCCAGAAATCGTTGCCGCCCGAGTGCGCCGCATCGATCTGGATGATCACCTCATCCCGGCCATCACCGTCGACGTCGCCGATGCTGACCGATCGACCCGCGTTCGGCAAACCGGAGCAGTCGAAATCCGCCTGCAGCGTATGGCCGGGGATTGGCGACAGATGCTGCCAGTGCGCGGGACTAAACGCGGCGGGATCGAATTTCATCACCCAGGAATCGTTACCGCCCGAATGGGCTGCATCGATCTGAACGATGACTTCATCCCGGCCATCACCATCGACGTCGCCGACGCAGACCGATCGACCGGCGTTCGGCAGGCCCGAGCAGTCGAAATCCGCCTGCAGCGTATGACCCGGGATTGGCGACAGGTGCTGCCAGCTCACCGCCGCGGGGTTGAATTTCATCACCCAGAAATCGTTGCCGCCCGAGTGCGCCGCATCGATCTGAACAATGACTTCGGCCCGGCCGTCACCGTCAACGTCGCCGCTGCGAACGGATCGACCGCTGTTCTGCAGACCGGAGCAATCGAAATCCGCCTGCAGCTGATGTCCTGGGATCGGAGACAGATGGTGCCAAATTTGAGGCGGCGGATAGATGCACGCGCTTGAGCTGTTTCCGCCCTGGATGACGCATTGCGTCGCAGGATCGTATGCGCCGGGACTAACGATGGAATTTATGAAGAAACTAAAGCCGGTGACCAATATCGTGTCAGTGGTCCCTCCGATAAAGACGCCGTTTTGGTCAAACAAATCAAATTGGATGTTGTTACAATTGCCAGCGCATGCATCGCACACCTCCGGGTTATTGGAACTTGCCAATGGATCGACGACCATCTCGGCAATCTCATGGCTGAGAATGTGAGCATAGACCTTGTCGTTTGGCCTGTTAGGAAACGTGTGATTGTTGTCGGCGACAGACAAATTTTGTCCAAACACAAGAGAGTAGCAGAATGGTGTTCCATCCGATGTATTCGAATGATAGGCGTCGGAGTGATCCGTGTAGATTGGGGTAGCCGGCAGTGATCTGTCGTGCAGTATCACGACGCAGGGATTGACCACTTGGTTGCTGCGCGCGATTTGCGCGACTTGCTCTACCCAACCCTCCAACTCCGCCTCGGTGAAGGAATTGCCATTTAGGTTCGCGGTGAATGGGATAACCGTCGGCGAGACAGTTACCGAGCTCGGGCCGTATTGGGATGCGTAACTTTGGATGGGCACGACCGCCAGGGTTGCATAGCTGACAGCAGTCTGTGTATCCGCCATGCTCACGCAGAAATCAGGCTGATTGGCACGAACAAATATTATCTGGGCAAAGACTAATGTCCCATAAAAAAGCTGGCCGGAGACCGTTGCTTTAGGCGCGGGGATCGCATTCGTACGGAGCCAGTCTTTGAGCTTCTGGTCCTGGGTAATGCTATCCCAATTCGACGCGGCATGAAGACCGGACAACACTGTCGGAGGCAGCTTTTCGAGCGCGTGCAGGCTTGAACGCGGAATGGTCTTGGGAAGCGTGCGGCGAAGATACTTCAGAACCTTCACAGCTCTTGTCATGCATGATGTCTCCACGACCGTCACTCCCTTCAAGGGTTTGGTTCGATTGGAACTGATTTTCGCAGAAATGCATCTTCCCGCCTCCGGCAGTTTCCCTGCTGGCGCACACGCTTGAGCCGTTTAAATAGGATGTCTGCCGCCAATTTATATTTCGAGGAAATGATCCAGGTATGAATTGGATCACATGCGGCGCTGTTCTTGCGCTTGGCGCTCGCCGGAATTGACCCGCGTGTGCTCCCAGGAATGAACCTACCTATGCTGTCACAATCAGCGAGGCGTTTACATCTGCGCTGACAACAAGGTGCTGCACACCACTGGTAGGGTACATGATGGCACTACGCTGCGCCATTGCGCCTCAAAGTTCGACTGCGATGTATGTGCGCTAAAAATGAAGTGCTGCTCTAATACACCAGGGGTTAATCTCGGGCATTCCATAACAATGGATCGGCGAAGGTCCGCTTTGGTGAAACCCTGAAAATCTCGCTCACGCGGACCTAGGGGATATTGTCCTTCATTCCGCCGATGCCGTGCGGTCGATTCAAGAAGTAATTCCGATTGCCCAACGCGGTTTCCGCATATTGGTCGATCGCAAGCATGATCGCTTGCACATGATGGTAGCAGTATCCCTCACGTGTCCCCATGTGCCGGACGTCGGCAAGCGCGCGGATCCAGGGCGGGTTGTCGGCATCTTGGTCGTACCAATTCATCGGAAGCGCCGCTCGATCGGCCCGTGAATGACTTTGTCAGCAACGGGATATTTTCTGCGCTGTTCGCCCAGTTGCCGGTCGCGCTCGGTGCAAAGCTCATCCACCTTGGACTGCATTCGGCCGAGCAATTCGTCTGCGGAGGTTGTTCGGAATCCCTGCCCGCTGCAGGTCGCGAATTTCTCTTTGCTGCCGCAGTATCTGGCGGCGCATGTGCTCGATCTCAGCGCGGATAGCCGTAATTTCCATGGGATGCCCCTCGTTGGCCCATAAGAACATAAGAAGAACAAACGGGCAAGCCGCTAGGATTAGGTGTTCCGCCAAATGAACACCCCCGATGTCGGAACCAACGAGCTGAGATCGTCTTGAATCCGGGTTCTGTAGCGTTTGGAGTATTTGAATGGCCCCCCGTGCCAACTGGAAAGGCTTTCTGCGCCTTTCGCTTGTTACCTGCCCGGTCGCTCTGTATCCGGCCACCTCCGATTCCGAGAAGATCAGTTTCAACCAGATCAACCGAAAGACCGGTCACCGTATCAAGTATGCAAAGGTGGACGCGGACACGGGTGAGGAAGTTGCCAACGAAGACATCACGAAGGGCTACAAGGTCGACACCGACACCTACATTGAAGTGTCGAAGGACGAGTTGGAAAACATTGCCCTGGAATCCACCCGCACGATCGACATCGACGAGTTTGTCCCGAAGATCGACATAGACCCGCGCTACCTCATCCGCCCCTACTATTTGGTGCCGGACGGCAAAGTCGGACACGACGCCTTCGCGGTCATCCGCGAAACCATCCGCAATTTGGATAAGGTCGCAATCGGCCGCGTGGTTTTGACCAATCGGGAGCACATCATTGCATTGGAGCCTTTGGGGAAGGGCTTGATGGGGACGCTGCTGCGCTACCCCTACGAAGTTCGGGACGAGAAGGAATACTTCGACGACATCCAGGATGTGAAAGTCACGAAGGACATGCTCGACCTGGCCAGGCATATCGTCACCCAAAAGGCGGCCGACTTCGAGCCGGAGAAGTTTGAGGACCACTACGAAGAGGCTCTGACCGAACTTATCAACGCCAAGCGAAACGGCAAGACGATCGGCGCCAAGCCCCGACCCCGCGGCGAGAACGTTGTAGACCTCATGGATGCGCTGAAGAGGAGCATCGCCAACGAAGCCCCGGCGAAAGGAAAGAAGCCCCGCAAAGCCTCCGTAGGGCAAAAGGAGATGCTGCTACCTATTGGCGGCAAGAAACCGACGGCGAAGAAAGCGGCCAAACCGGAGCGTTCGACCGGACGGCGGAAAGCTGGCTAGTCGTACTCACCTGTGAGATTGTCGAATTACGGGATTGATGACCGAATCGTCCGAAGGCCGACGTTGCAATTCGTCTGAACCGGCATTCATCAGCGTGAATAAAGTGTCATCTGCCACCGTGTTGTAAACACCCCCTGCTCTCATATGTCCTTCCCTCGGAGGGACACCGTGAAACAATCAGACCATTTTCGAGAGAACGCCGAGAATTGCGCGCAGCTCGCAGAACGTGCGACTGACGATGCGGCGCATAAGCGGTACAAGCGCATGGAGGCCGCTTGGAGAGCGTTGGCCGAGGAGCAAGATTGGCTTGACGGTGAGACGTCTCCCCGCAAAGGGCCGCCCGGGTAATCTATCAGTAACGCTTGCGATCTCTTGCTAGTCGCCAGAGATGGAACGGCACGCAGATGATCAACCGGAGTACAATGATCGCGATAGCGATTTGAAGCCAGATAAATTCCACCCAGCTCTCGGAGCATAATTTCTAGCCGCGCGCCCCAAGGTTCGGGCACTTGATCGGCAATGCCCGCAGAGTTCGGCAGCGGATTGATCGCGAGCTGAAAAAGCTGGCCGATGCGGTAACCGACACATTGCCTTAGATCAATGCGCCGAATGGACATAGTGCTAGCGAAAGTCCAGCATTTGCCGAGCGGCATGGAGGGTGCTGCTGAGGTGTTTGCAGAGGCCCGGCCACCCTCATCCGGGCCTCGCACTTTTCTTCTCTTGCGGCAACCAATGTCGGCTAATCGGGGAAGAGACCGGAAGTGAGCGGCGCACGGTCGAAATGACGCGGTTGACCCAACGCGGACTTCGGGACCTGCCTAGCACTCAATGGAGACTAGCCGGTAGGCGATGTGGTTGCCGCCGCTTTGCTGCAACGCGGTGCAACGCGGCAGAAGTCTTTCAGTCAGTTGCGGACGATGACTTCACGCTCACTTGACTTCATCCCGCGCAAATTACTTGCACTAAGAAAAGCATCGGGAAAAGCTAGCCTTGCTTTAGGCCTGCGATGGAGACAGTCCATGAATACGAACGAAGCCAACCCTTCCGATCTGGCGTTTCGTAATCTTGAAGGTCTGCTTCCAGATTTGGCTGAGTTCTACAAGGATGTGCATTCACACCCCGAGCTATCGATGCAAGAGATGCGGACGGCGAAACTCGCTGCGGACCGTCTGCGAGCGGCCGGCTATGAAGTGACGACGGGCGTCGGCAAGACTGGCGTGGTCGGCCTGCTTCGGAACGGCGACGGGCCGACCGTCATGCTGCGCGCCGACATGGACGCGCTGCCCGTGGAGGAAGCAACCGGGCTTCCCTATGCGAGCAACATTACGGCGAAGGATCACGACGGAAACACAGTCCCTGTGGGGCACATGTGCGGCCACGATATGCACGTGACCTGGCTCGTCGGTGCCACCAAATTGCTCGCGGAGGCCCGGAAGACGTGGCGCGGGACAATAATGGCGGTTTTTCAGCCCGGCGAAGAGACGGCGGAAGGCGCGCAGGCCATGATCGACGACGGCTTGTTCAAGCGCTTCCCGAAACCGGATGTGGTCCTTGGCCAGCATGTCATGGTGGGGCCGTCGGGCACGGTTGCCGGACGTGCGGGTGCGATCACCTCGGCAGCGGACAGCTTGCAGATCCGCCTCTTCGGTCGTGGCGCACACGGATCAATGCCGCAGGCGAGCATCGACCCGGTGGTGATGGCGGCCGCTACGGTGATGCGGTTGCAAACCATCGTTTCGCGCGAGATCGCCGCTGCGGAGGCAGCGGTCGTGACCATCGGCGTACTGCAGGCGGGAACGAAAGAAAACGTCATTCCGGAAGAGGCCATCATCAAACTCAATGTGCGGACTTTCGACGCCGGCGTAAGGACGCGCGTATTGAATGCCATTGAGCGGATCGTCAATGCTGAGGCGGCAGCCTCCGGCGCCCCTCGCAAACCGGAGATCACGTCGCTGGATCATTATCCTCTTAATGTAAATGACCGGGACGCCAGCAAACGAGTGGTGGACGCATTCCGGGGACATTTCGGCACCGAGCGCGTAAGGGCAACGGGCCCGGCCCCTGCCAGCGAAGACTTCGGATCCTTCGGGACCGAATGGCACGTGCCTTCGGTTTTCTGGTTCGTCGGCGGCACCGATCCGGAAGCTTACGCAACGGCTAAAGCGGCAAACAAGCTCAATGAACTTCCGGTGAACCACAGTCCGAAATTCGCACCCGTTCTTCACCCCACGTTGCAAACCGGTGTGGAAACGCTGGTCGTCGCGACCCGCGCCTGGTTACCGGTATAACGCCGGGAAGCAGTATCATGGAGAAGCTTCCGCTTGTGCTCGATCTGATCGGCACCTTCGTCTTCGCGCTGAGCGGCGCACTGGCGGGAGTCAAGCGAGCGCTTGATCTGTTCGGCGTGCTGGTGCTGTCGTTCGCGGCGGCGAATTCGGGAGGCATCACCCGCGACCTTCTGATCGGCGTCGTTCCTCCCGGCGCGGTTGACGACTGGCGTTATCTCGGCGTGTCGCTTTTTGCCGGCCTCATCACTTTCTACTTTTCGTCCTGGATCGTGCGGATGTCGAACTCCGTTCTTATTTTCGACGCGGCAGGTCTTGCGCTCTTCGCCGTCACAGGCGCATCGAAAGCGCTGGCCCACGGACTGAACCCAATCATGGCGATAGTGCTTGGCATGGTGACCGGGATCGGCGGCGGCATGGTCCGTGACGTGCTGCTAGCGGAGATTCCGACGGTGCTTCGTGCAGAACTATATGCCGTCGCGGCACTGGCAGCCGCTACCATCGTTGTAGTTGGGCACATGCTAGAATTTCCGGTCGCTCCGGTTACGGCGGTAGCGCTGATTTTATGCTTCTCGCTCCGCGTCATGGCGATAAAGCGCGGCTGGCGACTCCCGGTTGCGAAATTCAATAATCGGCACAATGCGAATGTCGCAAAAGCACCTTCAAATGATCCCGAAAAACTCTAGGAGCCCGATGCTTCGATGATAGATGTCCGACGCAGTGGCTGACATCATCACCACACCGGCGCTGGGCCTCGAAACTTAAACCAACGTATTAGCGCGTTACGTCCCTGAGCCAGCCGATTTGGCCTTAGGCAAAATCAGCCAGCCAAGGGCGCAATAGATTCACGCGAACCATCCCGTCTATCATTCTTACCAATCAACACCGGAACGCGTCACGCCGGCTCCGACAGGCTCGACTGCAAATTGGTATCCGCGGTTAGCGACGCGCCAGGAATTACAAAAGGTGATGCGATGGACGCGGCAGTGCTAAGAAACCGAACTTTCGATCAATTGCGGGTGGGCGACACTGCGTCCATCGTGCGCATCGTAGCACGTGATGACATTGATCTGTTCGCGAAGGTTTCCGGAGACGTCAATCCATCGCATCTGGACACGGCCTTCGCTGCGACCGGTCTGTCCGGTCACGTTGTGGCTCACGGCATGTGGATCGGTACCCTGGTATCGGCTGTGCTCGGCACTAGGTTGCCCGGACCCGGTACGATCTACCTTGAACAGGATTTGAAATTTCTGAAGTCCGTTAAGCCAGACGACATGGTCACCGCGACCGTGACCGTGAAGGAGAAGCGGCCGCAACGCGTTGTGCTGTTTGAGACGGTCTGCACCAATCAGAGGGGTGAGCAGGTCGTGACGGGTTTGGCGACCGTGCTCGCTCCCGACCGAAGTGTGGAATGGCCCCAGGCCAACCTGCCCGACATCTCGGTCCACCGGCACGATCGCTATGCCGCATTCATCAAGCAAGCGCGGAGCCTTCCACCGATCGGCGCCGCGATCGTCCATCCTTGCTCGCCAGACGCGATTCTCGCCGCGATAGAGGTTCGGGACCAAGGTTTGTTCGAACCGGTGTTGATCGGCCCGGAGGCAAAAATGCGGGAGGCCGCGGACGCAGCAAAGGTTGCACTCGACGGTTTTATTATCGAGTTGGTCCCACACAGCCATGCCGCTGCCGTTCGCGCAGCCGAACTTGCGGTTTCCGGAAAAGTCGCAGCCATTGTGAAGGGCAGCTTGCACACCGATGAACTGCTTGGCCCGCTCGTTGCGGTGGGGTCCGGTCTGCGAACGGAACGGCGCATCAGCCACATCTTTGCTATGGACGTGCCCGCCTACAGCAAGCCGCTCATCGTCACCGATGCGGCAGTCAACATCCAGCCCACCCTCGACCAGAAACGCCAAATCTGCCAGAACGCCGTTGACCTCATGCGAAAGCTCGGCAACAGCGAACCAAAGGTCGCAGTGCTCGCCGCCGTTGAGACGGTCAATCCAAATATGCCCGCAACGCTCGATGCTGCCGCGCTGACCGTGATGGCCGCCCGTGGCCAGATCATCGGCGCCAAAGTGGATGGACCGCTCGCCTTTGATAACGCCATCAGCCCCGATGCTGCTCGCACCAAGGGCATCGTTTCGCCGGTTGCAGGTGATGCCGACATTCTGCTCGTCCCAGATCTTGAATCGGGCAATATGCTTGCGAAGCAGCTTATCTACTTTGCGGGTGCTACCGCCGCAGGCCTCGTGCTTGGCGCCCGCGTTCCGATAGTTCTGACGAGCCGCGCCGATTCACTGAGAGCCCGGCTTGCGTCGGCGGCGTTGGCCAAGCTCGCCATGGCGCCAGAGCCGCTCAAAGAACTTGCGGCCTGACTATTGCGCGAAAGCTTTCGAAAGCAGCTTTTCGTTTTTCGAATGATTTGGTCGGAGACAACTATGGTGAGACAGCCTTCCGGTCGACGGATGCAGGCGCAGGCGATGACCAATCAGGAATTGCCGCTGCGGGGCTATTTCCTGTTTGTCGGCGGAGGACTGCTTGCGCTGCTGTTTCTTCTGGACGCTGTGCTTCCGCCGCCGGCGAGGGAGAGCCGCGCTTCCGGTCCCAACCTTCCCGTGATCCGGATCCATTCCGAATTGAAGAGACCTCCGGCAGTGGTCATCGATACAAGTCAGCGCATGATTGCGCCGGTGATTGCGGCGCAAGATGACAGTCCTGTCGCGCCAGCACCGTTTGTCATGCCGGATTCGCGCATTCGGGAAAGCTTTGCGCAACTCGTTCTGCCGTCGAATAGGCAAACGAGCGCCAGCGACCCGAAGAAGCCGGAGCGCAATCCCCTCCCCAAACGAAAGGTTGTCGTAGCTCAGGTCCAGCATCGGGCTATTCATATCGCTCAGCATAAGATTTTCGAGACCAACTGGTGAACCGAGAGATCAAGAATGAAAGCGTTTTCCATGACCGCTAGCGCGCCGCTTGAACATCCTCGCGAGTCCTTGCAGCCGAATGATAGGGTCTATTCGACGATGAAAGCCTTTGACGTTATGACCCACAATGTCGTCTCGGTAGGCCCTGATGTGTCTATCAGCCAGATTGCCAGGGTACTCGTTGAGAACGGCATCAGCGCTGTCCCTGTTGTCGACGAGAGCGGCGCGCTCCGGGGTATGGTTAGCGAAGGCGATCTGATACCTCGTCGCGAGGTGGAGCGAGAGGCCCGGCGGGACTGGTGGCTGGATCTGCTTGCGGAAGGCGAAGCGCTCAATCGGGATTTCCTTGCCAATCTCAAGGCCCCTAGTCAGAAGGCAACAGATGTCATGACTTGCCCGGTTGTGACTGTACACCGGGACACCAATGTAACCGAGATTGCGCAGCTACTCGCCACGCGTCGAATAAAACGCGTTCCGGTCGTTCAGGACGGCCGGGTTGTTGGTATCGCAAGTCGTGCCGATCTGCTGCGCGTTTTGGCAGAGCACCCTCATGCCCAGCAATCGGCCTCATCAAAGGGATTCCTCGCCTTAGCGTTCGATAATCTGGACGCGCATTTTCTGGCCACCAGGCACCCAAAAGCGGCGACACCTGATGCGCTAATACGTACCTCTGAGCGTTCGGGCGATCACTTGGAAGCCGCGGATTTCCGACGCGCCGTTGGGGGGTTTGAACAACAGGAAAGACAGAAACAGCTCGAGTATACGCGCGCTGCTGCGGAGCGGCAACGCCTCAAAGTGACTGACCTGCTCGCTCAACATGTCTCCGATGAACAGTGGCATGACCTCCTGCGAAAGGCACGCGACGCGGCCGAGCACGGGCGAAAGGAGTTCCTGCTATTGCGCTTTCCTAGCCAACTTTGCAGCGATGGAGGCCGCTGCATCAACGCGCCTGACCCTAATTGGCCGGCAACCCTCAGAGGTGAAGCTGCTGAAATCCATATGCGCTGGCAGCGCGATCTGAAGCCGCATGGATTTGGCCTTGCCGCGCAAATTATCGAGTTTTCAGATGGCATTCCCGGTGATGCCGGACTGTTCCTGGTATGGGGGACATAGTGACTTGCGCCGACGTAAAGTCGCAAGGCAGCTTTGCGACCGAATACAATTCCCCGCTCCTTCACTCCATGGTCTGAGGCAGCTCGCCTTGAGCGTTCGGACACGAATGAGGGACGCGCCCGCATCCTATGTGCAAGGGGCTGTTTCGACCGCTTGATGCTGTGCGCCACGAGGCAACGACAAATAGGATGTCAAACATGCCGACGATGCCCTGCGAGACTCTGTCTGGTACTACTCTTGCGCCACCTCACTGTGCCGCCAAGGCCGTCGCGTGATGGCCATGGAGACAATCCTTGTGGTCAATGCGGGTTCGTCCAGCGTGAAGTTTCAGGTCTTCGCGCTGGATGGCAATGGCGCCATTCGCCGGCAACTCAAGGGTCAGGTTGACGGGATTGGAACCCTGCCTCGTTTGCGTGCGACCGGATCTAACGGGGAGACGTTGGCCGACATCCGCTATTCCCTCGAACGTGTCGCGGACGTGCCCGCCGCACTGATGGTGGCAGAATCCTGGCTGCGCGAGGAACATCGGGTCGTGCCGATCGCCATCGGGCACCGCGTGGTTCATGGAGGTCCCGATTATGACCGGCCCGTTCTTATCGACCACGGAGTGGTTGCGCGACTGGAGCGATTGATTCCGCTGGCGCCGTTGCACCAGCCGCATAATCTCGCGCCGATCAAAACGGTTTTTGCGAGCTTTCCAGAGCTCCCGCAGGTTGCCTGCTTCGATACGGCTTTTCATCGAGGCCATGACGACGTCGCGGACTGCTACGCGATACCCCATCAGCTTCACGAGGAGGGCGTTCGGCGCTACGGGTTCCACGGGCTCTCGTATGAATACATTGCCAAGACCCTTCCCACGCTCGTGCCCGAGGTCGCGGGTGGCCGCGTCATCGTCGCTCATCTGGGCAGCGGCGCTTCGATGTGTGCCTTGCGACGCGGCCGCAGCGTCGAAAGCACAATGGGCTTCACGGCGCTCGATGGATTGGCGATGGGGACACGGCCGGGCCAGATCGATCCGGGTGTGGTTCTCTATCTCCTGACGGTCAAGGGAATGAAGCCGGCCGACGCGCAAAACTTTTTGTACCGCGATTGCGGATTGAAGGGACTGTCGGGCATCAGCAATGACATGCGGGAGCTGCAATTGAGTAGCGATCCGCGTGCGGCTTTTGCGGTGAGGTATTTCGAATACCGGGTGGGGCTCTGCGCCGGCATGCTTGCAGCCGCTTTGGGCGGCGTCGATGCTTTCGTGTTCACGGCAGGAATCGGCGAGAATTCAGCCACTATCCGCGCCGGCATCGCCGAGAGGCTTGCGTGGCTTGGCGTTTCCCTCGACGAAGGAGAGAACGCCAAGCACGCGCTGAAGATCTCGGAGGCCGGCAGCCCTATTCCAGTCTATGTCGTTCCAACCGATGAAGAGCGAATGATCGCCGAGCACACAATGTCGGTGCTTCGGTCCAAGCGCTCGAATGCAGGACGGGAGAGAGCATCATGAACATTCCGGTCCTTCCTGAAACTAAGGTCGCCCTCAAAGGCAAGAAGGCGCTGATCGTCGGCATTGCCAACGAACACTCGATCGCCTGGGGATGCGCGCGCGCTTTTCGAGCCTTGGGCGCCGAACTCGCGGTGACCTATCTTGACGAGCGGGCCAAGCGATATGTCGAACCGCTCGCCAAGGAGCTTCAGGCGCCAATCTTCATGCCGCTCAATGTCGACCTCGAAGGACAAACGGAGAAGGTGTTTGAGCGGATCGAGAAGGAATGGGGCAAGCTTGATATTCTGCTGCACTCGATTGCCTTCTCGCCGAAGGAAGCGCTGCACGGCCGCGTGATCGACGTTGGCCGCGATGGTTTCCTCAAGACCATGGATGTATCTTGCTGGTCCTTCATCCGGATGGCGCATCTTGCCGAGCCTCTGATGAAGAATGGCGGAACGATGTTCACGATGACCTACTACGGTAGCCAGGCCGTGATCGAGCACTACAATGTCATGGGGGTTGCGAAAGCGGCGCTGGAAGCCGCGGTCCGCTATATCGCCGCCGAGGTCGGCCCCAGAGGTATCAGGGTTCACGCGATCTCGCCGGGACCGCTCGCGACCCGGGCAGCGTCAGGCATTCCGGAATTCGACGAATTGCTCGAGAGGGCGCAGAGGAAGGCTCCGGCGCGTCACCTGGTCTCTATCGACGATGTAGGCGCAGCGACCGCATTTCTAGCGCTCGACGGCGCCAAACTCATCACGGGCGATGTCATGTATGTCGACGGCGGTTATCACATCATCGATTGAGCCCGGCCGTGCCGCTCCTTTCGAAGTGTGTCGAATCTCGTCCAGATCTGCCCATCCCGTGATCCGGGCTCCTGACGTGAAGAACACCTGCGGGTCAACGCCGAGTCCCAATGCGCTGTGCATGGAAAGAGGAGCGGTTCATGGGACCCGCGGTTGTCAAGACACCGGCGGCGCAGACGTCCTGATGATGATGATGGAAGCCAATCGTCCCAGTCGCGATTGTTGCGATGCACGGCGCAGGAGCGCAGATGTTCAGTGGAACGCCATACCTTCGATATGGAAGCCGCTGTCGACGTGCAGGATTTCGCCGGTCACGGCACTTGTGTAATCGCTGGCGAGCAACAAGGCCGTCCGGCCTACTTCAGACGACTCCACGGTACGTCGAAGCGGAGCCGTAATCGCGGTTGCGTTCAGGAGCTCGTCGAAATGCTCGATGCCGGACGCCGCGCGCGTGGCGACCGCCCCTGCAGAAATTGCGTTGACGCGGATCCCCTTGGGGCCGAGCTCGTGAGCTAGATACCGTACCGATGTCTCCAAGGCCGCCTTGACCGGGCCCATCACGTTGTAGTGGTCGATCACCTTTTCGGCGCCGTAAAAGCTCAGGGTGATCAAGCTTCCACCCCTATCCATCAGCGGTTCGGCGAGCTGTGCCATTCGAATAAACGAATGGCATGAAACAACCATGGCTTCGGAAAAGCGCTCGGCCGAGCAGTCGGTGAGGCGGCCAAGAAGCGCGTCCTTGCGTGCCCAGGCGATGGCATGGAACAGAAAATCCAGCCGACCCCACTTCTCCCTAATTGCAGTGAACAACGCGTCGACCTGCTCGGCGAACCCAACGTTGCAGGGAAGTATGAAGGCGGCATCGACTTTTCGCGCAAGTGGCTCCACAAACGACTTGGCCTTGTCATTGCGGTAGGTGATACCGAGTTCGGCGCCGGCGCTGCGAAAGTGCTGAGCCGCCGCCCAAGCCAAGCTGTGCTCGTTGGCGATGCCGACAACGAGGCCCTTGCGCCCCACCAGATCGATAGCTTCCACGGTATGCCTCCAGCCTCCAATTGGATCCGCCGGCGGACAAGGTCCCACAGCCACGCTCTCGCAGAACGTGTTGCGCCATTTGGCCGTCTGCTGCCAGGACTTTAAGACGCCGAGCAAGCCTTCGGCATGCGACTTGGCCGCAATCGACTATGTCCCACCCACGGTAACCGCTGAATTCTCACGCCAGCCGGAGCGGACGTTATCACGGGCGACGCCATGTATATCACCTCGGATATCACATCATCGATTGAGACTGGCCCGACCCTCCCGTCCTAATTGCCGACGAATCTAGATCTTCATTTCCGGAACGTTGTCGGGCACTGAAAGCTCGGCTTCGGTTGCAGCCAGGACCTCCGCCACGCGGATGCCTGGCGCGGTCTCGAGCAGTGTCATTCGGCCGCCCGGGAAGCCGATCACGGCGAGATCGGTAACGACAAGATCGACGGGCCGCGCGGAGGTGAGCGGGAGCGTGCATTTGTGCACGATCTTGGATTTTCCTTTCGCCGCGTGCTGCATGGCCACGATCACGCGTTCGGCGCCCGACACCAGGTCCATGGCACCCCCCATTCCCGGCACCATCTTGCCGGGAATCATCCAGTTCGCGAGATGGCCGTCGGCATCGACTTGCAGTGCTCCGAGCACCGTGATGTTGACGTGCCCGCCACGGATTAAGCCAAAGGACATCGCGCTGTCGAAGGTACATGCGCCTGGCAACGCGCCAATCGGGCGTCCACCGGCATCGGTTAACATCGGCTCTTCCATGCCATGCTCGGGAACCGGCCCGGTGCCGATCAACCCGTTCTCCGACTGGAAAAATATCTGGCGACCGGCTGGAACGTAGTTTGCGACGAGAGACGGAATCCCGATTCCGAGATTGACGAGATCTCCCGATCGAAGCTCGAGCGCGACGCGCCGAGCGATCAGCGATTGTGGGTCCATGAATCACCCGTTCATTACGAGATAGTCGACAAGGGGCGCTGGCGTGATGACTTGATCCGGTGCGACAATGCCGACTGGAACAATGTGTTCGGCCGTGACAATCACCGTGTCGGCAGCCATTGCCATCACCGGATTGAAGTTACGAGCGGTAAGCACATAAGTCAGGTTACCGAGGTGATCGGCAACAAACGCGTGGATAAGCGCGAAATCCGCGCGCATCGCGGCCTCGAGCAGGAAGGTCTTCCCATTGAGCTCGACACGCCGCTTGCCTGCCTCGACGATTGTCCCGACGCCGGTCGGGGTCAGCACGCCTCCGAGACCGCAGCCGCCAGCGCGGATGCGCTCGACCAGCGTGCCCTGCGGCACCAGGTCCACTGCGATCTGCTTTGCCATCATTTGCTGCTGCGCCTTAGGATTGAGGCCGATGTGGCTCGCGGTTAGGGCCGATACCAGCGTAGCGTCAATCAGCTTTCCGACGCCCTTGCCGGGGAGCCCCGCATCGTTGCAGATCACCGTCAGCTCCGACTTGTGCTGTCTGACCAGTTCGTCCACAAGGCGCTCCGGCGTGCCTACGCCCATGAATCCGCCGACCATGACCCTCGCGCCGGTGGGGATCATGGCGACAGCTTCCTCAGCAGAGATGGGTTTCATTTTGGCAAACTCCAATCAACGGACGAGCGAGGGGCGAGGCCTTGCTCTGTTAAAGCCACAGCTGCTCGCTTTGATTTGTTTCAACGGCGCAAGCGATAACTACTTCGGACCGCGGAATGGCCTAGCTCCTCGTTTTCTTCTTTCGCCAGGAGTCGAAGCATTTCGACGCCGATCTCGCCTTCCTGAGGTGATCTTATGAACTTCAGTTCTTGATCGCGTGTTTGAACCCGGTCGAGCACTAAGAGGGCTTGTCTGGCAGTCGTGGCCTCCGCCGTTACAAGCTTTCGCAGGTTCATTATTTCAAAACCGATACAGTATGGCATCGTCCTTCCTCTTACTTCAGCACACCTCAGCAGCAGGGTGTTTAGTGCCATTGACGGAGGTAGATCAGATGTTTCGCGCGAATCTATTGCACCGCTGGCTACTGGATCTTGCTGGATGAAACGACGGCTTGTCCAAGGACGTAGGGCAGTAAGTCTTTGGTTTATTTCTGGAGATGCCGAGTCCGCGGTTGGCGACGCCACGGGAGCGGCATGTCAATAGCTCTCAGCCATTTGGTGCGAGCGTTGCCATCAGCTTAGCCCGAACCTGTAGCCAGCAGCCGGTCGGTCCATGTGGCGACGGACAGCTTCAAAGATGCAACCAAGGTATTGCAGCGCGACACTGCGGTATGTCGAAACATAAAAAAGGGAGCCTTCGGACGACCACGGCGGAATTGAGTACGACGTCGCCACCTGACCTAATCGCTAACGGAGCGGTCAGCAATCTCCGCAAAAAGTGCCCGATGTCCAGCGTGAACGGGTGCCAAACATTGGCGTTTCAACGCACGAAGGAGACTCGGCATGTTATTGGTCCCCGAAAAATCCGACTTTGGCATTGGTAGCACTTCCGGTTCGGTGGGGTCCGGCCGTCGAGTACGTGATCGACGCGGCTCAACGCAGCGTGCTCTATTGGGACACCATGCGTCAGCGCGGTAACGGCTTTCGCGAGAAGGCCAAGACGGTAACGCACGTGCTCGAGTTTGCGTCCGAACTTGTGCTCGACGGACGGGAGCTTGACCGGCCGGTCAATTACGGTCTGGTGCGCATCATCCCGCCAAAATCCGTTGTGATTGATCCGAATCTTCGTCCGTTCGTGGTGATCGATCCACGCGCCGGCCATGGTCCGGGGATCGGCGGCTTCAAAGCGGACAGTGAGATCGGCGTCGCATTGAAAGCGGGCCATCCCTGCTATTTCGTCGGCTTCCTGCCCGATCCGGTGCCGGGGCAGACGATCGAAGACGTCGCGCGCGCCGAAGCGTATTTTCCTGGAGCGTGTCATCGCGCTGCATCCCGAATGCAAACGGAAAGCCGTGCGTCATTGGAAACTGTCAGGCAGGCTGGGCTGTGATGATGCTTGCCGCCATGCGGCCGGATTTGTTCGGACCGATCATTATTGCGGGGTCGCCCCTGTCGTACTGGGCGGGCGTGCATGGAAAAAATCCCATGCGCTACAGCGGGGGGCTGCTCGGCGGAAGTTGGCTCACGGCGCTCACGAGTGATTTCGGCAACGGCAAATTCGATGGCGCGTGGCTGGTACAGAACTTCGAGAACCTCAACCCGGCCAACGCGATGTGGACCAAGCAATATAAGCTCTACACAAAGGTAGATTCCGAGGCGTCGCGCTATCTCGATTTCGAGCGCTGGTGGGGCGGGCACGTCAAGCTAAATGCCGAGGAAATCCAGTTCATCGTGGACGAGCTTTTCGTCGGCAACAATCTGGCGGCGGGGCGCGTGACGTCCTCGGATGGCACTGCGATCGACCTGCGCAACGTACGCTCGCCCACCGTCGTGTTCTGCTCATGGGGCGACAACATCACGCCGCCGCAGCAGGCACTCGGCTGGATCCTCGATCTCTACCGGGACGTCGATGAGATACGGGCGTATGGTCAGACGATCGTATACACGATGCACGAGAACGCCGGACATCTCGGGATCTTTGTCTCGGCGGACGTCGCGCGCAAGCAGTATGGCGAGTTCTCCAACAACATCGATCTGATCGACGTGCTGCCGCCGGGCCTCTACGAGGCCGTCTTCGAGCCCCGGACGGACGGCGCAAGAAGCCAGGATCTGCTTTCCGGTGATTGGATCATGCGTTGCGAGGAACGCACGCTAGACGACATCCGTGCGCTGGGCGGCAACGATGCCGAGGACGAACGGCGCTTCGCGGCGGCCGCGAAAGTCTCCGAGATCAACCTCGCCCTCTACCGCACCTTCCTGCAGCCTTACGTGCGCGCCATGGTGTCCCCGTCCGTGTCGGAGCTGATAGATAAGCTGCACCCTTTGCGGTTGCCATACGAGACCTTTTCAGACGACAATCCGCTCATGGCGCCAGTGAGTGCCATGGCGGATGAGGTTCGCAAGAATTGCGCGCCGGCAGCCCCGGATAATCCGTTCACCGCGCTTCAGGAGTCGGCATCGCTCCAGATCGTCGCCGCGCTCGACGCCTGGCGCGACATGCGCGACGCCATGAGCGAATTGCTGTTTCTGACAGTTTATGGCTCACCGCTCGTGCAGGCGGTCGCTCGGCATCGATCCGGCCGACACGCG
The DNA here is from genome assembly GCA_963831585.1 of uncultured Alphaproteobacteria bacterium. GTDB lineage: Bacteria > Pseudomonadota > Alphaproteobacteria > Rhizobiales > Xanthobacteraceae > Bradyrhizobium. The sequence continues at coordinate 553,488 of CAWHRA010000032.1, read as the reverse complement.
TCGGCAGCGCCTGTCCGGGACGAACCCGCTTTACAACGAGCTGGCGAATGCCCGGATCGCGGAGATCAGGGCGAAAATCGGGAAAGGCGGCGTCCGCGAAGCGGTGGTGCGCGCCTTGATCTACATCGCCATGCCGCGAGCTGCAATCGACGAGCGGGCGTTTCAGGCGATCCGCCGCCTGCGTACTCGCCATCTTGATGGGAAAGGGTCGGCCATGCCAGAACTAACGGCGCTGAGCCTTGCAGAGTTCAAGACCTTGGTGCGCGAGCAATCCTTTATGCTGGTCTTCGATCAGAAGGCGGCGGTTGCGGCCATTCCGGGTCTGCTATCCGAGAATTTGAATAACAGGCGGAAGGTGTTCGAGCTACTGCGCGAACTCCTGGAAGCGCCAACGGAGATCACAGGCGAAGTCGCGGACCGACTCAAGGAGGCAGCGGTCTGGTTCGGCGTTGATCCCGAAAGAGCGCTTGAGTCGAAGGTCCTCCCTCTTTCGACCGTCGCTTAGGCCTCGGAGCGTCATAGCCCCGACCGGCGGACACGCGGCGCCGTTGGAAACGAGCAGCAGAAAAGCGATTAAGTATGGACACGACCCATATTTTTACGGTCACCGCGTTTTTGGGATCGGCCTCTGGAAGCCTGGCCCTGGTTATGACCAATTGGACGGCCGAGCGGCGCAAGCACCGCATTCGCCGCATCATAAAGGCTCATTCTCAACGACAGAAACTATACGAGAAATTTATTGAGGAAGCATCCAGGCTGTACGCTGATGCACTAGCCAAAGACAAGTCGGAGATTTCGCAGCTCGTGGGCGTTTATGCGCTCATAGGACGAATGAGATTGATGTCGAACGAAGACGTGATCGCGGCGGCTGAGAAGGCCGTTCTGCTGATCGTAGAAACCTACCTTTCTCCCAACCGGGCATTTGTCGACCTTCCCGGGCTCCTCAAAGAGATGGATCCGTTGCGTGATTTCGCCGAAGCCTGCCGCCGCGAATTGTTAGAGGCTCAACAGCGCTGATATCAGCGCGGGGGGCCAAAGGGACGCGCCAGGCCCTCCGGGCTCAGCCCTGGACCGCGGACGCCAACGCGAACACCTTCGGAGCCCACTGTGTCCGTCGTGATCTGCAACTCGTGCTATTGGTCACCATTATCACTCATTGCCTGAATGCCGTTGACGATCAGGTTCAACATCACCTGCTGGATCAACTTTGAATTGGCGGTAACGGCTGCGTCAACTGCGCGCGTATTGTTGAGGCAGAGTCTGCCGTCGCCAATGAAGCGCGCAAACCTGTTCCAACGCTTCAGCATGTAGTCGATCGGGTCCGGCGACTGAGGTCGAGCGCGACAGGCGGCAGCGCTGTTCGCGCAGCCATGCTTCCAGCGCCGTCAGAAGCGGCGCACTCGGCTCCTTACGGATGCGCAGCCTCTCGTCCGTGGCAAGGGCCGTTGATTTGCCGCGCTTGATATCGAAGTCATGCTGCCGGCTTCAGTCCCGGGAACAAACCAGAACGCGTCGTCCGGCGTATTGGCTGTACACATAGTAGCAGCCGTCAGCGTGGGCGTAGCTGTCGCTACCGTCACTGTAGCCGGAGCTGCCGTAGACCTGCGCGCCGTAACGTCCCCATCGGCGCGCCCACCCGCCTCGGTCGTAGCCGTAGCCGCTCATGCCGCCGCCGGCGTAGCTTGCCGTCCGGCCCTGGAAATGGCGACCGCTACCCTGAATGGCTCGATCAACACCGTGGAAGCCTGAGGGGCCGCCCACACGAGCGGGGGCAGAAGGAGCGCCGAGCGGGCGAGGAGCAGTACCACCCGGGCCAGGGGGGCGAGGAGGACCGCCCAGACCGAGTTGAGGTGGAGGACCACCGAGCCCGGGAGGAGGGCCGACAGGCCCAGGGAGTGGAGGGGGGCCGGGAAACTGTGCCAGCGTAGCAGTTGGCGCGACTACACCCGCGCCGATAATTGCGCTCGCGGATAGGATCAGAAAAGCCTTTTGGAACATAGCATATCTCCTTCCATGCAGACACAGGTCGTTTCAGCGTGGCATTGGTGGAAGTCGGACCGCTTGAAAGCTTGCGCCTCGCTGCTTCGCTGCATCAACTCCGACTTGATCTTCGAATGTGAGTTCGACAGCCCAGGCAGACCTCAACCGAGCAGCGGGGCCAAGGTCGACTTCAGACTCGCGCGAGCTTGGGGCCTCGTGATGGGACCGATCCCTGAATCTTCAGACTGTGCTGAGGCAAAACAACCGTGATCACAAAACAAGAGCCCTGTCCCGATATCTCGCAAATAGGCTGCTCTGATTGGTCGACTGCAGACTGCACAGGCAGATTGCGACGAGGGCGTCCGACCATTCACCAATATGAATTTCATGTGGCTCTCCGATCTGAAGTCTGGATATTGCCGGCTAGGCCGGCTCTCACGCTCGGTCGCATTGCAATGCGATTTGTTTCTGGCCTGCTAGCGGCAGCGTCTACAAGTAGCGTAACGTGACCGAAGCCTTTACTTCAATTGCACAGGGGTAAGCCTCCGAGAGCGAAAGGAGTCAGAAGACGATACCTTGGTCTGCGTTGGCCGGCTGATCCGAAGCTTGCCTCGCAACCGGACCTCGGATTGAGGATGTGACCACAACGGAGAATGGACTCCTGATACGAGGGATTTAGTGTTTGATGCCCGTCGCCCTCGGACGAACATGGTTGTGCAGGCAAATGCGGATGACGAGCACAACATCAAGCGTAAATTAGCTGTGTCTGCCGACGGTAGGACTCGTCTGAACAAATCGGCTGACGCCATTCTGGTCGAGTACGTACTCCGGGATCGCTCGGCTGACGTCTTTATCGGACACTAGCGTCAAGGTCCGATTGTCCAGGATAAGCCACTGACCATCGACGTGTGCCGCCAAGGCGGCATGATCTTCTCTTGGCAGAAGGTTCTTGAAAATGACGATCTTCACATCGTTTTGGGAAATGCCTGCTGCCAGCAAGGCGGCATATTTGACTATCGCGTAATCCTCACAATCACCTCGATTGGATTGGAGGGTCTCAAGCGGAGCACTCCAGCGATCCGGAACGCCCCATTGTGCCTGATCACTCATGGGAGTGATGGCAAGATTGACCGCCCTGTTGATCATGGCAACGCGTGCACGGCCGCTATGGCCAATGCCTTCAGCAACGATAGCAATGAGACTTGGCGCAGCGGCAATACACGGTCCATTCGCGTGGCAACGCGCGACGGTTTCGAGGTCCCGGGCGATATCGGCCTTCACGCGGCGCCATCGCTCCGGCAGCTCCCCATCAGCAACAGGTTCAGTATCGACGCCAAACAAAAGGGTCGGTTGGCCGATGCCGCCAGGCTGTGGTGCCGCCGGTTCCGCATGCGTCCGATCTTCGATCATGGAGGCGAGCGAAACATGGTTGGCGGCCGGAAAGGCGGAATGACCCGACGCACGAACTGGGTTGAAGAACCAGGACACGGACAACAACAGACCCGAACACGCTAAAATCATCCAGAAATCTCTGCGGCGTATTGAGGACTTGGTTGAAATTTCGCGTGACATTTTAGGCTACCTGGTTGTGCTTGACGCCAAGCGCGACCTTCGCTCAGTTGGCGATGAGATGGTCATCGTTTTGTTGCGTGTCGTCGCCTGTCCGTGGCACATGGCCACTAGGGGAGGGCCGCGCCAATTGCCCAGGGGGGTACCGCGATAGTCAGATGGAAGAGAAATCTAAACCTTGGGGTAAATCACTGCGGCTTTTGCCGAGTCCCGATTGCACGGGCAAACTGGCCAGAAGAAGAGCAGAGCGCCGAGGGCGAGTCGCAGCAAGGGCCATTATCAAAGGTTGTGATAATGGCGCAGGTCCAAGGGCGTCAGAGGCACGGCGGCGCGATCCACGCCTCTCGCCGCCCCCATTCTTTTGTGCAGGTCGTTGTTGGCTATTACCAAGCTCCAACGTACTGTTTGTGCAGATCGTATTCGCACAGGCCCAAAAAGAGGGCGCGCCGTCCAGCCCCGAGTGGGTCGGCATAGGGCGCATCCTTGATGCAATGGACAGAAATTTGATTAAGATCAACGCCGAGCCTGAATAGCTACCTGATTTTTCGACCAGGAAATGGCAGCGGGAGAGCAACTGCGCCGTAACCTGGAACTGTGGCGACAGCGGCGTTTCCAGACTTTACCAGCTGTCGGCCGGCTTTGAGGGGCTGCCATGAATTGGGCGCTCGAACGTGGTCTTTTGTCTGTTGCCCGCCGCAGACTGTTCCGTTCCGGCCAGCGGAGATCCCGATTATTGGCCGCTGCCTCCCAGCTCTTCTTGGGCATCGCCGGCCTGGCATTGATCACTTTCGTCTGCTTCCAGCTCGACTTCGGCGTTGGGAGGACGGCCTTTGCTTATCTGATTATGGTGGCGCTGCTTTCGCTGCTGGGCAGCGTCAGCGCCTCCATCGTTCTATCCATCATCGCGACAGCCTGTCTGAATTTCTTCTTCGCGCCGCCATTGTTCGAGTTTCGCATTGATGCTGCGGACGATGCTGTGAGGATCGCGATGTTCCTGACAACATCGCTGATCGTGACCCTGCTAACGACGAGGCTTAAGCGCGCGGAGCAAGAGTTAGGCGAGACCAACGCCAGGCTGGAGGAGGCGCAGCGGATCGCACACGTCGGTTGGTGGGAACGTGACTTGATTACCGATCGCGTAACCGTTTCGGACGAGACTGCCCGGCTCTTGGGAATGCGGCCTGTTGTGCCATGGCTGGAATTGATTCATCCCGAGGACCGAGCGAGAGTAGCCGACGCCGTTGCGGCCGCCGTACGCCCTGGGGGTCCACGCTACGACGTGGAATATAGGGTGCAACGTCCTGATGGGGTCCTGCGAGTCATCCACAGTCGGGGTGAAGTCACTTGGGACGACTCGGGACTGCCTCTGCGTAAGTTTGGTGTGCTGCAAGACATTACGGAGCTGAGACAGGCGGAGCGGGAGCTGCGCGCGAGCGAGGTGCGCTTCCGCACCGTGGTGGACCACGCATCAGATGCATTCTTTCTCTACAATGAAGATGCGACCGTTCTCGATGTGAATCGCCAGGCGTGCGAAAGCCTGGGCTATCGCCGCGACGAACTCATCGGGATGACCGCGTTCGACTATGGTCCGGATCTGACGCCGGCGCTTCTGCAGCGCATCCGAGAACGTCTCCGGGGAGGGAGAATCGTGACCTACGATGGTCGTCATCTCCGAAAGGATGGAACCGTGTTTCCCGTCGAGGTGCGCATGCGGGAGCTCTGGCACGAGGGCCAACTGCTGGCCGTTTCCCTGGACCGCGACATCACCGCGCGCAAGCGGGCAGAGGATGAGCTGCGCACGAGCGAGGAGCGCTTTCGCACCCTCGTACAATTCTCTTTCGACGTGTACTGGGAATCAGATGCGGAACATCGCTTCATTCGTCAAGAGTTTGCGGAAGGGCTCGCCGACGCGCCGGAACCGAACACCGAAATCGGGAAGACCCGATGGGAAGTGCCGTATCTGGAGCCCGACGCCGAGGCCTGGCGCAAGCACCGCGAGACCCTGAATGCCCACCTGCCATTCCGAGACTTTGAGCTCGCGCGGCCCGCCCCCGACGGCGGCAAGCGGTACGTGTCCGTTTCTGGCCTGCCGGTATTTGACGAGACCGGACGTTTTATCGGTTACCGCGGAGTGGGGCGGCATATCACCGAGCGTAAGAAGGCCGAGAGTGAGTTGCGTGACAGCCAAAAGAAGCTGGAAGCAGCGCAGCGTATCGCGCATGTGGGTTGGTGGGAGCGGGACTTCAGTACAAATCGCGTGTCACTTTCAGATGAGGTGTGCCGCACGTTTGGAGTGCGGCCGGTCGACCTGCCAGAGTGGCATGAGCGATGGTTGGGTTTGATTCATCCGGATGACCGTGCAAGAGCCGCCGAGGCTGCGGCGGAGGCGTTGCACGGTGGCCGACGATACGATCTGGAATACCGGGTGGTCCGCCCCGACGGCAGCATCCGGACAGTGCATAGCCAAGGCGACATGACGTGGGACGAGTCCGGGGGCCCTTTGCGTCAGTTTGGTGTGCTGCAGGACATTACCGAACTTCGTCAAACCGAAAACGAGCTCCGCGGGAGCGAGGCACGCTTTCGCACTTTCGTCGATCACGCCACGGACGCCTTTTTCCTTCATGACGATCAGGGCTTTGTTCTCGATGTTAACCGCCAAGCGTGCGAAGGCCTGGGCTATTCTCGCGAGGAACTGATTGGCATGTATCCGCTCGCCTATGATGTCGGTTTGGACGCTCCGGCCCTCGACCGGATAATCGAGCAAGTTCGCTCGGGACAAACGGTAAGCTATGAGACCCTTCACCGGCGCAAGAACGGGGACTTGTTCCCGGTCGAGATCCGGGTTCGCCGATTCCAAAACGGCAACGCTCTCTTCGGTCTGGCCCTCGCGCGCGATATCACGGACCGCAAGCGCGCCGAGCAACGCCTTGACGCGCAACACAGGGTGGCACAGTTACTCGCAAACGCTGCGTCGATTGAGGACGCCGCGCCGAGAGTGCTCCAGGCATTATGTGAATGCCTCAATTGGGACATTAGCGCACTCTGGCGCGTCGACGATGGGGCGGGGGTTCTGCGTTGCGAACAGCTCTGGCACAAGCCATCGCTGGAGGCCACGCAATTCGAGGCCGCGACTCGGGCTAGCACCTTCGAATGCGGTGTAGGGCTGCCGGGCAAGGTCTGGGCCAGCCGGGCTGCGGCTTGCGTTGCTGACGTTGCCGATGACCCAGGCTTTATCCGCGCCACCGTTGCAGCACGCGAAGGCTTTCACGCCGCTTTCGCCTTTCCGATATTGCTGGACGGGGAGGTCATTGGGGTAATTGATTTTGTCAGCCGAGAGATCAGGGTGTCGGACGAGGAACTAATTCACGCAATGGCTACGATAGGCAGCCAGATCGGTCAATTTATCGAACGAAAGCGCGCCGAAAACGCGCTTCTTGTTGCGCAGGCGGAGATCGCTCATATTAGCCGCGTGACGACCATGGGCGAACTGACCGCCTCGATTGCGCACGAAATCAACCAGCCTTTGACCGGGGTGGTCAGTAGCGGAAATGCGTGTCTTCGCTATCTCGCGAACAACGTCTCGGACATCGAGGCGGCGCGCCGCGCGGTCGAACGAATGATAAGAGATGCGATGCGCGCCAACGAGGTGCTCAAACGGATCCGCGCGCTCGCTACAAAATCCGCAGTAAGGAGGGTTCGGCTGGATATCAACGAGGTTGTCATTGAAACGGCGTCGCTGGTTCGTCCCGAGCTCCAGCACCAGAACGTCTCTTTGAGCACCAGGCTCGCAGAGGGTTTAGCTCTGGTCATCGGAGACCAGATCGAGCTGCAGCAGGTGCTCCTGAATCTCGTCATGAATGCCAAGGAGGCAATGAGCGCGGTCGACGATCATCTGCTCGAAGTGACGATCAGGACCGAGCAGATCGCGCCGAACGAGGTTTTGGTCAGCGTCCGCGACACCGGGCCGGGGGTTGACGTAGCCGAACTCGACGGGATTTTTGAGGCTTTTCATACGACAAAACCCACGGGCATGGGCATGGGGCTGGCGATCAGCCGGTCGATCATCGAGGCTCATGGCGGTCGGCTCTGGGCGAAGCCCAACCAGCCACGTGGCGCGGTCTTTCAGTTTACCGTCCCTGTTTGGCAGGAAGAGAAACAATAACTAGTTGATTCGTGCTAGGCCGATCGTGACAATCACTGGCCCTCGTGGGAATTGTTCAAATGACTGAACCTCAACCGATCGTATTCATTATCGACGACGACATTTCGGTGCGCGAGGGGATTTCGGATCTTCTCCGCTCGGTTGGTCTTGGTGTCCAGACCTTCGCGTCAACCCAGGAATTTGTGAACAGCAAGCGCCCCGATGCGCCCGGTTGCATCATCCTCGACGTAAGGCTACCGGGACGCAGCGGATTGGACTTCCAACAAACACTGGGGCAGCTTGGTATTCGACTTCCTGTGATCTTTGTTAGTGCGCATGGCGATATTCCGATCTCGGTGCGGGCGATAAAATCGGGAGCGATGGAGTTCTTGACCAAGCCGATCCACGAGCAGCAACTGCTCGACGCCGTCCAGGCCGGAATCGAGTGCGACCGCGCCAATCGCCTGGACAACGCGCTCGTTACCGAACTTCGGGCCCGGTTCGAACTCGCTGTCGCCCCGGGAGCGTGAAATCATGAGCTTGGTCATATCCGGCAATCTCAACAAGCAAACCGGCTTCCAGATGGGCCTCAGCGAGATGACCGTGAAGGTCCATCGCAGCCACGTCATGCAGAAAATGCAGGCAAAATCCCTGATTGATCTGGTCCGAATGGCGGACAAGCTGGGCGTGTCCGCACCTAAACCAAAGGCTTAGTGCGCTACGTCCTTCGGTCAGCAGACTTAGCCCTCGGCAACATCCGCTTGCCGAACGGGCAATAGATTTGCGCGACGTGTGGTTTAGCATCGTCGTCAGTCATCAGCCGGGACCAATAATAATGAACAAGAAACCAGTTATCGCGATTGTGGATGACGACCAATCCGCCAGAGAGGGAATTCTAGACCTCGTCTCCTCAATGGGTTTCGAGGCTCGGGCATTCGAACGGGCCGAGGACTTTTTGCGTTCGCACCGGATTACTCCCGCCGACTGTCTCATTACAGATGTGCGGATGCCCGGCATGAACGGGCTTGAGCTGCTCGATCGCTTGCTCGCCGCCGGCAAGTCCATTCCTGCGATCGTGTTGACCGCGTTTACACAGGAGGCGGATCGTGTGCGTGCTCTCGGCGCCGGCGCGGTCTGCTATATGCCCAAACCTGTCCACGAAAGCGAGTTGATGAAGTGCATCAGCGCAGCGCTTTCTTGCGGTAGTCTGTAAAGAAAACCAGCAGAACTGCCAATCATCGCGCATCAACGGGTCGCCCCAAGCCCAGCAAGCTCGTTTGCACGACGTTGCTCTTCTGGAAACGGCGTTGGCTCTCGCGGCCCAAACCAAGGCATTAGCGCGTTACGTCCAGTAGCTAACGGACGTAACGTTAGGCGAAAGCAGCTAACCGACCGCGCAATAGATTGGCGCGATAGGTCCCGTCTAGCATCTCTGCCATTCAAGACCAGAACGTGTCACGCCAGGCTGGTCCCGGAATGCGCCAGCTTCCGGTTCAAGACCCGGCTTGAAGAGGAGGGGCGATATGTGTTTTCCGTCCATGTTGCTTGCGCCAGTTCTGGCGATTGCGGTGTCCGCGTCCGTGTCGGCCGAGAACCTAGGCGCACCCTTCTGTAAACGGGACCTCTCGCCCGTTTCGAGCACCCTAAGCCAGACAAGAGCAACCCTCACTGTACTTGCAAAGATGACCGGCGAGGAGAGGTGCGAAGCCTACCGACGTCAGTTGTTCGCTGTTGTCACGGCGCGCGACGTCCTCGCCGCCTGCAACACCGGGTTTGATCGCGATAAGGAGGTCATGCGGTTCGATCAGGTTATTGAACAGGTCAACAGTGGCATCGCCGACAGTTGCCGGTGAAACGATAGCTCGAGCCCACGGGTACGTTTCGAGGGCTCTCGTAAATGATCGGCCGGACACAGTGCACAAGTTGCGCCCCGGCCATTTGACGCACCAACTCGAGGAGTTTTTCGTGACTGTATTTAACCAGCTTCTGCCGGTTCTGGATGAGCAAACGCTACTGCGCGAGTTGAATCACCGGGTTAACAACGAGTTTACATCCGCCATCAATCTTGTCTCCGTCGCGGTTGTGCGTGCGGAAGGAACCGAAGCCAAGGCTGCGCTGACAAACGTCGTCGAGCTGCTGCATGGATATGCCGACGTCCACCGGGCCCTGATGACGCCGGATCGCGAGACGTTGATCGACGCTGCCGGATACGCGCGCAAGTTGGGTTCCGCCATGAGCCGGTCCGTGTTGAGCCGGATGAATATACGTCTGGCATGCGCAGCAGATACTCTGCCGCTTGCGCCGGAGCGATGCTGGCGGCTCGGATTGATTATCCACGAGCTCGTGACAAATTCGACAAAACATGCGTGTTTCGACGATCGAGACGGTGAAATCAGGATCGAGCTGACGCGCCTGGGCGCATCGGTAAACTGTATCGTCACAGACAACGGATCCGCCTCCCGACGGTTTAAGCCGGGGTCTGGGCTAAGGATCGTCAGCGATCTGGCCAAGGGTCTGGACGGCCGGATTCAACACGGCTTCGGAGCAAAGTTTAGATCCGTCGTTCTCGTGTTTCCGTTGACGGAACGTGAGCGGCGGGCGAACAGGGCAGTCGCTTCGCGTCGAATGAGGCCGTCTCGGCAACTCAAAGCCGGGTCTTCGGTGCCTCGGTCTCTCGTTCCGGAACAAATGCCGCAGATCATCGCGTCAACCCGCAGCGTTGTGCGCTAACTCAGAGGATATGATCATGAGCCGACACGTCATCGTCGTAACGTTTGGTTCGCTGCTCCTAGCCTCTTTGGTCGGCGGCTGCGATTCCGGAATCGGGAAAGAGCGAGCAGCCGGTCAGGCGCCCGAGCGCCCGGTTCTGGTCGCCCCCGTCCAGTACCAGAGCATCTCGCAAGCCCGCAGCCTCGCCGCGACCATCCGGCCGCGCACCGAAAGCGACCTCGGGTTCCGGGTGAGCGGCAAGGTGGCGCAACGGCTCGTCCAGAACGGCGATCGTGTTCGCAACGGACAGGCGCTTCTCGTCCTCGACACCAACGACCTTGAACTCCAGCTTGAACAAGCCGAGGCCGAGGTACGGGCTGCCACCACGAGCTTGACACAAGCGGCCGCAGACGAGGTGCGCGCGACCACGCTCAACAAGGACGGTTGGAGTACGGCGGCCGCGCTCGACAAGGCTCGCGCCGGCGGGGCGGAGGCGCGTGGACGCCTCACCCGGGCGCAGCGCGCGGTCGAACTCGCGCGCAACGCACGCAGCTATGCAACACTTGAAGCCGACGCCGACGGGGTCATCACGGCCACTCCCGTCGAGCCCGGGCAGGTGGTCACGGCCGGCCAGCCCGCGGTGCGCCTCGCACATCTCGGCGAACTCGAGGCCCTGGTCGCGTTGCCGGAAACCTTCGTCGAACGCGCCCGCGGCGCTACCGGCAGCCTGACGCTATGGTCGCTGCCCGGCCGCAGCTACGACGTCAAGCTACGCGAGCTCTCGCCCGCCGCCGATGGTGCGACCCGCACCTATGCAGCCCGATACTCGATCCTGAACCCGGACGGGGCGGTGCGGCTCGGCATGAGCGCGACCTTGACCCTGAGCGAAGGCGAGAGCGCGCGCGCGGTACGGCTGCCTCTCACCGCGGTGTTCAACCACGGGCGGGGTCCATCCGTCTGGGTGGTGGATAACGCCGGACGGCTCACGGCGCGTGACGTCACCATCACGCGCTACGAGGGGCGGAATGTGCTGATCGCCAGTGGTGTAAGCGACGGAGAGAACGTCGTCACGCTCGGTGTCGAGAAGCTCGATGCGGGTCTCGCAGCGCGGCCCACCCAATCCCTGACATTCTAAAACGGGAGAGTCGACGTGCGCCAATTCAATCTTTCCGCCTGGGCCGTAGCCCATCCCACTTTGATCTTGTTCCTGATCCTGATGTTGGGCGGCGCCGGTGCGATGTCTTACGTCAACCTCGGTCGGGACGAGGACCCCTCCTTCACCATCAAGACCGCGATCGTTGCTGCCGCCTGGCCGGGCGCCACCGCGCAGGAGATGCAGTTCCAGGTTGCCGACCGGATCGAGAAGAAGCTGCAGGAGCTGCCGTGGTTCGACAAGGTCACGACCTATTCGAAGCCGGGCATCGCCCTGGTCAAGATGGAATTCCGGGACAGCACGCCGCCCGGCCAGGTGCCCTGGCTGTTCTACATGGTGCGGCGGAAGATGGCGGACGTGAAGGCCGACCTTCCGGACGGCGTCCTCGGGCCGAGCGTGAACGACGAGTACGGGGACGTCGATTCGGTTCTTTACACGATCCGATCCCAGGGCGCCGACTATGCGCAGCTGAAGCTCGTGGCCGAGTTGGCGCGGCAGCGGCTCTTGAAAGTGCCGAATGTCACCAAGGTGACGATTTACGGCACCCAGGAGGAGCGCATCTTCGTCGACTTCGACCACGTGAAGCTCTCCAGCCTCGGCGTCGGCCCGCAAGCCATTCTGGACAGCCTCGCCAAGCAGAACGCCGTGGTGCCGGCGGGCATCATCCAGACGGACGGGCCGCGCATCCCGTTGCGGGTCACGGGAGCGTTCGACGGGGTGGAGACCGTCAAGAATACCCCCGTCGCCTCCGCTAACGGAACGACCTTGCGGCTCGGCGACATCGCGACCGTCACCCGAGGCTTCATCGATCCGCCCGATTTCCTGGTGCGGCAGCGTGGAATGCCCGCGCTCGCCTTCGGGGTCGTGATGCAGAAGGGCGCCAACATCTTGCATCTCGGCGAGAGCATCGACGCGGCCATGGCCGAGATCATGCAGGCCACGCCGGTCGGATTCACCTACGAGCGTATTGCCAACCAGCCGAAGATCGTCGAGGAGGCAGTGGGCGAGTTCATGCGGTCGTTCGCCGAGGCGCTGGTGATCGTGCTCGCGGTGAGTTTTCTCTCGCTCGGATGGCGGACGGGCATCGTGGTCGGGCTGTCGGTGCCTCTCGTGCTCGGGATCGTGTTTGTCGTCATGCAGCTCACCGGCATCAATCTGCATCGCATCACGCTCGGGGCGCTGATCATCGCGCTCGGCCTGATGGTCGACGACGCCATCATCGCGGTCGAGATGATGCAGGTGAAGATGGAGCAGGGGGTTGCGCGCGCTGAAGCGGCCGGTTTCGCCTGGACCTCGACGGCCTTTCCACGATTGACCGGAGCCCTGGTGACAACGGCGGGCTTCATGCCGGTCGGGTTGGCGGTGTCCAGCACTGGAGAATATGCCGGAGCCATCTTTTCGGTCGTGGCAATCGCGCTGCTGGCGTCCTGGACCGTGGCCGGGATGTTCACGCCCTATCTCGGAGTCAAGTTGCTGCCGAAAGTGAAAGTCCATCACGACGCCGATCCGAACGCCATCTACCACACGCCGCTCTATCGCCGCCTGCGCGCCGCGGTCGAGTGGTGCGTGCGGCGCCGCGTTCGGGTGGTTGCGGCGACAGCGGTCGCGTTCGCGATTGCCGTCGTCGGGTTCACCCGAATTCCGCAGCAATTCTTCCCGACCTCGGAGCGGAACGAACTGTTCATTCAGCTGCGCATGCCGGACGGCAGCGCGATTGCTGCGACGACGGCGGCGGTCCAGCGTGCCGAACAGCTCCTTGTCGGCGACGACGACGCCGCAACCTGGACGACCTACGTCGGCCAGGGCCCGCCGCGGTTCTGGCTCGGGCTGGATCCGGCACTGCCGAACGAATCCTATGCCGAGATCGTCGTGGTCGCCAAGGACATGAAGGCGCGGGAACGGTTGAAGCAGAAGATCGACACCGCGGTCGCAAACGGCGCCGTCACCGAATCGCGGGTGCGGACGGACCGCTTCACCTTCGGCCCGCCGGTCGGTTTTTCGGTCCAGTTCCGGGTGATCGGCACCGATCCGCTCACGGTCCGCTCGCTGGCCTACCAGGTGCGCAACATCGTGCGTGCCAATCGCGACACGGTCGAGGCCCAGCTCGACTGGGACGGACAGGTCCCCTCGGTCAGGCTCGTCCTCGACCAGGACCGCGCTCGCGCCCTCGGCCTCGACCCTCAGACGGTGTCTCAAAGCCTGCAGGCGCTCGTCACGGGCTATCCGGTCACGACAGTGCGCGACCGAACCGAGAAGGTCGTCGTGGTCGCCCGCGCGATGGAGAGCCAGCGTAACGAACTCGGCTCGATCGGAGACCTCACCATCCTGGCGCGGGACGGCGTCCCGGTCCCGCTCGCACAAGTCGCCCACATCGAGCAGGGCCACGAGGATGCGATCCTCTGGCGCCGCAACCGCGACCTCACCATGACGGTCCGCACCGACGTTCGTGACGGCGTCCAGCCCGCCGACGTGTCGAGAAAAATCTGGGCCGATCTCGAGCACCTGCGCGGCACGCTGCCGGTAGGCTATCGCCTGGAGATGGGCGGCTCGATCGAGGAGTCCGCGAAAGCCAACAAAGCGCTGTTCGCGATGTTCCCGGCGATGATTGTGGTGATGCTGGTCATCCTGATGTTTCAGTTGCAGAGCTTCTCCCGGCTCGCGCTTACGCTGCTGACCGCACCGCTCGGTCTCATTGGAGCGACGGGGGCTCTATTGGTCTCCGGCATGCCGTTCGGGTTCGTGACGCTGCTCGGACTGATTGCGCTCGCCGGCATGATCATCCGCAACACCGTCATCCTGGTCGACCAGATCGAGCACGACGTCGCCGCCGGCTCGCCGCGCCGCCAGGCAATCATCGAAGCAACCGTGCGCCGGGCGCGGCCGGTCGTGCTCACCGCGCTCGCGGCCATCCTGGCGATGATTCCGCTGTCGCGCTCGGGGTTCTGGGGATCGATGGCCGTCGCCATCATGGGCGGCTTGTTGGTGGCCACCATACTGACGATCCTGTTCCTGCCGGCGCTGTATGCGCTCTGGTTCCGCCGCTCGCTCGATGCACCCGCCTCCGCAACTTCTCACGAGGATCTCCGGTCAGATCAATTGCGGACGCCCGGTACGCCGAGCTTCGGCACGCCGCAAGCGAGCAGCCCCATCGCACCTTCGCAACCGAGCGACGACCGGCAACTCGCGGAGCAGGAACTGTGATGAGCGTTTCGAGCGATCTCGGCACGGCTTGTTCCGATGGCGCGCGAGAGTTTCCGGCGGCCGATGGCCCATGCGATGATGGGCGGCGTTATCGTCGGGACCATACTGACCTTGTTGTTCCTGCCGGCACCCTGCGTGGCCTGGTTTCGCGTCAAGAAGCCGGGTCTGCAAGGACAACAATCACCAAAAATTCGGCTGCCTGGAGATTGCTAACAGATCTGCGAACCGACGGCACCCCGCCGGCGCGAAGTGGAAATGCACAGGAGCTGTCATGAAGGAGGTTTTGGGTCTAGCGACGTTCGCCCTCTGCGCGCTGTGTTTTGTGACGTTCGTGACCACGGTAAAGCCGACCGCAATCAGCGTAATCCAGGCCAGTCGTGACTTGGCGCCGCCGAGTTTGATGAACGCCAGATAGCGAGTTTCCTATCGCCCAACCGAAAGCACGAAGAGCAACATGAACAAGATTCTCGCCTTCAGCGCTATTGCCGTTACAGCACTGGCCAGCGCAGCCTTCCTTGAGCCCGTACAACCGGCCGAGGCAAAGGATTACGAATACTGCCGCCAGGACTATTCATCGGGCATGCGGCAATGCGGCTTCGACACGATGGAGCGGTGCGTCGCCACGATCTTTGGTCGTGGTGGGAGCTGCATGCGCGATCCCTTCTTGAAGAAGACGAGCGGATCTTTCGCTTATGCTCGGAAGGGCGACCACCGTCCGCAACGACGAGGCACGGACCAGGACTAACGACAGCGTGCTCTGGCGCGACTTCGCTTCAGAGCACCAAGGATCTGATCCGAAATTGCAGCGATTGATCGCGTAGCGTGGTGCGCCGCATCCGTCGGCCCGCGTTGGCCTCAGCGCGATCTTGTTGGCGCGATGCGACATTGCTGTCCTGACGAAGAGGTTGTTTGATTGAAAATGATATCCGCAGCGCCCTCTTGGAGGTTTATGGAACGCTACGAAGGCTTATGGCGCTAGACCTTTAGGCCGATCACCTCCGCACCTACGCTCAATTGAGTCGCCGATCGCGATAGTCTTAGGCTGCAAGCGTCGGAATGTACTGGCTGTGAAAGAAGATGGTCGGCGATAGAGATATCCCTGCGACTTCCGCCGACCAACCTGCGCTGGGGTTGAACCTGACGATGTCGGTAAAGTGCGGCTTCCGACGCTACGACTGCTGCTGCCTTAGTGAACGTTAACCAATTCCTCTGGAGAAAAGCTCATGAACAAACGACTGATTGCGAATGTCATTTGCTGTGCCTGCCTTACCCTGGCGACGGCTGCCGAAGCCCGAACCTCTTACGACGGTCCCTGGAATCTCGTCTTTATTACACAACGTGGAAGCTGCGATCCGACCTACAATTTCTCAGTAAACATAAACGACGGCGTCGTGACGCATCCCAATCTGGTGAAGTTCAGAGGATATGTCGGAAGATCGGGCGCGGTCCGCGCCTCGGTGACGGTCCACGACAAATACGCGTCAGGTTCGGGAAGGTTGACGCGAGAACTCGGGCCGCGGGACCTGGAGCGGCCGCGCAGGAGGTGGGCGCTGCTCGGGATATTGGACCGCGCAACGAAACGGCTAGGACGCATTCAGCGGCGAGGGCGTGCATTAACGAAACCTATAGGACCGTTGGTTTTTGTTGGCCTCATCGTTTGCGCATGCCTTGCTGGTAATCCCCGGCAACGCCCGTGCTGCCCCGATCAAGAGCGTCTTCTGGAAACCGCCGCTATGGTTGACGCTTCACGACTTGGAGTGATGGAGCAGACGAAGGCAAGCCGGGAAATGTCGCATTGATCCGTCCCGACAAATGCGTCCTACGCGCTAACCGACCCCGAACGCACCAAGGCTGCTGTCGCGCATGCGTTGCATGCGATGAAGACAGGCCGGGTCACGGCCTGATCGTTGGGGACACCAAGGACTACGCCATGAACGTTTCGTCCCGCCGCATGGACACCAATGCACATATCGACGCGCGCTGTGGAGGCGCTGGCCGGCATTCGTTGCAGCCCGATATGCAGGCGAATTACAGATCTGTCGTCATCTTACAAACGCGCAGTCGAATTTTGGAAGTTGCTGTGCAATTGTATCGACAGCTCGGTCACAGGAAGACGACCGTAATCGACATCGCTCACCAAATCTCGATGTCTCCGGCAAACTGCTATCGGTTCTTTCGCTCGAAGCAGGCCATCAAAGAAGCCGTCGTCCGGAAATTGCTCGAGCAGGTGATCGTTGCGGCAGTCGATGCCGCTCGCAGCGCCGGCTCTGCCGCTGAGCGATTGCAAGCAGTGTTGCAGGAAGTCGAACGGCTCCATAGGAACCGGTTCATGCAGGATCAGAGCTTGCACGATCTGGTTGTGACTGCAATGCGCGAGAATTGGACGAGCGTTCGACCTTACTCAGAGGGAATGGAATCCGTCGTTGCGCAGGTCATCGCGGATGGGCAAACTCTTGGGGAGTTTCGCAAAGGCGACTCGATGACAGTCGCCCGCTGCGTGCTTGCCGCAACGGATTTCTATACCAACCCACTGCTGATCGGAGTAAACGCAAGGCATGCTCGACCAACGCCTCGTCAGATGCTGGAATTCTGCGTTAGAGGACTTTGCGAGGTTTGAGGCATTTGCACTGCTAGTGCTGACCGCAGACAAGTGTCGGTGGTCGCTCCGCCCGGCGGACACATTCGCGAACAATCTCGCGGTGCTAGATACCCAGAACTTGCGGATGCCTGAACTTGTTTGCGCAGCGTTGATCTTGATCAATGTCCTAGCCAGCCATGGTACGCTAGTGAGTACAAGGGGCGCGCCTATCTTTGGTAACTTATGGAGATGAGCAAATGCCTACGCAAACCAGTATTCACTTCTATGTAAATTGGGCCAAAGAACGGCTCGATGAAATGGAGGCCGCACTGACGTCGCTGGAGAGCAAGGTCGGCGAGGTACAGGCCGATGTCCGTGACAAGGCCAAGAAAGTTCTCGCTGACCTGCGCAAGCAGCGTGATGACTTCCGGGACACCGTCAAGAAGCAATCGCAAGCCAATGAAGCGGCCTGGATTAGCGCAAAGGCAAAACTGGAGCCCGAGTGGAACTCGTTCGAGGCCGAGGTCAAGAAATATGTCGAAAGCTTCGGCAAGGAAGTCGCGCAACAGCAGGCGACATTCAAGCTCCAGGCCGCGGCCCAGCTGAAGGCGTGGCGCGAAGCTGCCGACAAGCTTGGTGGCGAAGCCAAAGAATTCGCGACCGAGCGTCGTGTCGAAATCGACGCTGCCGTGAAGCGTATGAAGGCCGACGCCGCCGCCGCGGAGGAAAAAATCGAGCAGAACCTGAACCAGGCGGGGGCACAATCCTGGTCCGCATTCATGGCCACCTTGACGGAAACGCGCGCTGCCTTCGATAGGGCCAATCAGGCGGCGCGGGAGGCGTTCAAGCGCGCTGCCTGATTAAAGCAGCAGCTGATTGAATTCGGAGAGACCGCCGCGAGGCGGTCTTTCTGTTTGAAGATCAAGAAATGATATTTGGCTGATGACTGATATTAGCATGAAACGGACATGCCGCGGCGGTCAGGCGACGTCTGCTGTTGGGGGTAAAGCGGAAAGCAACTGCTCCTAGCGAGTATTTCGTCTTTTGACCGATATTGTTCTCTAATTCCGGGTCTGGGTGTCAAGCTCTCCAACGACCATCCTTGCCGGGCCCACGGTTCTCTCCGCGGTAGGGGTGGACCCTCCGCATGATGGCGTAAGGTGACGCTGGCGGTTCAATGTTGCAATCGCGGTCGCCCTTTCGGACGCTCGCAAAAAATCGGACGAACTCACCATCGCCATCGTCCCGGCAGGGACGTCTTTTCCCGCCTGTTTGGCAGGATCTCGGTAATGCCCTCGCTAGGCAGCAATTTCCTTCTTCGACCAGTTGAACTCGGTTCCATCGATCCACATGCGATGTAGAATGACCGCGAGCTTACGCGCGACCGCAACCTTGGCCTTGCGGAGCCCGTTGCGCTTGGCGAGCCTTACACCCCAAGCCTTCACGGCGGACCATTTTGGGACGCGCGTCAGCAGAACGCCGGCTGCTTCAAACAGGTAACTTCGTAGCATCGCGTCGCCGCACTTAGAGATGCGACCTGTCCAATCGACCTCTCCGGACGCATGGCGTCTACTGGTTAGCCCGACGTAAGCACCTACGCTTCTTGACCGCGCAAACCGTGCCGGATCGTCAATCGTTGCCTTGAAGGCGAGCGCGGTGACCGGACCGACACCGGGCACGGTCATAAACCGACGGACCTGGGCATCATGGCGAGCCAGTTTCATAACCTTGCGGTCAAGCTCACTGACCTGCTGCCCGACGGCATCGCGCGCTTCGAGCAGCGGTCTGATCGCAGCTATCAGCTCAGGACGGCCCTCGATCAACTCCTCGGCTCGCACGGTGAAGACATTGAACTTGGCACGGCCGATGACGAGGCCGAGATTCTTGAGAAGGCCGCGAACATGGTTCTCGAGATCGCGCTTGATCTTGACCAGCAGCGCCCGGCTGGCCAGCAGCGCCCTGACCGAGTGGCTGTCGATATCCTTGACGTGCACCTCTTTGAACCAGCCGGTCTGCATGATGCGGGCGATCCCGATAGCATCGTTGCGGTCGCTCTTGTTGATCTGCATCTTGAGCACGGCCTTGGCATGGCGCGCGTCGATGCAGATCACCGGCAGGCCAAGGCGCTTAAGCTCAGTCCATAGCCACGTGGACGTCGGTCCGGTCTCGAGACCGATGCGTACCGCGCCCGGCGCCTTTGACTTCACGTAAACCGAGATCGCCTCAGGATCTGAATCGACCACGCCCTCTCGCACGACCGATCCCGTCTGGTCCACCACGCAGATCGATGTCTGCTTCAACGACACGTCCAGTCCGACATAGTATTCCATTGTCGCTCTCCATCGTTGGGAGGCCACATGAGGCTGGCCTCATACGTTCCTGGAGAGCTGATTCCCTTGTCTTTGTCTGGCTCGATCCCGGAATTACCCCATGTTGCAAAAGTCCCAAAAGACGCCGCGGCTAATTGTCCGCCAAAGGACGAAGCGAGCGACAACCGTCGATCAATAGGGCTTCAAACGCGCTAACAGAATCGTCCGTAAGTGTAGCGCTTGGCGACGTGGTCCCCCCAATCATTATTCATCGCTGCACCTACGGCCCGGAAAATTTGAGTCCCACCCGCAAAAAAGACTTTTGCAACAATATCGACCCATAGCGGAACTGGTCGGCTTCAAGGGCGAGCGCATAAGCCTTCGTATCGTTCTGTACCCCCTTTGGATGCCCGACGCTTACCTGCGTCCAATTGAGCTTCTGATCGCGATTATCGTAGGCTGCATGCGTTGGAAAGGCGCACAGGCCGATGAAGTGCGACGATGAAAAAGGATGATCGACGGTCAGCGACGATAATACCAAAGGAGGCTGCGATGCCCAATTGCTCCGAAAATCATGGATCCGGCAGACCCGCGCGATGCGCAGTTTGTGACGGCAGGTTTGGTCTCGTCCGGTACTACTCGTGGCGAACCCCCCTTTGTTCCAGGAGGTGCGTCGATCACTTCAGAGCTCGCCGCGCAAGTGACCGCAGTTGGTTGCCCTTGTTCCAAATCGCCCTGGACCAAGTGCGGGAAAGCCGCGCGAGGGCGCTATGACGCTTCCGCAGATCTCAAGACGAGGCAAGGAATACCTGAAAACAGCGCGGACTTTACTTCGCACTGCCGAAACCATGACTGACTGGGCGGTTGCGAGTCAGCTCAAGGCCCTTGCCGACGACTACCAGCGGCGAGCTGAGAAAGCTGCGCACGTTGATGCGGCCAAAGCGCTCGCCCGTTCGGCTGCCAACGCCGAAAGCGAGTGGTCATGACCTGATGGGCGGCTTCACAGCACGCGCAGGGTTGGGAAAGGTATCTGCCATGGGATGCCGCGGGATTAGAGAGCCTGGGAGCTGCGTATCGCGCAGTGGGCATTGCTGACACCGTGTCTGCGCGCGGCAATCATGAGAGATATCGGCGGCAGGTAACCCCTGTTGTCCTTAGGTCGCAGGGACGAAACTGTCTAAAATCGGTGTCCCCGGGGCGTCGGAAGCATGAACCGCAGCGAGAAGCGATCGCTTGGTATGACCGCTTCTGGCGGATTGTGTTGAAGAAGTCGGTGGCTCAGCTGTTTGGGATGTTGGAAGGAACCGGGCGCGCGTGAGTTTGTTTGCTCTCAGGCCGGCATTGGGATCAGCATTGCCAGCTTTCGGAGGTTCTGGACGGTGGCAGCGAGGAGGAACTCGTCTTGAGCACCGGACGGACCTCTCAACCTGAGCCGATCGAGGCGCAGGATGCGCTTGAGATGCGCGAACAGCATCTCGATCTTCTTCCGTTCGCGTCGCGACCTGACATAGGCATCGGTTTTGGCGATTTCGCGCGCAACGTCTCGAGCCTTTTCGTGGATTGAACGCGGAACCTTGCGGGAGGGCATTTTCGGACAACACCGCGGCTTCAGTTCGCAAGCGTCGCAGTCATATTTGCTCGCCCGATAGAGCAGTGTCGTCCCGTCATTCACCAGGGTGCCGGTGGAAGCCAGCGCCTTGCCAGCCGGGCAGATGTAAACGTCGCTTTGGTGATCGTAGGCGAAGTCTTCCCTTGAGAACGTCCCGTCGGCACGGCCCGATTTATCGAACACCGGAATGTGCGGCTCGATCGCGCGCTCGTTGACTAACCACCCCAGCATCTCGGCTGATCCGTAGGCGCTGTCGGCGGCTAGGCGCTCGGGACAGAGCCCGAGGCAATCTTCGGTGCGCTCAATCATTGTGCGTGCCGCACCGACCTCGGCCTGCCGGATAGCTCGCGTCGCCTCGACATCAACGATGACCGCCGCCTTCAGGTCGATCAGATAGTTGTCGGCGTAGGCAAAGAAGGCGTGCCCTTTGTGAGCGCCGGTCCATTGTGCGGCCGGATCCGATCTGGAGATGAACTTCGGTACCGTCTCGCTCGCCGCACCCCAGGCAGCCTCATCCAGGGTATCGAGATATTCCCGGACGGATCGGCGCGTCCTAGCGATTGCCTCCCAGTCAACATCCCCAGACCCGACAGCAGAGCGCTGCTTGTTGGCATCGGCGGCAATCAGGCTGGCATCGACCGCAAAGGCAGCCCCGTCGACCAGCCCTTCGGCCATGCAGCGCCGGACCACGGTCTCGAATAGCTTTCGCAGCAGATCGCAGTCACGGAAGCGGCCATGCCTATTCTTGGAGAAGGTCGAGTGGTCCGGAACCTCGCCGTCGAGGCCAAGCCGACAGAACCAACGGTAACCGAGGTTCAGGTGAACCTCTTCGCACAGCCGACGTTCCGAGCGAATGCCGTAGCAGTAGCCAACCAGCAACATCCGGACGAGCAGCTCGGGATCAATCGAAGGCCGGCCAGTAGAGCTGTAAAATGGTGCCAGGTGGCTCCGAATGTCTGACAAATCGACAAAGCGGTCGATCGACCTAAGCAAGTGGGTCGCCGGGACGTGTCGCTCAAGTGAGAACTCGTAGAACAGCGCGGCTTGTTCAATCTGTCGCGGACCCATCATCGCTTCCGGCCTCCCGCCTACGAGACCGAATAAATCAGCGAACTCCTTGCGCTTCAACAGGAGAGTTTTTCAACAATATCGACCCACTTCGGACATTATGCGTGTCCCGACGACAGGCCCAAAGTGCGCACCCGATCAGATCTACCGACGAGCTGATCGATTAGAGCAGCACCCTTTATCGGTTGTTAATCTGAAATCCAGCCACCATTCCTTGCGCGTCAGTCCATGCCAAGTGCGATTACTCCGAAAAGCAAGAGCCACCAAGGGGTGTCCTTTTCTGAAATATACGCGAAACAAAAATAGGCGGCTGAACCCAAGAGCCACAGGATGAAAAGAGGCGATCTGGAAAGAAGCCGGTTCATGATTGCAGCTTCAGCTTAGAGCACGAGAACAGCGTGTGGCGACCTCAGAGCACGTCACGCTAGTCTAGTGGTTCTTCGTGACAGAGCGATAGCAGGCAAAAAGGTCGCTGGTGACCGATATCAATCTGCGCGGCAGGCTCGATGGCTGGGAGGTGGCCCAACGCGCCAGAGAAATGGATCCATATTTTCCTGTCGTCTATATCAGCGGAGCAAGCGCAGGAGAGTGGCCGTCAAAAGGCGTCCCGAACAGCATCATGTTGGAAAAGCCTTTTGCACCTGCGCAACTCATCACCGCCATTGCCAACCTTCTCAACAGCGGCAAGCCGACACCTTAGGACCGACGAGGGTTTCGAGTTGAGCCGGCACTCGGTGAGCGGACATCGTGGGGCCGTCCCGCGATGTCCGAAAAGCGCCAGAGGGAACCTGCTCCCGATGCGCAGGGGGCACTTCGTCGCATGGTCAGGCTCGCCGTTGACGGCAAAGAGAAGTATCTCGCTTCACAACGTCTCCGGAGCCTCTCTTGGTTGTCGCCCTTATTCTGATCTTCGTTGTCGCTTACGCTGCCATCGCGTTGGAGCATCCGCTTGCGATCAGCAAATCCGCCTCTGCCCTATTCGGAGCTGGGTTGCTTTGGACCGTATATGCGCTGGCAGTCGGTGATCCTGGCCGCCTCGGCCATGAACTGGATGAGACCGTCACGACGACCGCGCGGATTACATTCTTCCTGCTAGGCGCGATGACCATCGTCGAGGTAATCGACGCGCATGACGGCTTTGAACTCATCACCTCCCGCATCCGCACGCGGCAGTTGACCGGCCTACTATGGCTGGTCTCGTGGGTGACGTTCTTCCTCAGTTCCATCCTCGACAATCTCACCACCACTATCGTCATGGTCTCGCTGATGCGCACACTGCTTTATCGTGACAACGATAGGCTACTGTTCGCTTCGATGATCGTGATTGCAGCTAATGCAGGTGGGGCTTGGTCGCCGATGGGAGACGTCACCACGACGATGCTTTGGATCGGAGGGCAAGTGACTGCGCTCGGCCTCATTGAGGCGCTATTGTTGGCTTCTATTATCAATCTTGTCGTGCCCTTGATCGTTGTCACCTTTGGCTTAAAGGATAGGCCTTTCGAGGTTGCCGGCGACACCACTCAGGTTTCCGATGTCCCGCCTTTTGAGCGTAATCTGATGCTGGCGCTCGGTCTCGGCGTCCTCGTGGCTGTGCCGGCTTTCAAGCAAGTCACGCATCTGCCGCCCTTCATGGGTATGCTGTTTGGTTTGGGTATTCTCTGGCTGGCCGGAGAAGTCTTGCACAAGGGCAAGCCGCCGGAAGCCCGGTACGATCTGACACTCGCGCATGCGCTGAGCCGCATTGACCTTAGCTCGCTCTTGTTCTTCGTTGGTATCTTGCTCGCGGTGGCAACGCTGGAGCACGCCAAAATTCTCGAAGCTCTGGCAGGGTGGTTGGATCGCACCGTTGGGCGTCAGGACATGATCGTCTTGTTGCTGGGTCTGCTAAGCGCAATCGTCGACAACGTGCCGATCGTAGCAGCGTCCATGGGAATGTATCCGCTGTCGCAATATCCGACTGACAGCTTCCTGTGGGAGTTCATGGCCTATTGCGCGGGAACTGGTGGCTCGATCCTGATCATTGGATCAGCAGCGGGAGTCGCTGCCATGGGTATCGAGAAGATCCAATTCATCTGGTACATGCGCCGCATTACATGGCTCGCGATGCTCGGCTACTTCGCGGGCGCGGTCGTTTACGTCTTGCAATTCAGGCTCCTACATTGATAGCGAGGCAGCGACAGAAATCCGCCTAAGGAGCGGCGATATCTAACTGTTCAGGGGCGTCAAGCAGAGACGCTGTAACGATCAATTCCAAGGCGGAGATGTCTACAGGGGCCGCCCTTACTTCCAAATCGAGCTGATCACCGCGGCCACGCCCATCGCAGTAAATGCAAGTATGACCGGCGGGTAGAGGACCAACGCCGCGTCGAACCGTAGGAAGCTGGGGTGGACGCCAGCTTTATCAGGACGACCTACCCCGATCAGAACCACGGCGATGACCAACATCGCTATTCCGGTCCATAGATTCATCTGCAGTCCCTCCCGTTTAGATCCGCAACAAAGGCCCAGAAGAGGGGAAGGGGCAAGTTAGCCAATCGTCGCAGCTTCGCACGGACCGAATTTAATGTGGGTCGATTGTCGTGGTCTCAGTGCCGTAGCCGCGCGGTGCCGACCAGTCGGGATTGACGTGGATCAAGGCAGAGTGACCTTCCCGCTGGATGATGGGCAGCTCGGCAATTTGAAGCTCCCGCGCCAAACCGACCTCTTCTTGGAGGAAAAGGACATCTCCACGACCCTCACTCAGCGCTTGAAGAAGTTCTCCGGATCGATGATCAAGCAGTCGATCAGAAGGAGGATCGTCGCTATCGCTGTCGGATTGATCATCCTCATGGTGGCGACATCCGTCCTCTCGATGGTGATGGTCGAGCGCGTTGGCCATCTACTCGATGAACTGACCGCAAGGTACATTCCGGCTAACGCACATTTGACGCAGATCACCCTCCTGTCGCTTGAACGGGGTCTCGCGCTTCGCCGCATGGTGATCGCAAAGATGCAGGAGCCGCCCGATGTGATGGGCTACAGGACTCAGAAGCAGCTCTACGATGCGAAGAGCGGCGAAGTCGACAGCGAGGCGCAGGCTGCGCGCAAGCTCATCAATGCGATCATTGATGACGCCAGTACACCCTCTGACAATGCCGCACTGGGCCGCATTGACAGCCGCATCGAAAGCCTGATGACCGATGCCCGCCGTCATCTGAAGCAGGCGTCGGGGGAGCTAATTTCCGCGCTTGATGCGCAAGACTTTGCTGCCGGGAGGCGCATCCTCGCACAAGCGGATTTTCTCCGCGACGAACTCGATGGAAACATCGACACTGTTCGCAGTGAGTTGTTGAAGGTGAGCACGGGGGCCATCGCAACGATCAGGCTGGAGCAAAAACAGGGCGGTCGTTACCTCGGCGATTGTCACCCTGCTATCCGCGATAATCGGATTGATTTTCGCCAACCTCGTCAGCGGCGGCATCATTCGTTCCGTCCGGCGATTGCTGGAAGGTACGCGGGCGGTCGAGGCTGGCGACCTTGATCAATCCATCGATGTAACGACGGAAGACGAAATCGGACAATTGGCCGCTGGGTTCAACCGGATGGTCATACAATTGCGCGACAACGAGCGCATTCAGGGAGACTTTTGGCAAATACATCGACCCCCGTGTCGTCGAAGGGTTGATTGACCGTCCGAACTTGACCGCAGCGGAAGGTCAGCGGCGGGTGATGACGGTTTTGTTTTGCGACATGAAGGGGTTCACCAGCCTAAGCGAGGGCATGACGCCGCAGGGGCTGGTCAAGGTCATGAACCGCTACCTTTCAATCATGTCCGAACCGATCCGAACAAACCGGGGGATCATCGATAAGTATATCGGCGACGGTATCATGGCCTATTGGGGACCTCCGTTCGTCGGTGAGGCTGATCACGCCCGCTTTGCATGTCTGGCCACCATGGAAATGATCGAACGCATCGCGACGTTACGTCAGGAAATCCCCGAGATGCTTGGCGTGCGCGGCACTCCCATGGAGAGATGCGATCTACGGATAGGTGTTGCGACGGGAGAGGCGCTGGTCGGCAGCATCGGCTCTGATGTCATGATGAGTTATACTGTCATGGGCGACGTGGTGAACCTCGCCTCACGGCTAGAAGGCGCAAACAAGCTGTACGGCACCCGCAATCTGGTTTCCAACCGAACCATCGCCGCGACAGACGCCGCGTTTGAGGTCCGGGAGATCGATCAAGTCATAGTGGCGGGCCACACCCATTCGGAAGTCATTTTTGAGATACTCGGGAGCAAGGGCAGGCTCACGCCGCAACAGCTATCGTCACGGGACAGGTACCTCGAAGGGCTCGCGGCCTACCGTGAACGGCGATGGGACGATGCGGTTCGCGCGCTCAACGCTTCGCTCGAGGCTATCCCCGGCGACGGGCCGTCACTGGCTCTGCTCAATCGCGTCGAAAGCCTCAAGGCGACCCCCCCGTCTCAGGACTGGGACGGGTCGTGGCACATCGAAAAATAATAGACAAAGGCGCCCGGAAGGTTGGCATAAGGCTGGCCGACCAGCGCGACGTTGCCGCCCGCGTGCCGGATTGTCGGATTGCCGTGGGCACGGCTCTTGCTTTATCGGTCGTGATCATTTTCAGAGGTTAGTATGCTGGGAATACCGCGCCGGTTCAGCCACTTTGTTTATGGCGTTATTCAGTCGGGCCTTACCTGCGCGATTGCGGCGGGGATCGCGAGCTTCCCTTTCATTCAGACGGGGACCTTCGTGACCCATTGGTTGCAATCGTGGTTTGTCGCTTGGATCATAATGCTGCCGGTTGTGCTCTTCGCAGCACCGGCCATTCGCAACCTAACGCACATGTTGACGCGGGAAGACTAAATTTGGCTGATCGCGGACTTAATCCTGCGCAGAAATGTCTCAGATGGGTCAAACGCGGAAGTCGCGGCCTTGCGCCGGGATGTCTGCTTTGCCCCGGTGAGCGGGCATCGTCAGGCTGTCTCGGCATGTCCGAAAAGTGCCAAACTGCGAATCTGCGCCGCGTCGGAAATTGGCTCAACACCTATACAAGGCAGCGCTAGGGGCGGCGTGGTCCATACGTCAGGCTATGGTAGACAGACTAACGGGACAATTGAATCGTTGAGTAGGAGGGTCGATTCTAATGTTTGAACTGAAACTCAAAGTGAAACAATGGCGCGAATCATTCTTCGCGGGCATCAGCAACACCGGCAACGTCTCTGCTACGGTGAGCGGAAAGCTCGTGTTGTCATGGCACGGCACGCCGAGCCAGAAAGACGGCGCCCTAAAAATGTTTCCTGTAATCCAGCAACGGATGATGCCAGAGGCGTCGCTGGAGAGTTTCGCTGACGCTGTGATCGCCAATATCCACGATGGAGGCATGGCGCGGGATGACGAGGGGCGCAACATCCAGATAATTGCTATGCTTTGGCGACTTTTCACCACCCCAGTTGACCACAACGACCCCGGCTTTACTTATGGCGACCTTGTCGCCGTCAAGAACTTCCACGTCGCCTTTGAATTGCACGAGCAGCCAAACGACCAATTCAAGGTGACATGGAACGTCAGCACGATGCTAGGACGCCATGACCGCTAACGAATTTTGCTTTGCCCGGTTGGGGTCAAACTCGGACATCGTGACATACTTGGTTGATGTCCGCGCTGCCAAGAACGGACATCGTCAGGCCACACAGCCAGCGAGGCTCTGACCGTTACGTTGAGGTGACCCTTCCACATGTGGAAACGTGTCCACAACCGGAAGCATTTGAACAAACCGAATACAACTATAGACTTAGTGTAGCCACAAACGTGCTGGAGAAGCCCCCGCGACGCTGACTTCCTTTAGTTCTGCGCTTGTCCTTCTGTGGGCCTGACCCACGCCTACACATCTAAAGACCTTCTGAGATCGATGCGACAAATCACGACCGACACTCGGCTTCCTGTGGCTGACAGGAACGCCCTCGTAGCTTCCGCGAACCTCCAATGTCAGGCAAACAACTGCGAGCGACAGGCAACTCGGTGGTCGAACCTTTGCGGTCTCTGCGAGCGGCAGTTCCTCGAGGATATGAAGCCGATCTTTGGCAAGCCGAGCAAGGAACAGCTAACGGCTGCGCAAGCGGTCATCAGGGACCACTATGAGAACGAGGTCAGCAATGGTGTTTTCGATGACTGGGCGAGCCAGATAGGCAGGACGTTCTCCCGCCCGCTATCTATGCTGCCCGCTCCGTTGGCCATGAAGCGGCACAAGTATCCTCGACAGCGATTTACAGGGCTGCTGGCTTTGCGGACACGTGATCGCGGAGTGCTGACGAGGAAGGGGGTCGTCAACCTTCTCTCGTTTGCTCTGGCGATTGACACCCTGATCACGCCGACGATTCCCCAGCCTGTTCGCAACGACTACATGATCGCGTTGCTTGGGCAGCGGTTCATTCGCAGGGAGGTCTATTCAAGGACGGTGATGCGGTACAGGAGCCGCCGAGAAAAGACGGGTGTGATCAGGTACGGCCCTGATGGCCCTCAGGAGTTGACGCGGCTGGTCGAAGAGGAGGTGCCGACGAAGGAGTATTGCCGCATCCGTCGTGCAGACCTGAGGTACATCGGCAGGCAGCTTTGGAAGAAGATGGAGACCATGCTGGTGCCGGGAGGCAGGCAGGGGGCCGAGTGGCAAGACGTTGAGGCGGCTGAAAAAGGAGGAGGGCCGTGCGCCTCAACCCGGAGAACCAAACCAGCTACCCCTCAAAGCGATCAAGACTGCTGAAGGCGTTTTCCAGCCGAGGGACATCGGTTCGACGTACCTAGCATCGGATAGCCATGTGAAGTTGCTGATCGACGCCGTGAAGGACAGCAAGGCCGCTGCTTTCGATCCGCTGACAGTCTGGTGGAGCGGAACTGGTTGGTATGTCATCGACGGTCACCACCGGCTTGAGGCCTTCCGCAAGGTACAGGTCGATTACCCGAAGCTGAAGATTGAGAACGTTCCCGTCACGGTATTCGTTGGCACCCTGTACGAAGCCATCGCGCAGTCCGTGGCACTCAACTCCAAGGACAAGTTGCCGATGAGGAAGGCTGACAAGTTGGAGAGGGCCTGGAAGCTGGTTTGCCTAGATGACGGGATGACGAAGACGCATATCCATAATGCAACGACGATCTCGGAGAGGACAGTAGCTACAATGCGCAAGAAGCGGGCGGACCTGATCGAAAGAGGGGAGGAACCGCTGGAATGGTCGTGGCTTGACGCGTTGAGGGACCAACGCCCTGATGACCATGGGGAAGACTGGCAGGAGCAGCAGGCCCAACAATGGGTCAGGCGCTTCGTAAAGGAGTTCGGGACTAAGCTGGCCGACCAGCCCGAAATCGCGGCGCGGGCGCTTCAGCTATACAGTGGCAGACTACCGCTTGAACTGGTTCGCTGCTGGCCGGACGAGGTGCAGACGGTGGTCGAGGAGGAGAAGATGGTACTCGAAGAAGAGAAGGCGGAGGCGAACCCGAGCTAGTGCGGAACCGCGTTTGCCCGTGCCGTCAGTGACAGGATGCAATCCCTATTGCGCTGCCTTTCACTGACCGGGTGCATTTGCATCCTAGCAGATTCGGAAACCCAGAGCGGCGGGTGTGTAACAGGGTGGGTAACAGATCTTGACACCGGCTGCGATTTGCCAAGAATACCCAAGCGAGATCAGATGCTTGCAGGGGTGGGTTATCGGGTGCCGAGTTTCGATCCCTGTCGCGCCCACCATCCAATCCGCAATCCCTACTTCAGTCGCTCGCCGTGAAAATGTGGGCCTGGATCTTTCCGTCCACCGGTCCGTTGCCGAACCGCGCGGCGATCTTGTTGGCGGCGGCGTCGGTTGCCTCAGCCAGCCGATTGGCGTCCCGGGCCTCGATCTCGCTGCGAAACGGGGTTCCCTGACAGAAGCCGATGGCCGGCTCCCGGGGGGATGGCGCCACGCTGCGCCGTGTCAGCGTTTCCGCCGCGACGTTGGCGAAACCGGCGCTTCGCAGTTCGGCGATGACAGCGTCCCGATCATGATAGCCGTGTGGCGTTCGCGCCAGGAAGCGCGGGGGATCGTCGGGGAACAGGTCGGCGACGGCGGCGACGACGAGATCCGTGAACTCATTGTGCTCGATCCTGTCCCAGACGCTGAAGATGAAGCGGCCACCCGGCTTCAGGACGCGCCGTGCTTCGCCATAGGCCTTTTGTTTGTCGGGAAAGAACATCGCCCCGAACTGACAGACCACGACGTCAAATGTTGCATCGGGAAACGGCAGCGCCAGCGCATCTGCCTTCTGCCAGCTCACGCGGTGGGATGGGATTCGTTCGGCGGCATGGTCGAGCATGGGCTGGTTCAGGTCGGTCGCGACGATGCCGGCGCCGGGAGGAAGCGCGCGGTCCAGCGCGCGCGTGACGATTCCGGTGCCGGCGGCGGTCTCCAATACGCGTTCCGGATCGAGCGCGGCCAACCGCCGCGCGAGGTCTTCGGCGTAAGGCTCGAAGATCAGCGGGCCGAGATACCTGTCGTAGAGCGAGGGAATCGATCCTGAAAAGACCGTATCGACCTTCGCCATGGCGATCTCCCGTTACGGAAATTCGGAGAACCGGCATTAAGCCGCTTACGGTGGGGTCATGCAAGAGCGAGTTCGCGGCCGCGGATTTCCGGCCCAAGCCCATCGTCTCTAACGCCGGCAGCCCTATGGCAAGAACCCCGCCGGATTGGCGAGCTTCTTCGGCAGATATTCGTCGATCACGTAGTTGAGGCCCCATTTGGCCAGCGCCTGCTGCTCGGCGCGAACGCCCATGTCGAGCAGTTGCTTGATGGCGGCGATCCACTCGGGATGGGCCCTGATGAAGGGATCGTTCTGCAGTGCGTCCTGCGCGCGCTTGATGTCGGTCGTTTCCAATTTGTGGGTCGCATCCTCGAGGCCGAAGTCGATGATATCCTGCGGCGTGACGCCGAGGAAACGCGCCTGCGGCACGCACAGAAAGCGGTTGATGTGCGCCGCATTGCCGGAGCCGACCTTGAGCGTGCGGTAGATATTGGCAAAGCCGTAGGGATCGCAATCGACGAAACAGTACACCGGCAGGTTCTGGTTGTCAGATAACAGACGGATGAAGCGCCGCGTGGCGCGGGTCGGCACCCCGCCCATCTCGACGATGATGCATTGCGCGGTTTCCCAGAACCGGTGATTGTTGAGGCGCTGGAACATGCCGCCGGTTTCGATGGCGAGCACGAATTTGGCATCGGTGCGGAAGGCCAGATGCTCGACCGAGCGCGGGATGCTGTAGGCACCGCTGCCCAGATTGGTGCAGTCGATCTCGATCGCCTTCTCCGTCGCGGGATTGCGGTCGACCACGGTCAGCCGGCCCGCGACCGATCCGCCGTGGGATTCCGGGTAGAAGCGCAGTTGCTCCCGCGACAGCCCGTGCATCGAGGCCATCGCCTCGATGTCGTCCATGATGGCGTCTGATTCGACCTGTTCGTCGAAGCGGCAATCGCCCCAGTTCTTGCTGATGTAATAGACCTCGCGCTTAGTGGCGAAGTCGTCATGTTCGACCATCGCGCGCGAGGTTGCCATCAGGCGCAGGGTCTGAGCGAACGAGCGCGCGGTGGTCACCGTCAGTGAACGCACCTTGCGTGCATCGCCGAGCTCGAAATAGCCCTTCGCTTCGTCATAGGTCACATTATCCAGGCTGCGGACCGGAAGCTTGATGTCGGGTAGCTTGCCGTCCTCGATGCTGGCGCGGACCTGCGCGGCGACCTGTTCGATCAGCGCGATGGTCTTGTCGTCCAGATCGCTGTGCGTGACGCCGGTCTTTTTCATGGCGCGGGCCTTTGCGTCGTGCGGCTGGTGTGGAGCACGTCGTCGAGTTTTTTCAGCGTGGAGTCGCGCTCGGCATCGCTGAGCGTGAGAATCTCCTGAAGTGCGGTGCCGATATGCGGCAGATATTTCTCGATATAGCTTCGCCGGTCATACTCCTGGTGCAGCTGCGTCTCGTGGTGCAGGTAATGCGCGAGTCTGCGCGCGCATTCCTGCAACCCCAGTTTGATCTCTTTGAGGATTTCCGGATAAGGCTCGATGGCCTCCTTGGATTCGGAGGTGTAGGGCACCCAGACCGACGCGACATGGACCAGGATCGCCATCGGCGCGACCGGCAACGCGCCCTTGGGCTGGTGCAGGCCATAGCCACGCCAGTTGGTCTGGGTGACGGCCTTGGTGATCGCGCAGCCGGCCTGCTGGTAGAGCAGCGGGACCCGGTTGGCAAACCGCAGCAGACGAACCGGCTCGTCCTTCTGCGCGATCAGGTTTTCGGCGGCAGGCGGCTCCTGCGCCTGCTTCTTGCGCAGGTGGCCGGTCGCATCGACTTCGACGCCGGCCCCGCCGGGACGGCCGTAGGCGATCCCGACTTCCACCTGGAACGGATTACCCCGATAGGCGGCGGCCGGCCGCGTGG
This sequence comes from uncultured Alphaproteobacteria bacterium, assembly GCA_963831585.1. GTDB lineage: Bacteria > Pseudomonadota > Alphaproteobacteria > Rhizobiales > Xanthobacteraceae > Bradyrhizobium. The sequence continues at coordinate 520,721 of CAWHRA010000032.1, read as the reverse complement.
TGACGGTAAAGAAATCCGCCTCCAGCTCCTTGTGCAACCCGTCCAATAGCTGCTCCTCGCCGATCGGGACAATGCAGTCCGTCCGCGGCGCCATGATGCGGGTTTTTTGGATAGCCTTGTGGAGGGCGGCCGCCTGCACATGGGCGATGTGCTTCGGGTGCGAGCGATCGCTCAACTTCCGGTCGGAATGCGCGCCGGCCAGTTCGATGATCTTCCGCGCCGTCTTGGTCCCGACGCAGGAAAATTCGTCGACCAGAAATCCCAGCAGGGTGCGGCTTCTGGTGTTGTTCAGCATCTGGATCAGCCGGCCGAGCTCGATGCCGTAGGGATGCGGCTTGATCTCGACCGGCCGGGCCGGGAGTTTTTTGATGCTGCGGGCGAAGCGGATCTCCTCGCCCTGCGGGTTCCTGTAGATGATGGTGAGGTGCGGATTGGCGATGGCCGTCTGTGTCAGATAGACTTCGACCGAGTGCGGCCCTTTCTGATGGTGGCCCTCCATCTCCATCTCGACCCGCGTACCGTGGAGACGATCCCATTTCAGCTGTTTCTTGCGGTGGATGTCCGGCTGGTTTTTGGCGGTATCGATCGAGACATGCATTTCCGAGGCAAGCTTCTCGCCCTTGACCCGGCTGATGATGTGCAACGGCTTGCCGACGGTGAGCTGCCCGTACATGCCGGCCGCCGAAATTCCCATGCCCTGCTGGCCGCGTGACTGGCTGAGCTTGTGGAATTTCGAACCGTACAGCAGCTTGCCGAAAATCCGCGCGATCTGGCCCTCGACGATTCCCGGGCCGTTATCCTCCACGATGACCCGCGCTTTGCCGGAGCGGTCGCTGACCTCGACGATGATCTCGGGGAGAATGCCGGCTTCCTCACAGGCATCGAGCGCATTGTCGACCGCTTCCTTGACGGCGGTGACCAGCGCCTTGGCCGGGGTATCGAAACCGAGCAGATGACGATTCTTCGAGGAAGAATTCGGAGACGGAGATTTCGCGCTGGCGGCTTGCCATTTCAGAAGCGGTGGCGGGGAGGGATTGCCTGTCAGACACGTTTTCAAAACTGCACCTCGCGGGGTGCATCCCTCAGACATCCACGAAGTAGCTTGCTTTTATAGGCTGCTCGCCCCCGGCATCGCTTGACCAGGATCAAACTCGGGGGCCTCGAAGGAGGAGCCGCCGAACGGGCAATTTTGCAACGACGGCCGCGCGGAGTGTGCGATGTCATTCCCGGCAGCCCAGCTTGCAATTCCCGCTCGAACGGCGAAACTTCGCAGGTGTGGGGAATGCGGAACTGGGGCTGCTGGATCCACAGCGGGGACCGAACATGAAGGGATCGGATCTTCTCGTCGCCGCGCTCGAGAACGAGGGCGTCGATCGAATCTTCGGAGTGCCCGGGGAGGAGAATCTCGACGTCGTCGAGAGCCTGCGGCGCTCCTCCATCGAACTCGTGGTGACGCGCCATGAGCAGCCGGCCGCTTTCCTGGCCGCGACCTATGGACGGCTGACGGGAAGACCGGGCGTTGCGCTTTCCACGCTCGGTCCCGGCGCGCTCAACCTCGTCACCGGTGCCGCCTACGGTTTTCTCGGCGGCATGCCGATGGTCATGATCACCGGCCAGAAGGCCATTCGCCAAAGCCCGCAGGCGCATTTCCAGATCGTCGATATCGTGGCGGCGATGCGTCCTTTGACAAAACAGTCGCAGCAGATCGTGAGTGCATCGGCGATTCCGACGCTGGTGCGCAACGCCTTCCGCATCGCCACCGAAGAGCGTCCCGGTCCGGTGCATCTCGAACTGCCCGAAGATGTCGCCGCCGAGGAAGCCGGCGACGTCGCGCTGGTGCCGGCCCATGAAGCGGAGCTGCCGGTACCGTCGCCCGAGGCGATCGCGCGCGCGGCCGAGCTGATCCTGGCCGCGAAATGTCCGCTGTTGATGTTCGGCGCCGGCGCCAGTCGCCCGCAACTGGCGCCGGCGCTGTTCGAATTCGTCCGCCGCGTCCGCATCCCATTCTTCAATACGCAGATGGGCAAGGGCGCCGTCGGCGGCGCGTCGGACTATTATGTCGGCACCGCGGCCCTGAGCGAACGCGATTACGTCCACCAGGCGATCGACCGCGCCGATCTCATCGTCACCATCGGCCACGAAACGGTCGAGAAGCCGCCGTTCCTGATGGCGCGCGGGCAACACCGGGTCGTTCACATCGGCTTCGTGCCCGCGACCGTCGAAGAGGTGTATTTTCCGCAGGCCGAGGTGATCGGCGACATCGCCAGGGGCCTCGATCTGCTCGGCGCTCGCCTCGAAGGCAAGCTCGCGATGAGCGCCGACTGGGTCGCCCTGCGCAAGGAGATCCTTTCCCGCATCACCGATCGCGCGGAAGAGGATCGCTTTCCCCTGACGCCGCAACGCATCGTGCACGACGTCCGGCAGGTGATGCCTCCAGATGGAATCGTGGCGCTCGACAACGGCATGTACAAGATCTGGTTCGCGCGCAACTACCGCACCGACGTTGCCAACACGCTGCTGCTCGACAACGCGCTGGCGACGATGGGCGCGGGCCTGCCCTCCGGGATGATGGCGGCGCTGCTTTATCCCACGCGGCGCGTGCTGGTGGTGGCGGGCGACGGCGGCTTCATGATGAACAGCCAGGAGCTCGAAACCGCGCGGCGGCTGAAGCTCGATCTCGTGGTGCTGATCATCGAGGACCACGCCTATGGCATGATCCGCTGGAAGCAGGCCGTCGACGGTTTTCCGGATTTCGGCCTGAGCTTCGGCAATCCCGAGTTTGTCGCCTACGCCGCCGCCTACGGCGCGCGGGGACGGCGGGTCACGACGGCGTCAGGGTTGGTTCCGGCGCTGGAGCAGGCTTTTTCCGAAGGCGGGCTGCAGCTCGTCATCGTTCCCGTCGACTACAGCGAAAACGTCCGCGTGCTGGTCGACGAACTCCGGCACATGCAGCATTAGGGCATGATCCGGAAAAGTGGAAACCGGTTTTCCGAAAAGATCATGCTCAGGCAAAACGATAGAGCGGGATGCGATTCGAAGAAAAGTCATCACGCTCCAGTCGCACACTCCGAACCATCGGGGTGCGACGTTGCCATGTGTGCTGGCCAGGTTGGCGCTGCTGCTCGCTTGCGGTCAGGATGCGCACAGGGCATCAAGGCCGGCTTTTGTCAGCCTCGGCTCGTTGCTTCGTACCTCGACCAGATCCAGCGCCATCAATTTTTCAAGGTGGATCGGATTGATGGGAGTGATCATCCAGCGCCTGGCTTCGATATCTCTGAGTGTCCAGCGCAGGGCAATCTTCGTCACGAGATCGAAATCGCGAAACGGATCGTTTCTCTTCCGGTCGTTTGCCATGGATGACTCGGTTCGAGCCACCAGGTCGGAAACCAGGTCGCGTCGCGCTCCATCGCTGCGCTGTTCCGCTTGCATCGCAGGGGTCCGTGCTTCCGGCAGCTCGATGCAACTGATCGGCGGACCTGGCGTGGGATCGTCGAAAACGGCAATGACCAGCCGCCCGGTTTTCCAGGCCATGGTATCCAGATTGGTTCGATGTGACAGCCTCTCGGGACCTTGCGGGTTGGCCGTGTGGCCGTGGACGACATGTCGCCCTTCGTGTCCGATGTCGGCGCCTTCGGAATATCGGTGCCAAAGCAGGAACTCGTCGGTCTGCTCGTCCAGCGCCTTTTTCGGGTCAACGCCCGCATGGACGAAAATCCGGTGTTGATCGACGTATATTGTCGGCAGGTTTTTCATCCAGCGCAGGTGATCTGACGGAACCTTGTTTCCGTAAGACGCCAGCGTGGATTCGCCGCCATTATGCTTCCACCAGTTCAGGCAGCGCGCGCGCGAAGCTGATGCGAACCAGGTCAGCGTCAGCGCCCGGTGCATCATGTACTCGTGGTTGCCTTTGAGACAGATCAGGTTGGTGCCTGCCGCCTGAACGGCCATCAGGCGCTCGACCACCTGGCGGCTTTGCGGACCACGATCGACGTAGTCGCCCAAGGTTACGATCTTGCAGGCCCGGCCGTTGGCGTGCTGCGCGATGGTCGCAAGGGCCGCCTGCAGGAGATCAAACCGGCCGTGCAGATCCGCGATGACATAAGTCTGAGGCATGCGGTGCTCCAAAAACGCAACACGATCGCTTCAGGTTATGGGCGGCCCCGCCATCAGATGATCACCGTTGCCCGCATGTTCATGCAAGGGATCGTCGAACGCGCGTTCGGCTTCCAGGCGGGCGGCGAGCGTCACAGGTCGATCCATCAAGGGGGGTAGTTGTGTGGGTGGACTCTGGTGGCACGATTGCCCGCATCGATCTCACGGATAGAGATATTTTCCTCGCGCACCTCCGACCACCGCGCGACCACTACATGACCCGCTTCGTGGAACGTCATCGCGCGCAGGCAGTCGTCAGCTCGGATTTCCATGGCGGCTACCAGGGCGGAGCGGAAGCCTGCTCGCGGAAAGCCTACCGCAGATCGAACGCGGTGGCTCTCCCTACGACCAACTGCGAAGGACTATAACGGGGTAACGCGGTGGTCGTAACCCTCTCTTATGAAGCGCCACTCTACTAGAGTACCATTTCGCGAAGGGGCGCTCGCGCATTCCGGACGACACGGTGAGCATGAGCCGCCAATCGTGGTCGGCAAATTCGCCGATCCCGGATCAGATGGCGCCAGCGTTATCCCTTGCTGACGCGCCAGACCGATGCCGAAGCCATCACGATCAGGCAGATCAGCGCGTACGACACCAGCGAGGCGCACACCATGACGGCGATGGTGGCCATGCCGCCGCCGAAATAGCTGACCGCGAGCCAGCCGCCGCCGGCGGCAAATACCAGCCGCGAGGCCGCACCGACGAACGGCCACAGCACGTGGCCGGCGCCTTGCGCGGCAAACGCGATCACGAATCCGAACCCGAGCGCCGCATAGGATGGCGCCACGATCCGCAGATAAACCGCGCCGGGACCGAGCACGTGCGGATCATGGCTGAACAGATGCAGCCACAGCATCGGGAAGAGCGCCACGATCACGCCGATGGTGCCGGCGACGCCGGCGCCGACAAAGCTGGAGGTCCAGGCGATTTTCCTGGCGCGGGCGACCTGGCCGGCGCCCATGTTGACGCCGACCATGGTCAGCACCGCGGTGCAGAGCCCGAACAGGATCGGGATCATGATGTAGTCGAGCCGCGAGGCGATGCCGTAGGCGGCCAGCGCATTGGTGCCGAACAGGCCGACCGCGCCGGTCACCAGGATCACGGTCAGATTGGTCAGCGTCGTAGAGATCGCCGTCGGCAGGCCGACCTTCAAGATGTCCCTGAACAGCCGGCCCTCGAGCGGGGCGAGCTTCAGGGTCGGGCCGGAGCGCCGCGTCGTCATGTAGCGCAGCAGCACCAGCATGGCGGCGACATAATAGAGCGCAAACGCAATGCCGGCGCCGGCAATGCCGAGCCTCGGCACCGGGCCGAGGCCGAAAATCAGCAGCGGCGAGAACGGGATCAGGACCATGGCGCCGACCAGCGTCACCATCGCCGGCACGCGCACATTGCCCGAGCCGCGCAACGCCGCCGCCTGGAAATTGACGATCCAGACGGGGATCGCTCCCGCGAACAGATAATTGGAATATTTTACCGCGGCATCGAGCGCGCCGTCGCGGCCGCCGAGGATGCGATACAGCGCCGGGCCGCCCCAGTGGGTGCCGATGGTGAAGATCGCGCCCACGATGACAGCCAGCACCATCGCGTGCAGCACCAGCGCGTTCGCGTCATCCTTGCGGCCGGCGCCGGTCGCCCGCGCCACCGCGGAAGCAACGCCGCTGCCCAGCCCGCCGTTCGACATCATCGTCATCAGCATGAACACCGGAAACACCAGCGCGACGCCGGCGAGCGCGTCGGTTCCGAGATAGCCGACATAGTAGGCCTCGGCGACGTTCACCGCGGTCTGCGCGATGAGCACGGTCATGGTCGGCAGCGCCAGCCGGAGCAGGGTCGGCAGCACCGGTCCGGTCAGAATGGTGGAGCGCGTCTCGATCGTCCTTGGCGGTGCGGGGGCGACCGGTCTGGCGATCGCGCGCCGGCCTGGCCTGCGGCATTGCCGCCGATCGCGGGAACCAGTTCCAGTTCGTCGGCACAGGCGTCGCCTGACGGCGCGGGATTCTGCAGGCTCATCGGTCTCGTTTCCTGGCCGTTTGCAGGCTCTTGCGAGCGCTGCATCGATGTGAGATTATGATCATAATATATTATTATGACCATAATTCAATGAGGCAGGCAAGGCCTTTCGGCCGCGCCCCCATGCGAGGAACAGCCGATGCGGTACGAAAAGGGACACAAGGACCTGACCCGCCAGCGCATCGTCGAGGTGGCGTCGCGGCAGTTTCGCGAGCACGGCGTCGCCGCGGTCGGAATTGCCGGAATCATGGCGGATGCGGGCCTGACCAACGGGGCGTTCTACGCGCATTTCGATTCCAAGGAGGATCTGGTCCGCGAAGTGCTGTCCCATGCCGGCTTCCGCAATAAATTGTCGAAGGCGGCGGAAAACGGCACCGGCCTTGCGGGCGCGATCCGCGACTACCTGTCGCCAAACCATCGCGACCACCCGGGCCAGGGATGTCCGACCTCGGCGCTGGTCGCCGAAATCGCCCGTCATCCCAAGGCGACCCGCGACGCCTTCACCGGCAAGGTCGACGATGTCATCGAACTGATCGCGGCCGGTCTCGATGCGGCAAGCGAGGCCGAGCGACGGCGAAGGGCGGTTGCGATTTACGCACTGATGGTGGGCGCGCTGCAACTGGCCCGCGCCGTCAACGACAAGCGGTTGTCCGCAGAGATCCTGCAGAGCGGCGCCGACGAGGCTGTCGCGCTTGCCGGCCAGATTGGGAATTGAACGGAGGGGTCGAAGCTTCCCGCGCCCCGGAGCGTTTTCGAGCGAAGTGGATACCGGGTCGCGTGAAGAAAACGCGTCAAAACAACAATCTAGAGCTTCGGTTCTGATTCAATCAGAACCGATCATGCTCTAGGTCCTGTGGACTTTAAGGATTCCCTTTTATCAGCAAATCAGATTCAAGGCTTCTTTTGGGGAGGCGGCCTTGGGTGTGATGGATCGTTTGGTTTTGAGCGACGTGGCCTGGGAGCGGATGGCGCCCCTGATTATAGGTCGGCCTGACCAGAAAGGCTCCACTGGGCGCGACAACCGGATGTTCGTGGAGGGCGTGCTTTGGATCGTGCGCACGGGCTCTCCTTGGCGTGATCTTCCGGAAGCGTTTGGCGATTGGAACAGCGTGTTCCGGCGCTTCAGCCGGTGGAGCATCAAGGGCGTCTGGTATCGGATGTTCGAGGCGATGTCCGATGATCCGGACTTCGAATATCTGATCATCGATTCCACCATTGTCCGAGCCCATCAGCATGCTGCCGGGGCTAAAAAAGGGGGCCTGAAGATCAAGCGATCGGCCGCTCGCGCGGCGGCCTAAGCACCAAAATACATATGGTTGTCCGAGGCCTGGGTTGTCCGGTGCGCTTCACGCCGACAGCAGGTCAGAAGGGCGATGCACCGCAAGCCGCCGCGTTGATCGAGGGGTTTCCTGCCGAGGTCGTCATGGCCGATACAGCCTATGACGCTGATCATCTGCGCAAAGCCATCGCCGCCAAGGGCGCGCTCGCCGTCATTCCCAACAACCCCTCACGGGCACTCAAATATCCGCTCGATAAACATCTATATGCCCAGCGCCATCTGGTGGAGTGTTGCTTCTCAAGGCTCAAGCAGTTCAGGCGCGTCGCAACGCGCTTCGAGAAAACCGCTCGGAACTATCAGGCCGTGGTCACCCTTGCCGCCATCATCCTATGGATGCGATAAGTGTCCACAGAACCTAGGGCAGGCCCCGTTCCTCGATTTCCCGCACCAGTTCGAGCGTCGGCTGCGCGAGGCCTCCGCCGGGCGGATCGCGGTCAAAGACCGAAGCGATACTCTCGCGATCCCGCAGCACGGTGATATGCGGGCAATGGGCCGGGGAGTTGCACAACATCTCCTTGAGTTTCTCGCCTGCCGCGACCAGACGCGGCGGATCGACTGCCGACCAGGCCAGCAGCAGCGGCGTCTCGCTGTTCAGGATGCCGGGAAACGCCGACCGCGCATCGTATTGGCTGGCGTCGTTGCCGAAATAGGCTTTTTCCGCCGCACTGGCATCGGCGTTCGCGCGGTAGATGCCCGACACCAGCACGGCGGCGGCAATGCTGGAATCCCTGTCCTGGAACTCCGGATGCGCCAGCAGGCTCGCGACATGAAAGGCGCCGACCGAATAGCCGACTGTGACGATCTCGCCCCGGTTGCCGCCGAACAGGTCGATGTTCTGGTGCACCCAGGAGGTCGCCGCGGCGACATCCCTGGCGCCGGATGGCCAGGGATTGGCGGGCGCCAGCCGGTAATTTATTTTCACGCCGACCATGCCGTTGCGCGCCGCAAAGCACATCGCCGCATCCTGCAGCGGGTCCGCGGCCGGCGCGGCGTCGTCGCCGGCAAAACTCTCGCCGGCGACGAACAGCAGGACCGGTCGCGGCGATGTCCGCGCGGTATCGGAGCCGTCGGTGGCCACGTCGAGCACGTTGAGGTCGCTCTCGCCGTACTTCAGATTTCGCGTGAACGACACCTGCTCGCACGGTTTTGCCGTGTCCGGCGCGGCGGCGGCCGGCGACGGCGTCGATTCATCGCCGGCAAGTCCGCCGCGAACGGGCGTGTTCGGGATCGCCATCAGCAGAAGAAAGATTGCGAGGTGTCTTTTCATAAGACCATGCCCGAAATCGGCCGCCGCAAGGCGCTGCGGCGAAACAAGGATCGGTCTGCCTTTTGGCGATTTAACGGCATGATGGCCCCGCCAATCTTGCCAAAATGCACGTTCGGCAGGGCCCGGGAACAATTCTCTACGGGCGTGAAGATCGAGTAGCGGGCGCGGTGGCTTCATCCTTCGAGACGCACGCCAGCGCGTGCTCCTCAGGACGAGGTCTCACTCCAGTATGGGGTCTCAGACCCTCATGGCGAGGAGCGCGGCGACGCCGCGCATCTCCGGACGATGCTTCGTATCGCCTTGAGAAACCATGCGGCCACGGGATCCGCCGCTATTCTCAGTGCACCGCCGCGTACATGATCTTTTCTTCCGTCGCATCCAGCGCCGAAAACTCCTCGACCACCTTGCCCTGCCGCGACACCAGGATGCGGTCGGACAGCGCCATGATCTCGGGCAGATAGGAGGAGATCATCACCACCGCCTTGCCCTCGTCGGCCAGCCGCTGGATCAGCTCGTGGATCTCGACGATGGCGCCGACGTCGACGCCTCGCGTGGGCTCGTCGAAGATAATCAGGTCCGGCTCCTGCACCAGCGACTTGGCGATCACGACCTTCTGCTGGTTGCCGCCCGAAAGTTCGACGACCTTGATGTCGTTGCCGGTGGCGCGGACCTTCAGCCGCTCGACCCAGCTCTTGCCGACCTTATCGGCCTCGCGGCTGGACAGGAAGAAGCGGCCGCCCGGCAGCTTTGCAAGCAGCCCGAGATAGATGTTGCGGGCCACCGACATGGTCTCGAAAAAGCCCTCGACCTTGCGGTCTTCGGTGACATAGGCGATGCCGGCGCGCACTGCGGGCGCGGGCACGCGGTAGCGCACCGGCTGGCCGTGCAGGATCACTTCGCCGCCGTGGAAGAAATCCCGCTTGAGCACGCCGGCGACGATCTTGAAGGTCTCGGTGCGGCCGGCGCCGACCAGGCCGAACACGCCGGTGATCTGGCCCGCGAAGACCGACAGCGAGTTGTTCTTGACCATCGGCGCCATCTTGAGGTTCTGCACGGTGAGCACCCGCACGCCGGCGGGCCGCACGCTGTTCTTGCGCGACCCATAGAGCGTGTTCGACAGATCGCGGCCGACCATCGCCTGCACGATCCGGGCGCGGTCGAATTTGGCGGCGTCGTCGGTCACGACATGCCTGCCGTCGCGCAGGATGGTGATGCGGTCGGCCAGGATCAGCGCTTCCTCCAGCGCGTGCGAGATGAACACGATCGAGACGCCGCGGCGCTTGAGGTCGCGCACGAGGTCGAAGAAGTACTTCTTCTCCTCCGGCGTCAGCGTCGCCGTCGGTTCGTCGAAGATGATGACCTTGGCCTCGTGCAGCACGGCGCGCGCGATCTCGACCATCTGCTTCTTGGCGGCGCCGAGCAGGCCGACGGTCGCGGTCGGCGTCACGTCGAAATTGAGCGATTGCAGGAACTGCTGGGCGGCGATGTAGATGCCGCGCAGGCGGTTGTAGAATTTCTCCTGTCCCAGAAACAGGTTCTGCGCCACCGTCATGGTCGGCACCAGGCTGTTCTCCTGAAACACCATGGCGATGCCGAGATGGCGCGCCTCCAGCGGCGTGCGCGGCACCGCCTCGATCCCGTCGACCTCCATGGATCCGGAGGTGAGGGCGACGACGCCGGCCATCACTTTTGTCAATGTCGACTTGCCGGCGCCGTTCTCGCCGACGAGGGCATGGATCTCGCCGCGCCGCAGCTCGAAATCGACATTCTCGATGGCGGGCACGCCGGCATAAAGCTTGGTCGCCTTGCGAAGCGCGAGGATGATGTCGTCGCTCATGCGCGCAGCTCCTGCTCGATGCCGGCAAGCCGCACGCGCAAGAGTCGGCCCGGCCCCTTTGCGATGGCCAACAGCGCGCCGTCCATTTCAACCGCCGCCACCACGCCATGGTTGACGCCGTCGACCCGGGAATGCAGCGCGTAGAGCGGCACGCCTCCCGCATCGAGCCGGATGACGAGGCCGTAGGAGCGCGGCGGCGCCCACGGCTTGACGACGCCCATGGTCTTGATGTGCGCGCCCTGCATCGGTTCGAGGAAGGACTGGCCGGAGGTCAGCTTCGGCGCGATCCAGTATTCGGGATCGATTTCCGCCATCATGCGCCGCCGGTAGGCGTTTTCGCGCAGCACGAACTCGACCAGTTGGGTGCGCGCGGTGAACGCGGTCAGCCAGAAGCCGCCGCTGGAAGCCGGCGACAGCCGCGACGGGTAGACCGGCAGATGTTCCAGCACGGTGCGCGAACCGCCGTCCGCGCCAAGCGCGATCAGGCGGTGCCGCCAGCTTTCGCTGACGAAGACGTCGTTGCCCGCGGCGCAGACGCCGAACGCGTAAGCGAGCCCGGAAGCCAGCGTGCGAACGCCGCGATTTTCGAGATCAAGCACAAGGACGCGCCCGGTGCGGCCGCGCTCCATCAGGTCGTGCACCCATTGCCGGTACGGGCGGGCGGTCGAGCCGTCGGTTGCGAGCAGCGTCTTGCCTGGTCCCCGCGCCAGCGCGTTGATCGCATGCATCGAGGCATCGGAAAATGTCTGTGCGGGCGACGGCGCCGACGGCGTCGCAAATACCTGCACCTCGCGCCCGTCGAGCGCGACGGCGATGCCGCCGTCCGGCAGGCAGCAGAGCGCCGTGATGACGCGGTCGAACCGCCTGATCTCGGCCGCCGACGCGCCGTCGAGCCGGCGCAGAGTGGCGCCGTCGGCGACGTAGAGCGTCTTGCCGTCGGTGGCGATATCCTCCGGCGCGTCGAACTGCGCGACGATCTCGGCCTTTTCCAGGATCTGGTTCGGCTTCAGCGCGCCGTCGAACGACGGCACCGTGATGGTGGCATCGCCCCGTCCGAGCAGGCGATCGGTGAAACCCTTCAGCGCCGCGATCACTGGCTCTTCCCCCAGCGCTTGTCGTACTGCACGAAATCCGGGTGCGGCGCCTTCGAGCTTGTAGCGGCCGATCCGGTTATTGGCGATGCCGCCGAGATAGAGATAGCCGCGGTGCTCGCGCATCGAGGTGATCATCGGATGGTTGACGCCGCGCAGGTCCCACAGCGATTCCAGCACCTCGCCGCGCTCGTTGAATTTGATGACGCAGCCGGTGTTGATGTTCGGAAACAGCCATTCGTCGATCGGCACCCGCTTGCCCATGCGCTTGCGGAAGCCCGGCATCTTCCAGGCGAGGTCGAGCGCCGGGCTGCGCATGCCGACCATGGCCAGCCAGTAGTTGCCGTCGGAGGCGAGGTTGATGTTATCGGGGTAGCCCGGCAGGTTGTCGATCACGGTCTCGGTCTTGCCCGCTCTTCGGCCCGTCGAACCAGTAGCGGCGGATGCAGCAGCCGAAGGTTTCGGCGAACAGGATCGACTGGCCGTCGCTGGCGATGCAGATGCCGTTGGGGAATTTCAGGCCGCGCAGCACGGTGCGCGTGGTGTTGGTGTTCGGATCGTAGCAGATGATGCGGCCGTTGCCGCGCGCTTCCAGTCCGTCGACCGGCCATTCGTCCATCTCGTAGCGAACGGTAGCCTCGGAAAAGAAGATGCGTCCGTCGTCGGCGATGTCGAGATCGTCGGCCAGCCGCAGCCGGCTGTCGTCGTTGACGGAGTAAAGACTGCGGTTGGTTTCGTCGGTGACCTTCTCGACCTTGCGCTCGGGCGTGATGCGATAGAGACCCATGCCGCCGATGCAGACATAGAGATTGTCCTTGCGGTCGAACGCCATGCCGAGCGGCTGGCCGCCGATATGGGCGAACACCTCCATCTCCTGATAGTCGGGCGCCTTGAAGCGCATGATGTCGCCGTGGCGCGAACCCGCGAAGAGATTGTCGTGGCGGTCGAGGATGACGTCCTCCGGCGCCTCGATGCGGCCGAGCCCGATCAGGGTGACGTCGCGCAGCTTGTCGTTCTGCGCGAACGGGCCGCTGCCTGGCGCGGTCGAAGCCGCCGGCGCAAGGCCGTGATAGGTCGGGCTGACATAGACCTTGGAGATGATGCGGGTGCGGTTCTTCAGCCAGCGGATGTCGATGGTGGCGGCGACCAGCAGGACGCCGGCCAGCACCATGCGATTGACGCCGCCGGAAACCGACAGCGTGGTCAGGCCGTTGATCACGAACAGCACGATCAGGGTGCCGACCAAAGCCTTCGCCACCGAGCCCTTGCCGCCGCCGAGGCTGATGCCGCCGAGCACGGTCGCGGTCAGGACCGTGACCTCGAGGCCGACGCCGACGTCGCCGCCGACGGTGCCGAGGCGGGCGGCGAAGAACAGCGCGCCGATCGAGGTCAGGACGCCGCTCGCGGTGTAGCACAGCGCGATCGTCCGGCGCACCGGAATGCCGGAATTGTAGGCCGAGCGGCGCGAGCCGCCGATCGCGGTGACGTGCCATCCCGGCCGCAGCCGGGTCAGGAAGATGTGTCCGAACACCGCGACCACGATATAGACCAGCACGACGCTGGGAACGCCCGCGACCACGCCGCCGCCGACGAAATTCCAGGACGGGAAGTCGGGAAAGGCGGCGGCGATGGTGTTCGAATAGTCGAACAGCAAGAGGTCGTAGGCGGAGCGGTAGATGATGAGCGTGATCAGCGTGGTGATGAAGGCGCGCAGCCGCAAATAGCCGATCAGGAGGCCGTTGATGGCGCCGAGCGCCGCGCCGCACAGCAACGTGGCGACGATCACCGCCGGCACAGGCCAGTCCAGCACGTTGAGGCAGAACAGCGCGCAGAAATCGCACAGCGCGAACATCGATCCGACCGAGAGGTCGATGCCGCCGACGATGACGACGAGCGCCATGCCGAGCACGATGAAACCGATCTCGCCGGCCTGCCGTCCGGTATCGGCAAGTCCCCCAACGGACAGGAAGCCCGGGATCGCCCGGCTCAGCAGAATGGTGATGATCAGCAGCACGATCACCGGGATCGCGGTTTCGGTCCAGCGCTTGGACAGGATTTCGCCGAGCAGGTGATCCGGCCAGTAGCGGTATCGCAAACGAAGCAGCGCGTCTTGCATTGGTATTCCGGGATCGAAGGAGGAAACTTGTCAGTATGGCCGGCGGGCTTGGCTCGGGACGGGCGGCCGTGCGAAGCGCACGGCCGCTCGTGGGTCGTTCGGTTGCCTACTTCTTCAGGTCGCTGAGATTCCAGCAGGCGGTATCGCTGCCGGCATTGTCCTTGGTGATCGGGATCAGGGTCGTGTACATCGAGCCCTTCACCGATCCCGGCTTGACGCCGGAGGAGACCAGCCACTTGATCACGCCGGCCATCTGCTCGGCCTGGGTCGGAACGTCGTAGCTGAGGTTGAGGTCGAACGCGCCGGACTTGACCAGTTCGCACGCGCCCCTGCGCTCACCGCCGCCGGAGGTCGCGACGAACACCTTGCCGGTGAGCCCGGCTTCCTTCACCGCGGCCGCGGTGCCGATATCCATGCCGTCCCAGAAGCCGACGATGCCGCAGAGGTCGGGATTCTGCTTCAGCACGGTCTGGACGATCGCCTTGGCCTTCGCCGCATCCCAGTCGGCGGCCTGGCTGGAGACCACCTTGATATCAGGGTTCTTGGCCAGCACGTTCTCGACGCCCTTGAGCGTGTAGGCGCTCGCGGCGGCTGACAGCGCGCCCTGCACGATCGCGATCTTGTTCGATTTGCCCTTGCAGAAATTGACCACGGCCTCGGTGTCGCGTTCGCCGATCTCGATCCAGTTGGCGCCGACAAAGGCCGAGGAGCGATAGCTCGAGCCCATATTGATCTGGATCACGTAGATGCCTTCGTTCTCGGCGCGCTGCAGCAGCTTGGCATAGGTCTGCACGTCGGGATTGTGGATGATCATCGCGGCCGGCTTTTCGGAGATCAGCGTCGTCACGGCTTGGGCGCCGGCATTGGTGCTCCAGTTCGGATCGCGCACGATCACCTTGACGCCGTAGGGTTCGAGCTCCTTCTTGACGCCGGCGAACCAGCCCTCGGTGAGATCGAAGTTCATCGCCACCGGCACATAGGCCACCGTCTTGCCGGCGAGCGATTCCTTGAATGATTTCTGGAACGGCTCGTCGAGGCCCTTCTGCGCCAGAACAGGTGAAGCTGCCGCCGCCGTCAGACCAAGCCCCAGCAGCATCGTCTTGAGTGTCGTCCGTCCGGATATTGTCATGTCGTACCTCCCGTTTTTTGATTGATGTGTCAGCTCTTGGTTCGAGCGGGATCGCTTGCCGATCGCGCCCTTAGATGTCGCCCTGTTGGGCCGTCTCCTCGTTGCGCGGGTTCAGGAAGGAATCCGCGATGACCGCGGCCAGCAGCACCACGCCCTTGACCAGGTTCTGGCCGGAATAGGAGACGTCCATGATGGTCATGCCGTTGAGCATGGTGCCGATCAACAGCGTGCCGATGATGACGTTGAGCACGCCGCCGCGTCCGCCCGATAATCCGATGCCGCCGAGCACGACCACCAGGATCACGTCGTAGATCAGCGTCGAGTTGAAGATGCGGGTCGGCATGCTGTTGACGGAGGCGGCCATGATGAGGCCGGCGCCGAAGCCGATCAGCGCCGCCAGCACATATTGCAGCACGATGATGGGCCGGGTCGGGATGCCGGTGACCCGCGCGCCGTTGGGATTGTCGCCGATCGCGTAGATGTAGGCGCCGAGCCGGGTCCGCCGCAGGAAGAACGCGACCGCGGCGCAGAACAGCGCGAACATCACGATCGGCATCGGTACGCCGAACAGATTGCCCTGGCCGAGCTTCTCGAATCCGTCGAGGCCCGGGCTCCATTGCACCACGTCGAGCTTGAACAGCGCCGCCTGGCCGAGACCGGCGAGAAACAATCCCGAGGCCAGCGTGGTGAACAGCGACGGCACTTCGGCATAGGCGATCAGCCAGCCGTTGACGAGACCGAACACGGTCGTCAATGCAAAGGCCGCGGCGAGCGAAGCCGGCAGCGAATGACCGTCCTGGACCATCTGCAGCACGAGCCCCGGCGGCACGGCGAGCGCCGCGATCAGCGAAATGTCGATGCCGCGCCCGATCACGACGATCGCCATGGCGAGGCCAAGGATGCCGAGCACCGCCACGTTCTGCAGCAGCGTCAGCATGTTCGCGGTCGATAAAAAGCCGGGGAGGGTAGCCGCGAAGACGGCAAACAACACCGCAAAGACCGCAAATACGATTCCCTGCTGCCCGATGCTCCTGATTCCCATCCCGACTTCTCTTCTTCGTTTTGTTGCCGGAGATGTTGGCGCGCTTTGGGAACCATTGCAAGCGATCACAGGTGGTCTCCAGCGACGTAGCGCGCTCGTCCTTGTACAGGCCGGCGTTGCGAATATTCCGCGCAGAGAAACGCGCAAATCTGCAGCGCCGGATTCTTCCGCGAACCGCGCCGGGAGCCGAGTCGTGCGACGGCCCGCGCCCGATGGGCGCGAACGCGATGTCAGGCTGATCGAATTGAAAGCATGTCATCCGCTGCTGTCCGTTTGGCCTTTGCCGGTTGCCTCTTTCGCCGGTCCGAACGCGTTCTTCTCGATCAAATAGGTCTGCGGAAGCGACGACAGGCTCTCCGCCAGCTCTCGTATTCGCCCGGCATCATCGGAATCGAGGAATATCCGAACCACGGTATTGAGCTTGTCGTCCTTCTCCACGCGGATGTCGGCCTTGCTCGCCGCGCCGAAGATCCGGTCGATCTCCGATCGGACCTTTTCGCTGACCGCAAGGTCGCGCAGCGCCGGCTTGAATATCTTGCCCACCGCCGTGACCGGCAGCGAGCCCAGGACAACGACGCGCTTCGGCTTGGCCGGAGGCTCGTTGACGTTTCGTTCGATGTGCTCCTGCAACAGCCGCAGATCGACCGTGTGGTCGGGGGAGGGAACCACGAACAGGATGGGCACTTCTCCCGCATAGGCATCAGGCATGCCCACCGCCGAACTCATCTGCACGCCGGGATAATCGTTGGCCACATCCTCGATGACAGCGGGATCGATATTGTGTCCGCTGCGAACGATGAGGTCCTTCTCCCGGCCGGTGAGCACCAGGCGCTGGTCCTCGGTGAGGTAACCGATATCTCCGGTGATCAGCCAGTGATCGCCGGTCAGCACACCCTTGTTGTGCCGGGGGTCGAGATAGCCGGGAAATACCTGCGGTCCCTGCACGAGGACCAATCCGCTCGTGAGCGGCGGGCATTCCTGCTGCGTCTCGCCACTGTTGACGGCAATGATTTTGGTCCGCGCGAAGGGCGCCCGGAAGCCGACGCTGCCGGCAAGCGGTTCTCCCCGGCCAGGGTTGAACGCAATCGCGGCCGCGGTCTCCGTCATGCCGTAGGTTTCGAATAATTTGATCCCGGTACGGCTTTGAAACCGGTCGCCGACGGCCTTGGGCAGCACCGCGCCCCCGGTAAGGGCCATGCGAACCGAGCTTGTATCGCAACTGCCGATCGGCACCTCGGCAAGCGCCGCGATCGATGTCGGGACCCCGCTGACAATGGTGGCCCGAAACCGCTCCACCATGCGCCAATAATGCGGAATGACCTCCTTGCTCCTGAGACTATAGGGCGAAGGGATGATCATGTGGCCGCCGGCCGCGAGGATCGACAGTCCGGCGGTGATGGTGCCGCCGACATGAAACAGCGGGAAGCCATTGATGACCACGTCGGATTCATCCAGTCCGTGGACCTGCGCAAAGCTCCAGGCGGCGTGGATTTGATTGCCGTGCGTAAGCCGGACCAGCTTCGGCCTGCCCGTGGTTCCCCCGGTGTGAAAGAGCGCGCAGACGGACGACCGGTCCGCGCCGGGATCGAAGCCGAGCCGGTCCGGCTGGCCGGAAATCGCCTTGTCGAAGCTGCCAAACCTGTCGTCGAAACTGCCGTCGTCGCCGACGACCCAGATCTTGCGCAGGGATTTCACGCGCCCGATCACATTGTTGGCCTTCTTCCAGACCGCGGGATCATTCTTCTCCGAGGGTACGACGAGGACGGACGCGCCCTGGGCGATCAGAAGATCGGCAATGGCATCTTCGTTCAGAAGGTAGTTGATCGAGCTTGCAACGCCCGCAACCTGGGCACCCAGAAGCGCTGCAGGAATTTGCGGAAGGATCGGGCAGAGTATCGAGACCGTTCCGCCACCGGGCTCAATGCCGTCCGACCGGAAGAGATTGGCCGCGCGCGATATCGCGCTCAGCAGTTCACGATGGGTGAGGCTGACTTCGCCCTTGCCGGAGACATCCGAGGTCAGCACGGTCAAAGCAGGGCGGTCCGGATGCAACCGCGCCGTCGACTCGAACAGGTGAAACAGATTGCGCGCGGGAACGAGCGCATCGTACGGCAATCGCTCCAATGCCTCGACATCGGCAATCGTCGTAATGGGTCTGGTGAATCTCGTCGTGATCGGCGAGGGGAGCCCGGCGATCATCGCCCCTTTCCTCCAGTTTGCGCGCGGGGCCGACCGGCACTTCCAGGTCGACGGCGCACGCTGACGCATCCTCCGGTTTTCGCCCGCGAAGCTTCGCGAGCCTTTTTATTCTTCGCTCTTGATACCCCGGCCGACGGATATCCGCTTGCCCCGGAGCGCAAACGGTTTGCTTGCCTGCGCAAAGACTGAACGCTATTGCGCGCGCCTGCCGGCTACCTAGAATGTTTCCGCCCAAAGCCGTTTGTGCGGCGCAACATGCGTGATCCCTGCCGTTTGATGTTGGAGCGCAAAAATGGATCTGGTGTTCTCGACCGACGGTATCGAACCATCCAGGCGTTACGCGGCATGGCAAGGGGCCATCTGCGACGTCTACGTTCACGTCGACGTCGAATCCGAGAAGCGATCCGATTATCAGGGCTTCATCCGCGAAGCGCACTTCGGCGCCGTCACGATGACGGACGTGCTGCTTTCCGAGCAGCGGATATCGCGGCGCGAGCGGCACATCGCAAAGCTCGACAAGGATTGCTACTACGTCGAGTTCGTCCAGCACGGCAAGATCAACGTTCTGCAGTCGGGCGAGTGCCTGCATTCGAATCCCGGTGTCGGCGCGATCTTCTCGGCATCCGAAGCCTACGATCTCGAATGCATCGGCAAGGTGCGCTCGCTTTATCTGGAAATCCCCCGCGCGGAATTCGCCGAACGATTCCGGAAGGATCGGATTCCCGTGGCAAGGACCATGGCAACCGGCCGGGGGTTGGGGCGGATCGCCGCCGAGTTCTGCTCGATGCTCGCCTCCGAGGGCGCCTCGCTCGATGAGCAAGTGAGGGCTCGCCTCGGCGACGAGCTGATGGACGTGCTGGCGCTGGCGCTCGACATGGGCGACAGGGACGATCTGTCGGCGGATCGAACCGTCCAGCAGGTCCGCCTGCGGTCGGTCAAGGCGTGGATCGAGGAACATCTCGCCGATCCGGATTTGTCGCTGGAGAAAGTCGCCAGGAGCAACGGCATTTCGCTGCGGCATCTGCACTATCTGTTCCGGCTGACGGACATGTCGGTGTCGGAATGGATCTGGGATCGCAGGCTGCAGCGCTGCTACGATCTCCTGATGCGCACCGAACCGCGTCCGCTGTCGGTCACCGAAGTGGCGTACCAGTGGGGCTTCAGCAGCTCATCGCATTTCAGCACGGCGTTCCGCAGAAAATTCGGCATAAGCCCGTCGGACTTGCGCAAGCGCTGAGCGGCATCGAAGGAAGGCGGCCTGCCAGCTCTCGCTTTTCGGTCGCCTTGCGCCGCCAAACGGGCTTGCGCCGAACCGCCGCCGGCGGCACATTCGAACAAAGCGCGGCAGCAACAGGCCGCCAAAAACATACCAAGGGAAACGCGCATGGTCGCAACGCGGATCGACTGCGATATCCATCCCGCCGTGGGCGGGACGCGCACGACGCTGTTGCCCTATCTCGACGATCACTGGAAGGAACAGGTGGTGAGCCGCGCCATCGACGGCCTCGACCTCACCTCCTATCCGCCCGACATGCCGCTCTCCGGCCGCGCCGACTGGCGGCCGGCCAAGGGCAAGCCCGGCAGCGATCTCGCCATGGTTCAGCGCGGGGCGTTCGACCAGCTCGGCTCGAGCCACGCGATCTGCAACGTGCTCTACGGCGCGCAGGCGGTGTACGATCCCTATATGGCCGCGGCCTTCTGCAAGGCGATCAACGACTGGATCGCGGCGGAATGGCTTTCGCGTGACGGCCGCCTGCGGGCTTCCATCGTGGTGCCCTTGCAGGCGCCGGATCTCGCCATCGAAGAGATCGAACGTCGCGCCGGCGACGACCGGTTCGTCTCGGTGCTGGTGCTGGCGCAGGGCGAGACCCTGTTGGGGCGCCGGCATTTCTGGCCGGTGTGGCAGGTCGCCGAGAAACACAAATTGCCGATCGCCATCCACGCCGGCAGCGAATATCGCGCCGCGCCGAGTTCGGTCGGCTGGCCGTCCTATCGCTATGAATATTATCTGGCGGAAGCGCAGGCCTTCCAGGCCCAGGTGCTCAGCCTGATCTATGAGGGCGTCTTCGTGAAATTTCCCGGCCTCAAGGTGGTGCTGATGGAATCAGGCATCAGCTGGCTGCCGGCCTTCATGTGGCGCGCCAACAAGACCTGGCGCGGCGTCCGCGTCGAAGTTCCCTGGATCGACCGCGAGCCGGCGTCCATCATGCGCGATCACATTCGCCTCACCACGCAGCCCTTCGACAGCCCGCCGGACGCCAGGGGCGTCGACGACATCATCGACATGATCGGCTCCGACAGGATGTTCCTGTTCTCGTCGGACTACCCGCACTGGCAGTTCGACGGCGACGACGCTATTCCGCCGCATCTGCCGAAAAGTCTCGTTGCGCGCATGTGTGAAGACAATCCGCTCGAAACCTTTCCGCGGCTGAAGCTCGCCGCGTGATTCTGCCAAGGAGGCTCGCATGAGTGATGTCATCGACCGCCCCGTACTCGAACGGGAGACCAAAAGCCGGCTGCGGATCATCGATTGCGATATCCATCCGAGCCTTGCCTCGCGCGCCGATCTCAATCCCTTTTTGTCGAAGCGCTGGCAGGAACACTTGAAGACCTACGGCGACCATTTGCGCACGCCCTATATCGGCACCACGCCCTATCCGCGCTCCTCGCCGCTGATCGCGCGGCGCGATGCCTGGCCGCCGACCGGCGGGCCGCCCGGATCCGATCTCGCCTTCATGCGCAAGCAGCATCTCGATCCGCTCGACATCGAGTTCGGCCTATTGCAGGTGCTCGACCTCTTCATCTTCTCGCAACAGAACCTCGATTTCGGCGCCGCGATCCAGCGCGCCGTCAACGAGTGGCAGCTCGCGCATTGGTGCAGCCGCGAGCCGCGGCTGAAGGCCTCGATCCTGGTCGGGCAGGACGACACCGAGGCCGCGATCGCCGAGATCGAGCGCTGCGCGAAGACCGGCCAATACGTCCAGATCAACGTCTCGCCGCGCGCCAACGAGCCGCTCGGCCGCCACCGCTACTGGCCGATCTACGCCCGCTGCGAGGAACTGGGCTTGCCGCTCGGCATCCATGTCGGCGGCTATGGCGGCCACGCGCCCACAGGCGGCGGCTGGCCGTCCTATTATGCCGAGGAGCACCAGTCGAACGCGCATTCGATGGCGGCGACGCTGACGAGTTTTATCATCGAAGGCGTGCCCGAGCGCTTCCCGAAACTCAAGATCGTGTTCATCGAGGGCGGCTTTGGCTGGATCTCCTCGACGATGTGGCGGATGGACCAGCATTTTGAAAGATTCCGCAGCGAGGTGCCGCATCTGAAGCGGCGGCCGTCCGAATATGTCAAAGAGCATTTCTGGTTCACGACGCAGCCGATCGACGAGCCGGACGAGGCAAGACATCTGCGCTCGCTGATCGAATGGGTCGGCGTCGATCGCCTGCTGTTCTCGTCGGACTATCCGCACTGGGACTTTGACGATCCGCGTTTTGCGTTCCGTACGCCGTTGACGGACGCCGAGCGGGCAAAAATCTTCAACGGCAACGCCCGCGCGCTGTACAAGCTTTGATGGCAAGAACAGGAAAATGACCCGTCACATCGTCGCCCGCACCACCGACATCCCGCCCGGCGGCAACAAGGTGGTCGGCGTGGAGGGCCGCGACATCGTGGTGTTCCATGTCAACGGCGAATATTTCGCGCTGCTCAACCGCTGCCCGCACGCCGGCGCGCCGCTCGACAAGGCCGCCTGCGTGGCGCGGCTGACCTCGCCGGAGCCCGGGGTGTACCAGCGCTCGCGGGTCGGCGAACTCCTGCGCTGCGCCTGGCACGGCTGGGAATTCGACATGCGCAACGGGCAATCCTGGTTCGATCCCAAGCGCGTGAAGGTGCGAACCTATCCGGTCGTCATCGAGGACGGCGAAACGCTCGCCAAGGGACCCTATGTGGCCGAAACCTTTCCGGTTCACATCGAGGACAGCTACGTCGTCATCGAGATCAACACCTAGGGTTCGGTCGAAACGTTCACGCGATGGCGCAAGGCCGCGCGCATCCCGGCGCCATGCGGGTCTTGAATCCGAGCTCGCGGCGGTTCGATCCGCATCCTGAGGAGCGCACCCTGCGCGCGTCTCGAAGGATGAAGGCCACCGGCCGTCTCCGCGTCCTGCGAACGGATGACCCCCGCGGTCTAAGGATAAATCGGCGATTTTGGACGCACGGTCGCAAAATCATCATCCGGGTGTTATAAGGCTGCCTGGTTTTCCACGGCGGTGAGAAACGGATGTCCAAGCAGTCGATGCGGGAAGAGGCCGAGCGCCTGATCCGCGAAACCATGGAACGCAAGACCATCGTCGTGAAGCAGGGCAATACCCGCATCGAGGCGATTTGCGGCAAATGCGGCGCGCCCAACCGCGTCTCGGCCGAAAAAGGCGCCACCCGCGTCAAATTCGCCTGCAAGCAGTGCGGGCACAAGCAGGAGACGCTGTGACGGCGTTCGTTCCGCTACCTATTTGAAAACTTCGCAGACGGTCTGATGGCGCTGTCTGCCGACCCCGGCGTTCCGCGCCGAGATTGTCTGCCACCACGCGTCCAGCGCCTCGCGGTCGCACCGCAGCCTGACGCTCATCCCGTCGGCGAATTTGATCCAGTCCGCGAAGCGATGGCTCGGCACCGCGATCACGACCGGGATATCGGCGCTCAAGGCGCGCTCGACCAGATACGACAGGCCCTTTCCCTCGCATTCCTGCCGCCCGAACCGGTTGACGATCACGAGATCGGCGCCCTCTTCGATCGCGGCGGCGACCTGGGCGCCCGCGTCCATGAGCTGGCCGACGTCCAGCCTGCATCCGGTCGCGCCGGTCCCGAGGTCCTGAAACAGCTGCAATTGCTCGCCGCTATGCACCAGCATCGCGGACAGTTTTGGCGCATCGAGGCAATGATGGCCGGTCTGCACCAGCCCGACCGCGCGACAGCCGCGGGCGTTAAGCTCCGATGCAAAATCCCGCAGCACCCGGTCAGGGTCCTGGTCCCGTTCGTAGACCAGGGCCGCGAGGTCGGATTGGGCATCGAACATGGCGCCATCTTCCGCGAATTGAGTAACTGGGAGTGACCGGATGGCCTTGCCCTGTCGAGCGGGCCCGTTCGGCAACCCGTTATATTTCGACCTATATCAGGAAACCGACCAGCGGGCCACGGCTGGTTGGTCCCGCCGCAGCGAAAATGCCGGATCGGACGCTCGACAGCATCGATATATTCTATAGGACATAACGAATGTCCGAAGCTTGCGCGATGAAGATCGACACCCAGGCCCTTACCACCTGCGAGGTCGCGACCGACGGCAGCGCGATCTCGCTGGGTTTCGTCGATTCCACCGGCAACCCGGCGACCATCCGGCTGTCGCTGAACCAGGTCGGCGCGCTGGCCATGACGCTGCCGGGGCTGATCGACAGGGCGTTGCAGGCGCGCTTCGGCGATCAGAGCCTGCGCTACGCCTATCCGCTCGCCTCCTGGCTCGTCGAACAATCGTCCGATCCCACCCAGACCATGGTGACGTTGCGGACCGTCGATGGCTTCAGCGTCTGTTTCTCCATTCCGCGCCAGCAGCAGAGCGAACTCGGCGCAGCGCTGGCGGCGCAGCCGACGCCGAGTGTTACGCCGCGGCCACACTAGGTGCGGCGGGAGGCTCGAGCGCCGGACTGACGGCCTGCATCAACTGCCTTGGCCGCGCCTTATTCGAATTTGCCTCGGCAAACATGCGTGGAGAAGTCTCGCTTCGTTGATCGGTAACTTGGTTTCGGCACGTGAGTTCGGGCAAATTTCGATTCAATCACTGCGCGTGACAGGGGGGCAGGTTCCCTCCATGGAACCTGCGTGCGCGGCTGTGGGCAGGGGATCGAGAATGCTGTTACGTTGGGGATGCGTTGTTGTCGCTTGCCTCGTGCTGGTTGGGCGGGCGGAAGCTGCCGGGAGGACGGGGCTTGTCCACCGCGCGTCCTGTTCCGTGGTCCGGTTCTATGTCGCCAGGTTTTCGGAATCCGCCGCAGAGATGTGGGCAAGAAGCCACGGAGCCACCGACGCCGAGATCGAAGCGGCGCGGCGTTGCCTCAAGAACGGACCGACCGAGACCGCGCAGGCGACCCACTGGACCGCGCAATAGCGACCGGCGATCCGCTCGATCCGAAGCGATCGATTTCGGTGGATATGCGATCTGCCCCCTGCGAAATCGTGATATAATATCTGCGGCGACGCGTTTGTGATCTCGCGTCGCTCTCCCAAACTTCACCCCGCCGAGGGCTGGCGGGGTCTTTTCGTCATCATGCCGCGCTTGCGCCGGCCTCTGCTTCAGCGGAACCGGCGAGCCGTAGCGCGCCGCGCGAACTGCAAGGTTGGCGGCCGCCGCTCGCTAGGGCCGTACCGGCCGCTCCGCCAGGATATCTTCCACGATGCCCAGAACGCCGTCACCCGGGATCGCCGGCGGTTTCTTGTGGCGATCAAACGAAAGCAATTGGTCGAACTCGGACGGCGCGTAGGTCAAGCCATCGCTGTCGATGATCTGTACCAGCCAGCCGGTCTTGAAAAGGCCGCGCGCCTTGGCGACGGTTGCGGTCGGGCCTTGCCGAACGGTCTCGATGGTTTGACCGTCTTTGGAGGCGCGGATTGTGAAGGTCATTTGAACTCTCTGAACTGCAGTCTGGAATGATTTTCCGGCGCGCGGGCTCTTTGACAGGTCCCCGGCCGCCGCCGCTCGCTACAATCGCAATCGATCTTGTCGGAGAGCCGTCATCGAACGACAGCAGCATCTCCGGAAAAATTCAAATAAGTTCGGTGCCCGAATCCCGCGCTCGGCCGATAACGGGTCCGTCTCTTGGTTCTTCCGAATTCGAACCGGAATTTCCAACCAGGACAACGTGGATCGCAGCTTAACCTAACCGCTCAACGTTACCATAGCCGGCACCACGTCCAAGGTCCGTAAAATTTCTGCTCGTAACCAATCGCAAGTTGTTGGATCGGTATCATGGCTACGCCAAGGTGCTGATCCCTGCGCAACACCGTACCGGCAGCCGCGCCGTTACATTCGGAACCAACCGGAATCCTGACCACGACATGATCGTCGCAATGATCTTGCGCGATTGTTTCTGGACGTGCGAGGTCTGTTGCTCTTCACATGCAGCGCATGTTTCACGCTTTGACCGTGACAGCGGACGTCGTGCAACAGTCAAGACGTCACGTTCGCGCCATGGCGGAAGTCCAACAGGATTCTCCAGCGCTTATCCCCATGAACCTCACGCCTGCGATTTGCTTCCGTGTGTGAACGGTGTCACCGTTCTCTGATGAACGGCGATGCTCGTGAATCGAGCCGGCGCACCATCGTGTTTGCATCACGACGCCCCGCCTGACCACCGCAACCGATGGAGCGGTTCCAATGGCTGACGACGCTATTGCTTCCATTATCGCCCTGCATCAACCCAAAAGGGCCAGGACCGGAGCCCAGCGCGCCCGCGCGTACAAGCCGCGCAAACCGCGAAAGGCAAAGACGGCTCCCTCGCCGGACGCCGAATCCCGGTCTTCCGAGCCACTGATACCGGTCGAATTCTCGTCGGCGAATTCGGCATTTGCCGAATTGCCCGTCACGCCACCCACGGACGTCGCGTTACGCACCGTCACGCCGTCACACCGCCTCGCCTCCATTCTCCTGGCGGCCGCTGCGCTGGCGCTCGCCGGAGTCGGCATCACCACGAATGGCTGGTTCGCACGATCGCTGGGTTCGAGCGACATCGCCGGCTGGATGTTCCTGTCCATTGGCGTCGCTGCCGATCTCGCAGCGCTGGTCTTGCCGTCATGTGCGGCGGCGCTTTGGCACACCCGCCAGCGCGCCACCTCTCTTGCGGGTTGGGCGGTATGGGTGATGACCTTTGCCTTCGCGGTCACCGCCGGCATCGGCTTCGCGTCGGTCAACATCACCGATGTTACGGCTGCGCGGGCGGCGCGGATAACGCCTGCCGTAACGGCGGCCCAATCGGCGTTGAGTGATGCCATGGCCGCGCGGGATCGGGAGTGCGTGCGCGGCGTCGGTAAATTCTGCAGGGAACGCGAAGCGGCTGTCGCGGAACGTCGCCAGATCCTCGACACCGCGATGACGTCGGTCGGGTACACGGCGGATCCCCAAAACGACGCCGCGATCAAGCTCGTCGCTTGGGTTACCCATGGCTTGCTTCGGCCATCCGGCGAAGACTTCGCCATGCTTCGTCTTGTCTTGCTGGCGATGCTGCCGCAGATCGGCGGAATATTGTTGATGGTCAGTCGATCAGCGATGCGGCCTGGCGCGCGTTGACCTGTGGCAACCGAACCGCCGGCGCCAGACCGCGGCCCTGTGAACCGACATAGGCTGCATCGGCCGGCATGTCATGAAACTGTCATCAACGGACTCGTGCATCGCCGTAAGCAGGATCGTTGTTCGATCATCATCGGCGCGATGAGGCCGGCGCTTTCGCGCCCTTGCGGCTGACCGCTGCGAATCTCCTGGGGATTGCGACGTCCGGACCGGCTTTCGCCCCCGTCACAATCCCTAAACCATACGCTAAACCACGGGTTGTGTCTGGCGGTCGTACACGGTATTCAGGTCCTCAAAAGACTGAGGGCACATGAGCTCCGCGCCACGATATGCCACACTTGACGGACTTCGGGGCATCGCGGCGGCGCTGATCGTTTGTTACCATACCCATGTTTTCCCAGGCTCCGCCGCCATTGCGCCACATGGCTATCTGGCGGTGGATTTCTTTTTCCTGTTGAGCGGCTTCGTTATCGCCGGCGCGTACCGGGAGAAGCTCGAAGCCGGATTGACCGTCGCCGATTTCGTCACGCAGCGCGTCATCCGCCTGTATCCGGTCGCCCTCGCCGGCATCCTGCTCGGCGCGGTAAGGCTGGTTTCCCAGTACGCGATCATCCCGGATCACTCGGAGCCCGCGCGATGGATCGCGCTGGCGCTCCTGCTCAATGTCCTCATGCTGCCTGTGGTAAGCCAGACCCATTTTGAGGGAGCATTGTTTCCGACCAACGGTCCGGTGTGGTCGCTGTTCTACGAACTGTTGGTCAACCTGGCATGGTCGATCTCCGCTTCGGCCAGATCGTCGATCATCGTCATCCTGTTCCTGACGCTGGCTTCCGCTGCGATTATGTACGCCACGATGCATCAAACGGCCGTCGAAGACCTCGGATGGGGATCGGATCACTGGCTCGGCGCGACATGCAGAGTGTTTTTCTCGTTCCTGCTCGGCACGGGGATCCATCGGTTCCGCCGGGCGCTGCCGAAATTTTCCAAAGGTCCCGGGGTCGCGCTGCCGGCGCTTGTAATGACCGCGTTGCTGCTGGTGCTCGCAATGCCCTGGTTCGAGGGCGAGTGGGACGCACTAGCCATCTTCCTGTTTTTTCCCGCCATCCTGACACTCGGCGTGCTCTGCGGAAGGGAGCCGGACGCGGCGATCCGCTCGTTCCTGGGCGAGATCTCGTATCCACTCTACGGGGTCCACTTTCCCATATTCCTGCTGTTTTCCGGATTTCGGCGCGCGATATTTCCGTCGCTGAATGTGGTGGCGGCGATATCGATCGGCGTTCTGTCCGCGCTTGTCGCGGCAATCGCGCTGAACCGCTTCGACAAGCGGCTGCGGCTTCACCTGTCGCGCAGGGCGCCCTTTGCGGTGTCCTCAACGGCTGGCCGATCTGAGTAGGCAACCCGACGGGCAAATCACTTGGGCAATTGGTGGACCCCTCTGTCCAGCCCCTTTGCGAAAAATATTCTGATTTTCCGAAGACCCAAATCACCTCTATAAGCCTCGCCGTCCCGCCCCAAACCGAGGGGCGTTTCGCAACGTCACGAAACGTGGAGCGGGATGCGGTGGACGCGGGCAGTGCGCTTGACGGGCGATTGCTGCTTGCGGACGGCGAAGGCGTGTGGTCCTGACGCCCCGACGCTGGCGTCAAGTTTGCGGCAACATCCGCAGGCGACGGTGGCAAGAAAGCCCGGTCACCGGGGAGAGCGCGTTATAAGCCGTAAACCATTGCGCGGGGAATGCCGGGTGATTCCGGTGTGACCTGACTAACGCGTGTGCGCTCTCACACTATCATTGCACACGCGGCTATCGGGCGCATCGGGCGCCCGGCATTCCCTGCGCCCTCTGATGGAGAGGGCGGAACGAGCAGGCCGAACCTCGCGCGAAATGCGCGGCGAGAACGCGAAGCTGTGTCAGGCGCAGCATCCTCTCAGTCGTCGTCCCCGCGAAAGCGGGGACCCATAACCACAGGAAGCGGTTGTTGCGCGAAAGCCGGCGAGCAGCTTTTTTCATCACACGCGACACGGCGTATGGGTCCCGGCGTTCGCCGGGACGACGCGGAGGGATTATGCACCAAACGAGTAGGCGCTACCGCAGTCGCTACTGCCCCGGCAATTTCCCCACGCTGATCTCGATTGCCGCGAAATATGCCGAGAGATCCTCGATGTCCTTGTCGGACAGGGACGGCGCGACCACGCTCATCGCGTCATTCTTTCGTACGCCGGATTTGAATGCCTGCAATTGCGTCATGAGATACGGCTCGGTCTGGCCGGCGATGTTCGGCGCGTCGGGGGTTTTTGCGAGGCCGTCGAGGCCATGGCAGGCCTGGCACATCATCGCCTTGGCGCGGCCGGCCTTGACGTCGCCGGCATGGCTTGCGCTGGAGGTCGCTCCGAGAAGGCAGGTCGATACGAGCAGTTGGACGGCAAACACAGCCGTCCTGGAAATCGCAGACATCACGCGGGACCTCAAGGAGTTCGAACGATGGAAGATGGGATGGCTCCCCTTTTCGGGGAGCCATCCCGGGATCGCGAGGTTACTTGCCGTCGTACCAGATGCGATACAGCGCGCCGACCAGATCGTCGGAGACGAGCAGCGAACCGTCGGGAAGCTGGGCCACATCGACCGGGCGGCCGAGGTAATAGCCGTTGTCGTTCCAGCCTTCGGCGAACGGCTCGGATTTTCCTGCGGCGTGGCCGTCATCCTTGAGGAACGTCACCATCAGCCGGGCGCCGACCGGCACGGTCCGGTTCCACGAGCCATGCTGGGTCGAGAAGATCGCGCCCTGATATTTCTTGGGGAACATGCTGCCGGTATAGAAGGTCAGGCCGAGGTCCGCGGCATGCGCGACCTGCTCCACTTCGGGGAAGATCACGTTGGCCGGCGGGTTCTCGGTCTTGTATTCGTTGGTCCGGGTGTGACCGCCACCATACCACGGGAAGCCGAAATCCTGGCCGATGGCGGTGATGCGATCCATCTCGCCGGGGGGAACGTCGTCGCCCATGCCGTCGACCTGGTTGTCGTTGGTCCAGAGCGACTTGTCCTTGGGGTTGAAGTCCATGCCCACGGGGTTACGCAAGCCGATGGCGTAGGTTTCGCGGTTCTTGCCGTCGCGGTCCATGCGGATGATGCCGCCGATACCGAGCTTGCGGTAGGGCTCGACCTTGTCCTTGGCCGGTACATTGTAGGGCTGCCCGAGCTGGATATAGAGCTTGTTGTCCGGTCCGACCCGGCAAACCCGCGCGGTGTGGTTATAGCTCTCGTCACCTTTCGGAATCAGCTCGCCTTCCGGGACCACGGCGCCGGCGACGACGTCGGGGCTCTCATAGAAGAACTCGGCCGCGGCATATTCCAGCACCCGGTTCTGCTCGGCGATGTAGAGGAAGCCATCCTTCGAGAAGCAGACGCCGTTGGGGATCTTTTTCGGCAGGGTCGGCGCGAACTCCTTGACCTCGTCGCCCACGCCGCCGCGGGAACGGTCGGTTACCACCCAGACTTTCGATTTGCGCGTGCCGACAAAGGTCGCGACGCCCTGCGGGCCGACCGCGATATGGCGGGCATCCGGCACCAGCGCGTAGAGCGAGATGTGGAAGCCCGGCGGCAGCTTGATCTTGTTCAGGTTCTGCTTGACCTGGTCGGCCTTCTGGCCGGTCTGCGGAACTTCCGGCCAGTCGCCGGCGTTTCCGGTCGGGTGCATTGCACCCAGCGTTTCCAGTGCACTCGGCGGAGTGGGCTGCGCAGGTTGCGCTGCAACGGGCCAAGCGGCCAGCGACATGATTGCCGCGGTCGTCATCAAACCAAATTTCATGGATGCCTCCCTGTGATGCCCCCGATTCTTACGGGTGGACACCCGTCGTCGGGGAGTTCGATATCAATGCGCCGGCGAGTGCGATTGTCAAATGGCAACCGTTGTATAGCGCGACGAATAACGGCGGCGGTGCGGCGCGCTTGCGCCGGATTTGTGGAATGCTGCCCACGATTGGTCGCTCGCGCGCGCCGACGTTCGCAAATGGGAAAGACGCGAGCTTGCGCGGTTCGAACGGCGGACGTAACTTTGCAATCGTTCGGCACTCGCGCCGCAACGTTGGAGAAGTCAATATGGCCTGGAAAGCACCGAAGATCGTTGAAGTTCCGGTTGGTATGGAAATCAACATGTACGCCTGCGCGGCACGCAAGTAAGCCGCGTTTCGTTGACCTGCCCGGCTCCAGCGCGTCACCTTGTGCCGTCGCTGGAGCCGCGGCGAGGCAAGCGGGCCTTGCTTCACCTTTCCTTGCGTTATTTTTCCTTCACAAAGGCGGCAAACGCCTCGGCATAATCCGGATGCCATCGCGACAATGCGGGCCGGTTCTTGACGATATCGCCGGCCGCCCACAGGATCCGCCGCTCGTCCAGCCTTCGCGGCACGTCATTGTCCGGACACAGGATATAGAAATCTCCGGCAGCGGCGCGTTCGATCATGAAGTCGACGGTCTGTTCCGGCGTCCAGGCCCCGGCGGGCTTCTCGGTGCGGCCTTTGGCGGTAAGGCCGGTAAAGACGAAACCGGGAATAAACAGATGGGCGCTGATGCGGCCGCCTTTCGCGTTGCGCAATTCGTGTTGCAGCGCTTCGGTAAAGGCCTTCACGCCGGCCTTCGCGACATTGTAGGCGGGATCGCCGGGAGGGGTGGTGATGCCCTGCTTGGAGCCGGTGTTGATGATCAGCCCGGTGCGTCCGCGATCGATCATGCCGGGCGCGAAGACCTGCGAGCCGTTGATCACGCCCCAGAGATTGACGCCGATGACGCGTTGCCAGTTCTGCAACGGACCGAACATCTGGCTGCCCGGCTGAATGCCGGCATTGTTCATCAGGACGTCGGTGCCGCCGAACCGTTTTCGTACCGCGGCCTCCAGGCCCTCCACATCCTCGATCCGGCTGACGTCGACGGCGTGTGCCATGATATCGGCGGCGCCGCCGGGCGCGACAGACGACAGTTTCGCTTCGGCTTCCTTGAGCCGGGCGCCGCCGAGATCGGCGATGCACACTTTCATGCCGAGCCGGGCGAACCGCATCGCCGCGGCAAGGCCGATTCCCGAGGCGCCTCCGGTGACGACGGCGACATGATCAGGCGACATGGCTGGATGGGTCACGGAGGTTTCCTTGCAATGAAAGGCGGTCGTAGGGTTCGACAACCGAACTATGCCGACGGGGTGTCCGTACCATGCACGAAACGGCATGGGTGGTCTTCGTCCGAAGCCCTCGGGCAGACGCCGGGCCTATCGCGTCGGCATCCTGACCGTCGCTTGCGTCTTTTTTCAGCGGACCGCCGTTCTCTTCGGGCGCGCGATATCGCTGCGCAGCGCCAGCAGCTCCTTGCGGACCGCACCCGTCGCGGCGCGTTCGATCTTCCGGTAGCGCGCCACGAGCGAGGTGCCGAATGGCGTCAGCACCGCGCCGCCGCCGTTCTTGCCGCCGGTCTGGCGCTCCACCGCGGCATGCCGGCAGATGCGGTTGATCTCGTCAACCAGATCCCAGGCCCGCTTGTACGACATGTCCATCGCCCGGCCCGCGGCCGAGATCGAGCCACAGGCGCGGATATTTTCCAGGAGCTGGATCTTGCCGGGCCCGATGCGTCCGTCGCTGTCGAGGTCGATACGGACACTCAGGGAAGGAAGCGATTTCGCGCTGGATTTTGTCATGGAAAACTTGCTCTGATGGTCTGGAGTGTCAGATTGCCATTGAAGCCTTTTGCTAACAAGGCCAACCGGTTAAAGATCGATATCAACACATTGACGGGGCTCGGATGAACTTTCCTTCGTTGTTTTCACCATTGCAGGTTGGTCCATACCGGCTCAATCACCGCGTCGTGATGGCGCCGTTGACGCGGATGCGGGCGGAAAGGTCGAGCCTCGTGCCGCGGCCGCTGAACGCGGAATATTATGCGCAACGGGCGACGCCGGGCGGATTGATCATCGCCGAGGCGTCGCCTGTCATGGCAACCGGATTCGGCAATGCCGGCGTGCCCGGCATCTATTCGGACGCGCAGATTGCGGGTTGGCGCGGCGTGGTCGACGCGGTTCACGCCAAGGGCGGGTTGATCTTTCTTCAGCTCTGGCATGTCGGACGCGCTTCGCATTCCTCGTACCAGCCCGGCGGCGTGCTGCCGGTCGCGCCGTCGGCCGTGCCGATTTCGGCCGAGCTCAAGACGATAACGGCCGACGGAAAGCCCGCTTTTTACGAGACGCCGCGCGCGCTGGAAACCGCCGAGGTCGCGGGCATCGTCGAGGCATTCCGGCAGGCCGCCAGCAATGCCATGAAGGCCGGGTTCGACGGCGTCGAGGTCCACGGTGCCAACGGCTATCTGATCGAGCAGTTCCTGCAATCGCGCAGCAACCTGCGAACCGACCAGTACGGCGGAGGAATCGAAAATCGCGCACGGCTTTTGATGGAGATCACACAGGCCGTGATCGGTGTGTGGGGCGCGAACCGCGTCGGCGTGCGGCTGTCGCCTTATGGCATCGCCAACGATTCGGGCGAGGCCGATCCGATGCCGCTTTACACCCATGTGGTCGAGGGGCTCAATCCGCTCGGCCTCGCCTATCTGCATTTCATCGAGCCGCGCTCGAGCGGCGCCGGCCGCGCCGAGGTCAACCACCAGAACGTGCCGTCGGCGATGGTGCTGTTCCGGCCGATCTGGAAAGGCGTTCTGATCGCGGCGGGCGGGTTCACCGGCGAGACCGCGGAAGCCGCGATCGCCGAAGGTCATGCCGACGCCGTCGCGTTCGGTCGCATCTTCATTTCCAACCCGGACCTGCCGCGGCGGCTGAGCGAAGGTTTCCCGCTGACGCCCTATAGCCGCGCGACCTTCTATGGCGGCGAGGAGAAAGGCTATACGGACTATCCGGCCTATGGCGAACTGGAGCCGGCGTGACGGAGTGGCGATGTTCCCGGAAGAACCAGAGGCGACCAGGAAGCCGAAAGCGGTTGCGCCGGGCAAACCGGCCCAGGGCCAATGCCTGTGCGGCGGTGTCCGCTTCGAGATCGATGTGCCGGCGCGCTGGGCGTGGCACGATCATTCGGCCGCGAGCCGGCGCGCGCACGGCGCGGCCTACGCGACCTATGTCGGCAGCTGGCGCAAGCGCTTCCGCATCACCAGGGGTGAAGCCGAGATCGCGCGCTATGAGGACAAGGCGGCAAGGACCGTACGCAGCTTCTGCGCGCGTTGCGGCACGCCGCTGATTTACGAACGCGCGCGATCGCCGCACATGGTCAACATCCCGCGCGCGCTGTTCTCGGGGCGCACCGGCCGGCAGCCGCTCTATCACATCGCGATCGAGCAGCTGCAGGAATGGGCCTACGCCGGCGAGCCGCTGGTGCCGCTGAAGGGCTTTCCCGGCGTGGTCTGGCAGCGCTCGAAAAAGAAGAAACGAAGCGATCGCGAAGGGATGTTTTGAGCTGGAACGGCCCGCTCGCGATGTCGAGTCCCGCATCGCTGGCGTCGGCGCAGGGCAGCCATGACCGCACTTCCTTGATCTCTCCACCTCCGATCGGCCATGATGCCGACAACCCGGCGGTAACGTCGCGGGCAGGGGGAGGAAATTCATGAATCGCATCAGCGGGCGCTCGGCGTTCCTCGCATTGCTCAAGGATGAAGGCATCACGCATCTGTTCGGCAATCCCGGCACCACCGAACTGCCGATCATGCACGCGCTGAAGGAGCATCCCGACCTCACTTACGTGATGGCGATGCAGGAAAGCCTCGTGGTCGCCATCGCCGACGGTTTCAGCCGGGCCTCCGGCCGCCTCGTCGCCTGCAACGTCCACGTCGCGCCAGGGCTTGGGAACGCGATGGGCTCGCTGTTCAACGCCAGTTTCACCGGCACGCCGATGATCCTCACCGCGGGCCAGCAGGAGCAAGGTCACGGCCTGATGGAGCCGGTGCTGTACGGACCATTGGTCCAGATGGCGGAGCCGCTGGTGAAATGGGCGGTCGAGGTGACGCGGCTGGAAGACCTGCCGCGGATCGTGCGCCGCGCCGCCAAGATCGCGACCACGCCCCCGACCGGACCGGTGTTCATCTCGCTGCCCGGCGATATCCTCAATGCCGAGGCCGGCATTGACCTCGGCCGTTCGACCCGTGTCGATACCCGGGTCGCACCGTCAGGCGAATCCCTGCAGGCGCTGGCGGCGCGCATCCTCAAGGCTGAGCGGCCCGTCATCATCACCGGCGATGAAATCGTCAAGAGCGACGCATTGAAGGAAGCCGCTCTGCTGGCGGAAACGCTCGGCTGCCCCGCGTTCCAGTCGTCGACGCCCTATGGCGCGAGTTTCCTGTCGGAAAGCCCGTGCTTCATGGGGGCGCTGTCGCGCCTGCAGAAACAGGTGCGCGAGGTGCTGTCGCCTTACGACCTGATGATCGTGCTCGGCGCCGATCCCCTGCGGATGTCGGTTTACAGCGAGGTCGATCCCTTGCCCGAGGGCATGCCGATCGTGCAGGTTGGTCTGGTCGATTGGGACCTCGCCAAGAATTACGGCGCCGAGATCGCACTGAAGGCCGACGTCAGGGAAACCGTCCGCGTGTTGATCCCGGCGCTGAAGGCCGCCGGTGGCGCCGCGCTAGAGACTCGCGCTAAAGAAGGTATCGCGGCGCTCAAGTCGAAGAACTGGACGGCGCGGCGCGCGCCCCTGATCGAGCAGATTTCGAAGGCAAAAGATCGCTCGCCGATCGATCCGGATTATCTGGCGTTGCAAGTGGTGGAGGCGATGCCCGACAACGCCATCCTCGTCGATGAGGGGCTGACCTCGTCGCGGCAGATGCTGGCGCTGCGTCCGCATCGCGACCGCTACGGCTATCATGCGCTGGCATCGGGCGGCATCGGCTGGGGATTGCCGGCGTCCGTCGGCGTCAGTCTGGCGAATCCGGACCGGCCGGTGGTGTGCTACTCCGGCGACGGCAGCGCGATGTATTCGATCCAGGCGCTGTGGACGGCGGCGCACCAGAAGCTGCCGTTGACGGTCATCATCGTCAACAATGGCGGCTACCGCATCATCAAGCAGAGGCTGCTGGCGTTCCACGGCGACGACCATTTCGTCGGCATGGATTTTGTCGATCCGCCGGTGGATTTTACCGGCATGGCCAGGGCGATGGGGCTGGAGGCGATGCGGATCACCGAAGCAAAGGATTTGAGGCCGACGCTGTCGTCGGCATTCAAGCGGCCGGGCGCCAAGCTGATCGAGGTGGTGGTGGACGGGACGGTTTGAGCTATTCCGCCGCCTTGGCCGTCATGTGAGGGCGATACTGCACGGCCGGATGCGGCGCGGCGAGCCGCGCGCGATCCGCGCCGAACAGCTTTTCGCGCAACGTGCCTGGCCGGTAGGCGGTCTTGTAACGCCCGCGCCGCACCAGTTCCGGCACCAGCATGTCGGCAATATCCTCGAAATCGCCGGGCGAAACCGCGAAGGGGACGTTGAGGCCGTCGACATCGGTCTGATCGAACCAGGCTTCGATCGCGTCGGCGACTTTTTCCGGCGTTCCCACCACCACCGGTCCGATACCGCCGATGGCGACATGCTGGGCGACCTCGCGCACGGTCCAGACCCGGTCCGGATCGGCGCGGGTGATGTTGTCCATCGCGGTGCGGCCGGCGTCGTTCTCGACGTGGCGAACCTGCTGGTCGAGATCGTAGGTGGAAAAATCGACGCCGGTCCAGCCCGACATCAAAGTGAGCGCGCCCTCGGGGCTGACATGGCTGCGATAGTCGGCGTATTTGGCTTTGGCCTCGGCTTCGGTTTTGCCGAGGATGACGGTGAACATGCTGAACATCAGTATGTCCGCCGGGTTGCGCCCGGCCTTGCCGGCGAGTTCGCGAATGGCGGATACGCGCGGCGCGATGATCTTGGCCGAGGGGCCCGACATGAACACGCATTCGGCATGCTCGGCGGCGAACTGGCGTCCGCGCGGCGAGGTGCCGGCCTGGTACAATACGGGCGTGCGCTGCGGCGACGGTTCGCAAAGGTGAATGGCGTCGACGCGGTAATTTTTTCCTTCGTGCAGGATGCGATGCACCTTGGCAGGATCGGCGAAGATGCCGCGCGCCCGATCGCGCAGCGCCGCATCGTCCTCCCAGCTTCCTTCCCAGAGCTTGTAGACCACCTCCATATATTCGTCGGCGACGTCGTAACGGTCGTCATGCGCGGTCTGCTTGTCCTTGCCGGCGCCCTTGGCCGCGCTGTCGAGATAGCCGGTCACCACGTTCCAGCCGATCCGCCCCTCGGTCAGATGGTCGAGCGTCGACATCCGCCGCGCGAACGTATAGGGCGGCTCATAGGACAGGTTGGAGGTCACCCCGAAACCGAGATTTTGGGTGACTGCCGCCATCGCCGAAATCAGCAGCAGCGGATCGTTGGCGGGGGTCTGGGTGGCGTTGCGCAACGCCGCGTCCGGACTGCCGCCGAACACGTCATAGACTCCGAGCACATCGGCGAGAAACAGACCGTCGAACCGCCCGCGCTCCAGCGTTTTGGCCAGATCGATCCAGTACGGCAGCCGGTTATATTCCGCCGTGCGGTCGCGCGGATGGGTCCACAATCCCGGCGATTGATGCGCGACGCAGTTCATGGCGAAGGCGTTGAGCCGGATTTCTTTTTTCATGAACGAACAACCCTGGACACATTGTTATCGCCCGGTCGGAGGCCGGGACTTTCGGCCGAAATTGTTGCATTCCGGCCGGTCCGAGCAAAGCAAATTGTCGGTGTCATGCCACTTCCGGTCGGCTTCGTATCTCGATACGTTGACCGGCCTCGACGCCTTGCGACCTCAAAAGGAAGACATGACCAGGATTGATGCCATCGAACGGGCGCGCCAATCGCTTCATTCCGGGGAGTTCCTCGCCGAACTCGACCGCAGGGTCGCATACCCTACGGAAAGCCAGAACCCGGAGCGGAGCGCCGCGTTGCGCGGCTATCTCGTGGAAGACCTTACTCCTGCTTTCGCGCAGCTTGGTTTCTCGACACGGCTGATCGAATCGCCGACCGGCAAGAGCCCTTACCTTCTGGCGGAATATCGCGAGAGCGCTTCGGCGCCGACCGTCCTGATGTATGGGCATGGCGATGTCGTCGACGGCATGGTCGGCGAATGGCGCGACAATCTCGATCCATGGCGCACGACGGTGGTCGGCAACCGGGTCTATGGCCGCGGCACCGCCGACAACAAGGGCCAGCACAGCATCAATCTGTCGGCGCTTGGTGCCGTGCGGGAGGCGCGCGGTGGCCGGCTGGGCTTCAATGTCAAGTTCATCGTCGAGACCGGCGAGGAGATCGGCTCGCCGGATTTGCGCGAGGTGTGCGAGTCCTTGCGCGAGGAACTTAAAGCCGATGTGTTTCTGGCGTCCGACGGGCCGCGCCTTGCCGCCGATCGCCCTACCATCTTCCTCGGCTGCCGCGGCGGATTGCGCATCCTGCTCGACGTGAACTTGCGCGAGGGCTCGCACCATTCCGGCAATTGGGGCGGCGTCCTGGCCAATCCCGCGACCATCCTCGCCGGGGCGATCGCCAGTCTGGTTGACGGTCACGGCCGCCTGTTGCTGGACGCGCTGAAGCCGCCGCGCCTCTCCAACCAGATCCGCGCCACGCTGGCCGACGTCAGGATCGAGCCGATGGCGGACGAGCCCGCGCTGTCGGAGGATTGGGGCGAGGAGGGCCTGTCGGCGGCCGAGCGGCTTTATGCCTGGAACACGCTCGAAGTGCTGGCGATATCGTCGGGCAATATCGAGAAGCCGGCCAACGCTATTCCCGGCCGCGCGCAGGCCATGCTGCAGCTCCGCTTCGTCGTCGGCACTGCGGTCGACAAGGTCGTCGATGCCGTCGGAGCGCATTTGCACGAAAGGGGCTTTCCGATGGTGGAGGTGCGCGCAACGCAAAGCTTTGCCGCCTCGCGGACCGATTTCGACAGCCCATGGATCAACTGGGCGGCGGCCTCGATCCGGCAGACCACGGGCAAGGCGCCGGCGGTGCTGCCGAATTTCGGCGGCTCGCTGCCGAACGACGTGTTTTCGGATGCCTTGGGATTGCCGACGATCTGGGTGCCGCACTCCTATCCCGGTTGCTCCCAGCATGCGCCCAACGAGCACATTCTGCTGCCGGTGACCGAGGAGGCACTCGGCATCATGGCGGGCCTGTTCTGGGATTTGGGCGAGATGCCGCGTCCGCTTTAACCGCCGGGCCAGAATGGCGCGTGCGGCATCGCGTTTGTCGCATCCGTCCGGGCGGCGGACGTGGAAACAAGGCTTGTCGCCGGTACCGTCGCGGGCCGGTTGACGGCCAAAAGTTACATTTTATTCCGGCCCGAATTATGCAAGCATCACGGCAATCTTCCACATGAGGAGAGGACGAATGAGACATTTGCCTATCATTGGCCTGGCGCTCGCCGCCGCACTCGCAGGGGGCCCGGCGAACGCCGAAGAACTCACGGGGACATTGAAGAACATCAAGGAAACCGGCGCGATCACCCTCGGTTTCCGCAACTCGTCGATCCCGTTCTCCTATCTGGACGACAACCAGAAGCCGGTCGGGTTTGCCATGGATATCTGCTACAAGATCGTCGACGCCGTGAAGAAGGAGCTCAAGCTCGACAAGCTCGAGGTCAAGCTCAATCCAGTCACCTCGGCGACCCGCATTCCCTTGATGGCCAATGGCACCGTCGACCTCGAATGCGGCTCGACCACCAACAACGCCGAGCGTCAGAAGCAGGTCTGGTTCACCAACACCCATTTCCTGACCGCGAGCCGTTTCGTTTCGAAGAAATCCAACAAGCTCGACAAGATCGACGATCTCAAGGGCAAGTCGGTGGTCTCGACATCGGGCACCACCAACATCAAGCAGCTCACCGAAGCCAATGCCGCGCGCAACCTCGGCATCACCATCATTCCGGCCAAGGACCATGCC
Organism: uncultured Alphaproteobacteria bacterium; assembly: GCA_963831585.1. Lineage (GTDB taxonomy): Bacteria > Pseudomonadota > Alphaproteobacteria > Rhizobiales > Xanthobacteraceae > Bradyrhizobium. The sequence goes on along the minus strand of CAWHRA010000032.1, from coordinate 481,294 downwards.
GAAGCCTTCCTGATGGTCGAGACCGACCGCGCGGTGGCGTTCGTGATGGACGATATCCTGCTTGCGAGCCTGGTTGCCGGCTCCAAGGAACCGGCGGCTTACGCCATTTCCAGCGATGCGTTCTCCAAGCCCGAGCCCTACGGCATCATGCTGCGCAAGGACGATGTCGCCTTCAAGAAGGTGGTCGATGCCGCTACCGCCGCGCTCTACAAGAGCGGAGAGGGTGCGACGCTGTACAACAAATGGTTCATGTCGAAAATCCCGCCGAAGGGGCTCAATCTCAACACGCCGATCGGTCCGGAGCTGAAGCATGAATTCGCCAGCCCCTCGGATTCACCGGATCCCGACTCCTACAAGGCGATGTAACCAAAGCGATGCAAGCTCCGCCGGCCCATGCGATGGTCCTGGCCGTTGCACGGGCCGGCCGGGAGCGTAGCGCTGGCGCACGGAAGGCTCTGTGAACTATCACTGGAACTGGCGCATCTTCTGGGAGCCGGCGCCGAACGGGACCGGAACCTATCTCGACATGCTGCTGTCGGGACTGGTTCTGACCATCGAGACCGCGATCTTCGCCTGGATCATCGCGCTGCTGTTCGGATCGGTTGTCGGTGTGCTGCGCACACTGCCGTCGAAGACGGCGTCCTGGATCGGCTTCGCCTATGTCGAATTCTTCCGCAACATGCCGCTATTGGTGCAGCTGTTTCTGTGGTTTTTCGTGCTGCCGGAACTGCTGCCGCAGGCGTGGGGGCTCTGGCTGAAGCAGATCCCCAACGCGCCGTTCTACACCGCCGCGATCGGCATCGGGCTGTTCATGTCGGCGCGGGTGGCCGAACAATTGCGGGCCGGCATCGGATCGCTGCCGCGCGGCCAGAAACTGGCCGCCACCGCGCTCGGCCTGACCACGGCGCAGACCTACGCTTACGTGCTGCTGCCGATGGCGTTCCGCATCATCATGCCGCCGCTGACCTCGGAATTCCTCAACACAATCAAGAATACGTCGGTGGCCATCACCATCGGCCTGATCGAGCTGACCGGCGAAGCGCGCTCGATGCAGGAATTTTCCTTTCAGGTGTTCGAGGCATTCACCGCGGCCACCGTGCTCTATCTCCTGATCAATATCGTGGTTGTCGTCGCGATGCGCGTGCTGGAGCGCGCGATCGCGATTCCCGGCTATATCTCGGGGAAGTGAGCGAGCGCCGATGTTTTCCAACTTCGACTTCGACGTCATCCGCCGCTCGCTCGGCTATCTGTTTTTCGACGGCATGACGTTCACGCTGACGTTGACGGGGCTCGCCGCGCTCGGCGGCCTGACCTTCGGCACGCTGATCGCGCTGATGCGGCTGTCGGGCTTCAAGCTGCTCGGGCGCATCGCCGGGCTCTATGTCGACCTGATGCGGTCGCTGCCGCTGGTGCTGGTGATCTTCTGGTTCTATTTCCTGGTGCCCTATATCGGTCAATGGCTGACGGGCTCGTCGCGGCCGATCCATGTCGGCGCGTTTGCCTCCTCGCTCGTCACCTTCGTGATGTTCGAGGCAGCGTATTTCTCCGAAATCATGCGCGCGGGCATCCAGTCGATCTCGAAGGGACAGCCGGCAGCCGCCCAGGCGCTAGGCCTGACTTACAGTCAGACGATGCGCTATGTCGTGCTGCCGCAGGCGTTCCGGAACATGCTGCCGGTGTTGCTGACCCAGACCATCGTGCTGTTCCAAGACACCTCGCTCGTCTATGTGCTGTCGATCCCCGATTTTCTGGGCGCCGCCAGCAAGGTGGCGCAGCGCGACGGGCGGCTGGTCGAAATGTACCTGTTCGCCGCGCTGGTCTATTTTGTCATCTCCTGTGCCGCGTCGTTCGGGGTCAGGCGTCTGCAGGCCCGCATCGCCTTCGTGCATTAGCGAGAACCCCATGATCGAAATCAGCCACGTCGACAAATGGTACGGGCCGAGCTTTCAGGCGCTGAAGGACTGCACCACCAGCGTCGCCAAAGGCGAGGTGGTGGTGGTATGCGGTCCCTCGGGCTCCGGAAAATCGACGCTGATAAAATGCGTCAACGCGCTCGAGCCTTTCCAGAGCGGGAAGATTATCGTCGACGGCATTTTGGTCAACGATCCCAGGACCGACCTGCCGAAGCTGCGTGCACGGGTCGGCATGGTGTTTCAGCATTTTGAATTGTTCCCGCATCTTAAGATCATCGAGAACCTTTGTCTGGCGCAGCAGAAGGTACTGGCGCGCTCCCGCGACGGAGCCATCGCCAAGGCCACAAAATTGCTCGACCGCGTCGGCCTGAAGGACCACGCCCTGAAATACCCCGCCGAACTGTCCGGCGGCCAGCAGCAGCGCGTCGCGATCGCGCGGGCGCTGGCGATGGACCCGATCGCCATGCTGTTCGACGAGCCGACCTCGGCGCTCGATCCCGAGATGATCAGCGAGGTGCTCGACGTGATGGTCGATCTCGCCCGCGAGGGCATGACCATGATGGTGGTGACCCATGAGATGGGTTTTGCCAGCAAGGTGGCCAACCGGGTCATCTTCATGGACAAGGGCGAGATCGTCGAGGACGCGCTGAAGGAGGACTTTTTCGGCAGCCCGCGCAGCGACCGCGCGCAGAAATTCTTGTCGAAGATTTTGTTGCATTAGGTCCTCGGTGTCATTGCGGGGCGCGCCAAAAACGCGAACCCGGAAATCTCGAGGGTCCGGGTCTGGTCCTCCGGACCATCCCGGAATGACGGCGAACGAGTTTGGCTTCGAATTCGGTTTCCAATTCGTCGATCAACCTTTAAGAATTCGCCCATAATGTGCGGCGCAACCGCACAGCAGCCCCTCAGGAGAACCCGCTTTGGATCAGATCGCTTACGTCAACGGTTCGTTCGTGCCGATGTCAGAGGCCAAGGTCTCGATACTGGACCGCGGCTTTCTCTTCGCCGACGGCATCTACGAGGTCGCCGCCGTGCTGGACGGCAAGCTGATCGACAACGCCTCGCATTTGGCGCGGCTGGAGCGGTCGGTCGGCGAGATCTCGCTTGCTCTGCCCGAGACCACCGAGCGGATCCAGCAGATCCAGAAGGAACTGGTCGCGCGCAACAACCTCGTCAACGGCATGGTTTATCTGGAGGTGACGCGCGGCGCCGACACGGGGCGCGATTTCGCGTTCCCGAAAGGCGTCAAGCCGACGCTGATCATGTTCACCTCCGTCAAGGACATCATCAACGCGCCGTCGGCGAAAACCGGCATCGGCGTCATCACGGTGCCGGACATCCGCTGGACGCGCCGGGACATCAAGAGCGTGGCGTTGCTCGCGCAGGTTCTCGCAAAGCAGGCCGCGGCGGAGGCCGGCGCCGGCGAAGCCTGGATGATCGAGGATGGCAAGGTGACCGAGGGCGGTTCATCCTCGGCCTTCATCCTGACCCAGGACGACGTGATCGTGACGCGGCAGAATTCGTCGGCGATCCTGCCGGGCTGCACCCGCAAGGCGGTAGTGGCACTCGCCGAGGAGCGCCAGCTCCGCGTCGAGGAGCGGCCCTTCACGGTCGCGGAGGCGCTGGCGGCCAAGGAAGCCTTTATCACCAGCGCCACCGTGTTCGTGCAGGCGGTCGTTTCGATCGACGGCAAGAGGGTCGCCAACGGCAAGCCCGGTCCGATGACCGACCGCCTGCGCGAGATCTATGTCGAATTCGCCAGGGCCACCGCGGTATAGATCAAAGCGTTTTCAAGCGAAGTGGATACCGGTTCGCGTAAAGAAAACGCATCGATTAGAGACCAGCGCGCCGCGGCGTGATCACGCCGCGGCCTTGGCCCTGATCGGCGGGATCGAGCGGAAGCTGATGGCGATCCGGTTCCAGGCGTTGATGGTCGCAACCAGCATGGTCAGGTTGACCGTCTCTTCTTCCGAGAATTGCTTGCGGACCTCCTCGTAGACCTCGTCGGGCACGTGGGTTTGCGAGACCAGCGTCACCGCCTCGGTCCAGGCCAGCGCGGCGCGTTCGCGGTCGGTATAGACGGGGGCCTCCCGCCACGCGTTCAACAGATACAGCCGCTGCTCGGTCTCGCCGTGCTTGCGGGCGTCCTGGGTGTGCATGTTGACGCAGAAGGCGCAGCCATTGATCTGCGAGGCCCGCGTCTTGACCAGTTCGATCAGCGACTGCTCGAGGCCGGTGCCCTGGACGTGAGCCTCCAGCGCGCCGAGCGCTTTGATGGTTTCCGGTGCGGCCTGATAGAAGTTCATTCTGGGTTTCATGGTCGTTCTCCTTTGAGGTGAGGGTTGAGGGGATATTCCTAGTGGGCGCCGCCGGCTTCAAGATGGCCGGGCTTCTTCAACAGCAAGGCTGCCATGAGCGCGACGATCAGCACCGCTCCGAGCAGGTAGAAGGTGTCGCTGAAGGCGAGAATGAAGGCTTGCTTCTGCACGATGTGGCCGATCGCGACATAGGCGCGATGCACTGCGTCAACGCGATCGATGACGCCGTGGTTCGCAAAATATTGCGTGAGCTGCTCGAGCCGGATGCGGGTCGCCTCTTCGAACAGCGAAACCGACTGCGTCAGGACGTTGGAATGATACTGCTCGCGCTTGGTCACCAGCGTCTGCAGCGCGGCGATGCCGATGGCTCCGCCGAGATTCCGCATCATGTTGAACAGCGCGGACGCAGACCCGGCATTCTCCGCCTCGATTCCGGCAGTCGCGACCGCCGAGAGCGGGGCGAACACAAGGGCCTGACCAACGGCACGGACAACGTTCGGCCAAAACAGCTGATCAGCCGCATAGTCGTTGGTCATGTAGATGTTCATGAAATTGGAGGCGGCGAACAGCGCAAAGCCAATGCCAATCACGATGCGCGGATCGAAGTGCTTCATCAGCCGCGGCACCAGCGGGATCAACACCAGCTGCGGCAGCCCGGTCCAGGCGAGCACCATGCCGATCTGTTCGGAATTGTAGCCTTGGACACGGGCGAGATAGACCGGCAGGATATAGACCGAGCCGTACAGGGCGACGCCCAGCAGGAAGTTGGCGAGAACGCCGAAGCCGAAATTGCGGCGGAACAACAGGCGCAGGTTCAACAGCGGTTTCCTGCTGGTCAGCTCGATGAGGACGAACAGCGGCAGCGCAATCGCGGCAATGACGGCGAAGCGGACGATAAAGGGCGAGCCAAACCAGTCATCCTTGTTGCCCTCCTCCAGCACGGTCTGCAGCGCCGAGAGCCCGATCGCCATGGTGACGATGCCAAGCCAGTCACCGTCGCGCAGCAGCGACAACTTCATCGGTTTCGCTTCCAGTGAAAAGTAGAGCATGCCGATCATGATCGCGCCCGGCACGACATTGACGTAGAAGATGTATTTCCAGCCCCAGTTCTCGGTGAGATAACCGCCGATGGTGGGCCCGATCGCGGGCGCAAAGGTAGCGGAGATCGCAAACAGCGCCAGGCCGATCGGCTGCTTCGCCTTCGGCAGCAACGTAATGATCAGCGTGAACGCCATGGGGATCAGTACGCCGCCGGAGAAACCCTGTACCGCGCGCAGCACGATCATCTGCGGCAGGTCTTGCGCCAGCGCGCAGGCGGCCGAGAAAACCAGAAACAAGACGGCGTTGGTCAGGAGGTAGATGCGGACCGAGAACACCTGCGCAAGCCAGCCACTCAGGGGGATTACGACGATCTCCGCGATCAAATAGGAAGTCGAGATCCAGCCGCCGTCATCGATCCCGGCGCCGATCCCGCCCTGAATGTCGGCCAGCGAGGCATTGACGATCTGGATGTTGAGCACCGCCATGAAGGCCCCAAGCGTCGCGCCGATCACCGCAAGCCAGGTTTTCGCGGAGACGCCAGAGGCCGCCTTGTCCGGTGATGTGACGCTGTGCGGCTGAAAGGCGGGACCTTCGATGGTGGTCTGGAGTGCGGTCATCGGTATCTCCTCTCGGCTGGCACACGGAGAGTGCATTGGGCGGCGCGTTTCGATAATCCTGAAAAGGCTGGAAGGATTATCCAGCAGGGGTTGACGATGCCCTGCCGGAAGTCCAATCGGCTCAGCCGCCGTTCGCGCGGACGAAGGCAAGCCGATGCCGGGCTTCCTGGCCGGCGAGCACGGTGGCCTTGGTGTTGACGGTCGGTTCCGTCGACATGCCCGGACGCAGCAGCCCGCTCAGGCTGCGGTCGTCGAGTGCGATCTTCACCGGCACCCGCTGCACGATCTTGGTAAAATTCCCGGTGGCGTTGTCCGGCGGCAGCAGCGCGAATTCGAGCCCGCTCGCCGGCGCCAGGCTGTCGACGTGACCTATCAGCCGGGTGCCGCGGAAACCGTCGATCCGGATTTCGACCGGCTGGCCATTGCGCACATTGGTGAGCTGGGTTTCCTTGAAATTCGCCACCACATAGACCGCGTCGAGCGGTACCACCGCCATCAACTGCGTTCCCGCCTGCACCAACTGACCGACCCGCAGCGAGCGGGCGCCCACGGTGCCGTCGACCGGGGCCGATATCTCCGTGTAGGACAGGTTCAGCTCCGCCTGCTGCGCGACCGCCCGCGCGTGATCGAGTTGCGCCACCGCCTTGGCGCGGTCGGTGGTGAGGACGTCGACCTTCCTTTGCGCGGCGAGCAGGCCGGATTGGCTGTGTTGCACCTGCGCGGTTTTTTCACGCAGCGCCGCATCGGTCTGCTGGGCGCGCTGGATGGTGCCGGAGCCGGACTTCATCAGTTCGTCGTAGCGGGCGCGTTCTTCCTGCGCGAATTTGAGATTGGCTTCGGCGGCGGCGACATCGGCGGTGCCTTGTTCGATGATCGGCTGCTGCAGCGCGATCTGCGCATCGAGGTTGCGCACCGCGGCCTCCGATCCCGCGACATCGGCCTGCGCCTGTTCGAGCGCGGTTCGGAAATCGCGGTCGTCGATCCGGGCCAGCATCTGGCCAGCCTTGACCGGCTGATTGTCGCCGACCAGCACCTGCGAGATATAGCCGGATACTTTCGGCGAGATGATCGTGGAGTCGGCCTTGACGTAAGCGTCGTCGGTCGATTCCAGGTAGCGGCCCGTGGTGAAGTAGCCATAGCCGAAGTCCGCGGCAGCCGCGACGCCGAGCGCGACGGCGAGGGCGAGCACTGCCCGCTTGATCACCTGCCGGGAAGGGCGAAGGCCTGTTTTCACATGTAAATCAGTGACATAGGATTGGTTGGACAACGGCATCCTCCTGACTTGGGCGGCGTCCTCGCCAGAGGGCGCATTCGATACCGGGAAGATGCAATGATCCCTGCGATGTGATAATCGGGAAAAAAATGGAAGCATTATCCAGTGTGAGCGGATAATCGGAGGTACCCGATGGATCGGCTGACCAGTCTGACGGCATTTGTCCGGGTGGTGGATAATGGCGGGTTTTCGGCCGCGGGCCGCAAGCTCAACATGTCGACCACGATGGTGAGCAACCACGTGCAGGCACTGGAAGAGCGGTTGGGGGCGCGGCTCCTGCAGCGCACGACGCGGAAGGTCAGCCTCACCGAAGTCGGCAAGGCCTATTATGATCGCGCCACGCAGATCCTGGCCGATCTCGAACAGGCCGACGACATCGCCGGCGCGTCGCAATCGACGCCGCGAGGCACGCTGCGCGTCTACACCGCCACCCACATCGTGCAGTTCGTTGCACCCGTGGTCGCCGAATTTCTCAGCTCATACAACGAGGTCAAGGTCGATCTGACGATCGGCGAAAAGAACGTCGACCTGATCGACGAGGGATATGACCTTGCGATCCGGCTCACCCCGCCACCTGATTCCAGCCTGATCGTGCGCAACCTCGCGACCTGGCGTCATGTGTTGTGCTGCTCGCCGGCCTATCTGGAAACGCAGGAGTTGCCGCGGCAATTGCCGGACCTCGAACATCATAATTGCATCCGCCACGCGCTCTATCCCTTTGAGGACGGCTGGCACTTCGTCGATCGCAAGGGCACGCCGGCAGCGGTGCGGGTCTCCGGCAATCTCACCTCCAACAGCGGCGACACGCTGCGCCTGGCCGCGCTGCAGGGGGTCGGGGTCTTTCTGGCCGCCGGATTTCTGGTCGGCGACGATCTCGATTCCGGCCGCCTGATTCGCCTGCTGCCCGAATACCGGCCGGTCGAGTTCGCGATGAGCGCGGTCTATCCGCATCGCCATCATCTGTCGGCGAAGGTTCGCACCTTCATCGATCTGCTCGTTCGTCACAGCGCTGAACAGCAGAAGCTGATCAATCCCTATTCCTGAGTTGGCTACGGCTTCAGGATCAGCTTCTGCACCCGCCAGTTCAGGAGTTCGCCGACATAGAGCACATTCTCCGACGGGCAGGCCATGGCGTGGATCCAGCCGAACTGCTTGAGCTGCTTGCCGGACTTGCCGAGCATGCCCAGCACCTTGCCGTCGAGGCTGAGCTTGTAGATGCGGCCGGGCCACGCGTCGGAACTGTAGAGCACCTGATTGGGCGGCGGCGTGATGCAGAGCGCCCACGGCGAACCGGGCGCGAAAGTCCCGCCTGATATCATCGCCTCGTCGGGAATCTTGCCGATCGCCGGCTTCGCATCCGGCGGCACCGGCACGTCGATGGTGAACTGGCGCAGGAATTTGCCGTCGCCGTCGAACACCTGAATCCGGTGATTGCCGCGATCGGCGACATAGACGTTCCCCTTGGCGTCGGTCGCGATCGAGTGCGGGGTGTTGAACTGGCCGGGCGCCTTGCCGCGGTCGCCCCATGATTTCAGCCAGTTGCCGTCCTTGTCGACCTTGGCGACGCGCGAATTGATATAGCCGTCGCTGATGAACGTGTTGCCCTCCTTGTCCCAGGCCACGTCGGTGACCTGGCGAAACCGGCCATCATCGGCCGGCAGTGGCGGCTTCGGATGTTTCAGGGGCCCGGTCTCCTCGTCGGACGCTTCCTGCTTGCGGCCGAACACCATGGCGACGCGCCCTTCCGGATCGAACTTGATCACCATGTCGGAGCCCTTGTCGGTGACCCAGATATTGTCGGCGGGATCGACCTTCACGGTGTGGCCGAACGACCAGGCGTAGAGATTCTTGCCGATCTCGCGGACGAATGCGCCCTTGGCATCGAATTCCAGGAGTTGCGTCGCCGCGGCGGCGTAGGCTGGCCCGGACGTGTTACCGCGCGACAGCACGAAGACGTGGCCTTTGGAATTGACCGACACGCCCGAGACTTCGCCGAAATACATGTTGGTCGGCAATTTGAGCGGATTGGGCACGGAGTTGAAGGCGATCTGCGGAACCGCCTGCTGCGCGAAGGCCGGCGCCCCCGCCAGCAGCAACAATCCAATCAGCCAGTGCTTCATGAGAGCCTCCCCGACATGTTTTTGTCTTTGCCGCGGATGCTAGACCAACGCGCGACGCTGCGTCCATGCTTGCACGCGCGAGGTCCGTCATGACCGTACCTCGCCGGACGCATGGCGCTGCGCCGGCAGGCGTGATCTGTTATGGCGCGTTTGAAACTCCAGTCGCGAGCGGATCCCGATGCCATTTCAGTCGAATACAATCACCATGTCCCGTCTGTTCGCGCTTGCAGCATTGCTGTTGGCGTCGTCTTCGTGCTTGCCCGCCGCGGCTGCCTATCCCGACCGGCCGATCAGGATCGTCGTGCCCTTTGCGCCGGGCGGCGGGACCGACGTGGTGGCGCGCACGCTGGCGCAGGAGATGGCCAGGGATCTTGGTGCGAGCATCGTCATCGAAAACAAGCCGGGGGCGGGGACGATCATCGGCACGCAGGCGGTGGCGGCCAGCGACCCGGATGGCTACACGCTGCTGATGGGGACGTTTGCGAACGCCGTCAATCCCAGCCTGAAGGCGAAACTGCCTTACGATCCGCACCGGGATTTCGCGCCCGTCGCGCTGATTGCGCGCTCCTTCAATATCGTCGTGGTCAACCCGAAATCGCCGTATCGTTCGATCGCCGACCTGATCGCGGCGGCGAAGGCCGAACCGGAAAAATTGTCCTACGGGACCTACGGCACCGGCACTTCGGCGCATCTGGCAGGCGAATTGTTCAAGAACCTGGCCAGGGTCAATTTGACGACGGTGCCTTACAAGGGCGCCGCGCCCGCCATCACCGACCTGATCGGCGGCCAGATCCAGGTGATGTTCACCACGGTTGCCAGCGCCGCCTCGCTGATCCAGGGCGGCCAGCTGCGCGCGCTCGCGGTGACCTCGGTGCAGCGCTCGCCGGCATTCCCCGATGTGCCGACCGTCGCCGAGGCCGGCGTTCCCGGCTATTCAGCCGAAAGCTGGTACGGCCTGTTCGCGCCGGCCAGAACACCCCCTGAGGTCATCGCCCGCCTCAACAAATCCGCCGCCATTGCGGTGCAATCCGAGGCGTTCAGGAAGCTCGGCGTCAACGAGGGTCTGGTGATGGTCGCCAGCCCTCCGGAAGAGCTCGACCGCTATTTCCGCGGCGAGGAGGAGCGCTGGCGCAAGGTGATCCAGGACGCCGGCATCACGGCCGAATAGCATGGTCCTTTGGAATAATTGCCAATCGAGGGGGTTGCAGCCACTGTTGACAGACCAGACAACGAGAACAGAGATCAACCGGGAGGAAATAATGCGTTCGATCGTTTCGATCACCGTGGCCGTCTGCGCCATGGCGGTGCTGAGTTCACCCACCTTCGCCCAGAGCCAGACGCCGGCCGCACCGCCGGCTCCGCCATCCGCGGGCGGCACGCCCGACGCGATGCCCTTCGATATTCCCTATGGCATGTCGATCGGACTCGAGCGCGCCAAGCAGGTGATGGCCGCGGCCGAAGCCGAAGCCAAGCGCCGGAACTGGAAGATGAATATCGCCGTCGTCGATACCAATGGCGAACTGGTCCAGTTCGAGCGGATGGAGGGCGCGCAGATCGCATCCGGCACGGTCTCGGTCGGCAAGGCGCGCACCGCGGCGCGCTTCCGCCGGGAATCCCGCGTCTTCTACAACGCCTATGAGACCGGCCATCCCTATGTCGCAACGCTCGATCCGACGATCGTCGCGAGCCCCGGCGGATTTCCGTTGATCGAAGGCGGCAAGGTGATCGGCGCGGTCGGTTGTTCTGGCGGCACCGGCGATCAGGACGCCGCGGTCTGCAAGGCCGGCGCCGAGGTCGTGAAATAGCCCGGCGCCTCTCTGCCCGGCGCTAAGCAGCGCCGGGTTTCGCCGGCGCCGTCTCCTTGACGAACCGGTTGCGCAGGGTGCCGATGCCGGTGATCTCGATCTCCACGACGTCGCCGGCCTTCAGGTCGGGAGAGGCGCCGTCGGTGCCCATCCAGATCACGTCGCCCGGCCACAGCGTGAAATATTTTGTTAGCTCCACGATGAACGGCTTGATGCCGAAGATCATGTCGTTGGTATGGAAGCGGCCGGTTTCCTTGCCATTGACCTTGACGATGGTTTCCATCCCATCGAGATCGACTGATGTTTCGATCCACGGCCCCATCGGCTTGAAGGTATCGGCGTTCTTGGAGCGCCATAATCCGCGATCGGCCTTCTGCCAGCTGCGTTCGCTGACGTCGTTGCCGATGGTGTAGCCGAACACGCAGGACATCGCATTGGCCTCGGTGAGGTGCTTTGCCTTCTTGCCGATCACGACCACCAACTCGCCCTCGTAGTGGATCTTCTCGGTGGCGGTGGCCGGAATCACCACGTCTTCGTCATGTGCGATCAGCGCGTTCTGCGCGCGATAGCCGATCTCGGGCCGGTCGGGGACGTTCGGCACCGTGCCAGCCTTGTCGGCGGCCTCCTTGAGATGCTTGAGGTAGTTGAGCCCGACGCAATAGAAGGTGCGCGGCATCACCGGCAGTTCGATCTTGACGTCTCTCAGCGCATGGGTGCGTTGGGTGCGCTGCCATTCGCCGAAGGGATCGCCGCTCACCGCGATCACGCGGTCGCCTTCGACGGTTCCCCATGAGGTGTTTCCATCAGCGGTAAATTGAAGCCAGCGCATGCTTTATTCCTTTTATTCCGCCGCAGCCTGCGGCCGGGTTTTCCAGGCGCCTGCGGCCGGGCGCGGCAAGCCGAGATTTTCGCGCAGGGTCTTGCCGGCGTAATCCTTGTGAAACAGCCCGCGGCGCTGCAGTTCCGGAACGACGTGACGGACGAAATCCGCGTACGAGCCCGGCACATAGGTCGCCGCAATGACAAAACCGTCGCAGCCGCGACCGACGAACATCTCTTCCAGTCTGTCGGCGATCTCCTTGGGGCCCCCGACGATGGCGTCGGCAGTCTGGCCCCGGCCGGAGAAGGTGACGAAATCTCGCGCGCTGGGATTGCTCTTGCCCGAGGTCTTCAGCACCCCGTCGCGGATGCCGATGATGCCCTGCATGCTCTCGAGCTCCGCCGTAGTCAGCGGCTCGTCGATGCCCTTGGAGGCGAAATCGTAGTTCAGTCCCTCCGACAACAGCGACAGCGCATCGATCTCCAGCGGCAGCTTTTCGATCAGCGCCATCTTGTCCTCGGCCTCCGACTTGGTCGCGCCGCACACCGGCGTGGTCAGGTTGCAGAGAAACATCTGGTCGGGATCGCGGCCTGCCTTGGCGGCTTCGTTGCGGACGGCGTCATAGCCCTGTTTGGCGCCCGCCAGATTGCGCGCCGCCGTGAAGATGACTTCGCCCCAACGCCCGGCAAAACGCTGGCCGCGGCCGCTGGCGCCGGCCTGGATGATGACGGGATGGCCCTGTTGCGAGCGCGGCACCGTGAACGGCCCGCGCGACTTGTAGAACTGGCCGCTATGGTCGAGGCGCTTGACCTTGGTCGGATCGGCGAACCGGCCGCTCTTCTTGTCGATCAGGAGTGAGCCGTCTTCCCAGCTATCCCAGTGGCCGAGCACCACTTCCATGAATTCGTCTGCGCGGTCGTAGCGGAAATCATGGTCGAGATGGGCGTCCTTGCCCATGTTGTGGGCTTCGCCGTCATTGACCGACGTCACCACGTTCCAGGCGGCGCGGCCGCCGGTCATCAGGTCGAGCGTGGCGAAGCGGCGGGCGACGTCGAACGGTTCGTAATAGGTGGTCGAGCAGGTCGAGGCGAGGCCGAGCTTTTCGGTCACCATCCCCATCGTCGTCAGCACGATGACGGGATCCATCTTCACGCAGCGGATGCCGTATTCGACGGTATGGGCGTGGTCGTCGCCGTAGCGATCCGGCATCGCCAGCCGGTCGTCGAAGAACGCCATGTGGAATTTGCCGGACTCCAGGATCCGGCCGATCTCCTGATAATAGTCCGCCGACATCGAATCGTCGCGCGATTCCGGATGGCGCCAGGAGCTTGGCAGGTTGGTGCAGTTCTGGGCCTGCAGGAAGCCGACCATCACCATTTGCCGCGTCATGCTGCTCTCCCTGTGGCCTGCCGAATGCGAAGTCAGGTCAGACCGAGTTCGGCGGTCAATTTGTATTCGCCTGCGAGCGCGCGCAACTTGTCCCAGGTCGCGTCCTCGATGTCGATGCCGGATGCCTTGCGCTGCTGCTCTCTGAGGAATTCGACCTCGCCCGGATAGAATACGCCGGTCGAGCCCTCCGACGGTGGCGTCGCCTTGAGATAGCGCGCGAACTCGGCAACCTCTTTCTTGAAATCCTTCAAGGGGCGGAAGGCGGCGACGTTGAACACCGCCATGAAGCATCCGTCATTGTGCCGGCCGGTCGGCTCGACGCCGAAGCCGAGGCCCGTGAGCAGCCCGCACAGCACTTCGACCATCGCGGCAAGGCCGCTTCCCTTGTAGCCTTCGGTGCCGCCGAGCGGCAACAGGGCGCCACCTTTGCGGAATGCCCTGGGGTCGGTGGTCTGGCGTCCTTCGCTGTCGACGATCCACCCCGTTGGAATTTCCTCGCCGCGTGCGGCGGCGAGCTGGATCTTCCCGGCTGCCACCGCCGAGGTGGCCATGTCCAGATAGAACGGCGCCTCGAGATCCGACGGCACCGCGATCGAGATCGGATTGGTGCCGAGCCGGGCCTCGCGGCCGCCGAACGGCGCGACATGCTTGGGCGAACGGCCGGAATCGGCTGTGGCAATCCCGATCATGCCCTCGCGCATCGCCATCATGGGATAGGCGGCGAGCCGGCCGACATGGCTCTGGCGGAACACCGTGCAGGCGGCGACGTTGGCCGTCTTCGCCTTCTCGATCGTCAGCGCCATCGCCCTGGCGTTGACGTGAAATCCAAAACCCCAGTGGCCGTCGATCACGGTCGTGGTCGGCGTCTCCTGCACGATGCTCCATTTCGCGCCGGGCACGATATGCCCGACCTTGATGCGGTCGATATAGGTCGGGATCGCGATCACGCCGTGCGAATCGTGGCCGGCGAGGTTGGCGTTGACGCAGCCGATGGCGACGGCACTGGCTTCCTCCTCCGACGCACCCGCTGCTCGAAGCAGCGCCGCGCCAATGCGCGTGAGACGGTCGGCCTGCACCAGCGGCATGGGGTTTCCTCGAGCGTCAATGCCCGCGCGGGAGCGGGTCTTGCTTGTTCTCGCCGGCATGGTCTCAAAGCGATGGCCGAAGAGCAAGTGGCAAACCATCCAAATCGCGGCGGCCGGGGCGGCTGGCCGCGCATGGCAGTTCCGCTATGCGGGATTTGAATGCGTCGCGTGGCCGGGAAAATCGCCGGGCCAGGGCAGCGATGTCTGGTCGGCGAGGCATTTCAGCAAGACCTCCACGCCATCGGCGAGCGTGGAGCCTTCGGGCAATTCGAGGCGGGCGCACCAGTCGGGCGGCATGGGTTGGCGCTGGTCGCGTACCTCGATCGCGGGTCCCCACCACCATGCCGGAGCGGGCGATCTGTCCTGTTCGGGGACCGCGCGCCACCGCGCGAATTCGCGTACCGAGCGTTCGAATTGCAGATTGGCGGCCGGATGCATCGAATTTTCCCTCAGCACTCCATCATACGCGTATCCGGACGCGAAGCAAAATCGCGGCGGACGATCACTGCCGGCCGTGCTGCCAGTGCAACGTGACGTCGGTGCCGGTCCTGTTGAGATGCACATGCTGGTCGACGTGATCGACCCACGACACCGGGATGAAGTGATGGTGCTGGCCGTCGGGCGAGCTCTGTTTGGTGAGCTTGATCTTGTCGGTGCCTTCGAGGCGGTCGACCTTTCCGACGGTTTTTCGATCCGACGATATGACGTCCATATGCTGCTTGATCAGCGAGGTATCAACCATGGCTCATCTCCACCGCAAGGTCGGAGAATGATGAACGCGCCATCGCCGGAATGGTTGCGCCGGACGGATTCGCCCGGACTACCTGGCCGGGGACGCAGGCCCGTCCGTCTTCAGCGGGTGAGCCTTCTGGTGCCAGGCCCAGGCGGTCCGGATGATGGTGGCCAGGTCCGAATGCTGCGTGTGGAATTTCAGGGTCTCACGTGCCGCGGTGGGATCGGCCACCAGATAGGTCGGATCGCCCGTCCGCCGCGGCTTGACCACATGTGGCACTTCGCGGCCGGTCTCGGCGGCGATGGCGGACAGGATCTCGCGCACCGAAAGGCCGGTGCCGGTGCCGAGGTTGAACGCGCCGCCGGCGTGCCCCTGCATCAGGAGTTTCAGCGCCTTGACATGCGCGGCCGCGAGATCGGTGACGTGGATGTAGTCGCGGATCGCGGTGCCGTCGGGCGTGTCGTAGTCGTCGCCGAACACGGCGAAATCCCCGACATGGCCCTGCAGCGCCATCATCGCCCGCGGAATCAGATGGGTTTCGGTGTCGCGCATCTCGCCGATGCCGCCGTCCGCATCGGCGCCGCTGGCGTTGAAATAGCGCAGGCAGAAGGCGCCGAGCCCGTAGGCGCTGCGATGGTCGGCAAGGATACGCTCGACCATCCATTTCGAGGCGCCGTAAGGATTGATCGGCGCGCAAGGATAGGTTTCGGGCAGTGCCTTGCTGTCGGCGTTGCCGTAGACCGCGCCGGTGGACGAGAACACCAGGCGGTTGCAGCCGGCCGCGCGCATCGCATCCAGCAGCAACAGCGTGCCTGCGACGTTATTCGAATAATATTTCTGCGGGTCAACGACGGATTCGCCGACCAGGCTGGCGGCCGCGAAATGCATCACTGCGACGATCTCATGCTCGGCGAAGGCGCGATCGAGCGCGGTTCGGTCCAGCAGGTCGCCCGCAACGAGCGGGCCGGCGACGAAACTGCGATGGCCGGTCGAAAAATTGTCGAAAACCACCGGCCGATAACCGGCCGCGCGCAGCGCCCGGCAGCCATGCGAGCCGATATAGCCCGCGCCGCCGGTGACCAGGATGGCCGGACCGTCACTCACGTTTCAGCCTCTTGGCGTGAGGTCGGTGCTGCGGTTCCTGTCGAACAGCAGCAGGAGCGCACGCGGGTTTGTGGTGAAATATCGCCAGAACAGGCGGCGCGGCTCCAGCCAGATCCGCCAGACCCATTCGAGTCCGACCTTCTGCATCCACCGCGGCGCGCGGACCCGGCTTCCCGACAGGAAGTTGAACAGGCCGCCCGACGTCTTGATGACGCCGACATTGGCAAGCTCCGGCGTGAATTCGTCGACAAAGGCCTGTTCATAGGGGACGCCAAGCGCCACCCACAGATAGTCCGGCGCCAGCGCGTTGATTTCAGCGACCTTGTCGCGCAACGCTTGTCCCCGGAGATAGCCATGGCTGCGGCCGACGATCCGCAAGCCTGGATACATGTTCTGGACGTTGGCGACGGCGGCGGCATTCTCCGCTTCATCGGCGCCGAACATGTAGAACGTCAGCCCTGCGGCCTGCGCCTTTTGGGCGACGACGTGGAACAGGTCTGTCGTGGCGACCCGTTCCGGCAGCGGCGTCCTTGATTGCAGTTTCGAAACCGCGACCAGCGGCTGCCCGTCGGCATTGATGAGATCGGCGGCGCGGAACAGGCGGCCGGTCATCGGTTCGGTGGAACAGCGCGCCAGCACCTCGCCATTGGCCGAGGTGAGATACAGCGGCCGGCCGGCCCGGCGTTCCGGGAATACGGCGTCGATCATGAAATTCGCGGTCTGCTCGATGTCGAGCACGGCGAGCCGCAAGCCTCCCAGCGAGATTCTGGCAATGCTGGCGGTGGCGGCTCGCCCGACCGGATTGGCGCGACGCTCAAGCATATTGCCTGCCTCGCTGGCTGTCGGCCGCCGCGGGGTTGAGCTCGTTGAGCACGACGCCGACCAGCTTGCGCTCGGCGCCGCCGAGGCCCGCGATGATGTCTTCCATGCATTCGTTGATATCGAGATTGACCGGCAGGACCGCGACCAGACCGTCGGCGGCACCAATCAGCTTGCGGTCGTGAGCCGACCAGGGCATCGCCGGTCCGTCGACAATCACGAGGCCATGACCGCCGGCGGCACGCGCCTGCGCGATTGCCTTGCGGATGGCGTCGACCGCCTCGGTTGCGGGCAGGATCGAGATGCCGTTGGCGGTGGTGATCGCGCGCGAGGCCTTGCTGCCGATGCTGAGCCAGCCGAGCCGGCCCGGCTCGCTCTTGCCGACGGCGCTCACCTTGTTCGAGAGCGTCCGCGTTGCAGAATCGGCGTCGATCATCAGCACCCTGGCACCGTCGCGCGCGGCGGCCAGCGCGACGTTGAGCGCGACGATGCTGCGATCCTCGCTGGTGCCTGCGCCGATCACGGCGATCACCGGCATCGCATTGCCGGGCGAACGCCGCGTCACCGTCTCGCGCATCTCGCGCATGGCGTTGAGGAAGCTTATCAGCGGGAAGCCGGCGCGCAGCGTCGGCCAGCCCAGCCGGGTCAGGTCGACAATTCCGGCCGTCTTCAGGATGCCGCCCAGGGTTCGTATCACGTCGGATTCCTGCAGGCGTGCGATCAGCGGCTTTTCGACCGCCGCGACCGCCGGCCGTGGCTGGCCTTCAACCGGCGGCTTGGATGCCGTCGCCGGCGCCTTCGTCCCGGCGCTGACCGGCTGCGGCTTGCTGGTGTCGCGCGGCAACCGGTCGGCCGCGACCAGCCAGGCGGAAGTGGCCAGTGCGCCGAGGATGAAGCCGATCATGGCGAGAACACTCATAGCCGGCGGGAAGGAGCGCCGCTGCGGCACGGTGGCCTCGCCGATGATGCGCGCGCTCGAGGTGTTGAGGCTTTCCTGCTCCTCGGTTTCGCGCGAGCGCTTCAGGAACGATTGATAGACGTCGCGGCTGGCGTCGACATCGCGCTCCAGTTCGCGCAGCCGAACCGATGCCTGGCTGAGCTGAACGCTCTGCCGCTTCTGCGCGTCCAGTGCCTTGCCCAGCGATAGTTCGTAGTCGCGGGCGCGGGTCAAATCGTTCTTCGCCGACTGGGCGAAGCGATCGACTTCTTCACTGATGGTGCGGCGCAGATCGTCGACCTGCTTCTGCATCTGGCGCAACGAGGGATGCAGCGGGCCCAACTCGCCGGTCAGCTCGGCGTAACGCTTGCGCGCCTCGGCATATTGCGCGCGCAGATTGGCGATGGTGGGCGACTGCAGCGCTTCCGGAATGGCCCCCGCATCGGCCGCTGCGCGGCGGCTTGCCTCGATCTGGTCGTACTTGGCCTGCGCGTCGAGCGCCAGCGCGTGCGCCGCGGCGAGGCGCTGGTTGCTCGATGAAAGCTGCTGGTCGCTGATCGCGGTATCCTGCGAGCCAACGAAATTGTTCTGCGCCTTGTAGGTTGCAAGCGCGTTCTCCGCATTGCGAAGGCGTTGCTGCAATTCCTTGAGGCGGCCGGACAGATCGGTCGTCGCCCGCCGCGCGGCGGTAGCCTGAGACTTCTTCGATTCCGCAAGATAGGCGCTGGATATCGCATTCGCGAGCATCGCCGCCTTGGCCGGATCATAGGACCAGACATCGACATCGACGATGAAGCTGCGGTCGGTCTTCTTCACATTGATGTGGCGGTTCAGGATTTCGAGCGCCGCAGTTTCTCCGACCTTGGTTTCCGCCGCGGAGTGGAAATCCAGGCCGAACAGACCGAGCAGGGATCCCGGCAGGCCCCGGGACTCGCCGCCGAACTCCGGATCCTTGTCGAGATGGGTGTCCTGGATCGCCCGCAGCAGCACGCTGTTCGAGGTGATCAGGCGCGCCTGGCTTTCGACCACCATGGCGAGGCCGGAAAGATCCTGGGTGCGCGGCGTGAGTTCGCGATCGACCAGTTGCAGTTCGCGGGGATCGACATAGAGCTGGGCGGTCGCGGAATATTTCGGCGTCAGGCTTTTGCCGATCGCGACCGCGACACAGGCGCAGATCAAGGCGGCCATCGCGATCGCGACCCTTTGCCGCCACAACAGCCGCGTCAGTTCCAGCACGCTGAAGCCGGAAGAGCTTCGCGGCGCAGCTTTGCGGTCGTCCGGCCCGGGCTGCTCTATCGGTTGGTCATACGCAAGCATGGGCCCCAGCTTCCATTCGAACTGCCGCACGCATCGGCTGAGGGGTCACTCTTCGCATCACGCCACGCGCGCGCACTTTCGGCACGGAACCAACGCAACAGGAAAAATTAACCATACTCGGTGCGTGACTATTCACCGAAATGGCAAAAAAAGCGTTTAAGCGCCTGCGCATGGCGGCGCCACCGCGCTGTCCGAACCGGCCATTCGCTCCCGCGGCGCCGCCTCGCGGCAACGGAAAATTAACCATCCGGCGCGCGCACCGAATGGCGACGCGATCGACGCGCAAAGCGATTGCCAGTCGATGGCTGGCCCTTGCATCGGATGCGAGGCGCGTTCCGTTCATGGTTCAGCGCTTTCGCAGGATCACGTGATAGTCGCCGTGCCGCACGTCGAGCTTGCCCGGGATCAGGAAATTCATGACAGCGCAGGCGGCGTCGAGCAGGGCGGCCAGCGCCGGCTTGCGCGCCCGCATCTCCGGAAAGCGCGGGCTTTCGAATTCCCTCCGGTAGATCAGCTCCAGGCCATGGGCGTTCGCGAAGGCTTCGAGATTGGGAAGCGTGACCAGCGGATGGAAGAAGGTCGGGAACGGCGCCTCGCCGGGCAGGCCGGCATGTTTTTCGCCGCGGATGTGGCGGTAGAACCAGACATGGAACCAGTGCGGAGAATATTTGGTGGCGAAACCGGAAAGCGATTTCGGATTCGGCGCGCCGATGAACATCAGGCCGCCTCGCTTGAGCGAATTGCAGAAGCGAAACAGTGCGGCTTCGACATCAGGCAGATGCTCGATGACATTGTAGCAGATGACGAGGTCGAAGCTTTCAGGCGCGAAGCGGTGGATCTGGACGTCGCCGAGGATCGTCTCCTGCGCGTAGTCGTTGTTGTAGATCTGGTCCGCATCGATATCGACCACGGTGACGTGGGCGCGACGCAGCACCTCGAGCGGCAAGAAGCTGGTCGAGCCGCCGCCCGCCTCGTAGACCCGGAGCCTGGTCGGCGGCAGCGCCGTGCCGAGAATGCCGTGAACGGCGAGCAGGCTGTCGCGCGCCTCGCCGGACGCGAGTTCGAGCAGTGCCTGCGGGTGCTCGAACGGCGCGGCGCCGGCCGCGACGCGCAGATCGGCCGTGACCTTGGCCGGGCCTGCGGGGGTGAGATTGATGGTGGCTGTTTTGCTCACTTGCTCTATCCGATGTTGATGTTGGCGAGTTTGGTTCTGAAAAACGCGTAACCGAACTTCAGGCGCCGGCGGGTGTGGGAGATATCGAGCAGCCAGCACATCGCCACGTAACTGGCGAAGCCGGTGCCGACCAGGACGACGCAGGCGGTGAAATTCGAAACATGCAGGTTTCTGTCGAGCGTCCCGACGACCAGCGCCATGACCAGTCCGGCGATCATCGGCAGCGCCAGCCGGCCGAGGGGAAATGGAACGGCGAATGCAAGGCGGCTCAGGATCAGCGCGCAGACAAATCCGGTGACGTCGGCGCCAAGCCGGGCCCACGCCGCGCCCACGGTACCGTGGCTTTTGATCAGTATGTAGGACAGGAGCACATTGGCCGCGATGATCGAGCCTGTGTTGATCAGATAGAGCGCGTTGCGTCCCGACAGCAAAAAGCCGGCATGCAGATATTGCTGGGTCAGGACCTGGAAGATGACGGCGACGGCCACGATCGGCATGGCCTGGACGGCCACCTCGCGGAAATCGGCGCCGAGGACGACATTGGCGACATGCGATGAAATGACGGCAAAGCCGAGACAGGCCGGCAGCGTAATGCTGAGCAGCAGCTCCACGCATTCAGCAAGATGCGAGCGCACCGCCGCATCACCCCGTTTGGCGTGAATTTGCACGGCCAGCGGAAAGAACGCCGCGGCCGCGCTCATC
Source organism: uncultured Alphaproteobacteria bacterium (assembly GCA_963831585.1). Classification (GTDB taxonomy): domain Bacteria; phylum Pseudomonadota; class Alphaproteobacteria; order Rhizobiales; family Xanthobacteraceae; genus Bradyrhizobium. The sequence goes on along the minus strand of CAWHRA010000032.1, from coordinate 460,127 downwards.
GCCGGCATCATCAGGGTCTGCCGGACGAGGTCGAGCCCTGCGACATATTTTCCGGCTTCGGCGGCGCCGACGAGGCCGGCGATCATGAACCGATCGGTGACGCTGGAGACGGCGAGCAGCGTCAGTGACAGCGTCAGCGGCAGGCCCTGTCGGGCCAGCGCAAGGAGGCCAGGGACATCCGGGCGGATCACCGTTCCCCGCCAGGCGGTTCGCGACTGCACCAGCACCGCGAGCAGATAGGCCGTCGCGGACGAAAGCAGCAGCAGGAATCCCCTCGGACTGTAAAGGGCAACGGCCGCGCCGAGGCACAGCACCGCAGCGGCGCGGACCAGCGTGGCCTTCATGACCGTGAACGCCTTCAGGCGCGCCCGAACCAGATCCTGGGTCAGCTCGAACAGGCCGATCGCGAGCGCCAGCACCACCGCGGCCAATGCCGCCGAAATCTCCAGGCCGACCAGGCGCCCCAATCCGTAGGCGATGGGCGCGGCGAGGCAGCAGATCAGATAGCCCGATATCACGAGGCCGCGGACGTCGGTGCCGTCGTCCTTTGCGTGCCCACTCAGGATGAGGTTACGAAACCAACCCGCCACGAAAACGCTGACGACGGACGCAAAGCCGAGGCCGAGCAGATAGGTGCCGTAGTCATGCGGCGAAAACAGCCGCGTGAAAACGAACACGCTGAGCAGCCCCAGCAATGCCGAGAGGATATTGGCGGTCAGGTTGATGCTCGCTTGCCCGATCAGCATGGTGCGGCGAGTCCGATGGCTTCCTTGCAGAGGGGAAGCGAGGCAAGGCTCGCGGCTTCGCCGATCGCGGCCCGGATGGCGGCAACCGGCGTCCCGGAGAAGGACGCCACCGAGAAAGCGACGTCATGCGGATCGGCGCTGCGAAGCAGTTTGTTCAGTTCACCCGGGCTGAGCTTTCCCGAATCCCAATAGCTGAGGCACGGCGTGTGCGAGGCGAGGGTGTGCCGGGCGGAAAGGCGGGCCTCGTCCCGCACGAAGTAGCCGTACAGCATGTATTCCGAGATTCCGTGCGCGCGGCATAGCGCCTCGACCCAGTCGAGACCGGCGACGGCCTCGATCCGCGAGGCCATCGCGCGCGTCGTCTCCTGGTCCCAGAAAATGATGTGGCCGATGAAATCGGATGCCGGAAGCGGCGGCGACGGCAATCCAAGCAGCCGATGGCTCGTTTCGACCCAGTGCGAATGGTGGACGAGGCGGGACGTCACCCCGTTGGGCATGGTGAGCAGCGGAATCGGATTTGGGGCCTCGAAGCGCGACAGATCGAAATCCCGGAAGAAGACGATGTCGGAGTCCAGGATGCAGTATCGCTGGTGCGGCAGCGAGATCGTCGCGGCGATCTTCAGGAATTGCTGCACGTGCCAGCCGCTGATCGGCTTGGTACGGAACGACCACCAATATTGGCGGCGCCTGCGCTGCACGAAGCGCGGCAGCGGCCGCAGCCATTTGGGCAGGAATTTCGACGCCGGAACGACGCTCCTGCGCCCGCTCTCGAAATGAGCGAACAGCGGCAGATCGCTATCCGGGACCAGCAGGTAGTGTTTTGCGAATGAATTGACGTGACGGTCGACGCTCTCGCACAGCAGCGTGCACAGCTCCAGATCGCGCCCGTAGGTCGGGGTTAACAGCGCAACCTGGTTCATCTTGTCGGTCTCTCTGGCAGGGACACTCGGCGGCATCGGTTTCTCAAGCGCTTGGCTTCTCTGCGGAAAGAGACAGCAAGATCGGTGCCGGTGGGCCTGCGGTCACCAGTTGCGAACCGAAGTTGGTTAATCCGATGCGCGGTAACCATCCCCTGCGGTGCGATCAGCGTCCCTCATGGTGCTGGACCGGTTATTGCAGTGATCGGGGCCTGGTACCGAGCTTCAGAGGCCGCGTGGACGCATGAGAATACGATCGCATTGCCGGCGCAGCGTTGTTGCGCGCGGCGCGGATCCCGCGTTGCCCGGTCGTTTTGGCACAGTTGAAATGTCCGGGGTGTCCGCTTTTGCGACGATGCGAACACGATGGTGTGCTGTCGCCGCCGTGACCGGAAGGTTAACGGCGCGTCGCGCTTTGAGGCGTGAAGCATGAAATATCGCGCCGATATCGATGGGCTGCGCGCACTCGCCGTCATTCCCGTGCTGCTTTACCACGCGGGCGTTCCCGGCTTTCCGGGCGGCTTCGTGGGCGTCGATATCTTCTTCGTGATATCGGGATATCTGATCTGCGGCATGATCGACGGCGACATCCGCGAGGGAGCCTTCTCGCTGTCGAATTTCTACAAGCGCCGGATGTTGCGGATCCTGCCGGCGCTGTTCGTGATGTTTTTCGTCACCAGCGCGCTCGCCTACCTCTACTGCCTGCCAGTCGAATTAGAGGATTATTCGAAGAGCCTGGCAAGCGCGGCCGGTTCGGTCTCCAACGTCTACTTCGCCGCGACGGCCGGATATTTCGATGCGCCTGCCGAGACCAAACCGCTGCTGCATACGTGGTCGCTGGGCGTCGAGGAGCAGTTCTACCTGGTTGTTCCGCTGTTGATGCTCCTTGCCTATCGCGTCGTGCCCAAGCATGCCAGGCTGGTGTTTGCGGCCGTCGCAGCACTCTCCTTTGCGGCAGCCTTCGCGGTCAGCTACCGGAACACGACGTTTGTCTTCTACCTCACGCCGTTTCGCGCCTGGGAGCTCGCGCTCGGCGCGCTGCTGTCGATCAAATTCATTCCGGCGCCCGCGACCGAATTCGGCAGGAACGCGTGCGGCTCGGTCGGCATGCTGCTCTTGTGTGGGGCCATCTTCCTGGGGTCGTCGTCGGCGCCGCTGCTGCTGATGACCGCGCTCGCGAGCATCGGCGCCACGCTCGTCATCGCTTCCAGCGAAGGCGCGGCCTCGGCGGTGGGCAGGCTATTGTCGCTGCGGCCGGTCGTCTTCATCGGCCTGATATCCTACTCGCTCTATCTCTGGCATTGGCCGCTGATCGTCTTTCAGCGCACGGATGGACTTCTCGCGGGCTCTTCCGGTGCGATGACGAAGTTGACGCTGATCGCCGGCTCGATCGCCATCGCCTGGCTGTCGTGGAAATTTGTCGAGATGCCGTTCCGGCTCAAAGCGAGAGACACCTCCACGGGAATGGTCTTCGGCGTTGCATCGGCCGCGATGACCTCGCTCGCCGCGCTTTGCGGCCTGGTTTTGATCGCGGGCGGAGCGCCGTTCCGTTTTCCCGAGCGCGTGGTCGCGATCGCCTCCTATCTCGCCTACGATCCTTCCCAAAACTTCCGGTCCGGCCGTTGCTATCTCGCGACCAACCGCCAGCAGCTCGATGTCGAGACCTGCATGAAGCTGGATGGCAAGCGTCCGAACTACCTTCTCGTCGGCGACAGCCATGCCGCCCATCTCTGGTTCGGCCTGTCCACCTCGATGCCGGAAGTCAACCTGATGCAGGCGACCGCGAGCGCCTGCCGGCCGGCGGTGGAGCGGGTTTCGGTACTCGATAGCCGGGCCTGCCCGAAACTGATGCGGTTCGTGTTCGACGACTTCCTCGTCAACAAGAAGGTCGACAAGGTCCTGCTCGCCGCCGCCTGGAAGGACGAGGATATCCCGGCGCTGTCGGATACGCTGGAGACGCTGATGTCGAGGGGATTGGACGTCGTCGTGCTCGGGCCGATCGTCGAATATGACGGCGCGCTGCCACGGCTCCTGGCCGACGAAATCCTTCGCAACTCGCCTTCGATCGCCAGCGCCATGCGAACGCGAGGGATTGCTGCGCGTGATCGCCTGCTGAGGCGGATCATCACGTCCAAGGGCGCGACCTATCTCTCGGTCTACGACTCAGTCTGCCGTGACGACCATTGCGATGAGTTCGCGGAGGGCGACATTCCCTTGCAGTTCGACGCAGGCCATCTGACGGCCCAGGGATCGCTCGAGGTGGGACGCCGGCTCGCGCCGTTCTTTGGCGGCAAGCTCGCGAGGGCGGACGATGTCGCGAACTGATCAAACCGCCGGCAGGAGCGGCCGGGCTCAGTGGATCATCAACAGGCTCGTCGCTGTGCTGGCAGTGCTGGCGCTCGCCGGGAGCGCGTCGGTCGATGGCGTGACCAAGGCGGCTTCAGGCCTTGGTTCGAATTCCTCAAAAATGGCCGGCGCGTTCGTCAATTGGGGTCCTGTCGGACGCGAACGTACCTTGCAGGCGTGGGAGCAGTGGCTCAACCAGGCGCCGACCTCGGTGTTGGGGGTCGACTTCTACGCTGAAAACACCTGGGATGATTTTACGCGACTGAGCTGGGTGCCGGGCATCTGGCAAAAGCTCAATCCGGCGCGGAACGTGGTCTGGTCCGTTCCGCTGACGGTCAAGGGCACGCCGCTCAAGGAGGTCGCCGACGGCCTCCACGACGTCGAATTCGAAGCCGCCGCGAAAGCGATTTCCGAAGCGCAGCCGAACGCCGTCATCCGCCTCGGCTGGGAGATGAACCTCGTTTCCATGGCCTGGTTCGCTGGGGGCCAGGAGGCCGACTACATCGCAGCGTTCAGGCGCGTGGTGCAGATATTCCGGCACCACTCGAGCGGCTTCAAATATGACTGGTGTCCGGGCTGGGGAGCCCAGGACAGTCCCGCCGATCTCGCTTACCCCGGTGACGACGTCGTCGATTACGTCGGTCTCGACGTCTACGATTTCAAATATGAGGGGTCCGCCGGCGAGCGATGGGAGAAGTTCTATCTCAACGCGCCGTTCGGCCTGCAATGGCACAAGGAGTTCGCTGCCCGGCATGGCAAGCGCATGAGCTATCCGGAATGGGGCGTCGGCAATTTCGGCGACAATCCCCTCTTCATCCGGAACATGCACGACTGGTTCGTGACCAACGCCGACAACATCGTCTATGCGGCTTATTTCGACGTCGACGGCCTGTGGCCGACGCAGATCGACAACGGCCGCTTTCCCAACTCCCAGCGGCTTTTCAGGGAACTGTTCGGGCGCCGGTCCTGAAGCCGGGCGGCGCGCTTGCGCGCTTTAACGTTGGTTAACCCCGTCGCGTTAACCGTCGCGCGAATTCTGTCAGCCGGCGCGCGCGGCTGGACCGGATATTGCAATCTTCAGTGCTTATCCTTTGGAAATTGCGGCGGAACAGGTTGGTCGATGTCGTTAGAGGTACGTTCCCGGCATGATCTCGCGGTCAGCCCGGCGGAGGCCGAGGCCCTGGACGTTTTCGGCACAGCCGCTTCGTCCGGAGTGTCCGCATTTGCGACAGCAACGCCGGATGCCTCGCGCGCGTGGGTGGCGGCGTCGGCTTCGCTCGACCGCTCGGTTCCAACCGTGGTCTGCATTCCCAGTTTCCGCCGGCCGCGGCATCTGCGGCTGACGCTGGAATCGCTGGCCCGCCAGCGCACCAGCAGGCGTTTCGCGGTCGTCATTGTCGAAAACGACGCCTCGGCGTGCGGCAGCGTACCGGTCGCCGCCGAATTTCTCGCATCCGGCAGGTTTCAAGGGCTCTGCGTGGTCGAGCCACGGCAGGGCAATTGCCACGCCATCAACGCCGCCTTCGAGACCGCGCTGGCGACATTCCCCGCCGCCGCCCATTTCCTGATGATCGACGATGACGAAATCGCCTCGGCCGACTGGCTGGAGCTGATGCTGCGCGCCGCGGAGATCAACGGCGCGGACGTGGTCGGCGGTCCCGTATTTCCCGACTTCGACGACGCGCGCAAGCGCGGGCTCGCCCGTCATCCGGCGTTTTACCCGGCTTACGAAGTCAGCGGGCCCGTGCCGGTCATTTACGGCTGCGGCAATTGCCTGATCACGCGGCCGGTATTCGCCAGACTGGCGAGCCCCGCGTTCGATCTTCGCTTCAATTTTCTTGGCGGGGGCGACACCGATTTCTTCGTCCGTTGCCGTCAGGCCGGAATGAAGTTTCACTGGGCCTCGGAAGCGGTGATCACCGAAACGGTGCCGGCGAGCCGGACCGGTCCGGGCTGGCTCGCGCTGCGCGCCTTGCGCATCGGCGCCATCAACTATCACGTCCAGCGCAAACTGGCGCGCACGACCTGGTCGCGGACCAGGCTGTTCGCCAAGATGCTGGCGCTGCTGCCGCAATCGCTGTTGCTCGCCGTCGGGCTGTTCATGCGGGAGCACAAGGCCCTGATCGCGCTGCACCCGATCATCGTTGCCGCCGGGAGCGCGCTGGCGGCGATCGGCATCGAGCCGCAACCCTATAAAGCCTCGAAGATCGTGTCTTGAGCGAACTGGCCGCCAGCTCCGGACTGCGCGCCGTCGTCGGAGAAGTGCGGCGTCAGCAGGTCATGGATCTGGTGCGCGGTGCGACGTTCATCGGCACGCTGCTGCTGGCCTGGATGACGCTGCGGCCGTTCGTCGACCTCGGCAATCAGCAGCTCAAGGACACCACAACCGGCAACGAGACGCTGACCTATCTGGTATTCGGCTTCATCGCCGTGCTCACGCTCGCACTCGCCATGCGCGACAACATGCGCGGTCTCGCAACCCTGTTCACGCCGGCTCATCTCTTGTTCGGCGGCTGGATCGTCACGACGGTCGTGCTGTCGCTCGACCCCGCCACATCGGTGAAGCGCTTCGCCTTGACGGCGTGCGTCATCGCCGTCGCCGCGACGCTGCCGCTGTTGCCGAAATCCCGGAACGAATTGATGCGCTGGTTCAGCATCGCCGCATTGGTGCTGTTGGCGGTCTGCTACCTCGGAATATGGCTGGTGCCGAACCTGTCGATACATCTCGCGACCGACATCCAGGAACCGCAGCTGGCGGGAAACTGGCGCGGCGCGTTCGGCCACAAGAACGTGGCGGCCTCGGTGATGGCGATGCTGGTGTTTATCGGCATCTACGTCGCGCGCTCCGGCGCGTGGCTTTCCGGCGGCTCCATCATCGCTCTGGCGTCAATCTTCCTGCTGAACACCGCCGGCAAGAGCTCGCTGGCGCTGATCCTCCTCGTGCTCGCACTTACCTCGCTGACGTCGATCGTGCGCGGCAGATGGTTGCGCGCGGTGTTGCTTCTTACCCCGCTGGTGCTGCTCACGCTGCTCGGCGTCGGCACCGTCATGAGCGACAATCTCGCGGCCATCGCAAAACTGCTGCCGCTGGATTCGAGTTTTACCGGCCGCACCGATATCTGGGAATTCGCGCTGCACTCGCTGCAGCTGCGGCTGCCGACGGGCTACGGCTTCGAGGCGTTCTGGGGCACCGACGCGATCCGCAATGTTCCTGAGGGCATGGAGTGGGCCGAATATGCCTCGCACAGCCATAACGGATATCTCGACACCGCGCTGTCGATGGGATTGCCGGGACTGGCGCTCCTGATCGTGGTGCTGGTGATCGTGCCCTTGCGGAACTTCCAGGCCGCCGACGAAGGCGGCAATGGCGGGCCGCTCACGATGGCATTTCTGCGCATCTGGCTGTTCGGTCTCTATCTCTCCTCGCTGGAGAGCTTCTTTCTCGATCGCGCCGATCCCACCTGGTTCACGTTCCTGGTGGCGGTGTTTGGACTGCATTATCTGGCGCGATTTCGGGTGAGGGAACAAAGCGTCTGAACTGCGCCCGCACGGCCAGCGCGATATCCAGCCACCAGCCGTCGAAATCGAACGGCGCCTGCACCGACGGCCATTTCAGCGCCGAGAGGATCCGGTCGGCGTAGACCTCGTCATCCGATCCGTGCGCGACCAGCACGATCGCCCCGCGATCAATCAATTCCTTGAAGCGCGGGTGATGGTCGAACTCGTCCGGCTCGGCCGGGCCGGTGACGATCACGGGGCGGCCGGACTGCGCGCAGGCGAGAATGCTGGAACGCCGCGCGGTGAGGCCCTCGTCGAGCAGATAGCAGAAGGCGTCGACCTGGCTGAACAGGCCGAACACTTCATGGTCGGACGCGACATAGCCGCTGACGATGACGTCGTCGATGATGCCGAGTTCGGCGGCGCGGGCGTAGAATTCCTGCTCGACATTGTCGGTGCCGCGGATGAACGATCCGATATAGACCAGCAGCGGCTTCAGCCCGCGTTCCGCGAGGATCGCGCCGATCTGGAGCAGGGCCGTCGGCTGCTTGCCCGGATAGATCGATCCGAAATGGCCGATGATCAGCCGTCCCTCTTCCCGTGCGGCGGCGAGCCGCTGCCGCAATCGTGAGTCGGCGATCCCCGCGGGGGCCTCGATATTCGGCGGCAGCGGGACCAGCACGCATTTACGCGCCGTCCAGCCGACCAGCGGATCTGCCGCGAGTTCACGCCGCACCAACGGCGAGAACATCACGATGGTATCGGCGAGCAGCAGCGCCGGAAGATAGGTGATGCGGCGCAGCCAGTGCAGGCCGGCCCATTCGTGCTGGATCAGGATGACGCGCCGCCCGCGCAGCCGCGCGATCAGGAGCGCGGCAAGCGGCCGGAGCATCACGCGCTTCCAGGCCACGATGGGGAAGTTGCAGACCACGTTTCGCGCCGACCCCACCGCGCGCCAGATTTCGGCGAGCGACCCCTCTGGCCGTGTCAGGGTTAACGTCATCGAGCTGCCGGGATCGAACTCTTCGATCGCCTCGCACAGCAGGCGGGTGAATTGTCCGACACCGCAATGCATCTGCGCGCCTGCGCCAAGAAACAGCGCCTGATATGTGGGTTCTGAGGCCATCGTGCGGTCGCGGCACTTTCCTGAAGCGTTTTCGGTGAAGTGGGTAGCGGTTGTGAAGAAAGCACGTCAAACGAGACCCCAAAGTTCCGCATTAGCCATACATCGCGGACATTATCTTAATGTAAGCGGCGGTGATTGCCCTGGGCACTTATCTTGCCAGATAAAGGAAGCGGATCGGCCTCTCGTCTCATATCGGGACAAGGGACGACCTCGGTTGACACCCGCATCGGGCGTTTCGGCACACAGCGGAAAGTACATGCCGGGACCGCGATGACGGGCGATGGAATGGCAGAGACAGGTACGATGGCAGTCATGTCGGCCGAAGCCGGACATCTGGCCGCGCGCGAGACGTCGCGGGCAGATCGCTTCAGCGTGGAGTTCGTACGTGACTGGAAGCAGGCGGCGTCGCGCTGGGTCGGTGCGGGCCATGGAACGGCGTTCCAGAACCATCACTGGCTGTCCGCCTGGTACGGCGCGTTCGATGAAGCCTCTCCGCTGATCGCCATCATCAGCGACCGCGCCACCGACGGAAAAATGGCGTTGATACCCCTGATCCATCGCGTGCGGAATGGCGTCCGGGTCGTCGAATTCGCTGATCTCGATCTCACCGATTACAACGCGCCGTTCTTTGCCTCCGGCGTTTCGCGCGACGCACTGGATGGACGCGCGCTGTGCCAGGCATTGCTGGCGGCGTTGCGCAAGTTGCCCGAACGTGTCGATCTCGTCCGCTTGCGGAAGATGCCCGCGACCGTCGACAGCAACCCGAATCCGCTGGTGTCGCTGGGGCGCCAGGGCTCCTGCTCGCTGAACGGCAACCTGATCGTGGTCGGCGAGGACTTCGAGGTTTACCGGGCCTCCATCAAGCGAATGCAGCTGGCGCGGAGCTGGCGCGTTTTCAGCCGTAATCCGGGCGCGGCGTTTCGGATCATCGACACTGTCGATGAGGCGCTGGCGGTTCTCGACATAACGGATGCGCAGCAACAGGAGCGCATGCAACAGCTGGGATTGCCGTTCAGCCTGAACGACCAGAGCTGCTCGAAATTCTACCGGGATCTCGTTCGCCGCGGTTTTCGGGAGGGCTACGCGATTGCCTCGGCGTTGACGTGCGGGCAGGGCATCGTTGCGACGGTGCTTGGCATCCGGCAGGGCGACGGTTTCGTGTTCCTGCGCATCAGCAACGCGGGAAAAAAATGGTCATCCTGTTCGCCGAGCCGGCTCATCATCGAGCGGACGATGGCGGCGCTGCACCGGGATGGCATCAGGAATTTCGACCTGAGCATCGGCAATTACGCGTTCAAGCGCCGCTTCGGCGCGACGCCATTGCCTTTGACGGACGTCAGCATCGCGCTCGGCTGGCGCGGAATCCCCTATGTGCTGCGAGATTGCGCCGCGCAGCAATTGCGGCGCCTGCCGTGGCTGGCCGAACAGGTTGGTCGTTTGCGCGGCAGGCGGCCTCCCTTCGAAGAAGGCTAGACCTGGCGCACCACGCGCGGCTGGCCCAGCGGACATTCCAGCGCCTCGCGGTCCCATTTTGCGGCGTTGGCCGCGGCTTCATAGGTGCTTTGCAGGAAATCGAGCAGCGCCTGCTCCGGTTTCGCCGACAGGCGCACGGCGTCATAAGGCAGGATGAATTCGCTTAAGTCCTCGCTGAAAAACGCGGCTTCGGGGCGCACGCGCACGGTGCGGAAGCCCGGCGGCTCCGGATAGGCGTAGGAATAGAAGGCGGGATAATCGATCGCGCCGCCGCCCGGCCAGAAGCCGGCGCTGCTGACCTCGTGCGAATAGGCCTCGCACGCCACGTCGTCGGACAGATGCGGCACGCCGCCGGGATGACGCGGCGCGCGCCTTCCTGAAAATCGCGTCACCGCGAGATCGAAACTGCCCCAGAAGAAATGCACCGGGCTCGCCTTGCCGAGAAAACCGGTGCGGAACTGCTTGAACACCCGATCGGCGCTGGTCAGGATCTGGAAAAAGCGCCGCACGGCCTTCGGATCGTAGCTGGCATGCCTGTCGTCCAGCGAAAAGCGGATCGGATCCGGCAATTCGTTCGGCATTTCGTCGATGGCGATGTGAATGCCAAGCTCCGCGAGAGCGGCCATGACGCAAGCATAGAAGCTCGCGACCGATTGTCCGGCCAGCGCGAATGCCCGCCTCGCCCCGCCACTACTCGAAATCTGCAAGGCGTGATCGATGAAGTCGAAATCGATCTGGAATGTGCCGGCGCTGTCCGGTATCGGCGAGGTCGTCAGCCCTCGCGCGGTGACATATAGCGTGACATGCCAGGAATGGTTCAGCCAGGGCGTGCGGGAAAGACGGATCTTGCCGACGATCTGGGTCCACAGCTGCAGCGTCTCGCAAGTCGCGCGCCACGCCGCGGTCGGCAGTTCCGGCCAGGAGTTTTGCAAGGCGTTATCCATGGGTCACCATCGCGGTTTTATCGAGTTTCTCACATGACAAGGCCGGGCGCGATCGGCCCGGCCCTTATAGACGAACTGGCGGCGAACGGGGATGGCGCGCGTTACTTCTTCGCACCCTTGGCGAAGGCGGCGTCCACTTCATCCTTCTGGATGCGGGCTGCCGGGTTGCCGGGCTGGCCAAGATTCTGCTCCTCGGTGCCGTCCCCCATCATGCCGGGATGCTGTGGCGCGGGGTTCTTCTTGCCGTCTTTGGGATTTGGCTTGCTGGTCATTGGCGATATCTCCGGGCGCGGATGCGCGCAAGCCAACCTTCGGGACCCCATCTGGTTCCGCGTCGGCCCAAGCTCGAGATCACGATAATCTCATCGGGACGGCTTAGTATACGAACCCGGACATTCCGGGCATCGCCGCTTGCCGCGCGAAGCGCGGAACAGGCTGCGGCACCACCAGCGCCGGGCAACGGCCTGCACCGGTTTGCGGGCCAGTTGATAGATAAAAAGAATTTCGATCATGGCAAAGTCCGTCGTTCCCATAACGGCAAATGGGGCGATATTCACGGATGTGAATGCCGCCCGCGTCGCATCAGCCATGCAGTTCAGCCGTGAAGTTCAGCCATGAAGCTTCCTGGCGGTCTCCGCGATCACGCGTCCTTGATAGCGCGCGCCGGCGAGTTCGTTCTCGGTCGGCTGGCGGGCGCCGTTGCCGCCGGTGATCGTGGTCGCGCCATAGGGCGAGCCGCCGGTGACGTCATTGAGCTCCATCTGGCCGGAGAAGCCGTAATTGAGGCCGATGATGGTCATGCCGAAATGCAGGAGGTTGGTGATGATCGAGAACAGCGTGGTCTCCTGGCCGCCATGCTGGGTCGCAGTCGAGGTGAAGGCGCCGCCGACCTTGCCGTGCAATGCGCCCTTGGCCCAGAGGCCGCCGGCCTGGTCGAGGAAATTCGCCATCTGCGACGCCAGGCGGCCGAAGCGGGTGCCGGTGCCGACGATGATGGCGTCGTAATTGGCGAGCTCTTCGATCTTCGCAACAGGCGCGGCCTGATCGAGCTTGTAGTACGACGCTTTCGCGACGGCTTCGGGCACCAGCTCCGGCACCCGCTTGATGTCGACGGTGGCGCCGGCCTCGCGCGCGCCTTCGGCAACCGCGTTCGCCATCTTCTCGATGTGGCCGTAGGCGGAATAATAGAGAACGAGAACTTTCGTCATGGGTAGTCTCCGTGGGGGTTTCGATCGGTTTGATGTGTCGGGGGAATGTCATTGCCGGGGCCAGGCCCGGCAATCCATCGTCTTCGAACGATTCTTTCGAGAAGGCATGCGCGGGGCATTTGCGTTGAAGAACCGCTTCGCCCGCGCATGACGCTGTTGTGCAGTCGTTCGGCGCTTACGCCGCGTCGACCAGCACCAGTTCGGAATCTTCCAGTGCGGTGATCTTCAACTGCGCTTCGTCTGATATCGCGACGCCGTCGCGGGCGTTGACGCGCACGCCGTTGATTTCGACCGCGCCGGCGGCCGGCACCAGATAAAGGCTGCGCGACCTCTGCGGCGCATATTCCGCGCTCTCGCCGGCCTTCAGCGTGGTGGCGAGCACTCGCGCGTCGGCCCGGATCGGCAGAGCATCCTTGTCATCCTTGAACCCGCTGGCGATGGTGACGAGCTTGCCGGAGCGATCCGACTTCGGGAATGGTTTTGCTCCCCAGGTCGGCTGGCCGCCATCGGTGGTCGGCTCGATCCAGATCTGGAAGATCCGGGTCTTGGTCGGCTCCAGATTGTATTCGGAGTGACGGATACCGCTTCCCGCGCTCATCACCTGCACGTCACCCGCCTCGGTGCGGCCCTTGTTGCCGAGGCTGTCCTGATGGGTGATCGCGCCTTCGCGCACATAAGTAATGATCTCCATGTTGGCGTGGGGATGGGCGGGGAAGCCGGTGTTCGGCGCGATCTCGTCGTCGTTCCACACCCGCAAGGCGCCATGGCCCATGTTGGCGGGGTCGTAATAGCTGGCGAAGGAGAAGTGGTGCTTTGCCTTCAGCCAGCCGTGGTCGGCGCCGCCGAGCTTTGCAAATGGTCTGAGTTCGATCATTGGATTTTTCCTTTGCTTGAATTTTGATCTGGATTAAGCGCCGAAGCCGCCGTCGACGTTGAGCACGGTGCCGGTCACGAACGACGCGCCGGGGCTTGCCAGGAACACGACGCCGGCGGCGATCTCTTCGGCGGTGCCGTAGCGTTGCAGCGCGTGCTGGGTGCGCTGGGCTTCGGCGAATTCGCCGCCGTCCTTCGGATTCATGTCGGTATCGATCGAGCCGGGCTGCAGCACGTTCACCGTGATGCCGCGCGGGCCGAGGTCGCGCGCCGCGCCCTTGCTGTAGCCGACGATCGCGGCCTTGGTGGCGGCGTAGTCGGCGAGGCCGGGAAACGAGGCGCGGGTTGCGATGCCGGAGCCGATGGTGACGATGCGCCCGCCTTCGCTCATCAGCCGCGATGCCGCGCGGATCGCGGTGATCACGCCGTGCACATTGACGGCATCCAGCCGGTTCAGTGCGGCGGTGTCGGCATTGGGATCGTCGACCGCGGCGCTGGTGACCACGCCGGCGTTGTTGACGAGAATGTCGAGCCGGCCAAAGTGCTTTGCGACATCCTTCACCAGTTGGTCGACTTCGGCTGATGATGCCTGGTCGGCCTTGAAGGCGCGGGCTTCGACGCCCTTGGCCTTCAGTTCCTTCACGACCGCTTCCGCCTTGTCGGGGGAGGCGACATAGCTGATGGCAACGTTGGCGCCTTCGTCGGCGAGCGCGCGGGCGCTGGCTGCGCCGATGCCGCGCGAGCCGCCGGTGACGAGGGCAACCTTGCCGGCAAGGGTCTTGGTCATTGGATTTCTCCGTGTTCGAATTCCGATGACCTCTGGATATGGGTTTGCAGATGAGTTAGAAATAGAAACTATGTAAATGCATTGTTTCCAAAACTAATCCAATCGGATGGCCCTCCATGGCAAAACTTCCCGATTTCGAAGGCCTCGCCATTTTCGCAAAAGTCGTGGAATTACGGTCATTTGCCGCCGCCGCCAGCGAGCTTTCGCTATCCAAGGCCACGGTGTCGAAGGCGGTCACCCGGTTGGAGGAGCGGCTCGGCGCCAGGCTGTTCAACCGCACCTCGCGGCGGCTCGCCCTGACCGATGCCGGCCATAAACTGTCCGAGCGCGCGACGCGGCTGCTGGCCGACGGCGAGGCGGCGGAGAACGAAGCCTTGGCGCAATCGGTATCGCCGCGCGGACTGGTGCGGTTCGCGGTGCCGATGACGTTCGGGATCAGGATGGTGGCGCCGATCCTGCCGCAGTTCCTGGAGCAATATCCCGATGTTTCGATTGACCTGCATCTGAGCGACGCCATGGTGGACCTGATCGGCGAGGGGTTCGATTCTGGGCCTGCGGATCGCGAGCCTGCCGGATTCGTCGCTGATCGCACGGCGGCTGTGCGCGATGCCGCGCTACACGGTGGCCTCGCCCGCCTATCTCAAGCGCTACGGCCGGCCGACGCATCCGATGCATCTCGCGCAGCATCGATGTCTCGGTTACGCCTATCTCTCCACGGCCGGCGTCTGGAATTACACGAATTCAAAGGGGGAGCAGGCGAGCGTGCGCCCCGCAGGCCCGCTGCGCGTCAACAATGGCGAGGCGCTGATGCCGGCGCTGTTGGCGGGACTCGGCATTGCCGACGTGCCGCAGTTCATCGTTGGCGACGCCATCGCCTCAGGCCAGGTCGAAGTGATCCTGAAGGACTGGAAGCAGACCGAAGGCGCGGTGCACCTGGTGATGCCGCCCGGCGGCCCGCGTCCCGCCCGCGTCGAGGTGCTGGCGGAGTTTCTCGCCAGCCATTTTGCCAAGGCAAAGAAGCGGAAGTGATGGATGAATAGGGAGGCATGGCGCGATGCGCCTTTGCCCACCCTGCGGTTCGGGTTAGGTTTCCCCCACTAGAACGATAAAATCCCTGGGGGCAAACTACCAATGAACCGACGTGAACTTCTGAAGGCCGCCGCGGCACTGCCGCTGGCGCAAGGCGCGCTCTCCTGTCCCGTCCTCGCGCAAGCGGCGTGGCCGGCGCATAACGTCACGATGATCGTGCCGTTTCCCGCCGGCGGCCAGGCCGATCTCGCGGCGCGGCCGGTGGCGCAGGCGCTGGAGAAGATTCTCGGAAAGCCCTTCGTCGTCGACAACCGCGCCGGCGGCGCCGGCGGATCGATCGGCAACGCGGCGGCCGCGCGCGCCGAGCCCGACGGCTACACCCTGCTGATGACGCTGTCGTCGCTGGCGGTGCTGCCGGAAGCCGACCGGCTGTTCGACCGGCCCGCGCTTTATGAAGTCTCGCAATTCGCGCCGGTCGCGCGCGTGCTCGCCGATCCGACGCTGCTCGCGGTGCCGGCCTCGGCACCGTGGAAGACGCTGCAGGATTTCGTCGACGACGCCAAGAAGCGTCCCGGCCAGATTCCCTACGGCTCCTCGGGCCCCTACGGCACGCTGCATGTGGCGATGGAGATGTTCGCGGCCTCCGCCGGCATCAAATTGCTGCATATCCCGTTTCGCGGCGCCGGCCCGGCGCTGACAGCGCTGATGGGCGGCACGGTGCAGGCGCTGGCGTCGGCGCCGGGCACGCTGAAACAGCAGGTCGATGACGGCAGGATGCGCGTGCTGGCGAATTGGGGCGCGGAGCGGATCGCGAGCTTTCCCGATCTGCCGACGTTCAAGGAACTCGGCTACAAGGATGTCGAGTTCTACATCTGGGCCGGGCTGTTCGCGCAAGCGGCCTTGCCGGCGCCGATCATGACGCGGCTTCGCGAGTCCATGGCGCAGGCGGTCAAGAGTCCCGAGGTGGTAAAAACCTTCGAGACCGCGGGCAGCCCGGTCGCCTATCTGGATGCGCCCGAATTCTCGAAATTCGTCGTGGAGGACTCCGCCCGCCTGATCGCGGCGGTGAAGAAGATCGGCAGGGTGGAGTAGTAGGGCGCGCACCGGCCGATGGCGAAGTTCGGCTGAGCACAAGCGCATTGACTCGCCGGACGAGCCCTCGCCACGCCGGGCAGTCACGCTGCCCGGTTCCCGCTGCGTGAGGTTTGGGCAGCCAATCTCACATTTAGTTGTCCGGCGCGAACCTTTCCATGCCGCATTTATTTCGAAGCCTGAGGCGCTCCGGGAAGCGCGCCAACCCAATCGAAAAAAAGACTGGACATGCGAGTGCACCACATTGCCCTGAGCCTTGCGCTAACGATCGGCTACGGCGTTGCCGTTCATGGCGCGGCGTCCGCGGAAGAATATCGCGGAACCATGGAACAGCAGATGGCCTGCACGCCCGACGTTTGGCGGTTGTGTTTCGACCAGATACCGGACGTCAACCGGATCACGGCGTGCCTGCGGCAAAATACGCCGCAGCTCTCGGATGGGTGCCGCGCGGTGTTTGAATCGAATGACAGCATGACCCAGCAGCAAGCCACCCCGGGAAGCCGCGACGATCAGCGCAGGGCCTATCGCAGTCAATAGACGCCGCCGCAAACGGCTTCGCCGCTACGGTGGTGTCTGGCAGACGTCGACCCATTCGGCGTTGACCAACTCGGCCATCCGCGCCGGGGTGATGCGCACCGCGCTGTGAGTAGAGCCCGCTGCCGGCACCACTTCGTCGAAAGCCTTCAGCGACACATCGCAATAGACCGGCAGCGGCGTTTTCAGTCCGAACGGGCAGACGCCGCCGACTTCATGGCCGGTGATCTCGGCGACCTCGTCCAGCCCGAGCATTTTCGGTTTTCCTCCGAACAGGGCCTTGAGCTTCTTGTTGTCCATACGCGAAGTGCCGGCCGCCACGATCAGCACGACGCGATCGCCGACCCGCAGCGACAGCGTTTTCGCTATCCGGCCGGGCTCGACGCCGTAGGCCTCCGCGGCCAGCGTCACCGTCGCCGAACTCGCTGAAGATTCGATCACGGCGATGTCGGGGGCGTTTTCCGCGAAGAAGGCGCGGACCGATTCAATACTCATGCCGGGAGCTCACATTCAGGTCTGATGGGCGGCGACCAGCGCGGGCAATTCCGACAGCGCACGGATGCGATAGTCGGGCTCGAGGCCCAGTTCGTCCATCTGCGTGCGGATCGCCTTGAACATCGTGAGCGGGGGCACGACATCGCTCTCGACGCAGGCCAGCGCCATCGCTTCCGGTGTCACCCGCTCGATCCAGGCGACGTTGAGGCCGAAGGCCTTGGCGCCGCAGGCGTCCCACGGGTTCGACGAGATGAACAGCACTTCCGCCGGCGGCACGCCGAGAACGGATTCGATCGGGCTGTAGGCCTCGGGCGCCGGCTTGAAGATCTTTTTGGAATCGACGCTGATGGTGGCATCGAGCACGCGGTCGAGGCCGCTGTTGGCCACCAGCGCGCTGAGCATGGCAGGGCTTCCGTTGGACAGAATGGCCAGCTTACGATCCCGCATCGCCGCCAGCGCCGGGCCGGCGTCCGGATAGAGATCGAGATGCAGATATTTGTCCATGATCCGCTCGAACACGCGGCTGTCATATTCGAGTCCGAGCACCCGCAGGGTATAGGCCAGCGAATCACGCGTCACGGCGGAAAAGTCCTGGTAGCGCCGCATCAGCGAACGCAGCCAGGTATATTCGAGCTGCTTGATGCGCCAGATCTGGGTGATGATCTCGCCATAACCGGGAAACGCTTCCTCGGTAACGGCCGCCACCGACTGAATGTCGTAAAGCGTGCCATAGGCGTCGAAAACAACGGCTGTGATGGTCACGGGAAACTCATGGTGGGCATGTCGGAACGTGGGTGGATCCGGGCTTTCGAGCGCCGGCCAGCGCATTATGGTTTGGCGGGGCGCCGCCGTCCATAGCGCGACACCGTCGACGCGCAAATCGGCCGCTATCAGGGGAGATATGGATGAAAGCCTGGCAGTTGGATCGGCTCGGTGGTGAACTCCGTCTCAATGACGTGCGCACGCCGGAGCCTCGGCCGGGCAGCGCGCTGATACGGATCGAAGCGTCGGCGCTGATGTCGTATCTGAAAGCCTATGTCGAAGGAAGATTGCCGACCTACAATCCGCCGCCGGGCCCGTTCACGATCGGGACCAATGGCGTCGGCGTCGTCGAAGCGGTCGGAAGGGATGTCTGGCATCTCAAGCCCGGCCAGCGCGTGGTGCTCTCCTCACACTTCGTCGCACCGGAAAACGTCGAGGATCCGGCGCAGGTCCTGATCGGGCTGACATCGAGCCCGGATGCGGCGCATGTTCTGGCCGACTGGCCGGACGGCACGCTCGCCGAATACGCGCTGATGCCGGTCGAGGCGATCACGCCGGCGGAAGGATTCGACCACATCGACGCCACCCAGCTCGTCGCCATCGGCCGCTGCATCATTCCTTATGGCGGTCTGCTCCGCGGCCGGCTTGCCGCGGGCGAGACGCTGGTTGTGAACGGGGCAACCGGCGCCTATGGCACGGCGGCGGTGCTGGTCGCGGTCGCGATGGGGGCGGGGCGCGTCATCGCGGTCGGCCGCAACGCAAGCGCACTGGAAGCAGTGGCGCGTGCCGGCGGCCCGCGCGTCGCAACGGTCACACTGACAGGCGAGGTGCAGAACGACGCGAGAGCGCTTCGCGAGGCTAGCGGCGGCGGCGCCCACATGGCGTTCGATATGGTCGGACAGGCGCGCGATCCGAGATCGACACTGGCCGCGCTGCATGCCCTTCGCCGCGGCGGCAGGCTGGTGCTGATGGGAAGCATGACCACCGATCTGCCGGTTCCCTACACCACGCTGATGCTGAACAGCTGGGAAATTCTCGGCCAGTTCATGTATCCGGCCAGTGCTTACCAGCGGCTGCTCGATTTGTTGCGCAGCGGTCTGCTCGACATCAGCCCGATCCGCCCGCGCGTGTATCCGCTCGCGGCGCTGGCGGAGGCGATGGAAGCCGCAAGCGCCGCCGGCAATCTCGAATGCATCGTGATCCAGCCGTGAGATGCCGCCAGCGGTTCAGATGCCCAGCAGCTTCCGCGCGTTGGCCTTCAGCACTTTCGGCCGGATGTCGTCGCGGATGTCGAGCTTGGCGAAATCGGCAAGCCAGCGGTCGGGCGTGATCACCGGCCAGTCCGAGCCGAACAGCATCTTGTCCTGCAGAATGCTGTTGATGTAGCGCACCAGGATCGGCGGGAAATATTTCGGCGACCAGCCGGACAGGTCGATATAGACGTTCGGCTTGTGGGTTGCGACCGACAGCGCTTCTTCCTGCCACGGGAAGGACGGGTGGGCGAGGATGATCTTGAGGTCGGGGAAATCCGCCGCAACGTCGTCCATGTACATCGGGTTGGAATATTTCAGCCGCATTCCCATGCCGCCGGGCATACCGCTCCCGACGCCGGTCTGCCCGGTGTGGAACAGCGCGATCGCGCCGCCGTCGTTGATCGCCTCATACAGCGGATAGGCCATGCGGTCGTTGGCGTAGAAGCCCTGCATGGTCGGGTGGAATTTGAAGCCCCTGACGCCGTATTCCTCGATCAGCTTCCGCGCCTCGCGCACGCCGAGCTTGCCCTTGTGCGGATCGATGCTGACGAAGGGGATCAGCACGTCGGAATTCTGCGCCGCAATTTCCAGCATCTCGTAGTTGTTGTAGCGGCGGAAACCGGTTTCGCGCTCGGCGTCGACCGGGAAGATGACGGCGGCGATGTTCTTGGAGCGGTAATAGGCCGCGGTTTCCGGCACGGTCGGCGGATGCTTGTTGGGCGACTTGAAATAGTCGGCCATCTGCGCCTGGAAATCGTCATAGCCGTCGTCGGCGTGCATGCCGCAGGGCTCTTCGGCGTGGGTGTGGATGTCGATCGCGACGACGTCGTCGATGTTCGGCAGCTTCAATTTGGACATTTCACATCCCCGGTGGCTACTTGATTGTTCGGGCTGGCGAATTGATTATACGATATAACAAGTTTCGCAAGGTGCCGGACAAGGCACCGGAAACGGGAGGATAGGATGGCGCAGGCGGAAGCCTTCGAGACCGATTTCTGGAAACACGCCAATCTGCGCAAGGTCTGGGACGACATCGTTCCGGGCGAGCCGCGCAAGACCATTCCTTATACGCTGACGCGGGACGCGATCGAGCTTTATTGCGCTTCCGTCGGCGAAGATCATCCGATCTATTTCGACGAGGCCTACGCCAGGACGACGCCCTTTGGCGGGCTGATCGCGCCGCCCTCGATCCATATCCTCCTGATGTTTTCCTGTACCCCCGCCGACGACTGGATGCGCTCGCCCGGCACCGTCAACGCCGGGCAGTCATGGAGCTACAACATCCCGGCGCGCCCGAACGACGTCATCACGCTGCAGGCGCGGGCGCTCGACAAGTTCATCAAGCGCGAGCGGCTGTTCGTGGTGCATGACAATGTCTTCTTCAACCAGCACGGCGAGGTGATCTGCTCGGGCCGTGGCTGGACCATCCGGCCGCAGTGAGGGGAGGGGCGAAATCATGACAACGACATTCGAAAGCCTCAACGCCGGCGACGGCATCGACGGACCTGCATTTGCGGTCAGCCGCGAATCCATCCGCCTGTTTTGCGACGCCTCGCTCGACTACAACCCCCTGCATCTCGACGACGACTACATGAAGGGCAATTTCGGCAAGACCAATTTCGGCGGCATCATCATGCACGGCATGAACAATTTCGGGCTGATCTCGCGGATGCTCACCGATTGGGCCTATCCGCGCGGGGCGATCCACCGTCGCCTCGAAACAAGGTGGGTCAAGCCGGTGCGCCCCGGCGATACGATCCGGCCCTCCGGAATCGTCAAATCCAAACAGGCGACGGCGAAATCGCGCTGGGTAGTGATCGACGTCATGGTCCGCAACCAGAGCGGCGAAAAAGTCGCCACCGGCGAGGCCATGGTCGAGTTCCCGATTCGTTAATTTTGCCTGTGATTTCAGTCCCGGCCGCCGCCGGCGGCCCGGGCTTCGGTCGAAACCGCCTTGCCGGCCCCAATTGGCCCCCAAAGAGCCGTTTGGATTGACATTCGGCCATCCGATGGCTTAGAAACCGCGCGTCCCGGGTGGCACGGTCACCGGCGGGATTAAGCCCAATTTGCCATTTTCGGCCTGTCCAACACGGCCTTTCAACGCATCAGGATTGTCCCATGAAGGTCCGTAACTCGCTGAAATCGCTGCGCGGTCGCCACCGCAACAACCGCCTGGTTCGCCGCAAGGGCCGGGTCTATGTGATCAACAAGGTCCAGCGCCGTTTCAAGGCGCGCCAGGGTTGATCCCGGCTTGATTCATGGCCGAACAGGCCCGAATTCCTGCCTTCCGGCCGTCCACCAAAATCCTCGCCTTCACGGGTCTTTGACGCTTTTGCTGCTTTGCAGCGCGTTTTCTCGCGTCTAGACTTTGGGGATGGCATTGAGATTCCCGGATATCAGCCGCTCTCTGATTGGAATTATTCTCGCCGCCGCGATGGCGGCGGTGCCGGCGGTCGCGTCGGCGCAGGAGCCGCGCGCCGTGCCGCCGGCGCGGCAGAAGAAACTCCCCGAACCTCCGGCCAAGCTGCCCAAGGTCGGCGCCGACAAGACGCGCGGACTGGATTTCCTGTTCGGCGCGCTGAAGGTGGCGCCCGATGAAGCCAGTGCCAAGCATGTCGAGGCCCGGATCTGGGCGCAGTGGCTGCATACCCCAAGCGATACGGCCGCGCTCTTGATGATGCGCGCGAAGGCAGCGATGGATGCCCAGCAGATGGACGTCGCGCTAAAGCTGCTTGATTCGCTGGTGAAGTTGCGTCCCGACTGGGTCGAGGCCTGGAACAGGCGGGCGACGCTTTACTATCTGCGCAACGATTACGGCCATTCGCTGCAGGACATCCAGCAGGTGCTGGTTCGCGAACCCCGGCATTTCGGCGCGCTGGCGGGACTGGGCATGATCATGCAGGATCTCGGCGACGACAAGCGCGCGCTTGACGCCTTCCGCAAGGCGCTCGCGATCAATCCGCACATGGACAAGGTGCCGGAGCTGGTCAAAACCCTGAGCGAAAAGGTAGAAGGCCGCGATATCTGATCGTGGGTGATCCCCGGAGATTTCCCTGGAGATTGAAGGCCGACGGCCGGCTTGCGCACCCGGCCATCAGCGTTTGTCCTGGGGAAGAAGATGCGCCCGCTGGCTGCGTGGATAGCCGAGGGGCAGGGACAAGGCCAAATTCAAGCCCGAATTAATGCAGCACCTCGCTGCCGTGTTCGAATGGCCCGCCAAGGGCCACTGCGGCGTAAAGCTGTTGCAGCTCCGCCTCCAACTGTTCGTTGACCAGCAGCAGCGCCCGCAGCGCACTATGCAGGTCGCCATTGCAGCTGGCCACGATCCGGTCGATGGCCGCCTCACTCGGTCTGGAACTCATCGAAACACCCTTTGGTTGTCCCCTGAACAAGTCGTCGGCGCCCGCCCGCGTTCCTGTGGATTGCGTGGATAGGTCCCAACAACGACAGCCCACTGGCGAGCGCCCATCACTTCGCAACGCTGCGGCTGACAATAACTATAAAGTTACCGATGACGGCGATATGAAGGCACGTTGCAGGACGGCGAGAAAACTCGCGCAGATTTTGTGGGTAACCGCAAAAACGGTATCGATATGGCAAACGACGCGTTGTCGCGAAACCGCCTCGCCCGATGGACCGTAACTCAGGGGTGGAAAGGCGCATCCGGACTTTGCAAATGATATCAACCATCTTCGTGGCGGCGCTGGCGATCCTGGCGTGGATCACGCAGGCCGCTGTCCTGATCCTGCAACGGCTTTATCCGGCCCAGGGCCGGATGATCGAGGTTGCCGGCGGCAGGCTCCATATGCTCGACACCGGGCCTAAGGATGACGCCGGTCCGCCAATCGTGATGATCCATGGCGCGAGTTCAAATCTCGAGGCGATGCGCCAGCCGCTCGGCGACTGGCTCGCCCGCGATCATCGGGTGATCCTGATCGACCGTCCCGGCCATGGCTGGAGCACGCGCGCGCGTCTGGCGGATTCGACGCCGGTCATCCAGGGCAGAATGATCGACGAGGCGCTGGAAAAACTCGGCGTCGGACCCGTGATTTTGGTGGTGCATTCCTGGAGCGGCGCACTCGGCGCGCGCATGGCGCTCGATTATCCCGAGCGCGTCGCCGGGCTCGTCATGCTGGCGCCGGTGGCCTATCCGTGGCCGGGCGGCATCAGCTGGTACAACAGGGTCGTCGCCACGCCGGTGATCGGCCCGCTGCTCGCCTACACGATCACGCTGCCGCTCGGCATTTTTCTGGCCGGGCCGGGCGCGCGCAGCGTATTCCTGCCGCAGATCATGCCCCGAAATTTCATCACGGATACGGCGACGCCGTTGTTGCTGCGTCCGCGCGAATTCCTCGCCAACGCCCGCGATCTGGTGACGCTGAGAGCGGCGGTGGCCGAGCAGGCGCCGCGCTACGGCAATATCAAGGCGCCGGTGGTGGTGATTTCGGGCGATGTCGACAAGACGGTGACCACCAATATTCATTCGCGGCCGTTCGCAAAGACGGTGAACGATGCAAGACTGATCGTGTTGCCGCAGGTCGGCCACATGATTCAAAACGCAGCACCCGACCTCGTGATATCGGAGATCAACACGATGATCGGAGAACTCGCGCAACGCGGCGCCGCCGCCGCCGACCTGGCGGGGTACGCAAGGCTCAATTGCAGGTGAAGCCGGCAGCCGTCGTGTTTGAGTTGCAGCCGCAGGGTGATAACTTGCGCGCCATGAAGAAGTCCGACATCGCCTGTCCCGAATGCAATGCCGGTTACCGCCGGATCGAGCTGGTTTCCATCGGGGGACCCAAGGGCGAGTACCGCTGTCTGCTTTGCAACCATCTGCTCGAGGTTTTCGACGGCACGACCGAAGTAGCCATTCGCCTTACGGTTCAGCCCGAAAAGACGTTTGAATGAGGGGCGCCTCAGCGGGCGGTTACTGGCGAATGGCCGCCGTCGTCGGATTGGGGCCATCTTCCAGGCATTGATTGATTGCCTCGGTCCGATCGCGCGGCAGCACCTTCGCGACGTCGATCCTGTGACGGCACTCCATTTGCCTGATTTGTTCGGCGCGGCGCTTTTCCGCGGCCTCGCGATACTGGGGCGCGACCGCATTCGGATCGACCAGCTTCTGCGCGAAAGCAGGCTCGGCGAGTATGCACACGACGACCAGGCCGAACTGCCAAGGTGCTTTCATGGAAATTTCCTCAAAGCGTTTTCGAGCGAAGTCGACCCCGGTTCGCGGAGGGAAAACGCGGCAAAACAAGAGGGCCGGGACCTCACAACGAGGCCTCAGAACAAGCCCGGACTGAGGTCCAGTCCGTAGGACGCGAGCATGAGAGACACGGTCAGGCCGACACCGCAAAACATGGCGATGGTCTTGAGCATTTCGACGTCGACTTGCGTTCCGGATACGCGTGCCAGAACTCTTGCGATAGCCATCATTTGCGATCTCCAGGCTTGGCCCCGGTCGAGCGGGCCGTGTGCTACTCCTAGCCCGGCTGGCGTCCTACGCATGTGAACGAGGTCACATGCGACCGGCCGACCCGACTCGATCGCGGCAAATTGATCGCCGCAGCGTGAACGAGGCGACAGGCAGGGAATGATCATCCGTGGCGCGATTTGAGCCTTGACCGATCGGGCCGGCGGCTGGCGTGAATCGGCGAGCCAGTGCAAGCTCGACACGATGCACGGAGCGGCGCACCCGCTATTGGAGCGCGAGCTCCGGCACAACGACAACCAACACGGAGGGTTTATGCGACGCTTCGCCGTCTTGATCGCCGCAGCCCTGCTGATGACGTCCTGCTCTCAGGAAAACGACGTGACGGGATCAATCCACAATAAATGTGCAGCCGACCTGTACAGCGCCTTCAATCCCAAGGCGATGGATCAGTGTATGGCGGTCTGCCTCAGGTGCGACCGCGGCACCACGACCACGTGCTCGACGTCATGCACGCTGAAGGGCGCGCGCTGATCTTCGCGATTTGTCATTCGCGCGAGTACGACTTGCGCGTTTCGCCGACGATGGCGTCCCGCCCAGGTGGCCTCTCGGCGAAGTGCAGCGCGGGGCATAGCCATGACCGCGCTGCCGCATGACGCCTTCGGCATCACGATCGCGATGATGCCGAAGGAGCTCGCTCCGCGTGCCGTTAAACCGATGATTCCCGGCCAACCGCGATCGCGCTACTGGCCCTTGGTCTTGCCGTCCTTGTCGAATTGCGAGACGAACGCCCAGAGATTGTTGATCTCGTTTTCGTTCTTGATGCCGGCGAAGGCCATCTTGGTTCCCGGAACCTTCGCCTTCGGATCCTTGATGTATTCCTTGAACTGGGCTTCGTTCCAGGTGATGCCGGAATTCTTGTTGGCGTCCGAATAATTGTAGCCTTCGGCCGTGCCCGACTTGCGGCCATCGAGGCCGTTCAGCTCCGGACCGACCTTGTTCTTGGCGCCCTCGCCGATCGAGTGGCAGGCCATGCATTTGTTGAAGGACGTCTTGCCGGCCGCGACGTCCTGCGCCAGCGCGTTCGACACGGCTGCAGACGATGCAATGACGAGAAGCGCGCTCAGGGTCATTTTTTTCATGGTGTGCTCTTCGGGGGTTGGGGGAGTGGGCGACGGTGCCGGCGCCCTTGTCGCATAGGGCGCTCGCGGTGGACAAGCCGTCAAACCGCCCGACCGTTTCATCTCTCTTGCCTACGTCTTTCGGATGGAGGACATAGCGGCCTTCCAGGCCGCGGGCGAGCTACCCAAAGGGGGCCAGACGTGCTTGATTTGCCACGTGAAATCGGCGAGCAGGAATGCGCGCGGCCCGAGGCGCCGGAGGAGACGTAGACATGGCCATCATGATGCCAGCACCGGATCAGGCGGTCTTGAACCGCCGGGAGACCATCGTGGCGGCGTTGCGCGCGATCGTCCCGGGCGAGGGCGTGATCGACAGTCGCGCCGAAATGCTCCCCTACGAGTTCGATGGCCTGATGGCCTATCGACAGCCGCCGATGGTGGTGGTGCTGCCGGATACAACCGAACAGGTCTCGCAAGTTCTGAAATACTGCTTCGAGCAGGGCATCAAGGTGGTGCCGCGCGGGTCGGGCACCTCGCTGTCGGGCGGCGCGCTGCCGCTCGCCGATGGCGTCTTGCTGGGGCTCGGCAAATTCAAGCGGATCCGCGAGATCGATTTCGACAACCGCGTCGTGGTGACCGAACCCGGCGTGACCAATCTCGCCATCAGCCAGGCGGTCGCCCACGCCGGATATTATTATGCGCCCGACCCCTCGTCGCAGATCGCCTGCTCGATCGGCGGCAATGTCGCCGAGAATTCGGGCGGCGTGCACTGCCTGAAATACGGCATGACCACCAACAACGTGCTGGGCTGCGAAATCGTCCTGATCACGGGCGAGATCATCCGGATCGGCGGCAAGTCCGCCGAGACCTCGGGCTACGACCTGATGGGGATCATCACGGGATCGGAAGGCCTGCTCGGCGTCATCACCGAGATCACGGTGCGGATCCTGCAGAAGCCGGAGACGGCGCGCGCTTTGATGGTCGGCTTTGCCGAGGTCGAGGCGGCCGGGCAATGCGTGGCGGAAATCATCGGCGCGGGAATCATTCCCGGCGGCATGGAAATGATGGATCGGCCCGCGATCCACGCCGCCGAAGCCTTCGTTCACGCCGGTTATCCGCTCGATGTCGAGGCGCTCCTGATCATCGAACTCGACGGCCCGGGCGTCGAGGTCGATGAACTGATCAAGCGGGTAGAGGCGATCGCACTGAAGTGCGGTTCGACCACCTGCCAGATTTCAACCTCCGAGACCGAGCGCAATCTGTTCTGGGCCGGCCGCAAGGCGGCCTTTCCGGCCGTGGGGAGGATTTCGCCCGACTATCTCTGCATGGACGGCACCATCCCGCGCGGCAAATTGCCGGAGGCGCTGGCGCGCATCCGCGACCTCTCGGTGAAATACGATCTGCGCGTCGCCAACGTGTTTCACGCCGGCGACGGCAACCTGCATCCGCTGATTCTTTACGACGCCAACAAATCGGGTGAAATGGAGCGGGCCGAAGCGTTCGGCGCCGATATCCTGAGGGCCTGCGTCGAACTCGGCGGCGTGCTGACCGGCGAGCATGGCGTCGGCATCGAGAAGCGCGACCTGATGGGCGAGATGTTCAGCGACATCGATCTCAACCAGCAGCAGCGTCTGAAATGCGCGTTCGACGCGCAAGGCCTGCTCAATCCGGGCAAGGTGTTTCCGACCCTTCACCGCTGCGCCGAGCTTGGCCGCATGCACGTCCATGGCGGCAAGCTCGCCTTTCCCGATATTCCGCGGTTCTAGAGGTTCGGCGAGCCCTGGTGGTTCGCGATGTTCGTGGCGCGACATGGCTGACATCCCGATGGATGCGACAACCGGATCGGCGGCCGAGGTGCGAAGCGCACCCCGGCTGCTGTTCATCGACAACATCCGATGGAGCATGATTATCCTGGTGCTGAGTATGCACGCCTGCGACACCTACAGCCCGTTCGGTAATTGGTACTTCACCGATCGGCAAACGACAGGCTTCGGCACCAGGCTGTTCTTCGGCGTTTACCAGAGCTTCCTGCAGGCATTCTTCATGGCGGTGCTCTTTTTCATCGCGGGCTACTTTTCCGCGGCCGCCTATGACCGAAAAGATTTTTCACAATTCCTCCGTGACCGGTTCTTACGGCTTGGATTGCCGACCTTGCTTTACATGCTCGTGATCGGTCCGCTGACCCAATATTTTCTGTCCCGAACCTGGGGAACGGGAGGTTTTGGCCATCAATGGCTGCTTCATCTGAAAGACGGGGAGTGGCTGTCCGAAACCGGGCCGATGTGGTTTTGCGCAGCCCTTCTGATGTTCTCGACCATCTACGGTCTGATCCGCCTGACGGGTTGGAAGGAGAGCAAGATAGAGCCCTGCGGCGATCGTGGGGCTGGACTTTGGCTAGCCGGCTTTATCGCTGTCATGGCCGCGTCGACCTTTCTGATTCGGATCGCGGTGACGGAGGATGCCGCCGTGCTGAATGTGCATCCCGGCGATTTCCCCCAATATGCTCTGATGTTCGCGGCCGGCGCGTTCGGCTATCGCGGTGGCTGGATGATCGGGCTGCCCGGACGTTTCTGCGTCCGCTGGGCGTCGGTTACGCTGGTCTTTGCCGTACTATTGTTCGCCGCCCTGCTTCTGTTCGGTGGTGCGCTGCAGGGCCAGACCGCGCGATATGTGGGTGGTTTCAACCGGGTCAGTGCCGGAAAGTGCCTGTGGGAGGCGCTCGTCTGCGTGGGAATGGGTCTGCTGATCCTTGCCGTCTATCGGCGCAATTTCGACCGGCAGGGTGAGGTGGTGCGGTGGCTGTCGGACAATGCCTTCGGCGTTTATCTCATCCATCCGCCGGTCCTGATCGGCTTTGCCATCCTTCTGCATGGGCTCGTCCTCTATCCGGTGCTGAAGGCCGCGTTACTGACCTTGCTCGCGGTCGTTGGCAGTTTTGCCGTATCGGCGTTGGTTTTGCGGAACTCGCCGCTGCGACGGATCATCTAGGATTCGGCATCGGCGGATGTTTGCAGTAATGGTCTCACTTGCGGCGCGCCGAATTTCGATCGCCATCCCCCCGCCGTCCTGTCGGGCCGGCAGCAATCCGGAGCTTGATCCAAACTCGTGGACACATTGAAAGTACGAGACGCAAAGGATGTCGAAGAGGTGGTGCGCGCGGCGATTGCCGGCGAGCAGCCGCTGGAGATCGTCGGCCACGGGTCAAAACGCCTGATCGGCCAGCCGATGGCGACCAACGCGCTGCTCGATTTGTCGGCGCTCAATGCGGTGACGTCGTATGAGCCGAACGAACTGATCATCACCGTGCAGGCCGGCGCGCCGCTCGCCGACGTCAAGTCGCTGATCGATTCCAAGAATCAGCAGTTCGCGTTCGAGCCGATCGATACCGCGCCGCTATTGGGCACGCCGGGCCTCGGCACCATCGGGGGCATGATCGGCGCCGGCCTCGCCGGTCCGCGCCGCATCAAGGCCGGCGGCGCCCGCGACCATCTCCTGGGGGCGCATGGCGTGTCCGGCTTCGGCGAGAGTTTCAAGGCCGGCGGCCGGGTGGTGAAGAACGTCACCGGCTACGATCTCTGCAAATTGCTGGCGGGATCCTGGGGCACGCTCGCGGTGATAACGGAAGTGACGTTGAAGGTGATGCCGCGGCCCGAAAGCGAGCGGACGCTGGCCTTGCGGGGGCTCGACGCTGTCGCCGCGAACCGGGCGATGACCGCCGCGCTCGGCTCGCCGTTCGATGTAACCGGCGGGGCGCACCTGCCGGGCTCGGCGTTGCGCGCCGATATTGGCGAACTCTCGGGCCTTGGAGCGCCGGGGCAGGCGGTGACCTTGCTGCGGCTGGAGGGCATTGCTGCATCAGCCGCCCACCGCGCCGCCGCGCTGGCCAAGCTGCTGGCGCCGTTTGGCGCGGCGCAGATCGTCGAAGACGCCGCCTCGGCCGCGGTCTGGAGTTCGGTCCGCGACGTGCTGCCGTTCGCGGCCGGTGGTGCGCT
This sequence comes from uncultured Alphaproteobacteria bacterium, assembly GCA_963831585.1. Lineage (GTDB taxonomy): Bacteria > Pseudomonadota > Alphaproteobacteria > Rhizobiales > Xanthobacteraceae > Bradyrhizobium. The sequence continues at coordinate 430,500 of CAWHRA010000032.1, read as the reverse complement.
GGGGGCGTGGCCGGTGTGGCGGATCGTTTGTCCGCCGGCCGCGGGCGGAGTGCTCGGCGAGCAGCTCGCGCGGGACACCGGCGGCGAGGTGATCTACGACTGGGGTGGTGGCCTGATCTGGGCGGCGCTGCCGCCGAAGCCGGACGCGCAGGCCGCGCTGGTGCGTCTGCGCGTCAACGCCGTCGGCGGTCACGCCATGCTGGTACGCGCACCCGATGAGATACGCCGCAATGTCGACGTGTTCCATCCCCAGCCGGCCGGGGTTGCCGCTCTGAGCGAACGGGTCCGCCAGAGCTTCGATCCCAGGAGCGTCCTCAATCGCGGCCGGATGAGACGAGGTTTCGCTGCATGAAAACCGAATTCAGCCTCGCGCAACTCGCCGATCCCGATATCGCGGAAGCCGACAAGATCCTGCGCGCCTGTGTGCATTGCGGGTTCTGCACCGCGACCTGTCCGACCTATGTGCTGCTCGGCGACGAACTCGACAGCCCGCGCGGGCGGATCTACCTCATCAAGGAGATGCTGGAAAAGAACCGGCCGCCCACCGCCGAAGTGGTCAAGCACATCGACCGCTGCCTGTCGTGCCTGTCCTGCATGACCACCTGTCCGTCCGGGGTGAACTACATGCATCTGGTCGATCAGGCGCGGGCAAGGATTGAAAAGGACTATCGAAGACCGCTTGGCGAACGCCTGTTCCGCACGGCGCTGGTCTGGATTCTCCCGCGGCCCGGCCTGCTTCGCGCCGGCATGATTCTGGGCCGGTACGTCCGGCCGCTGGCTGCGCTTCTGCCAACCCCCAAGGCGGACCTGGGGAGCCCGACTTTATTGCAGCGAATCAAGGCGATGCTGGCCCTTTCGCCCCCCGGCCTGCCGGTGCCGGGACCGGCCGGCGGAAGCGTTTTTGCGGCGAAGGGCGAAAAGCGCGGGCGGGTTGCGCTGCTGCAGGGTTGCGCCCAGCAGGTTCTGGCGCCGCGCATCAACCAGGCCGCCATCAATCTGCTGACCCGGCATGGCATCGAGGTGGTGCTGGTCAAGGACGAGCAATGCTGCGGCGCGCTCAACCATCACCTCGGGCGCGACGACGACGCGCTGGCCCGGGCGCGCGCCAATGTCGGCGTCTGGCTCCGGGAGGCCGACCAGAATGGCCTCGACGCCATCTTGGTGACGACGTCGGGGTGCGGCACCGTGATCAAGGACTACGGCTATCTGCTGCGCGAGGACCGCGACTTCGCGGTGCCCGCGGCGAGGATCTCGGCGCTGGCCAAGGACATCACCGAGTATCTCGGCGGCATCGCGCTGCAGCCGACGCAGCCGCAAAGCGACATCGTGATCGCCTATCACTCGGCCTGTTCGCTACAACACGGGCAGAAAATCACGCTGCTTCCGAAAGAATTGCTTTCCAAGAACGGATTCGTGGTGAAAGATGTACCCGAGAGCCATTTGTGTTGCGGTTCGGCGGGGACATACAACATTCTCCAGCCTGACATTGCGAACAGATTGCGCGACCGGAAGGTCGCCAATATTGCGATGATCAAGCCGGACATGATAGCTGCGGGCAATATTGGATGCATGGTGCAGATTGCCGGCGGCACGTCAGTTCCTGTGGTGCACACGGTTGAGCTTCTCGATTGGGCGACAGGGGGTCCCCGGCCAGGATTGAACTGATCATTGGGCCTTGAGCTTGAGACGGACGACTTGAAACGCTCGATAGACATTGGTCGGCGGCAACAGGAGGATCACGATGGCTAAAGGCAAAAAGAAGAAGGGTGGCAAGAAGGCCAAAAAGGCCAAGAAGAGTCTTGTGACAGCGAAGAAGAAATCCGCGAAGAAATCTTCGAAGAAGACCGCCAAGAAGTCGGCGAAGAAGGCCAAGAAGTCGGCAAAGAAGTCCGCCAAGAAATCTGCCAAGAAATCTGCCAAAAAGTCCAAGGCGGCCGCGCCGAAGAAGGCCGCCAAGAAGGCCGGCGCCAGGAAGAGCCCGGCGAAGAAGAAGGCGGCCCAGCCCGCTGCGCCGAAGCCCGCCGCGCCTGTGTTCGAGCCGGCGCCTGCTCCGGCGCCCGCGCCGTCACCGAGCTGGGCCACCCCCAGCCCCGCGCCGTCATGGGGCGAGAGCTCGTCGAGCCCGTCATCCCCGAATGGAGAAGACAGCAATTAGCCGAACTTCCCGGGGTTCCCCCGGGGAGGCTTTCACAAGGGACCCATCTCCTCCAGGCCGCAGCGCTCGCCGCTGCGGCCTGTTTCGTTCAAGAAACACCCGCGCTTTTGATTCGCTGACCCCATCATCGGGCCTGTTCCTCCCCGCCGGTTTCGTGACGGAAATGTCGCCTGGCCGACGCTGAGACCGGGCAGAATTGTTGTCGGAATGCAACACCGGCTGACAACCTTCGCGAGAATGGCGCGAACGCCTAAAAAGGCGGCAAATGCTTGTCTTTTTTGCTTCACTGCGGCGGTAGCGCGTTCCAGATTGTGATCACGTTAAGGTTTTCGCTGCAGTCGGTTATCGCCTGTCCCTGGGGGGCGCCGGAATCGGACTGATCTTTAAAATGTGATGGGGATCGTCATGAAGAAAATGGTGTTGTTAGCAACGGCGCTGGCAATGGTATCGGGGGCCGCCCTTGCTGCGGATATGCCCATGAAGGCGCTGAAGGCTCCGCCGCCGCCGGCATTCGAGCCCTGGGACTTCGCTTTCGGCAGCGCGCTGATGAGCGACTATGTGTTCCGCGGCATCACCCAGTCCAACCACAAACCTTCGGTCGCGGCCTATTTCGAGCCCCGCTACAACATCAACAAGGACCTGCAACTGTATATTGGCGCCGCGGGCGAGAGCATCTCCTTCGCGAATCGAGCAGCTGCTGAAATCGACATCTATGGTGGTATTCGCCCGACCGTCGGCATGTTCGCCTTTGACTTCGGTGTGTGGGGTTACCTTTATCCCGGTGGGCAGTGCTACAACTCCGCGGCGATTCCCGGCTCCGGCATCCCGGGCTCGGACGCGAGCTGCGCCGCCAGCCCGATTGGGAACTCCGACCCCGTCACGGGTGGTCTGCCGATCAACGGCAACTTTGCGAAGAAGGATGCGAGCTTTTATGAAGGCTATGCCAAGGTCAACGTCACCATCAACGACCAGTTTCAGATCGGCGCTAACGAATATTACTCGCCGAACTTCCTGAACCTCGGCGCTTGGGGTAACTACGCGTCGATCACCGGCAAGTGGACCGCGCCGAGCGCCACCTTTGGCTCGAGTGGTGTGGGCATGTATATCTCCGGCGAATTCGGTCGGCAGTGGCTCGGTACGTCCGACTCGTTCTACGGAACGACGGTGGCGAGCCCACTTGGCGGCGGACCTTTCCCTGGTGGTATTCCTGAGCCGAGCTACAACACTTGGAATATCGGCATCGGGTTCACCTACAAGGTATTCACACTGGATCTGCGTTACTCAGACACCGATCTGTCGAAGGGGGATTGCAACGCCTTCACCAGCGATAACACCGCCAGGTTCACCAACAGCTTCACTCCCGTCAATCCGGGTGGCTTCGGCTCCAACTGGTGCGGCGCTGCAGGCATCGCCAAGCTCTCGGCTGACCTGACCGCGATGACCAACCTGAAGTAACCAATCTGGTCTCGACTACAGGGGGGCGGCAGAGCAATCTGCCGCCCCCTTTTGTTTGCGGAGACGGCATGGGGCGTAACTGGCGACAGCTTGCAAGCGAAGCGATCGGCCGCAACGATCATCGCAATGCGCTGGCGGGATTTGTCGCCGGCGTCGGCGCCGCGATCGCCATCGGGGTCATGGAGTGGTCCTCGCTCGAATTGCACATGCCGCTGGCCGTCATCCCGTTTGCCACGTCGATCGTGCTGGTGATCGGCTCGCCGCAGGTGGAGCCGGCGCAGCCGCGTGCACTGATCGGTGGGCATCTGGTGGCAACCCTGGTCGGCCTGTTGGTGCTCCATGTGACCGGACCGCAAGCCTGGGCTGCCGCCGCCGCGGTGGGGCTGGCCGTTCTGGCCATGTATGTCACCGGCACGTTTCATCCGCCGGCCGGCATCAATCCCCTGCTGGTGGTCTCCAACAACCTTCCGTGGTCGTTTCTGTTCGCGCCGGTGCTGGCGGGCGCGCTGCTGCTCACGGCCTTTGCCCTCGTCTGGCATCGATGGGTCCGCCGCAGGCCGTGGCCGCAGCGCTGGCGATAAGGTCCACCCGGCGGTCGGAACGGAATCGAAATTCTTGATCTTGACGCGCTTTCCTGACGCGGACCGGTTTCCACTTCGCCTGAAAAGGCTTCAGGGGACCTTGACGTCTTCCTTGCGGTTCTGCAGCGTAAACCGGTCGCCGTCGCTGTTCAGCACCACGTTGCGCCGGTGGAAGGCCTCCAGTGTCGAACGGTGTCCGATCGAGACGATCGTGGTGGCCGGCAACTTCTTCTCGATCAGCTTGTAGAGTGCCGCTTCCGAGGCTTCATCGAGTGAGGCGGTCGCTTCGTCAAGGAACAGAAATTGCGGCTCATGCAGCAGGGCGCGGGCGAGACCAAGACGCTGTTGCTCGCCGAGCGAGAGCATGCGATTCCAGTGCGCCTCCTCGTCCAGTCTTGCTGCGAAATGGGGCAGGCCCACCGCGATCACGGCATCCCTGACCCGCTCTGAACCGAACGCGTCGGTCTCTGCGGGGTAGACGATCGCGGCCTTCAGTGTGCCGATCGGAAAATACGGCCGCTGCGGCAACATCATCAGGGTGGCTTTCGAGGGAATTGCGATCGAACCGCTGCCGAACGGCCAGACGCCCGCGATGGCGCGGAACAGGGTCGACTTGCCGGCGCCGGACGGACCGGTGACCAGCGTGCGTTCATTGGCGTTGATGCTGAAGCCGTCGGCCGCGACCAGCGGCGTTCCGTCGGGCAGGCTGACCAGAAGCTGTTCCAGGTCGATGCTGTCGCTGCCGGTCGTCGACACGACGTCGATCGAACCGGCGCTGGCAACTTGCGCCACGGCGCCCTCGATCGCCGCCTCGAAGCCGTCGAGACGGGCGATCACGGCGCGCCATTCGGCCAGGGACCGGTAGATGGACACGAAAAACGACAGAGCCTTTTGCACGCTGCCGAATGCCGAGGCGGTCTGCATCAGGCCGCCGAGCTGAATCTTGCCGGCGAAGTAAGCTGGCGTCACCAGGACGAAGGGAAAAATCACCGCGGCTTGCGAATAACTCGAGGTGAACGCCGTCAGCCGCTTGGTTCGGCTCATGATGGCATACCAGTTGTTGACGACGCGGCCGAAGCGTTGCGAGAGCCGTCCGCGCTCGGCGACTTCGCCCTGCAACAATGCGATCTGCTCGGAGTTCTCGCGCACCCGGACGAGGTTGAAACGGAAGTCCGCTTCGAGGCGCTGCTGCGAAAAATCGAGATGGACCAGCGGCGATCCGATCCAGTGCGTCAGCGCCGTTCCGAACACCGCGTAGACCAACGCGCCCCATACCAGGTAGCCGGGGATTTCGAACGCCCCGCCGAAGATGTGCAGGGGAGCCGTAGCCGAGAGACCCCAGAGGATAACGACAAAGGACGCCAAGGATACGATCGAGCTGAGCAGGCCGACGGTGATACCCAGCGTCTGCTCGACGAACATTTTCACGTCATCGGTGATGCGCTGGTCCGGATTGTCGGCGGCATCACCCTTGAGCTGCATCCGGTAGTGATTGGCGTCGTGCAGCCACTCACCGAGGTAGTGGGTAGTCATCCAGCGCCGCCAGCGGATCTGGAGCCATTGATTGAGATAGAGGTCGTAGACGTTGAGCGCGACGCTGATCGTTGCCAGGACGGTGAAGACGCCGAGTTCCCAGACGAATGTGTCCCAGTTCTTCTCCTGGAGCGCGTTATAGAAGCGGTTGTACCACTGGTTCACCAGGACATCGATCGCAACCAGCGCAAGCTCGACCACGATCAGCGCCGCGAGCAGGGTAAGGCCGGCCAGCTTGTCCTCGGAGCGGAAATAAGGCGCGGCGATCCGCCATACGGTGGCGAGCGTCGAACGGGTGTTGTTCACAGATTGCCGTCTCCAGGGGAATGGCCTCAAGGGCCTGAAAAAATGGGAGAATTGGAGAGCTTAGACTAAAGTCGTAGATTCCGTCATCTGGGTTCGCTTGTCCCAGCCTCCGAGTCAACCCTAGCATGGGTATAACGGCGAGGGACCGGGGGGCTTCCACACTTCGCGAGGTTGTGAGCGGATTTAGGCACTGCCAGATTCGCCGCCCGATTTCGCGCATTGCCAAGATACTCCGATCACCACGCCAAGCATGCCTGACCGTCCACGCTGGTCGGGCTGCCGGGACATGCGTGGGGAGGAAGCGCAATGTGGAACCAGATTTACAATCCGCTTAACAACGCGGCGCTGTCGACGGTCGCCGCCGCCATTCCGGTGGTCACGCTTCTGGTGTTGATTGCCAGCGGCAAGGTCAAGGCTCACATCGCGGCCATCGTTGCCGTGGTGCTGACCAACCTGATTGCGATCTTCGTCTTCACCATGCCGGCCAACATGTCGATTCGCGCGACGCTGTTGGGCGTCGTGGCGGGATTCTTCCCGATCGGCTGGATCGTGCTGAACGTCATCTTTCTCTACCAGATCACGGTTGCGACCGGAAAGTTCGAACTGTTGAAGCGCGCCGTCGGCGGCGTCACCGAGGACCGGCGGCTGCAATTGCTGCTGATCGCGTTCTCGTTCGGCGCGTTCTTCGAGGGCGCCTCGGGATTTGGCACGCCGGTGGCGATCACCGGGTCGGTTCTGATCGGTCTCGGCTTCTCGCCGCTCGCCGCGTCCGGCCTGTCGCTGATCGCCAACACGGCCCCGGTGGCCTATGGCGCGCTCGGCACCCCGATCCAGGGCCTGGCATCGGTCACCGGTCTCGATCCCTACATTCTCGGCGCGATGGTCGGACGGCAGTTGCCCGTCTTCTCGCTGATCGTGCCGTTCTGGGTGGTGTGGGCGTTCGCCGGCTGGAAGGGCATGAAGGACATCTGGCCCGCCATCCTGGTCACCGGCGTGTCGTTCGCGATTCCGCAATTCGTGATTTCGAACTACATCAATCCCTGGATCGTAGATATCGGCGCTTCGCTGATCTCGATGGGTTGCCTGATCCTGTTCCTGAGGGTCTGGCAGCCGAAGCAGCTCTGGCTGTCGCCGGCACTGCGCGGCAAGGATGAATTCGACGGCTACCATGGCCGCGCAGAAAGCGATGGACAAGACACCGCTGACGCAGGGCGAACTCTGGAGCGCGCTGTTGCCATGGATCATCGTCTGCGTCGTGATGCTGGTCTGGGGCAACGGGGCCTTCAAGACCTGGGCGAACGCAAACTTCGTCTGGAACTACCCGGTTCCCGAACTGCACAACATGATCAACAAGGTGCCGCCCGTCGCGGCGAAGCCGACACCGGAAGGCGCGGTCTTCGGCTTCACCTATCTGTCGTTTACCGGAACCGGCATGCTGATCGCCGCGATCATCTCCGGCTTCCTGTCGGGCTTCTCGCCGGCGAGGATGGTTGCGGAATACGGCCGCACCATCAGGCTGTGCGCGATCTCGCTGATCACGATCTCGGCGATGCTGGCGATCGGCACGCTGACCCGGCTGTCGGGTGTCGATGCGACGCTGGGTCTGGCGTTCGCCGCGACCGGCGTGCTGTATCCCTTCTTCGGCACGCTGCTCGGCTGGCTGGGCGTGGCGCTGACCGGATCGGATACGGCGTCGAACATCCTGTTCGGCAACCTGCAGAAGATCACGTCGCAGCAGCTCGGTCTGTCGCCGGTGCTGATGGCCGCCGCCAACTCGTCCGGCGGCGTGATGGGCAAGATGATCGACGCGCAGTCGATCGTCGTCGCCTCCACCGCGACCAACTGGTATGGACATGAAGGCACGATCTTGCGCTTCGTATTCAAGCATTCGATCGCGCTGGCGTGTCTCGTCGGCATTCTCGTGATGCTGCAGGCCTATGTCTATCCGTTCACGGCGATGGTCCTGAAATAACCGGGCTGTCGAGCCGACACGAAAAATCCCCGCGGCCGATCGGCCGCGGGGATTTTGTTTTTGAGTCGGAAAAATTTGTGGCGGCCAATCTGGTCAACGTCGCCCCCAGCCCTTAGAACAGCGCGCCGGGACAGTTCGAGGGTGGCATGTTTTCAATGACAGGTTTTGTGAGGCGGAGCGCAATCGCGCTGGTGTTCGCGGCTGCAGCCTTTCATTCCGTCCCGGCTCGCGCGCAAGACGAGTTTCCGTTCGGGATGGCGATGACGCTGGACGTTGCACGCCAGCCCGGATCGAAGCGAGTGCCGAACCTGGAGATCGGCGACAACGGCGAGGCGACGCTGGAGCTGTGGTGCAAGGGCGGCAGGGGCCAGTTCTCAGTGGCCGGCAATACGGTGATCTTCGTCGCCGGCCAGATCGAGGATCGCGCCTGTCCGCCGGCCAGGGCACAGGCCGACGACGAACTGGTTGCCGCCCTGAGCGAGGCCGGCACCTGGAAGCGGCAGGGCGATTTTGTCAGTTTCATCGGGCCGACGACACTGCGCTTCCGACTCAACACCAACTGAGGGTCTGGCCCGGGCCCGATCGAGCGCGGGTTTATTTCCAGGCCGATTTGTCCGCGTCCCAGCGCTGGCCCTTGAATTCCTTCGCCAGCGCCATCGACCGAGCCATTGTCGTCCTTCTGGTCGCCTTCCTCGTCGCTGCTGGAGTCCTCGGCCAGCGCGAGTTTGGCGCCCGCGGATTCGTCCGCCGTCGTAATCACGGGATTGCTGATCCACAGCATCAGTTTGTCGGAGCCGCCGGGCTTGTCCGGCGAACACCAGCGCCGTGATCTCGACCGTCTCGGTGAGCCCGAGCGCGGGAATAGAGCGGGCTCGGCCGCTTGAATGTCAATTTCAGCGTGCCGGTGTTGGCGTTCCAGGCCGCTGCCGACGATTTTGCCGCTAGCGTCCGGGTCAGCACGCCTGTTATCGCGGTGGCGAGTTTGTCCCTGTTGATCTTGTCGCCATCGCGCCAGTCGGCGGCGGAAAAGCGGATCGTGCGATCCATATCGACCATGCCGGTGGTCCAGCCGGCGGCGACCACGCCCGGCTGCGATCTGAGCTTCGCGATCAGCGCCGCGGCGCGATCCGGATCCGTCGACATGCTGATGGTCTGCTCGCCGGCGCGCAGCGCATCGCAGGTGACGGCGAGGCTGCTGAGCGCAACTTCCACATCCTGCCCCTTCAGGGACTTGAGGAAATCCACCGCCGCATCCAGCTTCACCTTCACGGCGATCGATTCCGGAGACACTTCGCTGAAATCCTTTGGCGCCTGCGTGATGCCGTCATCGACGGTCTGGTTTTCCTTGAATTCCTTTTCGCTGAGATCGGAATTGTCCGACGAGGTCACTTCGGTCACGGCGCTGCCGATGCTGATCTGCCCCTTGAATTCGAAGGTGTCGCCGGTCGGCTTGCGCACGAGTTTCACCGTGACAGGCTTGCCGCCGAGGGTCTGCGCGGTGCCGGTCATGGTCTGACCGTTGACAGCGAGATCGGCGACGAAGCGGTCCTTGCGGTCGGAGCCTTTCTCGGCGGGATAGCAGACGTCGAGCACCGCCGAGGTGACGGTCTTGCCTTGCCGGTTTTCCTTGAGGATGACGTCGGCGTTGCCGTCCATCAGGCCGTCGATGGCCGTAAAATACCTTGCTTCGTTGGGGTTGGCGGGCTTCGTCGCGAGCTTGATTTGAGCGATGGCAAACTCCGGCGATGCCGTCACCAGGCCGAGCAGACAGAACAGAAGCGCGCGCATATCAGATTCCTCGCCGGCCAGAATTGGCCGCTACCGTAGTGCTTTTTGGCCAAAAAAGAAGGCCGCCCGGAGGCGGCCTTCGTGGGTCTCCGAGGTAGGGTAACAGGCCCTAGAAGCCCATTCCGCCCATGCCACCCATGCCGCCACCGCCGCCGGGCATCGGCGGCGCCGGTTCCTTCGGCAGTTCGGCGACCATGGCTTCCGTCGTCACCAGAAGCGCTGCCACCGAGGCAGCGTCCTGCAGCGCGGTGCGCACCACCTTGGCCGGGTCGATGATGCCCTTGTCGACCATGTCGACATACTCTTCGGTCTGGGCGTCGAAGCCGAACGTCTCCGACTTCTCCTCGAGGATCCTGCCGACCACGATCGAGCCCTCGACCCCGGCATTTTCCGAGATCTGGCGGACCGGCGCTTCCAGCGCCTTCAGCACGATGTTGATGCCGGCCTGCACGTCGGGGTTTTCGTTGTGGATACGGCCGACCGCCTTCTTGGCGCGCAGCAGCGCCACGCCGCCGCCGGGCACGATGCCTTCCTGCACCGCCGCGCGGGTGGCGTTGAGCGCGTCCTCGACGCGGTCCTTCTTTTCCTTGACCTCGATCTCGGTCGCGCCGCCGACGCGAATGACGGCGACGCCGCCGGCGAGCTTGGCCAGACGCTCCTGCAGCTTCTCGCGGTCGTAGTCCGAAGTGGTCTCCTCGATCTGCGCCTTGATCTGGCCGACCCGGGATTCGATGTCCTTCTTCTTGCCGGCACCTTTGACGATGGTGGTGTTTTCCTTGTCGATCACGACCTTGCCGGCGCGGCCGAGCATGTTGATCGTCACGCTTTCGAGCTTCATGCCGAGTTCATCGGAAATCAGCTGGCCGCCGGTCAGGATCGCGATGTCTTCCAGCATCGCCTTGCGGCGATCGCCGAAGCCCGGCGCCTTGACGGCGGCGACTTTCAGGCCGCCGCGCAGACGGTTGACCACCAGCGTCGCCAGCGCCTCGCCTTCGACGTCTTCGGCGATGATCAGCAGCGGGCGGCCGGACTGCACCACGGCTTCCAGCACCGGCAGCATCGACTGCAGGCCGGACAGTTTCTTCTCGTGCAGCAGCACGTAGACGTCTTCCAGCTCGGCGGTCATCTTCTCGGCGTTGGTGATGAAATAGGGGCTGAGATAGCCGCGGTCGAACTTCATGCCCTCGACGATGTCGACTTCGGTTTCGAGCGACTTGTTCTCCTCGACGGTGATGACGCCCTCATTGCCGACCTTCTGCATCGCCTGCGCGATCATCTTGCCGATCGCGGCATCGCCGTTGGCGGAAATGGTGCCGACCTGGGCGACTTCGGAGGAGGCCGCGACCGGCTTGGCACGCTTCTGGATGTCCTTGACCACGGCGTGCACCGCGATTTCGATGCCGCGCTTCAGATCCATCGGGTTCATGCCGGCGGCTACCGACTTGGCGCCCTCGCGCACGATCGCCTGCGCCAGCACGGTGGCGGTGGTGGTGCCGTCGCCGGCCGTGTCGTTGGTCTTGGAGGCGACTTCGCGCAGCATCTGCGCGCCCATGTTCTCGAACTTGTCCTCAAGTTCGATTTCCTTGGCAACGGTGACGCCGTCCTTGGTGATGCGCGGTGCGCCGAAGCTCTTTTCAATGACGACATTGCGGCCCTTGGGCCCCAGCGTCACCTTCACCGCGTTGGCGAGAACATCGACGCCGCGCAGCATGCGATCACGCGCGTCTCCGGAAAACTTTACGTCCTTGGCAGCCATTTGAATTACTCCTGATTGAACGGGATATGGTGGTTCGCCGCAGGCTCTTTTCGCCATTGCCGGGCCGAAGCGCGTCTTCCGCCTGGTGACCCGTGACTCCTTTGCTTCGCAAGACTGTTCTGAAGAGCAGGACTGTTGCGAGGAGCGGGAGGTATCCCCGGGGTCATCCCCGATCGGATCGGGGACGGACGTCCGGGCATGACGGCTGGTGCGCTGCGGCGCTTTGGGCTATCTCAGGCGAGCACGCCCATGATGTCGCTCTCCTTCATGATCAGGAGCTCTTCGCCGTCGAGCTTGATCTCGGTGCCCGACCACTTGCCGAACAGCACGCGGTCGCCGACCTTGAGGTCGATCGGGATCAGCTTGCCGCTTTCGTCGCGGCCGCCGGGCCCGACCGCGGTGATTTCACCCTGCGAGGGCTTCTCCTTGGCGCTGTCCGGAATGATGATGCCGCCCTTGGTCTTTTCTTCGGCGTCGATACGTTTGACCACGACGCGGTCATGCAGCGGACGAAATTTGGATTTAGCCATGACGGTTCCTCTTGCAGGCTGGGTTTTCGGTTCTGGTCGCGAAGCGAAAGTGGACCGGAATACGGGCGTTTTCGACACCGCAGAGGGACAAAACAGCCCGTACCCCTTAGCAATCGCGCTCTCGGAGTGCTAATTGTGCGGCCGGGAATATGGCTTGATGCGGTTCCTGTCAAGCAAAGGGGAGTTAATCCGTTGGTGAGGCCGGTATAGGATGTTTGAGGAAACCAAATCGGAGCGCGTGCGTCATTTGACGGACGTCATTGCTCCGACAGCATTTTTGAGCTTGGCTGCGGGACGGGTGCGGCCACGAATTTTCTCGGGGGATGCCATGTTCAGGTCGATTAGCGCGCGGACGGTTGCCAATCTGGGAATGGCCTCCGCGCTGGCGTTGTTCTTGGGCGCCTGCGGAAGCTTCAGCCTGCCGTCACTATCGTCGTCTCCTGAACCGGCCACGGAGCCGGGCGTGGCGCCGGAAATGCCGGCGACCATTCGCGCCGACGAGATTGTCGGCCGCTGGGGTCTCGCCTCCTACCAGAATCCCGCCGACCGCCCGCGCACCGAGGCCGCCGCCAAGGCGCAGTGCAAGCAGCCCTATGTGATCGGGGCCGGCACCTCGGGCGGCGTCGTCATGCATCTGGCCGACCAGGCAACGCCCCAGGAGCTGCGCCTCAAGGGCTCGCCGAGTGGCAAGAACTATATCGGCCCGCCCGGCCCGGCCGGCGGCGAGCAGGACCGCGAGATCGTCTCGTTCGACGGACGGGTTCTGATCACCCGCTTCACCGAAAAGGACGCCGCGACCCGCTACGGCAACATGGTCTATGTCCGCTGCTCGCCGCGCGCGTGAGGCGGAGAATTCGGTCCCGGCGGGGAGCCGTGGGATTGTCGGTTCATAGCCGCTCCAATAAAAAAACGCCGGCGTAGTGCCGGCGTTTTGGTCTTGGTGAACGTTTCCGCCGTCAGTCGAACAGGGCGTCGATGTCGTTCTGCGAGGCGTGGCCGGCGTCGCCGTCGAGCTTCGGACCGTTCAACAGCTTGTCGTCGCCTTCGCGATCGTCGACGATCGGCGGCGCGTGCGCCTTGATCGCGTCCACGCCACCCCAGATGTCCATCATGACCGTGATGTGGTTTTCGATGAACTTCATCGTGGTCATCACCTTGCTGATGCGCTGACCGGTCAGGTCCTGGAAATTGCAGGCCTCGAAGATGGAAACGACGCGCTCCTGGATTTCCTCGCTGAGGATCTTCTGCTGGTCCAGCGAGTTCACCTTGCCCAGCGCGCTCGCCGCGTTATCGATCGATTCCGCGGCTTCGAGGATCTGCTGGGTGGCTTCTTCGGTGCCGCCGACAACGGCGCCGAGTTCGCCGTTGACCCTTGCCATTTCCTCGCCGTTGAAGCTCTTGCCGTGCAGCACGGCGATTTCCCGCTTGGTGCGGTTGATGGCGTCGTAGATCAGGTCGAGTTCGACCTTGAGTTTCTCGCACTGCTCGATCTGGGCGCGATAGGTTTCCAATAGCGCGTGGGCTTCGGCGACCTCGCGGGTAACCGACGCATCGAGGGTCTCCGCCGCCGCGCTGCGGCTGGCGCCGCCGCCGCTGGCCATTTGCGCGCGAATGGCGCGCAGTTCGTTCATGATCTCGCGATGCATGGGACCGACCTCGCCGTCGGCGACCGCGGGCATCGGCACGTCGCCGCCAATATATGCTTCTTCGATACGAAAACGTCTGCGATGAGTTCGGCATGGGTTCTTTCCTGACCTTCACTCCTGCAGTTTTAAGCAGATGCGATTTAACATCGGGTTCACGCCCGGCACTTGTTGCGAAGCGCGCGTTTGCCGCCGCACACAAACGATTAACCATGCGCCTGCGCCGTTCATCGAAAATAAACGCTACCGGCCAAAACCGCGCCGAGTTGGCGGAATGGTGAATCGAAAAGCGGTTTCTGTTTACCAAACCGATCAGGTTTTGATTTTAGTTGGTGGCGTGCAAGGGCGCCCCGAAAGCGGACGCTCCCCAAGAACAAGTTTCAAGAACAGCTTCAACAAGACGAAACAGTACAGAGTACGTCGATGTTCAAAACAATGACTCTTGCGCTCCTGGCGGGCGCGTCCTGTCTCGGCGCCGGGCTTCCTCAGGCGCAAGCCATCGAAGCCGCGGCGGTCGCCGAACCCAAGGTGATTTATGCCGATCAACCGGCGCCGCCTGCGCCGGTGCATGTGGCCTATGCCGAACGCTCCAACATGGGCGGCGGGTTCATCGAGTTCCTGTTCGGTGACGGCGCAAATCAGGGCGAGCGCTACCAGCAGCAGCCCGACTATCAGCGGCCCGTCTATCCGCAGCCGGCCTATCAGCAACCGTCCTACCAGCCACAGGGCTCGCTGCTGCCGCCGCAGGAAGAGGCCAGCGACCCCCGGCAGCGCCCGTTCGATCCGAAATACGAGAAACAGCTCGTCGACTATCGCGGCAAGGAAAGGCCCGGCACCATCATCGTCGATACGCCCAACAAATTCCTGTTCCTGGTGCAGGGCGACGGCAAGGCGCTGCGCTACGGCATCGGCGTCGGCAAGCCCGGATTTACCTGGTCGGGCATCAAGACGGTGTCGGCGAAGAAGGAATGGCCGGACTGGACGCCGCCGGCGGAAATGCTGGCACGCCGTCCCGATCTGCCGCGGCACATGGAAGGCGGACCGCAAAATCCGCTCGGCGCCCGCGCGATGTATCTGGGATCGTCGCTCTACCGCATCCACGGCTCCAACGAGCCATGGACCATCGGCACCAACGTTTCGTCCGGCTGCATCCGGATGCGCAACGAGGACGTGATCGACCTCTACAGCCGCGTCAATGTCGGCGCCAAGGTCGTCGTCATCTGATTGCCGCTCGACCCCGCAAAATCAGAACGGCCGCCCGATCGGGCGGCCGTTTTGCCTTGCATCGTCCGGCGGCGGGGTCAGGCGTAGTCACTGTCGCCGTCGCCGCCGAAATCGTCGGAATCCATATCCGTGTCGTCGCGGTCGTCACCGTCGTCATTCGACGCCGTATCGAACAATCCGGCGCGCGAATTGTCGTCGCTGCGGCCTGCGGACGAACCGACGTCGTTGATACCTGCGTCACGCGCCAGCGTGCTGCCGGATTGATCGCTCCAGGGCGTCTGGCTGCCAAGGCCCTTGTTGAGCCCGGCGGCATCGCCGAAGCCCTGGTGGCTGCCGCCCATCATCGAGCGGATGCTGCCGAGCAAGAGCGATCCGCCGACCATGCCGGCGGCCGCGGCCGCGGCCGTTCCCAGGAACGAGCCCCCGCCACCCATCGGCGGCTGGGCCGCGCCGGGCTGACCGTAGGAGGACTGTCCATAGCCGGGCTGTCCATAGGGCGCCTGGTCATAATGTCCCGGCGATTGGCTCTGCTGCATCACCTGGCCGCTGTTCCAGACCGGGCGGCTGGCGGGTGGCGGGACATTCGGCACCGAGCCGCGCGGTTGTTCCTGCCCGAAGATGGCGCCGCGCATGGAATCGAGGAACCCGCCGGATGGCTGTTGGGCGGGCGCACCACCAGCCTCCAGTTCCTGGATGCGGCTGTTGGCGCGTTTCAGCGCTTCGTCCTGGACCAGAACGGTCTGCACCAGCGGGTAAACCGCGTTGGGTGCCTGGCGAAGTCCTTGCGCAATCGCGGCGATGGCGTCCGGATCGCGCGGCGCGCTCTCCAATTTGGCGAGCCGGTCGAAAAGATCGTCGATCATCTGGCGTTCTTGCGGTGTCATGGATTCTCTCCCTCGCTCCGAAGGCGCAGACGCCAGATGTAGGGGGGCTTTATGTCCCCAGTAGTGCGGGGGCGGATTAAATTTATGTGTGCGACAGGACGCCCCGACCCGATCAACCCAATGTAACTTTATTCGCGGCCAGCAGGCGCGGAAATTGCTCGCCGCCGAGGAAGGCGTGCTCATGCTCGCGATGGGTGGTCAGCGGGTCGAGGCTGACCAGGGTCTCGTCGACGAAGCCGGGGTGGCACATGATGAGGCCGCCCTCCGGCAGCCCCTCGAGGAACTGCGGCATCAGGACGCCGAAATCGGGTCGCCTCGAGAAGTCATAGGCGCCGGCGAAAGCGGGATTGAATTCGATCCCGGCCTGTGCGGCGCGCCGGCGAAACTGCGCGCTCAGGACGTCGAGAACCATCGCCTTGGGCGCGCCGAGCCGCCTGGCCAGCGGCTGGTTACGTCCGCCCTGGCGCACCCAGGCGCCGGGCGCGGCCGTCTTCACCGCCGCAAGGAACGCGTCGCGCACCTGCGGGAATAGCTGGGCATGCTGATGGCCGTCGACGAAGTCCGGAGCGCGGCCGAACATCTCGGTGAAGGCCGAGAGCTGCACCATCAGTTCGGCGCGGATGATTTCGGGATCAAGCCGGCGCAGCAGACCCGCGCGCAACAGCTTCGGAAAGCTGAAGAACATGCCGCCGTCGAGCGGCTTGAAATGCATGGTGAGCGGCCGGAACGGCGCGGTCAGGGTGACATGCAGGCCGATCGCGCAACGCGGACTGTTGGCGGCGGCGTCCTGCAGCGCGCCGATCTCGTCGCGGCCGATCGAAGGTCCGACCACCATCACCGATGTCGCGTTGAGACGGCCGCGCTCGATCAGGTCACGAATGGCGCGGTTGACGCCGGGGCTGAGACCGTAATCGTCGGCGCACAGCCAGATGCGGCGCGGCGCGTCGTCGCTCATTCGGCGGCGGTCCTTTCGCCGGTGCTCGCGCCCTTTTCCGCTTCGGCGCGCTTTTCCGAGTGTTCGGCGACGAAATAGATCGGACGCGCCTTCAGCTCGGAAAGAATCTTGCCGATATATTCGCCGACGATCCCGATCATGATGAGCTGCACGCCGCCGATGGTCATCAGGCCGACCACCAGCGAGGGATAGCCGGGCACCGACTTGCCGGTCGTCCAGGTCTCCCACAGGATCGAAAGCCCGAACAGGAAAGCTATGGTGGCGAGCACCACGCCGAGCAGGCTGGCAAATCGCAGCGGCGCCACCGAGAACGAGGTCAGGCCTTCGATCGAAAGTCCGATCAGCCGGCCGGCGCTGAAGGTGGTGATGCCGTGTGCGCGCGGCGCTGGTTCGTAGTCGACGCGGATCTGGCGGAACCCGATCCAGCTCGCCAGTCCCTTGAAGAAGCGGTTGCGCTCCGGCAGCTGCCGCAGCGCCGCCGCCGCGCGCGGCGACAGCAGGCGGAAGTCGCCGGCATCCTCGGGGATTTTCTGCCGCGCGCCCCAGTTGATCAGCGCGTAGAAGCCGTGCACGGCGAGCCGCCGCGGAAACGATTCATTGTCGCGATGGGCTTTCGCGGTATAGACCACGTCATAGCCGCCATCGATCCAGTGGCTGACCAGCTGCTCGACCAGGTCCGGCGGATGCTGACCGTCGCCGTCCATGAACAGGACCGCGCCGCGCCGGGCATGGTCCAGTCCCGCCATCAGGGCGGCTTCCTTGCCGAAATTGCGCGACAGCGACACCACCTGGACGTCGAGCGCATCGGCCTCGAGGGCGCGCGCGATGGAAAGCGTGGCGTCGCTGCTGCCGTCGTCGACATAGACGACCTCGCAGGCCAGGCCGTAGCGCTGCCGCAGCGTCTTTGCCAGCGCGACCAGGCGCTCATGCAGAAGCGACAGCCCGGCCGCCTCGTTATAGACGGGCACGACGATCGACAGCCCCTGCGCCGCGGCGGTGGCCGCGGTGGTGGACAGGTCGGAAACATCTGTACCCAGCATCATCGATCAGGTTCCAATTCCCACCATATGGCAATTGCCGTGCAGTGTCGCCACGGGGACGGGACTTTCGGCGCCCCGCCTCACTGCCGCAGGAACGCCTCAAGCCTGGCAAACAGCGGGTTGTCGCGATCGAGCACATAGTCGAGCGAGGCCACCGACACCGTATCGGCGCCGTGCGCGCGCAGGAAGCTGCCGAGCGCGTAAAGCTGCGCCGGCGGGCAGTGCAGCGTTACCATGCCGGACGAGGTCGGGCCGCCGAACGGCGACACCACGCCGAACCGGTTGTGGGCTTCGGCCAAGAGCGCGGCGTCGCAGCCGGCAAAGCGGGTGCGCACTTCCCGGTATTTGCTGGCGCGGGCGCGCGCGGCGATGTGATCGAGGATGACGCGCGCGGTCTCTTTCGCCTCGCTCGACCAGTCGGCGTCCTTCGACGCCACGAGGTTGGCCTGGCTGCGCAGGATCACGCCGTCATCGAGCACCTTGAGGCCGTTGGCGGCGAGTGTCGCGCCGGTCGTGGTGATGTCGACGATCATTTCCGCGGTGCCGACCGCCGGTGCACCCTCGGTCGCGCCGGCGCTCTCGACGATGCGGTAGTCGACCACGCCGTGGGAGGCGAAGAAGGTCCGCGTCAGGTTGATGTATTTGGTCGCCACCCGCATCCGCCGGTTATGCTGGGCGCGGAAGCCGGTGGTGACGTCGTCGAGATCGGCCATGGTGCGGACGTCGATCCAGGCCTGCGGCACCGCCACCACGACATTGGCGCTGCCGAAGCCGAGGCTGTCGATCAGCAACACGCGCTTGTCGGCATCAGTAATACTCTCGCGGACCAGATCTTCGCCGGTGACGCCGAGATGGACCATGCCGCGCGCCAACTGCGAGGCGATCTCGCTCGCCGAGAGATAGGCGATCTCGACATTGTCGAGCCCCGGGATGGTGCCGCGATAGTCGCGCGCGCCGCGCGGTTTCGCCAAAGCAAGCCCGGCCCGGGTGAAGAAGGCCTCGGCGTTTTCCTGCAGTCGCCCCTTGGATGGAACGGCGAGAACGAAGGGCGCGGTCATGCTCGCCTCCCGCTCGGGCTCGCGCCGGGCTTGCGGCCGATTTTCGTCAGGGCCTCGACCCAGATCGAGAAACCGACGGCAGGGATCGGGGAGGGCGCGCCAAGCTGGGTCATCAGCCCGTCATAGCGGCCGCCCGCGACCAGCGGTTCGACGCCATTGCCCTTGGCATGCAGTTCGAACTCGAAGCCGGTGTAATAGTCGACGCCGCGCCCGAACGCGGTGGAAAACCGCGTCGCTTTGGTGTCGATGCCGCGTGCGGCCATGAGGCCGACCCGGCTTTCGAACTGATCGATCGCGGCGGTGATGTCGAGCTTTGCATCCTTGGCCAGCGCGCGCAGCTGCGCGACGGCGTCGCCGGGATCGCCCGATATCGCTAGGAAGCGTTTGATGGTGCCGAGCGCGTCGCGCGGCAAAGCGCCGCCCTTCAGCGTCGATTGTTCGAGGAAGCGGTCGGCGATTTCCGCGACCGTGCGTCCGCCGACATTGGTGGTGCCGGCGATCGACATCAGATCGGTCACCAGCGCCAGTGCTGCCTTGCGGTCGGAGCCCGCAAGTGCCGCGAGCACGCCCTCATATTCGTTGCGGCTGGTTGCGGTCGCGAGCGTCAGCCGCTCCATATCCTGCGCCAGGTTGATCTTGCGGTTGAAATCCTTGATCAGCCGCCGCCGCCACACCGGATAGAGGCCGAGCGCGTCGATCAGGGCGTTGAACAGCGCGACGTCGCCGGTGCGGATTTCGACGTCGCTGACGCCGAACGCACCCGTCGCCTGCAGCGCCAGCGCCAGCATCTCGGCGTCTGCCGCCGCGCGATCCTGCCGTCCGAAGGATTCGATCCCGGCCTGCAGGAATTCGCTTGGCCGGCCGCCGCGATAGCGGAACACCGGCCCGAGATAGGAAAAGCCCGCCGGCTGGCCGGCGCGCGGGGAGGCGAGGTAGTCCCGCGCCACCGGGATGGTGAGGTCGGGACGCAGGCAAAGTTCCTCGCCGCTGGCGTCGGTGGTGAGATAGAGGCTCTTCCGGATGTCCTCGCCCGACAGGTCGAGGAACGGCTCGGCCGGCTGCAGGATCGCCGGCTCGGCCTGGACGTAGCCGGCCTGCGCGAACGACAACAGCAGCGCATCCGCCCAGGCGGCGGATCCGGTCGCACGAGGGGCGGCGGTCAGGGTCATCTCGATGTCCAAATCGGGCGAAAGCGGTTCAAAAGCGTCAGTCGGCGCAGCCCCTTAGCATGGCGGCGGGCGGGTTTCGACAGGGATCGGTCAATGATCGTCAAGGATCGGTCAAGTGGCTTAACGATCCGGTCAACCTACCCGCCTGGGCGGCCGCCGGTCCAGTCGCCAAGGACGGCCTGGACCAGCGCCAGCGCCGCTACCGCAGCGGTATCGGCGCGCAGGATCCGCGGCCCCAGCGACAGTCTTAGGGTACGCTTCTGGCGCAACAGGACCGCCCGCTCTTCCTCGGCAAACCCGCCTTCAGGCCCGATCAGGATGTCGATCCCGTTGGCGGCGGTGGCTTCTCCCCGCAGCGCCTGAACCGGATTTTCGCTCTCCGCGGCCTCGTCGCAAAACACCAGCAGGCGCTGTCCGTCGCGCCCTGCCAGATAGCGGTCGAACGTCACCGGCTCGGCGACGACCGCAAGGCTCAGGATGCCGCATTGCTCGGCCGCCTCGATCACGTTGGCGCGCATCCGCTCGCCATTTACCCTCGAAACCTGGGTAAAGCGCGTCAAAACCGGCTGCAGGGATGAAGCGCCCATCTCGACGGCCTTCTGCACCATGTAGTCGAGCCGGGCATGTTTGAGCGGCGCGAAAACGTAGGCGAGATCGGGCAGCCGATCCTGCGGCCGGGTCCGCGCCATGATGGTGAGACAGTCCGGCCGCTTGCGGCCGGCGATCGAAGCCTGCCATTCGCCGTCGCGGCCGTTGAACACCAGGATCGTGTCGCCTGCGGCGAGCCGGAGCACATTGCCGAGATAGTTGCTCTGGTCGCGCTCGAGCGCGACCGTCTCGCTTGGCGCCAGCGCGGCATCGACGAACAGCCGGGGCTGGCGGAAATCGTGTTGAGGCATGCTCGAGGGGGTCCGGTTTACCGGGCCTTTTTAGCCCAAAGGACGAGAATTAACGCAAGAATCGGTGTCCAGGCGCGGCCCAACGCCGCGCTGTTGACAAATTCGACGGGTTGTTAAGAACCGGCAAGAATCGTAAAAGCCTCGTCGGAAGTCGCTCTTCTATCGGGAAGACGTTGGGGAACCACTGGACCTTGCCGGAGATACAGCCTTGATCATCCGCCGCCTGATTGTGCCGCTCGCCGTGGCCGTCGTGATAGCTAATTCCGGTCAGACCCTGGCGCAAAGCGCGTTTCCGGCGCCGCTGCCCAATGGCGGCGTCATCAAGAACGATCCGGCGTTTCCGCCGCCGCCGGGTCAAAAAATCCAGAGGAACGATCCGGCGTTTCCGCCGGTCAATGGTGCAGCGCCGGCCGCTTCGATCGGCGCGCCCCCGTCCAGTTCGTTTCCGGTCAACGGCGCCGCGCCGGTCGCCGGTTCGCAGTTCGAGCGGGGACCGGCTCCCCCGTCGCAAGCCGGCGCCGGCGACGAATGCATGAAGGGATTCATGCCGCTGCGCGAAGAGGCGGAAAAGCGCGGCAAGATGATCAAGGCCGCCAGCGACCGCCATGCGCCTCCGCAGGAGGCCTGCAAGCTGATCGGGAATTTCGGCAAGGCCGAGCTGAGCATGATCAAATATGTCGAGACCCACTCCGCCAAATGCGGAATTCCGTCGCAGGTCGCGGATCAGCTGAAGGCCGGCCACAAGAACACCGAGAAGATGGAGAAGCAGGTCTGCGAGATAGCACAGCAGGCACAGCAAAGAGGACCGGCCGGCCCGAGCCTGAGCGAAGTGCTGGGCTCCTCGGCGGCGCTGCCGGAGGCTACGCCTTCGAAAAAGGGCGGCAGCACGTTCGATACGCTGAACGGCAACGTCCTGACCCGATGATCACGATCGCATGAGCGACGCGGCGGCCCGCGTTGCTGACGCCACCGGCAACTGGGTCGATACCCGCGCGCCGCAATGGTCGCGTCCCTATCTGCGTCTCTCCCGCCTCGACCGGCCGATCGGCTCCTGGCTGCTGCTGATGCCGTGCTGGTGGTCGGCGGCGCTCGCCGCCGGCGTCGCCCACACGATCGGCCGGCTGCCCCTCGTCATCGCGCTGTTCTTCCTCGGCGCCTTTGCCATGCGCGGTGCCGGCTGCACCTGGAACGACATCACCGATCGCGATCTCGATGCCAGGGTGGAGCGGACGCGGTCGCGCCCGATTCCCGCCGGGCAGGTGAGTGTGCCGCAGGCGTTTGTCTTCCTGGTCGTTCAGGCGCTGGTCGGGCTGGCGGTGCTGCTGCAGTTCAACCGCTTCGCGATCATGACCGGCATCGCCTCGCTGGTGATCGTCGCGGTCTATCCGTTCATGAAGCGCATTACCTGGTGGCCGCAGATCGTGCTCGGCCTCGCATTCTCCTGGGGCGCGCTGATGGGATTTGCTGTGATGCTCGGCCGGATCGATGCGGCGGCGGTTGCGCTCTATGCCGGCTCGATCGCCTGGGTGATCGGCTACGACACCATCTATGCGCATCAGGATGCCGAGGACGACGCGCTGATCGGGGTGAAATCGACCGCGCTTCTGTTCGGTGCGCGCACGCAGTCCGCGCTGATGGTGTTCTACGCTCTCGCGGTGGTTCTGATCGGCGCGGCGCTTGTGCTTGCCGGGACCGGATGGCCGGCGTGGATCGGGCTCGCCGCGTTCGCGGCGCATCTCGTCTGGCAGATCGGGCGGCTCGAGATCGGCGATCCCGCGCTGTGCCTGCGTCTCTTCAAGTCCAACCGCGATGCGGGGCTGCTGTTGTTTGCAGGACTGCTCGCGGACGCGGTGTTGCGGGCGACTTAGTCTCTTTGGCGCGGTATCAATCCCGCGCGATGATCTCGCGTTCGTCGCGATGGATGTTGGCCGGGTTGAGCAGATCGCCGCCGCGACGGCGCACCAGGAATTTCGGCCGCCGCGCGCGAATGGCGTTATGACGGCGCCGCCGTGGCGCCGGTTCGCGCGCTTTGTCCTCCGGCAACAGCGGCAGCGCGAAGATGTCGCTCCACATCTGCCAGGCGGTAGCGATCTCGTCCTTGTCGGAGCTGACGCAGAGCGGAATCGTCAGGGACGGATCGCGATGCGCCAGCACCAGCATCTGGGCCTCGTCGAGGCCGCGCAACGCCACGCCGAGAAAGTCGCTGACGCGAACGTTGACCGCCATCTGCATGCCATGCAGGGCACGGCGCAGCACGACGCGTTCGCGATGGAGTTCGATGTGCCGCACGCCGCCGTCGGCACGGCTGTCATGCGCGTCGAAGCGGAGGGGCAGAGAAAGAGGGTCGAGCCGCATGGCGCGGCTCGACCCGGCGGGATTGATCCCGCTTGTTGATGTTTGACGCCTCACGGCTCTTATCTCCCCGCCGAGATTATGTTCCCGGTCGATGTGCGAGAGCATGGCAGAGGGCGTTGCGAATTCGCTTAAAAAGCCTGGTTAATCGGGCGTCACCTGGCGTGCAAACGCCGGCATGATTGACAAGAGCTTGGCTCACATGATTGACGAGTCGTTGCGCACAACGCGAAAATGTTTGGCTTTTTGTGCGGAAAAATGCTTGAAATCCCCGTGAATCAGGCACATCTGAGCGGTTCGCTGACTGGCCGCCGCGCCCGCGCCCGTCCTCCCCCAACCTCCGGGATTTGTTCGTGAACTCTTCACCATCCGTCGCTTCGCCGCCTTCGTCCGACGCTGCGAATTCCGGCCTGTTAGATCAATCGGCGCTGAGCGCGCTGGCCGAACGGCTGGTAGAGGCCGCGAGGCGCGCCGGCGCTGACGCCGCCGACGCGGTGGCGGTGCGCGGCATCTCGCAAGGAGTAGAGGTGCGCGACGGACGGGTCGAGGAATCCGAGCGCTCGGAAGGCGACGATATCGGGCTGCGCGTGCTGGTGGGCCAGCGCCAGGCGGTGGTCTCGACCAACGATGTCAGCGGCGACGGTATCGCGAAACTGGCGGAACGCGCGGTCGCCATGGCGCGCGTCGCGCCCGACGACAAATATGTCGGTCTCGCCGATCCGGCATTGCTGGCCCGCGATTTTCCCGATCTCGACCTGCTCGATCCCAGGACCCCGTCGACGGCGGAACTCGAACGTCGCGCCTGCGAAGCCGAAGCGGCCGCGCTCGCGGTCAAGGGCGTCACCAAATCCGGCGGCGCGTCGGCTTCGGCCGGGATTGGCGGCATGGTGCTGGTGACCTCCACCGGCTTCCACGGCTCTTATCTGCGCTCGAGCCAGGGCATCTCGATGACCGCGATATCGGGCGAGGGCACCGGCATGGAGCGGGACTACGATTACACCACCGCTCCGCATGCTTCCGATCTGACCTCGCCCGAAAGCGTCGGCCGCAAGGCCGGCGAGCGAACGGTTGCGCGCGCCAATCCGCGCAAGGTCGAGACCTGCAAGGTGCCCGTGGTGTTCGATCCCCGGGTTTCCGGCTCGCTGGTGGGTCATCTCGTCGGCGCCGTGAACGGCGCCTCGATCGCGCGCAAGACCAGTTTTCTCAAGGACCGTCTCGGTCAGCAACTGTTCGCGAAAAACATCCGCATCATCGACGATCCCTTGCGCGTGCGCGGCCTGCGTTCGCAAACCTTCGACGCCGAGGGCGTCAAGGTGAAGAAGCTCGCCATCGTCGATCAGGGCGTGCTGACGACGTGGTTGCTCGACTGCGCCACCGCGCGCGAACTCGGACTGGTCACCACCGGCCATGCCCACCGCGGCGTATCGTCCTCGCCTTCGCCCGGACCGTATAATCTCCATCTCGAGGCCGGTGAGCCGACGCCGGCGGAACTGATATCGGACATCAAGCAGGGTTTCTACGTCACCGACCTGATCGGCTCCGGCGTCAACGGCGTGACCGGCGACTACAGCCGCGGCGCGTCCGGTTTCTGGATCGAGAACGGCGAGATCACCTATCCGGTGAGCGAAGTGACGATCGCGGGCCATCTGTTCGAGATCTTCAAATCGATGGTGCCGGCCAACGATCTCGAATTCCGCTATGGCGTGAATGCGCCGACCGTGCGCATCGAGGGATTGACGCTTGGCGGACGCTAGCGCCGGCCTCAAGCGGGACGATCTGCTGAACCGCGACGCCGCGCTTCTGCGGGAAACCGTGCAGGAGGCGGGCCGACTTGCACTATCGCTGTTCCGCACCGAGCTGAAAAACTGGACCAAGGGCGCCTCGTCGCCGGTGTCCGAGGCCGATATCGCGGTCAACGACCTGCTCGAGCAGCGGCTGCGGTCCGCGACGCCGGACTATGGCTGGCTGTCGGAAGAAAGCGTCGACGACGAAGGGCGGCTGGCCAAACGCCTGACATGGATCGTCGATCCGATCGACGGCACCCGTGGCTATCTCGCCGGCCGCGAAGACTGGTGCGTGAGCGTGGCGCTGGTCGAGGATGCATCGCCCCTGCTGGCGGCCGTGTTCGCGCCGGTCAGCGACGAATTCTTCTTCGCTGTGCGCGGGCTGGGCGCCGCGCGCAACAATGTACCGGTTCATGCCACATCAGGCACCGAACTCGATTTTTCGCGCGTGGCCGGGCCGAAGCCGCTGGTCGAACGACTGAGCCCCTCTTCCGGGGAAATTACGCTGCATCCGCGAATCGGATCGCTGGCGCTTCGGCTGTGCCGGGTTGCGCAGGGCAGCCTGGATGCGGCTTTTGCCGGCGGCCAAAGCCGCGACTGGGACCTTGCCGCGGCCAATTTGATCGTGCAGGAAGCGAATGGTAATATGACCGCTCTCTCGGGCGATCCGATCCTCTACAATCGCCAGGACGTGGCGCACGGGGTGCTGGTGGCAGCGGGACGCGATCGTCATGCACGCATTGTCGAGCACTTTCGAAGCCGTCCGCTGCCCTGAACGCCCTGGGGCGGCACCAGTCATCTTGTCTGCCGGGTACTGCATTAGGAACAGGAATCATGCCAGATAGTGCCCAGCAATTGCTTCACCTCGTCATCGGAGGCGAACTGACCGATCTCAAGAGCACCACGTTCAAGGATCTCGATAAGGTGGAGGTCGTCGGCGTATACCCCAGCTACGCCACCGCCTACACGGCCTGGAAGGCGAAGGCGCAGCAGACCGTCGACAACGCCCACATGCGCTATTTCATCGTCCACCTCCACCGGCTGCTCGATCCAGGTCACGACGCGAAGCCCGCCCGTTGAAAAAGCTGTTTCGCAATTTGCTGCGCGGCAGCTGGGTCCAGCGCGTGGTCGGATTTCTCGCGGCCGAATATTTGCGGCTGGTCTGGCTGACCAACAGGTTCAGCTTCGATCCGGCAAATGTCTATGACATCGTCGAGCCGGACCAGCCGGCAATCTTCGCGTTCTGGCACGGCCAGCATTTCCTCACGCCGTTCATCAAGACCAAGGCTAGCCACCGCGCCAAGGTGTTGATCTCGCGCCATCGCGACGGCGAGTTCAACGCCATCGCCGCCGAACGGCTCGGTATCGGCACCATCCGCGGTTCCGGCGATCACGGCGGCGCGTTTCATCGCAAGGGCGGGGTCGGGGCGTTCAGGGAGATGGTGCAGGCGCTCGCGGAGGGCTATAATGTCGCATCGACTGCGGACGTGCCGAAGCGCGCGCGCGTCGTGGGGATGGGCATCATCATGCTGGCGCGCGAATCGGGACGGCCGATCATGGCCTTCGCCATGGCGACCAACCGTTTCATCCGGTTGAACAATTGGGACAGTACCACCATCAACTTGCCGTTCGGGCGAGGCGCATTGGTGGGCATCGCACCGGTGGTGGTGCCGCCGGACGCGGATGCCGAGACCATGGAAAGACTGCGCCTGCAGGTGGAGGCCTATCTGAACGAGGCGACCCGCCGTGCCTACGAGCAGGTCGGGCGCCCGGAGGCAAGCCTGCCGGCGAAGAGCCTTCCGCCGGCGTCCGGTCTCGCCGAGTCAGGCCTTCCGGGCCTTTCGGAGAAAAGCCTTGGCTAACTCCCTGCCGATGACGCTGCGCGTCTATCAGAGGCTGTCTTCCGCGGTGGTGCCGCTGGCGCCGGCGCTGATCAAGCGGCGGCTGAAGCAGGGCAAGGAGGATCCGCTGCGGATCGGCGAGCGCCGAGGCGTCAGCCGGGACATCCGGCCGCACGGGCCACTGGTCTGGATTCACGGCGCCAGCGTCGGAGAAGTACTGGCCGCGGCGGCCTTGATCGAAAGGCTGCGCGCGCTCAACATCCGGATCCTGCTGACGTCGGGCACGGTGACGTCGGCCGCGATCGTCGCCAAGCGTTTTCCCCCCGACATCATCCATCAATATGTGCCCTACAATTCGCCGCGTTACGTCGCGCGCTTTCTCGATCACTGGCGGCCTTCGCTGGCGCTGTTCATCGAATCCGATCTGTGGCCCAATTTGATCCTGTCGAGCGCGGCGCGGCGGCTGCCGATGGTGCTGATCAACGGCCGGATGTCGCACCGCTCGTTCCCGCGCTGGCGCCGGGTCGCCGGCACGATCTCCGCGCTGCTCGGCCGGTTCGACGTCTGCCTCGCGCAATCGCGGGTCGATGCCGAGCGTTTCTCCGCGCTCGGCAGCCGCAACGTGGTCACCACGGGCAATCTGAAGCTGGACGTGCCGGCGCCGCCGGCCGATTCCGGCAGGCTGGAACGGTTGACGGCGCTGACGCGCGGCCGTCCGATCATCGTGGCGGCCTCGACCCATCCCGGCGAGGAGGAGATTCTGCTCGATGCGCACCGGGCACTTGCGGGCTTTTTCCCGCAGCTCCTGACCGTGATCGTGCCGCGGCATCCCAATCGCGGCGAGGCGATTGCCTACGCCGTGGCGGCGTCCGGCCTGCAGGTGGCGTTGCGTTCGCACGAGGAATTGCCGACGGCGACGACCGAGGTCTACGTCGCGGACACCATGGGCGAACTGGGATTGTTCTACCGGCTGGCGCCAATCGTGTTCATGGGTGGATCGCTGGTCGAACATGGCGGGCAGAATCCGATCGAGGCGGTCAAGCTCGGCGCGGCGATCGTGCACGGCCCGCACGTCTTCAATTTTACCGATGTCTACGAGGCGCTCGATAGCGCCGGCGGCGCGCGGCGCGCCGACACGCTGGAAGCGTTGGTGAAGCAGCTCGGCCAGTTGCTGGCCGACCCGGCGGCGCGCGAGGCCGCGTTCGCCGCGTCAGAGCGCGTGGTCGAGGAACTTGGCGGGGCTCTCGATCGTACGCTGGTCGCGCTGGAGCC
Source organism: uncultured Alphaproteobacteria bacterium (assembly GCA_963831585.1). Classification (GTDB taxonomy): domain Bacteria; phylum Pseudomonadota; class Alphaproteobacteria; order Rhizobiales; family Xanthobacteraceae; genus Bradyrhizobium. Next base: position 402,303 of record CAWHRA010000032.1, on the reverse strand, counting down.
GTATCTCCTGCAATTGCGGCTCGAGATGGGAGCGGCGAATGCGTGAGCCGGCCTTCTGGTACCGGCCGCCGTCGCTGACATCGTTGCTGCTGGCCCCGCTCGGCGCCCTCTACGGCCTGGTCACGGGACAGCGCATGCAGGGTGAAGGGCTCGACGCCGGCATCCCCGTGATTTGCGTCGGCAATTATCACGTCGGTGGCGCCGGCAAGACGCCCGCGGTGCTGGCGCTGACGAGATTGCTGCGCGATCTCGGCGAGACGCCGGTCGTGCTTAGCCGCGGCTATGGCGGACGGTTGCGCGGTCCGGTCATGGTCGATCCCGCGCGGCACCGGGCTGAAGACGTCGGCGACGAGCCGCTGATGCTGGCCGCCACCGTGCCGGTCGCGGTCGCGCGCGATCGCACCGACGGCGTGGCCCTGGCCAAGTCGCAAGCCGCGACCGTGATCCTGATGGATGATGGTTTTCAGAACCCCGCGATTGCCAAGGATGCCTCGCTGATCGTGATCGACGGTGACCGCGGCCTCGGCAACGGCCGCGTATTCCCGGCGGGTCCTTTGCGCGCCCCGCTGCGGCCGCAGCTTGAACGCACCGATGCGCTGGTCGTCATCGGCGATGGACCCGCCGCCGCACCAATTGCCGCCGCCGTCGCCGCACGGGCCAAGCCGGTACTGTCGGCGCAGCTTCGTCCCGACGAGGCGACGGTGAAGTCGCTCAGTGGCAAGCGCGTGCTGGCCTTTGCCGGGATCGGCGATCCCGACAGGTTCTTCCGCTCGTTGCGCGGTTGCGGCATTGACGTGGTCCGCCAACGCGCGTTCCCCGATCATCATCCGTTCTCGGAAGATGAGATCGCGGGACTGGTTGCCGAAGCCGAACGCGATGGGCTCACGCTTGTGACGACGGAGAAGGATCTGGTCCGGCTGCGCAAGGCCAAGGCGGCGAAAGCCATCGTACCGTTTCCGGTGACGCTCGAATTCGCCGAGCCTGCGTCATTTCGGAAGTTCGTGGCCGGTAGCCTGCTCGCGGCCCGCGAGAACAAATTCCGGGCGGGCCGTTAGCTCGCCAATTCACGCCGTCCGGGCAATAGCCCCTAGCCCTATGCTTTCAACGCGCCGGGAAAATGCCGCTGCAGCACCGCGCTCGGGATTGCGTAGGCCTCCTGCAGGTCGACGCTCCAGTATTTCAGCTCGTCGAGCGGTATCCGCGCATCGGTCACGGCGCAGCGCACATAGGTTCCCGGCGAGATCACCCGGAAATCGCCATCCAGATATTGCAGTTGCGCCTCGCCATGGCCCGAGGGGCCGAATTTATTGAGCACGGTCGAATTCTCCGGTCAGTCCCCGGCCGCCGGGGCCGGGCTAAATATTCTTCCTTAAGACGCGATCTATCATAAATAGGTCACGCTGTCCGCCCGTCAAACCCACCGATTTGTGATGAAATTTCGCAAAATTCGCATGCTAGCCTTGCGGCATTGGAACGCTTTCAATAAGCACCAGCACGATCCGGCAACCAAGATGCGCCTTCTGTCAGCAATCGTATTCCTGACACTATCCGCCGTGGCTTTTTCCGCGGATGCGGTGCCATTGGCGGCCCCGCATCAGGTCGACATCCCCTCCGGCAACGCCATATTGCACGCGCAGCTCTACAAGCCCGAGGGACAGGGCCCGTTTCCGGTCGTGATCGCGCTGCACGGCTGCGGCGGGCTGGCAGGCCGGTCCGAGCCGGTATTGCCGCGCTATCGCGACTGGGCCGAGCAGTTGCTTAGAGGCGGCAAGGCGGTGCTGCTGCCGGACAGCTATGGTTCGCGCGAACTCGGCCCGCAATGCCGGGCCAAGGAGCACAAGATTCGCGCCCGCCGCGAGCGGGTCGAGGACATCATGGCGTCCCGCCAATGGCTGGTCGAGCAGCCCTGGGTGGCGCACGACCGCATCAGCCTGCTCGGATGGGCAAACGGCGCCAGCGCGCTGCTATGGGCGGTGCGGCCGCAATTGTCGTCGCGCGGCGTCGAGCCGGACTTCCGCTCGGCGGTCGCGTTCTATCCGGACTGCCGGATCTCCGCGGGGCTCGGATGGAGCGCGCGGGTGCCGACGCTGTTGTTGATCGGTGCCAAGGACGATGTTTCCTCGCCGCCCGCCTGCCGCCAGATGATCGACGGCGCGCGCGGCCGCAGCGCACTGACGCGGATCGTGGTCTATCCCGGCGCCTACCACGATTTCGACCGCGTGAATTTTCCGCTGCATGCGAGCGGCGGCACGTCGGATGCCGCGACCCCGGAACGCGGCCATCTCGGCACCGATCCCGAAGCCCGCGCCAATTCGCAAAAGCGCGTTGCCGAATGGCTGGCGCGGTAGGGGATAGCACTCTTCCATTGTCATGGCCGGGATGAGCCCCGGGCATCACGGTGATCCGGGAAAACTAGAATAGACTGCCCTGATCGACCGGTTTGACGGCGCGCTTCGGCGCGGCAGCCTTCGGCTCTTCCGCGGCCGGCTTTGCCGCGCTCTGTGCCGGCGGGCGACCCGCCTCAGCAGTGGCGGCGACGCGTCCGTCTGAAAATTCCAGATCGAGCCGCGCCCCCGGACCGATGCCGGCCGCGGTGCGCATGGCGTGGCCCTGCTCGTCGCGCACCAGCGCAAAGCCGCGCGCGAGCACGCTGCGATAGGACAGCGCCCCGAGCAGCTGGCCGCTATGGGCGACGCGGGCCTGCAGCCGCTGCGTGGCGGTTGCCAGCGCGCGCCGCGCCCGCTCGGCAAGGCGCGCCACGCGCTCGCGGTCGCGCGCGATGGCCTGACGCTGCGCCTGCGCGTTGGCGAGTTTTGATGCCTTCAGCCGCACCTCTAACCCGGCGAAGCGATCCCGGCGGTTGCGCAGCAACGTTCGTGCCGAATGCGTCAGACGTTCGCCCGACACGGTGAGGCGATGGCCGGCCTGGGTGAGCTGCCCGCGCAGCACCCGCACGGTGAGCCGTGCGCTGACGCCCGCGAAGTGGCGGAAGTGCAGATGCGTGTTGGCCTTCAACGCGCGCGGCAATGACGCAGCGGCGCCATCCAGCCGCTGCCGCGGGATCGCCAGCAACTCGCCCGCGGCGGGAAGGGCGCGGGCGGCGGCGCGCAGCTCGTTGCGGCGGCTTTCCTGGGCGCGCTGCCAGCACAGCATCGTCCGCCGCGCCAGCGCGGTGACCTCGACGAACAGCTCGGCGCGCACCGGGACCGCCATTTCGGCCGCCGCCGTCGGCGTCGGTGCGCGCTTGTCGGCGGCGAAATCGATCAGCGTGATGTCGGTCTCGTGGCCGACCGCCGAGATCAGCGGGATCATGCTGTCGGCGGCGGCGCGCACCACGATCTCCTCGTTGAACGACCAGAGATCTTCCAGCGAGCCGCCGCCGCGCGCGACGATCAGAAGATCGGGCCGCGGAATCCGCCCCGTTTCCGGCAGCGCGTTGAAACCGCGGATGGCGGCGGCGACCTGTTCGGCCGAGCCTTCGCCCTGCACCTTGACCGGCCACACCAGCACGCGGCGCGGAAAGCGGTCTTCGAGCCGATGCAGGATGTCGCGGATCACCGCGCCGGTCGGCGAGGTGACGACGCCGATCACCTCCGGCAGCCACGGCAGGAGCTGCTTGCGCGCCTCGTCGAACAGGCCCTCGGCGGCGAGCTTCTTCTTGCGCTCTTCCATCAGCGCCATCAGCGCGCCGATCCCGGCGGGCTCCAGCGCCTCGATCACGATCTGGTATTTCGACGAGCCGGGATAGGTGGTGAGCTTGCCGGTGGCGATGACTTCAAGCCCCTCCTGCGGCTTGAAGCGCATCCGCGCGTGGGCGAACTTCCAGATCACCGCCTCGATCTTGGCGCTCTCGTCCTTCAGCGCGAAATAGCAGTGCCCGGAGGAGTGCGGCCCGCGGAAGCCGGAGATTTCGCCGCGCACCCGGACATGGCCGAACGTGTCCTCCACCGTCCGCTTCAGCGCGGAAGACAGTTCGGACACCGTGAATTCCGGCGCGTTGATCAAAGCTTCAGTGGCGGCCATCTCGGACAATCGATTCGGGTTTTTCGGACAGGCGCACAAGGTAGGGATTTTCACTGCCCCCGCAAATCGGCTGTTGCATTCCCCATATACTCTATTATACAGAGTACTCTGTATTGTGATAAATTTGTTAAACAAGAGGTTGCGGCATGATCACCACGATAGTGTCGGGCGGCTTCCGGGCCGTTCTCTGGGGGCTCGCGGCCGTAGGCCTGGCCGGACTGGTGCTGGCGGGATTGATCGCCTCGCCGTTGCGGCGCCCGCCCGAACTGACCTCGATTTCGGACTCCCGCAAATCGGTTGATTTCAGCTCGCTGCCCGCCCTCGAGCGGTTCCAGGCCCGCGACGGCACCGCGCTTGGCTTCCGTCACTATTCCCCGAGCGCGCCCGCGACCGGGCGGGCGGCGATCGTGGTCCACGGCTCCTCCGGTTCCAGCGGAACCACCATTCACGCGCTGTCGGGCGCGCTGGCGGCGCATGGTGTGGAAGTCTATGCGATGGACATCCGCGGCCACGGCGCGTCGGGAACGCGTGGCGACATCGGCTATGTCGGCCAGCTCGAGGACGATCTCGCCGATTTTGTCGCGGTCGTGCGCAAGACCACGCCGGCCGCGCCGCTGACGCTGCTCGGCCACTCCGCCGGCGGCGGCTTTGCGTTGCGCGTTGCCGCATCCCCAATCCAGAACCTGTTCGATCGCACCGTGCTGCTCGCGCCCTATCTCGGCTACAGCGCGCCCACCAACCGGCCGGATTCCGGCGGCTGGGCCAGCGCCGACATTCCGCGCATCCTGGGCCTCGTGGCGCTGCGCAAGCTCGGCATCGACTGCTGCGAGGCGCTGCCGGTGCTGGCGTTTGCGGTACCGCCCAATTCAGAGAAGATCCTGACGGCGACCTATAGCGACCGGCTGATGCGCAATTTCGCCAATCATCCGGATTTCCGCGCCGATCTCGCCGCCGCGACCAGGCCCATCACCATCATCGCGGGCGCCGACGACGAACTGATGCTGGCGGATAAATATGCCGAGGCGGTGCGCGGCCTCGCGCAGCCGGTCGATGTCAGGCTGATCGCGGGCATCAATCACATGGGCATTGTCAGCGCGCCCAAGGCGGTGTCCGAGATTGCCGAGAATGTCGCGAAAGCGGGAAGCGGATCATGACCAGCATCGATTCCAGGGAAGCCGCCTCGGCGCTATCGGATATTTCCGAGGTCGCGCGCCGGGTTCGCCAATCGACCATCTACAATCTCGCGAGCCTGATGCTGATCATGTGGGGCGTGCTGGTGTTCGCCGGCAACGCCGCGTCGTTTTTCCGGCCGCATTATGCCAGCTATGTCTGGATCGCGGTCAATGCGGCCGGGGTGGCAGGTTCGTTCGCGGTCAGCGCGTTCGACCAAACCCGAACCGGCATCCGCAGTTTCGATATAAGGACGCTGGCGGCCCTGCTGTTGTATTTTGCATTCGGCTACTTCTGCACCAATGGCCTCGGGCATTTCACGCCGCGTGCGATAGGCACGTTCTGGCCGATCTATTTCATGCTGGTCTACACCATCGCGGGGTTGTGGGTCGGGCCGGCGTTCGTGGCGATCGGCCTCGGTGTCACCGCCTTCACCCTGATCGGCTATTTCTTCTCCGGCGTCTGGTTCGATCTATGGATGGCGGTGGCGAACGGCGGCGGGCTGATGCTGGGCGGCCTCTGGATGCGCCGGAGCTAGAACGATGTCCGAACTCGACGACATCATCCACCAGCCGCTGCGGCTGAAGATCATGGCGGCGCTGAACGCGTTGCCGGCCGCGGCTTCGGGATTGGAATTCTCCCGGCTGAAGAAGCTGACCGGGGCCACCGATGGCAATCTCGGCGCCCATATCGAGACGCTGGCGAAGGCCGGCTATGTCGCGGTCGACAAGGCCTTTGTCGGCAAGAAGCCGCAGACCACGGTCGCCGCCACCGCCGCCGGGCGCGGCGCCTTCGCCCGCCATGTCGCCACCCTGCAGGAGATCATCGCGGCCTCGGCGCTGCAGACCTAGCTTCACCCGTCGTCATTCCGGGCCTGCGCCAAGTGGCGCATCCCGGAATGGCGGCGTTTGTTGGCTTACCCCTTGCAGCAGGGGGCGGACTCGTGTCACCGACACCGTACAAAACCGCTCATCTGGCTGTATCGCATGCATATTCTCCTGCTCGGTTCCGGCGGCCGCGAACACGCTTTGGCGTGGAAGATCGCGGCCTCGCCGTTGGTGACGAAACTCTGGTGCGCGCCGGGCAATGCCGGCATCGCGCGCGAAGCCGAATGCGTCGGCCTCGACATCGCCGACCACGCAGCGGTGATAGATTTCTGCAAGCGCGAGCGGGTCGAGTTCGTCGTGGTCGGCCCGGAAACGCCGCTCGCGGCCGGGATCGTCGACGACCTCGCGAAGGCCGGGATCAAGGCGTTCGGGCCGAGCAAGCAGGCGTCCCGGCTCGAAGGCTCCAAGGGATTTACCAAAGCGCTCTGCACCGAATGCGGCATTCCCACCGGCGCCTACGGCCGTTTCACGAGTGCAGCCGACGCGCTCGCCTATGTCCGCCAGCAGGGCGCGCCGATCGTGGTCAAGGCCGACGGCCTTGCGGCCGGCAAGGGCGTGGTGGTGGCGATGACTATGGGCGAAGCGGAAGCCGCCATCGCCATGATGTTCGATGGCGCGTTCGGCGCGGCCGGCACCGAGGTCGTGATCGAGGAGTTTTTGTCCGGCCGCGAGATCAGCTTCTTCGCGCTGTCCGACGGCGACACCGCGATCGCGCTCGCCTCGGCACAGGACCACAAGCGCGTGTTCGACCACGACCAGGGGCCTAACACCGGCGGCATGGGCGCCTATTCGCCGACGCCGTTCGTGACGGCGGAAGTTCACGACCAGATCATGTCGCGGATCATCCAGCCGACGGTTGCCGGCATGAAGGCGCGCGGCACGCCGTTTCGCGGCGTGCTCTATGCCGGCGTGATGCTGACGGAACAGGGTCCAAAACTGTTCGAATACAACGTCCGCTTCGGCGATCCGGAATGCCAGGTCCTGATGCTGCGGATGATGTCGGACCTCGTGCCGGCGATGCTGGCGTCCTGCGACGGACAATTGAAAAATTTCGACCTGCGCTGGTTTCCCGAAGTGGCGCTGACGGTGGTGATGGCGGCCAAGGGCTATCCCGGCGACTACCGGAAGGGCACGCCGATCGGGGGTCTCGATGACGCCGCGAAAATCGAGGGCGTCGAGATCTTTCACGCCGGCACGATTGCGAAGGACGGACACCTTCTCGCCAATGGCGGCCGCGTGCTGAATGTCTGCGCGACCGGCAAATCCATCCGCGAAGCGCAAGAGCGCGCCTATGCGGCGGTCGATCGCATCCGTTGGCCGGAAGGCTTTTGCCGGCGCGACATCGGCTGGCAGGCGGTGGAGCGGGAGAAGCAATAGCGGCGGCCGAACCCGGCGGGATAGGCCGGAATGACTGGCTTGGCCGGTTGATCCTGATTGCCAGGAAGTCCGAAGATTCACGCTAACCGGATATCGAGGGACATGCCAGGATCGGCGCGAATGACCCTGGCTGTGTGAAAACGCTGTGCTGCTGCTATGATTCTCTCGTGATTCTGCGGGGGAATTGATGAGGCGCTTCATTGAAGAGGCGGATCGTGGGCAATGGACGCTATTGCCCGAATGCCTCGATGATTTCATTGACGAGAGCAACCCCGTTCGGGTGATCGAAGTGTTTGTCGGTGCTCTCGATTTGGCTGAGATGAGCTTTGAGGGGGCGGAGCCGGCGGCAACCGGTCGGCCATCGTACCACCCCTCGGTTCTCCTTAAGCTTTACATTTACGGCTATCTGAACCGGGTTCAGTCGAGCCGGCGGCTCGAACGAGAAGCCGGCCGCAATGTCGAGGTCATGTGGCTGCTGGGTCGGCTCGCACCTGATCACAAGACGATCGCGGACTTCCGCAAAGACAATGGCCTGGCGCTACGCAAGGTATGTGCGCGCTTCGTCGAACTCTGCCGTGAGATGGGCCTTCTCGCGACGGCGAGCGTCGCCATCGATGGCAGCAAGTTTAAAGCCGTGAACAACCGGGACAAGAACTTCACACGGGCGAAGGTGGAACGGCGGCGTGCCCAGCTGGAGGAGAGCGTCGCGCGCTATCTCAGCCAACTTGACACGGCCGACCGGCAGGAGCCGACGGAGGCGCTGGCCGCGAAGGTAACAAGGCTTACCGAGAAGCTGACGAAGCTGAAGGAGGAGATGGGCAAGCTTGCCGTCTACGAGAAGCAGATGCTCGCTTCGCCCGATCGGCAAATCTCGCTAACCGACCCCGACAGCCGCTCGATGGCGACAAGCGGCCGCGGTTCCGGCGTCGTCGGCTACAACGTTCAGGTCGCCGTCGACACCGAGCACCATCTGATTGTGGCGCACGAGGTAACCAACAGCGGCTCAGATCGGGCACAACTTGCTAACATGGCCAAGCAGGCAAAGGCTGTTCTGCGGACGGAGACGCTGGAGGCCGTTGCCGATCGCGGCTACTTCAGCAGTCCGGAGATCCTTGCATGCTACGAGGCCGGCATCACCGTAACGCTACCTAAGCCGCTGACATCGGGTGCCAAGTCGGATGGTCGCTTTGGCAAGCAGGACTTCGTCTATTTGCCCAAGGAGGACGCCTATCGCTGTCCAGCTGGGGAGCGCTTGCCGTATCGCTTCACGAATGAGGAAGACGGCAAGAGGCTGCGCCGCTACTGGACCACAGCCTGTCAAGATTGTTCGCTCAAATCCCAATGCACGACCGGGCCAGAGCGGCGGATTACGCGCTGGGAGCATGAGCAGCTGCTCGAAGCTGTGCAGCAGCGCCTCGATGCAAACCCACAAGCCATGCGCCAGCGTCGAGAAACAGTCGAGCATCCCTTCGGAACGATGAAGGCCCGCATGGGAGCGACACACTTCCTCGCCAAAACGCTTCCAAAAGTAGCCGCCGAGATGGCACTCTCGGTCCTGGCTTATAATCTGACGCGGGTCATGAACATCGTCGGGGCCAAGCCGCTGATGGCTGCGATCGTGGCCTGAGACCGAACCGGTCTCGGCTTCTCACCGACGTCCCTGGGAAGGGGTTTTTACACGGCCAAGACCCAAAGGAGCCATAGCTGCGCTGCAGCCGCGCGGCGCTTCCCAGACTCGGCCAAGTGGCGAAGCTAGCGCAAGATGAAGGCGGTCAGTAGCTCGGCTTTTCCCTTCAGGTCCAGGGTCGTGCGGTCCGCCTGCGGCTTCTCCCCGGAAAGCGCGCCGTAAACCGTCTCCGAAACCAAAATCTCGTTGGCCCCGGCCGCACTCTGCAGGCGTGCAGCCGTGTTCACCACGTCCCCGATAGCAGTAAAATTCTTCGCCTCTCCCGTGGCCAGCGAGCCGACTTGCGCCTTGCCCATGTGCATTCCGGCACCAACCGGCAACGACTCTGCGTCCTGCCGCACCGCATCGACCAGCCGTCTCGTCGCTGCGAGCATGATGTCCGCCGTTCGCGCGCCGAGCGAGGGCATATCCACGAGGTAGATGGCCATCACCTGGTCCCCGATGAAGTCAACGAAGGCGTCATCGGAGGTCAGCACCCGATTAGCACTCGCATAGAAGCGGCTCACTAGGTCAGCCGCGTCGCTCGAGCTGTGGGTCTCGGACCACGAGGTGAACCCACGCAGGTCCGCGAAAAGCACTCCAACTTCCTGCTCGTGAGTTGTTGTCGGCATGGCCTCGAAGCAGCTCCGGCAGTAGTTTGGGTTCGCCGCCGACGGTCTGATGCCGAACACTTTGCCGGCGCCACCGAACGGCACCATGCAGAACGTGCATCGCGGGTCCGAGGGCAGCAGCCTCAGCATTCGCCGGTGCCTGCCGACGAATCCAGTCTTGCACAGCGGCAATATCAGCGGGTTGTCTCGCGTCGATAGCCGTCGCACGACCCAGGCATCATAGTTGCAGATCAGCGAGACCAGTCCCAGAAGGAGCAGGAGAAGTCCGGTCCAGATGGAGACGTACACTGCCACAAGGAGCGCAAGCAGCACCGCGATGATTTCGAGGCAGTCCACCCCGAACTCGAAGTACCTCGCCTTCGTCATAGGCGCCACCACGTGAGCCGATCGACAGACGCCGTCAGGTCCACGATTCCGCCAGTAACTCCTGAACTGGGTAGCGGACCCGCGTTTCGAGTTCCATCATCTTATACCAGCCCCAGAGCTACTTAAATCGAAATTAGCGCTGGGATGCGGTGCCCTTGCGACTTACTAGGCACAGGAGTTTGGATGCTAGACTAGAGACCGGTTCTGGCACGAACCGGACCAGCCGGGCAGGTCTGTTGATGTTCGTTGATTGGGGCAGACCGGAAGTGGCTGGCCCGAGGTCAAAACGGCGCGATTGACCCAGCGCGGACATTTCTTGCGGGGAATGCTAGGCTGAGCGCCGCGGCACAGGGAGAGTTTCAAATGAGGCGGGCTCTGCTCATTTGCGCGGTGCTGGCCGTGCTTTCGCCGAAATACACAGACGCTGCGGGACGCGTCTGGCGCTTGGGTGTTCTCTCGCTGGCAGACGGTAGCGCTATGCGTTCTGTGGTTCTGCCCTACTTGGCAACGCGGGGCTTCGTCGAAGGACGAAATCTACATGTTGATATTCGCGTGGGTACGGAGGATCAAATGCCGGCGCTGGCGGAAGCCCTGGTCGCCGACAAGGCAGATGTCATCATCGCCACATCCGACTGGGCGGTTCATGCGGCTCGCGCAGCGACGAGCATAATTCCGATTATCGCGGCTCCAATGGGCGCGGACCCGGTTCTTGCCGGCATCGCGGATAGTTGGGCGCACCCGGGCGGCAATGTCACGGGTGTTTGTCTGATTGCCCCGGAACTGGAGGTGAAGCGTCTGTCCCTGCTTCATGAGGCTTTGTCTTCAGCGCATCGAATTGCGGTGATGTCCGGCCATCGCAAGGTCGTGGAAGCAGGCCTGCCGCCTTTGCGCAAGGCCGCTGTCGGGGCCGGACTGGAACTGGTCGAAATCTGGGTCGATAGCCCCAACGAGTATGCGGCAGCATTTGATGCGATGCGCCGTCAGGGGGTGCAAGCCCTCATGGTCGTGCCTACCCCGGAGTTGTTCGCCGATAGCGAGAAGCTTGGCGCCTTGGCGCTAAAAGCTGGATTGCCGACAATTGGAGGTCATCGCGAAAGTGCTGAACGAGGCTTCCTGATTGGTTACGGCCCCAGCCTTGAAGAGCTTGGCAAACAAGCAGGAGGTTATGTGGAGCGCATTCTTGGTGGTACGCAAGCAGGCGAGCTACCGTTCCAAGGCCCGACGCGCCTTGACTTCGCTATCAACATGAAAACCGCGAGAGCGTTGGGGCTGACCATCCCGCCGTCGCTCAGCGTAAGCGCCGACATTATCGAATGAGGTCAGTTGTTCGGCACTTTTCGGACATGAGCGGTCCAGCGGGCAATGTCCGCTATCGGGTGAGGAGCGGAAAACATCTGCTCGCAACGAGCATTTCGCCTTTTGACCCGGAAGGGTCCATCGCCTCGAACGACCTGATGCGTCCCGCAGCGATGGTAAGTACCCCGCGACGCGGTTGAGGAGCATTTGCAGAAATCTCAGTCGCGCCCAGTCGAGCCAGCTCGCCCCGGCTTAAGGCGACGGGTCGCCGCTCTCAAGCGCTCGATATCTTCGTCGGCCGCTTCAACCTTTTTGTCGAGCTGATTGATCTTCGAGTTTTTCGCGTCGTTGCTGCGCAACTTATTCAGCACTTTTTCGACGGAGAGTTTCTTTATTTCGGCCATCGTAACCTCCTCTGCCGCCGAGGCTTGGTGAGGTCTACTAGCAAAGATCATTTTGATATCGCTCAGTTGATATAGCTCAAACCACTTTCGAGCCGGACGCAGGTTCCAACTCCCATTTGTGGCACGAAACGGACATGCTGGCCGCGTGCCGCAATGTCCGCTATCGGGTTGCCGGCTCAACCCGTCGACGCAACACAGGCATTAAATCTCTCTGCTGGCGTTTCGAATTGCAAGGTCTCACGCGGCCGTTCGTTTAGCTGACGAGCCACCTTGTTCAGATGGGCTTGCGAATGCACCGACAAGTCGGTGCCCTTTGGAAAGTACTGTCTCAGCAGGCCATTGGTATTCTCGTTCGACCCGCGCTGCCACGGGCTTTGCGGGTCGCAACCCTTGCTCTCTGACCGTCACGGCTTCAGTTCAAAGTCTCTGCCACAAGACGAATGCGGAACAAAGGCTTCTTGTGCTCATCCAGTAGTTCGATCTTCCACTCGGTGTTCTGTTTCAGGTCCTGCGAAACGCCACCGATCAAATCGCGGCAGACCTTGGTCATCTCCATCCATGACGCGTCGCCATCGGCGATGTCGTCCAGTTCGGAAATGCCGGAATATCTCCCGTTGCTAATCCGAAAGAAATGAAAGGCCATGACGGAGATCATTTCACGTTCGGCGGACCCTTGGTGCCGGATTCGCCTTTGGAACCTTACTCGCGGATTGAGCTGGAAAGGTGTTTTTTTAACTATCGGCTTTCGCACTTGCTGCCGTTGAGCTAATGTCCGGGAGACGACAGAGCGATCCGGCCGAGGAGCGCCTAATGGACAAGTACATCCGCAAGCAAAATCTAGCCCTCTTGAGCAAGCGCCTTGCAGAAACTCAAGACGAGGTCCAACGCAAAGTGATCTTGAAGCTGCTGGCCGAGGAAGAGGCGAAGGGCGGCGACCCACCGAAGCCATGAACCACAGGGACGTTTAATATAGCATCGCGCGGGCCGAGACGGGCTTCTGGCAATGGCGCTTTCAGATCGGTGAAACCGTTAGGACTGGCAGGACTCGAACCAACCTTGCGGGCATGGCGGCATACAGGGTTCGACAGCGGATTGACCGCGAGCTAAAAAAATCAGTCGATCAGCCCGGTGGCCGACACATTGCTTCAAATCAAAGCGCCGAATAAAGCAAGCCATATCGTCATCTCAGCATTTGCCGAGCGGCATGGAGGGTGCTGTTGAGGTGTTTGCAGAGGCCCGGCCGCCCTCATCCGGGCCTCGCACTTTCTTTGGACCACTGCACAAGCCATGTCTCCTAATGGCAGGCACTTCTCGGACCTCACGCGATCTCCGACCTGAGTCCGAGATGCACCAGGAACCGGACATGGTATCCGCAAATCCGCTAGCCGATGCGAACCTCGACCGCTCCCATCTCTGCTGGTGGTGCCTCCGGTCAAGGGGGCGTGCGTGCGGCACAACAACCCGACGGGCAAATCACTTGCGTGTTTTCGCGTGCCCATGTCCAGCCCCTTCTCCAAAAATATTCTGATTTTCAGAAATCGCAAATCAGTCCATATATCCGCCGTCTCGTGCCCACAAGAGGGGCGCTTCGCGGTCGTCACGGACGTTGGGCGCGGGATGCGGTGGATGTGGAAGTGCCCATAACGAACGGCACCGACGCGGACGGCGAAGTCGTGTGGTCCTGACGCCTCGACGCTGGCGTTCAAGTTCTCGAGAAGCAAGCTTCTTGGGGATGACGGTGACAAAAAAGCCCGATCACCGGGGAGAGCTCGAAGTAAGCCGTAAACCACTGCGCAGGGAAGGCCGGACTGCTTCCGCTGAACCTGTATGCTCGTGTGCGCTTTTATTTGTGCTTTTTGCACGCGAGACCGCGGGTGCAGCGCGCACCCGGTCTTCCCTGCGCCCTCAGACTACCCGGGGGCGGAACGTTTCCTCTCAAAACTCGCGCGAAACGCGCGGCGAGATCGCGAAGCTGTGTTTGCGGGACGCGACAGGACATATACCAACTCGTCATGCCCCGGCTTGACCCGGGCATCCATCAATCTTCACAAAAAGCATCCTTCGGAGACGATGGATTGCCGGGTCAAGCCCGGCAATCATCCCGGTCAGAGCAAATCCCCGCCCACGGCGCTCGCCGTGGTGCCGTGCTCGCGAAACGCCTTGATGACGTTCTTGCCGATCTTCCACTTGTGCACCTCGTCCGGGCCGTCGACCAGCCGCTGCGCGCGCACCTGCGTGTACCACCGTGCCAGCGGCGTATCCTGGCTGAAGCCGAGCGCGCCGTGGAGCTGGATCGCGGTGTCGATCACCTTGTGCACCATGTGGGCGTGGAAGATCTTTGCGATCGAATTTTCCTGCCGGATGTCCATGCCCTTTTCCGCCTTGTAGGCGATGTGCAGCAGCATCAGCCGGCCGATATAGAGCTCGCTGGCGCAGTCCGCGAGCATGAACTGCACCGCCTGGCGATCGGCGAGCAGCGTGCCGAAGGTGGAACGTTTGGTGACATGCGCGACCGCCATGTCGAGCGCGCGCTGGGCCTTGGCGACGTTGTGCATGCCGTGGCGCAGGCGGCCATAGGCGAGGCGGTGCTGGCCCATGTTGAAACCGTTGCCCTCGCCGCCGAGCAGATTGTCGGCGGGCACCTTCAGATCCCTGATCTCGATCTCGGAGTGGCCGCCATGCAGCACGTCGTCATGCGGGCCCTCGATCGCCATGTTGGCGACATTGCGCTTGATCTTGTAGCCGGGGTTCGGCAATTCGACGATGAAGGTCGAATATTGCCGGTGACGCGGCGCGTTGGGATCGGTCTTCGCCATCACCAGCGCCATGTCGGCGACGCTGGCGGACGACGAAAACCATTTCTCGCCGTTCAGGACATAATTCTCGTTGCCGTCCTTGACCGCCGTGGTCTGCATGCCGGTGGCGTCGGCGCCGGCGGCCTTTTCGGTCATCGAGAAGCAGATGCGCTTCTCGCCATTGAGGAGCGGCTTGAGAAACTTCTCCTTCTGGTGTTCGGTGCCGTGCTCGAGAATGGTCATCATCGAGGCGTCGTCGGGTCCTTGCGTGTTCATCGAGAGCGCGCCCAGCATGCTCTCGCCGAGTTCCATCTGCACCAGCGCATTGGCAAGCGGGCCAAGGCCCATGCCGCCATATTGCTTTGGCACGAACGGGCACCACAGCCCCTGCGCGCGGGCCTTCTTGCGCAGCGGGCCCAGCACCTCGTCGAGCGGTTTGGAATCCAGCTCCTTCTCGGCGGGGATGCATTCCTCCTGCACCCATTTGCGGACCTTTTCGCGGATCGCCTTGGCCTCGGCCGGAATTTCGAAATCGATCGACATGGCATTTCCCCGTTCTATTGTTGGTTGGACTTGCCGGATGGCATATATCCGGGACGTGCCGGCGGCAACGGCAAACAAAGTTTGAAGCAAACGTCGTCGCCGTCGTGAAGGAGTGTCCGTTCGATGTCCGACCTCGCCGACCTGTTTCCTGGTTTTGCTTCCGAATGGATCAACACGAGGGCGGGCCGCATTTTCGCGCGCGTCGGCGGCAAGGGGCCGCCGCTGTTGCTGCTGCACGGCTTTTCCGAAACCCATGTGATGTGGCACCGCGTCGCGCCACAGCTCTCCGACAGCTTCACCCTGATCATCGCCGATCTTCCGGGTTACGGCTGGTCGGACATGCCGGACAGCGACAAGGATCACACGCCCTACACCAAGCGCGCGATGGCGCAGACCATGATCGATGCGATGGAACAGCTCGGCCATGTGCACTTTGCGCTCGCCGGACACGACCGCGGCGGCCGCGTCGCCTATCGGCTGGCGCTCGATCATCCCGGCCGGCTGTCGCGGCTTGCGGTGCTCGATATCCTGCCGACCTATGATTACTGGGAGCGCATGAACCGGCTCTATGCGCTGAAGATCTATCACTGGACCTTCCTGGCGCAGCCCGCCCCGCTGCCGGAGACGTTGATATCAGGCAATCCCGATTTCTTCCTCAAGCAGAAGATGGCGAGCCAGACCAAGTCGAAAAATCTCGATGCGATCGACAGGCGCGCGCTGGAGCATTATCTGGCGCCGTTCGGCGATCCCTCGCGCCTGCACGCGATGTGCGAGGATTATCGCGCCGGCGCCTATGCCGACTATGAGATCGACAAGAAAGATCACGACGCAGGAAAGAAAATCACGATCCCGATGCTGGCGTTGTGGGGCGACGCCGGAATTGCCAGCGCCGCGGCGACGCCGCTCGACACCTGGAAGAATTGGGCGACCAATGTCTCGGGCGCGCCTGTTGATTCCGGTCATTTTCTCACGGAGGAAAATCCGGACGCGACGGCGAAGGCGTTGAGGGCGTTTTTTTTGGCGGGCTGAGTGGGGTGCTTGGGCATTCCGTCATTGTCGTCATTGCGAGGAGCGCAGCGACGAAGCAATCCAGCCTGCCTCGCGGCTCGATGGATTGCTTCGCGGAGCCTGTCATCGGGCGCGCATTCGCGCGACCCGTTGGCTCGCAATGACGGGGCAGCAGGGTCGCTACCTTCTCACCCGGAAAAATTCCTTCAGCAGCGCCGCCGCCTCGGTTTCGCCGACCCCCGAATACACGTCCGGCACATGGTGACAGGTCGGCGCGGTGAAAAACCGCACGCCGAACTCGACCGCACCGCCTTTCGGATCGGCGGCGCCAAAATACAGCCGCCGGATCCGCGCGAACGAGATCGCGCCCGCGCACATCGTGCACGGCTCCAGCGTCACATAGAGATCGCAGTCGACCAGCCGCTCGGTCCCGATCGCCTCGGCGGCCTGCCGGATCGCCAGGATTTCGGCATGCGCGGTCGGATCGCGGTCGGTCAAGGTGCGGTTGCCGGCGGTGGCGATGACCTCGTAACCCCTGACAATGACGCATCCGATCGGGACTTCGCCTGCTTTTGCGGCGTTTTTCGCCGTTTTCAGCGCCAAATCCATGAAAGAAGGGGCGGTCATCCCTCGTATCATCGGAAGAAACCTGCTACTGGAAGGCCATTCAGCAAACGTGGATACCGGTTTTGCGTGAGATTGCGCCTTGAGCCAAGGGCGCGTGCGTTGTCGCTGTGACAGCCCGTCCACATCCGCCTGATCGCCATTTCATCAACGAGAGACTATTCATGCCCCGCGATAACGACAAAAACAACGATTCCCGCGGCCGGCGTGACCGGCCGGGAGGCGGCAAAGGAGGCGGTAAGGGCGGTGGCAAGGGCCGCTCCGGCGCCGCGCGGGGGCCCGAGAAGAAGTTCGCCAAGCGAGGTTTTGCGGGGAAGGGCGAGGGTGAGAAGCGCCCCTCAGCCGGCAGGTCCGAAGGCGCCGGATCGTACGACAAGAAGCCGTATGCGGGCGGCGGCAAGCCGTACGCCGGCAAGCGCGAGGGGGCAGCCCCGCGCCGTGGCCGGGACGACGGGCCGCGTCCGCAGCGCTTCAACCGCGACGACAGTCCCCGCGGCGAAAAGCGCGCCTATGCCCCGCGCGGCGACCGCCCGAATTTCAACAGGGACGACCGCGCCCCGCGCGGCGATGCCCGTCCGGCCTCCCGTTTCCAGGACCGGAAATTCGGCGACAAGAAACCTTACGCGCCCCGCGAGGGCGGCGGAGAGAAGCGGCCGTACGCCCCGCGCGGTGAAGGTTTTCGCAAGGAGGGCGACCGCCCGCGGGGAGATCGCCCCTATTCGGCGCGCCCGCCGCGCGATGGCGACCGTCCCCGCGGTGACCGGCCCGAGCGGAAATTCGGCGGCGACAAGAAATTTTCGTCGCGCGGCGCGCCGGACCGCGGCCCGCGCAAGGATTTCGGCGACCGCAACCGGGATCGCAACCCGGGGGATCGCGGCGAGTTCGAAGCCGTGGCAGAGGCGCGATGCTTCTTCACCCGACCATGTCGGGCGCAACGCCCGTCCGTCCCGCGACGGCGCCCGGAATTTCGAAAAGCGCAGCTACGACAAGCCGCGTTTCGACAAGCCGCGCGAGGAACGCGGCGGCGACGAGCGCCCGCGGTTTGCGCGTTCGCGCGAGGATCGCCCGCATGGAGATCGCCCGTTCCGCGAGCGACCGAAATTCGATCGTCCCCGCGAGGACCGTCCGAAATTCCAGCGTCCGCGCGAAAGCGGCACCTCCTGGCAGGAACATCCGCGCAGCGATGGCGACCGGCCGCGCCGCGACAACGAGGACGACAGCAAGGTCTTTGCAAAACGTCCCGCGTTCGGCGGCCGCGGCGCCTATCGCGAGCGCGCCCCCGAGGAGCGGCGCACCGCGCGACCGCCGCGCGAAAAAAAATCCGGCGAGCGCATCGCGAAAGTGCTGTCGCGGGCGGGGCTGGCCTCGCGCCGCGACGCCGAGGAATGGATCGTGCAGGGCCGCGTCACCGTCAACGGCCGCATCATCAACTCGCCGGCGCTCGACGTTACCGCCAACGACGCCATCACTGTCGACGGCAAGCCGTTGCCGCCGCGCGAGCGCACGCGGCTGTTTCTGTATCACAAGCCGCGCGGGCTGATGACCACCCATGCCGACCCGGAAGGACGGCCGACGGTGTTCGACAATCTGCCGGAGGGGTTGCCGCGGCTGATCTCGATCGGCCGGCTCGATTTCAATACCGAGGGCCTGCTGCTGCTGACCAATGACGGCGGGCTGGCGCGCGCGCTGGAATTGCCTGACACCGGCTGGCTGCGGCGCTATCGCGTTCGCGCCCATGGCGAGGTGACACAGGGCCAGCTCGACGAGCTGAAGAAGGGCGTCGAGGTCGAGGGCGTCAAATACGGCCCGATCGACGCCACCCTGGAGCGCGACCAGGGCGCCAATGTCTGGCTGGTGTTTGCGATCCGCGAAGGCAAGAACCGCGAGGTGCGCAACGTGCTGGCGCATCTCGGTCTCGAGGTGAACCGGCTGATCCGGGTGTCCTACGGCCCGTTCCAGCTCGCCGAACTTGGCGAAGGCCAGGTCGAGGAGGTCAAGACGCGCGTACTGCGCGAGCAGCTCGGCGAAAAGATCGCCACGCTTGCAGGCGCGGATTTCAACCGGCCGATGCCGGGCGAGGCGCCGGCCGAGGTGGAGGAAACTGGGCCGCGCGAGAAGAAACCGTTCAAGCCGGCCGGCAAGAGCGCGCTGATCGCCGACCGCAAGGGCCGCCGCGTGCTGGTGCAGCGCACCGGCAGCGAGGAAGCCCGCGCCCGCAACGAGGCCGAAGCCAATGGCTACGGCCCGCCGCGCCGTCCGCAGCGCGGCTATCACGGCAAGCGCGATCTCAAGCCGCGGGACGAGTAGGGAGTGATGCGCGTCGTCGGTGGTCGGCTGAAGGGCCGCAATCTCGCCTCGCCCTCGTCGCGCGATATCCGCCCGACCGCGGACCGCTTGCGCGAGTCGCTGTTCAATATTCTCGTGCATGCCTATGACGATCCGATCGAGGGCGCGCGCGTGCTCGACCTGTTCGCCGGAACCGGCGCGCTCGGCATCGAAGCGGTCTCGCGAGGGGCTGCGTTCGCGCTGTTCGTCGACAACGGCGCCGAGGCGAGGGCGCTGTTGCGCAACAATGTCGAGGCGCTGGGCCTCGGTGGCGTGACCAAGGTCTACCGCCGCGACGCGACCGACCTCGGCCCGGCGCACCCGATGGAACCGTTCTCGCTGGTGTTCCTCGATCCGCCTTACCGCATGAAACTTGCCGAGAAGGCGCTGGCCTCACTGCGCGACGGCGGCTGGCTGACAGCGGGCGCATTGCTGGTGGTGGAAGAAGCCAAGGCGGCGGAATTCGCCGCGCCGGATGGATTTACGGAACTGGAGCGGCGGGCGTACGACGATACGGAGTTTGTGTTCTTGCGGTATCCGTAGGATGGATTGAGCGAAGCGAAACCCTGGCTTCCGGCGGGATGATAGGTATCGCTTCGCTCAACCCATCCTACGCCTTCGCCTCTCACCGCCGCCCGAACAGCTTCTCGATATCGGCGAGCTTCAATTCCACATAGGTCGGCCGGCCGTGGTTGCACTGGCCGGAGTTCGGCGTGTCTTCCATTTCGCGGAGCAGCGCGTTCATCTCCTCCGGCTTGAGGCGGCGGCCGGCGCGGACCGAGCCGTGGCAGGCCATGGTGGCCGCGACATGCATCAGCCGGCGTTCCAGCGGCAGCGCTTCGTCCCATTCTTCCATGTGCTCGGCGAGATCGCGCAACAGCGCGGCCGCATTGGTCTTGCCGAGCAGCGAGGGCGTCTCGCGCACCGCGACCGCGCCGGGGCCGAAGGATTCGATCGCAAGCCCGAACGAGGCCAGCTCCTCGGCGCGCGCCAGCAGTTTCTCCACGGTGGCCTCGTCGAGCTCGACGATTTCCGGAATCAACAGGATCTGCCGCTGCACGCCGTTCCTCGCCAGCGAGGCCTTCAGCCGCTCATAGACGATGCGTTCATGCGCGGCGTGCTGGTCCACCACGATCAGGCCGTCGCGGGTCTGCGACACGATATAGGTCTCGTGGATCTGCGTTCGCGCCGCGCCAAGCGGCCGGTCGAGCAGATCGGCGGAGGCTGCTTCCTCGAAGCGCACATCCGCGGTCGGCGCGCCGACATCGAACGCGGCCTGTCCCGGCTCCGCAAAGGCGGTCGCCGCCGAGCCCCCGTAACCGGGCATGCCGCCGGCCGGAAACGCCGGCGACCGCCGCCAGTCCCAATTGGCGCGCGGCGCGAACGAGGGTCGGAACGAGGCCAGCGCAGCGCCGTCGCTGTTGGCGGCGGTGCGCCTGCCTTCGCGGGCAAGGCCTTCCTTCAGTGCGTGCACGATCAGGGCGCGCACCAGCCCGGCATTGCGAAACCGCACCTCGGTCTTGGCCGGATGCACATTGGCGTCGACCTCGGCGCAATCGAGCGTCACGAAAAGCGCCACCACGGGATGGCGGTCGCGCGGCAGATAATCGGAATAGGCCGCGCGCACCGCGCCGAGAATGAGCTTGTCGCGCACGGGACGGCCGTTGACGAACAGATATTGCCCGAGCGCATTGGCCCGCGTCAGCGACGGCGCGGCGGCAAAGCCTTCGACCACGACGCCTTCGCGCTCGGCCCGGACTTCGATGGCGCTGGAACGGAAATCACTGCCCAGGATATCGCCAAGCCGCGTCAATCGGCCGGCGCTGCCCGGCAGCGCCGCGGCCCAGGTGACCGGCGCGCGCTCCTCGCCGGCCAGCGTAAAGGCGATGTCGGGCCGCGCCATGGCCAGCCGCCGCACCACCTCCCGGATCGCCTCGGCCTCGGTGCGGTCGGTCTTGAGAAATTTCAGCCGCGCCGGCGTCGCGTAGAAGAGATCGCTGACCTCGACGCGGGTGCCCTGCGAGAGCGCCGCCGGCATGATCGCGGACTTCATCCCGCCTTCGACCGACAGCGACCATGCATGCGGCTCGCCGGCGTGGCGCGTGGTGATGCCGAGCTTGGCCACCGCGCCGATTGAGGGCAGCGCCTCGCCGCGAAACCCCAGCGTGCGGATCGCCAGCAGGTCCTCGTCATCGAGCTTGGACGTCGCGTGCCGATCTACGGCGAGTGCCAGATCGCCATGGCTCATGCCGCTGCCGTCGTCGGTGATGCCGATCCGCCGCCGCCCGCCGCCATCGGTGAAGATGTCGATCCGGCTGGCGCCGGCATCGATGGCATTCTCGACGAGTTCCTTGACCACGCTCGCCGGACGCTCGACCACCTCGCCGGCGGCGATGCGGTTGACGATTTGTTCGGGAAGCTGGCGGACGGGCATGGGATGGGGCGACTCAGGGCCTAATGGAAGCCCAATCTAGGCGCTTTCGCACTGCGGCGGGAGGGCGAGGGCGGCTAATACCCAGGCGGTTTCGTCGACTCTCCCCGCTGTTCACGGCAAGGGTCTCGGTCGCGGCACCGAAGCTTGCGACCGGTCCGCGCGAGGCGAACCAGAACGATCGTCGCAAAAAAGATGCGGCCAAGCAAAGGGATGCGGGCCACTCGCGCGCCCGATCTGCCCCATGGGCGGCTTCATGAACGGAACATTGTGAGCCGTGCGGACTGGGTATATCGTTTGGAAAACTTATAAAAACGTCGGGAGGGATGTCTATGTGTCAGCTGTTCGCCCACCAGCCTCAACGTGACTATGAATCGCAAACCCGATCGCTCCGCATCGATGGCCATTCCACATCGATCCGGCTCGAGATGGCGTTTTGGGATACGCTTGAAGAGATCGCGAGCAAGCAGGACATGAGTCTCGCGAAATTCCTATCATGCCTGCACAGCGAGGTTCTCGATCATTGCGGCGAGGTGCATAATTTTGCTTCGCTGCTGCGCTGTTCCTGCCTGATCTATCGCTCGAAAGCCGCGGTGGCCGCGCCCGATTATCTCGATGCTCCGGCGCCGACGCTGGTCGCGGCCGAATAGCGCATCGATCGCAGCCGGATTGGCTTTCAACGGGTCACCCCGGACGCGCCGTTGGCGTATCCGGGATGATCGAGTTGGTGCCGTACTAGATTTCCTTTCGCTGCATGGCGCCGGCGATATGGTCGGCCTGCCGGATGGCCAGCGCCACGATGGTCAGCGTCGGATTGCAGGCCGCGCCGGTCGTGAACTGGCTGCCGTCCGAGACGAACAGATTCTTGACGTCGTGGGTCTGGCCGAACTTGTTCACGACACCGTCCTTCGCCTTGGCGCTCATGCGGTTGGTGCCGAGATTGTGGGTGCTCGGATAGGGCGTGGTGGGATAGGTCACGGTCGCGCCAACCGCTTCGTAGACCGCGGCACCCTTTTTGTAGGCATGATCGCGCATGGCGATGTCGTTGGGGTGATCGTCGTAGTGGACGCTGGCGACCGGCAAGCCGAATGTGTCCTTGGCCTTTGGGTCGAGCGTGATGCGGTTGGTTTCCTGCGGCATGTCCTCGCCGACCAGCCACATCCCGGCCATGCGCGGATAGCCTTCCATCGCCGAGGTGAACGGGCGGCCCCACGCGCCCGGATTGAGGAACGCCGCCATGAAGGGCAAGCCGAGCGACAGCGTCTCCATTTCATAGCCGCCCATGAAGCCGCGCGACGGGTCGTGCTTGGCCTCGTCGCGGATGATGCCGGCCATGGTGGTGCCGCGATACATGTGAACCGACCTGTCGAACACCGCGTAGACGCTGCCGGTCATGTGACGCATGTAATTGCGACCGACCTGTCCGGAACTGTTGGCAAGGCCGTCGGGGAACGCGCTGGTGGCGCTGTTGAGCAACAGGCGCGGGCTCTCGATCGAATTGCCGGCGACGGCGACGATGCGCGCCTTCTGCCGCTGGGTCTTTCCGGCCTCGTCGGCATAGACGACGCCGGTGACTTTGCCCGCCGCATCGTGCTCGATCTTGAGCGCCATGCTGCCGGGGCGGACTTCGAGGTTGCCGGTCGCCTCGCCCTTGGGGATTTCCGTATAGAGCGTCGACCATTTCGCGCCGGACTTGCAGCCCTGGAAACAGAACCCGATCTGCTGGCAGGAGCCGCGGCCGTCGCGCGGCTCGCTGTTGATCGCCATCCGTCCGGTGTGGACCTCCTTGTAGCCGAGCTTTCTGGCGCCGGCTTCCATCACCTTGAAATTGTTGTTGCCCGGCAGTCCCGGGATGTTGTTGGTGCGGGTGACGCCCATCTTGTCCTCGGCCTTGGCGTACCATGGCTCCATTTCGGCAAGCGTGATCGGCCAATCCAGCAGGTTGGCGCCCGGCACATTGCCGTAGGTGGTCTTGACGTGGAATTCATGCTCGTCGAAGCGCAGCGACGCGCCGGCCCAATGCACCGTCGAGCCACCGACCGACTTGACGATCCACGCCGGCAGGTTGGCGAAGTCCTTGGCGACGCGCCAGCTGCCCGATGTCGTTCGCATGTCCTTCCACGCCAGCTGCGTGAAACTCTCCCACTCGTTGTTGATGAAGTCCTGGATCTCGACGCGCGGGCCGGCCTCCAGGATCACGACCTTGACGCCCTTCTGCGCCAGCTCGTTGCCGAGCGTCCCGCCGCCAGCGCCGGAGCCAACGATCACCACCACGCCATCGTCATTCAGATCGAATTTTGCCATGTGATATCCTCCCAACTGATGTTCTGCCCGACGTCCTGTTCAGACCTTCGGGAGCCAGTCGATGTCGTTGAAACCGCGCTTGATGTACCCGCCATGTTCGGCAGAGGAGCCCTCGTAGCCGAATTTCGGCCACAGCTCTTCCTGGTTGTAGAGCGAGACGACGAGGTCGGAGCGAACCTGCTTGAAGAAGGCGGTCTGCTCGACGCCCTGGAGCAGCACGACGCGGTCGGCCTCCCACGGCACCTGGGCGTAGGCAAGCTTGTGGCGGTCCTGCGCGTCCTGATCGAGACGACGAACGCCGTCTTCCAGCATCGCCTTGATGGCGGGATCTTTCGCCGCCTTGGCGTCCCATGGCTTGATCGCGGTGATGTAGTAGCTGTCGACCAGCATGTCGTGCGGATAGATGTCGCGCGCGACCTTCACGAGGGTCTTCAAGGTCGCGGGCGTGAGCGTGGTCGCATCCGCGGCCCACGCATCCTCGATGCCGAGCCCGGCGCTTGCCGCGACGGCTGCGGCCGGAACGGCGCTCGCGGCACCCTGCAGAAAGATCCGGCGGTTGAATTTGCTTCGACGGTCGACTTCTCTCATGGGTATCCTCCATTGAATGTTTTTTGTCGGTAAGAACGTTCAGCCGAAGCGACCGCCTTTCTGGATCACTTCGATCTTGTAGCCATCGGGGTCGGAAACGAAGAAGAAGCGCGCCAGCGTGGCGCCGTCATGCTTGAAATCGCGCAACGGTCCGGGGGCGAGTTTCTCCCGCTCGAAGCGGGCGTGTTCGGCGTCGAGATCGTCGACCACAACGGCGAGATGGCCATATCCGTCGCCGAGCGCGTAAGCCTCATTACGATCGAAATTCACTGTCAGTTCGACCTCGAAGGACGACGAGGGATGACGCAGATAGATCAGCGCAAAGCCTTCGAATTTGAGATGATCGGCGACTTCGAGCCCGAAGGCGCGGGCGTAGAAGTCGAGCGATCTGGCC
This sequence comes from uncultured Alphaproteobacteria bacterium, assembly GCA_963831585.1. GTDB lineage: Bacteria > Pseudomonadota > Alphaproteobacteria > Rhizobiales > Xanthobacteraceae > Bradyrhizobium. The sequence goes on along the minus strand of CAWHRA010000032.1, from coordinate 377,470 downwards.
TCGTCGAGTACGCGGATCATCGAGTGGACCGGCTTTGCCATTCAGTTCAATCCCTTGAGGTATCCGATGATGGCGGCGCGCGTCTCCGGCCTCGGTTGCCGGTATGGCATGATAGCGCCGGGAATGACGTCCTGCGGATTCGTCAGCCACGCATCGAGCCTGGCCTCGTCCCAACTGAAATCGGCCCGCGCCAGCGCCGGCGAGTAGGAGAAGCCTTCGAACTTGCCGGCCTGCCGGCCGACGATGTGCACCAGCGGCGGCCCCTGACGGAGCGGGTCGGAAAGATCGGTGGTGTGGCAGGTGGCGCATTGCTGCTTGAACAGCGCGGCGCCGTTCACCGGCTTTGCCTCCGGCAAGGACATTTGTGCCGGCGCGACAGCGACCATCGATGTCGCGCTGCAAAATGCCAGACTCATGACAAGTGTCGCACGTCGTTTTTGCATGACTGTTACCGTTGGCGCGGATCGAGCTTAAGTCGTCGCGAACAAGCGGTGGTAGTAGCGGGCTGTTTTTGGTGGAACAAAGCGCTATCGCGCTGCGCACGCTGCCGCGCGCAAAATGGCCTCAATCGTCGAATCGCGCCGAGCCGCGTTTGGCCTTGACGTCGCTGCGGCGCTTCTTGCCTTCGAGCCGGCGCTGTTTCGATCCCAGCGTCGGCCGGGTCGCCCGCCGTGGGGTGGGCCGCACCGAGGCCTCGCGCAAGAGTTCGACCAACCGGTCGATCACGTCGGCGCGGTTGCGCTCCTGGGTGCGAAAGCGTTGCCCGTGCATCACGATCACGCCGTCCTTGGTCATGCGCTGTCCGGCCAGCCGGTTCAGACGGGCGGCGACATCGGGCGCAAGCTGGATCCGGCGCGTATCGAACCGCAATTGCGCGGCCGTGGAGAGCTTGTTGACGTTCTGCCCGCCCGGCCCGGAGGCGCGGACGAAGGAAACTTCGATGTCATTCTCGTCGATTGCGAGGTCGCGGGAAATCCGCAGCATGGCGTCACCGAAAAGGCCGCGTGTCCCCCGACGGGATTCGGCTTCGGGCAGAATAGCGGGTTTGTGTGGATTGTGCTCGAAGGATGGAAGGGGGCTCGTTCGCCCGGATGCGGCGCAGCGCGGCCCCTTCGCCGTGCTGCCCGTTGATCCGGGGTCCATCGGGCGGTTGAAGGGCGTGGGTCCCGGCTCTGCGGTGCACCGCCAAGAGGCGCTGCGCCGCGTCCGGGACACGGGAAGGAAACAGCGGCTGGCGCTAGTTCTTCGCCGTCGGTGGCGGGGTCGCGGCCGCGGGCTGCGCGGCGGCTTGCGGAGCGCGGCCGACGATCACGGTGAGCAGGCCCTGGCCCCACAGCCGCCGGGCCGCCTTCTTGGCGTCGTCGAGCGTCACGGCATCGACGATGGCGTTGCGCTTTTCGATGTAGTCGATCGGTAGCTTGTCGAGTTGGTATTGCAGCAGCGCGCCGGCGAGCTTCGACGACGTGTCGAGCGCCAGCATCTGCGAGCCCTTCAGATAGGACTTGGCCTCGTCCAGCTCGGTCTGGGTCGGACCATCCTCGGCCATCTTCCGGATTTCCTTCTCGATGGCGTCGACGGTTTCGCCGGCGCGGTCAGCACGGGTGCCGGTATTGCCGACGAACATCGCGGAGTGATCCATCCACAGCAGCGCTTCATACACCGAATAGGCCAGCCCGCGCTTCTCGCGGACTTCGTGATAGAGGCGCGACGACAGGCCTCCGCCGCCGAGGATGTGGTTGACGACATAGGCGGCCATGAAATTAGGGTCGTGGCGCTTGATGCCGGGACCGCCGAAGGTGACCACGGTCTGCGGCACGTCGAGCGGAATGAACGCCCGCTCCGGCGGCTTGGCGGCCTCCACGTCGGGGACCGGCGTCAGGCTCGCCTTGGGCGGCAAGCCGCCGAAGGTCTTGTCGAGCAGCGCACCGAGCGTGGCCGGGTCGACATCGCCGACCACGGCGATCCTCAGCGTATCCTTGGCCAGCACGCGGCGGACATAGTCCTTCAGATCGGCGATCTCGATTTTCGGCACGCTTTCCAGGGTGCCGTTGGCCTGCCGGCCATAGGGGTGGTCGCCATAGGCCATTTCCAGGAACTTGCGGCCAGCGAGCGCGGAAGGATTGGTGGTCTCGCGCCTCAGGTTCGAGATCACCTGCGAACGGACGCGTTCGACATCGGCGCTGTCGAAATGCGGCGAGGTCAGCGCCATCCGCAGCAGGTCGAAGGCTTCGTCCTTGTTGTCCTTGAGCATGCGCAGGCTGCCGCGGAAATAATCCCGCGCCGAGGAGAAGCTCAGTTCGATGGCGCGGCGGTCGAGCCGTTCGTGAAACGTATTGGAATCCAGATCGCCCGATCCCTCGTCGAGCGTGTCGGCAACCAGGTTGCCGACGCCGGCCTTGCCGGCCGGGTCCTGGGTGGCGCCGCCGCCGAAGGCATACTCCATCGCGATCAGCGGCACGGTGGAGTCCTGCACGAACCACGCCTCGATGCCTCCGGGCGAAATCAGATGCTGAATCTTTGCGGCCGCGTGCGAGGGCACCGACGACAGCGCCGTGATCGCGAGGCCGGCGGCGGCAATCAGCACAAGGCGCCGTGTGTACGTCATGGAATTGCTCACGAACGCTTCTCCTCGCGCTTCGCCGTGGTGTCCTTTATCAGATAGCCAGTCACCGATCGCTTCTTGTCGAGCCATTTCTGCGCGGCGGCGCGGACCTGTTCGGCGGTGACGGCGCGAATGCGGTCGGGCCAGCTACGGATGTCCTCGATGCTCAGGCCGGTGGTGAGCGCGCCGCCATACCAGCGCGCCAGCGTCGCCTGATTGTCCTGGGCGTAGATCGCTTCCGCGATGAGCTGGGTTTTGACGCGTTCCAGATCCTCCGACCGTACGGGATTCTGGCAGACCTCGGCGATCACACGGTCGATCACCTGTTCGATCTGCGAGAACTCCACGCCGGGCTTCGGCGAGGCCGAGATCGAGAACTGGGTCGCATCGAGCGAGGTGCCCTGATAGCCGGCGCCGGCGCTGACCGCGAGCGGCTTGTCGACCACCAGCGCCCGGTAGAGATAGGAATTGTTGCCGTTGCCCATCAACTGCGCCAGCACGTCGAGCGCCGGGCCTTCGCCGGCCGCGGCGGTCGTGGCGGAGGGAACCAGATAATAGCGTTTCAGGCTCGGCTGTTCGACCCTGGCGTCGGCGAGCGTGACGGTGCGCGGCGCGACCGGCTCAGGCTCCTGCGGGCGAATCCGCCGCGCCGGGATCGCGGGCTGCGGCGCGACCTGGCCGAAGGTCTGTTCCGCCATCGGGCGGACATCCTTGACGTCGACGTCGCCGGCAATCACCAGGGTCGCGTTGTTCGGGGCATAGAAGCGCCGGTAGAACGCCAGCGCGTCCTCACGGTCGAGCTTCTCGATTTCCTGGTGCCAGCCGATCACGGGACGGCCATAGGGGTGATTGAGATATAGCGCCGCCATGATCTGTTCGATCAGCCGCGCCTCCGGGTTGTTGGCGACCCGCATGTTGTATTCCTCGAGCACGACGTCGCGCTCGGGCAGCACGTTCTCGTCCTTGAGGATCAGGCCGGTCATGCGGTCGGCCTCGAACTCCATCATCTTCGGCAGCTGGTCGCGCGGCACGCGCTGGAAATAGCCGGTGTAGTCGACCGAGGTGAAGGCATTCTCATTGCCGCCAATCCGCAGCACGGTCTGGGAAAATTCGCCGGCCGGATGCTTGGCGGTCCCCTTGAACATCAGATGTTCGAGAAAATGCGCCAGGCCCGATTTGCCCGGCGTCTCGTCGGCGGACCCGACCTTGTACCAGATCATCTGCGTCACGACCGGCGTGCGGTGATCGGGGATCACCACGACCTTCAGGCCGTTGGCAAGCGTGAAACTGGCCGGGGGATCCGATGTCACCGTGGTCTGGGCCAGCGCGGCTCGCGAGGCAAGCGAGGGAACGATGACGAGTGCCAGCGCCGCGGCAATTCGGACGGCTATTCGAAGTCTTGAGGTCATGGCATGTCCTGACCGCTGTCAGCCTGGATGTCGGCTGATCGCGGTCACTCCTTGTTCGCGAGGGCGGATTCGAGGGTGCAAAGCGTTGCCGCGGGCTTTCTGTTCTAAGCGTCGTTACCGGTCATTCCGGCAACGCACGGGCAGCGGCCGACCCTTCCTGTCGCCGGCCGCGACTGCCGGTGTCCGGCGTTCCCGGGGACCGGCGCCAGGGGTCAATTGCCGACCTCTTTGCCCGACATCACGTCGGTACGCGTGTTCAGCGATTTCTGATCGTTCGGTCCGGTGCCGTAAGCGAAATTCGGCGACGGCGTCTGATACCCGGCAGGCGGCTGGGTCAGGGTTTCCCGTGTCGGCTCGCCCGTGAACGGGATCGACTCGGGCTTGCTGCCCTTGAAAAGGTTGAAGAGGCCGCCGGTGTAGCCGAGCTGCGCCGGGCTGAGCATCGGATTGGGCTTGTCGCCCGGCGTGAGCGGATCGTTATTGGTGCGGACGGGGGCGGCCGTCCTGCCGACATTGAGCTCATCGGGTGTCAGCAGCCGGGCGGCTTCTGCGGGAGTCTTGGCCGCGCTTTTCTTGCGGGCCGCGATCGCAGCCTTCCGCCGCTTTTCGTCCGGGTCCTTCGGCCAGTTCGGATCCTTGATTTCGCCCTTCACCGACTCCGGCGGTGGCAGATCGAGCTTGGGCGGCACCACCAAAGGCGAGCGCTCGCGATACTCGATGCCGCGGTTCTCCATATTGGTGCCGCCGATTCCGGCCATGATGTTGCCGATGATCTTCTCTTCGAAGGTCTGGTCGTCTTCGTCGTCATCCTGGGCGCGCGCGGCGCCAGTCGTCATCACCAGGCCGACGCCCATGGCGACCACGGCGAGCCGCAGGGCGCGCCTCAGCGAATCTTGCAGCATCCAAACGCCGGCTTCGGTGTCGCGCATCGCTATTCCCGTTTTGTTTCCGTGAACCGCACGCCGGTCAAGGCGCACGCTCCGCACCTTCTGGGCACTATTCCGGGGGGTCCGTATCAGCCGGGATCAGGGCGCTTTTGCGGCGGGTACCCCCAGGAAGGAGTCATACAGCAGGGCCGCTACCCCGGCAACAATCGCCACGTCGGCGACGTTAAACACATACCAATTGAAGACTTTTCCGCCGATCTGGACGTGAAACAGGGCGAAATCGACCACCGCGCCATAGGCGAGGCGGTCGATGGCGTTGCCGACGGCGCCGCCGATGATCAGGCCGAGCGCGATCGTGGCGAGCCGGCTCTGCGAACGCGCCATCCAGATCGCCAAAACGACCACCGCCACCGCCTTGACCGCGAGCAGGACGGCCTGGCCGGCCGCGCCCTCGTCCTGAAACCAGCCGTAGCTGATGCCGGTATTCCAGACCAGCACGAGGTCGAAGAACGGCGTCACCGTCACCTTGCCGTGATGGGCGGCGATGTCGAATACCCGCAGCAGCCAGAGCTTTGTCGCCTGGTCGATGGCGACCGCGACGAGGGCCGCGATGATTCCGGGGCGCATGGGGGAGTTCAAACCGTCACTCCGAGTGCCTTCCACTCCCGCAGCGCCTGCGCGTCACGCGGCGAGACGTCGGGATATTCGGGGTCGCTGCCGACGGTCTGAAGGATCTTCCACGACCGCGCGCATTTGATCCCCACGGCCTTTTCGACCACCACGGCGACGCCGGGAATATTATCGAGACGGAACGCATCCGCGGGCGCCTCGTCCTCTCTCACCTCGTAGTTCGAGGTGATGCAGACCTCGGCGAGGTCGATATCGAACAGGGTCGCGAGCACCTGCCGGTCGGCGACATAGATGATCGGCGAGGCCTCCAGCGAGGAGCCGATACGCTTGGCCGCGCGCTCGAGTTCCAGCGCGCCGGTGACGACGCGGCGGACATCGCGGATGGTCTGCCACTTCGCGGCGAGCTTCTCGTCGCGCAGACTTTCAAGCCCGTCCGGAAACAGCGTCAAATGCACCGACGGCTCAGCATCCGGCCGGTACATCCGCCAGGCCTCCTCGGTCGTGAAGCTCAACACCGGCGCGAACCAGCGCAGGATCGCGTTGCAGATCACGTCGATTGCGGTCAGCGCGGCCTTGCGCGCCAGCGACGACGGCGGATCGCAATACAGCGTGTCCTTGCGGATGTCGAAATAGAACGCCGACAATTCGGTGTTCATGAAGGCCGAGAGGGTCGCGACCACGGTCTTGTAGTCGAATTCGGCATAGGCCTTGCGCACGATTTCGGCCTGTTCGGCGAGCTGGTGCAGCATCAGCCGCTCCAGCTCCGGCATGTCGGCATGCGCCACCGCGTCGCCGCGGTGGAAATGGTGCAACGTGCCGAGCATCCAGCGGATCGAGTTGCGTAGCTTGCGATAGGTCTCGATGGTGTTCTTGAGGATCTCCGGGCCGATGCGCTGGTCGTCGGCATAGTCGGTGGCGCAGACCCACAGCCGCAAAATGTCGGCGCCGGAATCCTTCATCACCTTCTGCGGCTCGACGGTGTTGCCGAGCGACTTCGACATCTTGCGGCCGTTCTCGTCGAGCGTGAAGCCGTGCGTGAGCACGACGTCATAGGGCGCGCGGCCGCGGGTGCCGCAGCTTTCCAGCAGCGAGGAGTGAAACCAGCCGCGGTGCTGGTCCGACCCTTCGAGATACATCACGGTGTCGTTGCCGCCGTCGACCTTGCGCCTGATGCCGGCGAGCCCCGGGAAGTGCACGGGGTCTTCCAGCACGAAGGCGTGCGTCGATCCGGAATCGAACCAGACATCGCAGATGTCGTCGATCTTCTTCCATTCCTCGTTGGCGAGCGAGGCCAGGAAGCGCTCGCGGGCGCCGTCCATGTACCAGGCGTCGGCGCCTTCCTTTGCGAAAGCGTCCGCGATGCGCTGGTTGACGGCATCGTCTTTCAGGATTTCGGCCGAGCCGTCGCCCTTCTCGCGGATGAACACCGCGATCGGCACGCCCCAGGCGCGCTGGCGCGAGATCACCCAGTCGGGCCGGCCCGAAATCATGCCGTTGATGCGATTCTGTCCCGCCGGCGGCACCCATTGCGTCACCGAGATCGCCTGCAGCGCGCGGGCGCGCAGGGTATCGCCGGGTTTTGCGACCCCACGATCCGCGATGTCCTTATCCATGGCGATGAACCATTGCGGCGTGTTGCGGAAGATCACCGGCTTCTTCGATCGCCACGAATGCGGATATTGGTGCTTGAGACGGCCGCGCGCCAGCAGCATGCCGGCGTCGACCAGCGCCTTGATCACGGCCTCATTGGCGTCGCCCTTTTCGCCCTTGTCGTTGATGACGCGTTTTCCCGTGAAGCCCGGGGCCTGATCGGTAAGCGCGCCGTTCTCGTCGACGGTGTAGGGGATAGTGGAGTTGATCCCGCGCGCTTCGAGCTCACGTGCATTCGCCGTCCAGACATCGAAGTCCTCGCGGCCGTGGCCCGGTGCGGTATGGACAAAGCCGGTGCCGGTGTCGGCGGTGACGTGCTCGCCTGGAAGCAGCGGGACCTTGAATTGATAGCCGCCGGCGAGACCTTTCAGCGGGTGCGCGCATTCCACCGCGTCGAGCGTATCGGCGGGGATATCGCGGACCTTCTCGTAGGCCGCGACGCGGGCCTGCTTGAACACGCCTTCGGCCAGCGCATCGGCCAGGATCAGGAGATCGCCGTTTTTCGCCCAGTTGTCGGCGGGCGCGTCAGTGACCTTGTAAAGGCCATAGCCGATCTTCGGCGAAAAACTGATGGCGCGATTGCCGGGCAGCGTCCATGGCGTGGTGGTCCAGATCACCACGCAGGCGCCGGCAAGCGTGCCGTGCGCCGGCGAGGTCACCGGAAACTTCACCCACACGGTATCGCTGGTGTAGTCCTCGTATTCGACCTCGGCTTCCGCCAGCGCGGTTTTTTCCACCACGCTCCACATCACAGGCTTGGAGCCGCGATACAGCGTGCCGTTGGCGGCGAACTTCATCAATTCGCGCGCGATCTGGGCTTCGGCGAAATAATCCATGGTGGCGTAGGGGTGGTCCCAGTCGCCGATGATGCCGAGCCGCTTGAATTCCTCGCGCTGCACGTTGAGCCAATGCGTCGCGTAAGCCCGGCACTCCCTGCGGAACGCCACCATCGCCGCGGAATCGCGAAAATCAGGCTTCTGCTTGCCCTTGGAGCGGTAGTTCTCCTCCTCGATCTTCCATTCGATCGGCAGGCCGTGGCAGTCCCAGCCCGGCACGTAGTTGGAATCGAAGCCGAGCATCTGCTGGCTCTTGGTCACCACGTCCTTGAGGATCTTGTTCAGCGCGTGCCCGATATGGATGTTGCCATTGGCGTAGGGCGGGCCGTCATGCAGCACGAATTTGGTGCGGCCGCGGGCCTGTTCGCGCAGCCGGTCGTACAGGCCGATGTCGTTCCAGCTCTTGAGAATTTCCGGCTCGCGCTGCGGCAGGCCGGCGCGCATCGGGAATTCCGTCTGCGGCAGGAACAGGGTCTTGGAATAGTCGTTGGCTTCGGCTTTTTGGGGCTTTTCGGACATGAAGGCTCTGGTTTGGCTCAAAAGGGCGCGGAAACGCGGTTCATTCGCGGATGAATGGTGGGTACCCGGTCTTGCGCCGAGCCGGAACTCAGGCGGAAGCCGGGCCGCTAATGCTGATGGTGCGCCGCGCAAACATGCGGCTTTCCATAGCAGCCGGACGGGGAATCGCAAAGCCTGCCGGGGTACCCGCCGTCTGAGGAGCGGCCCTGGGCCGCGTCTCGAAGGATGGGCTGCGTGCTCTGGCTCATCCTTCGAGGCTCGCCTGTCGGCTCGCGCCTCAGGATGACGAATCGAGGACCCCGAGTTTCGGGAATGCCAGCGGGGAAGCGGCCAGCATGGCGCGGGCACGGGCACTGTCGTCGTTCATCTGGACGACCAGCGCGTCCACGCTGTCGAACTTCAGCTCCTCGCGGATGAAGCCGATGAAAGCTATGTCCAGCGTTGTGCCGTAGAGATCGCCCGTGAAATCGAACAGGAACACTTCCAGCAGCACCGCGCCATTGTCGAAGGTGGGACGGCGGCCGAAGCTCGCGACGCCGTCGAAGCGCTGCTCGCCGCGGCCGACCCGCACCGCGTAGATGCCGTGCCTGAGCCCGCAATTGGCGTCGAGGCGGATGTTGGCGGTGGGAAAACCGAGGTCGCGGCCGCGCTTCTCGCCGTGGATCACCTCGCCGGTCACGAACCATGGCGCGCCGAGCATCCTGGTGGCGTCGTCGATCTGGCCCTCCGCGAGCGCCATGCGGATGGCGCTGGAGGAGACCGGCCGCTCCTCGATGTCGACATGCGCCTGCACGTCGACCTCGATGCCGAGCCGTGGCGCCTCGCTGACCAGCAGGCTCGGCGAGCCCACGCGCCCCTTGCCGAAATGAAAATCGTAGCCGACCGCGATGCCGCTGATCCCGAGCCGCTCGATCAGATCATGGTGAATGAAATCCTGCGCCGAGGTCCCGGCCGTGGCCTTGTCGAAGGTCATGACCACGGCGCCCGCAAGCCCGGTCCCGGCCAGCAGCCGCAGCTTCGCCGTCTCGTCGGTGAGCCTGAACTGGGGGGTATTGGGGCTGAAGAACCGGCGCGGATGCGGCTCGAAGGTCACGGCCAGCGCCGGCCGGCCATGCGCATGCGCCATTTGCAGGGCTGCGGTGATCACCGCGCGGTGGCCGAGGTGGACGCCGTCGAAATTGCCCATCGCCACCACCATTCCCTTGGGGATCAAGGTTTTGGGCGTGCTGTCGCGGATAACGATAAAGCCAGGCGTCATTTCAGCAATTCTTTAACTTAGAACCAGATTTGCGGGCGGGACCGTGGCGCGGCGGCCCCGATGAAGTCAAGCGGAAGCCGTCCCAGGGCCATGGGCGCGGATCGCGGCGTTTTCCGGGTTAACGAAATTCTTAACATCCATTCTATATCTAATTCCATTTCTCCAACCAATTCCATTATCAATTTCTCTCGCAATTACTCACTATACTAAAAATTTTTCTAATGTTCTACACATCTGCAAAAAACCCTAACCATTTTTACTCCACGCAGTTATCAGCATAGCCTTTCAAAGTTCCTTCAACCAAGTATTCTCTCTTGCCAGTCATCATCCGCCCAACGTCCATCCAATGCTTTCTTCCTCCTTTTTTCGACGTATCAATCACCATCCTTAATTCATCTAACAGCAGCCTCTTAACCATCTCCCAGTACACATCATAATCATCATACGTTCCCGACATACACACGCATCACTCTCATTAAATAACTGTGCTCTGTTAGTACTACTACTCAGCACCGCTCCGCAGCAAACTCTAAGCACACGCAACGCAACACACCTCAAAACCTTCCTTTTGCGTCTTACGCGGGCCGCTCGCCTCGTGGGATTGTACCATCAGTATCAGAACTTCTTTTTTGGCATCGCAAGTTCTCATCCACCAATTGTGCAATCAATTCACTCCAATCATTTAATTTCTCGCATTCTACCAGCTATCCAATTCATCTTCTTTCATCGTAGCACCCGTTTACTCCAAACCTTCCTGTGCTTCTCCTTATCATCAACTCCTGCCAATGTACTTCATAACATCACACTATAACCTCTTCAATATTTCCGCTCATATCCATTTAATGCACATCTCTTCATCTCCATTTCATCATCTATCAGCACAATCAAATATTTACTGCCTTACCCTCTTCAATCTGCGAAATCATCATCAATCCACACCTTACATAGTATTTCAAAACTCTCCTACTACTCTATCAATTCACACAACCTCTGTTTAACCTTCATTATCATCATTCACAGCTTCGTCAATAGTTCCTTGCCTTATCTCACTCTTTACCCATCACCTATCTTCATCAATTCACTTCTTTCAATCAACACAAGTCCTTACTGCGAGCGGCTGTTTAACGGCTGATGCTACTGCTTGGGCAAAGGACTGCGGGGGGCATTCAACCCCGGCAGGCTCGTTGGTTGTTTGTGGCGTTAGGTGTCTCGGGGGATTCAAGATGGCGGTTGATACGTCGATGTCGGTTCTGGTGGTGGACGATTACAACACCATGATCCGCATCATCAGGAACCTTCTCAAGCAGCTCGGCTTCGAGAATATCGACGACGCCAGCGACGGATCGGCGGCGCTCAACAAGATGCGCGGCAAGAAATACGGGCTGGTGATCTCCGACTGGAACATGGAGCCGATGACCGGCTACGACCTGCTGCGGGAAGTCCGGGCCGATCCCAATCTGGCCACCACGCCGTTCATCATGATCACGGCCGAATCCAAGACCGAGAACGTGATCGCCGCCAAGAAGGCCGGCGTCAATAACTACATCGTCAAGCCGTTCAACGCCGCCACGCTGAAGACCAAGATCGACGCGGTCTTCGAGCCGGCGGGCGCGTAAGGGCCTCTCAGGCTACCAAGCAATCGGCGCACCCTCGATGTCGTCCCGGCGAACGCCGGGACCCATAACCGCCGATATGGGTTGTTGGAAGCCGTCTACCCCCAACGCAAAATTGCGCCGACACGGCGTATGGGTCCCGGCGTTCGCCGGGACGACGCCCGGAACAGCAAGCCCTACCAGCGCAGCTCCCGCGTCAGCGCGCGCGGCGGATGGCCGAACAATTCCTTCACTGACGCCGGGTCGAGCTGGTCGATGCCCTCGAACTCCTCGGCGTGGATGCCGCGGGTCACGAACAGGCAGTCGATGCCGAAGCCGTGCGCGCCCGCGAGATCCGTGCGCACCGAATCCCCGATCGCCAGCACGCGGCGGAGCTTGATCGGGTGGCTCTGGCGCTCGGCGGCGAGCTCGATGGCGCGCTCGTAGATCGGCCGGTGCGGCTTGCCGTAGAAGATCACCTCGCCGCCGAGCTCGCGATAGAGTTCGGCGATCGCGCCGGCGCAATAGATCAGCCGGTCGCCGCGTTCGACGACGATGTCGGGATTGGCGCAGATCAGCGTCAGCTTGCGCTCGCGGGCCTGCAGCATCATCGCGCGATAGTCCTCGGCCGATTCGGTTTCGTCGTCGAACAGGCCGGTGCAGACGATGTAATCGGCCTGTTCCAGCGGAGCGAATACGGGATCGAGGCCGCGATGGATCGAACTGTCGCGCTCCGGGCCGATCCAGTACATTTTCCGGCCGGGGTGGTCGGCGACGAAATGCCGGGTCAGGTCGCCCGAACTGACGATGGCGTCATAGGTGTCGTCGGCAACGCCGAGCTTGCGCAACTGCCGCTGCACCGAATCCGCGGGCCGCGGCGCGTTGGTGATCAGGATCACGGTGCCGCCCTGGTCGCGGAAACGATGCAGCGCCTCGCAGGCCTCGGGAAACGCCTCCAGCCCGTTATGCACCACGCCCCAGATATCGGAGAGCACGACTTCCACGCCGCCGATAAGGTCGCGCAGCCGCTCGACAAACCGGAGTGACGTCATGACGGCCGGTCAGGCCGGGCCGGCGACACGCCGCGCCAGCGCGGCATTGCCGGTCGTCCGCTGGGGATCGATAACCGGGCTATCGATGGAAACGGTCTTGGCCGAGCCATTGGATTCCTGCGCCTTGATGGGAGCGGCCCCGCCGGTAGCAGATGCGCCCTCGGGCCGCAACGGCCGGGGCGGCGCAAACAGAAATCCCTGGCCGAACCGCACATCGAAGTCGAGCAGATCGACCACCGCGCGCTCGCCTTCGATCCGCTCGGCGATCAGGTCGATGCCGAAGCGGCCGAGCAGATCGGAAAGGTCGGAAGGATGGATGTCGGAGCCCGCGTTCTGCCGCTGATCGAGCAGCAGCGCGGCCGGAACCTTGATGAAGCGGACGCCGCGGTCGGCGAGTTCGCGCGGCTCGATCCGCAGGTCGGTGACGTGGTCGATCGAGAAGCGGAAGCCGCGCTGCGCCAGCGCCGCCAGGTTCTCGGTTTCGGTGGACCCGAGATTGCGGAACGTCGCCTGCTTGAATTCGAGCACGAAGGACGGCGCCAGCGCGCGGTTGGCTTCGAGAAAATCCAGGCATTGCGCAAACGTCGTGGGATTGCCGAGGGTTGCCGCGGCGACGTTGCAGAACACGCCGACGTCCTTGTTGCGCACCATCAGCCGGCGCAGCACCTGCACGCATTTCAGCATCACCATGTTGTCGATCCGCCCGATCAGCCCGGCGGTTTCTGCGACGCCGATGAAATCGTCGGCGGCAAGCAGCTGGTCCTTGTCGTCGCGCAGCCGGGTTACCGCCTCGTAGAAGCGCACCTTGCGCTGCGGCAAGGTCACCATCGGCTGCAAATAGATCTCGATCCGGTTCTCGTCGACGGCGCTCTTCACCGCGGCGAGGATTTGCGCATGGCCGCGGGAGGGCGCGGGCGGGCTGGGGACGGCGGCCGGCGCGGGCACGGCGGTAAGCGGCGGCAGCGGCGTGACATGGCGCGCGCCTTCCGCCGGCACCGGCAGCTCGGGTTGTCGCTCATTGTCGGCCTTGGCAGAGGCCGCGGCGGCGGCGGCCGCAGCAGCCGCATTCGCCGCCAGCATGTCGTCGTGGCTGGCGACGGATACCGCGAGCTGCTTGACCAGCGTCCCCAACTCGCTGATTTCGCCGGCCACGGCCTGGATGCGGTCGGCGCCGGCGGAATTCGCCGATACCACCTTGCCCTCGATGGCGGCGAGGCGGCGGCCGAATTCGGCGACCTGGCGGGCGAGGTCGGCGGTGCCGCGCGACAGGTCCGCGATCTGGCTGCCGACGTCGGTGCGATCGCGCAGCCGCATCGACACAGCGTTGTAGAGGATCAGGAAGGTCAGCGCGGTGAGCGCCACGATCGCGGATTCCGTGCCGTTGATTCCGGCCACCGAATACAGGATCAGGCCGAGGGATGCTGCGACCAGCACCATGCAGATGGCGATGAAAATCGTGGAAATGCGGATCATGTTGCGCGGAAGGTCCTCAAATCCTGGTGTCCCCAAGCCCGAAGAACGCCTCGCACAAGCCCGCCGGCGCTCCCCCGAGTGCCGCAACCTTAGCATCAATGTTGATTCGAAAAGCTAGTGTTCTTTGAGCACACAGGGAACGGAGTCGTGGATATCCCGCGCTCCCCCGCCCCGCCCTTCGCGGGGGCGAGACGAGCAGAACACGCTCCTGGATGGGCGAGGTGAGGTCGGGAAAGAGCGGCGAGGAACGCTACGCGACCGCGCGGATCACCTTGGCGACCTTGCCGACGATCTCGCCGATCTGGTCCTCGCTGACGATCAAGGGCGGCGTCAGCGCCAGCGTGTCGCCGGCGATGCGCAGCATCAGGTCGTTGTCGTGGAACGCGCTGTTCAGCGCGTCGAAGCCGCGCTTGCCGGGGGCGTCGGCGCGCGGGGCGAGGTCGATGCCGGCGGTCAGCCCGATGGTGCGGATATCCACCACATTCGGCTCGCTTTTCAGCGACATCACGGCGTCGGCGAATTTCGGCTCGAGCTTGTTGGCCCGCTCGAACAGCTTTTCGTCGCGGTAGATGTCGAGGGTGGCCAGCGCCGCGGCGCAGGCGATCGGGTGCGCCGAATAGGTATAGCCGTGGGTCAGTTCCACCATGTGCTCCGGGCCGCTCATGAAGGCGTCGTGGATGGTGTCGCGCACCAGCACCCCGCCCATCGGCGCGGCGCCGTTGGTGATGCCCTTGGCGAAGGTCAGCATGTCCGGCACCACGCCGTAGCGCTCGGCGGCGAAGGCAAAGCCGAGCCGGCCGTAACCGGTGATGACCTCGTCGAAAATCAGGAGAATGCCGTGCTTCTGGGTGATCTCGCGCAGCCGCTTGAGATAGCCCTTCGGCGGCGGCAGCACCCCGGTCGATCCGGCCATCGGCTCGACGATGACGGCGGCGATGGTGGTGGCGCCGTGCAGGTTGACCAGCCGCTCCAGCTCGTCGGCGAAATGCGCGCCGTATTCCGGCTCGCCCCTGGTGAAGGCCTGCTTTTCGCGGTCATAGGTGTGGGGCAGGTGATCGACGCCGGCGAGCAGCGTGCCGAACATCTTGCGGTTGTTGACGATGCCGCCCACCGACGTTCCGCCGAAGCCGACGCCGTGATAGCCACGCTCCCTGCCGATCAGGCGGCTGCGGGTGCCCTGGCCCTGGGTCTGATGATAGGCCAGCGCGATCTTGAGCGCGGTGTCGGCGGCTTCCGAGCCGGAGTTGCAGAAGAACACGTGATCGAGGCCGGCGGGCGCGAGGTCCGCGATGCGGCTGGCGAGTTCGAAGGCCTGCGGAATGCCGAACTGGAACGGCGGGGCATAGTCCAGCGCCTCGGCCTGCTTGGCGATCGCCGACGAAATCTGGGTGCGGCCGTGGCCGGCATTGCAGCACCACATGCCGGCGGCGGCATCGATGATCTTGCGGCCGTCGACCGTGATGTAATGCATGTCCTTGGCGCCGGCCAGCAGCCGTGGGTTCTTCTTGAAGGCCCGGTTGGCGGTGAACGGCATCCAGTGCGCAGCGAGGTCGTTGGGCACGTTGACGGCGGCGGGGCGTGGGCTCTTGTCCAGCATGGGGGCCTCTTCAAGTTTTGGGGCGTGGCGGGTTGTGGCGCAAGCTATCAGCTTCGGCGCGCCACGGGAACGCCACGGGCCGCACTATTTCCGCTCAATCGGGCGGTTTTCTGGTCAACTCGGCGCCGCCTGTCAGGGGCCTCGGCCGCACTCAGAGATCGGCGGCACCGATCCAGAAGACCTCGGCCTCGGAATCCTCGGTGTCGAGCCAGAGCAGCGGCAATTGCGGAAAGGCGTCCTCCAGCAATTCGCGGCCCCGGCCTATTTCACATAATAGCCCGCCCTCGGGTGTCAAATGCTTGCCGGCCTCGTTCAGGATGCGGCGGACCAGATCGAGCCCGTCTTCGCCGCCGTCGAAGGCGAGTTTCGGTTCGGCGCGGCATTCGCGCGGCAGACCGGCCATGCCTTCCGCATCGACATAGGGCGGGTTGGAGATGATCAGGTCGTAACGCTTGTCGCCGAGCGGTCCGAACAGGTTGCCGCGATATAGCCTGACCCGGTCGCCGAGGCTGTGATCGGCGACATTGCGCGCCGCGACCTCGAGCGCGTCCTTCGAGATATCCACAGCGTCGACCTGCGCATTCGGAAAGTTCCGGCTGGCGAGGATCGCTAGGCACCCCGAGCCGGTGCAGAGGTCGAGCACGCTTTCCACCGCGGCGGGATCGTCGATCAGGGAACCGCCTTCGCCGGCCTCGCCAGCAAAATGCGAATCCAGCAGCTCGCCGATGAAGGAGCGCGGCACGATGACGCGCTCGTCGACGTAAAAGGACAGGCCGCGCATGTAGACCTTGTTGACGAGATAGGCGGCGGGTTTCCGCGTCGTGACGCGCTGGCCGATCACCTCGAGGATGGCGCTCGCCTCGCGCGCAGTGACGCGGGCGGTTGCGAACATCTCGAACTGGTCGGGATGCAGGTGCAGGGTTTCGCAGACCAGGAACGCGGCCTCGGCCACGGGATCGGTGGTGCCGTGGGCGAACACCAGCTTCGCCTCGGTGAAGCGGCTCACCGCATAGCGGACGAAATCGAGCAGGCTGGCGAGTTCGCCGGCCGGCACGCTCGGCCAAGGCGCGGCCCCGCCGCGCTTGTTCTGGAGTTTCGCGGCGGCGCCGCGTTTGTTCCGGAGTTTCGCGGCGCGGCTGCGGCCGGCTGCCGGTCTGACGCGTTTGGCCATCAGGATTTGGTCCAGCGCGCGGCGGCTTCGTCGTCATGGTGGCGCGCCTCGACCCAGCCGGATCGATCCGCGCTCTCCTCGCGCTTCCAGAACGGTGCGCTGGTCTTCAGGTAATCCATCAGGAACTCCGCGGCCTGGAACGCCGCGTGGCGGTGCTGCGACGAGGTCAGGACCAGCACGATGTTTTCGCCGGGCGTGATGCGGCCGAAACGGTGAATGACGGTCAGCCCCGTCAGCGGCCAGCGCGCCATCGCGGTTTCGGCGTGCCGCATGATCTCGGCCTGAGCCATCTCAGGATAATGTTCGAGCGTCAGCGCCGCGATGGGCTCGCCGCCCTCGCTGCCGCGGCAGATGCCGGAGAAGGTCACGACGGCGCCGATATCGGTGCGGCCCCTGGTCAGCGCCGAAATCTCCCGCGCGATGTCGAAATCGGCTTCCTGGATGCGGATGGTCACGATCGCGGTCATGGGATCATGCAATCCTTGAAGAATTAGCCGCCGGTCATCGGCGGAAAGAAGGCAATCTCGCTGGCGCCGGCGATCATGGCGTCCGGCTTGACATGGGCGTGGTCGATCGCGGCGCGGATCACCTTCGGCTTTTCGAACGCGTAGGCATAGGTTTCGCCACGCTTCGAAAGCCAGGCAATGAGATCGCCGACCGTGCGCACATCGGCCGGCGGCTCGATGGTTTCTTCCGCCTTGCCGATCCGTTCGCGCACCCAGGCGAAATATTTCAGCTTCATCCCTCATCCTCCTCGATGAGGTGATGGATCCCGGCGCGGAAATAGTCCCAGCCGGTGTAGATGGTGACGATCGCCGATATCCACAGCAGCAACAGGCCCATCTGGGTGACGACCGGTCCCAACACCGGGACGATGGAAGCGAACAGCTGGTCGCCGGCATCGCCCGCCAGCAGGAATCCGATCGCGATCAGCTGGACCGTGGTCTTCCACTTGGCGAGCTTGGTCACGGGCACGCTGACACGTAGCGCGGCCAGATATTCCCGCAAGCCCGACACCAGGATTTCGCGGCACAGGATCACGATCGCGGCCCACAGCGTCCAGCCGTGAATGATGCCGTCGGCGGCCAGCATCAACAGGCAGGAAGCGACCAGAAGCTTGTCGGCGATCGGATCGAGCATCCGGCCGAACGCCGAATGCTGGTCCCAGATCCGCGCATAGTAGCCATCGAGAAAATCGGTGACTGCGGCCGCGATGAACACGGCCAGCGCCACCCAGCGCAGCCACAGCGGGCCGTCCATGATCGCCTGCGCGTAGATGCAGCCGACTACCACCGGGATGGCGGCGATTCGCGCATAGGTCAGGATATTCGGCAGGGACAGCGAACTCCTCGCGGTACCCTTGGTCGTTGCGATGTTCATCTGTCTTACCAATACCGCCGAAGCCCGGAGGTCAACCGGGGGTTCCACCTGATCCGCCGGTGACGACGTCCGTATGACCCCAGAAAGCTGCCCACCTTTAGCCGGTCCAGCCCGGCTGGGCGTGAAAAAACTCGAAAATCTTGCGCGCGCTTTCGGCGCTGACGCCCGGAACCTTGCCGAGATCGGCGATCGAGGCCCGTTCGATCTCCTTCAGGGTTCCGAAATGGTGCAGCAAGGCACGTTTCCGTGACGGCCCGATGCCGGGGATCTCCTGCAGACCGGCCTCGCGGATGTCCTTCTTGCGCAGCTTGCGGTGCGAGCCGATCACGAAGCGGTGGGCCTCGTCGCGCAGCCGCTGGATGAAATACAGCACGGGATCGCGCGGCTCCAGCTTGATCGCCTCCTTGCCCGGCATGAACAGGATTTCGCGCCCGGCGTCGCGGTCCGGGCCCTTTGCCACGGCCAGCAGCGTCAGTCCGGTCAATCCGAGCCCGTCGAATATCTCCTTGGCGGCGTTGAGCTGGCCGCGGCCGCCATCGATGATGACGAGGTCGGGCCATTGCGGGAACGAATTGTCGTCCGGCGCCGGTTTGGCGGCGTCGCCTTCGGCGGCCTGTGTCATCAGCCGCTTGAAGCGCCGCTGCAGCACCTCGCGCATCATGGCGTAGTCGTCGCCCGGGGTCAGGCCTTCGGACTTGATGTTGAACTTGCGGTACTGGTTCTTGTTGAAACCATCCGGCCCGGCCACGATCATGGCGCCGACCGCGTTGGTGCCCTGGATGTGGCTGTTGTCGTAGACCTCGATCCGTCTTGGCGGATGCGGCAGCCCGAGCGTGGTGACGAGCCCGGCCAATAGCCGCCCTTGCGTCGCGGTATCGGCGAGCTTGCGCCCCAGCGCCTCGCGCGCATTGGTCAGCGCGTGCGTGATCAATTCCTTCTTTTCGCCGCGGCGGGGCGTCGTGACTTCCACCTTGAAGCCGGCCTTGATCGAGAGCGCGTCGGCCAAAAGCTCGCTTTCCTCGATGGCGTGCGACAGCAGAATGAGTTTTGGCGGCGGCTTGTCGTCGTAGAACTGCGCCAGGAAAGAGGCCAGCACCTCCTCGGAGGTGAAGGATTTCTCCGCGCGCGGAAAATAGGCGCGGTTGCCCCAGTTCTGGCCGGTGCGGAAGAAGAACACCTCGACGCAGGAATAGCCGCCTTCCTGGTGGATGGCGAACACGTCGGCTTCCTCCACGGTGCGCGGATTGATGCCCTGCTGCGACTGGATCGCCGACAGCGCGGCGAGGCGGTCGCGGTAGAGGGCCGCGGTTTCGAACTCGAGTTCGCCGGAGGCCTTTTCCATCTCGGCCGCCAGTTCCTGCTTCACCGACCGGCTGCGGCCGGAGAGAAACTCCTTGGCCTCGCGTACCAGCTCGGTATAGCCGGGAAAATCGATCTCGCCGGTGCAGGGGCCTGCGCAGCGGCGGATCTGGTAGAGCAGGCAGGGCCGGGTGCGGCTTTCGAAAAACGAATCGGTACAGGAGCGCACCAGGAAGGCGCGCTGCAGCGCCGTGATGGTGCGGTTGACGGCGCCGGCGGAGGCGAACGGCCCGAAATATTGTCCGGGCCGCGTCTGCGCGCCGCGGTGCTTGAGGATCTGCGGCGCCCAGTGGTCGCCGGTGATCAGAATATAGGGGAACGACTTGTCGTCGCGCAGTTGCACATTGAAACGTGGCCGCAACTGCTTGATCAGATTGGCTTCCAGCAGCAACGCCTCGGTTTCGGTAGAAGTTGAGACGATCTCGATCGAGACGGTGGCCGCGATCATGCGCAGGATGCGGGCCGGCTGCGGCGCGTTGACGCGCGCATAGGAGGACAGCCGCTTGCGGACGTTTTTGGCCTTGCCGACATAGAGCACGTCACTGGCCGCATTCAGCATGCGGTAGACGCCGGGCGAGGTCGGGGCGAGCCTTACTGCGTTTTCGATCGCGGCGTGGCCGACCGCGAGCGGGCCTTCCGCCACGGCCTCATTGGTCTCCTCCGAAGCCTCCGGCAGCCGCGCGTCCTCGTCCTCGTCGGCGGTGGCCATCGCGGGGTCGAGATCGGCGGCGGAGGGGTCCGGCGGCGGCAGGTCGGCGTTCCCGCCCGGTTCGGAACCGCGCCGCGCCTTCCGCGGGACCGGCGCTTTCGGGTTGTCGGTAGAATTGTGATCCATGGCCTGAATTTAAGCGTCGCTGCGGGGCCTCGCCAGCCGCCGCGAGGCGCGTCCCCGAGGGATCGCGTAACACTTTTTTAAGAATGCTGAGCGGGCGGTAACCGGGCTTAACAACCCTTTAACTTAAAAGTCTCGATAAATCTTATCGATAAAAAGTGGAATTCCGTAGCCATTTGGGGCTTTCGCCGCGCGATGCGTCGGGCGAGCGATCCTGCGGTCGCGGCAGTTGCGTTGGAGAGTAAGATGAGCAGGATCGTTTTGCGCGCCGCGGCGTCGATCGCCGCGGTTTGGACAGTGTCGGCGCAGGCCGCCGATCTTCCCTACGGATCGCGCGGACCTTACACCGTCAATCAGCCGCTCAATGCCTATAGCTGGGCCGGTCCCTATCTCGGCGGCAATCTCGGCTACAGCTGGGGCTCGGTCGACAACAATCCGACCAAGCCGTCGGGTTTCGAGGGCGGCGCTCAGGCCGGCTACAACTGGCAGACCGGTCCGTGGGTGTTCGGCGTCGAGGGTGACATCCAGGCGACCGGCGCCGACGATACATTCGCGCCCTGGAAGTTCTCCAATCCGTGGTTCGGCACCGTGCGCGGCCGCGGCGGCTATGCCTTCAGCAACATCCTGTTCTACGGCACCGCGGGTCTGGCGTTCGGCGAACTGCGCGGCGAGACCTTCGGCCTGTCGGAAACCCATACCAATTTCGGCTGGACAGCGGGCGTCGGCGCCGAATTCGGCTTTGCCCAGAACTGGAGCGCCAAGATCGAATATCTCTATGTCGATCTCGCCAACAGCAACTTCACCATCACCGGCGTGCCGAACGGCTACCGGTTCGGAACCATTCGTGCCGGCGTGAACTATCACTTCTGATAGAACCGGATCGGATAGAAAAAAGAAAAGCTTCTGTCACAACTCCCGGCCGTCGCTCGCGGTCGGGATTTTTTTGCCCGCACGGGCTGCTGGTCAAATCGGGGGTTTTCGGATCGTCATTGCGAGCGCAGCGAAGCAATCCATTGGCAGCACAGGCGGTTCGTGGATTGCTTCGTCGCTTTCGCTCCTCGCAATGACGAGAAGACGACCCACTCCATCCAGCCTCTGTCCGAGTCAGGCGCTTACTACGAAATCACCAGGTTGACCGCCTTGGGACCCTTGCCCTTCTTGTCCGGCTCGACCTCGAAAGTGATACGCTGTCCTTCGGTCAGGTCCTTCAATCCCGCCCGTTCCACCGCGGTGATGTGGACGAACACATCGCGGCCGCCGTCATCGGGCTTGATGAAGCCATAGCCACGTTCTCCGTTGAAGAACTTGACCGTACCAGTCATGGCCATCGGGAAACTCCTCCCCCGCACTGCTTCCGCCGCTGCGCTACCGCGCACCGGCCCGACCGGACATTTCGCTGTCGGAAGGCTTGGCCACCTGTCCGGATCAGGCTCTCAACGCCGATCCGTCTTCAAAATAATTTTCCGAGGCCTTGTCACTCCGCCGCTACCATTCGCGGAAGCGGAACGTAAAGCCGATCCCAATAGGTGAGAGCATAATACGGTTCCCGGCAAATTGCCTACGGTCCAAATCGGACTTTTCCCGGCATCCGTGAGCGGGTCCGGCACCACCCGGGCCGGCTAGGGCTTGGGCGTCTCGAGCCTGAAGCGGCCGGCGCCGCCCTGGCCGAGCGGCTTTTCCAGTTCGGGAAGGATCGCCTTCAACTCGCCGAGCAGCGTCCATGGCGGGTTGACGATCAACAGTCCCGCGGAGGCGAGCGCGGCGTCGGCGGTCTGCGGCGCGACGCTGAACTCCAGGCGCAGGGCCTTTCCGGCGGGCTTGCTCGCGCCCAACGCCGCGGCGACCTGGCGGGCGAGGGTGTCGGTGGCGCGGCGGCTTTTCACCGGATACCACAGCAGATAGCTGCCGGTCGGCCATTTTGCGTAGGCCTGCGCAAAACCTTCGGCCAGCCGCTCGAACTCGTCCTTCTGCTCGTAGGGCGGATCGATCAGCACGAGGCCGCGGCGCTCCTTCGGCGGCACGAAGGCCGGCAATGCCAGCCAGCCGTCGAGATCGACCACCCGGGCCTGGGTGTCGCGGCGCAGCGCATCGATCAGGCGCTTGCGCGCGCTCGGTTCGACTTCGCAGGCGGTCAGGCGATCCTGCGGCCGCAGCAGCGCCCGCGCGATCAGCGGCGAGCCGGGATAGGCCGCAAGATCGCGGCCCGGATTGAAGGCCCTGACGATGTCGAGATAGGGTTTTACCAGCGGCAGCGTGGTTTCCGAGAAGCGCGCCTGCATGATCCGCGCGATGCCGGTCAGCCATTCGCCGCCGCGGCGCGCTTCCTCAGCCGTGAGATCGTAAAGCCCGGCGCCGGCGTGGCTGTCGATGACGCGAAACGCCGCCTGCTTCTCCTGCAGATGCATCAGGATGCGCACCAGCACGATGTGCTTGATGACATCGGCAAAGTTGCCGGCATGGAAGGCGTGACGGTAGTTCATGGCGGAGGGTTACGACATTACCCCCGTGATTGCGAGCGGAGCGAAGCAATCCACCTGTAAAGCAAAAATGGATTGCTTCGTCGCGGAGCCTGTCATCGGGCGCGCATTCGCGCGACCCGTTGGCTCCTCGCAATGACGGCGGGAGGTTGGAGGCTCAACCGCCCCGCACCGGCGGCATCACCACCTCGTCGCGCCGGCAGGCGCGGCGGTCGATTTCCTCGCAGTCGCGGAATTGCAGGTCCTTGTTCATGCAGATCCGAACCTCGCTGAGCCGCTTGCGGTTGCAGGTCACCGATATCGCCGCATTGCTCAGGCCCGGATTGGCCTTGACGAAGGCGTCCTCGATCTCGGCGGGGGCGACGGTCCTGGCTTCCGGCAATTCGAGAAATTCCGGCGGGATCTTCACCGCCGCGCGGGCCTTGCGGATGGTTTCGAAATAGGCCCGCGCCGGAAGCCCCGAGCAGGTGCCGTGCTTGTCCCATTCGTTGAAGATCAGCCCGGGCGCCGGCATCAGATCCAGCATCGAGGTCATGATGTTGCGATCGAGCCGGGGCGAGGGCCGCTGGCAATAGTCCGGGAAGCCACGCTCGTATTGCGGCCACAGGCCATGGACCACGAAGGAAAACGGCCGCCCGCCGCACTGGGCCTGCGAACGCCCCTCATTGCCGCGTTCGGCCGCTTCTTCGCAGAAGGAGGGCGACCACGACAGCGACAGCACGTAAAAATCGAATTCGCCGGGGGTATTTTGCCGGCGATCCTGGGCCGACGCGGTCCCTGCCGCCGAAGCCAGCAGCGCCAGCAGGATCAACGCCCATGAAATCGAGGAAAATCGAAAATGCACCATCGCTACGCTCCCATTCCCGAGACGGCGGGGAGCCTAGCAGGCGACTAGAACATTTCAAGAACAAAATCGAAACCCGAGCGGGAGGCCTTAAGCCTGTCCCCCAAGGCCCCCGCCGGATCAGCGAATTGGGGGAGGACTCAGGGTCTGGCGGCCCTGCAGCGGGGGTTGTAGGCCCAGTCGCGGTCGAGCCCGACCACGCACCATTCGACGCCCTGGCCGAATCCGGCAAAACCGCCGTCCTCGATGATCGAATAGTGCACGGTGCGGATTTTGCCGTCGCTCACCAGGGCCGCGGCGCTGCAATAGCGGCGCGGAATGTTGTCCGACTGCCAGGGCCGGAAAGCAATTTCGCGAATCTGGCTATAGCCGGTGATCTGCAGGTCCGAATTCCAGAAAGTGCTCTCTTTTTCCGAGAACTGGCTGGTGATGGTTCCCAACGCGCTCTCGCAGGGAGCGACCCGTCCCTCATAGTTGGGACCGAATAGCCCGAAATTCAGTTCGAGCGGATTGGCCGCCTGGGCGCTCTGGCCGAGGCAAAATAGGCCGAACAGGACGCCGAGCGCGGCGGCAAGGCCGGTTTTTTTCAATAATGCAAAGAGGTCGGGCATGGGCGATCCGCCGGAAGAACCAAGGCTCGACGGTGCCGCGAAGCCCGCATGAGGTCAAGTGCAGCGCGGCAACACCTGCCGACAAGTCAACCGGGAGATGGCCGGCCGTTCTTTTCATGGCCGAGGATGCGCTCTAAGGTGTCACCGAGCCGAATGGAGTTTTGCGATGCGAATCATGGGGGCTGCGAGCCTGGTTGCCGTTTGCGGGATGCTGGCGTGGGCGCCGGCGCGGGCCGATTGGGTGCCGCCGTTCAGGGGCAACGACACCGGCGGCATCATCGCCTTTGCCGTGGCCACGCAGACGGATGCCCGCCAGCTCGCGGTCGATCACTGCGCGCGTTACGGCAAGGTGGTGAAATTCCTGGCGGTGGACGCCCAATATGGCGGCTACATCTCCTTTGCCTGCCGCTGGGTGCCGTATGGCGCCAACGACCGGCCGCTGGTCACCCGTTACTGAGGCAGCGCATCGCATCCGAAGGAACCGGCCAATCGGGAGTGGGGGAGCATGAGGCGACAGCTTCTTTTGTTGTGTCTGGGGACCTGGCTCCTGGCATGGCTGCCGGCGCCTGACGCGCGCGCGGTGGAAATGCCGGTGCGCAGGGCGGGGCTGTGGGAACTGAAGATGCTCAGGACCGGCTCGCCGATGCCCGAGATGACGATGCAGCATTGCACCGACGAGAGCACCGACAAGGCGATGACCGCCGCGGCATCGCCGATGTCGAAGGAAGTCTGTTCCAAAAACGACATCCAGAAGACCGCGACCGGTTACGTCTCCGATTCCACCTGCAGCGTCGCCGGCATGTCGATGACGTCGCATTCGGAGATCACCGGCGATTTCAATTCCGCCTATACCGTCAAGACCACCTCGCACAGCGAGCGCGGCCCGGCCGGCACGCCGCACGACACCACGATGACCATCGAGGCGAAGTGGCTCGGGGTCTGCAAGGCGGATCAGAAGCCGGGCGACATCGTGATGCCCGGCGGCTTCAAGATGAACGTCAAGGACGTCGAAAAGCTCAAGGGTCTGATGCCGAAGTGAGCTGCTGAACACCTCGTCCCGCAAGGCTTCATCCGGCCTGCGCGACTTCCCAGGTAATTCTCACACCGGTATCCGCACCGTGGCGCGCAGGCCGCCCATCGGGCTGTCGCCGAGCGTGATGTCGCCGCCATGCGAGCGGGCGATGTCGCGGGCGATCGCAAGGCCCAGCCCCGTGCCGCCCTCGTCCTGGTTGCGGGCGTCGTCGAGCCGCAGGAACGGCTTGAACACTTCCTCGCGCATGCTCGCGGGAATGCCGGGTCCGTCGTCGTCGACGGTGACGGTCAAATAACGGTGATCGCGGTGGCCGGTGATGGAAATCGCGTTGGCGTGCCGCGCGGCGTTGGAGACGAGGTTGCCGAGGCAGCGCTTGAACGACGCCGGCTTCACCGTCACCACCGGCAGGCCGCGGAACGCCACGGTGGCGGCGTGGCCGTTGCGCTCGGCGTCGCTGCGCAATTCCTCCAGCGCTGCCGCCATGTCGGTCGGCTGCGCGTGCTCGCCGGAATCGCCGCGCGCGAACGCCAGATAGTCCTCCAGCATGCCCGACATCTCGTCGACGTCCTTGCGCATGCCGTCGACCTCGGGGCTGTCGCCGATCAATTCCAGCTCCAGCTTGAAGCGGGTCAGGATGGTGCGCAGATCGTGGCTGACGCCGGCCAGCATCGCCGTGCGCTGCTCGATCGAGCGCTCGATGCGCGCTTTCATCTCGAGGAAGGCGTGCGCCGCGCGGCGAACCTCGCGCGCGCCGCGCGGCCTGAAATTAGGCGCCTCGCGGCCCTTGCCGAAGCTTTCGGCCGCGTCCGCCAGCCGCAGGATCGGCTTGATCTGGTTGCGCAGGAACAGCACCGAGACGATCAAGAGGATCGAGGAGGTGCCCAGCATCCAGAAGATGAAGATCTCGGAATTGGAGGCGTAGGCCGCGCTGCGCAGCGCGAAGATGCGCATCACCGCGTCCTCGAGCTGGATGCGGATTTCCACCTGGTTGGAGCGGCCGACGGTATCGATCCAGAACGGCTTGCCGATCTTGCGGCCGAGTTCCACCGACAGCGTCTGGTCGAGCAGTGAGAAGAACGGTTTTGGGCCGGGCGGGGGCATGTCGCCGACGGGCAGGAAATCCACCACCAGCTGCAGCCGCTGCTGGGCGATGCGGCGCAACTGCGCGCGGTCCTTGTCCTGCGGATAGGTCTGGTAGACATCGATCAGGCTGGAGATGTCCTGCACGACCGCGGCCGACAGATGCCGTGTCACCGTGTTCCAGTGCCGCTCCATGAACACGAAGGTCACCACCGACTGCAGCACCACCATCGGCACGATCATGATCAGCAGCGCGCGGGCATACAGCCCGGTCGGCATCCAGCCCTTGAATGCATTGCCCATCCAGCTGTTGGCCGCGGAGACGCGGCCGGCGGCGGTGCGGATCAGGGTGATGCCGGTGTCGAGCGTGCTCATCTGACAGGGTTCATCTGACAGGATTCAATCTTGAAAATGGCTCAAGGCGAGGCGACCAGGCGATAGCCGATGCCGCGCACCGCCTGCAGGAACAGGGGATTGGCGGGATCGCGTTCGATCTTGCGCCGCAGGCGGTTGATCTGCACGTCGACCGCGCGCTCGTTGACGGTGCCGTTGCCGGTCAGCGCGTTGCGCGGCACGGTCTCGCCCCGCGCTTCCGCCAGGATGCGCAGCATCTCGCGTTCGCGATCGGTGAGATGAACGGGCTCCTCGCCCTTGCGCAGTTCGCCGCGCTCCAGATGATAGAGGTAGGGCCCGAACGCGACCTGCTCCAGCGTCTCCACCGGCGGCGCCGCGGTGCGCTTGAGAATGTTGCCGATGCGCAAGACCAGTTCGCGCGGCTCGAAGGGTTTTGCGACGTAATCGTCGGCGCCGATCTGCAGGCCCTCGATCCGCGCTTCCGCCTCGTGGCGCGCGGTCAGCATGATGATCGGCACCGAGGATTGGGTGCGGATGAAGCGGGCGAGTTCGAACCCGGTTTCGCCGGGCATCATGACGTCGAGGATCAACAGGTCGAAATGCAGGCCGTTGAGTTTGGCGCGGGCGTCGCTGGCGCTCATCGCTGTCGTGACGCGGTAGCCTTCGCCGCAGAGAAAGCGCGACAACAGATCGCGGATGCGGCGGTCGTCGTCGACCAGCAAGAGATGCGGCGCGTCGTCGGCCGGTTTCGGCGGGGTTCGCGTGATGGTCGCAGCCTGGATCACGCCTGTTCCCTTGTGGTTGTGGTGCCCGGCTTGAGGATCGTCTCGAGCACCTTGTCCGG
The DNA here is from genome assembly GCA_963831585.1 of uncultured Alphaproteobacteria bacterium. GTDB lineage: Bacteria > Pseudomonadota > Alphaproteobacteria > Rhizobiales > Xanthobacteraceae > Bradyrhizobium. Next base: position 349,980 of record CAWHRA010000032.1, on the reverse strand, counting down.
ATCGTCGTGATCGATCATCGCGCGCAGGAACTGGCGCACCGTGTCGGCGCCTTCCGGCGAGATATCGCCGAGCGCGCGGTTGATGCGGTCGGTCTGCAGCCCGGCGAGCTTCGCCACCAGCGCCTCGCCCTTGGGGGTGGCGAAAAGAAGGCGCTGTCGCCGGTCGTTGTTGCCGGTCTTCTGCACGATATAGCCTTCATCGAGCAGTTGCTTGAGCACCCGTCCGAGCGACTGCTTGGTGATGCGCAGCACGTCCAGGAGATCGGCGACCTTCAGGCCGGGGTAGCGGTGGACGAAATGCAGCACGCGGTGATGCGCCCGGCCGAAGCCGAACGCCTCGAGTTCATGGTCGGCGTCGCCGACGAAGTCCCGGTAGGCGAAAAACAACAACTCGATGATGTCCCAGCGCAAATCGCCGGTTCGGGGGGCCGGGGGCCGTCCTTCGGACGCCCGCGAATCAGGGTCGGGCGAAGCATTTGAGAAATTTATGTCAGCCATATTGACGTATCTTGGGTTCAATGTTACAAAACTATCAATCCGGACGAAACATTAAGTCGTGCCGCCGAGGGTGATGTTTCAAGCGGCCTGAAAAAGCCAGAGATGGCGGCCTCGGCCGCGAATTTGTCTACCGTGCGATTGTCGAGCGGCATTTCGACAAACATACTGGACTTCCGCCTTCCACAAAAGCATGTCCTCTGGGGCATTGCCAAAGGGGGTGACCTACCGCAAGGCGGTCAGGGGCTGAGGGCCAGACCTAACCAACAACGCCGCGGGCGCCAGACGCGCGCCTCCCGCGGCAATCCGGGAGAGGGCCCATGGCCGTTTCGTTGAACAAGATCGATGACGTCATCCCGTCTAAATCGGGGGAGCCGGCCCGGGGAGACAGGCCGGCGTCCGAAATCGCGGTGGTTCCGAGCGCGGAAAGCAGGGGCAAGGGCAAGGACGAGGGCAAGGACGAGGGAATGAGTTTGAAATTCGAAATCCAGCCTGCGACGAACCCGACCTCCGAGAAGGACCGCGCGGCAAAGCTCGTGGACCCGGGCTTCGGCCGGGTCTTCACCGATCACATGTCAATTGTCCGCTACAGCCAGGCGGAGGGCTGGCACAGCGCGCGCGTCGAATCCCGCGCGAATTTTCCGCTCGATCCGGCCACGGCCGTCCTGCATTACGCGCAGGAGATTTTCGAAGGGCTGAAGGCCTACAAGCGCGACGACGGCGGCGTGAACCTGTTCCGCCCCGACGCCAATGCAAGGCGGTTCCACAATTCCGCCGAACGCATGGCGATGGCGCCGCTGCCCGAATCCGTGTTCATCGAGGCGGTCGAGCAGCTCGTGCGCCTCGACCGCGCCTGGATCCCGGGCGGCGAGGGCAGTCTCTATTTGCGGCCCTTCATGATCGCGAGCGAGGTCTTCCTCGGCGTGAAACCGTCAGCCGAATACATCTTCGCCGTCATTGCCTCACCGGTCGGCTCCTATTTCAAGGGCGGACCGGCGCCGGTGTCGATCTGGGTATCGGAGAACTACACGCGCGCCGCGATCGGCGGCACCGGCGCCGTCAAATGCGGCGGCAATTACGCCGCGAGCCTGCGCGCGCAGGCCGAGGCCATCGATCACGGCTGCGATCAGGTGGTTTTCCTCGATGCGATCGAGCGCCGCTACATCGAGGAACTCGGCGGCATGAACGTCTTCTTCGTGTTCGAGGACGGTTCGCTCCTGACGCCGCCGCTCGGCACGATCCTGCCCGGCATCACCCGCGATTCGATCATCGCGCTGTCAAGGGATTCCGGCGCGCGGGTGCGCGAGGAGCCCTACACGATCGAGCAGTGGCGCAGCGATGCCGCCAGCGGAAAGCTGAAGGAGGCCTTTGCCTGCGGCACCGCGGCCGTGATCTCGCCGATCGGCAAGGTGCGTTCGGCGAGCGGCGATTTCCTGATCTCGGGCGGCGCGGCCGGCCCCGTCGCCATGGGACTGCGCAAGAGGCTGGTCGACATCCAGTACGGCCGCGCGGCCGACCCGCACAACTGGATCAGAAAGGTGTTTTGACCGGCGGCACCGCGCCCTTACTTCCCCTCTCCCCTTGTGGGAGAGGGTGCCGTAGCGAAGCGAAGGCGGGTGAGGGGTTCTCTCCGCGGATGCAGACCCTCATCCGGCACGGACTTCGTCCGTGCCACCTCCTCCCACAAAGGGGAGAAGGGAAGAGAGCCCCGCTCGCCCAGCCCGCAAGCGGGGCGAGGTAAGGAGGAAGCCACGGTTGCCGCATCGCGCCCCGGCTGGTACCAACGCCGCCCATGGCCGAGAAACCGAAAAAACCCCAGAAGCTGAAAGCCCGCCTGCCGCGCGGACTGGAGGATCGTGGCCCCGCCGCGATCAACGCCACGCGCGCGATGGTGGAAAAGATCCGCGAAGTCTATGAGCGCTACGGTTTCGAGCCGGTGGAAACGCCGGCGATGGAATACACCGACGCGCTCGGCAAATTCCTGCCCGATCAGGACCGTCCGAACGAGGGCGTGTTCTCGTTCCAGGACGACGACGAGCAGTGGATCTCGCTGCGCTACGATTTGACCGCGCCGCTCGCGCGCTATGTCGCCGAGAATTTTGACAGTCTGCCAAAACCCTATCGCAGCTACCGCGCCGGCTATGTCTATCGCAACGAGAAGCCGGGCCCCGGCCGCTTCCGCCAGTTCATGCAGTTCGACGCCGACACGGTCGGCAGCGCCTCGCCTGCCGCCGACGCCGAGATGTGCATGATGGCTGCCGACACCATGGAAGCGCTGGGCATTCCGCGCGGCAGCTATGTGGTGAAGGTGAATAACCGCAAGGTGTTGGATGGGGTGATGGAGTCGATTGGGCTCGCTGGCGATGAGCATTCGGGGAAGCGACTGACGGTATTGCGAGCGATCGACAAGTTCGATCGTTTGGGCGAGCAAGGCGTCCGTGAACTATTGGGCAAGGGTCGCAGAGACGAAAGCGGAGATTTTACTAAAGGCGCAGGCATCAGCGATCTGCAGGCGGAGTTTCTATTAGCAGTCGTCACCTTCAAGCAATTTCTTCCAACTGGTCCGTCTCGCGAGGTGGATGCTTGGAACGCAGCGCTCGAAGCCAACGAAACTGCAAAATCGGGCTTCGACGAGATGCACGAGATCGAGAAATACGTTCTCGCGTCGGAATACGGTGACCGGGTGAAAATCGACCCCTCCGTCGTGCGCGGTCTCGAATACTACACCGGCCCGGTCTACGAGGTTGAACTCCTCCTCGACACCAAGGACGAAAAGGGCCGGCCCGTGCGCTTCGGTTCGGTCGGCGGCGGTGGGCGCTATGACGGGCTCGTCTCGCGCTTTCGCGGCGAGCCGGTGCCGGCGACCGGTTTTTCCATCGGCGTGTCGCGGCTGCAGGCCGCGCTGACGATGCTCGGTAAGCTCGACACCAAACCTGAGTTCGGCCCCGTCGTCGTCACCGTGTTCGATCGCGACCGCGTCGCCGACTACCAGAAGATGGTCGCGGCCTTGCGCTCCGAAAAAATTCGCGCCGAGCTTTATCTCGGCAATCCCAAGAACATGGGCAACCAGCTCAAATATGCCGACCGGCGCAATTCGCCTTGCGTGATCATCCAGGGGAGCGACGAGAAGTCGCGCGGCGAGGTGCAGATCAAGGACCTGATCGAGGGCGCCAAGGCGGCGGCCGCGATCGCTTCGAACCAGGAATGGCGCGAGACCCGGCCTGCGCAATTTTCGTGCAGCGAAGACGAACTGGTTGCCAAGGTGCGCGAGGTGCTGACGCGGCATGAGGTGAAGTGGGGATAGGCCTCATGGTGAGGAGGCGCTCTTGCGCCGTTTCGAACCATGAGGACAATGGGCACATCCTTCGAGACGCGGCCAAGGGGCCGCTCCTTGAGGATGAGGTTCGAGAACGTGGCGAGCAAGCAAGAGCAAAGGGGAGTAACAAAAAATGCCTGAAATCACCGTCAGCATGGCCGCCGGCCGCACCGATGAGCAGAAGGCCGGCATGATGCGCGACATCACGCAGGCGCTGGTGAAGAATCTCGGCGTCGACGCCGAGGCCGTCGTCATCCAGATCAACGAAGCCCCGCTGGCGCACAAGATGAAGGGCGGCAAGACGTTCGTCGAGCGCGCGGCGGCAGCGAAGAAGTAATCTCCATCGTCGTCCCCGCGAAAGCGGGGACCCATAACCACCGGCGCTGATTGTCTTGGAAGGCGTCCGCCTTCCTGCCCTATTGCGACATCACGCGGTATGGGTCCCGGCGTTCGCCGGGACGACGACGATATTTCCGGATCATCCCATGGACGCACGCGACTTCATCAAGATCGGCATGAGCGCCGAGCGCACGCTGGTCGTGCCGCCCGAGCGCACGGTCGGGCATTTCGTCCCGCACATGCCGATGGTCTATGCGACGCCGATGATGATCCTGGAAATGGAGATGACGTCGGGCGATGCTATCCGCGACCATCTGCAGCCGGGCTGGGTCACGGTCGGCACCGAGGTCGACATCCGCCATCTCGCGGCAACCCCTGTTGGTTCGACCGTGCGGACCACCGCCAAGGTGATCGCGGTGGAGCGCCGCGTGATCCGCTTCGAGGTCGAAGCCTTCGACGACAGGCGCCGCATCGGCGAGGGCCGCCATGCCCGCGGCCTCGTCAATGTCGATGCTTTTACGAAGCGCCTGGGGGCCACTTAGCCGCATACACCGAACCTCATCCTGAGGAGCGGCCTCTTGGCCGCGTCTCGAAGGATGGAGATACGCTGTGGCCCATCCTTCGAGACGCCGCTTCGCGGCTCCTCAGGATGAGGACTGAAGAAGATTACTTCGCCAGTTCCTTCGAGCGCCGCGTCGCGGCGGCGACCGCGCGGGTCAGCAGCGACTGCATGCCGCCTTCTCCCATCAGCACTTCCAGCGCGGCTGCCGTGGTGCCGCCGGGCGAGGTGACGTTCTGGCGCAGCGTGGCGGAAGCTTCCTCCGAGCGAAACAGCAATTCGCCGGAGCCTGCGACGGTTTCGCGCGCGAGCTTGGTCGCGAGATCTGGCGGCAGGCCCGCCTCGACGCCGGCGCGCGCCAGTTCCTCGGCGAGCAGGAACACATAGGCCGGCCCGGAGCCGGACACCGCGGTCACCGCGTCCATCAGGCCTTCGTCGTCAACCCACTCGACCGCCCCGGTCGCGCGCAACAGCGCATCGGCTACCGCGCGCTGCGCGGCGCCAACGCCCTTTGCCGCCACCGCAACCGTGATGCCGCGGCCGATCGCGGCCGGCGTGTTGGGCATCGCGCGCACCACGCTGCCGCCGCAGACCTGCGCGATCGAGGCGATGGTCGTGCCCGCCATGATCGAGACCACCAGCGTCGACGATCCCGCGAACGGCTTCAGCGCCGGCCCGGCCTCGCGGAACATCTGCGGCTTCAGCGCGACCACCAGCGTGGCGGCGGCGCCGATGTCTCTTGCCGACGGAACGAGACGAACGCCTTTTGCCGCCAGCGCGCTGATCTCCGCGGAAGGCTGCGGCTCGATCACCGCGACCTTCTTCGGGTCGAGCCCGCGCGCCAGCCAGCCCGTCAGCATCGCCCCGCCCATCTTCCCCGCGCCGGCGAGCACGATGGGGCCGGTGATGTTCTGCAAGGTGTCAGTGGAGTTCAAGGCGGTCACCACAAAATTACTCGTCGTCCCGGCGAAGGCCGGGACCCATAACCACAGCCGGTTCTAGTTGATCGGGATGTTTGCAACAAGCACCGTGAACCATATCGGTGTCACGGCATATGGGTCCCGGCGTTCGCCGGGACGACGCGGAATTTTCGGACGCGCAGCCGCTTACGAACTCAGGCCTCGCCCTCGGTGTCGAACATCGCAGCGCTCATGGCCTCGGCCGCGGTCTTGCCGGCCCAGACCACGAACTGGAACGCCGGGTAATAGCGCTCGCAGGCGTGGATGGCGCCGACCAGCATGCTCTCGCATTGCGCGGTCGAGGCGGTCAGCCCGCCCGGCAGCGGCAGCGCCTGCCGGTACATGATCATGCCGGTATGGGTCCATATGTCGAAATGCCCGATCCACAATTGCTCGTTGATGGCGGCGATCAGCCGCTGCACTTCGGCGCGGCGGGCGTGCGGAATCTTCATGTCGAAGGCGCAGGCCAGATGCAGCGCCTCGATCTCGTTCATCCAGGTGAAGGACAATTGGTAGTCGGTCCAGTCGCCCTTGGAGACGATCGTCACTTCGTCCTCGCCGGAGCGCTCGAACGACCAGTTGTTATCGGCGGCGATGTCCTCGACCACCGCGAGCGGATTGATCCGGGAGTCGATGATGCCTTCGAGGAGGGACATGCCAGCTCGACCTTGCCTTTGCCGTTAAAGATACGATGGTTGCTACACACGCAGCAGGCCGACGCGCATCCAATTGCGTCGCTGCCAACTGCAATCCCGCGGGGTCACCGGAGCCTGCGCGGATCAAGTGATGTGATTTGCGGAATTGGCGCAACCGAGCCCGGAGTCCATCCACAGGCAAAGCGCGGCTCGTCCACAGCTCTTCGGCGGCGTTAACTTTTGCCGTGAGAACAAACCGGAATCGGATTCGCGGCATCCGAGTCCGGCGCGCCGGATACGCGTGGCCGGCGGCTCCCGATTGCCTCGGCTCGGCCGCTGATCCGGGCATCGGGACATGCGCTTTGCCCATGGGCAAGGTTCTTGCTGGCGGGGCCGCCCTTCGCCATACTCTTTTCCAGGCCGCTCATCCCGGGCGGCCGATGTTCTCAGGGCGGGGTGAAACTCCCCACCGGCGGTAAGGGTGAAGCAGCCCAAGCCCGCGAGCGCCTTCTTCTTCCGGAATTTCTCCCGAAATTTCCCTGCGGAAGAAGGGTCAGCAGATTCGGTGTGACTCCGAAGCCGACGGTTAAAGTCCGGATGAAAGAGAACGGTCGCGTCGGCCCGCGCATGCGCGTGGGCATGTCGTTCCGTGTGCCCTGATTCTGGTCCTGAAAGAGGAAAGCCATGAATTAGATGTTGCAAGATGCTCCCCTTAGCGTTGAAGTCAAAGAAGCTCCCGAAACGGTGGACCGTCCGCCGGTTCCCGCGCATCCGCGGTTTGCAAAACCGCAGCGGGTCGCCTTCGTGCAGTCCTCCTGGCACCGCGAGGTGGTGGAGGAATGCCGGATCGCGTTTCTCGCGGAGATCGAGGCGCGCCACATCACCAATGTCGACGTGTTCGAGGTGCCGGGCTCATTCGAAATCCCGCTGCACGCGCAGATCCTGGCCAAGACGCGGCGCTACACCGCGATCGTCGCGGCCGGGCTCGTGGTCGATGGCGGCATCTACCGCCATGAATTCGTCGCCGACACCGTGATCAAGGCGCTGATGGACGTGCAGTTGCGCACCGAAGTGCCGGTGTTCTCGGCGGTGCTGACGCCGCAGCAATTCCACGAGAGCGCGGCGCATGTCGAATTCTTCCGCAAGCATTTTGTCGTCAAGGGCATCGAAGTGGCCGAGGCTTGCGCCACTACGCTGCACAGTCTCGAGCGGCTGCGCGGCCAGGTCGCCGCGGGGATCGCGTAAGGGGCGCCAGTGGCGCGCGCAAACTCGCTTACCTCTCCCGGCTTGCGGGGAGAGGTCGTCGCGTGCTTGCGCGGCAGGTGAGGGGGCTCCCCGCGCATTCGCAAGCCTCTTGCACGCGAGAAGCATTCTGCTGCGTTGCAGCACAACCGCCCGTCGGTCGGTATTATTACATATCGCGAACAGTGCGGGGATACCTGCGGACGGCCCGGGCATTTACGGGCAATTATCATTATCAACGTATGAACCTGAGGGATGGAACACTCACCGTCCCGCACGACATCCCGCTGGCCAGCCTGGCTCAACGCGACCGGCCTGCTGATCGCGAGCTTCGTCGGCATGGCGGCGCTGTCGCTGCAGGTGCGGCCCGGCGCGGAGATTGTGGCCGTGGCGTTTCCGCCCTGGTGGAACGCCCAACGGACCTTTGCCGCCGCCGCTTTAGCCGACGCCGCCATCGTCAGGATTACCGCGATCCCTTCGATTCTCGTGGTGCGGCCGGACGGCCGTGACGGACTGGCGCGGCTGCGGCAGTCCGGCGCCTGGCTCGCCATCGATCCGCAGGCGGTCGCCGCCTGCCTCACAAATTAAGCCTTAAACAGTCTCTGGGGGAAATTCGAACATGATCGTCGAGAGCAAGGATCTGGAAGCGCTGCGCGAAACCACCAGCAAGGTCCTGATCGGCCTGCTCTGGATCCACCTTCCGGTCGCGGTTGCGATCGCAATGGTGCGCGGCTCCGACTGGCTGCTGCCGGCGCTGTTCATGGCGGTGCTGGCCGTCGCCGCGACGCTGTCATGGCGCATGACCGGCAACGGGCTGTCGACCCGCCTGACCTTCGCGGTCGCGCTGATGGGCGGCGTGTCGGTGTTCGCCTATCAGCTCGCCGGCTCCGCCTGGCAGATCGACGTGCACATGTATTTCTTCGCTGCGCTGGCGCTGCTGGTCGCCTATTGCGACTACCGGCCGATCGTGATCGGCACCGTCGCGGTCGCGCTCCACCATCTCATCCTGAATTTTGTCCTGCCCTCGGCGATCTTCCCGGGCGGCGGCGATCTCGGACGCGTGGTGCTGCACGCCGTCATCCTGGTGATGGAAGCCGCCGTGCTGATCTGGCTCGCCCACCAGCTCTCGCAGCTGTTCGAAACCACCGCGCAGAAGACCGCCGAGGTCGAGGCCGCCCACGCCGCCGAGGCGCGCGCCCAGGCCCAGCGGATCGAGGCCGAACATCTCGCCAAGCACGATCGCGACGCGGCGCGGCGCGATCTGGCGTCCGACTTCGAACGCAAGGTCGGCCGCATCGTCGAGGCGGTTGCGGTCGCAGCCTCCGAGATGCAGGCGATCTCGTCGTCGATGAGCTCCAGCAGCGAGGAAACGGCGCGGCAGGCGGCCGCCGCCGCGATGGCCTCGACGCAGGCGTCGGGCAGCGTCGGAACCGTCGCCTCGGCCACTGAAGAACTCACCGCCTCGATCGGCGAGATCGGCAAGCAGGTGACGCGCTCGGCGGAAATCGCCGAAAAAGCCGCCCAGGAAGCCCGCCGCACCAACGTCGTCGTCGAGGGGCTGGCGTCCGGCACCCAGAAGATCGGCGAAGTGGTGACGCTGATCCAGAGCATCGCCAGCCAGACCAACCTGCTGGCGCTGAATGCAACGATCGAGGCCGCCCGCGCCGGCGAACACGGAAGGGGATTTGCCGTGGTCGCCAGCGAAGTGAAGGCGCTGGCCAACCAGACCGCCAAGGCGACCGAGGAAATTTCCGGACAGATCCAGGACATCCAGACCGCGACCGGACAGGCGGTCACCGCGATCCAGGCCTTTGTCGGCACCATTGCGGAGATCAACGAGATCTCCGGCGCGATCGCCAGCGCCGTGGATCAGCAGAACGGGGCGACGCGCGAGATCGCCGGCAACGTTCAGCAGGCCGCCACCGGCACCGGCGAGGTGACGGACAATATCCTCGGCGTCAAGGAAGCGGCCAACGAAACCGGCATTGCCGCGTCCAAGCTCCTGGCGGCGTCGAACGGATTGTCGTCGCAGTCCGAACAGCTGAAGATCGAGGTCAACGGTTTCCTCGGCTCGATCCGCGCGGCATAGCCGCAGGCCTTGGATCACGTCAGCTGGGGGCGCGCTTGTCACCTCTCCCGCAAGAGCGGGCGAGGGAGCAAAGGGTCATCGCGGGCAGGATCACGTGCGCGTATCGCCCGCTTCGGATCGATTGTCATTTCCGCCGCCGCGCCTATAAACTTGGGCATGGGAGGAGGCACGCCCGTGGAGACGGGCGGCCGAGACGATCATGTTCGAAGGACACGATCCCTATCTCGTCGCGCTCTCGGTGGTGATCGCGATCCTGGGTGGTTACACCGGCTTTGGCCTTGCCGCGCGGATTCGCGGCACGCCGGGCGTGAGCCAGCGCGTCCTGCTGTCGGGCGCCGCCGGTTTTCTCGCGATCGGAATCTGGACCATGCACTTCGTCGGCATGCTGGCGGCGCCGATCCCGCCCGACGCGGTCTATCTCGTGCTGCCCACCATCGTCTCGTTCCTGATCTGCGTGCTGGTGGTCGGGGTTTCCCTGTTTTTCCTCAGCATTGGCGAGCCGTCGCAGCGCCGCGTGATCTCGTCGGCGGTGCTGCTGGGAGCGGGGATCGTCAGCATGCATTATGTCGGCATCCACGGCCTCGCCGGCAATTTCGCGATTCTGCACGACGGCGCGATGATCCTGCTGTCGATCGCCATCGCGATCGTCGCGGCCTATGGCGGGTTGCGCGTATTCCTGGCCCGGCAGGACGGCATCCGGCTGATCGCGAGCTCGATCGCGTTCGGCGTCGCCGTCTCCGGCATGCACTACACCGCGATGTACGGCATGCATTTCGTGCCGCGGTCGGAAGCCATGCACCATCAGCTCGGCGGGCTTGCGGCGTCGCAGCAAATCCTGTCGGTGGTGGTGGCGGTGCTGTGTTTTGTCATCGCGGCCGGCTTCCTGTTGTCGCTGGTGCCGGATCCGCGTCGGCAGACGGCGGCCGTCGCCGCCCTCCCGATCGATCCGCCGATGGCAACAATGGCGCCCGTCACCGCGCCGGTGCCGCCGCCCGAAGCGGGCGCGATCGCCGCACCGCCGCCGCGGCCGGTTGCTGCGCCGCTCGGCGGCCTCGGCCAGCCGCCGCGCGCCGCACCCGCGCCGCGGCTGCCGATCGAAGGCGCCAACGGCACCCATTTCATCGACGTCGCCGATATCAGGAGCGTCCGCGCCGACGCGCATTACACGCGGGTGCATGACGGCACCCGCGAGCGGATGTGCCCATGGTCGATCTCGCAAGCCGAGGCCCAGCTCGATCCCGGCCTGTTCGTCCGCGTCCACCGCAGCCACATCGTGGCGATCCCGCATGTCAGTTTCGTCCGCAAGGAGGGCGACGGCGCGGTGATCGAACTCGACGGCCCGTCGCCGCACCGCGTTCCCGTCAGCCGCGCCAAGATCGCCGAGGTCAAGGCGAGACTGGGACTGGCACGGCGCAATCATCACGCCTAGGCGACAAATTCGAGGAAGGACAACAACCGGCGCGAACGGGACGATGCGCTCGATAGCCTCGCCACGGAATCCACCTCGCGTCACTCGTTCAGAAAAACCGATAAGGTTCGCAGTAGCTGCTTATAAGCGCGCGGCCCAAGTTTTTGGGCGAGGGCCTTTTCATGTTGCGCAATGAGTGACCGAAGCCGATCCAGAAGCGCTGCGCCCTCGGTCGTCAAATGCAGAACGTAATAACGGCGGTTGGTCGACGATGCCGTACGAGCCACCAATCCTTGCTGTTCGAGGCGCTCCACCAAACGCCCCAGACCCGCGCGCTCGATGGAGAGGACCGACGCTATCGCGAGCTGATTGATACCAGGATTGGTGTTGATGATGCTGAGCACGGAGAATTGTGCGAGGCTTATATCGAACGGCGCCAACTGTCGGCTGATATCCTTGAAAACCCATAATTGCGCTCGCCGGATGCGATATCCCAAATTCTTCGACAGGTCTCCGAGCGCGATTTGATCGCCCCGCAAGGGACTCGGCGCCCTGACGATCCTCTTGCGGGCGGAGACTTTTCGCGACTCCGCTGGCCGTCCCATGGGGCGAGCGTCCTTGGCGGGGCTGGTCGTGCCTCGTCCGCTTTTGGATTTCATCAGAGAACCTTTCGACGAACCCGGGATCAAGTCTCGGAAATTGATTTGTCGGTGCGCCTTATATCAGACCGCGGCCGTTCGGCCCGAACTAATCACGGCCGCGATTTTACAAGCCTTTCAACCTCTTTGGTCCAGCCGGACAGGTAGACTGAACGGGATTGCGGTCAATAAAAGCGGTGGGCCCACGCCGTAGCTCTCGCATGCGCGAAATGATTCGAGCGTCAATGGTCGATGAGCCCGCCCATGCGTTTTCATGTTGACAGGGCTACATCGCCTTGATGTGATGAGCGCGCTACAACGAAGCTGCCATCCGAAGAGCGGCTCGATGGGGAAACGTCCGTGCTTTCACAATTGGCCGGCCTTATGGCTGCGAAAGCCGAATCTTGCGCTGCATCGAGCCGAGCCGGCCGGGAGCGCAAGCAACACTCCATCGAGGCTACCCGTCGTTGCTTGGTCTCACCTTGCGAAACAACGCGTCGCGGGCCCGGAACGGCAATCACGAACATTCAATCATTCTGGCCGGTCGGAGCGCTTTTTCGGCAGGCCCGGTCGGTTGCGCCGCCTGCGGCGTGCCCGATGCATTCTATTCTGTCATCACAGGGGAGATTGACATGAAGCGCTTGTTCCTGGCGTCAACCATCGCCGCAAGTTGGTTATCGTTCTCGACGCCGAATGCCCTGGCCGGTTCCGCTGTTGTGCCGCACGGCACGTGTGCCGGCCTGATGGGGTTGCCGCTGCCAAACACGCAAGTCCTGAGTGCAACGCAAAAGTCCGGGTACTGCAACGTTATCGGTATCATCAACAAACGCGTCAGCGCCCAGGATCCCGATCATTTCACATATGGGATCGGCTTTTCACTCAATCTGCCTGACACCTGGTTCGGTCGTTTCGAGGTGATGGGTGGAGGCGGGACGGATGGCTCGCTCAACACCGACCCGAAGGGCGCTGCCGGTGTCGAACTGGCCCAGGGGTGGGCCGTTGCCGTTGATGACGGCGGCCATGAAGACCGAGCCACAAATGCAGTCGGCGGATATCAGGATGACGATGCCAACGCCGGCGGCAGCGCGCATTTCGGCGTCGATCACCAGGCCCGTATCGATTATGGCTACAATGCCATCGAGAAGACCGCGACAATTTCGAAAACGATTATCGCTTATTATTATGGACAGCAGGCCACCTTCTCCTACCTCATGGGCTGCTCGAATGGCGGCCGCGATGGCATGGTCGCTTCCCAGAAGTTTCCCTGGCTGTTTGACGGCGTCATATCGCAGAATCCCGGCTTCAATCTGCCCCAGGCGGGGGTTGCCGAAGCCTGGAACGAGCAGGCCCTTGCGCCCTTGGCGACTTCGGTGGATGTCAACGGGCAGCCCTTTATCCCCGATACATTCCCGTCTCAGGACCTTCAGGTAGCGTCCGCCGCGATCCTGGGCGCTTGCGACGCCCTCGATGGTCTCGTGGATGGAATCATCGATGATTTCCACGCCTGCACGAACAAAAAGGTATTTCCGGCGTTGGCTGCCGTCACCTGCGACACCGGTGTGCACGGTGGCACGCCTCACGGGGGAACATGTCTCACCAGCGACCAGGTTAGTGCGCTGAAGAAGATCTATGGCGGGCCCGTAAATTCCAAGGGCAAGCGGCTTTATTCAAACTGGTTTTGGGATGCCGGGATTTGGGCGCCGCCCACCGCATCGGGACTGGGATGGGCAGCGTGGAATGTTGTAACCAGCCCCGTCCCGCATGTGAACACCGCTGCCAACCTGACGCTTGGTGCTGGCGCGGTGCCGATGATCTTCGTTACGCCTCCGGTCGTGACGCCTGTAGCCGGGCCGGGTGGCCAGGAGGCTTACCTGTTCCACTTCGACTTCGACAAGGACGCACCGAAGATTTTCGCCGAGACCAAGGAATATCCGCAGAGTTCCATGGACTTCATGACCGGAGTTTCGCTGAACCTGCGACCGTTCAAAAATCGCGGCGGCAAGCTCATTATCTCGTCCTCGGTGAATGACGGTATCTTCTCGGGAGCCTCCATCGCGCGCTGGTATCGCTTGATGAACCGGGAAATGGGCGGGAAAGCGTCTGATTTCGCCAGACTTTTCATGGTGCCGAACATGGCTCATTGCGGCGGCGGCCCGGCGACCAACGACTTTGCCGAGAACGAGCTCAACGCCATCACGGCGTGGGTTGAAAACGGCACTGCGCCGGCCCGAATTGTCGCCACGAACCACAATACGAGTTCTCCGTTTCCGAACGGGGGATTGTTCGATTTTCGCATCGCACAAAATTTCCCGGCCAACGGAACCCGTCCCCTTTGTCCCTATCCGCAAATTTCAAAGTACAAGGGTACTGGCATGACGAATGACGCAGCCAATTTCGTCTGCGTGGGAGATATCGGTCGGCTCAAGGCCGAAGACCATGACGATGACGACGATGGCTTGGACCATGGCACAGACCACCGTTAGGCTCGTCGCCGCTGGCCGAAATGGACGGAAGAACGTCTGTTTTCGTCCATCTCGGACATAAAGCAGCGGCCATCTGCACCGGCGCGCCCCGATCCGCCGGGGCGTTGCTTTTGGCGGCTCCAACTCGTCGTCTTCCGCCCGGCGCCAGGAAGGCCGCACATTCGTCCCATCGCGCCCAGGTCCGGATGCGATCGCAGGGCGCCTTAAGCGGCGAGGGCTATGCGCCTGGCTTGATTGCGGCTGGTCCCTCGCCTTTTTGCCGGCCTGTGCGGAGCTGCCTTCTCGATTTAGGTCGCAAACGCTGACGCATTTCGTGCGGAGGTGCCGGCATTTCGTGCGAATTCCCTCCGCTGGTGACCTCGCCGCCGTCTCCGCCTTGCTTGCGAACAATTCCCATAAGAGCCTCCGCGCCGACGTCTGCACTTGAAGAGCGCATTCCGCCACGTTTTGCGGCCGGAACACGCGCCAAAACATAAAGACGCATGGAGGAGACGATGATTCCTGGCCCGTTCAGCTATCACCGGCCCACGACCGTGGCCGATGCGGTCAAATTGCTCTCGACCTTGGGCGACGAAGCCCGCCCGCTCGCCGGCGGCCACAGTCTGGTCCCGATGATGAAGCTTCGTCTTGCGACCCCCGAACATCTGGTCGACCTGCACGGCATCGCCGGGCTGAAAGGCATCCGCCGCGACGGCAACAAGGTCGTGATCGGGGCGATGACCACCCAGCACGAATTGCTGGCCTCCGACGAGATCGCCAAGACGCTGCCGATCCTGCACGAAACCGCGCTTCTGATCGCCGATCCGCAGGTGCGCTACATGGGCACGATCGGCGGCAATGTCGCCAATGGAGATCCCGGCAACGACATGCCGGCGCTGATGATGACGCTGGGGGCGAGCTACCGGCTCGAAGGGCCCGGCGGCGCCCGCGAGGTCGCGGCGAGCGAGTTTTATCAGGGCGCCTATTTTACGGCGCTCGAGCCCGGCGAGATCCTGACCGCGATTTCGATTCCGGCACCTGGCGCAGGTTCCGGCTACGCCTACGAAAAGCTGAAGCGCAAGATCGGCGACTACGCCACCGCCGCGGCGGCGGTGATGCTGACGATGGCCGGCGGCAAGGTCGCGACCTGCACGATCGGCCTCACCAATCTGCACGAAACGCCGTTGCTCGCCGCCGACGCGGCCAAAGCCGTGATCGGAACCAGCCTCGACGCGGCGAGCCTGAAAAAGGCAGCCGCCGCGGCGGAAGCCATCATGTCGCCGGCGTCCGACGCGCGCGGCCCGGTCGAATACCGCAAGCATGTCGGCGGCATCATGGTGACGCGGGCGCTGCAGCGCGCCGCTTCGCGCGCCAGTTAAGAACGAGGGGAGGGAACAAAAATGGCAAAGACCCATGTGACCATGAAAGTGAACGGCGCCGAGGTCGAGGGCCTCGTCGAACCGCGCACGCTGCTGGTGCATTTCATCCGCGAGAACCTGCAGCTGACCGGCACCCATATCGGCTGCGAGACCACCCATTGCGGCGCCTGCACCGTCGATCTCGACGGCATGTCGGTGAAAAGCTGCACGGTGTTCGCGGTGCAGGCCCAGGGCTCCGAGATCACCACCATCGAGGGTGTCGCCAATGCCGACGGTACGCTGTCGGCGCTGCAGGAAGGTTTCCGGATGATGCACGGCCTGCAATGCGGCTTCTGCACCCCCGGCATGATCCTGCGCGCGCAGCGGCTGCTGCAGGAGAACCCGCGGCCATCGGAGGAAGAAATCCGGATGGGCATTTCGGGCAATATCTGCCGCTGCACCGGTTACCAGAACATCGTCAGGGCAATCCAGTACGCCGCCGACAAGATCAATGGCGTTGAATTCAAGGAGGCAGCGGAATGAACGACATGACTCCCACGCGGGAACAACGCGAAGCCAGTCTCGAAGGCATGGGCTGCAAGCGCAAGCGCGTCGAGGATGCGCGCTTCACGCAAGGCAAGGGCAACTATGTCGACGATCTGAAACTGCCGGGCATGCTGCACGGCGACTTTGTCAGATCGCCGCACGCCCATGCGCGGGTGAAATCGATCAATTCGGAGGAAGCGCTGAAGGTGCCAGGCGTGCTGGCCGTCATCACCGCCGAGACGCTGAAGACCGTCAACCTCGCCTGGATGCCGACGCTCGCCGGCGACGTCCAGATGGTGCTGGCCGACGGCAAGGTGCTGTTCCAGAATCAGGAAGTCGCCTTCGTCGTCGCCACCGACCGCTATGCGGCGGACGACGGCATCAACAAGGTGGTGGTGGAGTACGAGCCGCTGCCGGCCCTGATCGATCCGTTCAGGGCGATGGACAAGGACGCCCCGGTGCTGCGCGAGGACCTCGCCGGCAAGACCACAGGCGCGCACGGGCCGCGCAAGCATCACAACCACATCTTCGAATGGACCGTCGGCGACAGGGACCTCACCGACGCCGCGTTCAAGAGGGCGGACGTGACCATCAAGGAGATGATCTCCTATCACCGCACCCATCCGTCGCCGCTGGAGACCTGTCAGTGCGTCTGCTCGTTCGACAAGATCAGGGGCGAGCTGACGATCTGGGGCACATTCCAGGCCCCGCATGTGATCCGCACCGTGGTGGCGCTGATCGCCAAGCTCCCGGAACAGAAGATCCATGTGATCTCGCCCGATGTCGGAGGCGGTTTCGGCAACAAGGTGGGCGCCTATCCCGGCTATATCTGCGCGGCGGTAGCCACCATCGTCACGGGCAAGCCCGTGAAATGGGTCGAAGACCGCATCGAGAACCTGACCGCGACCTCGTTTGCGCGCGACTACCACATGACGACCGAGATCGCCGCGACCAAGGACGGCAAGGTCACGGGCCTGCGCGTGCATGTGCTCGCCGATCACGGCGCGTTCGACGCCTGCGCCGATCCGTCGAAATGGCCGGCCGGCTTCTTCAACATCGTCACGGGATCCTACGACTTCCCGACGGCGCATCTGTCGGTCGACGGCATCTACACCAACAAGGCGCCGGGCGGCGTCGCCTACCGCTGCTCGTTCCGGGTGACGGAGGCGGCCTATTGCATCGAGCGCGGCATGGATATTCTGGCGCAGAAGCTCGGGATGGATCCCGCCGAACTGCGGCTGAAGAATTTCGTCCGCAAGGAGCAGTTCCCGTATCATTCGGCGCTGGGCTGGGAATATGATTCCGGCGACTACCACACCGCCATGAAGAAGATGATGGACACGGTGGACTATGCCGGCCTGCGCAAGCAGCAGGTGGCGCAGCGCGCGGCGTTCAAGCGCGGCGAGACCCGCGAGATCATGGGCCTGGGCGTGTCGTTCTTCACCGAGATCGTCGGCGCCGGTCCGTCGAAGAACTGCGACATCCTGGGGATCGCGATGTTCGACTCCTGCGAAATCCGGCTGCATCCGACCGGCGCGGGCATCGCCCGCGTCGGCAGCAAGAGCACCGGCCAGGGCCACGAGACCACCTGGGCGCAGATCATCGCCACCGAGATCGGCCTTCCCGCCGACAACATCATGATCGAGGAGGGCAATACCGATACCGCCCCCTACGGTCTTGGCACCTACGGCTCGCGCTCGACGCCGGTGGCGGGCGCGGCGATCGCCATGGCCGCGCGGAAGATAAAAGCAAAAGCGCAGATGATCGCGGCCTACAAGCTCGAGGTGCATGAAGGCGATCTCGAATGGGACATCGACGGCTTCCGCGTCAAGGGCCTGCCCGAGAAGACGATGTCGATGAAGGACATCTGCTGGGCAGCCTATAACTCGGTGCCGCCGGGCATGGAGCCGGGGCTGGAGGCGGTGAGCTATTACGATCCGCCCAATATGACCTATCCTTTTGGCGCCTATATCTGCGTGATGACCATCGACGTCGATACCGGGGTCTACAAGATCAAGCGCTTCTATGCGCTGGACGATTGCGGCACCCGCATCAACCCGATGATCATCGAGGGCCAGGTGCATGGCGGCCTGACCGAGGCGTTCGCCATCGCGATGGGCCAGGAGATCCGTTACGATCCCGAGGGCAATGTCGTCACCGGCTCGTTCATGGATTTCTTCATGCCGACCGCGGTCGAGACGCCGCATTGGGAGACCGACTTCACGGTGACGCCGTCGCCGCACCACCCGATCGGCGCCAAGGGCGTCGGCGAAAGCCCGAATGTCGGCGGCGTGCCGGCGTTCTCCAACGCCGTCAACGACGCCTTCTCGTTCCTGGGGGCCACCCACATCCAGATGCCGCACGACTACTGGCGCAACTGGAAGGCCGCGAAGAATCTGGGAGTGTTTGCGGCGTGATGTTCTTACCCCCTCCCTCCACGCGCATTGCGCGTGGCGGGGAGGGGTCGGGGGTGGGGGTGTCTCCGCAGAACTCGCTGAGAGTCGTACGCGTGGATAGACCCCCCACCCCCGACCCCTCCCCGCCGCTTCGCGGGGGGAGGGGAGAAGACGAAGCGAAGAGGAATACGTACTGGCAATGAAAACCCGCGAGGAGATCGCGCAAGCGCTGGCGGCTTCCGGCTATATCGCCGACGGCGAGCTTGCGACCGCGATCTCGCTGATGCAGTTGCTGCGGCGTCCGCTCCTGCTCGAAGGCGAGGCGGGCGTCGGCAAGACCGAGGTGGCGAAGGCGCTCGCCGCCATGCACGGCACCGAACTGATCCGGCTGCAATGCTATGAGGGCCTCGATCAGTCCGCCGCGCTGTATGAATGGAACTACCAGCGGCAGCTGCTCTCGATCCAGGCGCATCGCGGCGGCGACGCCGACGCCATCGAGGACCAGATTTTTTCGGAAAAATATCTGCTGGAGCGGCCGCTTCTGGCCGCGATCCGGCGTGAAAAACCACCGGTGCTGCTGATCGACGAGATCGACCGCGCCGACGACGAGTTCGAGGCGTTCCTGCTCGAACTCTTGTCGGATTTCCAGGTGTCGATCCCCGAACTCGGCACGATCTCCGCGATCACGATCCCGCATGTGGTGCTGACCTCGAACGGCACCCGCGAGCTCTCCGACGCGCTGCGCCGCCGCTGTCTCTATCACTATGTCGACTATCCCGACGTCGATCGCGAGGCGCGCATCATCATGGCGCGGATCGATGGCGCTACCGCCTCGCTGTCGCTGCAGATCGCGCGCATGGTCGAGGGCATCCGCAGAGAAGAGTTGCGCAAGGTGCCGGGCGTGGCGGAGACGCTGGACTGGGCCGCCGCGCTGGTCGGGATCGGCGTGCGCGACCTGCAGGAGACGCCCGAGACCGTGCACGAGACGCTGATGTGTCTGCTCAAGACCCATGAGGACAAGTCGCGCATGACCCGCGAGGTGACGGAACGGATTTTGGGGAAGGTCGCATGAGCTGCTGCGGCGAAAGTCCCGGCTACGACGAACTCGACGAGGTGTCAAATCTCGTGGCGACCAAGCTCGCCGCGTTCCTGAAGACGTTGCGCGAGGCCGGCTTTGCCGTCGGCCCCAGGGAAGGGCAGGACGCGGCGTCGCTGATGGCGGCGGGTTATGCGGAAAAGCCGAGCCTGTTGCGGTCCGCGTTCAAGCATCTGTTCTCGGCGCGCAAGACCGACTGGGAGCGCTTCGATGGGCTGTTCGACGCGTTCTGGCTGGGCAAGCGCGCCCGCTCGCGCTCCCTCACGTCAGGCTCGACCAAATCGGCCAACAGCCCCTCGCTGAAGAGCCTGCAGGATACGCGCTCGCAGCCCCCGGCAAGCGAGGCCGCCACCGATCAGGTCCCCTCGGCCGACGATGCGCCGGAAGGCCGCGCCGGCGAAGGCCGCATGGAAGGCGCCTCGCGCGCCGACAATCTTGCCGAGATCGATTTCCGCAAGATGGCCGATCCTGACCAGGTCGGGCAGGCGCATGAGGTCGCAGCGAGGCTTGCAAGAACCATGCGCACGCGGCTGACCCGGCGCGATCTGGCGCGGCGGCAGGGCTACCGGCTCGATCTGCGGCGAACGATCCACGGCAATATCAGCCATGGCGGCGTGCCGATCTCGCTCGTCAAGCGCCAGCGCAAGGAAAAGCCGCTGCGGCTGGTGATGCTGCTCGACGCCTCCGGCTCGATGAGCATGTATACCGGCGTGTTCCTGCGCTTCATCCACGGCGTGCTGGACGAATTTCGCGAGGCGGAAGCGTTTCTGTTTCACACGCGGCTTGCTTATGTCTCCGATGCGATGAAGGAGAAGGATCCCGGCCGCGCGCTCGACCGGCTCTCGATCATGGCGCAGGGCGCCGGCGGCGGCACCAAGATCGGCGAATCCCTGCAGGCCTTCAATCGCTGGCATGCTGCGCGGGTGATCCATTCGCGCACCGTCGTGATGATCGTCTCCGACGGCTACGAGACGGGCGACGCGAATTTGCTCGGCCGCGAGATGACCGCGCTGGCGCGACGCTGCCGCCGCATCGTCTGGCTCAATCCGATGATGGCATGGGAGGGTTATGCGCCCGAAGCCGCGGGCATCAAGGCCGCATTGCCCCACATCGATCTCTACGCGCCCGCCAACACGCTGAAAAGCCTGACCGAGCTCGAGCCTTATCTGGCGAAGCTGTGAGGAATACATCCGGGAAAACGACAATGACCAAGCACGTCGAAGTGATGGATCTGGTGGCGCAGCTCAAGGCCGCGGAGGAAGCCTTTGTTCTCGCGACCGTCGTCCGCACGGTGTCGGTGACCGCGGCCAAGGCCGGCGCGAAGGCAATCATCCGGCCCGACGGCACCATCGTGGCGGGCTGGATCGGCGGCGGCTGCGCCCGCGGCGCGGTGCTGAAGGCTGCGCGCGACGCGCTTGCCGACGGCCAGCCGCGCATGGTGTCGGTGCAGCCGGAGAACCTGCTCGCCGAACTCGGCGTCAAGCCCGGCGAGAACCGCGACGGCGTGCGGTTCGCATCGAACATGTGCCCGAGCAAGGGCACCATGGACGTGTTCGTCGAGCCGGTGCTGCCGCATCCCTCGCTGGTCATTCTCGGCGGAAGCCCGGTGGCGCTGTCGCTTGCCGCGCAGGCGCGTCAGCTCGGCTATCACGTCACGGTCGCCGCTCCCGCCGCCGACCTGACCGACACGCCCGATGCCGACACGCTGATCGACGGTTTTGCCCTTGGTCCGCTGCACGAGGCGCGGCGTTTCGTCGTGGTGTCGACGCAAGGCAAGGGCGACGAAGCCGCGCTGCGCACGGCGGTGAAGACCGAGGCCGCCTACCACGCCTTCGTCGGCAGCCGGCGCAAGATGGCGGCGTTGCGCGGCAGACTGATCGGCGAGGGCATCGACGCCTCGGTGCTCGACCGCGTCAAGGCGCCGGCCGGCCTCGACCTCGGCGCCATCACTCCGGAGGAAATCGCGATGTCGATCCTGGCGGAGATCACGATCGAGCGCCGGCGCGGACAGCGCGGGACTTCCAGGTAACGGCTGTCATTGCGCGGAACGAAAGCGACGCAGCCGTCGGCTCGAATCACCAACCGCACTATTCCAGGCCAGCGCGGCGCAAGGCTTCCAGGAAGTGCTCGCGCTCGTCTTTCCTGAACGGAAGCTGCTTTGCCATCCAGGCCAGAGAGATGTTGGGCTGTACGCGGCGCAACTCCCGCAGCATGGCCCTGGCGAGCTCCATGTCGCCTGCCATGGCGGCGGCGGCAGTAATCACGCGGTAGGCGCCGGGGAAGCCGCTACGCTGACGGATGCTCACGCGCGCCAGCCGGATCGCCTCGTCGTAATCGCGTTCGAGGTAGGAGGCATAGGCGGCCACGCCGTTGTAGATCGCCGCGGAGGGATCGAGCGGACTTAACCGCAGCGCGCGGCGGGCGGCTTCCGCACCTTCGCGCCAGCGCCCCGCCCAGGACAACATCAAGCCATAATAGCCCTGCGCCAGCGCGAAGTTCGGATTGAGGCGGAGCGCCTGTTCGAACGCGGCCAGCGAGTCGTCGAGACTGCCGCGGTATGCGCGGGCACAGGCGAGCGCGAGATGCGCCCAGGGGTCCTCGTCGTCAGCCTGCAGCGCCGCCAGCGCGCCCCGTTCCGCCGCCGGCCTGACCTCTGCCGCATCCTCCCATCCCATGCGGGCGCCGAACGTATGGCTTACCGCCAGCACGGCAAGCGCCCGCGCGTAATTCGGATCGATCGCGATCGCCTGCTCGAGCAGCTCCTGGGCGGCAAGATTGTCCTCCCGCGTCACGCGCCAGTAATACGATAGCGCCCGCATCAAGAGATCCCAGGCGTCGAGGCTCTCGGGAGCCTTGCGCTGGGCGCGAAAGTTCTCGGCCGCATAGAGCTGCGGTTCGATGGTGGCAACGATCGCTTCCGTGATTTCGTCCTGCACGGCGAACACATCGGCCAGGTCGCGGTCGTAACGTTCGGCCCAGAGGTGGCTGCCGGTGGCGACGTCGTTGAGCTGGGCCGTAATGCGAACGCGCCCGCCTTCCTTGCGCACGCTGCCTTCGACGACATAACCGACGCCGAGTTCCTCCGCGACCAGCTTCATATGGACGGATCTGCCCTTGTAGGCGAAGGAGGAGTTGCGCGCGATCACGAAAAACCAGCGCAGCTTGGAGAGCGCCGTGATGATGTCCTCGCTGATGCCGTCGGAAAAATATTCCTGTTCCGCCTCGCCGCTCATGTTGACGAAGGGAAGCACGGCGATCGCGGGCCGGTCGGAAGGCGGCAGGGCCGGGCGTGCTGACCCGCCGAGGTCATTCCGCGGCGCACCGGCGGCACGCGCCGGATCATTGCGCCCTGGTCGAGACTGCACTTCGCCGACGAAGCGGACGCCTTTGCGCGCGATGGTGCGTATCAGCTTCTGTTCCTCGCCGCTGTCGCCGACCGCCCGGCGTGCGGCGTTGATACGGCTGGAGAGCGTGGAGTCCGCCACGATCCGGCCGCGCCAGACCGAAGCGAACAGATCATCCTTGCTGACGACGCGCTCGCGGTTCTGCACGAGATAGGTGAGCAGATCGAACACCTGCGGCTCGACCGCGACAGGCGTGCCGCGGCACCGCAATTCGCGCCGGCTGATGTCGAGCGTATGATCCGCAAAAAAGAATTGCACCGGGCTCCTCCGAACGAGGGACGCCTTGTCGTTCAAAAATCAAGTACCTGTACGACGAAAATGAAGCGCAGGGCAAAGTCTTTCGCTCCGGCTCAGGGTATCCCCTGCGCCGCCCGGAAACACGCGTGCGCTCGAACGTTCGATTTCCCCGAGGCCGAGTATTTTTTTCTGCATTGAACTCAGGAGAGAGAAATTGATTGCTGTTTTGTACGCCGGGAATTTGGCTCTCGTATCGCTGCTCGGGATTGCAACCGCCGCGGTCGAATATATCACCTCGAAGGGACCTGCTTCGCTGGAGGGGCGGCTGTTCAATTTCAACGGCGCCCCCAATCGCTACGGCCTCGGCCCGTTCTACGAGCTGCACGTCTGGGCCTGGAAGCCGAACCCGCACGGCGCCTTCGCGGACATGAACCCGAACGTCAGCTGCGAGCACGCGTCGATGAAATAGCGATTTCGCCGACCCGGCGGCGCGTCGTCCTGCTGCGACATCGTTCGCCGTCCGCCAACAACGCTGCGCGATGGTCCGCGGCCAGGACACAGCGGTTTCAGGCGGACGGCGCGCCACGCCTGCGGCATCGGGCACGGCCATGCCCGCAAGTAATGGCTAGAGCGCGCGCGTGTACATGACATCGCATCGAACGCTGTTCGGCGAAGCCTGTGAGGTCGCCCGCGGCCGTCGAAAGATCAACAGGGGAAGAGGAGAATGAACATGCAATCGTGGTCCCGCCGCAGGTTCGTGGCATCCGCAATGGCGGTGGTGGCAGCGCCCGCCCTTCGCACGAGCTCGGCCGCGGCCGACGACCCGTTGCTCCTGCGCTGTTCGCTGGAAACCGCGCCGGCGCATACCCGCAACGCCGTCATCCGCGACTATCTCGGAAAGATCGAGGCTGCCGCGGGTGGAAGGATCAAGACGCAGCTGTTCGAGAGCGGGCAGCTGTTTCCCGATCTTCAGGTCGGCAAGGCGCTGCTGCAGGGACAGATCGAGATGGCCGTGCCGGGGAGCTTTGCCCTGACCGGCGTCATACCCGATGCGGATTTCCTTCAATTGCCCATGCTGTACGGGCGCCCGATCGAAACCGTGCACCGGGTCGTCGACGGCAGACCGGGGCAGTTGCTCGCAGGCCAGATCGAACAGCGGCTGAATTCGCACGTAATCGGTCCATGGCTCGATCTCGGATTTTTCAACTGGTACAGCACGAGCAGGCCGCTGGCTTCCTATGGCGACCTCAAGGGCCTGAAAATCCGCAACAATGGCGGGGCAGGCCAGGCGTGGCGCACGCAGTTCATGGGCGCGATCCCCAACACCACGCCGTTGCCGAACGTGCCGCTGGGACTTTCGCAGGGAGCCTTCGACGGCCTGATCACCACGCACGAAACGGTCGTGAGCGGACAGTTCTGGGAATCGGGCATCCGCCACGCGCTGGAAGACCATCAATTCGTCGGCGAATACATTCCGATCGTCAGCCTCGCCTTCTGGCAGAAATTGCCCGCCGATCTTCAGCAGGCGTTCACCGGGCTCTGGCTGGAAAACGTTGCCCGCTATCGCGCCGACATGGCGGCCGCGCAGTCTCGCGCGCGCAATCTGGTGCAGGCGCACGGCATCAAGATCGTCGTGCCGCCGGCGGAGGAGCTCACGGCGGTACGGCAGGACATGACGGCGAACCAGGAACAGGTCGCCAGGCTGTCGAAGATTTCGCCCGAGATGGTCGCCGCCGTCTCTGCCGGTCTTGCGGCCGCGGGCTGAGCATCTTGAAAACCCTCTCGATGATGAAAATCTGGAATCGCGTCGAGCAGACGGTGGTCGGCGGGCTCGGCCTCGCCGCGCTCGCGTTCGCGCTTTGGCAGATCGCGTCGCGCTACTTCTTTCCGCGCCAATCGATCAGCTATGCCGAGGAGGTCATCGTCTATCTCCTGATCTGGGCCATCATGATCGTGTCGAGCCAGCTGGTCCGCACCGATGGCCATGTCAGGCCCGATCTGGTACTCAACGTCGTTCCGTCCCGCGTGGCGCGGTGGATGGAGGTCCTGAATTGCGTCGCGGCCATCGCCTTTTGCGGTGCGCTGATCTGGTACGGCCGGCAGATCGTCGCCATCGCGTTGCTGATCGACGAGCGCAGTGCCTCGGATCTGCGGTTCCCGATGTGGATCTATTATGCGGCGCTGCCGGTGGGCGGGTTCCTGATGCTGATCCGC
The DNA here is from genome assembly GCA_963831585.1 of uncultured Alphaproteobacteria bacterium. GTDB lineage: Bacteria > Pseudomonadota > Alphaproteobacteria > Rhizobiales > Xanthobacteraceae > Bradyrhizobium. Next base: position 324,587 of record CAWHRA010000032.1, on the reverse strand, counting down.
TATGCCATCAGGCTGTTCGGGATTGTCGCGGGCGCCACGCCGACGCGCCGACCGGGCAGCCATGAACTGCCCGGCATCGATTGAGCCGACGGCATGACGGGTTTCCTCATCCTCTTTGTCGGATTGCTCGCGACCGGAATGCCGATCTTTCTGATGCTCGGGCTGTGTGCCGGCGTCATGTTTGCAACATCGGGTCAGCCGCTGGTGGGGGCCGCCCAGCTCATCATCAACGAGCTGAACTCGCCGACCCTGATGGCGCTGCCGCTGTTCGTGATGGCGGCGACGTTCATGCGGTTCGGCGGCATCGCCAATGCGCTGGTGAATCTCGCCGCCGCCTGGCTCGGCGGGCTGCCGGGATCGCTCGGGCTGGTCACGGTGGTCGCCTGCACCCTGTTCGCGGCGATCTGCGGCTCCAGCGTCGCGACCGCGCTCGCGATGGGGACGATCCTGATCCCGGCCATGATCGAGCGAGGTTATCCACGGTCGTTCGTGCTGGGGGTCGTCGGGGCGTCGGGAACGATCGGCATCGTCATTCCACCGAGCCTGCCGCTGATCCTGTACGGAATTGTCGCCGAACAGTCGGTGCCGCGGCTGTTCCTCGCCGGCATCCTGCCGGGCCTGCTTCAGGCCGCCGCGTTCTTCGTCTGGGTCCTGTTCGAGGCCCGCCGCCGCAAATTTCCGGTCGAGCCGGTGTTGCCGTTCGCCGCGCGGGCAAGGGTGACGCTGACGGCGCTGCCGGCGCTGCTCGTGCCGCTCATCGTCATGGTCGGCATTTACGGCGGCTTCGTTACGGTGACCGAAGCCGCCGCGCTCTCCGCGGTGGTGGCGCTCGGCGTTTCCCTGCTGTGCTACCGCGGATTCCACTGGACCGAAACATTATCCGTTGTCGCGATCGGACTGCGCAGCGCGGCAAGCATCATGCTGATCATCGCTACCGCGCTCGCGGTCGGGCATTGGTTGACGGAATCGGGTGCTCCGGCTCGCCTCGTCGAATTCCTGCTCGGCCACGGCTTCGCGACCTGGCAGTTTCTGCTCGCGATCAACGCCCTGTTGCTGGTGCTCGGCTGCTTCCTGGAAGTGACCGCAAGCCTGCTGCTGGTTCTGCCGATCCTGGCGCCGGCGCTCCGGCCGATGGGCGTCGATCCCGTCCACTTTGCGATCATCTTCACCCACAACATGGAGATCGGGCTGATCCACCCGCCGGTAGGCCTGAACCTTTTCGTGTTGTCGTCAATTGCCGTGGCGCCGATGGGCGAGGCCATCCGCGGCATCCTGCCATTCCTCGCGATCCTGCTGATCGTGCTTGCCATCATCGTCTACGTGCCGGTCCTGACGCTGTGGCTTCCCAACGCGGTGTTCGGGCGATGAGGGTCACGGCGAAGCCCGACCGATGCGCCATTGGCCGCAGGGCGATGCGGGCCGGCGAAGCTGCGTTCCCCGTCTCGTTCGAGACATTCCGCGATTTCGGTTTTGCGGTCGCCATCTGACCGTACATTGAGAGGAGGAGTTTATGTCTAGCATTCGAGTGGCTTTGGTATGTGCAATGCTCTCCCTTTTGCCGGCGGCGGCCGGCGCTCAGCCGGCGCCATCGCAGGCTGAATGGCTCAACGACCTGCGCCTCGGCGGATACGTGATTGTGCTTCGTCATGGCGCGACCGTTTCGGACAAGGCGGGCCCCGATTCCATGAGCCGGCCGAACGCCTCGGCGGAGCGCCAGCTCAACGAGCAGGGGCGCGCCCAGGCAAAATCGATCGGTGAGTCCTGGCGCAAGCTGAAAATCCCCGTGGGACTTGTCCTGACCAGCACGATCCAGCGGGCGGTCGACACCGGAATGTTGTTGGGTTTCGGCGAGGTCACCGCCTCGCCCGACCTTGCCGAAGGCGGGCATGGGGATGCGCCGGACGCGAACAATTGGCGCGCACAGGCGTTTCGCAAGCTCGTTGCCACGCGGCCACCGGCCGACAACAACGTCGTGATCGTTACGCACAAGCCGAATATCGTCGATGCCCTCGGCAAGGACTGGGCCAACGTCCGCGAAGGCGAGGCGTCGGTGTTCGAGCCGGATGGCACTGGCGGCTACAGGCTGATTGCCCGTGTCCAGGCCAGCGAGTGGGGCAGCCTTGCCCAGGGCCTGGATTGACAGGCGTCCGACGGCCTCAAGGTGAGGCTGCCCCGCAGTGACCGGCGCAATGACTTGCGCCGGTCACAAGTCGCACCGGCAGGCGCGTGGCCTCTGCCGCCGTCCGACCGACGCGCGCCCTTTTGTCGCGCCCGTATCATCGATAATCAGCGCCGTAATGTGAAGCGGTTCACAGTCGCCCGACGGAATCCGGGTTATCCACAGCGGAGGTGGGTAATGCGTGGAACTCTATCGTTTGATCGAACAAGGGAGTGCGATCATGTTGATGCTCCAGGGGTTGCTTGCTTACGGGTTCCTTCTCGCGGTCACCGTTGCCGGTCTTGGGATGGTCGCGCTCACCTTCGGCTGAGCGTCGGAAACGCTGCGAGCGACCGGCGATCGCGAGCCGATCGCCGCGATCAGCCGGTCCCATTTTGGACTCAAATTCGCCTGCGACTCAATCGAGGTTGTCGCGACACGACAGGATGAAGGTGCGTCCTAGATCGAGGGACCTGCCATGGGCATCGGACGACCGCCGCGCGACAGGAAAGGCCGCCGCCCCGGTGGCAGCAACGTCGCGTCGCCACGGCCTCCGGATGACGAGTTTTTCGATGTTCTGTCGCCGCTGCTTGAAGAGGCCGCGACCGCCGGGAACGAGGAACCGCCACGCCAGGATCGACCGAATGTCCTGTCGCTCTCGAAGGAGAATGCCCGGCTTCGCAAGCTTGCGGTCGGATTGTCGAACCTGCTCGGAGATTTGCCCGCTGGCGAATGGCAGGATGCCGCGCAACGCCATCGCAACAAGGCGTGAGCGCGCAGAACCGATCTGGCGTATCGCCATCGAGACCGGTTGACGAAAGTTTGTTCGCTGCCGGCCGCATCGGGATGGGCCGGCCTTATTTGTTGCAATGACCAAAGCTAAGGCAGGTCGCGGCGCGGGCTTCGCGCGGCCGATTTCATTGTTCTTCAGGGGTACGAGATGATCACATCGTTGAGAGCGGCATTCGCTCTGCTTGCCGTATTCGTCGTCGCGAGCTTCGCGCCGGCAGCCGCTCAAACTCCATCGCCGGAGGGGGCCAGGGTTTACTTTATCAATCTGAAAGACGGCGCCGAAGTGGACAGCCCGTTTCTTGTGCAGTTCGGGCTGTCCGGCATGGGCGTTGCGCCGGCCGGCGTTGAAAAGCCGAACACCGGCCATCACCATCTGCTGATCGATGCCACGTTGACGCCGGAGCAGCTCAAGGAACCCATTCCCGCCGACGACAATCACCGGCATTTCGGCGGCGGCCAGACCGAAGCCATGGTCACGCTGCCGAAGGGCCAGCACACCCTGCAACTCTTGCTCGGCGACTGGACGCATATCCCGCACGTGCCGCCGGTGATGTCGGAGACGATCACGATCACGGTGCGTTGAGCGCAAGCCGCCGGCCGCGGCCGGAGGCATGCCGGCTTCGCTGTCTGGCAATTGAACCCACAGCGTCATTGCGAGGAGCGTTTGCGACGAAGCAATCCAGCTTTGCCGCGATAAAGCTGGATTGCTTCGCGGAGTCTTTCATCGGGCGCGCGTTCGCGCGACCGGGTGGCTCGCAATGACGGGCAGGAGAAGCGGCCGCCCTCCAGGACCGAACCGTGGTGCCGGTGGAGGCCTACGACAGCCGCATATCCAATAGCCGCCGGCCTTCGCCCTTCAGCAGTTTCTTCACCGCGCTGGAGGCGATCACCTCGCCCTGGTTGGCGTAGGCTTCGTGGTTCTTCTCGATGTCCTCGAGGCGGTAGAGATAATTGACCATGATGCCGGCGGATTCGCGCAAGCCTTTTGCCGAGATGTCGCCGAGCCAGTTGATCCGCTCCAGCCGCGCGCCGTTGCCGAGATGGAACCGGGCCACCGAATTGATCAGACGGCCTTTCGATGTGCGTGCTTTCAGGAAATAATGCGCCGCCAGCGGCTCCAGCAGGCCGCGCAATTGCGCCTCCAGCTCCGCATTCCCAAACCAGTCGGGCCGGTCGAGATTCTCCAGCAGCGCCCGGTCCTCGTCGGAAACCGGAACGTCGTTCGCCTGCTTCAGCCATTGCATGAAGCCCGGCACCGGCGACAGCGTCACAAAATTGTCGAGCTTCGGCAATTCGCGCCGCAACTCCTCGGCCACCTGCTTGATCAGGAAGCTGCCGAAGGAAATTCCCCCGAGCCCGCGCTGGGTATTGGAGATCGAATAAAACACCGCGGTGCGGGCGCGCTCGACCGGAACCGGCTGGCGGTCGGCGGCGAGCAGGGGCGCGATCGCGCCCGGAATCGATTCCGTCAGCGCCACTTCGACGAAGATCAGCGGCTCGTCGACCAAAGCGGGGTGGAAGAACGCGTAGCAGCGACGATCGACCGGGTCGATGCGCCGGCGCAGATCGTTCCAGTCGTGGATTTCGTGCACCGCCTCGTAGCGGATGATCTGTTCCAGGATGTTCGCCGGTGTCGACCAATCTATCCTGCGCAGCACGAGAAACCCCCTGTTGAACCACGACGACAGCAGGTGGACGACGTCGCGGTCGAGCGCGGCGAGGTCCCTGTGGCCTTTCATGTGACGAAGCAGGTCCCCGCGCATCGCCACCAGTTCGCTGGTGCCGCCAGGCGCACGGTTCAGCCGGCGGATCAGTTCCTGGCGCCGCGGCTCCGAAGCAAAATGCAGGTCGCTGGCGTCGTCATCGCTCGGCTGCGCACGCCAGTTCTCGATCGCTTCGGCGAGCTTCTCGCGATCCGGACCGAAGTCGCGGGTCAGGGTTTCGAAGAAGGCCAGCCGTTCGGCGTCGTCGAGGGTGTGATAGCGGTCGAGAACCTCGCGCGCCATCGCGGTGCCGGAGGCTTCGCCCCGGCCCGACAACAGGGCCTCGCACAGGGCGGTCATTTCCGCCCCGTCCGGCTTGTCCTCGGACGACCCGACGCGGCGAAGCAGCGTCCGGCCGCGCTCGGAAATTGACGAGAGGAGGTCGGAGAAGAAGGCGTTGCTCATGGCGGGCATGTCGAATCCAGGTGGCATGGAATCTTACATTGGATTTAGGACGATGCCGACCACAAACAAGCGGGAGCGGCGAGCCTAAAAAACGGACATGGCGCCCGCGCCGGCAGCTGTCGCCCGGCCCGAATCGGCCTCATTTGTTCTCGGCAAATTCGGTCGGGGTCTTGCCGGTGACCTGCCGGAAGGCATGCGAGAAGGCGGGTACGCTGGCATAACCGAGGTCGGCGGCCAGTTGCTTGACCGGAATGCTGCCGTCCACCGACAACCGCTCGATCGCGCAGGCAATCCGCGCGCGCTGGCACCAGCTCTTGAAGCTTAACTGCGTCTCCGAGGAAAACAGCCGCGACAGCGTTCGCGCCGAGGTCCCGACCGCGCGCGCCAGGGTTTCGATCTCGTGCGCGCCGGTGGGATCGGCCAGCACGATGTTGGCGGCGCGGCGGCAGCGCGGCTCCTGCGGCAGCGGAATGAAGGTGGTGGAATCCTCGGCGTGATGCAGCTCGAGCACGGCGAGCCTGATCATGAGCTCGGTGCGTTCAGGGTTGTTGCGGCCGTCGAACAGCGCCAGAATAGTCTCCTGCAACAGCCGCGACACCCGGACCACGAATTCGGACCTGAGGCTCTCGCTGCGCGGTTCGCGCGCAAGCCATGCGAGGTCGAAATACAGCGTGCGCATCTCGATGTTGGCGAGCACGTCGATGGCATGCTCCATCCGCGCCGGCACCCATACCGCGCGATCCGGCGGCACCAGCCAGCGCCCCTTGGGGGTCGTGACCTGCATCGTCCCCTTCGCCGCGTAAACCAGCTGCGCCTCGCGGTGCATGTGGGTGTCGAGCCGGACGCCCTTGCGGTAGTTGCGCGCCACCAGGTGCACGCCATTGCCGGTCGCGGTGTGGTGCGCCCGGATGGCGGCGATTGGCGTTTCGGCGATACTCATTGGCCACATCCCGTCAGGACAAGACCTTATAACCTATTGGAAGAGCTTTGAAGATTCGACTCAAGGAATCTGGGAAGGAATTTGTCAATGAACAGCCCGGCCCGGGTGATCGGTTTCGTCAACGCCGCCCATTTCATCGACCATTATTCGATGCTGATCTTCGCCGCCGCCGTCATCGTGATGGGGCCGGCGCTCGGCATGGCCTATTCGGAGCTGTTGCCTTACGCCACCCCGGGCTTCGTCGCCTTTGGCGCGGGCTCGCTGCTGACCGGCTGGCTCGGCGATCGCTGGAGCCGCCGGCATATGATGGTGATCTTCTTTGTCGGCATCGGCGCCTCGATGATCGCGGTCGGCCTGGTTCAGACGCAGCTTCAGCTCGGCGCCGCGCTGCTGTCGATCGGCCTGTTTGCCTCGATCTATCATCCCGTCGGCACCGCGATGATCGTGTCCTATGCCGACCGGCTCGGCCGCGAGATGGGGCTGAACGGCGTCTGGGGCAATCTCGGCGTGGCGTCGTCGGCGCTGGTCACCGGCGTGGTCGGCCAGTATCTCGGCTGGCGCTTTGCCTTCATCATTCCCGGCATTGTCACGATATTGATCGGCGTGGCCTTTGCGTTAACGGTGGAGCACGAGGATCGCTCCGGCCACAAACAGGCGGCGGCGCAGGCGCGCGTGGCCAGGGAAGACATGTGGCGGGTGTTCGTGGCGCTCCTGATCGTGGTGCTGGCCGTATCCACCACCTTCAATGCAGTCACGGTGGCATTGCCGAAACTGTTTGCGGAGCGGCTCGTCGGCCTCACCGAAAGCCCGGCGCTATTGGGCGTGATTGCGGCCTGCGTCTACGTGTTCGGCGCGATGACGCAGTACACCATCGGCAAGCTGATCGACCGCTATTCGCTGAAAGCGGTCTCGCTGCCGCTGTCATTCGTGCTGGCGCCGTTTTTGTATCTCGCCGCCACGCTGTCGAACCTGCCGCTGATCATCGCCGCGATCGGCATCGTGATGGGCGCGTTCGGTCAGGTCACCGTCAACGACGCCATGGTCGGCAAGTACACCAGCGAGAAATGGCGCTCGCGCGCCTATGCGGTGCGCTATTTCATCGGCTTCACCGCCGCCGGCGCGTCGGTAGGCCTGGTGGCATGGCTCTATCAGCAGGGCGGCTTCGTCACCATGCTGCACGCCTTCGCCGGGCTGTGCCTGTTGGTGATCGCCGCGGCGATCATCCTGCCGACCGAGATCAGGAGCCTGCCATCCGGCCAAACTGGTTCAGGCGGATAGATTTAGTACTGGCATACCAGCAAATCTCCGGTATGTTCCCGCAGAGGTATCATATTGCGGGGGCTGGGTGCCATGACGTTCGCGAAGCTTGGTTTCGCTGCCATTTTGATTGCAATGGCGGCGCCTGCCGCCGCGCAAACCACCGACGAACTCAAGGCCCGGGTCGCCGCGCTCGAGCAGGAAAACGCGAAGTTGCACGAAGCGCTGGCGTCGCATCGCGCTCCGTCAGGGCCGCGCAAGACCGAAGCCCGCGCCGCGCAGGCGCTGGCGACGACCACCCTGCCGGCCGCGGTTTACGCCAAGGCGCCGCCGCCGCTGTCGCCGGGCAGCTGGACCGGGTTTTATGTCGGCGGCAATGCCGGGCTTTCGGTTGCCAAGAACGCCACCAACTCGACCCGCATGCGCAGCATCGTTGGCTTTGGCTCGAACTCAGGACCTTGAAACGTTCGATCTCAGCCCCCAGGGCGGACTCGCCGGCGTGCAGGCGGGATTCAACTGGCAAGTCAGCCGGCGCTTCGTCCTGGGCGCCGAGGGCGATTTTCAATGGACGAATGCGAACGTCGTCAATTGCGTGCTTGGGTGCCTCGACCCCGTCCTGCACGCTGGCGGATTGCTGTTCAAGCAGACGCTCTCGTCGTTCGGCACGCTTCGCGGGCGTGCAGGCTGGACCAACGGGCCGTCGCTTCTCTATCTCACCGGTGGCGGCGCCTACGGTCAGGTCGATACGGATGAAACCCACACTCAGACGGGTCACCTCAGCAATGTCCAGGAAACCAAATGGGGCTGGACGGCCGGCGGCGGCCTCGAGTCACAGATCGTCGGAAATCTCACGGCGAAGGTCGAGTATCTCTATCTCGATCTGGGCAAGACCGGTGGTCAGGGAATTTTCGACAATTCGCTGGGCGCTGGCACCAATCTAAACACTTACAACTTTTCCAGTCGGCTCCACGATCATGTTTTCCGGGCCGGGTTGAATTACAAGTTCGGCGACCCGATTTTTGTGGCTTCGCAGAACGCGGCCGGCGCGGTTTCAGCGCCCGCTACCGAATGGACGGGATTTTACGTCGGCGCCAACGGCGGCATCGCACTGGGCAGAAACCCGACCAATTTTGTGGATCTGGTCGTCGCTGACAATTTCGTGGGCAACAACAGCCAGGTCAACACCAATCCCGTTGGCCCGGTTGTCGGTGGCCAGGCCGGTTATCTCGTGAAGATCGCTCCGAACTGGTTGGCCGGCATCGAGACCGATCTGCAGGGCTCGTACCAGAGAGACCCCACGACGTGCTTCGGCAATTGCGCCTCGAGCCGGGCCGTTGGGATTTCTTTCGGAAACCCCTCGGTCAACATAAGCGGCGTTTCCCAGCGCGAGGACTGGTTTGCGACGTTTCGCGCGCGTGCGGGCTGGACCAATGGCGCCACGCTCTATTACGCAACCGGCGGCGCGGCGCTCGGTCGTATCGTGACCGACGTGAATCTTCTCACCGCCACCTTGTCCCCGGTCTATACGCCGTCCTTTGTCGGAACCGGGAGCAGCCAGGCGACCAATTGGGGTTGGACCGCCGGCGGCGGCATCGAGACCGCGCTTTCCGCGAACTGGTCGCTGAAAGGGGAGTATCTCTACGTCGACCTCGGGCGGGTGAGCGCGCAGGCCTTGCTCAATGGCGGGCGTGACGTGTTTACCGTATCGAGCCAGGTGCGGAATCATCTGTTCCGCTTCGGTGTTAATTATCGCACCGACTGGGGCGAGGTCGTCGGGTTGAACTAGCGTCGACCTGCGGATAATCGCCGCGGCGATCATCCTGCTGGCGGAGATCAAACTGACCGTGCGAAGCGCTCAGTCCACGCCGGCGACGACATCATCTGGATAGATCAGCGCGATGATTCGCCCGATGCGCGGCCGGTTCGTGCACGGCCTTCAGTTGCCGTTCCTCGACGCGGTGGAATAAACGACGCGGCACGGTGTTTCACGCCCAAGGGCTCAATTGAACCAGGTCCCGTAAAATCCCGGATGTTCGGCTCACGCAAAACAGCGGCATCTTGAGTGAGCAGCAGTTCGCTTTCGAGTGAATACCCATTTTGGGTAAGGCCGCTAGTGCGGACTTGATCCAAATCAAGATAGGTTTCCATTAGCCGCGAAATTTCGAAACGAAAATGTTTATGGTTGCGCCAGACTGCTGACGCTGAATCGTTCATTGAACCTCACAACGGACAATCATGCTCAACGCTGTAACCGATCCCCTGCATCGTTTCCCGGTGTTCCGGACATCCAATCCCGAAGAACTGAGGCATTTAGGCGCGACATTGTTCGGTGCGGCCGGGATCGATTTGAAAAACACCGACAGTTTCGAGGCGCGCGTCAATCTGATCAAGCTGCAGGAGACAGGTCTCGCCTTCGGCGCGACGACGGCCGATCTCTCGATCGACAATCTTGCGACCGATTTCATCCGGCTTCAGATCGCGCATCGAGGCCGCGCGACCACCTCCTTCCAAGGCAGGACGATCGACATCAACGAGCATCAGTTGGCGATCACGCCGGCGGGCTGCCGCACGCAGACGGTTTGCGAGGCGGGCCATGAACGCCTGACGCTTCGCCTGAGCGAACAGGCTCTGATGCAGAGAATGACGGCGCTCCTCGGCGCCAGGCCCAAGGGCGAACTGACCTTCGAGGCCGCGATCCCGGCGGGCGAGCCTTACGCCCAGAGTCTTTCCGATCTCATCCGTTTTCTGGCGCAGCAACTGGACTCCGCGGTGGCTCCCTTGCCCGCGGCCGTGTGCCGGGAACTCGAGCAGGCCGTGCAGATTGCCTTTCTCTACGCCAGCCGCCACTCGTTCAGTCATCTTCTGGAAAACCAGGAAAGCATGCCTGCGCCCTGGGTAGTCCGGCGGATCGAGGAGTTCATCGAAGCCAACTGGCAGAGGCCGATCTCCATCGACCGGCTGGCCGTCGAGGCGGGGGTCAGCACGCGCGCCATTTTCAGGGCATTCGAGCGCAGCCGCGGCTATTCGCCGATGGCCTTCGCCAAGGCAATCCGTCTCAAGCACGCGCGGGAAATCCTGACCTCCGGCAATCCCGGCGTCAGCGTGACGGCGGCGGCCTTCAAAAGCAATTTCGCAAGCCCGAGCCGCTTCGCGAAAGACTATCGCGAGGCATTCGGCGAACTCCCGTCCGAAACCATTTTGCGAACGCGCTAACAGGCAGGCTCCGGCTCGCCTGTGACGAATTTTTGAGGTCCGGCCGGGCAATTTCGGTTTCAACGCTTCCCTCAATCGACCACAATGGATGGCGAAGGCTCGATCGATAACGGGCCAAGGGGAGGGTGTATCCGATGTTCAGTCGACATTTGTCCCGCCTCGCCGGTTTCCTCGTGGGATTCTCGGTCATGACGGCGGTGCCCGCGAGCGCCGATGCCCTGAAGGACGAAATCGCGCCGACCGGCAAGTTGCGGGTGGCGATCGCGATCAGCCCGGCCGGCGGCGCGTTCTGGTCCACGCGGAACGACGCCGGCGATTATGCCGGCGTGCCGGTCGATCTCGGCAGGGAAATGGCGGCGGAACTCGGCGTCCCCGTGGAATATGTCGCCTACCAGAATTCCGGGCGCATCGTCGACGCCGTGTCTACCGGGGCCTGGGACGTCAGCTTCCTGCCGAAAGATGGGGAGCGCGAGGCGCGGATGTCGTTCGGTCCCACTTACGAGGTGACGGATGCGACCTACGTCGTCAAGGCCGGTTCCCTGGCGACGAATTTCGCGACCCTCGACCAGCCCGGGGTCAAGGTCGCCGCCGTCAACAACACCACCACCATGCGCGGCGCGATCGCGCATCTGAAGCACGCCAAGGTCACGGGTTATCAGACCTATGACGAGATCTTCGCGCTCCTCAAGAACGGCGAGATCGACGCCTTTGCGCTGTCGCGCGAGCAGCTCAATGCGATAGCGAAAAAGATTCCGGGCACGCGGGTGCTGGACGAAACCTTCAAGCAGACCATCACCGCGGTGGCGGTGCCGCTCAATCATCCGCTGTCGCTGGCGTTCGTGACCAAATTCATGACGGAAGCCACCGCCAGCGGCTTGCTGCGCAAGGCCTTTGACGACAACGGTCTGAAAAACTCGCCGATCCGGGTGAAATGACGCAGCCGTCAGGCCGGGTTCGCGCCTTGCGCGCGGCGCCGGGATGACGAGTGTTCACGAATTGACGTGCACGAAATCCCGCAGCAACGGATAGATCTCGTTGTTCCAGCGTCTGCCCGAGAACACGCCGTAATGGCCGACGCCGGCCTGCATGTGATGCACCTTGCGATAGGCGCGCACGCCGGTGCAGAGGTCCTGGGCCGCCAGGGTCTGGCCGATCGAGCAGATGTCGTCCTTCTCGCCCTCGACCGTCATCAAGCCCATCCGCTTGATCGCGGCGGGGTTCACCGGCCGGCCGCGGTGCATCAGCTTGCCCTGCGGCAACAGATGTTCCTGGAACACGTCGCGGATGGTTTCGATATAGAATTCCGCCGGCAGGTCCATGACCGCGAAATATTCGTCGTAGAAGGTCTTGATGATCGCAGCCTTCTCCTTCTCGCCCCTGGCCAGGTGATCGGCGAGGTCGATATGCGACTTGATGTGGCGCTCGAGATTCATCGAGACGAAGGCGGTGAGCTGCACGAAGCCGGGATAGACCTGCCTGAACGCGCCCTTGCACTGGACCGGCACGTAATTGATCAGGTTCTCCTCGAACCATTTCAGCGGCTTGCTCTTGGCGAAGTCGTTGACCTTGGTCGGCTGGATCCTGGTGTCGATCGGGCCGGCCATCAGCGTCAGCGTCGCCGGCCGCGCCGGATGATTGTCTTCCGACATGATCGCGGCGGCGGCGAGCGCGGATACCGACGGCTGGCAGATCGCCACCATGTGCGCGCGCGGACCCAGTTGATCGAGAAAGGTGATGAGGTGCTCGGTATAATCGTCGAGCCCGAACCTGCCGGCGCCGAGGGGAATGTCGCGCGGGTTATGCCAGTCGGTGATGTAGACGTCGTGGTCCTGCAGCAGCGTCTTCACGGTGCCGCGCAACAGCGTGGCGAAATGGCCGGACATCGGCGCCACCAGCAGCATCCGCGGCTGCTCCGGTGAATTCTGCTTTCTGAAATGCAAGAGCGATCCGAACGGCGTCGAAAACACCACCTCTTCGGTCACCTCCAGCTCCTGGTTGCCGACCAGCACGCTGTCGATGCCGTATGGCGGCCGCGTATAGGTGAGCGAGGTGCGCGAGATCAGCTCCAGCGCGGCAGCCAGCCGCCCGAACAGTCTGTCGGAGACGCCTTGCGGGACGAGATTGAGATATTTCAGCGCATGCGCGGCCCCGGTCCGCCATGGCGCCGTCAGGTCCATGTGGTTCTGGTAGGCTTGATACATCATCGACATCATCCGGCTCCGCCCCCGTCCGGTGCCATGCAATATCGAAGCCAAAGCGGGGATCTGTTGCCCCGCAAACTGGCACGTCGCTTGCTGTAAAAGCTGGTGAAAATGCGCTGAAGCATAAACAATGGGCACTCGGCGGAGGACCCGGACCGGCGTTCAGGCGTGAGGGGAAAGCCATATGGCCAAGGCGACACTGACCATCAGCAGCAAGAACTACTCGTCCTGGTCGCTGCGCGGCTGGCTGCTGACCAGGTTCTCCGGCCTTGAGTTCGACCAGGTCGTCACCGCGCCCGACGATGCTTCCGCGCGGGCCGAAATCCTGCTGCTATCGTCCTCGATCCTGGTGCCGTGCCTGCGGCATGAGGGCGCCACCGTATGGGACACGCTGGCGATCGGCGAATATCTCAACGAGGTCATGCCGGACGCCGGCCTGTTGCCGAAAGACCGCATCCTGCGCGCGCATTGCCGCTCGATCTGCGGGGAAATCCACTCCGGCTTCACCACGCTGCGCGCCTCGCTGCCGGTCAATCTCAAGGGCCATTTCCCCAACTTCAAGATCTGGTCGCGCGCCCAGGCCGATATCGACCGGGTCTGCACGATCTGGCGCGAATGCCTGGCCAAATCGGGCGGGCCGTTCCTGTTCGGCGAACGCAGCATGGCGGACGCCATGTATGCGCCTGTCGTGACCCGCTTCATGACCTATGACGTCAAGCTGGAGCCGCGGCTCAAGGCCTACGCGGACATGATCATGGCGCTGCCGGAGATGGCCGAATGGATCGAGGCCGCGAAGGCCGAGCCCGCCGACATCGAGGAGCTCGAGGTCGAATATTAGGCAGCGCGCGCGCCCGGTTGCCTGTTTGCGGGGCTCGCGCCGCGGGCACGTCTTGCTCAACTTGCCGCCAACCAGCGAGGCTGAAGGCCCAGTGCCCGCGAACCGGCGCTGACGGCCGCTCATCGCCCGGCTCGAATTTCGGATTGCGTCCAAGCCCTTCCGCACGGTTGCGGTCGACTTGCGCGAATTCGCCGCGCTGCAGCGCGGCTGGCGTGATTTTCGCATAGCACAATCAGGCTTCGAACGCGCCGATCCGCGCTGCCAAAAAATTGGACGCCGGCGATTGTCGCGGTCTCGCGAAAGAACGGTGGAGGCTTCAGATGAATCAGCACGCGGTCGTCAGCAAATTTTCCCACATCAAACCCGGCGACACCGAATTCGGGGGAGGGGGCCTGCGCGATTTCTTCCTGTATCGCGATCTCGGCATCGCGGCCGCGACCGGCGGCCAGGTGATCTGCCACCTCGTCAAGGCCAATCCCGACATGCCGCCGGAAGACGGCACCGGCTGGCACAAGCACGAATGCGATTTCCAGATCGTCATCATGACCAAGGGCTGGGCCCGCTTCATGTATGAGGACAAGCCGACCTTGGTGCAGGCCGGCGACGTCGTGCATCAGCGGCCGGGGATCGTGCACTACCTGTTCGATTACTCGCCGGACATGGAGTATCTCGAAATCGTCAGCCCGGCGGATTTCAAGACCGTCGACATGCCGCCGGCCACCGACAAGGTGCCGCCGGTGACGCCGTGGAAGTAGCGGCTTGGAAGTAGCGCATTGTCGTCACCGGAGGAATTAACCTTTGTCATCGGCCGCTGGCTGCGGCCGATCGTGTTCGTGCTGGATCTAGCGCGGCGTATCGGGGTAGTGCCGATATCTAGCCGTGAACAACGGCGTACGGAGCCCGGCCGCTGATTCGGACGCGGTTCGTTCCGGCCGCGTTCCGAACCTTAAAACCTCTCCGGCCTCCGTCGCATTTTGGCACAGCAGGCGCCGGCTTCAGCCATTTCGCTTGAAATCAGCCGTTCGTTTGAAATCAGCAGCCCGCCTGAACTCAGGGGCACCCAGGCGCCACCCGACCACGGTCGCCTCCACGGTGCCGCCGGATTCATTGTTGCGCCATTCGCCATCGACGAAGCGGCAGGCGAACGGTAATTGATAGGTTCCACTATGATCTTCGCATAGCACCTGGACCGGCTGATCCGGTGGCGGTTGTCCCTCGCCATTGAATTCAGCCAGACGTCGTTCCCGCGTTGCCATGCCGTTAATCTCCGTATGACGCGCAAGCACCCTCTTGCGCTCCACCCCTGCGCCCCGTCTTTCCCCCAACTGGGGTTTCGACCTCGAAACCTCAACGCGCGAATGAGGTTTCGGTGTGGTAATCTTCGCCGTCTCGCCGCCAACTCGCAACAAATTGACAATGGCCGACGCAACCCAAGCAGGGATTCGTGTGAAAATTTTGATGATGGGCCGGATCGTTCTCGTCGCATCATTATTTGTGGCGCCGTGCTGGCTTACCGGCGGCCGCGCCATGGCACAAGATGTTCCCGGGATCGAAATCTGCACCGTCGAAAAGACCATGGAGCGGCGTACGAGCTGCCTGCAGAGCAATGTCGACTTCCTGCAGAAGACCATTTCAAAACTCGCCGCCGACCATCAGCAGAAACTCGACGCCGCCAACCGGCAGATCGAGGCGTTGAAGGGGCTCGTTGCCGCGTTGCAAAAGACCGTCGACGACCTGCAGGGAGCGCAGAAGAAGGCGGCCGAGGATCAGAAGAAGGTCGCGCCGTCGGCAAAGGACGCGCCGGCAGCAAAGGAGGGTACCAAGTAGACCTTTCCTGTCCCTCGTTATCCCCCTGATCATTGGTTGCTATTTTCCGCAAAGGGGGAAGAAGCGCTGCAACATGGTTCCATTTCGCGGAAAGCGGCAAACGAAGTCGGCGAAGGCGAGAACCGCAATGACTGTCAAACGCGGCGCGTGAGAGAAGGTCATGATGGGGGCGCTTCGAACGAGGGCTCATTGTTCATGAATCCTGCCCAGAAGGCGCTCTGGTTCATCGAAAGCCATCTCGCCGGCGCGCTGACGCTGGAGGAGATCGCCGGCGTCGCCGGAATCTCGCGGTTTCACATGGTCCGTGCTTTCGCCGCCGCAACCGGGTTGTCGGTGATGCGCTATGTGCGTGCCCGCCGCCTCAGCGAGGCGGCGCGGGCGCTGGCATCAGGCGCGCCGGATATCCTGCAGCTGGCGCTGGATGCGGATTACGGCTCTCACGAGGCATTCACCCGCGCGTTCCGCGACCATTTTGGCATGACGCCCGAAGCCGTCCGCGCCGCAACGTGCCTCGACCACCTCAGGCTTCAGGAGCCGATCCAGATGGATTCAACTCTCACCGACAATCTTCAGGCGCCGCGTTTTGAAACCACCAAGCCGCTGCTCGTCGCCGGCATCGGCGAACGCTATAATCACGAGAACGGGGCCGGCATTCCCGGCCAGTGGCAGCGCTTCCACCAGGCGGTGGACGATATTCCCGGCCGCGTCGGCAAGGTCGCCTACGGCGTCTGCTGCAACGGCGACGATGCCGGAAACTTCGATTATATCGCGGGCGTCGAAGTATCCGACTTCTCCGACCTGCCGCGCGAATTCTCGAAGGTGCGGATTCCGGAGCAGCGATACGCCGTGTTCACGCACAGCGACCATATCTCAACCATCCGCCGCACCGTCAACACGATCTGGAATCACTGGCTGCCGGCCTCCGGCCTGAAAGCCGCGGACGCGCCCAGCTTCGAGCGCTACGACGAGAATTTCGATTCCCTCACCGGCAATGGCGGGCTCGAGATCTGGGTGCCGGTGAAGGAGTAAACCTCCGCGCGGGTCTGCCTTGCGCGGCTCCCGGCCGGGGGTTGCTTGGCAAGCGATGGCGACTTTGCCATAACATGACGCAACGAAATTGTTGCGCGTGCGGAAATGAGCCTGAAATCCGCCTCGCCTGAAAAAGCCGGGAGGATTCCAATGCCCAACGTCCGCGTTCTCGCTACCGGTCTCGAATTTCCGGAAGGGCCGGTGGTGATGCCGGACGGCTCGGTGGTGCTGGTCGAAATCCGGGGGCAGCGGCTGACCCGGGTCTGGCCCGACGGCCGCAAGGAGGTGGTCGCGCAGATTCCCGGCGGCCCCAACGGCGCTGCACTCGGGCCCGACGGCAAGATGTACGTCTGCAACAATGGCGGCTTCTCCTGGATTCCGACCCGCAACACCATCATGCCGGGACCGCAACCGGAGGACTATCGAGGCGGCTCGATCCAGCGCGTCGATCTGCAAAGCGGCAGGGTCGAAACCGTCGTCGACAAATGCGGCGATCATGGCCTGCGCGGGCCGAACGACCTCGTGTTCGACAAGCAGGGAGGGCTGTGGTTCTCCGACCTCGGCAAGCGCCGCGCCCGCGACATGGATGTCGGCGCGTTCTACTACATCAAGCCCGGCATGAAGGAGGTCGTCGAGGCGGTGCACGGCGTGCTGCCCGCCAACGGCATAGGCCTGTCGCCGGACGAGAACACCGTCTACATCGCGGAGACGCCGACGGCGCGGCTGTGGGCCTATGAAGTCTCGGAGCCCGGTACGATCAAGCCGCGCGACGTGATCTATCGCGGCGAACGGGGCAAGCCGATCGCCGGGCTCGGCGGCTACCAGATGTTCGATTCGCTGGCGGTGGAGGCGTCGGGCAATGTCTGCGTGGCGACGCTGATCTCGGGCTGCGTCTCCGTGATCGCGCCTGACGGCACGCTGGTGGAGCAGGTGCCGACCGGCGACCGCGTCACCACCAACATCGCCTTCGGCGGCCCGGAATTGAAGACCGCCTACATCACGCTATCCGGCAAGGGCGAACTGATCGCGATGGACTGGGCGAGGCCCGGCCTGCCGCTTAATTTTCTGAACAAGTAAAGAAATGTCCCTTTCGTCATTGCGAGCGAAGCGAAGCAATCCATCGGGCCAGAGGCGCGAAAGCCGGATTGCTTCGTCGCAAGTGCTCCCGCGCGCAAACGCTTTGCGTTTGTCGCAGGCAATGACAGGACGAAAAGGAAAACAAAATGCCCTGGCTTGAACCGGTGACGCTGAGCGGCCCGCATGCGCAGCTCAAACCGCTGTCGCACGATCATGTCGACGGGTTGACGGAAGCGGTGAAGGACGGCGAGCTGTGGAAGCTCTGGTACACGTCCGTGCCCACACCGGAAGGCATGGGCAAGGAGATCGACCGCCGCCTGGGATTGCAGGCCTCGGGCGCCATGCTGCCGTTCACGGTGTTCGACGCCGACGGCAGGATCGCGGGCATGACCACCTACATGAACGTCGATACGCCGAACCGGCGGGTCGAGATCGGCTCGACCTGGTATGCCAGGCGCGTGCAGCGCAGCGCGGTTAATACGCAGTGCAAACTCTTGCTGCTGACGCATGCCTTCGAAAAACTCGATTGCATCGCGGTCGAGTTCCGCACGCATTTCTTCAACCACCAGAGCCGGCGCGGCATCGAGCGGCTGGGCGCCAAGCAGGACGGCATCCTGCGCAGCCACCAGATTGCGCCGAACGGCACGCTGCGCGATACCGTGGTCTACAGCATCATCGCCAGCGAATGGCCGACGGTGAGGGCGCACCTGACCTATCAATTGAACGAGAAGCCGCGCTAAGCGCCGGAGCCTGGGATGACCGATACATTCGATTACGTGATCGTCGGCGCGGGTTCCGCCGGCTCGGTGCTGACCAACCGGCTGAGCGAGGATCCGAACATCACGATCTGCGTGCTCGAAGCGGGCCCGAAGGACTGGCATCCCTACATCCATCTGCCGGCGGGCTTCATCAAAACCTTCCACATGAAGAGCATCAACTGGGCCTATCAGCAGGAGCCGGGGCCCTGGACCGGCGGCCGCAGCATCTACGCGCCGCGCGGCAAGACGCTCGGAGGCTCCTCTTCCATCAACGGCCACATCTACAACCGCGGCCAGCGCCAGGATTTCGATACCTGGGCGCAGCTCGGCAATCGCGGCTGGGGTTATCCTGACGTGCTGCCCTATTTCAAGCGGCTGGAGCGGCGCGTCGGCGAGGGCGACGACGCCTATCGCGGGCGCGACGGCAATCTCACTGTCACCACCATGGACTGGCAGGACCCGCTGTGCGAGGCGTTCATGGCGGGTGCGATCAGCCTGGGCATCCCGAAAAACCCCGACTACAACGGCGCGATCCAGGAAGGCGTCTCCTACGCCCAGCGCACCATCCGGAACGGCCGGCGCGTCAGCGCGGCGACCGCGTTCCTGCATCCGGCGCGCAAGCGGCCGAATGTTCATGTGCAGACCCACGCACACGCGACCGGCATCATCTTCGAAGGCAAGCGCGCGGTCGGCGTGCGTTACGTCAGGGGCGGGAAGGGCGGCACGCCGGTCGAAGTGCGCGCGGCCAAGGAAGTGATCCTCGCCGGCGGCACCTACAACTCCCCGCAGTTGCTGCAATTGTCCGGCATAGGGTCCCCCGACCTGCTCGCCTCGCACGGCATCGAGGTGCGGCACGCTCTGTCAGGCGTCGGCGAGGGATTGCAGGACCATTACGCGCCGCGCTCGGTCGCCCGCGTCAAGAACATCCGGACCATCAACGAGCGCCGGCGCGGCCTCAGCCTCGCCTGGGAAGCGCTGAAATGGGCGACCACGCGGCGCGGCCTGCTGTCGCTGTCGCCGACCATGGTCTATTGCTTCTGGCATTCCGGCGAGACCACCGAGAGTTCCGACCTGCAGCTGACGTTTACGCCCGCGAGCTACAAGGAAGGCGTGCAGGGCCAGCTCGAGGACGAGCCGGGCATGACGGTCGCCTCCTGGCAGCAGCGCCCCGAGAGCCGCGGCTATGTCCGCCTTCGCTCGGCCGACCCGTTCGCGCCGCCGATCATCCAGACCAATTATCTCACCGCCGAACTCGACCGCCGCGTCGTCGTCGCCGGCATGAAGCTGGCGCGGCGGCTGCTGAAGTCCGCGCCGCTTTCGCCCTATTACGCCTATGAGGACTTTCCCGGGCCCGGCATCCAGAGCGACGACGAATTCCTCGCCGCGGCGACGCAGCGCGGCACCACGACGTTCCATCCCGGCTGCACCTGCCGGATGGGCCCGGCCGACGCCAAATGGGCGGTGGTCGACGATCAGTTGCGCGTGCACGGATTGCAGGGCCTGCGCGTGATCGACGCCTCGATCATGCCGCGGATGATCTCGGCCAACCTCAACGCCTCGACCATGATGATCGCCGACAAGGCGTCGGACTTGATCCGGGGCAAGAGCGCGCCGGAAGCGGCGGCGGTCGGGTCGATCGCTGGTTAATGCGGATCTTCGCGGCGCGCGAGCCTGCGGTAGGTAGTGAGGTCATCTTGCTGCAACGCTGGTCCTTCGCCGCGCCGCATGTCCGAGCCAGTCTTCGCTCCAAACGGGAGGGTCGTGCCGAGACCTGCATAAAGATATTGGTCGCCGAATGCTTTCTTCAAAGCTGCGAACGTTGGCTCGCCGGTGCAGTGGCCCGGCGCAACGCTTTCTACCTTGAAAGTATCTTTCAGAGCCGCCACCGTCCTTGCGACAACATCATCAGACGCGACGACAAGGTGGAAACCGCCGGCAATCAGATGGATTTTAGGGTTGATGGAAGCCGCTGTCTCAACAATCTTCTCGATCCCCGGATGCGAGCAGCCAACCACCAGCACCAAGCCCTCTGGAGTGTTGACGGCAAGAGATAGCTCCTTGAGCTCCTTTGTTCCCGGAGCATCGGACACAAGCGCTATCAGGGTGATGCCCGGGGCGATTTCGGTGGTCTTGTCGATCAATTCGAATTTGGCCCCATGCCACGCCGCCCCGAACTTCATGATTTCTGGTGGCACACCGCCATAGTAGCGCATCTCCGGTGGCAACGTCTCATCTTTCCGATAGAAGCTCGAGGGCAGCGACGAGCCGTAGATACCGAATCCTTCTTTCGGCGCGTAGATTTTCACGCTCGGATTGACACTCAAAACATAATTCAAGCCTGCCATGTGGTCCGAATGCCGGTGTGACAGGACAACGAAATCAAGCGTTTTGAGGTCAACTCCCTTCGCTTTCACATTGGCTGCAAAGATGTCCGCGTCATTCCCGGTATCAAACAGGATTCGCTTTCCGGCGACCTCCACGAGGGCGGAGAAGCCCCAGTCCTTGGTCATCGAAGGATCGGTTCCGAATGCATCGTAGAGGATAGTGATCTGGTTTTTGGACTCGGGCGCCGCAGCCCTGGCCGGCGCGGCCATCGAGATGAGGCTTGAAATTCCTGCTGCGATAAGAGCGGTCGCGAGAAGCTTCATGAGAGTTCCTCCTTGTGAGAATACTGGAGTGAGGGCGAGGCCTCTACCGAGCCCTCACTCATCTGCGTGAGTTATGATTTTGAACCGCGTTTCGTCATGGCGGCAAACTCCGCAACGCGCCTACCCAAGGGCACGAGCAGCCTCTAATTTCCTTTGATCGATGCACGCGAGTTCTTCAAATAATCGACGTAATAGACGCCGATGACGTTGCCGGTTGCATCAGCAGTACCAGTGCGAACATGCACTTCTTCATGGTTGCCTCCCGTTGGCCTCACAGCATCTCGATGCGAAGACTACCGGGCGTGGAGGCCCTTTGATTGCTCAAGCGCGACAAGCGCTCATCTCTCTTCGCGTGTTTGTCAATGCGGCTCATCGAAGTGGACGCCGAGGGGCAGGACCAGCGGGCGTCGGCACCACTGGTACATCCGCTGGAAGGGCCGCGGAAGGACTTTTCAATTACCCAAATACGTCAGGCACGTTGTCTGTTAGCCATCATCCTCATGCCGCGTGGCGCGCCGGCCGGTAGTGAAATAATCGCTTCCGGGGTTGAATGCGTTCTGATGTCGCCATACCTGCGCGACGACTGATGTTCGACAGGCTGGAGCGGCAAGGTCGCCCTTGCCGGTCCGAAGTCGCGACCGTTTTCATGGCCATGTTGTTGACTTGTTGCAACAGTTGGGATGGCCGATGATCAGTTTCGGTGCTGGCACCTTCGAAGCCGAGCGTGACGATGAGGCTCGGTCTTGACCCATGTCAAAATAGCCGAGCCGGGTGGCATGCTAATCAATTAAAGGGGCACGCCTATCCTTCGCTAATTTAGGGAGATGAGCAAATGCCTACGCAAAACAGCATCCACTTCTATGTAAATTGGGCCAAGGAACGCCTCGATGAAATGGAGGCCGTACTGACATCGCTTGAAGGCAAAGCCGGTGAGATGCAAGCCGACGCGCGCGACAAGGCCAGCAAAGCACTCGCGGGCTTGCGCAGGAGCCGTGATGTCTTTCGGGAAGCCATCAAGCAGCAGGCAGAAGCCAACGAGGCCGCATGGACCAGCGCAAAGGCAAAGCTGGAACCTGAGTGGAACTCGTTCGAGGCCGAGGTCAAGAAATACGTCGAGAGCGTCAGCAAGCAAGTCGAGCAGCAGCAGGTGACATTCAAGCTTCAGGCCGCGGCCCAGCTGAAGGCGTGGCGAGAAGCCGCCGACAAGCTTGGCGGCGATGCCAAACAATTCGCCACCGAGCGCAGGGACGAAATCGATGCCTCCGTTAAGCGCATGCAGGCCGATGCCGCCGTGGCGGAGGAAAAACTCCAGAAGCAGCTGGACCAGATCGGGTCACAGTCATGGTCCACACTTATGGCCACTTTGACGGAAACGCGCGCTGCCTTCGATCGTGCCAATCAGGCCGCGCGCGATGCGTTCAAGCGAGCTGCCTGACTAACGCAGCAGCTGATTGAATTTGGAGAGACCGCCTCGCGGCGGTCTTTCTTTTTGTGCTCAAGGATCAAGAAATGACATTTGGCTGGTATCACGCTCTTGCGACCCCACGCTCTTCCTGAGCTGAGTTCCCGAAAAGCCGTCGCATAGAGGGCCCTATACTTTCCATCGTACAGCCTTCCTTTGGTCAAACCGGCATGGAGTGTGGGCAGGATAGCGTTGACCTTCAAAAATTCCGCGGGCAGCGCCCTGCGGGTAGACTGGCACGGAGCGCTAATGGATACGACGCTGAACCCGAAACAAACCGATACGCGTCATGCCGTGTTCGCGCGCGTCGACGAAGAGCTCGCGAAGTTTTATGAGCAGCTCACGCGCGGGGATGAACAGAGCGTGCAGGACCAGCTTTCCAAGTCAGAGCACGGTGCCGCGCGCCACCCTCCGGATCATCCGCAGACGCGCGGGAACACGTTTCGCCCTGCTGTCCCGGGCAAGCGGGCGTCGCTTGGCGGGCGGGCGGTACGCGGATTCACCGGCTTGATATTGACAGCGTGCATCTGTGTTGCAGCCATCGTTTGGCAGTCGTCCTACGGCGATGCGGCCAGGCAGATCGTCGCGAGGTGGACGCCGCGGCTCGTCGCGACTTCATCGCTGCCGCTCGAAAACCCGGGGTTCTCTGCTCAGCCGAGCCCACCTGCCGTTCAGGCGGCTGCGGCAAAGACGGCATCGCCGCAGCCGGCATCTCTTGCTCCGACCGCCGCGGAGGATGTCGCACCGACCGCCGCCGCGCCATCGCCCGAGGTGACACAATTGCTCCAGCCGATGGCGCGCGATCTCGCAACCGCGCGGCAGGAGATCGAACAGCTCAAGGCCGGCCAGGAACAATTGACCCGCGACAATGCGAGCATCGCCGAGCAGCTCAAGGCGAGCCAGGAACAGATGGCCCGCCTCACTGCCAAGGTTTCCGAGCAGAACCTGCGACCCAAAATATCAGCACCTCCGCGGTTGGCTGCAGCGCCGGCGCGCAAGCCGGCGTCGACACTTCCGTCGCAGCAAGATACAGCGCGGCCGCAAGCCACAACTCGGTAGGTCCAGGAACCACAGATGTCATGCCGGCGCATAGGCGGGCAACAGGGAGAGCGCCGATGAGACACGTTCATGGGGCTCGCAACGCGCGAGCCCCGCTATGTGCGTTGCAACCTCAGGCCTTGTGATAGACGGTTTGCAGGCCATAGACCGGCGTCGGGATACCCTCGTAGCGCGCCTTCAACTGCAGGGAAAGGAATTGAGAGTAATGGCGCGACTGGTGCAGATTGCCGCCGTGGAACCATAGGCCTTCCTGCTGCGTCGGCTTCCACATGTTGCGCTGTTCACCTTCCCAGGGGCCGGGGTCCTTCGTTGTATTCGAGCCGAGACCCCAGACCTTGCCGACCTTGTCGGCTGTTTCCTGACTTACCAGATCGGCGACAAAGCCATTCATCGAGCTATAGCCGGTGGCATAGACGATCACGTCGGCTGGCAGTTCCTTACCGTTGACGAGTCTGACGCCGTTGGGCGTGATTTCCTCGACCTCGCCGGCGACCAGCTTGATCTTGCCGTCAATGATCAGCTGCGAGGCGCCGACGTCGATGTAATAGCCCGAGCCGCGGCGCAGGTATTTCAAGAACAGCCCGGAATCGTCGTCGCCGAAGTCGAGCCTGAAGCCGGCCTTCTCCAGCCCGGCATAGAAAGCGGCGTCATCCTGGCGGATCTTGTCATAGACCGGCTTCTGGAACTGATTCAAGATCCGGTAGGGCAGTGAGGCAAAGGTCAGATCGGCCTTAGCCGTCGTCATGCCGCCGCGGACGGCGCGTTCGGAATAAAGATCGCCGAGGCTCTCCATCAGCGAATCCGAGCGCACGATGTGGGTCGTCGAGCGCTGCACCATCGTCACGTCGACGCCGGCCTCGTAGAGCGCGGCGCAGATATCATGCGCGGAATTGTTCGAGCCGATGACGACGACCTTCTTGCCCCTGTAGCGGTCGGGACCAGGATGGCGCGAGGAATGATGCTGCTCCCCCTTGAAGGTCGCCATGCCCTTGAATTGCGGCATGTTCGGCTTGGCGGACATGCCGGTCGCGAACACAAGCTGCTTGGGCCGCAGCGTAATCTCCTTGCCATCGCGCTCGACGACGACGGTCCATTCCTTCCTGGCGTCGTCCCAACCGGCGCGCTTGGCTGTGGTATTCGTCCAGTAGTTCAGCTCCATGACCTTGGCGTACATCTCCAGCCAATCGCCGATCTTGTCCTTGGGCGAGAAGACAGGCCAGTTCTTGGGAAAATCGATGTAGGGCAGGTGATCGTACCAGACCGGGTCGTGCAGGCAGAGCGACTTGTAGCGGTTGCGCCAGGAATCACCCGCACGGGCGTTCTTTTCGACGACGATCGTGGGTACACCGAGCTGGCGCAGCCGAGCGCCGAGCGCGATGCCGCCCTGGCCGCCGCCGATGATGAGCACGTTGGGCTGCGTCTCGACGCCGAGTTTCTCGACTTCCTCGTCGCGCAATTCCTTCCACGTCTTGGCGTCGGGATTGACGCCGTGCCTGGCGCCGAGCGGTCGGGTGAAGCCGGCCTTTTCCTCATGGCCCTTTAGCTCGACCATCGTCGTCAGCAGCGTCCATATCTCGCCGTTCTGCAGCCGGATGAGCCCATATCCGCGTGCGACCTCGGTCTCGAACGAGATCCAGGACTCGGTCACGCCGCCGGCTTCGGTTGCGGTCTCACCCTCGGCGATTTTCCAGTTGCGCGGCTTCACGCGCGCGAGGCAATGGGCGAGCATGTCGCGGACCTGATCGCGGCCTTCCATCGTCCTGATGTTCCAGGTGAACGCAACAAGGTCGCGCCAGTAGCATTCCGGAGCGAACATTCCCACGGCGGCGTCGAGATCGCCCGCCGCAAGCGCGGCTTCGAATTTGTCGAGAAAAACTTGGACGCGCGCGTCGAGCGTGGTGTCGAGCATCATTTCCTCCCGAGGTCATTTTGAATTGTTCTGCGCAGGCAGCGCAATCTTATCGCAATTATCGAACGAATCCAGATTTGCGCGCGGTCCGATTTCCCCGTCGGCTTTAAGAGCCTCCAGCGCTCGCCCGCAACGACGCTTCTTTACCCATCGATGTGGTGGTAAAATAAGAGTTCCATTTGCTGCGGTGCATGAGTCCGGAAGTGGGCACTTTTCGGACATGCCGGGTCGGCCTGACGGTGTCCGTTCCCGGGGGGAAGACCCGAAGTGGTCTGCCGACGGCCAGACTGACGCGATTGACCAAAAACCGGGTGCATGGCTTGGCACTTGGGCAAACCCATCCCGACGTCGCGCCCAGCGTTGATCCACGTCAACATCACCTATCCTTTGCCACTCACGATATGTTTGGCCGCGCCTGAAGCGGCTCCATCACCTTTCGGTTCGCGTGCGATAAGGAGGATCACCATGCATCGGACGAAGAGTCTCTCGATCAAGTCTGTGACAGTTGCGGGAATTGCGGCCAGCCTCATGTTGGGGCTTGCAGGTCTCACTCTTAATCCAGAGCCAGCCAAGGCGGTCGTGTACTGCCAGTACGTTGAATATCCGGTCGGTTGCGTTGCCCGGGCAGGCGTCGTGCTCAGGCCTCGTCCGGTGGCGCGCGCTGCGGTCCGTCATAACGCCGGTGGCAATTTAAATGGCGGCGTCAATCGCGTTGGGGTGCGGCGGTAAAGCACTTGTTTGCGGGTCGCGACCTTGGCGCGGCAGACGGCAAGCCAGGTTCGTGACCCGTTTACATTTTTGTCGTCAGCAATTCTCCCGTTCTCGGAGAACGGAAGCCTGCTTATGGCACCTTTGAGACATGCCGACCGGCGCCGAGAATGTCCGGAGTTGGGGTGCCGGCTCAACCCGTCGACGCAACACAGGCATTAAATCTCTCTGCTGGCGTTTGCCCCAAAACTCGTAAGGCCGCCTACGATCGCAAACTCCCGAAAGGGGTGAATCGCGGGAATTGCAAATCGCGCCGCCAGCGCCACAAGCTGATCAGCCCGGCCGTTAAGGAACGGATCGACGCCGACAATGATTGCGTCAGGGTCATGAGCGATCAGAAACAGGAGACAGGCGACTGTTGGTGTCATCAGGGCCGCAGGTAACTCCAGCCTCGCTCTTGTAGTTCCATCAGCCGGACGGCTCCGGCTTTGACGACCTTCGCCTGCGAGACGAGAGGGATTTCTTTTGCCTCGGCTCTTGTCATGTTTTCGCGAGTATTCCCACATGCGGAAAAGGCGAGTTGTGGCATGGTTTCGCTCATGGACTTGATGCGCGCTTTGACGGGAGAGGTGTCATCTCGCAGCATGTGCAGTCCTGGTCCAAAGGCGACCACTTCGATCTCTACCTTTTGGCCGATCTCGCTGTAATGCTGAGCCACATTGCTTACGTTGTTGAGGGCGAGATTCATCACGGCGGGGTCATTGACATCGACCTGTATAACCAGCCGATGCGGTTGCTTTTGGTTGACGACGGCGCTGTTTTTGGCGGGAGCACTGATTTTGGCGGAACTGCTGATTTGCGTGCTCAGCACCAAGGCGAACGCGATGGAGACCACTCCGACAATTGATCTGTTCATGATGTTTTCCTTGAGTGTGTGGGCTCAAGTGTACACCGCAGCGTAGTCATGCACGAAGATGCGGGTCAAGAAGCGTTCCACCAAATGCGCGCGTGATCTACTTAATTGCCGCGGTCGTACAGCTAATCATTTCTGACTACCTCCATTGCGACCTCGACAAGCGGTCGCTGAAAGTTGTCTCATGATAGCCTTTAGTTGAGCCATTGCACTTGAGCTATTGCGATGCAGGCCATCGAGACTGCACTCAAGGACAGAAAGCGGCTTTTCCTGCTGGACCAAGATCCCGGTGACGTGACCGCTGCCTGTTGGGAACTACGGCAAGGCGTTTCATGCAGGGAGCGCGGGTCGATTGCCCCGTCGCCAATCCACTGGCTGCCGGGATCTGCAACGGTCAAGGATGGCTCGTGCGTAACAGGCAGCATCCTTGCACGTGCATCGATTTCCGCAGGAGTGTGTGTTCTCTGGCTTCTCATGGGAGCCGCGGAGGACAAAGGACTGTGCGGTGAAAGCGGTATCCGCGTGCGGGCTCTCGTCGCATCAACCGAAAAGGCTCGCAAGGTCATCGAGCCCCACGCCATGCGGGGCGAATCCTTGCTGGTCTCGCAGGTTGCTGAGACGACAGCCGTCGAGCAGAAGCAAAGTCTCGAACGCCGCCGTGAGAAGATCGACATTCAACAAGTGGATGGACCGCAGGGCAAAGCCGCGCAGGCGCCGCAAGCCGCCCCGACGCGGGAGCAAGAGCAGGCGCTGGAACACGGATCGGAATGGGACAGGGCTGAGGCTCTTGCACGTGCACTTACCGCCTCGCTCCGAGGAGAGCTCGATGCGGTGCGGTCAGCGGCTGAAGCGGCGAGGATCAAGCAAAAGCAGGCGCTCGATCAAGAGCGAGACAGGGCAGATGCCCTCGCGCGTGAACTCGATAAGGTGCGAGTCGTAAGCCTGGAAGCCGTGCAAGCCATTGATGCGGAAACCAAGCAAAGGCAGGCGCTCGAACAGGAGCGCAGCAGGGCAGACAACCTCGCGCGTGAACTTACCTCTCTTCGGGCGGAACTCGATGCAGCGCGGAACAAAGGATCGGAATCCGCGCAAGCCGTCGAAGCAGAGAGCAAACAAAAGCAGGCGGTCGAAGAGGAGCGCGGCAGGGCGGACAACCTCGTGCGTGAACTTACCTCTCTTCGGGCTGAACTCGATGCGGCTCGGTACAAAGGTTCGGAAACCGCGCAAGCCGTCCAGGCAGAGAGCAAGCAAGAGCAGGCGGTCGAACAGGAACTCAAGCAGGAACGGGGCAGGGCCGATATTCTTGCGCGCGAACTAACCTCCCTCCGGGCGGAACTCGATGCGGCGCAGAAAAAGGGTTCGGAAACCGCGCAATCCGTCGAGGCAGAGAGCAGGCAAAAGCAGGCGGTCGAACTGGAGCTCAAGCAGGAACGGGACAGGGCCGACACTCTTGCACGCGAACTTACTTCAGTCCGGGCGGAACTTGATGCGGCGCGGACCGCAGGCCCGAAAGTCGCGCAGGTCGCCGCGGCAGAGGTCGAGCAAAAGCAGGCGCTCAAACGCGAGCTCGAACAGCAGCGAGACCGAGCGGAGGCTCTTACGCGCGAACTAACTTCCATGCGGGCAGAACTCGATAAGGTGCGAGGCGAAGGCGGAGAGGCTGTGCGAATTGCTGAGGCGGCGAGGATCGAACAAGAGCAGGCGTTCAGGAAGGAACGCGACAAAACTGAGACGCTCACCCGCGAGCTTGCCTCGGCGCGAAAGCAGACCGAGGAGCGTTCCGCACTGCTAGCTGCCGCCTACGCCGAGGTGTTGCAGGCAACGGAGAAAAACAGAACCTCCGCAGCGGAGCAGAATCTGGCCATCGCCAGAGAGCGGGATCGTGCCGACGCGCTTTCGCGCGAGCTAACCTCCGTCAGGAACGGACCCGAGGGCGGCAACTGGCAGATCGCGGCCTTGAATGTCTTTCGTGCCCTCCGCAAGCCGGAGTCATCCGTCGATAACGCGCAGGCGCGGATGGTCGAGGTCCCTTCGAGGGCGACCGAAGGAAAGGGGCGCTCAGCGGAGCAGGTTTCCGGCGGAGCCGTCGCTTCGACCTCGGAACGGTCGTCCGCTTCGCAATTGCCGCGTCCGGAGAGGCAACCGGCTGCCCGCGAAGCTGCGTCGGATTTGGATCGGAACGTCGGCATGGGGACAGCACGATCTATGTCGGCGAGTGCCGCCACCCGCTCCTCCGTGGACGAACCGAGGCTGCTTGCCCGGGCAACCGAATTGCTTCGGCAAGCCGATATCAGCGGCGCCCGCCCGTTGCTTGAACACGCGCTGGCGCACGGCAGTGCGCGTGCTGCCTTTATGCTGGCCGAGACCTACGACGCGCGCGTGCTGCAATCGTGGCGCGCGCGCGGAATTTCCGGTGATCTTGTGAAGGCGCGCGAACTATATGAACAGGCGCAGGCAGGCGGCATTGAGGACGCGAAGGCGCGCATTGAAGCCTTGAAATAGGGATCGGCTCGTAGCTTGGCCGGCCCGCGGCAGTCAGCTGGAGGATGGAGGTGCCCGTGTCGCCGATGAAGTTTTCTACCGTGGCATTGGCCACGATGATCTTCGCCGTGCTCGGCCTGCAATTGCCCGCAGATGCTCAATCTCGCCCGAGGCGCGAGATGCCGACGGACACGGCACTGGCGAAGAAGACCGACATGGCCGCTAGAGAACGCATCAATGCATGGACCGTCGGTCTCGCCGGCGGGCTGATCGAAGGCGCGCCGCTTCGTTTAGCGGCGGAGATCGCTCGGGTTGTGAATGAGGAGGACAAGCTTCACGTCATCCCGATCGTGACGACCGGTGCAGCCGAAAATATCAACTCGCTTTTGTATCTCAGGGGCGTGGATGCGGCCATCATCAACACGGATGCTCTTGACGAGTACAAGGCCCAGGTACCGTTCATCGAACGGCGCCTTGTCTATATTCTGAACCTGTTTCCATCCGAGTTGCACATCTTCGTCCGTCCCGAGATCCGGTCGCTCGAAGACCTCAGGGGCAAGAAAGTCAACTTCAACACGCAAGGCACGGCGGCCGCCTATTCCGGTCCACTGATCTTCAGCCGGCTGGGCCTGAATGTGGAAAAGATGTTCATTCCCCACCAGGTTGCGTTGGAGCAAATGAAACGCGGAGAGATGTCAGCCGTCGTGTTTGTGACGTCAAAGCCCGTTGACGCCTTCCTGAAGGGACGCTGGGACCCGGGTTTCAAGTTTCTTGCTGTCGAATACGACGCCAAATTCGAGGATTACTATCTTCCATCATCGATCGAGGCGACGGACTATCCGAGCCTGGTGCCGAAGGGCGAGCGGATCGCGACGATCGCCGTTCCCACCATCCTTGCTGCCTTCAACTGGCCTCAACAGTCGGACCGATATCGGCGTGTGGCGCGGCTTGTAGATCACCTGTTCAGTCGCCTCGACAGATTGCAGTCGCCCGGCTTCGATCCGAAGTGGAAAGAAGTCAACCTGCGCGCCGAGGTGCCCGGTCTCGAGCGGTTCCGGCCGGCGCAGGAATGGCTTGAGCGTCCGCAGGCCGTAACAGCGGGGCCGTCCCAATGAAGGGTGTGGGCGTGCTCGCTGTGACCGTTCTGTCAAGCCTGAGCCAGGCGGTGTATGCTCAAGCCGGTGACGCGGTCGATCGCCTGAGGGGATGCTCAAAATATGAAGGCGTGGAGCGGCTGAAGTGCGTCGACGAACTCTTGCAGGAGGCGGCACCTGACGCTGTGCAGCCACCAGGCCCGAACTGGATTATCAGCGAGACGACCTCGCCGGTTGACTACAGGCCGCAGATCGCTGCGCTGACGATGACGCCCGCGTCGTCTTCGCAAGACGCCCCGTCCTCGCTCGCCATTCATTGTCGCGCCCAGCGCACCGAACTGATCATTTCCACGACGGGCTCCTGGAAACAAGCCACGGATGGTGAGGTGAAGGTCGTATATCGGATCAACGAAGAGCCGCTTGTTGAACAACGCTGGAGACCTGCGGAGGCGGGGAGAAGCCTCGCCTTTCAGGGGGACGTCGTTCGGTTCCTGCGCTCGATGCCGGATGGCGGCCAGATTCTCGTTAAAGTGTACGCTGGAAAATCTCCCCCGTATGAAAGTACGTTTAGATTGGCCGGCCTGGATCCGATCCGACGTAAGATCGCAGCGGCGTGCAATTGGCCTCAGCCCTGATCGACGCGCTGTCTGCCGATCCGCGGGTTTCCGTGCGCATCGATCGCGCGACGGTCGATCGGCTGACCTCGCCGAAATCTTCATCGCCAGACGTTAAAGCGGAGACCCCAAAAAGGTAAGGAGTTGCCCGACGCAAGGTGAACTGGCGGGCGTTTTTCCTCGACCGCTCATTGCACTTTTCGGACCTGCCCATCGGCGCCGAGGATGTCCGTTTCTCGGGACAGAGCGGAAGTGGTTGGCAAATGTAACCCGACGGGCAAATCAGTTCATCCATCAGTTCTTTCCTGTCCAGCCCCTTTTGAAAAAATATTCGGATTTTCCGAAACCGCGAATCACCCTTATAACTCTCGCCGTCCCGCTCCTTTGGAGGGGCGTTGCGCAACGTCACGAAACGCGGAGCGGGATGCGGTGGACGCCGGGTGCGCGCTGGACGGGCGATTGCAACTGGCGGACGGCGAAGGCGTGTGGTCCTGACGCCCCGACGCTGGCGTCAAGTCTGCGGCAACATCCGCCGGCGATGGTGGCAAGAAAGCCCGGTCACCAGGGAGAGCGCGCTATAAGCCGTAAACCATTGCGTGGGGAATGCCGGGTGATTCCGGTGTGACCTGACTAACGCGTGTGCGCTTCTCACACTACCCCTGCACACGCGGCTATCGGGCGCATCGGGCGCCCGGCATTCCCTGCGCCCTCGGATCGAGAGGGCGGGAATTTAATGGCAAACCTCGGGCGCGTTGCGCGGCGAGATCGCGGAGTCGTGCACGGTGATCTCCCCTCCCTCCACGCGCGCTTGCGCGTGGTGGGGAGGGGTTGGGGGTGGGGGGTCGATCAGTTTGCTCCTCTGGCAGCGAGTTTGCCGAGGCACCCCCCACCCCCGACCCCTCCCCGCCGCTTCGCGGGGGGAGGGGAGAAGGAGAGGAGTTGTTCGCGATGAGGCTGTTTGAAAATGAATCGTTCACACTTCCCTACGGCTCAAGAACGCCAGCCGCTCGAACAAATGCACGTCCTGCTCGTTCTTCAACAGCGCGCCGTGCAGCGGCGGGATCAGCTTGCGCGGATCGCGTTCCCGCAGCATTTCGGGCGTCATCTCTTCGTTGAGCAGGAGTTTCAGCCAGTCCAAGAGCTCCGACGTCGACGGCTTCTTCTTCAACCCCGGCACCTCGCGCACCTCGAAGAAGATGCGCAAGGCTTCCTCCACCAGGCGCTTCTTGATGTTCGGGAAATGCACCTCGACAATCCGGTTCATGGTGTCGATGTCGGGGAACTTGATGTAGTGGAAGAAGCAGCGGCGCAGGAAGGCGTCCGGCAATTCCTTCTCGTTGTTCGAGGTGATCATCACGATCGGGCGCAGGCTCGCCTTGATGTTCTCGCCGGTCTCGTAGACGAAGAACTCCATGCGATCGAGTTCGAGCAGGAGGTCGTTGGGAAATTCGATGTCGGCCTTGTCGATTTCGTCGATCAGGAGCACCGGGCGCTTCTCGTGGGTGAAGGCTTCCCAGAGCTTGCCGCGCTTGATGTAGTTGGAGATGTCGGAAACCCTGGCATCGCCGAGCTGGCTGTCGCGAAGGCGCGACACCGCGTCGTATTCGTAGAGGCCCTGCTGCGCTTTGGTGGTGGACTTGATGTGCCAGGTCAGGAGCGGCGCGCCGAGCGCCTTCGCGACTTCCTCGGCCAGCACGGTCTTGCCGGTGCCGGGCTCGCCCTTGATCAGGAGCGGGCGCTCGAGCACGATCGAGGCGTTGACGGCGATCTTGAGGTCGTCGGTGGCGACGTAATCCTTGGTGCCGGTAAATTTCATCGAATCTTTGCCTTGTTGCTTGTTCTTGAGCGCGGATTCGCGCCGTTGCCTGAACGATGGACCGCTGCTTGCGCGGTGGGTGCGGGGAGGAAGGAAACTGTCAAACGCGTTTGATCAGCGAGAGGATCACGAGCACGATCACCGCGCCGATGGTGGCGTTGATGATATCCCGACCCCACCCGGCGCCGAGGTTGACGCCCAGTTGCGGCAGCACCCAGCTTGCCACCAGCGCGCCGATGATGCCGATAACGATGTTGCCGATCAGCCCGAAACCGGCGCCGCGCACGATCAGCCCGGCCAGCCAGCCGGCGATCGCGCCGATCACGAGTGCCGCCAAAATACCCATTCGAAAATGCCCCGCCAAAACAGCCCTGTTTGCTCAATTCTAGTTGAAAAACCGGGCAGGTCTAGGCCTCTCTGCCCTTGACGCGCCCCCTGCGGCGGGCAATCTGTGCCCCATGTTCCTGCAATTCTTCACATCGCTGCGCGACGCCCAGGTCCCCGTCACCTTGCGCGAATATCTGACGCTGATGGAGGCGCTCGACGCCGACCTCGCCGAGCAGACGGTGGAGAATTTCTACTATTTGTCGCGCGCGGCGCTGGTGAAGGACGAGCGCAATCTCGACAAGTTCGATCGCGTGTTCGGCACGGTGTTCAAGGGGCTGGAGAGCCTGCTCGACGCCATGGAGAAGGCGGACATTCCGGCCGAATGGCTGAAGAAGCTCGCGGAAAAATACCTCACCGAGGAAGAGAAGAAGCAGATCGAGGCCTTGGGCTGGGACAAGCTCATGGAGACCCTGCGCCAGCGCCTGAAGGAGCAGAAGGGCCGCCACCAGGGCGGCAACAAGTGGATCGGCACCGCGGGCACCTCGCCGTTCGGCGCCGAGGGCTACAATCCCGAGGGCATCCGCATCGGCCAGGAGAAGAACCGCAACAATCGCGCCGTGAAGGTGTGGGACAAGCGCGAATTCAAGGATCTCGACGGCAATGTCGAGCTCGGCATCCGCAACATCAAGATCGCGCTGAGACGTCTGCGCAAGTTCGCCCGCACCGGCGCGCCCGACGAGCTTGACCTGGACACCACGATTAAGGAGACCGCCAACCACGGCTATCTCGACGTGCACATGCGCCCCGAACGGCGCAACGCGGTCAAGGTTCTGGTGTTCTTCGATATCGGCGGCTCCATGGATTCGCATATCGAGCAGGTCGAGGAATTGTTCTCGGCGGCGAAGAGCGAATTCAAGCACATGGAATATTTCTACTTCCACAACTGCCTCTATGAAGGCGTCTGGAAGCAGAACAAGCGGCGCTTCACCGACCGCACCCCGACCTGGGACGTGCTGCATAAATATCCGCATGACTACAAGGTGGTGTTCGTCGGCGACGCTTCGATGTCGCCTTACGAGATCATGGTGCCCGGCGGTTCGGTCGAGCATGTCAACGAGGAAGCCGGCTCGGTCTGGCTCGATCGCATCACGCGCACCTATCCGCACGCGGTGTGGCTCAATCCGGTGGCGCAGCGGCACTGGGACTATTCGGAGTCGACGACGCTGATCCGCCGGCTGTTTTCGGAGCGCATGTTCCCGATCACCATCGAAGGTCTCGAGGGCGCGATGAAGGAACTGGTGCGGTAGTCATCGTCATTCGTCGCATCGCGCCGGAATGATGCAATCGAGAGGTATGATAAAATGCCCCAGACCATTCACCGCGGCATCAAATCCCTGATCGACGAGGCCAATGCCGAGATCGAAACCGTCAGCGCCACTGACGCCATCAGGATCGCGCATAACGACGACGTCGTGATCGTCGACATCCGCGACCCCCGCGAGATCGAGCGCGAGGGGAAAATCCCCGGCGCGTTCTCCTGCACCCGCGGCATGCTGGAATTCTGGATCGATCCGGCGAGCCCCTACGCCAAGCCGATTTTCCAGCAAGACAAGAAATTCATCTTCCATTGCGCCGGCGGCATGCGTTCGGCGCTGGCCGCGAAAACCGCGCAGGACATGGGCCTGAAGCCGGTTGCGCATATGGGCGGCGGTTTTGCCGCCTGGCGCGACGCCGGCGGTCCGATCGAGAAGTGGGAGCCGAAGAAGAAGGGTTAGCTTTTCGATAGCCGCACGGAATTGCTTCCCGCGTCATTCCGGGGCGCGAGTGTAACGAGCGAGCCCGGAAATGACGGCAGAGGATTTGGCACGATGACATCACCGACCGACGACCCGCTCGTCACCACCGACTGGCTCGCCGCCCGTCTCGACGATCCCAGGATCAGGATCATCGACGCGTCGTTCAAATTGCCCGGCGTGCTGCCGCTGCCCGTCGACGATTATCTCAGCGGCCATATTCCGGGCGCGGTGTTTTTCGACGTCGACGCGATCGCCGATCACGGTGATCCGCGGCCGCATATGTATCCGAGCGCCGAGCAGTTCGGCCGTGACGTTGCCGCGCTCGGCATTTCCAACGGCGATACCGTGGTCGCCTATGATTCCGGCGGCTGGGTCGCGGCGCCCCGGGCGTGGTGGATGTTCCTGTCGTTCGGGCACTCGAACGTGAAGGTGCTCGACGGCGGCCTGAAGAAATGGCTGCGCGAAGGGCGCCCGACCCATTCCGGCCAGGTGACGGCGAAGCCGGGCAAATTCGTCGCGAAATTCGATGCAAGCTATGTGCGCAGCCAGCAACAATTGGTCGGCAACCTGACGACGCAAACCGAACAACTGGTCGATGCGCGGCCGCGTCCGCGGTTCGAGGGCTCGGTGGCCGAGCCGCGGCCCGGCCTGCGCGGCGGCCACATCCCTGGCAGCCGCAACGTGCCCTATGCCGACCTGTTCGACGCGGCGACCGGCGCGATGAAGCCGCTCGAGGAGTTGCGCAGGGCCTTTACCGGCGCCGGCGTCGATATGACAAAGCCGATCGTGACGACCTGCGGCTCCGGCGTTTCCGCGCTGGTGCTGACGCTCGCACTCTATCGGCTCGGTGTGCGCGGCAGCGCGCTTTACGACGGCTCGTGGTCGGAATGGGGCCTGCCCGACGGGCCGGAGGTCGCGACCGGTCCCGCCTGATTGGCGGCATACCGTGACGCAAGTAGCGGTTTTGCGCTCACGCGCCAGCTCAAATGCTCAGTGGCCATGCACCGGCGCCGCCGGCGTCATCGCCGCTGCCGCAGGTTGCGCGAACCGCAGACCAAACGGGTCGGCCGCCTGCTGCTGCAGTAGTTGCAGCGCCGCCAGCCGGGCCAGCCGCGCCGCGCGCGCCGCCATCCGGCGGCGGTGGGCGGCCCGCCGCGCCCGCAGTTGCTTCTCGACCGTCCTTGGGTCGGGCTTTGGGCCGATCATGGTCGCAGGCGGTTTCGCCTCGACGGTGACGGACGGAGCGTCGAGCGCGGCGATTTTCGCCGAGATGAAATCGGCTTCAGGGGAAGCCGCGACAGGCGCTGGCGAAGACGCCGCCGCATCGACGCCGGCAGCAGCCGGGTCGGGAGGCGAGGGGGATTCCGCAATGGCGCGGTCTGGCGATGCGATCATGGTTTCGCTACTGGGCGCGGGCGCTGCAGCCTTTGTTGGGTCCGAAGCCGGCGCATCGCCGGGCGCCGCTGCCGCCGCGCCCGATGCCGGACTTTCAGGGATGGTGAGGTCGGGCTTCGCGGCCGCCGGCAGCCCCAGTGGCTCCGGCTTCAGGGCGGCGATCGTCGCGGGCTCGGCTGCGGCCGGGACTGTCGTTGCCTGCTCCGGCGGTGCTGATATTGCGGGAACATCGGCGCCGGGGGTATCGCCAGATGGCTTTTGGTCGGCAGCCGGACCGCCGACCCGCAGCATCGCGAGCACGGCTCTCGTGGGTTCGACTTGCTGGGCGAACGTGGCCTCGGGGGCGGCATGCCAGGCGGGGTTGGTGGCGAACTGCTCATGGGCCGCGCGCAGCAGGGCTGCCGCGCCGAGCCCGAAGACCAGTATCGACATCGTCAGGAAGGTCGCGGCGAACAAGAAGCGGAAGCCGGGCAGCATGGAAAGGCAAATTCCGCCCCCGCATTGGTGTTGCGAAGGCTCTCGAGCAATCCGGGAACGCGGTGACCACTGAATTGGCCGCGTTCGCGACGCATCCGACGCTCCCCAGCGCGTAGCGAATCAGCCCGGTTCGAAGATACCGCAAGGTGACGGCGGCGTTTGTTACAATTCGGTGGAATTAAGCCGCACAGCAGGCCGGAAAGCAGTTTCCTCTGCTGGTGAGGCTTGATTGCAACGGTGCTGCCTGCGATCACAAAATGCCGAATCTGGAACGATTTAGCCGGATTTGTCTTGAATGTGCCGCGATCTTCAGCCATCTGCCGTTAACGGCCCGGTGTCGGCTTGGGGACTATACAAGAGCGATGATGAGCAAAAGCATTCTGACGATTTGTGCTGCGCTGATGGCAGGCGCGGCGGCGAGTTCGCTCGCGCTGGCGCAGGGCTATCCAGTATCGCCCCCCGGGGCTGTCTATGCGCCCGCACCGCAGCCCTATCCGCCCGGCGGCTATCCGGCCGACTATCGCCGCGGCCCCGGCGCGCCGGATTTCGATTCGCTCGAAGATGACGAGGCGCCGAACGCGCAGGGTTCGACGGCACTGTCGCCGCCCGGACCGGTGCTTTCGCCTGACGATCCGCGCTACGCCCACCCCGAACGGTCCCGGCCGATCTATACCGACCGTGCTGTGCCGACGGGTCCGATCATGTCACCCGATGACCCGCGCTATGGCCGTCCCGCCGGCGTCATGCCGCTCTATTCCGACCGTGGCGCGCCTACCGGCCCGATCCTGTCGCCGGACGATCCGCGTTATGCCCATGCCGCCGACCCTCCGCCGGCTTATTCCGATCGCGGTGCGCCCACGGGGGCGATTCTTTCGCCCTCCGACCCGCGTTACGGCCGGCCCGATGGTCCGCCGCCAGTGATCTATTCAGATCGCGCCGCCGGGTCCGGCAATCCCAATGACGAGCGCGGCATGCGGCCGCCCGAGGCAATCGGAGGGCCCGGCGCTGGCCCGAACAGCGCCACGCGTTCGGCACAGCCGGCGCCGATCGGGGCCGACGGCAAGCCGATGGTGCTGTCCGCGCTGCCGCCGGATGAGCAGCCGGAGGCTGGTCCCGCGGAACTGGCGCCGAACCTGCGCCGGCAGGAAGTGACTTTCGCCACCAAGGAGCCGGCGGGAACGCTGATCGTCGATACTCCGAACACCTATCTCTACTACGTGCTGGGTGGGGGCCGCGCGATCCGCTACGGCGTCCGCGTCGGCCGCGACGGCTTCACCTGGACCGGGGTGCAGAAGATCACCCGCAAGGCCGAGTGGCCGGATTGGCACCCGCCGCCGGAGATGATCGATCGCCAGCCCTATCTGCCGCGCTTCATGGCCGGCGGCCCCGGAAACCCCCTGGGCGCGCGGGCAATGTATCTCGGCAATACGGTGTACCGCATCCACGGCACCAACCAGCCCTCCACCATCGGCAAGTTCGTCTCGTCGGGCTGCATCGGCATGCTGAACGAAGACGTCTCGGACCTGTTCGATCGCGTCAAGGTCGGCACCCGCGTGGTCGTGCTGCCAGGCGGCTCGCCGCCGCCTTCGACCACCACCGCCTCGGCCGCGCCGGTGCCCGGACCTGCCGGTGCCGCCGGCGTTACTGCGGGAACGCAGCCGACCGTGGTGCCTCCGCTGCCCGCGCCGGTGACGGTGCGCTAAAAGCCACCATCGACACTCACATCACCGCAGAAAGGCGCGCCCCACGGTGCGCCTTTTTTGCGTTCTCGACGGCGTTGTCTGCAAGGGGAGGAACCGCTGCCGCGCGGATCGCGACAATTTGAATGTTGCGGGATTCCCTTGTCGCGCGATTGGGAGGATTCTTCCTGGTTCGGGCTGGTCCTCCACGAAGCCGATGAGCGTGTCGACGCCATCCGGAACTTCGTGACGCAACGAAAAACAGGAACATGCCATGCGAATCTTTGTTGCAGGCGCCACCGGCGCCATTGGCCGTCCGCTCGTTTCCGCTCTGATCGCAGCAGGTCATTCGGTCGTGGGGCTGACCCACGCCCCGGCGAAGACCGAGGCCATCAGGCGAATGGGAGCGGAGCCGGTTGTTGCCGACGGCCTCGACGCCGCGGCCGTTCGCGCCGCCGTCATGGCCTCGAGCCCCGAAATCATCATCCATGAGATGACCGATCTCACGGGGGCGTCCGATCTCAGGCACTTCAATCGCACCTTTGCGGGCAGCAATCGGTTGCGAACAGTCGGCACCGATCATTTGCTGGCGGCGGCGCGCGAGGCGGGCGTCAGGCGTTTCATCGCCCAGAGCTTATGCGGCTGGCCTTATGCCCGCAACGGGGTGGCCATCAAGACGGAAGCCGATGAGCTTGATCCCGATCCGCCGGAAGAACTTCGTCCGACCCTGGAGGCGATCCGGTACCTGGAGCACGCGGTCACCGGATCCACACAGCCCGAAGGCATCGTGCTGCGCTATGGCGTGTTCTACGGGCCGGACACCGGGATGCTCGATCACGCCACGATCGAACAGATCCGCCACCGCCGCGTGCCGCTGATCGGTGACGGCGGCGGTTGGTGGTCGTTCGTGCATGTCGACGACGCCGCCGACGCCACCGTCAGGGCGGTCGAGCGCGGCAGGCCCGGCAGCAGCTACAACATCGTGGACGACGAACCCGCGGAGGTCCGCGAGTGGCTTCCTGCGCTGGCGCAGATGCTCGATGCAAAACCGCCGTTTCATCTGCCGGCCTGGATCGGCCGCCTGGTGGCCGGCGAACACATGGTTTCGATGATGACACAGGTGCGGGCGGGCTCGAATATCAAGGCCAGGCGCGACCTCGACTGGGAACCGCTGCGTCCTTCGTGGCGCGAAGGATTTTCGGTGATCGCGCACCAGGCCCTCTCGCACAAATCGGCGGCGTGAGCGGCATGCCCTGGCCGCCCGCGCCGTATCAGGCGAGCCGCCGCGGCGGCTCGCCGCCTTTGGTCCACGCGTCGATGCAATCGACCATCTGGCTGTAATGGGCGCGGAAGCTTTCCTCGGTGACGTAACCGAGATGCGGCGTGAGCACGAGATTGTCGAGCTTGCGGAACGGATGATCCACCGGCAGCGGCTCGACCGAGAACACGTCGACCGCGGCGCCGGCGATTCTGCGCGCCTTCAGGGTTTCCAAAAGGGCGGCTTCATCGACGATCGGCCCGCGCGCGGTGTTGACGAGGAAGCTGGTCGGCTTCATGCGCGCGAGATCGGCCGCGCCCACCAGACCGTGCGAGCGCTGGCTCAGCACCACGTGAATGGTGACGATATCGGCGGTGGCGAACAATTCTTCCTTGCCGGCGTAGCCGACGCCGACCTCCTTGCATCGCTCCGCCGTCAGGTTCGGGCTCCAGGCGATCACGTTCATGCCGAACGCCTTGGCGAGCCCCGCGACCTTGGCCCCCAGTTTGCCGAGCCCGACCACTCCGAGCGTCCGGCCCTCGATCTCGATGCCGATGAATTTCTGCCAGAACTCGCCGGCATGCATGCGCGCATTCTCGCGGCCGATATTGCGGGTCAGCTCCAGGATCATGCCCATGGTCAGGTGCGCGGTGGGATCGCGGCCATATTGCGTTCCGCACACCACCACCCCCCGCTCCCTGGCAGCGTCCAGGTCGAACGCGGCGTTGCGCATGCCCGAGGTGATCAGGAGTTTCAGTTTGGGAAGGCTCGCGAACAAAGTGCGCGGAAACGGCGTGCGCTCGCGCATCGCGCAGACGATCTCGAAATCGGCGAGCGCGGTGGCCGCGGCTTCGGTGGAAGCGAACGGTTCGGTGAACGCCTTGACATCGATACGATCGCTGATCTTCGACCAGTCCGCCATCCGCAATGTCAAGTCCATATAGTCATCGAGAATTGCACAGCGCAGCCGCGTCATGGGAAGGTCCGTCTCAGCGATGATGACGGCAGGAACATGCCGCCCGGGGAAGCGCCATGGTCGCGCGCAATTGGCGAACGCGCAAGCGCCCGCGGCTCAAAAAGCGCCCGCGGCCAGCAATGCGTTCGGAAAAAACTGTCTGGAGTTACGAATGCGCCGACGACCTGACCGCCTTGGCGGCCCGGATTTCGACGACCATCGACTGAACCGCGGGCGACACCGCCTTGTGCTTGGCGTGCCAGGCCGGGCCCGGACCGCGCATGTAGTGCAGTTCCGGCCGATAGGGGTCAAACGCCCTGAAGAAGAACTGGCGCCAAAAGCCGCGGATGGCGGGTTCGCGTTTTGCTTGGGAAGGGGAGTCTGACGTGATGGTTGCCATGACGCGGCCCGCTGTTTTCGCCCCGACTTCAGTCGCGGAGAACGCCTTTTGGGGCGTCGAAAGCCAGTTTTGGACCGAATTGTTAAAAGAAGGTTTCAATTGTCCGTATCTGCCGCCGGCATGGTATCTACCCCGTAATGATCCGTGGTGAACGGATGGAAAACGCCGGCCTGCGGTTGCCCTTTGGCGACCGCGCCGCTACATCAGCGGCAGCAAATTTCCATAAATCCTCTCGATTTCAGGGACCTCGATGGCGCGCCAATTCGTCTATTTCATGCAGGGTCTGTCCAAGACCTATCCGCCAAACCGCAAGGTGCTCGATAACATCCATCTGTCGTTCTATCCCGATGCCAAGATCGGCGTGCTCGGCGTCAACGGCTCCGGCAAGTCGACGCTGCTCAGGATCATGGCCGGCCTCGACAAGGAATATACCGGCGAGGCCTGGGTCGCCGAGGGCGCCCGCGTCGGCTATCTCGAACAGGAGCCGCAGCTCGACCCGGCCAAGTCGGTGCGCGACAACGTCATGCTGGGCGTGGCCAAGCAGAAGGCGATCCTCGACCGCTACAACGAGCTGGCGATGAACTATTCGGAGGAAACTGCCGACGAGATGACCAAGCTGCAGGACGAGATCGAGGCCGCGGGCCTGTGGGATCTCGACAGCAAGGTCGACCAGGCGATGGACGCGTTGCGTTGTCCGCCGGACGATGCCGACGTGACGACACTCTCGGGCGGCGAGCGCCGCCGCGTCGCGCTGTGCAAGCTGCTGCTCGACCAGCCGGAGCTGTTGCTGCTGGACGAGCCGACCAACCATCTCGACGCCGAGTTGGTGTCCTGGCTGGAAGGCCATCTGCGCAATTATCCCGGCGCGATCCTGATCGTCACCCATGACCGCTACTTCCTCGACAACGTCACGTCCTGGATTCTCGAACTCGACCGCGGCAAGGGCATTCCCTACGAGGGCAATTATTCGTCCTGGCTGGTGCAGAAGCAGAAGCGGCTGGAGCAGGAAGGCCGCGAGGACGCCGCGCATCAGAAGACACTGGCCCGCGAGCAGGAGTGGATCGCCGCCTCGCCGAAGGCGCGCCAGGCCAAATCCAAGGCGCGCTACCAGCGCTACGAGGATTTGCTGAAGCTGGCGAGCGAGAAGCAGACGCAGACCGCGCAGATCACCATACCCGTGGCCGAGCGGCTCGGTCAGAACGTGATCGATTTCGAGGGCCTGACCAAGGGATATGGCGACCGGCTGTTGATCGACGATCTCACCTTCAAGCTGCCGCCGGGCGGCATCGTCGGCGTGATCGGCCCGAACGGCGCCGGCAAGACCACGCTGTTCCGGATGATCACCGGGCAGGAAAGGCCCGACAAGGGCACCATCACGGTCGGCGAGAGCGTGCATCTCGGCTATGTCGATCAGTCCAGAGACTCGCTCGACGGCAAGAAGACGGTGTGGGAGGAAATCTCCGGCGGCAACGAACTCATTCTTCTGGGAAAGCGCGAAGTCAATTCGCGCGGCTACTGCTCGTCGTTCAATTTCAAGGGCGCCGACCAGCAGAAGAAGGTCGGCGCGCTGTCGGGCGGCGAGCGTAACCGCGTGCACCTGGCCAAGATGCTCAAATCCGGCGCCAACGTGCTGCTGCTCGACGAGCCCACCAACGACCTCGACGTCGATACCCTGCGGGCACTCGAAGAGGCGCTGGAGGATTTCGCCGGCTGCGCCGTGATCATCAGCCATGACCGCTGGTTCCTCGATCGCATCGCCACCCATATGCTGGCGTTCGAAGGCGACAGCCATGTCGAATGGTTCGAAGGCAATTTCCAGGACTATGAGAAAGACAAGATGCGGCGGCTGGGGCAGGATTCCGTCATTCCGCATCGGGTGAAGTACAAGAAGCTGACACGGTGAACCGATGAGCCGGCTGGCGTTCCTCATTACGGTGATCGCCGTTCTCTGTGGATCGTCCGCCCGCGCCGCTGATTCAGGCTTCACGCAATTCATCGCCTCGCTGTGGCCGGACGCGCAGGCGGCCGGCGTCTCGCGCGCGACGTTCGATGGCGAGACGCGCGGGCTGGAGCCGGATTACAAACTGCCCGACCTGATCCTGCCCGGACGTCCCGCCACCGGCGCGCCGTCGCAGGCCGAATTCGTGCAGGTGCCGGCGGATTACCTGAAGGAGGCCAGCATCGCGCGGCTGGCGGAGGAAGGGCAGCGGCTGCTGGCGAAGTATCGCCCCGCGCTGAGCGAGATCGAAGCCCGCTTCGGCGTGCCCGCCACCATCGTGCTCGCGATCTGGGGCCGC
The DNA here is from genome assembly GCA_963831585.1 of uncultured Alphaproteobacteria bacterium. Classification (GTDB taxonomy): domain Bacteria; phylum Pseudomonadota; class Alphaproteobacteria; order Rhizobiales; family Xanthobacteraceae; genus Bradyrhizobium. The sequence continues at coordinate 281,041 of CAWHRA010000032.1, read as the reverse complement.
GAAACCGACTTTGGCCGCTACACGCTGCCTTATGACGGCGTGCGGGTGCTGGCGACGCAGGCCTATGTCGGCCGGCGCAAGGACAAATACCGCAACGAGTTCATCCTGGCGCTGAAGATGATCGGCGACGGCGAGGTGGCGCGCAAGGATTTGCGCGTGTCGTGGGCCGGCGCCACCGGGCTCACGCAATTCCTGCCGTCTGAATTCTATCAGCACGCCGTCGATTTCGACGGCGACGGCCGCAAGGACATCTGGCATTCGGTGCCGGATGCGCTCGCCTCCGCCGCGCAGCAGCTCGTCAACAAGGGGTGGCAGAAGGGCGTACGCTGGGCCTATGAGGTCAAGGCGCCGGCCAACGTCGATTGCACCATGGGCGTGCCCGAAGTGACAAAACCGATCGGTGAATGGCTGGGTGCCGGTTTTGTGCCGGTGCGCGGAGAAAAACTCGGCGCGGCCGAACAGGCCCAGCCGGCGTCGCTGTTGCAGCCCGAAGGCATCTACGGCCCCGCGTTCCTGGCGACGAAGAATTATTTCGTCATCAAGGAATATAATTTTTCGGATCTCTACGTGCTGTTCGTCGGCCATCTGGCCGACCGCATGACAAGCCCGCTTGCCTTCGCGACGCCGTGGTCGGCCTCGACCCAGTTGCGCACGGCCGATGTCGAAGCCATGCAGCGCGGCCTGACGCGCGTCGGCCTCTATGCCGACAAGATCGACGGCAAGGCCGGGATGCAGACGCGTGCGGCGCTCGGTGCCTACCAGAAGAAGGCCGGCCTCAAGGTGGATTGCTGGCCGAGCGGGGCGGTGCTTCGCTCGATCGGCGCCGCCCGCTGACGAAAGAAAAACCCGGCCGAAGCATCGGCCGGGTTTTGAAATCCACGCGCGATCGATCGCGCGCCGGGTCGTATCAGTCGCAATACTGGACCCGGCGGAACCGCCAGCCGTAACCATCCCAGAAACGCTCGCGGACCCAGCGGCAGGGCACGGGAGCTTCTTCCACATAGACCGGGCCGCCATAGGCCGGGCGCTGGGAGGCGATGGCGCCGCCGACGATCGCGCCGCCGATCAGTCCGGCCGCCACGCCTGCGGCAACGCCGCGCTGCGCGCTCGCGGGCGTCACGGCGAGCGAACCGGCGATCGTTGCGACCGCAACCAAGGCAGCTAATGTCTTCTTCATGTCCTGGGCTCTCCTGGAGATGGCGCCTTCAAGGGCGCCGGGGTTAAGATGACTCAAAACGCCGTGTTCGAAGCTGGCCGTCTCGCTAAAAAGCGGACAACAGTCAATCCAAGGCAACGTCCCCTTGGGCTACTGGACTGGAAAAAAAGGCTTTTTCAGGCCAATTTTTCGTTACTCCCCGAAAAGGCGCCGGTCTGGCTGGAACCGGCGCCGTTTTAACGAAGATGAACGGGATCAGCCGCAAACCCGTACCCGGCGAACCCGCCAGCCATAGCCGTCCCAGAAGCGCTGCCGCTGCCAGACGCAGCCGCCGTAGCCATAGCCGTAGTAGTCGTCGGCGACATAGCCCGGGCCGTAGCCGTAATAGCCATAGCGCGGTCCGTAGTAGTAGCCCGGGCCGGCCAGGGCACCGCCGACGATGGCGCCGCCGATCACGCCGGCCGCCAGTCCAGCGCCGAACCCGCGCTGGGCGTGGGCCGGCGCAGGGGCCGCCAGGGCCGAAATCGCCAGGGTGGCGACGGCGGCGAGTGCCATCAATGTCTTCCTCATGGCCTTACCTTTCGCATCGAGCAAATTCGTCGCGGCGAAAGTTCCATATTTCCCTTGAATGATCAATGAACGGGGACGCCACATTTGGCGACGAAATGGGGCCCGGGGTTATTTTTGCAGCGCACAACAGGCGCCGTTAACGAGTTCGGCAAAGGCGAAAATCATGACCAGTGCGATGGTGGTCCTTGGAATGGCGGTCGCTGCCACCTCGGCGGCCTGCTACGCGCTGCTGACACGGCCGGAGAAAATCAGACGCCATCGCCGGCCGGCCGGCGATAGCCCAACCGACGGCAGCTTTTCGGGTGGCGACAGCTGGGCCGCCGCCAGCTGGTTCGGCGGCGATCATTCGGCGACCGACAGTTCGGGCAACCCGGGCGATTTCGGCGGCGGCGATGGCGGCGGCGGTGACGGAGGCGGCGGTGACGGAGGTGGCGGCGGAGATTGATGCGGTCGGGCAATCCGGAAAAGACCGGGATTTTGATCTAACGCAACAGCGCCATTTTAGATTCAATCCAAAGTGGCTTCGCGGGCAGTTTGGAATTGCTTGAAAAGTGGGTTTTTCCTTTTGCTTCGCGCCGCGGCCTTAAATATCTGATGGCTCAGCACCAGCGAAGGGTCTTTCCGGTTTCATGATTGTCTGTTCCTGCAACGTCCTCAGTGACCACGATGTCCGCAGTGCCGTCAGTTCGGCGCAGGGTCTGCCGCGCAATGCCAGGCAGGTCTACGGTTGCCTCGGCTGCAGCGTCGAATGCGGCCGCTGTGCAAGCACCGTGAAGACCATTGTCGAAGAGGCGCTCGGCGCCTGCGCGAAGGCGTGCCAGCCCGGATGCCCGCACAGCATGGACGAGGCGGATGCTCGTGCGCACGGGCACATGCACACCGACCAGTACGCGGAGTTTTCGCTCGCCGCATCCTGAATGACCAATATGATACGCGCCCGTGTCGCTGCGGGCAGAGGGTTGCTCTTGCTGGCGATGTGACCTAGCTTTCGCTATCACTTCACGTCAGCGAGAGAGCATCATGCAGGGCGACCCCAAGGTTATCGATTATCTCAACAAGGGCCTGCGCAGCGAACTCACCGCCATCAACCAGTATTGGCTGCATTACCGGATACTGAACAACTGGGGCCTCCTGGAGATGGCCAAGACCTGGCGCAAGGAATCCATCGAGGAGATGGAACACGCCGACAAGTTCACCGACCGTATCCTGTTCCTCGACGGCTTTCCCAACATGCAGGTGCTCGATCCCTTGCGGATCGGCCAGAACGTCAAGGAAATCATCGAGTGCGATCTGGCCTCCGAGGTTGCGGCGCGCACGCTCTATCAGGAAGCGGCGACCTACTGCCACAGCGTCAAGGACTACGTCTCGCGCGACCTGTTCGAAAGCCTGATGAAGGATGAGGAGCATCACATCGATTTCCTCGAAACCCAGCTCGACCTGATCGGGCGGATCGGACTCGACCTCTATACCCAGAAGCATGTCGGTGGGCTCGAGAGCGAGCATTAGCCGACGCGCCAATTTCTGCGAAATTTGCTGGATACTTAATTCGTCATGGCCGGGCTTGTCCCGGCCATCCCGCGTCTTTGTGTCGGCGCTGTTAAGGCGCGGATGCCCGGGACAAGCCCGGGCATGACGGAGACCTCCGAGAGCGCGCTTATTCCCTTACAGCTGCGTCCGGTAGCGCGCCTCGACCACGGCCTGGTTCTCCGGCTCGCCGAGGCCGGTCTGGTCATGGATTACCTCGCTGATGCTGGGCATCACGGTTCGTTCGACACGCGTCTCCGCTGACCAGAGTTTCGAGCGCATCAGCGCCTTGCCGCAATGGAAATAGGCTTCCCTGACGCTGATGTTCAGCACCGCCCGCGGCGGCTTGCCGAACTCTTCCATCGCGGCCAGCAGTGCCGGATCGGCCGACAGCGTACCCGTACCGCCGACGCGCAGCGTCTCGTCGATCCCGGGTACGAAGAAGATCAGCTGCACGAAGCCCGATCCCTCGACGATGTTGCGGAAACTGTCGATCCGGTTGTTGCCGGAGCGATCGGGCATCAACAATCGGTTCGGCCCGGCGACGTTGACAAAGCCGGGGTTGCCGCCGCGCGGCGAGGCGTCGACGCTGCCATCGGTGCCCGACGTGGCAAGCACGCAGAACGGCGACATCGCGATGAATTTCCCCGCATGCGCGTCGATCTCCGGACGCGCCTTGGCAAGCACGCGCGGCGAGGGCTTCTGATAGATCTTCTCGAGGTCGCAGGCGGCGAGTTCGGTCAACTGTTCTCTCCCGTCAGAATTTGCGCGAGAGTATCAGCAAGTGCCGCGGTCGTCATCCCGGCGTGAGTGCCCCTCCGCGCGACGGCTCGTCAAAACTCACACGGCATCCGCCGGCACAAAACAGCTGATGATGATGCTGCCGCGGTGATGCACGTACCACACCACGGCTTCGCCGACCGGATTGCCGCGGTCGCGGATGATGGCGTGCGCCGGGACCTGCATCCACTGGCCTTCGATCGGCACCCAATAGGCACCCTCGCGAAAATCATATTCGGTGCGATGGCCGTCGGAGATGTCGCAGCAGGGCACGCCGTTCGGCGCGATCACGCCCTTGAACCAGGCGCGGATGTCCGCGGGAACGTTTTCATATTGCCCGTTGTCGAAGGCGAAAGCCGTGCCCGCCAGCACCGGCAAGCACGCCAGCAACGCGATCCGCGCGAACCTTCGCATGCGACCCTCCACAGCGTTACATCCGCATCATCGCGGGCCTGCCGCTCCGCGGCGTGCCGCGAATCTTTCAGCAATCGAACGCGATTAAGCCCGAGCCGGCGAGCGGATGCATGCTCAAAAAATATGCTTTGCTTTCGCGCTTGCGAAATTGATGCGGTGCGAAAGCCTTTTTCTCACATCGTCCGCTGCGGCGCGGTCGCCAGCAATTCCAGCAATGGCTGCTGATAGAATTTGGCGTTGCCGGTGGTGAGATGGCCGCGCGTCTCCGTCGATGCGGGGATCAGATAGAGCTTGGCATTGCTGATACGCTTCAGCGCGGCGTCGGTGACGCCGGTCTCCGGCGGATTGCGCTCGTCATCGGCGGCATTGATCGCCAGCACCGTCGCCTCGATCTTCTCCAGACCCGCGGACGGGTTGTAGTCGTGCGAGGCTTCCCATTGATAAACAAAATCGTTCGCGTCCGCGGTCACCGGCAGCGCCAGCCGCTCGTCGATCATCTTGTCGGCCTTCGCCGCGGTCGGCGCCAGCGTCTGATAGCCGAGCGTGCCGCCGGCTGAAGCGACGCCGAAGGCGGCGATGGCATATTTCATCATCCGCGGCTGGCTGGTGTAGTTGCCGCCATCATAGTCGGGATCGTTGCGGATGGTTTCCAGCATCAGCCGCCGCAGCATCCAGTTGCGCGCCGCCATTTCGGTCGGCTGCGACGCCATCGGCACCAGCGCGTCCATGAGGTGCGGATACCTCACGCCCCAGATCCAGCTGTGCATGCCCCCCATCGAATTGCCGATCACCAGCCGCAGATGTTTGATGCCGAGGCCCTCGGTTACCAGTCGGTATTGCGCGTCGACCATGTCGGTGTAATCGTATTTCGGAAACGCCGTCTTCATGCCGTCGGACGGCTTTGCGGATTTGCCGTGGCCGATGCCGTCGGGAATGATGATGTAGTATCTCGCGGCATCGAGCGGCTGACCGGGACCGAACAGCTCGCCTGCGAAGGTCGGGGTCAGCATGGCCGCGGCCGAGCCGCCGGATCCGTGCAGCACCAGCACCGGCTGGTCTGAAGGCTCGCCGACGGTTGTGTAGTGAAGCCGCAGTTCCGGCATGGTCTCGCCGGTGTGGAATTTGAAATCCCTGGCGATCCAGTCGCCCTGCTTCGGGGCGGGATAGTCGGCCGCCAGCGCCGTAAAAGAGGTCATTGCAAACACAGCCGATAGCACCGCGCGCGAACATTTCATGGATGGCATCTCCCCGGGGCGCGGCCGCTCTTTAACCGGGGCCGCTTGGGCGCAAGCCTATCACGCCGTGCGGCAGGAACCGAGACGGATGCGCCGGGGCTCCTTGCAAGAAGTTCTGCAGCGCTAGGGGAATATTATGGCGCGTCCTCGACGTCGGTGTCGGGACGGTCGCCGCCGGCGGCGGTTTCGGTGTGCCACTTGCCGTCAGGCGTTTCATATTCGATCGCCTCGGTGCGTCCGGGCACGCGCTGCTCGGCGGCGGCGCGCTTGGCGGCCGCCAGCGCCGCGGCGTGGGTCGCAAATGGTTCGGAAAACACGCCATCGACGGTATAGGCCCAGCCGCCGTCGTGCTGAACGATCTTGTAGATGACATGGGACATGCGTGGGAACTCTCTGGATTTTGCCGGGACGGCGGGGGTGAACGCAACGCCCATTCTATGCCAAAATGAGCCGTGATGCAGGTATTTGAAGCAGGGTCGGGTGGATTAGGGAGAAAAACCAAATGTGCCGGAACATCAAGACACTGTTCAATTTCGAACCGCCCGCGACCGAGGATGAAATCCACGCCTCCGCGCTGCAATTCGTGCGCAAGCTCTCGGGCTTCAACAAGCCGTCGCAGGCCAACGCCGAAGCCTTCGACCGCGCGGTCGCCGAAGTCGCGGCCTCGGCCCGGCGCCTCTTGACCTCGCTGCATACGCACGCACCCGCCCGCGACCGCGAAACCGAGGCGGAGAGGGCGAAGGAGCGCTCCAGGCTGAGGTTCGGGTGAAAGGCGCGCGGGCGTCATGGGCAACCCGCCGGGCGCTGCCAGTCGAACTGCACGCTGTTCCTCGGCCAGCGCAACGTCTGCGTCGAGCGCAGTGCCACCTTTGTTTCATTCCGGCCACGACCGCCAGCGCAATCTCAATGCGAATTCCACCAACCGGATGCTGAACGCATATAACGCGGCCTTGCGCCAATACGTTGTCGACAATCATTACATGGACACGCTGGCGTTTCACGCCATTTCCGGCGCCATGATCATCGACAAGTTCGGCTACAGGGAATGCCCGCGAAAATGAGAAACCGCTGACGGCCCGGCTGTCAGCGATAACCACCTGCCTCGCTCCCGGAGCTACTTCTTCTTGTCCTTGTTCTTCTTGTCCTTGCGACGCTTCTTCTTTTTGTCCTTACGACGCTCGTGGTCTTCGTCATCGTCGCCGAACCCTTCGCCGTGTTCGCCCGCTTCCAGCACGGCGCGTTCGACGGCTTCGTGCTCGGCGGTTTCGTGCTCCCGCAGTCGCTTGTAATCCTCGTACGCGTCGAACAGCAGATGCAGCCACGGCATCGGCTGCTCGACCGACGGCAGCTGGCCGGGCGGACCGGGCTCGCCGCGCGGACCGGCAGGGCCTAGCGGGCCGGCCTTGCCTTGTACGCCGGCTTCACCCCGCGGTCCTTGCGGCCCGGGCTTGCCTTGCGGACCCGGCTTGCCGCGCGGACCTTCCAGTCCGGGTCGTCCGGGATGGCCTTGCGGACCGGGACGCCCCGGCTCGCCGCGAGGCCCTTGCTGCCCCTGTCGTCCTTGCCGGGTCTCTTCCGCCACGCACGTTGCTCCGATGGTTCAAGCTTTTTCTTTAGCAGACGTCCGATCGCGGCATCAATTGCGCGGTTCGCACGGCCTGCAGTGATCAACATCAATCCGCGTCCCACACGACCGGCAGGTTCAACAGCCCGCGAAACGCCCATCCGCCGATCCGCACCGACTCGCTTGCCTCGAGCCGCAGCCCCTTCAGGCGGGCGAAGATCCCGGGCAGCGCCACGTCCGCGACCATCGAGCGCGAGGCAAAGGCGCCGGCGCAATAATGCGGGCCGGCGCCGAACGCGATGCTCTTGGCGGTGTTGCGGGTGATGTCGAAGCGGTCGGGATTTTCGAAGCATGCCTCGTCGCGATTGGCCGAGCCGAACATGAAGAACACGCGGTCCTCCGGCTCGAAATCGACGCCGCCATACGACCAGGCTTTTGCCACCCGCCGCGGCGACATCCCGATCGGTGCGATCCAGCGCGCATATTCCTCGAACACGTCGATCCATTTCGCCTTGCTGGCCGTGACCAGCTCGAGCTGGTCGGGGTGCGTCAACAGCGCCCAGATCGTGCCCGAGATGGCGTCGCGCGGCTCGTTCTGTCCGCCCGAGATCGCGAGCTTGATGTTGGCGCGCACGCTTTCGATTGGCATGCCCGCGGCGAGCAGCACGCTGAGGATGGAATGGTTGGAGTGCCTCGTCACGACCGGGATCATGTCGTCGATCGCCGCGTCGATACCGGATGTGGCGGCATGGCAGCGCGCCTCGACGTCCTTGTTGCCGGTGTAATTGGCGATGCCGTCGATCATTGCCTGCGACCAGGCGTCCATATCCTGAAAGCGCATGTTGGTCAGGCCGGTGATGTCCTTCAGGCATTCCGCCGACAGCGGCAGCGCGAACGCCTTGCAGAGGTCGGCACGGCCGGCGGGAGCAAGCTGTTCCAGAATGCGGTCGGCATGGGCCTTGAACAGCCGGCTCCAGGTATCGCGCACCGTGCGCGGCGAAACGGACGGAAACATCGCGGCGCGCTCGGCCATGTGCGCCGCGCCGTCCTTGCGCATCATGTTTTGGCCCATCAGGGTGTTCATCAGTCCGGCCGGCTGATGCGAGGAGAACACGTCGATGCGCTTTTCCTGGGTGAAGATATCGTCGCGCCGGGTGAAGACGGTCGAGCCGAACTGCGGCACGAACGCGATCGGCACCTTGCGCCGCATGGCCGCGAGAGCCGGATAGGGATCGGCCCAGAACGAGGCGACGTCGATGTCGAAATGCGGGGCGTTGGACATGGCGCGGGCGTCCGGTGCGGCGGGTGACGCACAGGGTGGCCAAGCGCCGCCGGCCTGTCAAATTTCGCTCGCCTGGCTCGCCGGCACTAGTCGTGATGCACGGGCACGTCGCGTCCGTCGGCCGCATATTGCCGGATCTTGTTGCGCATGGTGCGTACCGATAGCCCGAGCACGCGCGCGGCGTGGGTACGGTTGCCGTCGCAGTGGCGTAGGGTATGCAGCACGAGCTCCCGTTCGATCGCCTCGAGCGTCGATCCGATCAGCAGCGGCACGATTTCATTGGGGGCCAGCGAAAGCACCGGCATTTCCGGCGCCGGCACGGCCAGCTCATGGGTCATGGACACCTCCCGATCAACGCCCGCCCGATCCCGGAGCGGAAACATCGAGAAACCAACTACCCCCAACCTGCGAGACCGTGGCCGGAGTTGGTTAACAAATCCTTAACGCGGGGCGGAAGTGCACAGCTTCCGGGGCCGGACGCCGTCTGCGACGGTTCCGCGTTCGCAGCGCTCAGATCGTTCGATACCCGCCATCCACCATCACGATCGATCCGGTGACGTAGGCCGACAGATCCGACGCCAGGAAAATCGCCGGCCCCACGATGTCTTCCGGCTTGCCGGGCCGGCCGAGCGGGGTGTGATCCATGAAGATCTTCACCAGAGAGGGATCGCTGGCGCGCACCTTTTCGTTCAGCGGCGTTTCAATGAACCCCGGGCCGATCGCGTTGACCCGCACGCCGTCCTTGCCGAGTTCGGCGGCGAGCGCCTTGGTGAAGCCGAGCACGCCGTGCTTCGAGGCGGTGTAGGCCGGCGAACTCGGCGTGCGCAGATGCACGAAGGACTGGATCGAACCGATATTGACGATGCGGCCCCTGGCCGCGCGCAAGGGCTCGAGAAACGCGTGCGTGACGTTGAAGACGCCGGTGAGGTTGATGGCGATGATGTCTTCCCAATCCCTGATCACGGCATCGGTTGCCCCCAGCATGCCGTTGCGGCGCGCGATGCCGGCGTTGTTGACCAGGATCGAAACCGGCCCAACCTTGTCGGCGACCTGCTTCGCCACCGCGATACAGTCTTCGCGGCTGGTCACATCGAGTGCAAAACTCTGCGCCTTGCCGCCGCCGTTACGGATTTCCTGCGCGGCTTCCGCCGCCGCCTTCTCGTTGACGTCGAGCAGCACCATCTGCGCGCCCTCGCGCGCATAGCCTGATGCGATGGCCCGCCCGATGCCGGAGCCGGCGCCGGTGACAACCGCGATGTGGTTCTGGAGAAGCGCCATGGGGTTTCCTCTGCTTTTTTGCTTTTGGGTCTTCGATGCAAATTAGTTCAAAATGGCGGGCGCGGAAACGGAAAGCTTTACCGGCGTATTGTATTGACGTGAGACATGGACAGACGGCTTGCGGATTGGAAACTCGATATCGAACGCATCTGGTCGGCGGCCGCGCCCGACTATCACCAGGCCGCGTGCCTCGCCGACGACATGATACGGTTCAGCGAGGAGACGACGCTGCGACAGGCGGCCACGCAGGCATTTTCGATCCTGCGTAGCGCTTCGAATTCAAAAAGCCGACCAGGCCGTCCAGGACGCCGCGCGGCGCAGGCTCGGCGTCCTTCGCGAGGCCCTGCACACGCTCGCCACTCCGCAATTCGGCAAGCGCGATATCGGCGCGAAGGCGCTGACGCCGGAGGAGGGCTACCGGCGGATGCTTGGATTGCCGTTCGGCCGCAGTCTGTCCAGGGCGGAAATCCACCGGGCCTACAAGCATGTCGCCAAGCGCGCGCACCCGGACGCCGGCGGCAGCGCGCGCGAATTTCAGGAAATCTCCGCGGCGCGGGATGCGCTGATCAGGCAGAGGTGAGCCGTCTTTATTCGCACGCCGCGCCAGCGGGTCGCGCAAATGCTCGCTGGTGGACAGAGGGCGCGGTCGCTTGTTGACAATTTTAGATTGCATTAAGATACAGTCGATCGGTCGATAGATCATCGCCGCCTTTGGCTGTTGGAATTGGGCTGTTGGAATTGGGCTGTTGGAACTTTGGCTGTTGGAATTCGGGCTGCTGGCATTCGGGCTTTTACCAAAAGAGATTTGTCATGGAAGAAATGCATTTGAAGGCGTTCGAGTCGTTGCCGCATTCCTCGACCTGCCGTCTGATCGATTTCGAGAAGGCGGATGTGGTGCCGGGTTTCGTCTCGAAGACGTTTTTCCTGATCGTCGCGGGGATCAAGCCCTGGCTGACCATGAGGGTCGAATTGCATCCGCTGATCTATATCAGCCAGCCGGACTATTGGGGCATCGAGGTGGTCGCCTGCCAGGACGGCATCGGGCTGCCGCAAACGGCGCCCTATCACGTTCCGCTCGATATCACGCATCTGCTCGGCACCAAGGGGATCGAGGTGATCGGCGCGTCGGGCAAGAAGCGGTTCAACGTGCCTTGAGGGGATGAAACGGTCGCGCTACGGCTTCCGCGCATAGAACGGCCGGCACACTTGGCTGATTTCGGCGTCCTTCTCGTCGCTGAGGAAGATGATGTCGAGATCCTCCCTGGTGTTGAGCAGCGCCGCAAACGTCCTGCCGGCCTGCGCCACCAGTTTCTCGCTGTCCTCCGCCTCGTCGGCCAACAGCGCCAGCATCACGCGGGGGTTCTTGCCGTCATGGAGAACGTGGGCGAGGTAGGCCCTGATCACGGAGCGATCGAGACCGAACACGACGCCGAGCGCTTCCTTCAGCCGCCGCTCGGCCGGGCCGTCCGGCTCGCCCAGGACGGTGATCTCGGGTGTGGTGGTGAATTGGTCGATCATTCGCATTTCCCGGTGGTGCGCGCTCGCGCTACTTCTGTTGCAGGCAGCTCGGATAGGGTGCTGCTTCGCCCGGCACGATCGCGCAAAGCCGGATCGGCATCAGTTCGCGCAACCGGCCCTGCCACTTCGCCTCGTCGATGTCACGAGCCGATAACTCGGGCGCCCCGCGCTCCGCCCACTGGATCGTGTAGGCGTCGGAGCGTCCCTTCACGGCGATGATCAGCGCGGTTTCGCTGTGGCCGTCGGCGCCGGCCTTGCCGCAGCCTGCAACCACCGCGTAGGCCTCGTGCTCGCCGAATTTCATGGCGCCAAGCCCGTGGGCGACGAAACTGTCCGGACAGGCCCGCTTGAAACCGCCGGCGATCACGCCCGCCAGACCCTGCGGCGAGAAAGTGTCCGCTTCAGCCTGTCCCCGGGCGCCGGTGACCGTGATCATCTGCGACCATTGCTTGACCGTCTCGCCCTTCGGCACGGCCTCGCGGATGTAGAAATTATCCCTGGTATTCTCCAGGACGGCGGCAAAATTCACCGGCATGGAAAACCGCACCAGTTGCCCGAACACCGGCGAGATCACCGTGAGCGGCGGCGGCGCTGCCGGGCTTTCGGCCCGCGACAGCGCGGCAGCGCCGCAGAGCAGGCCGATCGAGGCGATGGCGGCGGCGAGTGTTGTCGAGGCTGAATTCATCGCGGCAACGCCTGTTGGTTTCGAGCTGCGGGCGAGGCGAGAGTGGATTGGGCGGCGCGTTCGCCGAAGCTCGAACCCGCCAATTTTCGTGACGGGCCTGAAAAGAAAGGTGGGCACGGCGCAAGCGGCGCGCGTGCCCACCCGATCCGCCGATCGAATGGTGTTATGACGCACCCGGCCAAGCGTTAGTGCCGCGAACGGGGATGAGGTTCAAAGCGGGCGCGCATCCGTTCACCTTGCTTTCGCCTCATGCCGGACTGCTGACGCGCTCGTGAATGGCGCGGCAGTGCCGGACCAGGTTGGGTTGCGCAACCACGAATTGCCTGAGCGGGGTATCAATCTCGTAGAAATAGATGTTGGCGATGAAGCCGTAGATGCCGGCATCGATGGCGGTCGGCTGCTCGCCATGCACATAGCCCCGCGCGGGGATCAGATCGGCGAGCGCGCCGAGATCGGCAAGGCCGCGCGCCATCGCGGCGTCGGGATCGAAGCGGCCGATGCCCTGGTAATGGTAACGCTGGAAGTTGAACGCCTGCGCCTTGGCGAGGCCGTCCTCGGTGAGGGCCGGATGCTCGCGCAGCAGCGCGTCGCGGAACGCCGGCCAGTAACGCTCGTCCTTCCAGCGCGAATACGACATCACCCAATAGAGGTCGTCGAGCATGCGCGTGATCAGCAGGTTGGTGGTTCGCTGCGCCGGTTTCAGCGCGGCATCGATCGTCAATGCGTATTTCCGGGTGACGAACTGCAAAATGGTCTCGCTGTCGCCGACCGTGTCGTCGCCGTCGACGATATAGGGCAACTGGCCGCGTGGCGCCTTCGAGGCGTCGAAAATGTGTTCGTGCCGGAACGGCACGCCGGCCAGCCGGAGGAACGCGAACACCTTCAGGCCGTAGCCGTTGTTGTCGGCGACGCCGAACAGCGTCGGGTAGGAGTAAAGGGTCAGCATTCCTGGGCTCCGGAGGCTTGAGGCGAGACTACCTCAGCCCGCAAGGCGCGCATAGGCAATCCAGGTCAGGGAACCCTGCCGTGTGGGGTCCGCAGCAGCTCGAAGCGCGAAGGCGGAAGAGCGAAATACGCTTTGCCGATCCCGCCGATCGGCTACAATGGTCAAAGCGTGACTCGATCCCGCGTCCTGCCTCTCAACCTCTCCGGGGAATTTCAGCAATGAAGATGTCATCCGCCATTCGTGCTGCGCTGCTCGCGCTGATCGCTTTCGCCGGCGCCGCGCTGTCGTCCGCGGCCCGCGCCGACGAAGGTTTCGTGTCGCTGACGATCTACAAGGCCGGCTGGATCATCGGCGGCTCCGGCGGCGGTGGCACGCTGACCTTCCACGGGCGAACCTATCCGCTCTCCGCCGGCGGCCTCGACTACGGCCTGGTGTTCGGCGGCTCGAAGACCGTGCTGCGCGGCCGCGTCAGCAACATCTACCGCCCCTCCGACGTCGCCGGCGTCTACGGCGCGGCCGGCGCGGGCCTGGCGGTCGGCGGCGGCGCCCGCGCCATCGTGCTGAGCAACCAGAAGGGCGCGGTGCTGGAACTGAGCGGCCGGCAGGTCGGCCTGATGGCCAACGTGGATCTCAGCGGGCTCGCGATCACGATGAGGTAGTTCCGACCCGTCATCCTGAGGCGCTCGCGGAGTGCGTAGGGTGGGTTAGCGAAGCGTAACCCACCATCTTTTTCGTGCAAGAAGCGGTGGGTTACGCTGTCGCTAACCCACCCTACGGTTTCGGCGAGCGCGAACGCGCCGTCGCTGCAAATCAGATTCAATTGTCAAACAGCGAATGCGGACACGTCTCCGCATTCTCGCGGCGCGATCCGCCCGAGCCTTGCATCAACTTTCGCGCCTCTTCGAGAGCAGAGGGCGCAGGGAAAGCCGGGTGCGCGCTGCACCCGCGGTCTCGCGTGCAAAAGGGTAGAAAAGCGCACACGAGCATACAGGTTCAGCGGAGGCAATCCGGCCTTCCCTGCGCAATGGTTTTACGGCTTATAACGCGCTCTCCCCGGTGACCGGGCTTTCTTGCCACCGTCGCCAGCAGAATCACTTCCGCCAACTTGACGCCAGCGTCGGGGCGTCAGGACCACACGACTTCGCCGTCCGCCTCAGCCACGTTCGTCTTCGTGACCCCAGCGTCCACCGCATCTCACCGCAACGTTCGTGACGATCGCGACCCGCCCCTCATCCGGGTGAGACAGCGGAGTTAAAGCGCTGATTTGCGCAACATGTGAAGCGGAATATTTTTCGCGCGAAGGCTGGACAGGTTTTTGGTGATTTGCCCGTCGGGTTGTTTTGTCGCGGCCCGGCTCTGAAAATTATACTTGCGCGCGAGGCGAAGCAGCCCTTGCAGGCTGGGTAGAGCGACTTGTCCGCCGTAGCTCGAAGAGCGTAGGCGGAAGCGAAACCCACCGTTTCTCCGTTTGCAAAGTTGGTGGGTTACGCTGCGCTAATCCACCCTACGCGCTTGCGTGCGAGTCCGGCGGCGAAGCTAGCTGTGGAACGAGATGTAGATAGGTTGTTGATGCGAAAAAACGAGACACGTCACGAAACTTGACGTTGTTGTTCACCAACTCGATGTGGGTTTGAACTAGCCTCTCAGGGTCAGTCGCGTCATCCTTGTCCGGCCGTTCAAGTATCTTGTGATCATCTTTATAGACGATCTCCTTTTGCACGATTGGTCGGCGAAATCCGCGAGTCTCCTGCGCTATCGAGATTATATAACGCCAGCTTTCTTCGGAGTCAGACGAGGGCTTTAATGTAACGTCAATTTCAATATGGGGGTTCTGTCTTGCAGACAAACATCTGACTTTTGAAAGCCCTCCACGAGACTGGATGGCTTTTTGCAATCCACCACCTTGCGGCGAGCAGAGATCCCTCAGAAAGCGGAATACGTCTAGAAAATTCGATTTTCCAGAAGCGTTAGCTCCAAGGACGAAGATTCTCTCTGTTAGATCCACTTCCGAGCTTCGGAAGTTTCGCCAATTTTTTATTGAAAGATGTGTGACTATCAAAGGGTTTCCTCGGTGGCCTTCATTTCTTCTGAAAAAAGGACGGTACGATCCTAGCAGCTTATTCGTCACGTTGACGAGGAGCAATTGAAGCCGGGCGTGACGGATATGCGTGTTGCCGGTCCCCCCTTCATTCCGATGGACGCTCGGGTCATCTAGCGCGAAGACGCGCTTCCCGCTCTCGCCGGGCGCGACGAAGAGAGGGTGCCTCACAGCACCCGATTACTCTCCTTCACCTTCTCCGCATCCAGATACACCTGCCCGCCCATCTCCTTGAACTTCGCGCTCATCTGCGCCATGCCGTCCTCGATGGTGCCGTTCATGCTCATCCCCACCGCCGCCGGATCGTTCAGCGTCGCCGCGTAATCCCGCACGTCCTGCGTGATCTTCATCGAGCAGAATTTCGGGCCGCACATCGAGCAGAAATGGGCGACCTTGTGGGCTTCCTTCGGCAGGGTCTCGTCGTGGAACAGCCTTGCGGTTTCGGGGTCGAGGCCGAGGTTGAACTGGTCCTCCCAGCGGAAGTCGAAGCGGGCGCGGCACAACGCGTCGTCGCGCAGTTGCGCGGCCGGGTGGCCCTTGCCGAGATCGGCGGCATGCGCCGCGATCTTGTAGGTGATGACGCCGTCCTTGACGTCGTCGCGGTTGGGCAGGCCGAGATGCTCCTTCGGCGTCACATAACAAAGCATCGCGCAGCCGAACCAGCCGATCATGGCCGCACCGATGCCGGAGGTGATGTGGTCGTAGCCCGGCGCGATGTCGGTGGTCAGCGGCCCCAGCGTGTAGAACGGCGCCTCGCCGCATTCCTTGAGCTGCTTGTCCATGTTGATCTTGATCTTGTGCAGCGGCACATGGCCGGGGCCTTCGATCATGACCTGGCAGCCCTTCTTCCAGGCGATCTGCGTCAGTTCGCCGAGCGTCTCAAGTTCGGCGAATTGCGCGCGGTCGTTGGCGTCCGCGATCGAACCCGGCCTCAAGCCGTCGCCGAGCGAGAACGACACGTCGTATTTGCGCATGAGGTCGCAGATTTCCTCGAAATGCGTGTAGAGGAAGCTCTCCTTGTGATGCGCCAGGCACCACTTCGCCATGATCGAGCCGCCGCGCGAGACGATGCCGGTGACGCGGTTGGCGGTCAGGTGGATATAGGGCAGCCGCACGCCGGCGTGGATGGTGAAATAGTCGACGCCCTGTTCGCACTGCTCGATCAGTGTGTCCTTGTAGAGCTCCCAGGTCAGCTTCACCGGATCGCCGTCGCACTTCTCCAGCGCCTGATAAATCGGGACGGTGCCGATCGGAATCGGCGCATTGCGCAGGATCCATTCGCGCGTGGTGTGGATGTTGCGGCCCGTCGAGAGGTCCATCACGGTGTCGGCGCCCCAGCGGATCGCCCACACCATCTTGTCGACTTCTTCCTCGACCGACGAGGTCACCGCCGAGTTGCCGATATTGGCGTTGATCTTGGTCAGGAAATTGCGGCCGATGATCATCGGCTCGAGTTCGCCATGGTTGATGTTGCAGGGGATGATCGCGCGGCCGCGCGCGATCTCGCTGCGCACGAATTCCGGGGTGACGAAGGCCGGCACCGCGGCGCCGAAGCTTTCGCCGTCGGCGAGCGCTGCTTCGGCGCGTTCGAGCTGGACGCTTGCGGCCGAGGTTCTCGCGGGTGGCGACATAGATCATCTCCTTGGTGATGATCCCGGCGCGGGCGAATTCGAGCTGGGTGATCTTGTGGCCGTCCAGCCCGCGCAGCGGCTTGTGATGGGCGTTGAACGATTTCGCCGCATGCGAAGCGCCGACATTGCCGTTGTCTTCCGGCTTGATCTCGCGGCCCTGATATTCCTCGACGCCGCCGCGCTCCTTCACCCATTCGATGCGGGAACGCTTGAGCCCGGCATTGACGTCGATGGTCACGGCCGGATCGGTATAGGGACCGGAGGTGTCGTAGACGGGAAGATTGGGCTCACCCGCGCCTTCCGACAGAATGATCTCGCGCAGCGGCACCCGCACATCGGGCGCTTCGTCCGGCGTGACAAAAATCTTGCGCGAGGCGGGCAACGGGCCGGTGGTGACGGCGGGGAGCGTGGTGTCCGGATTGGAGCGGATGTTCATGACCTATCCTCCTGTGAATTTCTGTTTTGTAATTCCGTCATTGCGAGAAGCCGTCATTGCGAGGAGCGCTTGCGACGAAGCAATCCAGCTTTGCTCGCCTGGACGAAGCTGGATTGCTTCGCTTCGCTCGCAATGACGGCTGATAATTCTGGGCCCCCATTTCACGCGGCCTCCGCCTTCAGGCCGAGCCAGGCGCGCACGCGCGCGTCGGGGTCGGGGTTTTGCGTGATGTCGCTGACGACGGCGATGGAGTCGGCGCCGGCGGCGAAAATCTCGCGCGCCTGTTCGAGCTTGATGCCGCCGATCGCGACCAGCGGAATGGCGCCGATGCGCTTCTTCCACTCGGTGATCCTGGGGATGCCCTGCGGCGCGAACCGCATCGATTTCAGCGTGGTCGGGAAGATCGGCCCCAGCGCGATGTAGTCGGGTTGCGCCGTCAGCGCGGTTTCCAGCTCGGTGTCGTCGTGGGTGGAGAGCCCGAGCGTCAGGCCGGCGCGGCGGATCGCCTTGAGATCGGCGTCGGCAAGGTCTTCCTGGCCAAGATGCAGGTGTCTCGCGCCGGCGCCGATCGCCGCGCGCCAGTAATCGTTGACGACGAGCCTGGCTTCGGTTCCCTTGGTCATCTCGAGCGCGTCGTGGACGGTCTGCAGCGCCTCGGAATCGTTGAGGCCCTTGGCGCGCAGCTGGATGGTGCCGACGCCGAGCAGCGCCAGCCGCGCGACCCAGGCGACGGTGTCGACGACGGGATAAAATCGGTCAGGATACGGCATGCCAGAACGGTGTCCCAACGACAGGGGTTGACGGAGAGGCGAAGTCGCGGGCTTCCATCAGCCCGGATTCGTAAGCCGTGCGGCCGGCCTCGACGCCCATGCGGAACGCCTTGGCCATCGCGACCGGGTCGGCGGCCTTTGCGATCGCGGTGTTGAGCAGCACGGCGTCGTAACCGAGTTCCATGGCTTCCGCCGCGTGGCTCGGCGCGCCCAATCCGGCATCGACCACCAGCGCGATGTCGGGCAGGCGGTCGCGCAGCAACTTCAGGGCGTCGCGGTTGGTGATTCCCCTGGCGCTGCCGATCGGCGCCGCCCACGGCATCACCACCCTGCAGCCGGCATCGACCAGCCGCATCGCGACGCCGAGATCCTCGGTGCAATAGGGGAACACCTCAAAACCGTCCTTGATGAGGATGGCGGCGGCTTCGACCAGGCCAACCACATCGGGCTGCAGCGTGTCGTTGTCGGCGATCACCTCGAGCTTGATCCAGGAGGTAGCGAACAATTCGCGCGCCAGTTTTGCCGTGGTCACGGCCTCGCGCACGGTGCGGCAGCCGGCGGTGTTCGGCAGCACCGTGACGTCGAGCTCGCGGATCAGCGACCAGAACGCATCGCCGGTCTTGCCGCCGGCGGCTTCGCGCCGCAGCGACACCGTGACGATGTTGGCGCCGGAAGCCCTGATCGCGTTCTGCATGATCGCGGGCGAGGGATACAGCGCGCTGCCGATCAGCAGGCGGGAAGCAAATTCGCGGTCGTAGAATCTTGGCATGGGTTCACATTCCAACTAGCCGTCGTCCCGGCGAAAGCCGGGACCCATACGCCGTGTCGTCTCGTTCGGGCACGCGGGCAGTTGCCTTTCGTCACCACGCAGGCCGGTGGTTATGGGTCCCGGCTTTCGCCGGGACGATTTGGGGAGCGAGTTCGCGCGCATCATCTCACCCTCCCTGCCGCGGCGTGATGATCTCGATTTCGTCGCCGCTCTTCAGCTCCGTCTCGGCCCAGCGGCTCCGCGGCAGCACGTCGAAATTCACGGCGATCGCAAAATGCGTGCCCTCATAGTCGAGTTCGCGCGAGCAGCGCGTCGACGCTGGCCGAGGAGATCTCGCGCGGCTCGCCGTTGACGGTCACACGCATTGCATCACCTCGTTGTCGATGCGGCCCTGCTCGACGAAGCTCAGCGTCAGTTCCGCCAGCGCCGGCGCGATCAGGAAGCCGTGGCGATAGAGGCCGTTGACCGCGATGTGGTTGTTCTTGCCGATGCTGATGCGCGGCAGATTGTCGGGAAAGGCCGGACGAAGTCCGGAGCCGAACTCGACGATGCGCGCTTCGGCGAACGCCGGATGCACCGCATAGGCCGCGCCCAACAGCTCCAGCGCGGAGCGGACGCTGACGCCGGTGTCCTCGGCCTCGATCGAGGTGGCCCCCAGCATGAACAGATTGTCCTCGCGCGGGATCACGTAGAGCGGCCAGCGCGGATGGATCAGCCGCACCGGGCGCGACAATTGAACCTCATCGGTCTCGATCAGGATCAGCTCGCCCTTGACGCCGCGCAGCTCGGGCTGCGTATCGCGCGCGGAAAGCCCGCGGCAGTCGATCACGATTCCGTCGATGTCGGAAGGCGCGGGTTCGCTGTTGAACTTGATGGTGCCGCCGGCGGCGATGATCCGCTCATGCAGCTTCGGCAGCACGCGGCGCGGCTCGACATGGCCCTCGTCGGCGAAGAACAGCGCGTCGCGGAATCGGCCTTCCAGCGACGGCTCGAGTTCGGCGAGCGCTTTTGCGTCGAGCCGCCGGTGGCCGGAGGTCAGTCGCGCAAACCGCTCGAAATCGTTGCGGTCGCGGCTGTGCGTCACCACCAGCGAGCCGTTGAACGGCGTATCCGGCAGTTCGCGCCGCCACAGATCGAGCGCGCGCAGGCCGAGGCGGCTGATGATCGGCTCGGCGACCTCGCTCTCGCAATAGGGCGCCAGCATGCCGCCGGCCCAGTGGCTGGTGGACAGCATCATCGCCTCGTCGCTGCGCTCGTGCAGCGTGACGGGATGGCCGGCCTGCGCGAACAACAGCGCCTGCCACGCGCCGGCGATGCCTGCGCCGATGATGGATACGGGAGAATCCCCCCGGGGGGCTTTCGAACTCTGGTACATCCCTGTCCCTTCGCCGGCATGACCCGGATCAGGTTCAAAGGGTCACCGCGGTCCTGGACCTCGACATGAGGTCCCAAGCTTGCGGTATCTCAGCTCCTCGTCGGAGCTCCCCTCGGAACGGGCCTAATGTAGGCCGATGCGCCGGGGTGTCAACGCACCTGGCCGGGAACTGCACCGGATGTGGGGCGGCGATGCAGTGCAGCGGAGAATTCCTGCGCGTGCGCGTCGGTGAGCCGCTGGCGCTTGGCGGCGTAGTAATAGCCGGCGGCGTAGTAGTGTACGGCGCGGTTGTGGTCGCCATTGGCGGCGCGATAGGCGCCGGCGAGATATTTGACGCCGTAAATGAGATTGGTGTTGGGATCGCGCAGCCCCTCGGCGTCGCCGGTGTAGCCGAGGCCGCGCGCGGTCGCGAGCTTGATCTGCATCAGGCCGATGGTGCCGCCGCGGCCGACCAGTCGCGGCTGATAACGGCTCTCGCGCACGATCACGCGATGCACCAGGGCTGCCGGCACGCCGTTGGCGCTGGCCTGGCTTGCGACCATCGCCTCATAGTCGGCGCGTTGCGCGAGGGCGATCTGCGGCAGGCACAGCGCGGCGATGGCTGCGAGACCGGCGAGGAGTAACGGACGCTTCATTGTATATCGCCTTTGTATATCGCCTTTGGGGACGCCGGCCGGAACCGGTGGTTGAACGCTTCCGGTTCCCGAATGTTGCATTCGGCCGGCAATGTTATGGCCAAAATCCGTCTTTCCCGGGCTTTTGGCCGCATTTGCAGGGGGGCCGGGACGGGGCCGGCTTTACAGCAAAGGGTGCGGCTTTACCAAGAATTATGGCTGGCGTGGTTCGATCGCGGGGTGACCCCCTTGCCAAATCGTTAACGGACCACAGCCCAGCCGATGACCCTTTCCGTTGCCCATGCCAGCGAAGACCTGAGCCCGATGCGCGGGCTGCTGCCGCTATGGGTCGGCATCGGCGTCTACGCGCTGTTTCTGCTCGGCGGCAACCGGTTGCTGATCGATCCCGACACGCTATGGCAGGTCACGGTCGGGCAGTGGATCATCGACCACCGCGCGGTGCCGGAAACCGACGTGTTCTCCTTCACCATGCGCGGCCAGCCCTGGATCTCGACCCAATGGCTGTCGCAGGTGGTGTTCGCCAAGAGCCATGCGCTGTTCGGCTGGAGCGGGCCGGTGGTGATCTCGGCCGCCGCCATCGCCGCCACCTTCGCGCTGTTCACGCGATTCCTGAACCGGCATTTGAGCGAAAGCACCACGCTGGTGTTCTTCGCCGCGGCGCTGGTGCTGACGGTGGGGCATCTCCTGGCGCGGCCGCATGTGCTGGCGATGCCGGTCATGGTGGCGTGGACGATCGGGCTGGTCGCGGCCGCCGATCGCCGCGAGGCGCCGTCGCTCTGGCTGCTGCCGCTGATGGCGCTATGGTCCAACCTGCATGGCGGCTTTGTCTTTGGCCTCGTGCTGATCGCGCCGATCGCGCTCGACGCGGTCGTCAGCGCGAAAGCGAATGCGCGGCGCGCGCTGGTGCTGCGCTGGGCGGCGTTCGGCATCGCCGCGCTGATCGCGGCTTGCGTAAATCCCTATGGCTGGAACGCGCTGCTGGCGGCGCAGAAGATCCTGAGCCTCGGCGGCGCGCTGCCGCTGATCATGGAATGGCGGCCCGCGGATTTCGGCAGCCTCGGGCCGCTCGAGATCTGCCTGCTGCTGGGGCTGGGGCTCGCGCTGTGGCGCGGCATCCGGCTGCCGCCGCTGCGCATCGTCCTGCTGCTGGGCTTCCTCCACATGGCGCTGTCGCAAGCCCGGGCCGGCGAAATCCTCGCTTTGCTGGCGCCGCTGGTGCTGGCCGCGCCGCTCGCCGCGCAGATCGGCGGCAGCGAGGTCTTGCATTCGCGCACGGCGGCGCCGCTGCGCGGGGTGCTGTTTGCCTTCGTCGCGGTGCTCGTGATGGCGGGAACCGTTGCCTATGCGGCGGTGCACCGCTTCGAGCCGCATCCGCACAGTGCGCCGGTCGCAGCCGTCGCCGAGCTCAAGAAGCTGAATGTCGAACGCGTCTTCAACGACTATGATTTCGGCGGCTATTTGATCGCGAGCGGCGTCGCGCCCTTCATCGACGGCCGCACCGAGCTCTACGGCGAGAAATTCTTCGTCGACCACAACGCAGCCTCCGGCCTGATGGAGCCGGAAAACCTGTTCCGGCTTCTGGAGCAGTACAAGATCGAAGCCACCCTGATGCGCACGCAGAGCGCGGCGACAAAACTGCTCGATCACATCGACGGCTGGCAAAAGATCTATGCCGACGACATCGCCACGATCCATGTCCGCAAGCAAGGCGCGGTGCATGCGGCCGAACCCGCGGTCGATCCGAAGGCGAAGTAGCCGATCCGCCATTGCAGGGAGCAAGCGGGCGCGCACGCGCGGGCCGCGTGCGGCAATTGCGCGGTTAACGAGGCTTCGCCGTTCAAAAGCCAAAATGCTCCTGCACAGAAATCCGCACTGGAGCCGGCGGTATCCGACAGCGGTCCTGTCCCATTTACCGCCAAACAAAAAAGTAAAATGGGAAAACACGCCATGGCCAAGTTCGAGTTCGGCTATTTGCCCCGAGGAAATCCCTGCGCCCAATGCGGCAAGCCGATCGCAGCCCCGGAATGGATCGAGCAGGGCCCGCGCCGCATCTCCTATCTCTGGCACTGCCGGGCCTGCGACTACAGGTTCGAGGCCGTAGCCTTCTTCGACGAATCCGAACCGGATTCCGAAGCGCTCGCGGCCTAGGGCTTCACGCGAACCCGCAGCCGCTTCGCCCGAAAACGCCTTGAAGGGAACTCCTGCTCCGGGATCACGTTGGTTCGGTTTCATCGACCCGGAGGGTGACGATGACCGATGTCCTTGAAAGACCCCACCCGCTGATTGCGAGCGATCGCGTCGAAGGCACCGCGGTACGACGGCCGAACGGCGAGCGGCTCGGCCACATCGAGCGGCTGATGATCGACAAGATCACCGGCAAGGTATCCTACGCGATCCTCAGTTTCGGCGGCTTCCTCGGGATGGGCGCCAATTTCCTTCCGCTGCCCTGGGCGAGGCTGCGCTACAATCCCAAATCCGAATCCTACGAACTCGACATCGACGAAGACGAACTGCGGCGCGCGCCGTCGTTCCGCGCCGACAAGGATTTCGACTGGGGCGATCGCTGGCAGGAAGCCGAGCTGCATCGCTATTACGGCATCCCGCCCTACTGGGGCGGGTTCTGACCGCCGCCACGAGCCATTCTTTCAGCGACAACGCATCCGCAAAATTACGCATCGCGCGTGACGCAAGCGTCGCGCGGAATCGTTCCATGGAACCTGTCGATAATGCGCTGCACGCGCATTTAAAATCTGCAATGCGATCTGGAACGGCGGACGCGGTGACGTGTTCTCTCCCGACAATTGCACTTCAGGGAGAACATAAATGTTGGTTAAATACATGACGGCCGGTGTGGCCGCTTCCGCGTTGCTTGCGTCTGTTGCGTTTGCGCAGTCGCCGACCACCACCACCGACCGCAAGGAAATGGCCCCGGCGGCGAGTTCGACGACCAGCGTCTCGGTTCATGGTGACTGGCGCACCTCGAAGCTGATCGGCCTCAACGTCTACAACAACGAAAACGAGAGCATCGGCTCGATCAGCGAGCTCCTGACCGACAAGAGCGGAAACATCAAGGCGGTGGTGCTTGGTGTCGGCGGCTTCCTCGGCGTCGGCGAGCACCTGGTCGCGGTGGCCTTCGACCAGCTCAAGTTCGTCGATACGCCGGTGCCGTCCACCACCACGTCGAGCACGGCGCCGGCCTCCGGCACCCGCCCTGCGCCCACGACCACGACCGGTGCGGCCAGCACCAACACGGCGCCGGCTTCGAAGTCGAACCCGTGGTATCCGGACCACGCCGTGTTCAACGCCACCAAGGACCAGCTGAAGCAGATGCCCGAGTTCAAGTATTCGACCTGAGGCGGCTGAATAATCTGGTCAGGCAGCAAGCGCGTCCGGCTTTGGCCGGGCGCGCTTTTGCTTTGCCGGAGTTGTGGCTTTCAGGGCTGATCGCGCGATGTTACGCTTCCCGGCGGCAGGAGCACCTGCCTCCTGCCCATACCGAACGGGAGGACGACATGACTGAGAGTGTCTACAAGGTCATCGAGCTGATCGGTACCAGCAAGGACTCGTGGGAGAAGGCGGCCGACTGCCGCGGTCGAACGGGCCGGCAAGTCGCTCCGCGAACTTCGCGTTGCCGAGGTCGCCGAACTCGATCTGCAACTGGACGCCAAGGGCAAGATCGAAGCCTACCGCGCCAAGCTCAGGGTCTCGTTCAAGTTCGAGGACTGAAAGCCTCCGATTGAATGGCGAAACGAAAAAGCGCGCCCGGCATGAACCGGACGCGCTTTTTCAACGTGTCGAGACCTCATCCTGAGGAGCGCGCTCTTGCGCGCGTCTCGAAGGCTGGGCCGGGAGCGCCGGGCCTCATGGTTCGAGACGCGCTGATGCGCTCCTCACCATGAGGAACTGGCCTGCGATCTCGTTCAGCCCTTGACCAGCGGGCAGCCGCCCTTGTCGAGCGGACGGAAGGCTTCGTCGCCGGGCACGGTGGCGATCAGCTTGTAGAGATCCCACTCGCCCTTGGATTCCTCCGGCTTCTTCACCTCGAACAGATACATGTCGTGGACCATGCGGCCGTCGATGCGGATCTTGCCGTCCTTGGCGAAGAAATCGTTGACCGGCGTGGCGCGCATCTGCTCCATCACCTTCGGCGCCTCGTCGGTGCCGATCGCCTCGATCGCTTTCAGGTAATGCATGGTCGCCGAATAGAGCCCGGCCTGGATCATGGTCGGCATATGCCCGACCTTTTCCATGAAGCGCTTGGAGAAGGCGCGGGTCTCGTCGTTCATGTCCCAGTAGAACGCGTCGGTGACGATCAGGCCCTGGGTCGCCTTGGCGCCGAGCGCGTGGGTGTCGGTGATCTCCTGCAGCAGCGCGATCATCTTCTGGCCGCCCTGGGTGATGCCGAATTCGGCGGCCTGCTTCAGCGCATTGGTGGTGTCGCCGCCGGCATTGGCGAGCGCCACGACCTTGGCCTTGGAGGCCTGCGCCTGCAGCAGGAAGGAGGAGAAGTCCGACGAGTTCAGGGGATGGCGGACGTCGCCCAGCACCTTGCCGCCGCTCTCCTTGACGACGTTGGCCGCATCGCGTTCCAGCGCCATGCCGAAGGCGTAGTCGGCGGTGACGAAGAACCAGGTGTCCTCGCCGCGCTTGACCATCGCTCGGCCTGCGACGTTGGAGAGCGCGTAGGTGTCGTAGGTCCAGTGCACGGTGTTCGGCGAGCAGGCGACGCCGGTGATGTCGGACGAGCCGCCGCCGGAATTGATGTTGATCCTGTTCTTCTCGCGGGTCAGCGCGGAGACCGGCAGCGCGACCGAGGAGGTCGGCACGTCGAAGATCGCGTCGACCTTCTCGTTGTCGTACCAGTTGCGCGCGATGCCGACGCCGACGTCCGGCTTGTTCTGGTGGTCGGCGGCGATCACCTCGACCGGCTTGCCCTTGACCTTGGCGCCGTAATCGGCGACCGCCATCTGGACCGCGGCCAGCGAACCCTTGCCGGTCGCGTCGGCATAGAGGCTGGACATGTCGGTGAGCACGCCGATCTTGACGACGTCGTCCGAAATCTGCGCGTTCGCCGCTGTGCCGGACACGGCAAAAGCGAGACCCGCCGCGAGCGCGGCTGCAGTTGACTTCATGGTTTCTTCTCCCTGGCTTCTTGTTGAGGGCTTCGGTTGAGGGGCTTCTTCTAGCCGGGTTGGCGGGCGTCTGCAAAGCCGACTTTTTCGTCGATCGCTCGCGAATTCAATCAGCCCCTGGGAGCAATTCCGAGCAACACGGAGGCTGCGCATCCCAATCCCGGTCGTCATCCTCTGCCGACTGGCGGTTGATAAGGTTGACCAGGGCCGGGACTTCGGCCGGGCAAGCACGATCGCTGAACTTTGGCTCTTTTCTACGCAATTTGATTTTGATCAATATGCGCACGACGCATCTATTTATGAAGGGTTGATCGAGCTATACGCCAGATACCACTGGAGATTGTCGCCATGGGTAGACGGATTGCCGCTGCGGCTCTATTCGGAGTTCTCTGCCTCACCGTGTCGGGGATCGCCTTGACGTCGCGCGATGCCATGGCGGTGGAAGCTGACCAGTCGAAGACCGCCGGTGGATTGACGGTCTACCTCGGCGTCGTGCCCGCAGAGATCGTCAAAGGCCCTCCGTCGCACGTCCTCCTCTCCAAGGGCCCCCATGACTATCAAGTCAGCTCAAAGAGCCCCCATGACTATCAAATCGTTGCGGCCATCTTCGATGCGACGAGTGGTGAGCGGGTTTCCAACGTCGTCGTGACCGCGGAGGTGTCCGGGCTGGGGTTGTCCGGCGGCAAAAAGCAGCTTGAACCGATGCAGATCGCGGGCACCGCGAACTATGGCGGTTTCTTCGATCTGCCCGGATCTGATCTCTATACCTTGACACTGACGGTTGAGCGCAGTGGGACCAACCCGGCTGTTCTGGAATTCAAGTACGATCACCGCCGATAGATCGCGCGCGCGTTTAACCGATTTGAGCGGCTGAAATGGCAATCGGACAAGTCGGTTCCAGAACGCCGATGTCTGCAAGTGTTTGCCAAGAAGAAATTGCTCAACTATTCGATACCTGTCCGGCGCCACGTGGGCGGCTGGTGCATCTATTTCACGCTGACCCGGACGCCGGGGCTGATCTGATCGCTGGGATAAACGATGACCATGTCTCCTCGCGCCACGCCCTTGCTGACCGCCGCGGAACGGCCGGATCGGCGCGCGAGATCGACGGCTCGCAGCTGCGCGCGTCCCTCCTCGACGACATAGACGCTCCAACTGTCGCCGCGGCGAAACAGGGCGCCGGCCGGAACGATCTCGATTTCGTCCCGGGTGAACACGGTGATTCTCGTATCGACCTGGTATCCGTCACCGAGGCCGGCCCACTGCTCCCGCGGCGACAGCACGTCGATCAGCACGTTGACCCGCTGCTCCTCGACGCCAAGCGTCGATATCTTGGTGAACGCCGCGGGTTCGATCCGCCGCACGCGGCCCGACAGCACACCCGGGCCGCCCCAATGTTCGATTGCAACGTCGGCGCCGGGATGAATTTCAACCGCATCGACGCTCAGCACATCGGTCACGATCTCGAGGTCCAGCGGATCGCCGATTTCGAGCAGTGGCGCGCCCGACTGAACCGAGGTCTCGCTTTCCTGCACGACCCTCAGCACCACGCCGGCTACCGGCGCCGTGATGTTCCAGCGTTCGATCGGTGTGTCCGCGCCACCCTGATAACGGGCGAGCAGGGCCTTCGCCTGATCGACCTCGTGGCTCGTCGCATGATCCTGGAATTCCGCGGCCCGTAGATCGCGATCGGCGACCCGCTGCGCCAGTTCGGCGCGTTCCAGCGCCTGCGCGGTTGCGGCACCCTGCGCGACAAGGGTGCGGGCGCGATCGAGATCGGTCTTCGCCTGATCGGCCTGGACCTGCGCACGCTCGACGGTTGCCTTGCTGCGCTCCCGCGCGGCCTCGGCCGTGCCAAGTCGTTCCTCGGCCTCGCGGCGGCTGCGCGGGTCGAGCAGGGGCGCCGGCGGCGGCATGATGGTGGCAACGACATCGTCGGCGGCGACGCTGTCGCCTGCCTTCAGCCGCACGCGTGTCAACCGCCCGGCGAGCGTTGCGGCCACCACATAGCGCTCGCGGACGCGCGTCTTGCCATCCTCGTCGACGGTGGCGACAAAGCGTCCCTTGGTGACGGTCGCGGTCTCGACCGGCACCGGCTGCGGCATCATGAGCCAGATGACGCCGGCGGCCGCGGCCGCGAGGCCCAGTCCCATAACCACACGACCAGCCGTGATGCGCATCGTCAATCCCTCGTCTTGAGTACCGCGACCAGATCGAGCCGGTCCACCCGGCGGCGCACGATGTATGCGCTTGCCAGGGCGGTGAGCACGACAATGGCGGTCGCGACCGCGTAGGTGCGTGGCCCGACCACGCCCGGAATCTGAAAACTCTCGCTGGAATGAAACCGGGCGATCAGCGTGACTACGCCCCGCGACAGCAACAGGCCGATCGGAATCGCCAGCGCGATCTCGATCGCAAACTGGCCGAAAAGGATTTGCGCCACCTCGGCCCGCGTAAAGCCGAGCACGCGCAGGCTGGCAAGCTCCCAGGCGCGTTCCTGCAGCGCGATCCGCGCGCTGTTGTACACCACGCCGACGGCGACGATCACCGCGAACGCCGTGAGGATGCCCGCGCTGACGAGAACGATGCCGGCGATCTTGTCCAGGAAGG
Source organism: uncultured Alphaproteobacteria bacterium (assembly GCA_963831585.1). GTDB lineage: Bacteria > Pseudomonadota > Alphaproteobacteria > Rhizobiales > Xanthobacteraceae > Bradyrhizobium. The sequence goes on along the minus strand of CAWHRA010000032.1, from coordinate 252,633 downwards.
AGGCCAGCGTGTAGGCCTTCATCGACACCGATTCGATCACGGGCAGCTGCTTGAATCGCTGCGACAGCGCCGCGAGCGCCGACGGCTCGACGAACAGGGCCGCGGCCGAAACCACCGCGCCTTCGCCGGTTAGCCGGTTGAGCGTATCGACCTCCATATAGGCCGACATCCCGATCGCCTCGTCGACGAGCGCGCTGACCGGCAGGTCGATCTTGCGGCGCTGGCCCTCCATGACTTCGATGGTCACGATGTCGCCGGCGGCGATCTGCATCCGCTCGGCCAGCCGGCGGGTGAGCGTGATGCCGCCGGGCGGCACGTCGATCGGACGCAGCGCGGCATCGTGTGGGCGCCGCAGTGCGCTGTCGAAGGGCATGCCGATCACCGACGTCAGGTAGCTGCGATGTCCCGCGCGCAGCCGCACCGGCGCGATACGATAGCCTTCGGCGACCAGCACGCCCGGCTCGCGCGCGAGGTCGCCGACGATGGTCCGATCGAGCGGATGCGGGAAGGTCACCATGACGTTGCCGCGTTCGACCAGGTTGAACTGGATCTCGATCATCCGGTCGATGGCATCGCGCCAGAACAGCCCGAGCACGACCATCGGCACGGCGAAAGCGATACCGATGATCGTGAATGCACTGCGCAGCGGGCGGCCGGCGAAATTGCGGATCGTCAGCACATGCCGCGGCGTCAGGGTTTTGGCCGAGAGCAATCCTTCGATCCAGGAACGGCGAAAGCGCCGCGGCGCGGCCGGCCGCATGGCAACCGCAGGCGCCAGCACGACCACGTTGCGCAGCGCCGTGACCACGCCGAGCGACGCGGCCGGAAGGCTGATCGCGAAGCCGAGCAGGGCGGACCATGGCGTCAGCGCGAAGTCGAGTGCCGGCAGGCGAAAGAAGCCGTGATAACTCGCGATCATCGCCTGACCGAACAGGTAGCCGCCGGCGAGACCCAGCACCGATCCGCAGAACACCACGACCGCGACCAGCTTGAGATAGTGGAACACCAGCGGGGTGGTCGGGAAGCCCAGTGCTTTCAGGGCGGCGATCTGTTCGCGCTGGGCGGTCACCAGCCGTCCAAGCACGACATTCAGGAGGAATGCCGCCACGCCGAAGAAGATGATGGGGATGGTGATCGACATGACCTTTTGCTGATTGAGTTCGTCCTCGAGGAAGCGGTTCGACGGCTGATCCCTGCGGGCGATGGCGCCGACCGAACCATAAGGCTCGAGCAACCGGTCGAGTTCATCGATCACCTGCTTCGGGTCGATGCCGGGAACGAGCGACACGACGGCGTCGTTGAAGGCGCCTTTCATATCGAAGGCCGCCTCCGCCGCGCTGCGGTCGACCCAGAGAACGGCGTAGAACCGGTCGTCCGGGATCGGTACCCCCGGCTTCACCGCATAGACATATTCCGGCGACAGCGCGATGGCCGTGACATGAAAGCTCTGAAGGCGCCCGTTCAGCACCACCGACAATTCGCTGCCGAGTGCCACCGCGTTGGCCTCGGCAAACGCCTCGTTGATCGCGGCGTCTTGCGCGACGCCCGGCTCCGGCGGGCTGCCTCGACGCACATGCAATCGCGCCAGCGGCTCATCGCCGGCATGCGACAGCGACACCATGCGCGCCGAAACCGGCAGCGTCGCCGATGGCCAATCCAGGATTACGTCCCGGACGATGCGGGGCTCGACCGCGGCGACCCCGGGAATCTCCCTGAGCTGCGTCACCACCGAAAGCGGCGCGCGCTTCAGCGTGACGAACACCTGCGGGAAGCGGGCGCTTGCGTAGAAGCGATCACGCCCTGCACGCAGGGAGTCATAGGTCGATATCGAAGCGACAAAGACGGCCATGCCGGCCGCGACCACCAGCGCAATCGTGATCACCTGGCCGCGCATGGCCGAGATGTCCCGCAACAGCTTGCGATCGAGCAGGCTCACCAACGCACCTCGTTCGGAGTGAGCCTGTGCGGATTGCGTTCTTCGCCGACAATGCGTCCGCCGCCGAGGCGAAGAACGCGGTCCGCCATGCCCGCGATGGCCGCGTTGTGGGTGATGATGACCGTCGTGGTGCCGAGTTCCTCGTTGGCCCGCGCGATGGCGGCGAGCACCACCTTTCCGGTCTCGTAATCGAGCGCACCGGTCGGCTCGTCGCACAGCAGCACGTCGGGCGACTTGACGATGGCGCGAGCGACCGCGACGCGTTGCTGTTCGCCGCCGGAAAGCTGCGAGGGGAAATGATCGAGCCGCTGGTCGAGGCCGACCAGCGCCAGCGCCTGCCGCGGGTCGAGCGGGCGATCGGCGATCTCGTTCACCAGCGCCACGTTCTCGAGCACGGTGAGGCTGGGAATGAGATTGTAGAACTGGAAGACGAAGCCGACATGCTCGCGCCGGTATCGGGTCAATTCGGCGTCGTCGGCGCCGACGAGGTCGTGGTCGCGCCATCGCGCTTCGCCGCCGGTCGGCGCGTCGAGGCCGCCGAGGATGTTGAGCAGGGTCGACTTGCCCGAGCCGGAAGGCCCGAGCAGCACGACAAACTCGCCTTCATAGATATCGAGATTGACGTCCCTCAGCGCATGGACCTGGACTTCGCCCATGGTATAGGTCTTCGACAGATCGCGTGCGTGAAAGACCACGCCGCGGGGTACTGCTGGCTGTGCGGGCTGGCTCAGCGCCACGATGTCCTGCTACTGCTTTTGTGCTTCAGTCGATGAGCAATAATGGGTTGCGCCGTTCCCCCTTGAGGCAGGTCAAATCTGTTTTCCTGGTTCTGGATGGTTACCTAACCGGCTCAAAATCGCGCCTTTTCCAGATTTCCATCAAGGTCAGGGAAATCGAGACAACGAGAGGGCCGAGAACCACCCCCGGTGCACCCAGCAGGATCACGCCGCCGACGATGGCGATGAACGACGGGATCGTATGCATCTTCAGCTTCCTGCCGACCAGCATCGGGTAAACCACGTTGTCGGCCAGGCCGACCACGATCGTGCCCCAGAACGTGAGGATGGCGGCGGAAGCAAGATCTCCCGAAAGCGCGAGGAACAGGGCCGCCGGCATCCAGATGACGAAGGCGCCAAGAAACGGCACCACCGCGACAAGGCCCATCAGGACTCCCCAGAACACCGGGGCCGGCAACCCCAGCCACCAGAACATGCCCCCGCCGAGCGCGCCCTGCAGGGCCGACACGGCCGCAGTGCCCACGACGGTCGCGAATATCGTGTCGGTGAATCGATCGGCTATCGTGGAAAATTCGGGAGCCGACAGCGGCAGCGTCTCTTTCGCCAGCGCAACCGCTTTTTCCCGGTCCCGGAGAATGTAAAACAGGAAATAGAACGTCAAAAGCAGGTTTACCACGCCCGAGAACGAAGCGCGGACAATTGAACCGCTCAATCCGGCAACCGAGGAAATGGAAGCCTTGATGAGGTCGGGCAGGTCCAGACGCTCGTTGATCCAGCGCAGTGCCGGTGCTAGCCGAGGGTGATGATCGAGCAATTGTGTCCAACGATCCGCGTCCAGCATCGGGCTGATGACCGTGACGCTCCGGGCCGCTTCGTTGAGAAGAGAGCCGACCACGAGAATACCCGGGACAACGACGATGAACGCGACGATGGCGACCGTCGCGGCGGCCGAGGCATTCGCGGAACGTACAGACCTTCGGATCCTCGCGTCCAGAGCAACGAAGAGTACGCCCAGCGTCACCGACCAGACGATTGCGGGCAGAAAGGGTATCGCGAGAAAGTAACAGAGGATCAGCCCGACGACGACCGCCAACGTCAATACGACGTTGGAAATTGTCCAGCGGTGAGGAACGCTGCCGCCAATCATCGCGCGTTCCGGAAAGACGCCGCCGCGACCACCCAAAAATTCATTCCTGGCGCGTCCCCTGATTCAAATCATAGCCCGAAGCGAAAACGCACCCTACGCTGCATTCCCCGTTCATAGCTTGCGTTAGCTCAACGAAACCCGGCCGGTACAGGGTATCGTCACAAAAACTCATGTATAGGTCGATCATGGAATGACTGAAACCGCATCCGGCGATTTGATCGAGCTGCGTGTCGATAATATCGCGCAGCTATTTCATACATTGGATCCGTTTCCGTTCCGGGAACGCGATCTGGACAAGGAAGCGGAGGAATTCATAGTCGGTTGGGCTCGCGAGTTAGCCGCCGACCGTCCGATAAGAATCATAGTTCACTTTCCCAAAGCCGAGGAGCAAACCAAGGCAGCCCGCGAGCTGAAGGAGGCCTTCCATCGGTATTTTTCCGATCACGCAGGCGCTACTCAACGCGAGATCAAGGAGCTGTTTCGGGTCGGTCGCCGCTCGCTCGGAATCGGCGTTACGATCCTGATTGTCTGTCTTTTGTCGGCGCATCTCGTGGGTGGCTACCTGATCGATACTCCGTTCGGAGGCCTGGCCGAGGAGAGCTTTCTGATTCTCGGCTGGGTGGCGAACTGGCGGCCTCTTGAAATATTCCTGTACGATTGGCTGCCGCTGGCCCGGAAACGGGATTTGTATCACCGTCTTGCAGCGGCAACCGTCGAGCTGAAATCGTACGCTGCTCCGAAACCTTCGGAGCCCTGACCGGTGTTCGATCGTGGCAAGAGCGGCTCGATATGAGGTGCCGCGTATGAACGGGCTGACCAGCACCGAAGCGGCCAGGCGTCTTGCGGCCGACGGTCCAAACGAGCTTGCGCAGGAGGGGCGGCGCAGGGTCTGGCAGATCGCATTCGAGGTTCTCCGTGAGCCGATGCTGCTGATGTTGCTCGCCGCAGGCGCGATCTACATCAGCCTCGGCGATCTCCAGGAAGCGCTTCTTATCGTCGTGCTGGCCTCTGCCTCCATCGTCGTCACGATCGTGCAGGAAGCCCGCAGCGAGCGCGTGCTCGATGCGCTGCGCGACCTCACGAGCCCGCGCGCGCTGGTGCTGAGGGACGGCGAGCAAAAGCGGATTCCCGGTCGTGAAGTCGTTCGCGGCGACCTTGTGGTGTTGAACGAGGGCGATCGCGTGCCTGCGGATGCGACCTTGATCTCGTGCCAGGCGCTGGAAGCCGACGAATCGCTCTTGACCGGCGAGGCCGTGCCGGTGCGAAAGGCGCCGTCCGCCGGATTGCCGCGCGATACGAGGCCGGGCGGCGATGACCTTCCTTTCGTCTATTCGGGGTCGCTGATCGTGCGCGGCCAGGGGCTTGCCGAGGTGACTGCGACCGGGGCCCGGAGCGAAATCGGCAAGATCGGCAAATCCCTTTCCGTCATCGAGAACGAGCCACCGCCGATCCAGCATGAAACACGGCGCCTGGTGCGCCTGTTTGCGATCGGCGGCGTCGCGGTCAGCATTCTCTTCACCGCGCTCTATGGCTGGATGCACTCGGCCTGGCTCGATGCCTTTCTCGGCGGGATCGCGCTCAGCATGTCGCTGTTGCCGGAAGAGTTTCCGGTCATTCTGACCGTCTTCATGGTGATGGGGGCCTGGCGGATCTCGCGTGCCCGTGTGCTGACGCGGCGCTCCGCCGCGATCGAAACCCTCGGCGCGGCCACGGCGCTGTGCACGGACAAGACCGGCACCCTGACCGAAAACCGGATGACGATCGCGGATGTGCGCCCCGTCGGCGGCGTGGGGGCCGACATAGTCGTCGGCCTCGGCCGGCTCGCAAGTCAGGTCAGGCCGTTCGATCCGATGGAACTGGCGTTTCACCTGCGCGCCGACGAACTCGGGCTCGAGGCCGTCGTTCCGCACGATCTGGTCCATCAATATCCGTTCGGATCCGGCTTGCTTGCCATGACCAACCTCTGGCGGCAGCCGGATGGCTCGCTGCTGGCTGCCGCCAAGGGGGCGCCGGAAGCTATCGCCGGGTTGTGCCGGCTCTCGTCCGACGGGCAGGCTTTGATCGCGAAGGACGCCGGACAGATGGCGGCTCAAGGCATGCGCGTGCTCGGGGTGGCGAAGGCGGTGCTGAAGGGCGATCCGCCGGGGTCCCAGCATGACATCGCTTTCGATTTTCTGGGTCTGGTCGGGCTTGCCGATCCGGTGCGGGCGAGCGTGCCGTCGGCGGTGAGCGAGTGCCGTTCGGCCGGCATTCGCGTCATCATGATTACCGGCGATTATCCGGCCACCGCGCGGGCGATCGCGCAGCAGGCCGGCATCGACGTCGGCGATCTCATGAGCGGCCAGGACATCGCCCGGCTTGACGACGCCGCGCTGGCCGGCCGTGTCAGGACCGCCACCATATTCGCCCGCACCCAGCCCGAGCAAAAAATGCGGATCGTCCAGGCGCTGAAGGCGAACGGTGAAATCGTCGCCATGACCGGCGACGGCGTCAATGATGCGCCCTCGCTCAAGGCCGCCCACATCGGCATCGCCATGGGCGGGCGCGGAACAGACGTCGCGCGCGAAGCCAGCGCGATCGTTCTGATCGAGGACGATTTCAGTTCTATCGTCCAGACCATCCGGCTCGGCCGGCGAATCTACGACAACATTCGAAAGGCAATGGGCTTTGTGATGGCGGCGCATATCCCGGTCGCCGGTCTTGCCCTTATGCCTCTCGCTTTTGGAATCCCGCTGATCCTGTTTCCGCTTCACATCGCATTTCTGGAGTTGGTGGTTGATCCGGTCAGTTCGGTCGCGTTCGAGGCCGAGCCGGAGGAAGGCGACGTGATGAGCCGCCCGCCGCGCGATCCGAAGAGCCCGCTGTTTTCGCTACCGCTGATCCTCTGGAGTTTGCTGCAGGGGGCAACCGTGCTGGTCGCGACGGGAGCCGTTTTCCTGATGGCTTGGAGACGGGGAATGCCCGAAGCCGAGGTCCGTTCGCTGGCCTTTGTGGCGCTGGTGATCGGAAATATCGCCATGATCCTCGCGGGCCGCTCATTCAGTACGTCGGTGATCCGGGCGTTTTCGCGGCCCAATCCGGTGCTGTGGACGGTCCTTGGCGTCGATGCGATTCTCCTGGCGATCATCCTCAGTTTGCCGCCGATGCGAAACCTGTTTCGCTTTGGTCCGCTTCACGCCGCCGATCTCTTGCTATGCATCGGGGTGGGCTTTGCCACGCTTGTGGTCCTTGAGCTTCTGAAGCGGGCGTTCCACCGCGCGCTCCGCGGCTGAGAACCGAGGCGCCTGCATCGCCGCGATGCAACGATCGAGTCGCATCGAGGCGCGTGGAAGTTCTTGCGTGCGCGCCCTGCGAACGTTGACTTCTATCAAGGCAACTTGGGAAATCTGCTGCTTCATTGAGCTATCGAGAGCGGCGGATGCAGCATGGTTGGGACTGATCTCATCCCTCGATGCCGCCTTGTCGTCGCAACACGGAGGCATCGGGCATGCCCGCAACACCCCACGTAGAAAAACATTTCACGGCGACGGAAACCGTGCGCGATGTCGTGATCGGGATGGCGGACGGGCTGACCGTTCCATTCGCGCTGGCCGCGGGCCTGGCTGCAGCCGTCACTTCGACCAGGGTGATCGTGACCGCCGGCCTGGCCGAAATCGTCGCCGGTGCGATCGCCATGGGTCTCGGCGGCTATCTGGCGGCCCGGACCGACGCCGAGCATTACGGGTCCGAGCGGGCGCGCGAAGGCTGGGAAATCGATAATATGCGCGACAGGGAAGTCCAGGAAGTCACCGGCATATTCCGCGGCTACGGGTTGCAGGGCGACGTGCTGACAGAGGTGGTCACCGCGGTGACGGCGGACCGCAAGCGCTGGCTCGAATTCATGATGCGCTTTGAGCTCGGTCTCGAAGAGCCGGACCCAAAACGCGCGCCGATCAGCGCGGGCACGATTGCGGCTTCCTATCTCGTCGGCGGAATGATCCCGCTGACGCCCTATATTTTACTTTCGAGCATTTCGGAGGCATTCGCATATTCGGTCGGATTTACCGGCCTCGCACTCCTTGTATTCGGCGGCATCAAGGGGCATTTCACCGGCATCAACAAGGCAAAATCCGCAGGCCAGACGCTGCTTGTGGGCGGGGTCGCCGCGGCCGCCGCGTATGGGCTCGCGCACGCTTTCGGTTGATTCTGTCGCGGGCGCGTGTCGGCCTGCAGCCGTCGCAATTGATGCAAGTCAAAGAAATTTGACGGCAGGAGTTTATTGATAGCAGTCCACCTGCAATGAGGCTGGTCCATGAAAGACATCAGAGCCGAGACGCCTGTGCGGTCGGACATGATCTGGGATTTGCTGATCCGGCTATCGGGCATTGCCCTGTTCGTCCTGCTGCTCATCGCCTATTCCACCGGTGAGGAATATCCGCATACGCATATGATGATCGGCTACGCCATCGCCACCCTGGTGGCCGCCGGTATCTTCTGGGCGGTCGTCAGGCCGCATCACGTCCAGTTTCCGCCGACAGTCTATAGTCTGCGCGGAATCAAGGCGCTGTTTCAAAACGCCGATCGAACCCCGAGGACGCTCGCATCGGTGTTCTTGATCCTGGCCGCGCTTCCCTTGTGCGCGCTGATCCTGATGCTGGTCACGCATACAGTGTGGGGCACCACCTGGATCGACGAGATGCACGAGGTTGTCGCCTATTTCGCCGTCGGATTGGTCGCCTTCTATGTGGCGATGGTAAGCATCGCCAGCAGCGGGCATATCGAGGATCGTCTGCGCAAGATGTTCGGCGGAAACAAGGGGCCATACTAGTCCGGGCGAAGCGCCGCCGATCGCTCAACTCCGGTTTCACAGCCCAGACAGCTGGGTCACCGACACGTTGATCGCGCCCTGCGCTTCCGCGATCACGCGCAGCGTTTTCGAATCGAAGGCGATGTCGGCGAGCCGCAGGCTGGTGATGTCGGCCGTCACCCGCACGCCGTCCTCGTTCTTCTGGAAGTCGGCGATCGCGGCGGCAATCTTCTTCTGCGCGTTGGTCGCGAACGGCTTGAGGTCGATGGTGGCCTTGTCCGCCAGCGCCTGCTGCAGCCGCGGCATTACCGCGCGCGCCGCGGCGCCGAGCAGCCCGAACGCGGCTTCCGATTCGACCGCCAGCTGCATGTTGCCGAGCCGCAGCGTCTGCTGCGCCGGATCGAGCAACGGCTTGCCCCAGATGTGTACGGTGGCTTCGCCGCCGAAACCGAACAGGCTCTTCTTCTCCTTGGCGTTCACCAGCAGCGAGATCAGCAGCCGGTCGCCCGAGGCTGCGACGGAGGCGCGCTTCACGGTGACGGCGACGGGGCCGGAGCCGTCCTCCGGGAAGGTGCGGCCGGAAAACTGCGCCTCCACGATCTTGTTGATGTCGGTGAACGGCACATCGATCGGCACGCCGATGCTGACCCCGCCGGGCGAGGGCGGAATGATGTCGATCTTGGCCGGGAACGGACAGTTGGGTTTGGTTTCGGCCGGGGTGATGCGGGTCTCGGCCTCGATGCCGAGTGTCACCGTGACCGCCGAGGCATCGACCTTGGGCTGCATCGCGATCGCGCGGTTCGGCTTGAGCTCGAGCCATAGCGGCGGCAAGGTCGAGCCGGCGCCGGCGCCCTGCAGCGGTATCGAACGGCAGGCCTTGGCCCACTGCGCCCGCGCGTTCTGCTCGAAGCTGCGATCGTTGCGCACGCGTGCTTCCACGGCCGCGACCTGATCGGCGACGGCCTTGTCCATCAACGGCTTGACCTGCGCCGGCACGTTGACGCGCGCGCCGGCCACGGCAAGGCTGGTATCGCCCAGCGTCACCTGCGCGGCCAGGTTCGGCTCAAGGTGCCAGGCGGCGGCGAGCTTCGGCCGCGAGGTGAAGGTGACGTTGCCCTTGATCTCCGCGTTGGCGTTGAGCGACTTGATGTTCACGGCCCCGATCTGCTTGGCGACATTGCCGCCCAGCACGCCGGCGAGCGCGTCGCCCACCGCGCCGGTCGCCTTCGACGACAGCGAGCCCGTGACGTTGAGTTTTCCGGTCAGCGGCGTTGCCAGCGACAGCACGTCCTGGCCGCCGCTCGCCACGATCGGGCCGCGCGACGCGGTCCAGCCGATGTCGGCGTTCTGCAGGATCTGCGACACCGGATTGTCGGCCTTGCCGGCGAAATCGCGTGGGGCTGCGCGATCGGCGGCGTCGCGGATCGCGGAGAGTGCAATCGCGACCGGCGCCAGCACGAAGGAGCGTTTCGACACCGGCGGCAAAGGCGGCAGCTCGACCAGCACCGGCGCCGGTGTCCGGCCGCTCGGGGCGATCCAGTCCATCGCCTTCAGGCTGATCAAGAACGAGACCGCGATCACCGCGATCCCCAGCAGAATGGTCTTGAGGCTCACCGCCAGCCGCATCGTCCCCCCGGATTGATTCAAGGCGTGAGTTTACAGGGCGGGTTTGTGCGGCGCCAGACCACCCCCACCTCATCCTGAGGAGCCCGCCGAAGGCGGGCGTCTCGAAGGATGAGGTGACTTCCGCTTCGCCAGTTGTTGCAGCGAGGCGAAATCACCGCGGATCAGTGCCTCCTTTTGGCGCGACTCCATTTCTTCAGCCTGCGCTCGTTTTCAATCGCATCGGTGATGCGATCAAACCATTGTGAGAAGATCAGCTCCACGGGTCGACGAGTTAGCGTGTAGCCTTCAAATGTCCCCGCATTGTGTTGCGCGCCCCCCTTATTTCAAGGGACGTCCGGGAGGTGCCAACGTAGTAGCTTCCGTCGGAGCATTTGAGGATATAGAGCCAAGCTCCGTCTGGCATTCGGTACCTGCCCTATCCTTCGAGGTGCGGCGAAGAACGCTTCTTCGAGCGCACGGACCTCATCCTGAGGAGCTTGCGAAGCAAGCGTCTCGAAGGACGCAGCGCAGTGACTTGCGGCCATCCTTCGAGACGCGCGCAAGGGCGCGCTCCTCAGGATGAGGTCTGAGATATGTGCACGACCTGTAAGGGTGACGGTACGCGACATTCTGTCAATTCAAAAATCGGCTGGCGTTCGCCGGATAACCCTGTGATTTGTTGCTAGCCGGAAACAAAAATGGCGCGGAAGACCGCGCCATTTTTCCGGCATGAAGTTGCCGCGGTAGGTCCTCAGCTCCGCCTGCCGTCCATATTGTCGGCGCGGCGGTCCATCGGCAGCACGATCACCTTGGTGCCGACATTGACCCGCGAATAGAGATCGGTGACGTCCTCATTGGTCAGGCGGATGCAGCCCGACGAGACGCGGGTGCCGATCGTCCCTGGCGCGTTGGTGCCGTGGATGCGATAGACGGTGCCGCCGAGATACATGGCGCGGGCGCCGAGCGGATTGCCGGGGCCGCCGGCCATGTGGCGCGGCAGATAGGGTTGGCGGGCGATCATTTCCGGGGGCGGCGTCCAGTCCGGCCACTCCGCCTTCTTGGTCACCGACTGCACGCCGGACCAGGTGAAGCCGTCGCGGCCGACGCCGATGCCGTAGCGGATCGCCTGTCCGCCGCCGAGCACATAATAGAGATAGGTGTTGGGAGTATCGATGATGACGGTGCCGGGCGCTTCGCGGCTGGCGTAGCTCACGACCTGACGCTTCAGCCGCGCCGGCAGTTCGGCGACGGTGTCTTCGTCCTCGCTAGGCGCAGCCTGCATCGGCGGCTGGGCCATCGGCGCCGGCGGCGTCAGGATGAAGGGAAACAGCTGCAGCGGCGCGGCCGAAGCGGCGCCGGAAAATGCAAGGGTTGCGAAGGCCAGCGCGCCCAGGGCGGCACGGCGGGAATTGCGCTTCAACGCGTCCGGATTGAACATGGTCGCCCCCTGTCTGTCGTCTGTTTGCGCACGCCTCGGCGCCGTTTCGGCGCTCTCTTGGGTGAAGCAGTACAGGGCGGCGGTTTCAGAACGTTTGCGTCGAAACCGCAAAATGGTTTCGTCACGGTAAGGAAATATTTCGTCAATGTGTCGTGCGGAGCGGGAAAAAGCCCGGGAACCGGCCAAAAAGACCGTGTCCCCCGTCCATGACGTCACACGCATGAAATATCCATAGCCGAACGTCTGCCATTGAGAATCAATAGCTCTCAAGGCTTCCCGTTCATGCGGATATTGATCGCGACCGACGCTTGGCATCCGCAGGTAAACGGCGTGGTGCGCACGTTAACCTCTCTGGCCAAAAGCGCCGCGGCGCTGGGCGCCGAGGTCGAATTCCTGACGCCCGACGGGTTTCCGTCGATGGCGCTGCCGACCTATCCCGGCCTGCGGGTGGCATGGCCGAACCGGCGGGAGATCGCCCGACGGATCGAGGCGGCGTCTCCGGAGGCCATCCACATTGCGACGGAAGGCCCGATCGGATGGGCGGTGCGGGCCTATTGCCTGCGCCGCAAGCTTGCGTTCACCACGTCCTATACGACCCGCTTTCCGGAATATATCGCGGTGCGCTCGATCATTCCGGAATGGTTCAGCTACGCGGTGCTGCGGCATTTCCACGCGGCCGCCGCCATGACCATGGTCGCGACCACTTCGCTGAAGCAGGAGCTTTCCGCGCGCGGCTTCAAGAAGCTCGGCTTCTGGACGCGCGGGGTCGACACCGAGCTGTTCCGGCCCGACGATCCCGTCGAACTCGATTGGCCGCGGCCGATCTTCCTGACCGTCGGCCGCGTCGCGGTCGAAAAAAACCTCGAGGCGTTTCTGTCGCTGAACCTGCCGGGAACGAAGGTGGTGATCGGCGACGGACCGCAGCGCGCGTTTTTGCAGCGCCGCTACCCCAAGGTCAAATTCCCGGGCGAGAAGAAGGGCAGGGAGTTGAGCGCGCATTTTGCCGCGGCCGATGTCTTCGTCTTTCCCAGTCTCACCGACACGTTCGGCGTCGTGCAGCTCGAAGCGCTCGCCTGCGGCACGCCGGTCGCGGCCTTTCCGGTGATGGGACCGCTCGACGTGATTGCGGACCATCCGATCGGCGCGCTGGATACGGATTTGCGCAGCGCCTGCATCCGCGCGCTCGGCATGTCCCGCGAAACCTGCCGCAGTTTCGCGCTGGAGCGTTCCTGGGAAAACAGCGCGCGGCAGTTCATCGGCAATCTGAGCGCGCTGCAGCCGAGCCGTTCGCTGCGGCCGGCGCGCCGCGTGGCGAATACCAGCGCAGTGCAAGGCTAAGACGACAAGGCCAGTGCGACAAGGCTAACCGGATCAACGGAAACAGCGAGCGAGAGATCATCATGGCAGAAATCATCAAACTGGACTTCGACCGCGCGATGGTCGAGCAGGCCTATGACCGCTGGGCCCCGGTCTACGACCTCGTGTTCGGCGGCGTGTTCAGCAAGGGCCGCAAGGCGGCCATCCAGGCGACCAACCGGATCGGCGGCCGCGTGCTCGAGGTCGGCGTCGGCACCGGAATCTCGTTGCCGCAATACGCGCCGCATCTGCGCATCTTCGGCACCGACATCTCCGAGGCGATGCTGCGCAAGGCGAAGCGGCGGGTTGCCGAGCTCCGCCTGAAGAATGTCGAGGGACTGGCGGTGATGGATGCGGAGAAACTGGAATTTCCCGACAATTCCTTCGACGTCGTGATGGCGCAATATGTCGTCACCGCGGTGCCGAATCCGGAAGCGGCGCTGGACGAGTTCGCGCGCGTGCTGCGGCCGGGCGGCGAGCTTATCATCCTGACCCGGGTCAGCGCCGATCTCGGCATGCGCCGCTTCATCGAGCAACGGCTGCAGCCGGTGGTGCGCCGGCTCGGTTTCCGCACCGCCGAGTTCGCCTGGTCGCGCTATGCGCAGTGGCTGGCGGGCGCCCATGCCATGGAACTGGTGGAACGCCGTCCAGTGCCGCCGCTCGGTCATTTCTCGCTGGTCCGCTTCCGCAAGACCGACGTGGCCGCGGCGGCTTGAGAATCGCGTCGACGGCGGTGGCCACGTCCTTCGAGACGCCGCGCACGGGCGCGGCTCCTCAGGACGAGGTTCCAGACCCTCGTGGAGAGGAGCACGGCAACGCCGTGCGTCTCCGGACGATGCTTCGCATCGCCGGGAGAACCATGAGGCCGCGTTCGCGCGGCGGCTTAACGCGCGTTAACCCGAGATGTCATTATGATGTTGTCACACGCCTTACATCGAATCTCTGTACGCAGATCACGCAGACGACACAGGGGAGAACGATGAAGCGATTCATGACGGCATTGCGAACGCAACGATGGGATGACCATCGCTACTACCATCACAGCCGTATCAACCAGTCACTGCATTTCGTCAGCGCGTTCAGTTTCCTGGTCGGCTATGCCCTGATGTTCGTCGATCCGGTCAAGGCAGCCCTGATCGGCTGGCTGGTCTCGATGACCACGCGGCAGGCGGGTCACTTCTTCTTCGAGCCGAAGGGTTACGATCATATCAACCAGGCGACCCACGAGCACAAAGAGGAAATCAAGGTCGGCTACAATCTCAGCCGCAAGATCGTGCTGATGACGATCTGGGCGCTGTCGCCGCTGGTGCTGTACCTCGACCCGACCATGTTCGGCCTGTTCACGCCCTGGGCCTCGCCGGCGGATTTCATGCGTCAGGTGGCCAAGATCTGGCTGGCGGTCGGAATCGGCGGGCTGCTGTTCCGCACCGTCCACCTGTTCTTCATCCGCGACGTCGAGACCGGCCTCGTCTGGATGACCAAGATCCTCACCGACCCCTTCAGCGACCTCAAGCTCTACTACAAGGCGCCGCTGTACCTGATGAAGGGCGAACTGATCGATCCCGGCCTCGACCTGATCGAGCACGGCCTGGAGCTGGAAGAGAAGCACGCCTGAGCGCATCGATTGCGGATGCAGCAATAAGATGCGGGTGAATATCGAAACTCGTCATGGCCGGGCTTGTCCCGGCCATCCACGTCTTGACGGCCTCGAAGCCGGCCCAGTGGCCTCATCCTTCGAGACGCCGCGCAAGGGCGCGGCTCCTCTGGATGAGGTTCTACACCCTCATGGGGAGGATAACGTTTTAAGCCGTCATGGTGAGGACGAGGTTCCAAACCCTCATGGTGAGGAGCACGGCAGCGCCGTGCGTCTCGAACCATGAGGCCGGGGATGCATGATTATGCCACGATGAAGCGAGCCTCCGCCTCAGCGCCTGCGTCGCGTGACCATCTCTTTGAGAATCTGCCGGCGGATTTTCTTGTTGGTGAGAGCGGCGTCGTGCCACCACCAGCCGTCTTCCTTCATTTTCTTGCCCGCGGCGACAAAGCGTTTTGTCACCTCGGAAAAATCCGCGTCGGTGTAGTTCAGGCTGAAGATCAGCCGGCCGGTTCCGACCCAGCTCAGCGCCAGTCCTTCGGCGCGCAGATAATACTGAAACATCCAGTTGTAGCGGGACGGCGAGGTGTAATGGACCATCCAGATCGACGACAGATTGGAGAGGCGGACCGGAAGATCGTGTTCGGCCAGCGCCTCGTTCATTTGTCGCGCCCGCTCGTTCCAGCGCTCGTCGAGGCCGTCATAGACGCTGCGGAAGGCGGGATCGGCGAGCCGGGTGAGGAATTCATCCATGGCCGCCATCACGTAAGGGTGCGAGTTGAAGGTACCGCGCGCGAAGCAGACGTCGACGGGGCGGTTGTCGCGGAAGCGGCGCATCAATTCCCTGCGGCCGCAGACCACCCCGACGGGGAGACCGCCCGCCAGGCTCTTGCCATAGGTGACCATGTCGGCGCGAACGCCGAAATATTCCTGGGCGCCGCCGGGAGCGAGGCGGAAGCCGACGAACACCTCGTCGAAGATCAGGACGATGTTGCGCTCCGTGCAGACCTGCCGCAACGCTTTCAGCCATTCGCCGTAGGCCTCGCGGTCGAAGCCGCCGTTGCGCGAGGAGTCCGCCAGCGAGGAATCCGACGGCGCGTTGCCGTTGGGATGCAGCGCCTGCAGCGGATTGACCAGCACGCAGGCGATGTCGCGCCTTGTCTGCAGGACCCGCAGCGTCCGCTCCGACATCTCGGCCAGCGTATAGGTCTCGTGCGGCGCGATCGGATTGCCGACGCCGGGCTGCACGTCGCCCCACCAGCCGTGATAGGCGCCGGCGAAACGAACCAGATGCGAGCGGCCGGTGTGATAGCGCGCGAGCCGCACCGCCTGCATGACGGCTTCGGTCCCCGACATGTGGAACGAGACCTCGTCGAGACCGGAAATCGCGCACAGCCGGTTGACGTTGTCGACGATGACGGGGTGGTAGGGCCCGAGCACCGGTCCGAGCGCATGCGCGCGGGCCTCGGCGCCGGCGATGCAGCCCTTGTAGAAGTCGTTGCCGAAAATATTGACGCCGTAGGAGCCGGTCAGGTCGTAGGCGACATTGCCGTCGAGATCGGTGACGGTGACGCCGGCCGACGACTGCACGAAGGCGCTGGTGCCGAGGTGCTCGCGCACCAGCCGCGAATACTGGAACGGCACGCGATAGGATTCGGTGAATTGCAGGTCGGAGATTTGTTCCGACGCCTGCAGGGTCAGTGCCCGGCCCTTGGCGAACCGATCGCGGTAGAGACTGGCGAGCCGGAAGAACCCGTCCTGGCGCTGCGTGGCCACCTGCGCCGGCGCGCCGTCGGATCCGAAGAAATCGTCGATGTCGAACTCGTAGAACGGGATCAGCCGCGCCACCAGGCGCGACATTTTGGCATGCCCCGTCAGCGAACGGTGCTTGGCCCGCGACAGCGCCAGCCGCGCGCGCAATTTGGGAACGGCGGCGGCGGTGCCGGCGACCGCGGCCGTGGCGAGAGACAGAATCGGAAGGTGCGAATCCATGTCCTCAACCGCTATCCAGTCGAGCTGACAGATTCATGACAGTCAAAAGCCTAATCTCCACTTTGACGCAGCAGGAAGACATCAATTTCCTGCTGACCAACCGCGTGCCACGGGCGGCCCTGACCCGGTTCATGGGCTGGTTCAGCAAGATCGAGCAGCCCCTGGTCCGCGACCTCTCGATCGCCTGCTGGCGGCTGTTCTCCGATCTCGATTTGTCGGAAGCGCGCAAGACTGATTTCAAGAGCCTGCACGATTGCTTCACCCGCGAGCTCAAGCCCGGGCTGCGCCCGCCGGATCCCGATCCTGATATCGTGGTCAGCCCGTGCGACGCCATCATCGGCGCGTTCGGGGCGATCGCGGATACCGAACTGTTTCAGGTCAAGGGCGCGCCGTATTCGCTTGCCGACCTGATCGGCGATCCCGCTTTGGTGGAGGCGCACCGCAACGGCTGCTTCATCACCTTGCGGCTGACCTCGAGCATGTACCACCGCTTCCACGCGCCCGCGGATTGCCGGATCGACCAGGTCGATTTCATCAGCGGCGACACCTGGAACGTCAATCCGATCGCGCTGAAGCGGATCGAAAAACTGTTCTGCAAGAACGAGCGCGCGGTGATCCGGACCCGCCTCGCCATCGGCGAGGCGCTGACGCTGGTGCCGGTCGCGGCCATTCTCGTGGCCAGCATCCGCCTGCATTTTCTTGACCGCCTGCTCAACGCCGACACGACAGGGCCGGTCACGTTCCCCTGCGACGTCAGCGTGCGCAAGGGCGAGGAACTCGGCTGGTTCGAGCACGGCTCGACCATTATCGTGCTTGCGCCGGAGAAGTTCGAGTTCTGCGACAACGTCGTGGCGTCCGCGCGGATCCGTGCCGGCGAGCCCTTGCTGCGGAAGACGGCTTTCGCGGCTCGACCTGACAAAGGGTCAGCCTGACAACGGGCCCAGCCCGGCAAAACTAACTTGCGTGTCAGAAACTGTCGCATTTGTCATTTGAAATCACGGGATCCATTGGCTCTGCTGGTCGTCTTCCTTTCGCGGCGGGATCGTCGCGGCAATTCGACCACGGAGGATTTCGGGATGAACAACAGGGTTCTTGGTTGCCTCATCGCGGGTGCGCTTGCCACGGCGCTTGCGCTTGGCTCGCCGGCGTTCGCACGCGGCGGTGGCGGTGGTGGTGGTGGCGGCGGGCATGGCGGAGGCATGGGGGGCGGAGGTATGGGCGGCGGCGGGCATGGCGGAGGCATGGGCGGTGGAGGCATGGGCGTCGGCGGACATGGTGGAGGCATGGCAGGTGGCATGCACGGTGGAGGCATGGGAGGAGTTGGCATCGGAGGCGGCATGCATGGAGGAGGCTGGGGCGGCGGCATGCATGTCGGCGGGATCGGTGGCGGCGCGCGTTTCGCCGCGATCGGCGGCGGACCGCATTTTGCCGCGATCGGCACCGGGCCGCATTTCGGCGGCGCTCGTTTCGCAGGCGCGCCGTTTGCGCATGGCGGTTTCGGGCCGCGGTTCTCGAGGTTCGGGTTCCACGGCCGGGGTCACTTCCACCGCTTCCACCGCTTTGCGTTTTTCGGCGCGCCCTATGTCTATGCCGATTACGACAGTTGCTGGCGCAGGGTGTGGACGCCCTATGGACCGCAGTGGGCCGATCTCTGCGGCGACTACGGCTACTACTGACCCTGCCCGGCATATCTGGCGAGTTGCCGTTGCCGCCGCCGGCGCGTTGCTTGTACCCAGTCCCGCCGCGCCGGCGCGGTCTTCGCGCAGCGACCCAGGTATCGCGATGGCCGTCATCCCGAATGATTTCCGGCGCAGCGGGAACCGTTCCGGCTGATGGCGGCCATCGCGAGTTCATCCGCTGATATCATCACGCAACCTTTAGATTACCCGCCGCCCGGTCTGACCTATAGTTGGAGCTGCGGGGTTTCCGATCTAGCAGCGTGGCCTTGGCGGCCGCCCGGAGACGAAAACCATGACGGGAAGTCACCGCCGTATTCTGGTCGTCGAGGATGATCCGGAAACCGCCGGTCAACTCGCGGAATCGCTCACGACCAGCGGTTACCAGGTGGATGTCGCCGCCTGTGGCAATGACGCGCTGAGCCGCGGCATCGCCAGCGACTATGCCGTGATCACGATCGACCGCATGCTTCCTGATATCGACGGCATCACGGTCATGCGTCAGCTGCGCGACGGCGGCGTCGCCGCGCCCGTCCTGATCATCAGTGCGCTCGGCGAGGTCGACGACCGGGTGCGGGGCCTGCGCGCGGGCGGCGACGATTACATGGTCAAGCCGTTCTCCTTCGTCGAGTTGCTGGCCCGCGTCGAGGCGCTGGGCCGGCGCAGCGACACCGTAGTCAAGGAGACCATCCTGCGCGTCGGCGATCTCGCGGTCGATCTGGTGTCACGGACCGCCAGCCGCCGCGGCAGGGAAATCCTGCTTTTTCCCCGCGAATTCCAGCTGCTTGAATATCTGGTGCGCAACCAGGGCCGAGTTGTATCCCGCACGATGCTGCTGCAGCATGTCTGGGACCTTCATTTCGATCCCTCGACCAACATCATCGACGTCTATGTCGGGCGCGTGCGCCGCAAGGTCGATGGCCAGCAGGCCTATCCGCTGATCCACACGGTTCGCGGCATCGGGTACTGTCTCCGTGCTCCTGGCTAAGACACTCAGATCATCGACGTTCAAGATCGCGCTGATCGCGATCGCCGCTTTCGGCGTGATCGTTTCGGCCATTTTCAGCTACGTCTATCTGTCTACCGCCTCCTACGTACGCGCCAGGTCGGATCGCACGATCATGACCGAGCAGACGGTCTTGCAGGACACCTACCGGCGATCGGGCCGCGACGGACTGATCGCGCTGGTTCAACAGCGCGTTGCCGATACGAGTTTCGCCGGCCACGTGTATCTGCTCGCCGATCCCTCGCTGGCCATTCTGGCCGGAAACCTCGGATCATGGCCGTCGGGGGCCGGCACCGGCGGATGGACCGAGTATCGAGCGCCCGCGCCGCTGCCCGGTGACGCGAACCCACCGCTGCTGCGCGCCAGGCTCGAAACCCTCCCGAGTGGCGACCACTTGCTGGTGGGGCGGGATATCGGCGACCTCGACAGCTTCACCGAGCGGATCAAGACGGCGGTGATCTCCGGCGCCGCATTGATCTTCGTGCTGGCCGTTGTGGTCAGCGTCCTGGTGACGCGCCGGACCGTGGGCCGGATTGAATCGATCAACGCGACCACGCGGGCGATCATGCAGAGCGGCCTCGACCAGCGCATTCCGCTCCGCCACAGCCGTGACGAATGGGACCGTGTCGCCGAGAACCTCAACCTGATGCTCGATCGCATCGAAACCCTGATGGGCGAAGTCAAGCAGGTGAGCGACAATGTCGCGCACGATTTGCGCACGCCGCTGACCCGCATGCGCGGCCGGCTGGAGATGGCCTATCATGGTGCGCGAGTGGCCGAGGACGATCAGGTGCTGATCGGCGATACCCTTGCCGACCTCGACGCCGTCCTAAGGATATTCTCGTCGCTGACGCGGATCGCCCAGATCGAAACACAGGCCCGCAAGAGCGCGTTCCGCACCGTGAACCTGGTCGAAATCGCCGGCGAGGTCGTCGAGTTGTACGACGCGGCGGCCGAACAGGACGGCACCCGTCTCGTCGTCGCAGGCGCCGGCGAGGTGCTGGTGACGGGCGACCGCGACCTGATCTTCGATGCCATCGCCAATCTCGTGGACAATGCGATCAAGTACGGCCGCGCCGGAGGACAGGTCGTCGTTGCCAATGAAAACATCGAGGGCAGGCCGGTGGTTTCGATCGCCGATGACGGGCCCGGCATTCCCGCCGACCAGCACGAGCACGTCTTCAAGCGCTTTTACCGGCTCGAACACAGCCGCTACCGCCCGGGCAACGGGCTCGGGCTCAGCCTGGTCGCCGCCGTCGCCCGCCTTCACGGCGCGCAGATCGAGATGCTGGACAATTCGCCCGGTCTCAAGTTCAGACTTCGGTTCTCGGCGCCAGGCGGATAGCTCTGGATTTTTGTTTTGACGCGTTTTCTCCACGCGAACCGGTATCCACTTCGCTCGAAAACGCTTTAGCGTCGTTCCTTGCGCGGCTTTGCCTTCGGCCCGGGCAGCACCGGCCGCCGCGGCGACAGCGCCGGCCGATTCTGCAATCCGGGCTGCTGCCGCAGGCCGGACGCATTGGGCGCCGGCGGCGGCTGCAGTTGCGGCTGGCCCGCACGGTTCGGCAAGGCGGGTACGCGTGGCGAACCGGGTTGCGGCGGCGTGCCGGGTCGTTGCGGCAGGCCATTCTGCTTCTGCAGGCCGGGCTGGCGCTGCGGGTTGGCGCCCGGATTGACGCGCGACGGATTTCGATTCGGATTCTGCTGACGCTGGATGCGGCGCTGCGTGACGATCCCGCGGCCGACGCTCTGCGCGGCATGGACCTGGCGCACGATGCCCTGATCGCGCAGCGCCTGCTGCGGCGAGATCACCAGCGGCACGGCGGCGAAGTGTCCCATGGCGCCGGGCCGGATGGTGAAGCCGCTCGAGCCCTGGGTGAGGAAGCCAAGCCGCGAGCCGTCGCGGCCGTTGACCTCGATCCGTCCGACCCGGCCGTCGGCGTCGGGATAGAGCTTGATCGCGACGTTGCTTGGGTTGGCGGCGGATGCGCCTTGCGGCACCTCGATCAGGCCGGTGGTGCCGCGAATGCCGAGCGTCGCCGATGGCGTCGATATCCGCATGTCGCCGGTATGGGCGACGGCGGCGGCCACGAACGCCACCGTGCCTCTCGCGACGTCGAACAGCGCGCCGTTCTGCTTGCCGCCGTCATCATAGACGTAGGAGTTGACCGTGATGGTGGCGCTGGCGGTGAGGTTGAAGGTGGTGGCGTCGTTGAAGGTGACGCCAAGGGCGGAGTTCGCCTGCGTCTGCAGCAAATCGCCCTGGAAGATGTCGTCCTGCAGATGCAGCGAGGTCGAGGTCTTGTTGCGGGTGACGGTGGCGCTGCCGGTGAGCGTCGCAACATTGCCGATCGGTTCGTCGGCGGCCGCGCGAGCGGGCGAGCGGGCCGGCGCCGGCGCTTGTGCCGGTTGGGCCTGCGCCAGTCTTGTCAGGGTGGATGTTGCGCCCGCCATGAGCACAGGTTCGGCCTCGATCGGAGAGGGCATCGCGAACGCACGCGGCGCGCTCGCGAGCATCAACGAACCCAGCAGCCACAGCGCGAGTGAAAACCGATGCCGCGTCACGATCGGACCTGGATTGGGAAGGAAGACAACGCTGAAAAGTCCTTGCGAGTTAGGACTCGCGCGGCTGAACGGCAAATGAACACCGCACGCCGAAACAGCGGGCTGCGCCGGAAAAGCAGGGACGATGTGGCCAGCGGGGGCAGTTACGCCTTGCCGTTCTTTTCGATGCGATGGCCTGCAAGGACGGCGTTCAGATGCAGGCGGATCGTTGCGCTGCCGGGCAGAACGGTCAGCGCGTGCCGAAGCATTTGCGCCGCTTCGTCGAGCCTGCCGAGATCCCTGAGCGCAAGACCCAGATTGTCGAGGATCTCGGGATCGTTGGGACGCAATGCCAGCGCCTGGTGGTAAGCCGTTTCCGCCTCCTTCGGACGCTTGAGTTCGCGCAGGACGGTGCCGAGATTATTCCAGGCCTCTGCAAAATTCGGCGCCAGTTCGATCGCCCGGCGATAGGCCGCCTCCGCTTCCTCGCGGCGCTCGAGCGCGCGCAACACGTTGCCGCGGTTGCTGTGCGCCTGGACGAAGTCAGGTCGAAGGGCGATGGCGCGATCCTGGCAGCGCAGGGCTTCGGAATATTTCTGCTGTTCGTAGAGTGCGATGCCGAGGTTGCTCATCGCGCCGACATGGTCCGGGCTGAGAGCCAGCGCGCGACGCGCATGCGTGACCGCTTCGCCGGTGCGGCCGGCAAGCCGGCACATCTCGCCGAGGTTGGCGTGGTAGAGCGCGACGCTGCCGTCGAGCGCGATCGCCCGGCGGATATGCTCGATTGCTTCGACCGGTCGCCCGGCCTGATGCGCGATGATGCCGAGCAGATGCGCGGCCTCGGCGCTGGGCGCGCTGTCGAGGACATCGCGACAGAGCTCCTCCGCCTTGCCAAGCCGGCCGGCGTGGCGATGCTGCTCGGCCAGGACGAGCGCCTGCCCCGGCGGAGGCAGCACGGCGGCTTTGGCTGGAGTAGCCACGCGGACCGCCTCGGCAGCGATAATTTCGGCGGCCAGCGCGGCGCGGCGCTCGCCCGCGGCGCGGAACGGCGCAAGGCGAGCGCCATCGCCAGCGGCCACGGCCGCAAGCTCCCGGGCAACGCGCGCGATGACCTCGCCCCGATCCCCGTCGGTCCGCTGCCGGAACAGCCGCATGGTCGGATACCACGGACTGTCCTCGCGCGACGTCAGCCAGCGCCAGTCGCTGACCCAGGGCAGCAGCATCCAGACCGGCTTGCCCAGCCCGCCCGCGAGGTGGGCGACCGCCGTGTCGACCGCGATGACGAGATCGAGGGCGGAGATTGCGGCGGCACTGTCGGCGAAGCTGCGCAGCTCCGGCGACAGATCGGGGATCGCGGGACCGTCGATATGGTGCAGGTCTTTGGCCCGCGGTCCGACCTGCAGGCTTACAAACGAGACGCCGCTCAGACCCAACAGCGGCGCAAGCATCGCCAGATCGAACGAGCGGCGGAAATCGTTCACATGCGCCGGATTGCCGGCCCAGACCAGGCCGACCCTGATCCCCCCGAGGTTCGCAAGCCGTGCCTGCCAGCGTTCGGCGGTCTCGGCCGGGGTGCGAAGATAGGGAATGGCGGCCGGGATCGTCTCGATCCGCGTTTTGAGAAGCCGGGGCAGACTCAACAGCGCGCATTCGCAATCGGCGGCCTGGGCGGGCGATCCGTGGTCCGCGAAGACGTCGATGTCAGGCAGGCTTGCGCGCATCAGGGTGAGCAGATCCTGGTGCGTGCGAAAGCTCACGCGGCCGCCGCGCGCGACCAGCAGCGGCAGATAGCGCGCAAACTGCAGGGTGTCGCCGAAACCCTGCTCGGCCTCTACATGGATATGCCGTCCCGCGAGGCTTTCACCGCGCCACGGCGTATTCGGAAATGGCAAGCCCTTGGTCTTGTCCGAGCGTAGCCGCCATTCGTATTCCTCCAGCCCCTCGCCGAATTCACCCTGCGTCAGCAACAGGATGCCGAGGCCGGAATGGGCGTTGGCGTGATCGGGAGCGAGCGCGATCGCCCGTCGCAACGCCACCATTGCCTCGTCGAAGGCGCCGGCGTGATGCAGGGTCGTGCCGAGATTGGCCCAGGCGTCGGCGAAATCCGGTGCCAGCGCGATGGCTCGCCGATAGGCGGCGGCCGCCTCGTCGAACTGCTTCAGCGCGTGCAGCGCGTTGCCGAGGCCGCTATGGGCCTGCGCGAAGTCGGGGTTGGCCTCGATGGCGCGGCGTTGGCAGGCCGCGGCCTCGGCATAATCCCCGCCGTCATAGAGCGCGGCGCCGAGATTGTTTAGCGCTTCCGTGTAATCGTGTCGGAGCGCCACGGCGCGGCGGCCCTCGGCGATTGCCTGCTCGATCTGGCCGGCCAGGCGATACATTTCGCCGAGATTGGCATGGTAGAGCGCCACGTCAGGCGCGACGCTCGCGGCCTGGTGGAGGTGCCCGATCGCGTCACCGAGACGGCCCGTCTGGTGCGCGATCAGCCCCAGGATATGCAGCGCCTCCGCCGACCCCGGCGCGACCGCGAGCACGCGGCGGCACGCGGACTCGGCCTCGGGGAGCCGACCAGAGGCGCGAAGCTGCCCGGCAAGTCCAATCAGGTCGGCGATCGGCAACAGCTCTCCGGGCGAACCGGCCGGTCCGATTTCCACTCGCGCCACCCTGCATCATGCGCCTGTTCTTCGGCGGATAGCACGGTGCCGGATCGCGGCTCAAGCCATCTGGCGTATCGGGCAACCGGCGCCGGTTCATCTGTCGAGAAGCCGACTCAAGCTGTGATCCGAATACCACAGTACCGATCGATTGCACCCACAGGCTGCAACAATCGGTCGCACGAGGGCCGATTCATCGGTAAAAATACCGCCAACGGTGCTCCAAAACCGCCATGGGCGGTATTGGGCGGCGGGCTGGATCGTACGTGCGCGCGGGGTGCCACGCCGCATAGGAAAGCAGAAAAAGAGTGCGAGAATTCTCCCAATCGATCGCACCGCGCCTGTCGCGGCTGGCGCGCCCTCAGTTATTGGCGACGACTTCGCTGGTCAGCCTGGCGCTGGCGGCCGGGGCTCCGACCTCGGCGCTCGCACAATGTCTTTCCACCTATAGTAATGTCACCGTGGCCGGCTGCACCAACGCCGGAACGCTCTCGCAACTTACCTTCACGAATTCGAGCACCAGCTCAAGCGTCCTCAATACCGGCACCATCTCGCCCGGCGGATTCTCGCTGATCAACAGCACGCTTTTCGGCGGCTTCCAGGATACCGGCACGATCACGGGCGGCATCCTGATCGATGCGCAAAGCTCCGTGCTGGGCGGCGTCTCCGGCCTCAATATCAACAGCACGCCCGCCTTCGGCGGCGGCATCGTCAATGCGGGCGTCCTCACGCCGGCCGGCGGACAGTTCGGCATTTTTGTCGATAATCTCTCGGTCTTCACCGGCGGCATCGTCAACAGCGGGACGATCCTGGCGAACAGCATTTCCGCCGGTAAGGGCATCGCCATCGATATCGGGCAATTCAATCCGGTCTCGACGTTTGCCGGAGGGATTTCCAACAGCGGCACCATTTCGGCCGGCGTGACGGGAATTTCCGTCGCCAACGTCTCGCTTTTCTCCGGAAGCATCGGCAACAGCGGCTCACTCAGTTCGATCACCGGCGACGCCATCCTGGTCAGCGGCGTCGGAAGCTTCACGGGATCGATCGCCAATGCCGGCACGCTCAACGCCAACGCGGGTAAAGGCGTCCTCGTCACCGGCGTCTCGAGCTTCTCAGGCGGCATCTCGAGCAGCGGCGCGATCAACGCGGGGCAGGCGGGCGTCGAGGTCGGCACGTTCGGCGGCGCGCTGGTGTCGACCTTTCTTGGCGGCATCGTCAATAGCGGAACGATCACGTCGGCGAATGGTGACGGTGTTCTTGTGACCGGCTTCGGTAGCGCCAGTCTGATGCCAAGCTTCGGCGGCGGCATCGCCAACACCGGCATTATCAACGGCAATACCAACGGTATCAACCTCCAGTTCGTTTCGAATTTCTCCGGGGGCATCGCCAATACCGGCACCATCGCGCTTGCCTCCACCGTCGGACCGATCACCACCCCCGGCATCAACGTCGCCGGCGTCTCGACATTTGCCGGCGGCATCACCAACAGCGGCACGATCACAGCGCTCGGGCCGGTCGGCTCGGGCATCCTGGTCGCCGGCGTGGCTGCCGCCGGCAATGCGGTCTCGACGTTCACCGGCGGCATCACCAACAGCGGCACCATCAACGCCACCCAGTTCGGCATCGGCATCGGCGGAGCGACGATTTCGAGCTTCGGCGGCGGCATCACCAACTCGGGCAGCATCACCGCCAGTACCGGTATCAACTTCGGGGCTCAAATCGCCACCTTCTCGGGCGCGATCACCAATTCCGGCAATATCACGGGCACCGGCGGCAACGCGATCGACGTGCATTTGGCGCAGAGCGCCATCACCATCAACCAGAACGCCGGCAGCATCACCGGAGCGATCAAGCTCTCCAGCCATGGCGACGTTCTCAACGTCAGCGGCGGTGCGATCGCCGGCAACATCGTCGGGCTGGGCACGACCGACGCCATCAATTTCGCTCTCGGCCCGAACATTTTCACCTATGGCGCGGCCTACAATTTCAGCGGCATCAACCAGCTCAATGTGAATTCGGGCACCGTTATCCTCAACGGCGCCAATAGCGCGACCAACATCGCGGTCTCCGGCGGCAATCTGCAGGTGGGCGATGCGGCGAATACCGCCGCTACCCTGACCGGCACGGTCGGCGTCACCGGCGGCACGTTGTCGGGGCATGGCACGGTGATCGGCGACGTGAGCATCGGCAATGGCGGCACGCTGGCGCCGGGCGGCTCGATCGGCACGCTGACCATCCAGGGCAATCTCGCATTGGCGGCGGCCGCAAGCTACATGGTCGAGATATCGGCGGCCGGTTCCAGCAGCACCGGCGTGACCGGTACGGCGACGCTCGGCGGCACGGTGCAGGTGACGTCTCCGACCCATACCTTCCGTTTCAATTCGCCCTATACGATCCTGACTTCGGGCGGACGGGGCGGCACCCAGTTCGGCGGACTGGTGCTGCCGAGCGGAATGACCGGATTGCTGATCTATCCGAACGCCAACGACGTCCAGCTCACGCTGACGTCCAATTTGCGCCAGCTCGCGGGGATGAACGTCAACCAGCGCAACGTTGCGACGGCGCTCGACACCGCGTTCACCGCGGCGGGCCAGACCGGGGCGCTCGGCGGGATCTTTCTCGGCAACACCCAGCAGAATCTGACGCAAGCCTCCGGCGAGCCCGCAACCGGCTCACAACAGACCACGTTCGATGCGATGAACCTGTTCATGGGCGTGCTGACCGACCCGTTCATCGCCGGACGCGGAGATCCGGTGACGCCAGCAGGCGGCGCGCCGGGATTTGCTGACGAGGACCATGGCGCCAGCGCCTACGCGTCGAAGGGCAAGCCGCGTTCGGCCGCGGAGCGGGACGCCTATGCCGCGGTCTATCGCAAGGCGCCCGTGACGGCCGATGCGTTCGCGCGGCGCTGGAGCGTGTGGGCGGCGGGTTTCGGCGGCTCGCAGACCACCGACGGCAACGCGGCGCTGGGATCGAACACCGTGACCAGCCGCATCGCAGGCGCGGCGGTCGGCGCCGACTATCGCTTCTCGCCCTATACCATCGCAGGCTTCGCGCTCGCCGGCGGCGGCACCAATTTCTCCCTGGCCAACGCATTGGGCGGCGGCCGCTCCGACCTGTTCCAGGCCGGCGTCTTCATTCGCCACACGGTCGGTCCGGCCTACCTCTCCGGCGCGCTGGCCTATGGCTGGCAGGACGTGACCACGGATCGCACGGTGACTATCGCCGGCGTCGATCAGCTCCGCGCCAGGTTCAACGCCAATGCATTCTCGGGCCGCGCCGAGGGAGGCTATCGCTTCCTTACGCCATGGATGGGCGTGACACCCTATGCCGCCGGACAGTTCACCACCTTCGATCTGCCGGCCTATTCCGAGCAGGCGATTTCAGGCGCCAACACTTTTGCGCTCTCCTATGGCGCCAAGAATGTCACGGCCTCGCGCAGCGAGCTCGGCCTGCGCGCCGACAGGTCCTTTGCGGTGCAGGACGCGGTCCTCACCTTGCGCGGCCGCTTCGCCTGGGCGCATGATTTCAACACCGGCCGCAATATCGCCGCGACATTCCAGACGCTGCCGACCGCGAGCTTCGTCGTCAACGGCGCGACGCTCGCGCAAGACGCGGCGCTGACCACGGCTTCCGCCGAATTCAACTGGCTGAACGGCTGGTCGGCGGCGGCGACTTTCGAGGGTGAATTCTCTGACGTCACCCGCAGCTACGCCGGCAAGGGCGTGGTGCGTTACGCCTGGTGATCGCGGTCTGGCGCCGCAACGCCGCGTCGCGAATCGTGTGGCCGCGGTTGCGCGGCGGTCGTGACGGAATGGCGCGTAAGAGGCGCTGCGCAATATTCTCCGATGAAATGAATGTTTGTCGATTCCGGCAGCGTGAAAACGCCCGGCGGCCGGAAAAATCCAGAACCGCCGGGCGCTGTGAAGTCGGGGGGACTTGAACGCTAGAACAGGCCGAGCACGATGGCTCCGACAAACGCGAATGCGACGTACGCGACGACAACGGTCAGTTTGGTCACGAATGGACCCGTGAAGGTCATTGGGAAAGCTCCCTGGTTCACGTCGTTGCCCGTTCAACAAACGAAAGTAACCATCCGTTCCCTGCGGAAAAGTCAGCGTCGCTGTCCCTCCGGCACCTCGCTGCGGTGCGCAACGTGGTTAAAGACTCGTAAAAACAACACGTTGAAAAGTCCTTAAATAAATTCAACCAACCTGCGCGGATGACGCGTGGAGTTCGTTTGTATCTCGTCAGCTCCTTCGTCCTTGTCTCGTTGGCGGGCTGCGGCCGCGGATTTTTTCAGTCCGGGGAGCGTGAGCCATGGCGGGCCGAGGCCGAAATCGCTTGCCTGAAATCCGGCGCGGTCAAGGAGAGCCCGGAACTGGTCCGGATCGATCCGATTTCCGGCCCCGGCGTCTGCGGCGCCGAGTTTCCGCTCAAGGTCGCTTCACTCGGCGAAAGCAGCGTCAGTTTTGGGTTTGCCGACGAAAGTTTGCGGCCGCCCGGCAATATCGGCAACCAGCCGCGCTGGCCGATTTCGCAGCCGCCGCCGGCAACACGCTATCCCGCCGCATCGCTTTATCCCACACCGCCTTTTCGGGATAACACCTCGCGACAACAGGGCTACGGCGCCGCGGCGCCGGGCGGCCCGATCTCGCTGGCCCCGCCGGGCGTCGCACCCGAGGAAGACGATATCGATCTGCCGCCCGAGGGGACGCCGGGCATGAACCGGCCGCCGGGGACAAACAGGCAATATCCCGCGCCTTACACGGCTGCTCCGGCCTATCCGCCGCGCGACCGCGCAGCCGCGCCTTACTCGCCGCGTCCCGATGCCGCGGTCCGTTACCCGCAGACCGAGCCGTTGCCGCCTCTCGGAGTGTCGCGGGGCAATCCCGTCAACACCTTTGGGCCGGTCGCCGTCAAACCGGCGGCGACGCTGGCCTGCCCGATCGTCTCGGTGCTCGACCGCTGGCTCGCCGATTCCGTGCAGCCGGCGGCGCAGCGCTGGTTCGGCGCGCGCGTCGTCGAGATCAAGCAGATCTCCGCTTATTCCTGCCGCGGCATGAACGGCAATTCCTATGCGCATATTTCCGAGCACGCATTCGGCAACGCGCTCGATATCGCGGGCTTCACGCTCGCCGACGGAAGGCACATTTCGGTGAAGGACGGCTGGAGGGGGCTGCCGGAAGAGCAGGGCTTCCTGCACGACGTGCAGGCCACCGCCTGCCAGCAGTTCACCACCGTGCTCGCGCCAGGCTCCAACGTCTATCACTACGACCACATCCACGTCGACCTGATGCGCCGCGCGAGCCGCCGCCTGATCTGCCAGCCGGCCGCGATGTCGGGCGAGGAGGTCGCCGCGCGCGCGGCGGGCCGCAACCCCTACGCAGCACGTGAGCCATACGTGACCGGATCGCTCGGAGGCCGGAAGGTCGCGGCGCACCGGCACAGGAACAAGGTCGACGAGGAAGACGAATTCGAGGACGAATAGGCGCGCCGCTGCAACCATTGGCGAGCGGCGGGCTTTTCAGTCACTGGATTCGGAATTCAAGGCATCGAGACGCAATGAAGCCATCGGAACGTATCGACCAGATGATCGCCGAACTGACGGATTGGCGCGGCAAGACGTTCGCGAGCGTCCGCAAGAGCATCCTTGCGGCCGACCCTGACATCATCGAGGAATGGAAGTGGATGGGAAGCCCGGTGTGGTATCGCGACGGAATCATCGCGGTTGCCAACGCCCACAAGGGGAAGGTGAAGCTTACCTTTGCCTACGGTGCGAGCCTGCCGGACCCCGACAAGCTCTTCAACGCGGGCCTCGAAGGCAACGCCAGACGGGCGATCGATTTCCTCGAGAGTGACAAGGTCAACGCGCGTGCCCTGAAGAATCTCGTCCGTGCCGCCATTGACTACAACCAGAGCAGATCGAAGAAGAAAGCGCCGGCGGCGACGCGAGCGAAGGCAAAGAAAAGCAAGAGGGCGTGAAGCCAAACGTTGACCGGGAAACTGCCAGGGATCAAACTCGTCACATCCAAGGGAGGTGGGCGTGATGAGCGACAACCTGACGGATGGAAAGGAGCGCAGGCTGTGCACGTGGCTTCCCACGTGGAAATCCCTGCGAGAGACCAACTGGGTCAACCTGATCATGCCCATGGGGATTTTTCTTCTGATCTGCCTGCTCATCGGGATCTGGTTCGCGCTGCCGACGTCCAAGACCGTCGGCGAGCCCTCGATCGACGGTTTTGAGGAGGCGCTCGACCAGGCCATCGACAAGAACAAGAGTGATTTTCATCTGTGGTATCGATCCAACGTCGTCATTCAATGCACGCTGATCTTTTCCGCACTGCTCGCCACCGTATTTGCGTCGCTGACGACCAAGGAAAATGCGGAGAATGTGAAGAAATGGTCGGTGCTGCTGACCGCGATGACGGCTACCCTGGCCTCGGCACAATCCACGTTCCACATTCGCGAAAACATAGAGACCTTCATCAGGTCGAACGGCCAGCTCGCTTTGCTCGAAATGGATTACCTGCTCGAGCGTGCCCCGCTGGACGGCGACTTGAGAAAGTTCAAGAAGTCCGGCGGAACCGATCTGGATCCGGATCTTGAAATGAAACTGACCGAGGTCCGGCACAAATACATGCCGAGGTACATTGAAATTCAGATGGGGCAAATGCGGGCATGGTCAAATGCGGGCCAGCCGTCCCCGCCAGCGGAAATCGGCAACAGTACTCCAGACAAGAAGTAACGCCGGCGCACCGCGTTGCGCGATTTCGGACTGATGTTGTCCGGAACGACGTCATTGCGAGGAGCGGAGCGACGAAGCAATCCAGCTTTCTTTTGCGCGGACAGATGGATTGCTTCGCGAAGCCTGTCATCGGGGCGCGCATTCGCGCGACCCGTTGGCTCGCACGGGGTTAACCCGTCGCCTTCAGCTCACTCCACCTTCACCTGATACGCCGCCAGAAACATCCGCGTTGCGCTTTCGACCACTTCGGCGATGCGTTCGGATGAGGGCGGCGGCGCGGCCTGGAAGATGAAGCGCAGGAACAGCGACGCCTGGCACATCTGCATGAATTGCGAGGCCGCGAGCTGGCAGTCGGGAATCGCAAGCTCTTTTGCCTGCACATGCGCCCCGAGATAATCGGCGAGGCGGTTGATGGTTTTTTCCAGCACGTTTTCGTAATAGCGGCGCCCGACCTCCGGCATCCGCTCGGCAATCGCCATCACGGTGCGGATCGCCGATCCGCCGCCCGGCCGGCACAAGAGCTCGATATAGGCCTGGCCGAACTGGCGAAGCGTGGTGGGAACGTCGCGCTTGGGGTCGAAATCGAAGGCGATCTTCTGCTGGTCGTGCATTTCCTGCTCGACGATGGCCTCGAACAGCCGGCTCTTGTCGGCGAAATAGACGTACAGCGTCCCCTTGGAGACCCCGGCGGCGCGGGCGATCTCGCCCATGCTGGCGCCGTCGAATCCCAGATCCATGAAGACCTTGCTGGCGCCCGCAAGGATCTGGCGGCGCTTCGCGCTGTCTTCGTCGCCAAGGATGTGGACCGTATTCGTGCGAGGAGCTGCAACCATTGGTTTAGGTTCTCTGGAAAGATTCCGGCCTCGGAAACGCCGGGGAAGGAACTGCCCCCCTAGTGTTTCTGGTATAGTAATATAGCTTGACCGAACCGTTCGGTCAATGCTAATTTCGAATTTGGCGATGCCGTGAGGCCTATCCCGGGCCAAGCGTGCGGCGCGTTATTTGTGTTGGGGAGGCCTTGATGGCCGGAGCAAGAGACCAGGCAGCGCGCATGCTTCGTTCCGAGCCGGATGCGGCAGAGGGCGATGACGCAGCGCGTGATGCGGCGGTTCTTGCCGAGCAGCTCCGGGCCCAGCTTTCCGATGAGACCGGGCGGCGCCACGCAGAGACACCGGCAGGCCCCGCGATCGAAAAGCCGGCGGTCGAGCGGCCGGCGGCGTCGTCCGCTCCAGCCGCTGCCGCCGCGCCGAAGTCGCGAAAACGCAGGCTGGTGCTGACGGGTATCATCGCGCTGGTCGTGCTCGCCGCGTCAGCCTATGGCATCGAATACACTCTGTTGGGACGCTTCTACGTCTCCACCGACGACGCCTATGTACGCGCCAACAACACCATGCTCGGTGCGCGGGTCTCGGGACACATCGCGGCGATCCTTCCCGCCGACAACGCCGTGGTTCACACCGGCGAGGTGATGTTCCGGATCGACGACGGCGATTATCGCATCGCGGTGGACGCCGCGCGCACCAAGATCGCCACCCAGCAGGCCACCATCGACCGTATCGGCCGCCAGGTCACCGCGCAGGAAAGCGCGGTCGAGCAGGCCCAGGCGAACCTTGCCTCGGCGGAGGCCGGACTGAAGCGGGCCAACCTCGATTACGACCGGCAGCAGGCACTGAGCACCAAGGGATTCGCCACGCACGCCACCTTCGAGCAGTCCGAGGCCGGGCGCGACCAGGGCGCGGCGGGCGTGAAGGCCGCGCAGGCCGCCTATGACGCCGCACGCGACAATGTCGAGGTGACGCGGGCGCAGCAGGCCGAGGCCCGCGCGCAGCTCGCCGAATTGCAGACGGCTCTCGCCAAGGCCGAGCGCGATCTCGAATTCACGTCGGTACGCGCGCCGGTCGACGGCACCTTCTCCAATCGCCTGGTCAATACCGGCGACTTCGTCGTGGTCGGGCAGCGGCTCGCCAACGTCGTGCCGCTCAACGACGTCTTCATCGACGCCAACTTCAAGGAAACGCAGCTCAAGCGCATCCGACCGGGCCAGCCGGTGACGATCTCGGTCGATGCCTACGGCCATCGCAAGTTCGCAGGCTTTGTCGACAGCATCTCGCCCGCGGCGGGATCCGTGTTCACGCTGCTGCCGCCGGACAACGCCACCGGCAATTTCACCAAGATCGTGCAGCGGCTGCCGGTTCGCGTGCGCGTGCCGAAGGAGGTCGCGAGGCAGAACCTGCTGCGCGCGGGCATGTCGGTCTATGCGACCGTCGACACCCGCGAGGGCGCGGCCGATGCCGACAGCGACGCCGATCTCGACTCGACGACGATGATCCACCCGCAATAATTGCGAGCGCCTCGGGCGCTGCGCCCGACTGTGAGCATCTCAAGATCATGGCCAACGCCACGACCGCCCCGTCCGCCATGATGGCCGAAGCTCCCGCGATGGCCTCCGAGCGCATTCCGCCGCGACGGCTGTTTGCGTTTCTCATCATGGTGTTCGGCATGTTCATGTCGATCCTGGACATCCAGGTGGTCTCGGCGTCGCTTGCCGACATCCAGGCCGGCCTGTCGGCCAGCGCCAGCGAAGTGTCGTGGGTCCAGACCTCGTATCTGATCGCCGAAGTGATCGCGATTCCGCTGTCCGGGTTCCTGTCGCGCGCGCTCGGCACCCGGTTGCTGTTTGCGATTTCGGCCGCAGGCTTCACCATCGCGAGCTTCCTGTGCGGGTTCGCCTCGTCGATCGAGCAGATGATCCTGTGGCGCGCGATCCAGGGATTTCTGGGCGCCGGCATGATCCCGACCGTGTTCGCCTCGGCCTACACGGTGTTTCCGCGTTCGAAATTCTACATCGTCGGCCCGATCATCGGTCTGGTCGCGACGCTGGCGCCGACCATCGGCCCGACGGTCGGCGGCTACATCACCGACATGATGTCGTGGCACTGGCTGTTCTTCATCAACGTCGTCCCCGGCGTCGGCATCACCATCGGCGTGCTGGCGCTGGTCGATTTCGATCAGCCGAACTTCGCGCTGCTCGACCGCTTCGACTGGTGGGGCCTGATCTACATGGCGGGCTTCCTGGGCGCGCTCGAATATGTGCTCGAGGAAGGTCCGCAATATGAGTGGCTGCAGGACACCTCGGTCGCGATCTGCGCCACGATTTGCGCGCTCTCCGCGATCGCCTTCTTCTACCGGGTGCTGACGGCGGATGAACCGATCGTCGACGTCAGGGCCTTCACCGACCGCAATTTCGGCATCGGCTGCCTGCTCTCGTTCTGCGTCGGCATCGGCCTTTACGGGCTGACCTACATCTATCCGCGCTATCTCGCCGAGGTGCGCGGCTACAGCGCGATGATGATCGGCGAGACCATGTTCGTCTCCGGCATCACCATGTTCCTCACCGCCCCGATCGTCGGGCGGCTGATGCTGCGGGTCGACATGCGCGTGATCATCGCCGCGGGCCTCGTGATCTTCGCGATCGGGTCGTACCAGATGACCTGGATCACCCGCGACTACGATTTCTACGAACTCCTGGTGCCGCAGATCCTGCGCGGCATCGGCATGATGTTCGCGATGGTGCCGACCAACAACATCGCGCTCGGCACCTTGCCGCCGGACAGGGTCAAGAACGCCTCGGGCCTGTTCAACCTGACGCGCAATCTCGGCGGCGCGGTCGGGCTCGCGCTCATCAACCAGGTGCTGAACGACCGCACCGACCTGCATCTCACCCGGCTGCAGGACAGGGTGACCTGGGGCAACGCCAGCGCCGTCGAAACGCTCAATAATTTCACCCAGCGCCTGCAGGGCATGGGCGACGCCGCCCTGATGGCGATGAAGCAATTGTCGCAGATCGTGCATCGCCAGGCCGTGGTGATGGGCTATGGCGACGCCTTCTTCATGCTGACGCTGTTCTATCTCGGGCTCACCTTGCTGGTGGTGTTGCTGAAAAAGCCCGTCTCGGCGTCGACCGAACCGGCGCACTAACCGTGATATTGCAAATCACTCGCGATGCATTTATAAGCACCGCATCGTCGCTCGAACCGGGGAGATTTGCATGATTTCGTCATATTCGCAGATCGCGCGCCCGCGTCCGATGCCCATGCTGGACGCCTGTCTCGCCCTTTGAGGGCGGTTTCCGTCAGCAGCGATCGGGCCCCACGTCCCGGTCACCAAGTTTCCCGCTAAGTCACTGATATTTTTCAACGACGCCTGCGTTCGGCCCGATGCCGTCCGCGCGTCAAGCAATGGAGCCGGCGTGCGCGGCCAGCCGCCACCCGGATGACGCCATGACCGCCTCTCGCGACAAGCGACCCGCCGCCATCCGCGTGGTGCTGCCCTTCGTGTTCCGCCACTGGCTCGAGCAGCCGGTCGGCGCGGCGATCGTCGCCGGCGGCCTGCTGGGCGCCACCGTCGCCGACCTGTTCATGCCGGTGTTTTCAGGCCACCTCGTCGACGCCATGACCTCGGGCGCTGCGGACCCATCCGCAAAGCGGGCGGCGATCGCGGCTTTCGCGGCGATCGTGGCGCTCGGTTTCGCCTCGATGGTGCTGCGCCTGGTCGGGCTGCAGGCGATCGTGCCGTTCACGCTGCGGATCATGTCCGACGTGGCGCGCGAGGCCTTCATGCGGGTGCAGCGCTTCTCCACCGACTGGCACGCCAACAGCTTTGCCGGCTCGACGGTCCGCAAGATCACCCGCGGCATGTGGGCGCTCGACCTGCTCAACGACACCATCCTGATGGCGCTGTTGCCGTCACTGGTCGTGCTCCTGGGATCGATGATCCTGCTCGGGCTGCACTGGGCCTCGCTCGGCCTCGTGATCGCCGTCGGCGCGGCTGCCTATGTGTCGATGACCGTGATCTTCTCGACGCGCTATATCGCGCCCGCGGCGCGCGTCTCCAACGCCTGGGACACCAAGGTCGGCGGCACGCTGGCGGATGCGCTGACCTGCAACGCGGTGGTGAAATCCTTTGGCGCGGAGGCGCGCGAGGACGCGCGGCTGGCGCGCGTCATCAGCCGGTGGCGCACGCGGGTGCGGCGGACCTGGCTGCGCTACAACTACACCTCGACCGCGCAGCTCGTCGGTGCTGCTGTGCCTGCGCGCGTCCGTGATCGGCGGCGCGCTGCTGTTGTGGATCGCCGGCCGCGCCTCGCCCGGCGACGTCACCTATGTGCTGACGAGCTACTACATCATCCACGCCTATCTGCGCGACGTCGGCATGCACATCAACAACCTGCAGCGTTCGGTGAACGACATGGAGGAGCTCGTCGCCATCCACGACGAGGCGATCGGCATTGCCGACGCGCCCGATGCGCGGGCCATCGACATCCAGGGCGGACGCATCGTGTTCGAGGACGTGACGTTCCACTATGGCGGCCACCGCGCGCCGCTCTATGACGGCCTGTCGGTCGACATCCGCGCCGGCGAACGCGTCGGCCTGGTCGGCCGCTCCGGCTCCGGCAAGACCACATTCGTCAAACTGGTGCAGCGGCTCTACGACGTCTCCGGCGGAAAGATCCTGATCGACGGCCAGGACATCGCGAAGGCGACGCAGCAATCGCTGCGCAGCCAGATCGCGATCGTGCAGCAGGACCCGATCCTGTTTCACCGCTCGCTTGCCGAGAACATCGCCTATGGCCGGCCCGGCGCCTCGATGGCGGCGATCGAGCAGGCGGCGCGGCTCGCCAACGCGCACGAGTTCATCCTGCGGCTGCCGAAAGGCTACGGCACGCTGGTCGGCGAACGCGGCGTCAAGCTGTCGGGCGGCGAGCGGCAGCGCGTCGCGCTGGCGCGCGCGTTCCTGGCGGACGCGCCGGTGCTGATCCTCGACGAGGCAACGTCGAGTCTCGATTCCGAATCGGAGGCGCTGATCCAGCAGGCGATGGAACGGCTGATGAAGGGCCGCACCTCGATCGTGATCGCGCACCGGCTGTCGACGGTGCGCAGCCTCGACCGCATCCTGGTGTTCGACCGCGGCGAG
This sequence comes from uncultured Alphaproteobacteria bacterium, assembly GCA_963831585.1. Taxonomy (GTDB): domain Bacteria; phylum Pseudomonadota; class Alphaproteobacteria; order Rhizobiales; family Xanthobacteraceae; genus Bradyrhizobium. The sequence goes on along the minus strand of CAWHRA010000032.1, from coordinate 215,444 downwards.
ATCGTCGAGCAGGGCACCCATGCCGCGCTCGCGATTCGGCCGGGCGGGATCTATCGCGGGCTGTTCGAGCGCCAGGCGACGGAGTTCGCCGCGGTCTCGGCGGCGGGGTGAGGACAGCATGAAGGATCTCACCAAAGGCTCCATCGTCAGCCACATCGTGACCATGGCCCCGCCGATCTTCGCGGGCATGGTCATGATGATGCTGTGCGGGCTGATCGACCTGTATTTCGTCTCCGGCCTCGGCGAGGCCGCCGTCGCGGGCGTGGCGGCGGCCGGCAACGCCGGATTTCTGATCAATGCGTTGATGCAGGTGCTCGGCGTGGGAACCATGGCGCTGATCTCGCATGCCGTGGGCCGCAAGGATCGGGACGATGCCAATCTGGTGTTCAACCAGTCGCTCGGTCTGTCCGCGGCGTGCGGGCTGTTGACGTGGATCGCCGGAACGGTGTTCGCGCGCGGTTACATGCGCGCAGTCGCCGCGGACCAGGCCACGATCGAAGCGGGAACGACGTACCTGATCTGGTTCGTCCCCGCGCTCGCGCTGCAGTTCGCCTTCATCGTGATGTCGTCCGCCTTGCGCGGCACCGGGATCGTGCGGCCGACCATGATCGTGCAGGCGCTCGCGATCGGCCTCAACATCGTGTTTGCTCCGGTTCTGATCGCCGGCTGGGGCACCGGTCAGCCCCTCGGCGTTGCCGGTGCGGGCCTTGCGAGTTCGATCGCGGTGCTGATCGGGGTTTTGATGCTGTGGATCTATTTCCACCGGCTGGAACGCTATGTCGGTGTCGACCGAAGGCTGTTGCGCCCGCAGCCCAGGCAGTGGAAACGCATCCTGAACATCGGCCTGCCCGCCGGCGGCGAGTTCGCGATGATGTTCGCCAATATGGGCGTCATCTATTACGCGTTGAGCGGCTTTGGCGCGGCGGCCCAGGCGGGCTTCGGAATCGGCTCGCGCGTGATGGGCCTCATCCAGGTGCCGGCGATGGCCATCGCATTTGCGGCGGGGCCCATCGCCGGCCAGAATTTCGGCGCCGGCAACAGCGAGCGCGTGAGGGAGACGTTCAGGAAAGTCGCGCTGATAGGCACGGCCTTGATGATCGCCGTCACCATGGCCGCGCAATGGCGGCCGTCCTTGTTGCTGGGTGGTCTTGCCAAGGACGGCGAGACCATGGCGGTGGCCGCGCTGTTCCTGCAGATGGTCTCGCTGAACCTCGTCGCGCAGGGGCTGATCTTCGTGTGTTCAGCCATGTTTCAGGGGTTGGGCAACACCAGGCCGGTGCTGTTGAGCTCCGGCGCGCGCCTGCTCACCTACGCGATGCCGGTCATCTGGCTGTCCGCCCAGTCTGGCTTTCGCATCGTGGATGTCTGGTATCTGTCGATCGCAACGACGACGCTGCAGGCGGCGCTGAGCTTGTGGCTGCTGCGCCGGGAATTCGGCAAACGGCTGGTGCCGCTCGTGCCATGAAGCGGCGGCGGCGACCCCGGCTCGGGTCAAAAGTCGTGCCCTTTCAAAGGGATGGAGCGAGGAAGATTCGACGCAAAAATTTGCCGCAGGCAGTGAACCTCACCGACCTTCCGAAGACCCACCTACGGGAGCGTGTATGCGAACAGTATCCTCCGATCGGAGGAGGCCGTTTTGTTCACGTCTCCGGCGTGACGTCCTCAACATCATAGCTTCATACTACAGACCAAATCCCATGGCCCGAACCAGCAGGCTTCCCGATCTCATCGAGGAGATCTACGACGCGGCGCTCGAGCCCGCGCGATGGAATGATGTCGTGCTCGGGATCAACGATTTCGTCGGCAGCCAGGCCTGCGGGGTGATCTCCAAGGATTCGAAGAGCAAGTTCGGAGAGACGCATTATTACTGCGGTGTCGATCCGCACTACATCAGGATCTATGCCGAATCCTATTCCAGGTTCGATCCGCTGACGACCCTGCCGCCCCCCGGGAAAGTCGTGGGCATTCCGGATCTTCTGGAATACGACGCGTACCGCCGCGGCCCGTTCTATCAGGAATGGCTGCGCCCGCAGGGTTGTGTCGACGTTGCGAATATCGTGCTGCATCAATCGGGTCCGAATTGCGCTGATCTGCTGACGTTCCTTCCGGGCGCGCAGATGGCCGATGCGGACATGCGGCGCCGGATCGCCGCGGTGGCGCCGCATGCGCGCCGGGCGCTGCTCATCAACAAGACCATCGATGCGACGGCGTCCGAAACCTCGACCTTTGCCGATATCCTGAACGGCCTTAGCGCTGCGATATTCCTGATCGACGCCTCTTGCCGGATCGTTCATGCGAATAATGCCGGCCACGACATCGTCGGCGCCGGCGATGTGCTGCGGTCGGTCAATGGACAACTCGTCGCTCGCGATGCGGAGGTCAACAAGACCTTGCGCAAGGCGTTTGCCGCCCATGGCAGGGTTGCGACTGAGGCCGCCTGCATCGCCCTGCCGATGACCGGGCTCGACGGCGAGCGGTATGTCGCGCATTTGCTGCCGCTCACCGCGGCGGCGCGCGGCGCGACCGGCTCGGCCTACAAGTCCGTCGCCGCCTTGTTCGTCCGCAAGGTCGCGATGGAAATGGCGGGCAGCGAAATCATCGCGCGCAGCTTCGACCTGACGCCGGCGGAGTTGCGCGTGATGATGTCCATTGTGGATGTCGGGGGCGTACCGGAGACGGCGACGGCGCTCGGTGTCGCCGAATCGACCGTCAAGACGCATCTGCATCGTGTGTTCGCCAAGACCGGCGCCGGCCGTCAGGCGGATCTCGTCAAGATCGCAGCCGGCTTTTCCAACCCGCCGGTGCACTGAACGGCGCGAGGCGGGACGACGGCCTCAGGACCGATCCTTAAGCGGCTGCCTGCCCCTCGTGCGCGTGCTGATCGCGACGGTGGCGACGACGGCGGAGGCAAACAGCAGGATCTGCAGCGTGATGGTCTCACCGTTGAACAAGGCCGCGAGCGCGAAGGTGATGAAGGGTTGCAGCAATTGCACCTGCGATACCCGCGCGATCCCGCCCATTGCCATGCCGGCATTCCACGCGAAAAACCCGACCCATTGCGGAAATATCGCGACGTAAAGCACCGCGAGCCACGGCTTCAGGGCGATGTGGGTGAGGTCGCCCGGCAGGGTCAGCGCGGCCGCGGGCAGCGAGATCGGCAGCGCCATCACCAATACCCAACTGATGACTTCCCATCCCGGCATCTCGGCGGTGAGCCTGCCGGAGAAGGCATAGCCGATAGCGGAGACGGCGACGGCGGCGAACAGCAGGAGGTCGCCGGCCGAGAGCGCACCGCCGCCCTGGCGCAGCGCGAACGCGATCACCAGCGCGGCGCCGGCGACGGAGGCGATCCAGAACAGCGGCCTCGGCCGTTCATGGGTGATGAGAACCGCGACCAGCGCGGTGGCGATCGGCAGCACGCCCAGCACCACGCCGCCATGCGAGGCGTCGACCGTCTGCACCGCGAGCGCCATCAGGAACGGGAACAGGATGCTGACGCAGAGCATCGCAACCGCCAACTGCAGCCACAGATGGCGCGGCGGCAGCGGCCGGCGCAGCGCGACCAGCAGCGTCAGCGAACACAGCCCGGCGATCGCGGTTCGCATCGCGGTCACGGCAAGCGGATCGATCGCCGACACCGCGATGCGCGTCGCCGGCAGCGTGCCGCCGAAGATCGCCATGCCGACAAAACCGAGCAGCAGACCGAGACGTTCGCGCGACAGGGCGCGGGAGGATCGGTGCGACAAAGAGGGGGAGGACATGGCGCGAGAGGTAGCGAATTTGTGCGCGTGCGTACAGCGTTCGCCCGTCATGCATGGCGGCCATGCGTGATGGAGCCGCAGCGGCCATCAGTGTGCGCCGAGGCTGCTCCAGACCAGACCGATCCCGGACAGAAACAACAGGCCGAGCACGACGTCCCTGAAATTCTGATCGCTCAGCGCGTGATAGGTTCGCGCGCCGATCCAGGCGCCGAGCAGCGTTGCCGGAAAGGCCATCGCCGCGAGCCAAAGCACTTCGGCACCGACCAAACCGCTGCCCGCCTGCAGGCACAGCGACGCGGTCAGGATGGTCCAGTTGAAGGTCTGGAAAATGCCGCGCCGCTCGTCCTTGCCCCAGCCGCGCAAGTTGGCCCACAAGATCGGAAGCGGGCCGGACAACCCGGCCAGCCCGCCAAGGATTCCGCCGGCGAATCCGACCACGCCATCCGCTGCCCGGCCGCCGAAACGCGGCACCATCGGGGTGCGGTCGAGGTAAAGCGCCGCCGGAAACACCAGCAGCAGCACGCCGATGCTCAGCTTGAACACCCCGGGATCGGCGTGCGCGATCATCAGCGTGCCCAGCGGCACGCCGGCGAGGCCACCGATCAGGAAGGGCCATACGAGGCGGAAGTCGATGGTTCGCCAGATCGACGGCAGCGTCGAGGTTTGTGCTACGATCGAAGAGATCAGGACCAGCGGCACCGCGACCGAGGGCGGCAGCGCGTAGAGCCAGATCCCGAGCGCCATCAGCGCGGTTCCGAAGCCGGCGAGGCCGGACACGAAGCCGCCGGCCAGCGCGCCGGAGAACAGAAGCACGTAGGCGACCGTGGTCATGACTGTTCGTGATTTCCCTCGTCATTCCGGGGCGTATCGAGAGATGCGAATCCGAAAATCTCGAGATTTTCGGATTCGTGCTTCGCACGCTCCGGAATGACGGTTGCGGAGTTGGCGAGGATTCGTTTTTGTGCCTTATAGCGTTCCAGCAGCTATAGCCAACGGGGAAACATCATGGGGGCAACCTTTCTCGTCTGCCACGGCGCGTGGTCGGCAGGATGGGCGTGGAAGAAGATGCACCCGCTGATGGCAGCTAGCGGGCATCGGCTGGTAACGCCGACCTACACGGGTCTTGGCGAGCGGGCGCATCTGGCGAACCCCTCGATCGACCTCGAGACCCACATCCAGGACATCCTCAACGTCATCAGATATGAGGACCTGCGCGACATCGTGCTGGTCGGCCACAGCTATGGCGGCATGGTCGCGACCGGCGTCGCCGACCGCGCGCGGGAGCGCGTTACGCAATTGATCTACATCGACGCGTTCGTGCCCGACGACGGCCAGTCGCTGCTCGATCTCAACGAGCCGGCGCGGCCGCACATGCAGGCACTGGCAAAATCCGGCGACGGCTGGCGCGTGCCGCCGAACCCGACGCCGCCGGATACGCCGCCGGGCGATCTGGAATGGCTGACCGAGCGCCGCGTCGACATGCCGATCAAATGTTTCGAAATGCCGCTCAGGCTGCACGGCGGCAGCCTGAGCGTGCTGCGCAGCTACATCTACGCCACCCGCATCACGCCCGCCGACACGTTCGGTCCGTTTGCCAAACGGGCGAAGAGCGAGAAGGGGTGGCGTTATTACGAGATCGACGCCAGCCATTCGCCCAACGTCACCGCGCCGGAAGCGCTGATGGCGCTGCTGCAGAAGATCGTCGCCTAATCACACGCCGTCATTCCGGGGCGTGCGAAGCACGAACCCGGAATCCCGAGATTCCCTGATGTGCAATTGCACATCTGAGGTTCGCATCTACGATGCGCCCCGGAATGACCGCTGTAAAATTGGCGAGGGGTCCGGCGTGTTGCGCCGAACCCCTCATTCTCAGTAAAACGCGTTTTCTTCGAAAACGCTTTCGCTCAAAGATATCAGCCAGCCTGTAAGCCGGGTTCTGTAGGGCACCGCCTGCTTGTGGCAGGTGATACGTGACGGCCATTCCTCTGGGACAACGTTTGCACGTTGCCTCGAGCAACCTACCCGGACGGCGAGCCTGACATCGCCCTGCGGTGTTATCGCCTCGCGGCGAACATCCCGCCTTGCCGTCCCTATTCGGTTTTGCTCCCGGTGTGGTTTGCCATGCCGGTTCCGTTGCCGGAGCCGCGGTGCGCTCTTACCGCACCTTTTCACCCTTACTCGCCGAAGCCCCGGTGGGGCGAAGGCGGGCGGTTCGTTCTCTGTGGCACTGTCCCTGGGGTCGCCCCCGCCGGATGTTATCCGGCACCGTATGTCGATGGAGCCCGGACTTTCCTCTCCCGCAGCCTTTCGACCGTAGCGGGAGCGGCCGTCCGGCCGACTGACGCTGGTGTGATGGGGGCTGGGGACGCCCGCGTCAAGCCGATAACGCCTGCTCCCGGGCCCAAAATAAATTATCCTGAAGATGTCGTTTCGCGGTCGGCCCGTTCGACTGGATGCCGGCGATCAAGCCGATCAAAGGGAGTAACGAGATGCAGTATCTACTGATGATCTACCAGAACGAAGTCGAGTACGGCAAAATCGACGCCGCAACCAACAAGAAGATGGTGGAGGAATATGGCGCCTTCACGCAATCCATCATCCAGAGCGGCAATTTCAAGGCCGGCGACCGGCTGCAGCCGACCACGACCGCGACCACCGTGCGGATCCGCGACGGCAAGACCTTGACCACCGACGGCCCGTTCGCGGAAACCCGCGAGCAACTCGGCGGCTATTATCTGGTCGAGGCCAAGGATCTCGACGCTGCACTCGCCATCGCCGCGCGGATCCCCGGCGCACGATACGGTTCGATCGAGGTCAGGCCGCTCTGGGTGTACAATTAATGCCCTCGTCATTCCGGGATGCGTCCGCTGGGGTGCAGGCCCGGAATCCATAACCCCCGATCGTGATATGGATTCCGGGTTCGTCCTTCGGACGCCACGGAATGACGGCTGCCAAAAGCGTAACCGCATGACACCAGCCGAAATCGAAAAGATATTCCGCGACGAGGCGGGACGCGTGCTGGCCACGCTGATCCGCCTCGTCGGCGATTTCGATCTTGCCGAGGACGCGCTGCAGGATGCGGTTGCGGTGGCGCTGCAACGCTGGCCCGAGTCCGATGCGCCGTCCAATCCGCGGGCATGGCTGGTCAATGTGGGGCGCAACAAGGCGATCGACCGGGTTCGCCGGCAAATCGCGTTTCGCGGCAAGCAGAGCGAACTCACGCACGAATTGCTGCTTCACGCACCGGCCGCCGACGAGGTCAGTGACGCCGCGCTCGACGACGACATGCTGCGGCTGATCTTCACCTGCTGCCATCCGGCTTTCGCCATCGAAGTTCAGGTGGCGCTGACGCTGCGCACGGTGTGCGGGCTCACCACGGCGCAGGTCGCGCGCGGCTTTCTGCTTGGCGAAGACGCCATGGCGCAGCGCCTGGTCCGCGCCAAGCAGAAGATCCGGCTCGCCGGCATTCCCTACGAGGTGCCCGAGCGCGACGCGCTGGAGCCGCGGCTGCGCGGCGTGCTCGCGGTGATCTATCTCGTCTTTACCGAAGGCTACGTGGCAACCTCAGGCGAGGATCTGATGCGGCCGGACCTGGCGCGTGAGGCGATCCGGCTGTGCCGTCTGCTCGATGCGCTGATGCCGCAGCGGGGCGAGATCAAGGGTTTGCTGGCGCTGATGCTGCTGCACGATTCGCGCCGCGCCGGCCGCCAGACCGACGGCGGCGACATCGTGCTGCTGGAAGAACAGGATCGCACGCTGTGGGATGATTGCCAGATCGCCGAAGGCCTGCGGCTGGTCGAAGAGGCGTTGCGGCTGCCGGGGCGCCCCGAGGCCTATGCGGTGCAAGCCGCGATCGCCGCCCTGCATGCGCGGGCGCCGAACTACCAGGACACGGACTGGCCGCAGATCGCCGGCCTCTATGAGGTGCTGTTGCGGATCAGCCCGTCGCCGGTGATCGAACTCAATCACGCGGCGGCGATTTCGATGGTGGACGGGCCTGCGCGCGCGCTCGACCTGATCGATGCGCTGGAGGCCCGCGGCGGACTCAAAGGCTACGAACTGATGCCCGCGGTCCGCGCCGATCTGTTGCGCCGGCTCGGACGCCGCGACGCCGCGCGCGAGGCGTATCGTGTGGCCTCGGCCGCGACGCAGCTCGAGCCGCTGCGGCGGCTTTACGCGCGGCGATTGAAGGAGCTGGATGGCGAGTAAGCGGCGCTCGCTGTTATCCCTCGTCATTGCGAGCGGAAGCGAAGCAATCCATATCGCCGCGCCGCAAGAAGCTGGATTGCTTCGTCGCGGAGCCTGTCATCGGGCGCATTCGCGCGACCCGTTGGCTCCTTGCAATGACGGCAAACGAAAGACTACCTCGCCGCGACTGCGGTGGTTTCGGTCGGAAGGCTCGCCAGCAGGGCCTGCAAGGTGGTCAGGGTCGAATGATCGGCGGCGCCGTCGACGCGGGCGGGACGGAAATGGCGCTGGAAGGCGGTGACCACTTCCACGGTCGCGGTGTCGTATTTCCCGTTGATCGGGATCCCGTAACCGTATCGCGCCAGCGCCTGCTGCAGGTCGCGAACATCGTCGCTGATGATGCCGGGCTTGAGCGGATCGCCGCGCACGATCGGCGCCGGCTGCACCCAGTGGCCGACGCCCGAATTGGCCAGCGAATGCCATGGAAATTTCTCGCCGGGATCCTTCTTGCGCGAGGGCGCGACGTCGGAATGCCCGAGCACGCGATGCGACGGCACCTTGCGGCGGAGCATGATGCCGCGACACAGCGCGATCACGGCTGCGGTCTGGCGCAATGGAAAGTCCGGATAGCCCCAGTCATGGCCGCGATTGACGATCTCGATTCCGATCGAGCAGGAATTGATGTCTTCCTCGCCCGCCCAGGACGATACGCCGGCGTGCCAGGCGCGCTTGGCTTCCGGGACGCATTGCACGATGCGGCCGTCCTCCAGAACGATGTAATGGGCGGAAACGTCGGTTCCCGCCGTGCAGAGGCGGGCGATCGCGCCTTCCACGTCCGGCATGCCGGTGTAGTGCAGCAGGATCATGTCGGGCAGGCGGCCCTTGTGGCGGTCGCCGTAGTTCGCCGACGGGATGACGTCGGAGGCGATCGAGGAATCCGGGGTGAATGTCTTCATGCTCGCACTGGCCGGTGGAATCGGGAGGGTGCGTTGGCGCTTCGAATCAATACCACCGGACGCAAAAGAACCAAGCGACATAGGAGAGCTCAAACCGGGCAGGAGAACGGCAATGGGTGAAGTACGCGTTTACTATTCCTTAACGATGCCACCGCCGCGCCGCGAGCGCTACCCGAGGCGTCGCATTTTGGCTGACTGTGTGCACAAAGCATCACCGCTAAAGTGCGGTCATTCCGGGGCGCGAAGCGAACCCGGAATCCCGAGATTCCCCGATGTGCAACTGCACATCTGAGGTCTGGTCCTGCGGACCGTCCCGGAACGGCCTGTCTAGGTATTTCTAACAGTCCCATCAACGCTTTCTTAATGCTAACTGCCGTTACTGGGAGGTGAAGCGCCGAACCGGTTCTGGGGGACGGCCGAGGCCCCATTTGACGCTCGAAATCCCATGGCATCCCTTCATATTCCATCGGGAAATCAGGGGGTGCGATCGGGGCCACACGGGATCGGCGATCGTGCGCCGGCGTGGGTCTTCGGGGCGAAGAACCGCGCTGGGCCGAGAGATTCGAGGCGCAATGGGCCCGTTCGCGTCCAGTTCCCGCAATTTTGTCCGGACCGCCTCCGGAGCCGGCGCATGAATCCGGCCGACCCGCGTCATATTCCCGTCCTCGGCCGTCAGGCGATCGAGATGCTCGCGCCGCGGGCCGGTGGCACCTATGTCGACGCCACGTTCGGAGCCGGTGGTTACAGCCGCGCGATTCTCGATGTGGCGGGAACCCGAATCATCGGCATCGACCGCGACCGCTCGGCCATCACGGGCGGGTTCGACCTGGTCGACCGATCCGAGGGCCGGCTGACGCTGGTGGAGGACCGGTTTTCCAATCTCGCCGGGGTTTGCGCCGCGCAGGGGATTTCGGCGCTCGACGGCGTCGTGATGGATGTCGGGGTTTCCTCGATGCAGCTCGACCAGGCCGAGCGCGGCTTCTCGTTTCGCCTGGGAGGTCCGCTCGACATGCGGATGGGGCAGGACGGCCCGACCGCGGCGGATGTGATCGCCCGCGCCTCCGAGGCCGATCTCGCCAACATCATCTATATTTTCGGCGAAGAGCGTCATTCGCGCGCCGTCGCCCGCGCCATCGTCGCCGCGCGCAAGGAAGCGCCGGTTACGACCACCCGCGCGCTGGCCGATATCGTTTCGAAAGTGGTGCGATCGAAGCCGGGTGAAATCCACCCGGCGACGCGGACGTTTCAGGGCTTGCGGATCTTCGTCAACCAGGAACTCGACGAACTGCATCTGGCGCTGGCCGCGGCGGAGCGGGTGTTGAAGCCCGGCGGCCGGCTGGTCGTGGTGTCCTTTCATTCGCTGGAAGACCGCATCGTCAAGAATTTCCTGGTCGAACGCGCCAGGGCCGGCGGCGGATCGCGGCACCTGCCGGAGGTCGCGCACGCCGCGCCGAGTTTCGTCATCCTGACCAAGCGCCCCGTCGTCGCCGATGACGAGGAGGTTTCGGCCAATCCGCGCGCGCGCTCGGCAAAACTGCGCGCGGCCGAGCGCACCGACGCACCGGCACATGAAGCCGCGCGCCTGCCGGACTGGCCGACCCTCGACGACGTGATGAGGGGAGGCTGATCATGCGGATCATCCATGTCCTCGTCATCGCCGCCCTGGTGTTCGCCGCCGCCTACGTCTATCGCATCAAGATGGACTCGACCTCCCGAGTCGAGCGGGTGCTGCGGCTGCACGCCGAAATTCGCGAGCAGCGTGACGCCATCGCGGTGCTGCATTCGGAATGGGCCAGGCTCGACGCGCCGCTGCGGCTGCAGGGCCTTGCCGAACGGCATCTGCCGCTCAAACCGCTCAATGCCAACCAGTATGATTCGCTGAAGAACCTGCCGGAGCGGCCGCAAAACCTGGTCAGGCCCGGCGATCCCGATCCGATCGGGGCGATGATCCAGACCATCGATGCCGCCACCGATGCTCCCTCGGTGACGGGTTCGGTGCCGACGCCGGAGGATCGGCGATGACCAATTTGGTGCCCGCAAAGGTAAAACGCTCGGAACCGTGGCGGCAGCGGCTGATCCGCAGCCTGTTGTACGGGCGCAACGTCGACCGGTCGGCGAAAGCCCGCGCCCGCGTCGGATTTGCGATCATCGCGTTCGCGGCGATCTACGGCATCATCGGCGGGCGGCTGATCATGTTCGCGACCATCGGCGACAGCCATGGCGCGCGCCGCACCGCGGCGCAGGACGCCATCGCGACCGCGCGGCCCGATATCATCGACCGCAACGGCGAGATTCTCGCCACCGACGTCAAGGCGCCGAGCCTGTTCGGCGAGCCGCGCCGCATCATCGACAAGGACGAGGCCATCGAGCTTCTGACCGCGACCTTGCCCGATCTCGACACCGGCGAAGTGCGCGACCGGCTGTCGTCGAAGAAAGGCTTCGTCTGGCTGAAGCGTGAAATCAGCCCGCAGCAGCAGCAGGAAATTCACCGCCTCGGCATTCCCGGCATCGGCTTCCTGCGCGAGAACAAGCGCGTCTATCCCACCGGCAACGAAGTCGCGCATCTGATCGGCCTGGTCAACATCGACAACCAGGGCATCGCCGGAATGGAGAAATGGCTCGACACCAACGGGCTGGCCGATCTGCATCGCGCCGGCTTCGCCACCGACCGGCTGCAGCGGCCGATCGAATTGTCGGTCGATCTGCGCGTCGAGCATGCGCTGCGCGACGAACTGCTCAAGGCCAAGGAAAAGTTCCACGCCAAGGCCGCTTCCGGTCTCGTCTCCAACGTCAGGACCGGCGAGATCGTGGCGATGGTGTCGGTGCCCGATTTCGATCCCAACAATCCGAAGGAGGCGCACGATCCCGATCGCATCAACCGGCTGACCACCGGCGTCTACGAGATGGGATCGACGTTCAAGGCCTTCACGCTGGCGATGGCGCTGGATTCCGGCAAGTACGATCTCAACTCGCAGTGGGACGCGCGCGGCCCGTTGCATTACGGCAAGTTCGCGATTCATGACGACGAGCCGAAGGGCCGCTTCCTCAACATGAAGGAGGTCTTCTACTATTCGTCCAACGTCGGCGCGGCGCGCATCGCCTTGTCGCAGGGCGTCGAGGCGCACAAGGCGTTCCTGCGCAAGCTCGGACAGCTCGATCGGCTGCGCACCGAATTGCCGGAGAGCGCTTCGCCGATCCTGCCGCGGCACTGGGGCGAACTCAACACGGTGACGATCGCCTTCGGTCACGGCATCGCGGTGGCGCCGCTGCAGGCGGTGATGGGCATCGACGCGCTGGTGAACGGCGGTTACCTGATTCCGCCGACCTTCCTGAAGCGCACCGAGCAGGAGGCCATGGCGCTGGCCAAGCGGGTGATCAAGCCCGAGACATCCGAGAAGATGCGGTTCCTGATGCGGCTGAATGCCGAAGTCGGCACCGCGAGAAAGGCCGACGTGAAGGGCTATTACATCGGCGGCAAGACCGGCACCGCCGAGAAGGTCATCAACGGCCGCTACGCCAAGAAGCGCGTGCTCACCGCCTTCACCGCGATCCTGCCGGCCGATAATCCCAAGTACCAGCTTCTGGTCATGCTGGACGAGCCGCAGTCGCTGAAGGAAACCTATGGTTTCATCACCTCCGGCTGGAACGCGGTGCCGACCGGGGGAAATGTGATCGCCCGCATTGCGCCGCTACTGGGGATCGAGCCGCGTTTCGATCTGCCGCCGTCCGACCGCCTTATTCTTGCGGCATCGAGGACAACCCAGTAAGGCGTAAGTGACGCGCGCCGGACGGACTGGAAGATTGATGAGACTTCGCGACCTGTTCAGCGATGACGCTGCCATCGACCCGCAGGCGGAAGCCGTCGACGTCGCCGGCCTTGCCGTGGACAGCCGCGCGGTCAAAACAGGCGATCTGTTCTTCGCGCTCGCCGGCGCCAGGACCGACGGCGCGCGCTTCATCGAGCAGGCGGTCGCCGCCGGCGCGGTGGCGGTCGCGGGCGAACATCGTCCGCAAGCCGGCTTGCGCGTGCCCTTCGTCGCCACGCCCAATCCGCGCCGCGCGCTGGCGCTGGCGGCGGCGAAATTCTTTCCCCGGCAGCCTGCAACGATCGCGGCCGTCACCGGCACCAGCGGCAAGACCTCGGTCGCCGCCTTCACCCGGCAGATCTGGCAGCGGCTCGGTCATCAATCCGCCAGCATCGGCACCATCGGGCTGGTATCGCCGAAGCGCACCATCTACGGCTCGCTGACCACGCCGGACCCGATCGCGCTGCACCGGCAGCTCGACGAAATCGCGCGTGACGGCGTCACCCATCTGGCGCTCGAGGCCTCCTCGCACGGGCTCGACCAGTACCGGCTCGACGGCGTGCGGATCGCCGCCGGCGGTTTCACCAATCTGTCGCGCGATCACATGGATTATCATCCTGATGTCGCGCATTACCTTGCCGCCAAGCTGCGGCTGTTCCGCGATCTGGTCGCGGCGGAAGGTGCTGCGGTGATCTCGGCCGACCATGATTGCTCGCAGGCCGCCATCGACGCGGCGCGCGCGAAGAAGCTGCGGCTGCTTACCGTCGGCCGTCATGGTGACGGCGCGGGCGAGGGCATTCGGCTGGTCGCGGCTGACATCGACGGTTTCGCGCAGAACCTCACGCTCGAACATCGCGGGAAGAATTATTCGGTCCGGCTGCCGCTGGTCGGCGAGTTCCAGATCGAGAACGCGCTGGTCTCGGCAGGCCTTGCGATCGGCACCGGCAGCGACCCAAAGGCCGTGTTCGCCGAGCTCGAATTGCTCGAAGGCGCAAAGGGCCGGCTGGAGCGGGTCGCCGAGCGCAACGGCGCGCCGATCTTCGTCGACTACGCCCACAAGCCGGATGCGCTGGCGAAGGCGCTGCAGGCGCTGCGGCCTTACGCCAGACGCAAGCTCGTCGTGGTGTTCGGCGCCGGCGGCGATCGCGATGCCGGCAAGCGCCCCCTGATGGGTGCGATCGCAATGGAGAATGCCGACAGCGTCATCGTCACCGACGACAACCCGCGCAGCGAGAATCCGGAAAGCATTCGTGCCGCGATCCTGGGCGCGGCGAAGGGCGCCCAGGAAATCGGCGACCGCGCCGAGGCGATCCGCGCAGCGATATCGGTGTTGCAGCCGGGTGACGCGCTGCTGATCGCCGGCAAGGGCCACGAGACCGGACAGATCGTCGGCGACCGCACGCTGCCGTTCAGCGATCATGACGCGGTGGAAGCCGCACTTGCTCCGAGGGTCGCATGAGCGCGGCGCCGCTATGGACTTCGACTGTCATGGCGCAGGCGATGCGCGCCTCGATCAACGGCGTGCTGCCGGAAGCGGTGTCGGGCCTTTCCATCGACAGCCGCAGCATCGTGCCGGGCGAGGCCTATTTCGCCATCAAGGGCGATGTCCATGACGGGCATGATTTTGTCATCGCCGCGCTGAAGGCAGGCGCTGCGCTCGCCGTAGTCGAGGCCGCCCAGCGCGGCAAATTCCCCGATGATGCGCCGCTGTTGGTGGTCGACGACGTGCTCGCTGGTTTGCGCGAGCTTGCCCGCGCCGCCCGCGCGCGGCTCAACGCGCAAGTGATCGCGGTCACGGGATCAGTCGGCAAGACCTCGACCAAGGAGGCGCTGCGCTGCGTGCTTTCAGCGCAGGGCGAGACGCATGCTTCCGCCGCCTCGTTCAACAATCACTGGGGCGTGCCGCTGTCGCTGGCGCGCTGCCCGGCCGGCGCGCGCTTTGCGATCTTCGAGATCGGCATGAACCACGCGGGCGAAATCGAGCCGCTGGTCAGGATGGTGCGGCCGCAGATCGCCATCGTCACCACGGTGGAACCGGTGCATCTGGAATTCTTCGCGGGCATCGAGGCGATCGCCGACGCGAAGGCAGAGATCTTCGAGGGCCTCGAGCCCGGCGGCGCCGTGGTGCTCAACCGCGACAATCCGCAGTTTGCACGGCTGGAGAAGCGTGCGAAGGAACTCGGCATCTCCCGCATCGTCTCGTTCGGCTCGGATAAGAAATCCGACGCGCGGCTGTTCGACGTGGCGCTGCATTCGGCCTGTTCGGCGGTGCATGCCAATATTCTGGGCCATGACGTCACCTACAAGCTCGGCATGCCCGGCCGGCACGTGGCGATGAACTCGCTGGCGGTGCTGGCGGCAGCCTCGCTCGCCGGCGCCGATCTCGCGCTCGCCGCACTATCGCTGTCGCAACTCCAGCCGCCGGCGGGCCGTGGCGTGCGGCGCACGCTGGAACTCGCGCATGGCGAGGCGACGCTGATCGATGAGAGTTATAACGCCAATCCGGCGTCGATGGCGGCGGCGCTGAACGTGCTGGGCCAGGCCGTGATCGGCACGCACGGCCGTCGCATCGCGGTGCTCGGCGACATGCTCGAATTGGGTCCCGCCGGTCCGGCGCTGCATGGCGGTCTCAATGAAGCCATCAAGGCCAACCAGATCGATCTGGTTTATTGTTGTGGGCCGCTGATGCGCAACTTGTGGGACGCGCTTTCCACGGGTAAACGGGGCGGCTATGCAGACAGCTCAACTGGTCTCGAGACTCAGCTGATTGCCGCGATTCGCGCCGGCGACGCGATCATGGTCAAGGGGTCGCTCGGCTCGAAGATGAAGACGGTTGTGAATGCGCTCGAAAAGCGCTTTCCCGGAACGACCGCGCGCGACGAAGCCGCGGTACAGGGCGAATGAATGTTTTACTGGCTGATTGATCTTTCCAACACCGTTCCCGGCATGGGCGGGTTCCGCACGTTCCTGAACGTGTTCCGCTACATCACCTTCCGCACCGGCGGGGCGATGGTGACCGGGGCGCTGTTCGTGTTCCTGTTCGGTCCCTGGATCATCGATCATTTGCGGATTCGCCAGGGCAAGGGCCAGCCGATTCGCACCGACGGCCCGGCATCGCATCTCCTCACCAAGAAGGGCACGCCGACCATGGGCGGACTGATGATCCTGTCCGGGCTCGTGGTCTCGACGCTGTTGTGGGCCAATCCGCTCAATCCCTATGTCTGGATCGTGCTCGCGGTGACGCTCGGTTTCGGCTTCGTCGGCTTCTACGACGATTACCTGAAGGTGACGCAACAGAGCCATAGCGGCTTCGCCGGCCGCATCCGGCTGGCGCTCGAGGCGGTAATTGCGCTGGCGGCCTGCTACGCGCTGGTCCGGCTCGGACGCGACCCGTTCTCGACCGCGCTTGTGATTCCGTTCTTCAAGGACATCGTGCTGCACTTCGGCTGGTTCTTCATCGTTTTCGGTGCGTTCATCGTGGTCGGCGCCGGCAATGCGGTGAACCTGACCGACGGGCTCGACGGCCTCGCCATCGTGCCTGTCATGATCGCGGCCGCGAGCTTCGGGCTGATCGCCTATCTCGCGGGGAACGCGGTATTCGCGGATTATTTGCAGATCAACTACGTCGCCGGCACCGGCGAACTCGCGGTGCTCTGCGGCGCGGTGCTCGGGGCGGGCCTGGGGTTCCTGTGGTTCAACGCGCCGCCGGCGTCGATCTTCATGGGCGACACCGGCTCGCTCGCGCTCGGCGGCATGCTCGGTTCGATCGCGGTCGCGGTCAAGCACGAGATCGTGCTGGCGGTGATCGGCGGATTGTTCGTGCTGGAGGCGGTCTCGGTGATCGTGCAGGTGGTGTCCTTCAAGCTCACCGGCAAGCGCGTGTTCCGGATGGCGCCGATCCATCATCATTTCGAGCAGCTCGGCTGGACCGAGCCGCAGATCGTGATCCGGTTCTGGATCATTTCGGTGATGCTGGCGCTCGCCGGCCTCTCCACGCTGAAACTGCGGTGAGCCATTGATCCCCGTCACCTCCTTCGCGGGCAAGACGGTTGCGGTGTTCGGCCTTGGCGGTTCGGGGCTGGCGAGTTGTCACGCCCTGAAGGCGGGCGGCGCGACCGTGATCGCCGGCGACGACAATACCGAGAACCTCGCCAGGGCGGCCCAGGCCGGATTCGTCACCGCGGATTTGCGCAGCGTATCGTGGGCGAATTTCGCCGCCCTGGTGCTGACACCGGGCGCGCCGCTGACGCATCCGGCGCCGCACTGGACCGTGCTGGCGGCGCAGCAGGCCGGCGTCGAGGTGATCGGCGATATCGAACTGTTCTGCCGCGAACGGCGGCGTCATGCACCGGACGCGCCGTTCGTCGCCATCACCGGCACCAACGGCAAATCGACCACGACGGCGCTGATCGCGCATCTGATGCGCGTCGCCGGCTACGATACCCAGATGGGCGGCAATATCGGCACCGCGATCCTCTCGCTGGAACCACCGCGCAAAGGGCGCGTCCATGTCGTCGAGATGTCGTCGTACCAGATCGATCTGGCGCCTTCGCTCGATCCAAGTGTCGGCATCCTGCTCAATGTCAGCGAGGACCATATCGACCGCCACGGCACGCTCGAACATTACGCTGCGGTGAAGGAGCGCCTGGTCGCGGGCGTGCAGAAAGAGGGCGCCGCGATCGTCGGCGTCGATGACGGCTTTTCCCGCAACACCGCCGACCGCATCGAGCGGGCCGGCCAGCGCGTGGTGCGGGTGTCGGTGAGGAATCCGTTGCCCGACGGGGTCTATGTCGAGCGTGAAATCATCTGGCGCGCTTCCGGCGGCGCGCGCAGCGAGATCGCGCGGATCGGCGGCATCGGCTCGCTGCGCGGTCTGCACAACGCGCAGAATGCGGCCTGCGCCGCGGCCTGCGCGCTCGCGCTCGGCGTCTCCGCCGAAACCCTGCAGAATGGCCTGCGCAGCTTTCCCGGCCTCGCGCACCGCATGGAACAGGTCGGCCGCCGCGGCCATGTGCTGTTCGTCAACGACTTCAAGGGCACCAATGCGGACGCCGCCGCGCATGCGCTGTCGTCCTTTGCCGATATTTTCTGGATCGCCGGCGGCAAGCCAAAGCTCGGCGGCATCACTGGCCTCACCGAATATTTTCCGCGCATCCGCAAGGCCTATCTGATCGGGGAGGCGGCGCAGGAATTCTCCGGCACGCTGGGGAAGAGCGTGCCGCACGAGATTTCCGAAACGCTTGAGGTCGCGGTTGCGAACGCCGCGCGCGATGCTGAAGCCTCGGGATTGCCCGATCCGGTGGTGCTACTGTCGCCCGCCTGCGCCTCGTTCGACCAGTACCGCAATTTCGAAATTCGCGGCACGGCCTTTCGCGACCTCGTCACCGCGCTGCCCGGCGTCAAGCCGGTGGTGTGAACCTATCTCCGTGACTATTCACATTCACAGCTGTCATCGCCCGTGAAGACGGGCGATCCAGTATTCCAGAGGCGTTGTGGTTCAATCACTAAGGCCATGGCGTACTGGATACCCGCTTTCGCGGGTATGACGACCTCTTGTGGGTGGTGCCAATCTCAAAAGATAACGAATCCATTAACCGCTTGGAAACCAACCTGGGCGACCAATGGGCCAAACCCTTCGGCCTTTGGGAACGCAAATGCCCGTGCTCTCCCGTGAACAACGCAACCCCTTGAGCGAATGGTGGTGGACGGTGGACCGCCTCCAGCTCGGGGCGATCATCGCGCTGATCCTGGGCGGCATCATTCTGTCGCTGGCCGCGAGCCCGCCGGTGGCGACCCGGATCGGGCTCGATCCCTTCCACTTCTTCAACCGCCATGTGCTGTTCCTGCTGCCGTCCTTCATCGTGATGATCGGGGTGTCGTTCCTGTCGCCGCGGCAGATCCGCCGCACCGCGCTGATCGTGTTCCTGGTCTCGATCGCGCTGATCGTGGCGACGCTCCTGATCGGGCCGGAGGTCAAGGGGTCGCGGCGCTGGATCACCCTGATCGGCGTCAACATCCAGGCCTCCGAATCCGCAAAACCCGCCTTCGTGGTGCTGGCGGCGTGGCTGTTTGCGGAATCGACGCAGCGGCCGGAAATGCCGGCGACCTCGATGGCGCTCGTGCTGTTGATGACGCTGATTTCGCTTTTGGTGATGGAACCCGATTTCGGCCAGACCATGCTGATCCTGATGGTTTGGGGCGCGCTGTTCTTCATCGCGGGCATGCGCATGATCTGGGTGCTGGGGCTCGGGGGCGCGGCGAGCGCCGGGCTGTTCGCGGCCTATCTCCTGGTGCCGCACGTCGCCGGCCGCATCAAGCGCTTCATGAATCCGGCGTCGGGCGACACCTTCCAGGTCGATACCGCGATGGAAGCCTTCTACAATGGCGGCTGGTTCGGGCTTGGCCCCGGCGAAGGCGTCGCCAAGCGCAGCCTGCCGGACAGCCACACCGATTTCGTGTTCGCGGTGGCGGCCGAGGAGTTCGGCATCATCCTATGCCTGGCGCTGCTGGCGCTTTTCGGCTTCATCGTGATCCGGGCGCTGTCGCGCGCCTATGCGAGCGAGGACATGTTCGCCCGCTTCGCGGCCTCCGGGCTTGCGATCCTGTTCGGCGTGCAAGCCGCGATCAACATGTCGGTCAATCTGCAGCTGATCCCCGCCAAGGGCATGACGCTGCCCTTCATCTCCTATGGCGGCTCGTCGATGGTTTCGCTGGCTTACGGCGTCGGCATGATGCTGGCGCTGACCCGGCAGCGGCCGCGCACCGAGATGGAATTGATCAGCGACGCCAACGCCAACGCGGTGCGCGGCTACGCCTGATCGCTGGATCGGTGCGCGGCCAAGGACGTGCCCTGGCGGATCATGGGCTGATGACTAACCCCGCGCCGTCGGCTATCTGAAGCCATGACCACTTCCCCTCTCATCCTGCTGGCCGCGGGTGGCACCGGCGGCCATCTGTTTCCCGCCGAGGCGCTCGGCGTGGAATTGATCCGGCGCGGCTTTCGCGTGCGGCTCGCCACCGATTCCCGCGCGCTGCGCTACAGCGGATTGTTTACCAGGGACACGATCGACGTGGTGCCGAGCGCGACCGTGCGCAGCCGCGCGCCTTGGTCGCTCGCCCATACCGGGCTGATGCTCGCCGCCGGCACCGCCGTTTCGCTCAATCTGATGCGACGGCTGAAGCCTGCGGCCGTGGTCGGCTTCGGCGGTTATCCGACATTGCCGCCGCTGCTGGCGGCAAGGCTGTCCGGCGTGCCCGGCGTCATTCACGAGGCCAACGCCGTGCTCGGCCGCGCCAACCGTTTTCTCGCCAGCCGCGTCAGCGCGATCGCGACCTCGCTGCCGGGCGTGCTCGACCGCGATCCGGCGCTGGCCGGCAAGACCACGACGGTGGGCACGCCGATGCGCCCGGCGGTGCTGGCGGCGGCCGCGGTGAATTATGCCGCGCCCGAACCGTCGGGAGCGTTCCGGCTGCTCGTGGTCGGCGGCAGCCAGGGCGCGCGCGTGATGGCCGATATCGTGCCGTCAGCCGTCGAGCGGCTGGAGCCGGCGCTGTGGAACCGGCTGGTCCTCACCCAGCAGGTTCGCGAAGAGGACATGGCGCGGGTGCGCGCCGTCTACGACCGGCTGAAGATCAACGCCGAACTGGCGCCGTTCTTCAGCGATCTGCCGGCGCGGCTGGCCTCCAATCACCTCGTGGTGTCGCGCTCCGGCGCCGGCACCGTGGCCGAGCTTGCTGCGATCGGCCGGCCCTCGATCCTGGTACCGCTGCCGGGCTCGATCGACCAGGACCAGTTCGCCAATGCCGGCGTGCTGGCGCAGGTCAACGGGGCGCTTCGGATTCCGCAGGCCGATTTCACCCCCGACCGGCTGGCGGCGGAAATCTCCGGGCTCGCCGCCGAGCCGGCGCGCCTCGCCGCGATGGCTGCCAGCGCCCGCACCGTCGGCCGGCTCGACGCCGCCGAGCGGCTGGCCGATCTGCTGATGAAAGTCGCCGGAATCTAGGCCAAATGGTCCGGATTTGGAAAATTTAGCGTCATGGCCGGGCTTGTCCCGGCCATCTACGTCTTGCATGAAAGTGGTGGAGATTCGTGGATGTCCGGGACGCCAGGCGCAAGGATGCGCTTCGCGCTTATGCCCGGGCGTAACGAGAACATGCGGATGCAACCATGAGACTGCCGCGCGAGATCGGACCCATCCACTTCGTCGGGATCGGCGGCATCGGCATGAGCGGCATCGCCGAGGTGTTGTGCAACCTCGGCTACACCGTACAGGGTTCGGACGCCGCCGAGGGCGCCAATGTCACCCGGTTGCGCGACAAGGGCGTCAGGATCAGCGTCGGCCACAAGGCAGAGAATATCGATGGTGCCGATGTGCTTGTCGTGTCGACCGCGATCAAGCGCGACAATCCCGAACTGATGGCGGCGCGCGCCCAGCGCATTCCGGTGGTGCGCCGTGCCGAAATGCTGGCCGAGTTGATGCGGCTGAAAAGCTGCGTCGCGATCGCCGGCACCCACGGCAAGACCACCACGACCTCGATGGTCGCGGCCCTGCTCGATGCCGGCGACCTCGATCCGACCGTGATCAATGGCGGCATCATCAATGCCTACGGCACCAATGCCCGGCTCGGGGCCGGCGATTGGATGGTGGTGGAAGCCGACGAGAGCGACGGCACATTCCTGAAACTGCCGGCCGACGTCGCCATCGTCACCAATGTCGACCCCGAGCATCTCGATCATTTCGGGACCTTCGAGGCGGTGCAGGACGCGTTCCGCAATTTCGTCGAGAACGTGCCGTTCTACGGCTTCGCCGTGATGTTCATCGACCATCCCGTGGTGCAAACCCTGGTAGGCAAGATCGAGGATCGCCGCATCATCACCTATGGCGAAAATCCGCAGGCCGACGCGCGGCTGATGGACTTCACCCCAATGGGCGGCGGCTCGAAATTCAAGATCGTGTTCCGCGACCGCAAGACCGATGCGGTGCATGAGATCGCCGACATCGTGCTGCCGATGCCGGGGCGGCACAACGCATGGAACGCGACGGCGGCGATCGCGGTCGCGCACGAACTCGGCCTTTCCGACGACGCCATCCGCCGGGCGATCGCGGGCTTCGGCGGCGTCAAGCGGCGCTTCACGCGGACCGGCGAATCGGACGGCATCACCGTCATCGACGACTACGGTCATCACCCCGTTGAAATCGCGGCGGTGCTGAGGGCGGCGCGCGAATCCACCAACGGCAAGATCATCGCCGTGGTGCAGCCGCATCGTTTCACCCGCCTGCAATCGCTGTTCGAGGAATTCTGCACCTGCTTCAACGACGCCGATACCGTGGTCGTCGCCGAGGTCTATCCGGCCGGCGAGGCGCCAATTCCCGGCATCGATCGCGATCATTTCGTGCTCGGCCTGCGTGCGCACGGCCATCGCGAGGTGATCCCGCTGCCAAATTCCGCCGCTCTCGCCGGTGTCGTCCACGGCATTGCCAGCCGCGGCGATCTCGTCGTCTGTCTCGGCGCCGGCAACATCACGCAATGGGCCTACGCGTTGCCGGGCGAATTGAAGGCGCTGGGGCAGAAGTGAGCTTTCCCGACATCACGCCCGAGCTCAAGGCCGCGATGCCCGGCTTGCGCGGGCGGCTGCTGGCGAATCAGTCGCTCGCGGAGCTGACCTGGTTTCGGGTCGGCGGCCCGACGCAGGTGCTGTTCACGCCAACGGATGAAGACGATCTCGCTTATTTCCTCGAGCATCTGCCGGGTGAATGGCCGGTCACTGTCGTCGGCGTCGGCTCCAACCTGATCGTGCGCGACGGCGGCCTGCCGGGCGTGGTGATCAGGCTCAGCCCGCGCGGTTTCGGCGACACCAGCGTCCAAGGCGACATCGTCAGCGCCGGCGCCGCCGCGCTCGACAAGCGCGTCGCGGAGACCGCGGCGGCAGCCAACATCGGTGGTCTGGAATTCTTCTTCGGCATTCCCGGCACCGTCGGCGGAGCGCTGCGCATGAACGCCGGCGCCAATGGCGCCGAGACCAGGGACGTCCTGGTCGAGGCGACCGGCATCGGCCGCGACGGCAGCAAGCATAGCTTTACGAACGCCGAGATGAAATTCGTCTACCGCAATAGTGGCGTTGACCCCTCGATTATTTTTACTTCCGCGCGCTTTCGCGGGGCCATCGCCGCGCCAGAAGCGATCCGCGCGCGGATGACCGAGGTCCAAGCCCACCGCGAGACCGCGCAGCCGATCCGGGAGAAGACCGGCGGCTCGACCTTCCAGAATCCGCCCGGCCAGAGCGCCTGGAAGCTGATCGATGCCGCGGGCTGCCGGGGTTTGCGCGTCGGCGGCGCGCAGGTGTCGGAAATGCACTGCAATTTCCTGATCAATACCGGCGATGCGACCGGCCGCGACATCGAAACCCTGGGCGAGACGGTTCGCGCGCGGGTGAAGGAAAAGTCCGGAATTGAGCTACACTGGGAAATCAAGCGGATCGGGATCGAGCGGGACTGATGCGGATCACCATTCTTTTCGGCGGCACGAACAAGGAGCGCCTGGTGTCGGTGGCCTCCGCCCAGGCGCTGCATTCGGCGTTGCCCGATGCTGGTCTGTGGTTCTGGGATGTCGACGACACCGTGCACGAAACCGCCTCCGAGATGCTTCTGAAGCATTCGCGGCCATTTGAGCATCCGTTCCGGCCCGGCACGCCCAGCCTCGGCAGGATCGAGCAGGCGCTCGACCAGGCAATGGGCGAGGACCGGCTGCTGGTGCTCGGCCTGCACGGCGGCACGGCGGAGAATGGCGAACTGCAGGCCATGTGCGAGATGCGCGGGATTCCCTTTACCGGTTCCGGCTCGGCCTCGTCGCATCTCGCCTTCGACAAGATCGCCGCCAAGCGCTTCGCCGAGATCGCGGGGGTGAAGGCGCCTGCCGGCATTGCGCTGGAAGATATGGATACAGCGTTTGCCGAGTACGGCAGGCTGATTGCCAAGCCGGCACGCGATGGCTCCAGTTACGGGCTGATCTTCGTCAACGCGAAGCAGGATCTCGTCGCCGTCCGTAGGGCCGCCAGGACCGAGGAATATGTCGTCGAACCGTTCATCGCAGGCCAGGAGGCGACGTGCGGCGTGCTGGAGCAACTCGATGGGTCGCTGATCGCGCTGCCGCCGGTGGAGATCATCCCGGCGGAAGGCGCGTTCGACTATGAGGCCAAGTACATCGCCAAGGCGACGCAGGAAATCTGTCCCGCCCGGTTCGCTCCCGAGGTCAACGCGCAAATCATGGATCACGCCCTGCGCGCGCACCGGGCGCTGTCATGCGGCGGCTATTCCCGGACCGATTTCATCATCTCGGAAAAGGGCCCGATCTATCTCGAGACCAACACCCTGCCGGGTCTGACTAAGGCGTCGCTTTATCCCAAGGCGCTCAAGGCCCACGGAATCGAATTCGCAGACTTCCTGCGCGGTCAGATCGCGTTGGCGGAGAAGCAC
Organism: uncultured Alphaproteobacteria bacterium; assembly: GCA_963831585.1. GTDB lineage: Bacteria > Pseudomonadota > Alphaproteobacteria > Rhizobiales > Xanthobacteraceae > Bradyrhizobium. The sequence continues at coordinate 191,259 of CAWHRA010000032.1, read as the reverse complement.
ACGCAAAGGTAGTTTTTTGCCCATCCGGTCAAATCCGGGGTGGCGGTGCCTCGCTCATTGGTAAAACTTTACGAATTCGAGGCAAACTACTCAGAAGGCGGATCAAATTACGTTCTGCCTCACCCTGATTTACCATTTGTTTACCAGGAAGTCCGAAGGTTAACGCTGGCGGCGCATGTGGCGCTTGGCTGCCGGGGCGTGAGCTGTTGCGGATTTCCGCTTTCTGCGACCGCATCGAGGGAACAGGCCTCTTCTGCAATGAGGCCCAGGCCCGAAAAGCCCGGCAAGACCGAGACGTCACAGGTGCCAGAACTCGCAAGCGTTTGCGGGCATAACTTTGACGAGCTCGTGCAATGGATGGTGCAGGACGCCTCGCTCGATCGCGGAGATCGCCGAGGCCTCAAACTGACCTGAAAGCCGCCGCCATCGGCGCGGTCATCTTGTTGCGCGAGCACCTGGCGCGGAAGCGCGCCGTCACCAAACCGTCGATCGAACGCGAGCCGCCGCACCGGCTGATCGAAACCGTCGAACGCTATCTGCCGAACCGCGCCGGCGTCGCTTTGACCGTGCTGCTGCTCGCGGGCAGCGCCGTCTTCGGCATCGTCAAGGGCGGCCACCTCGAGGAGGTGACCTCGGCGCTGAGCGACACCCGCAACGCGCTGGCCAATTCGGCCGGATTTCGCATCACCACGGTCGCCATCAATGGCCGCAAGCAACTGACCCAGGACGAGGTGCTCGCGAGCGGCGGCGTCAACGGCCGCTCCTCGCTGTTGTTCCTCGACGCCGCGGCGGTGCGCGACAGGCTGAAGGCCAATCCCTGGATCGCCGACGCCACCGTGCTGAAGTTCTATCCCGGCCAGCTCCAGATCGACATCGTCGAGCGCTCGGCTTTCGCGCTGTGGCAGCAGGACGGCCGGCTTTCGGTGATATCGGATGACGGCACGGTGCTCGAACCCTATCTGTCGAGCCGCTTCGTCTCGCTACCGCTGGTGGTCGGCAAGGGCGCCGCGACCCGCGCCAGGGATTTCCTGGCGCTGCTGGCGCGCTATCCGCAGGTGCACGCGGTGACCAAGGCCGCGATTTTCGTCGGCGAGCGGCGCTGGAACCTGCGGCTGAAGGACGGCCTCGATATCAGGCTGCCGGAAAACGACGTCGGCAACGCGCTGGCGAGCCTGACCAAGCTCGACCGGGAAGACCGGCTGTTTTCGCGCGACATCGTCGCCGTCGACATGCGGCTGCCGGACCGGCTGACGGTGCAGCTGTCGGATGATGCGGCCAGGGCGCGCGAGGAACTGTTCAAGAAGCAACAGCAGAAGAAGAAAGCCGGTGACGCATGACCGGCCTTGATCGCAACCAGACGCCGAAGACGCGCCCGATGCCGCAGAAGCGTACCGCACTGGTGGCTTCGCTCGATATCGGCACCAGCAAGATCGCCTGCATGATCGCGCGGCTGAAGCCGTGCCCGCCGAGCGAGGCGCTACGCGGGCGGACCCATGCGGTCGAGCTGATCGGATACAGCCAGATCCAGTCGCGCGGCATGAAGGCCGGCACGGTGGTCGATCTCGCCGAATGCGAACAAGCGGTGCGCCAGGCGGTGGCGCTTGCCGAGCGCATGGCCAAGGTCCGCGTCGAATTGGTGCTGCTGTCGGTGTCGGGCGGGCGGCTGCAGGGCCAGCTGGTCGAGGCCGCGGCCGACATCAAGGGCGGCGCGGTCACCGACGCCGACGTCTCCCGCATCACCTCCGCCGGCATGCGCCACGCCACCGGGCCGGGCCGTACCGTGCTGCATGCGCTGCCGGTCGGCTACGCCCTCGACGGCGTCAAGGGCGTCCGCGACCCCCGCGGCATGGTGGCCCGCCAGTTCGGGGTCGACATGAACGTCGTCACGTCGGATGCGACCGTGGCCAAGAACCTGATGCTGGTGGTCGAGCGCTGTCATCTCAACGTCGAGGCCATGGCGGCGAGTCCTTATGTCGCAGGCCTGTCGGTCCTGACCGACGACGAGGCCGATCTCGGCGCCGCCGTGGTCGAGATGGGGGCGGGAACCACCACGATCGCCACCTATTCCGCCGGCCGGTTCGTGCATGCCTCCGGATTTGCGGTCGGCGGGCAACACATCACGATGGATCTTGCCCGCGGTCTGTCCGCGTGCATTGCGGATGCCGAGCGAATCAAGACGTTATATGGCACCGTGCTGACCGGCGGGTCGGATACGCGCGAGCTGATGTCGGTGCCGACCGCCGGCGACAGCGAGCAGGATGTGCCGCAGATCGTGTCCCGCGCCACGATCGCGAACATCGTTCGGCACCGCGCCGAGGAGATATTTGAAATGGTCAGGGACCGCCTCGCGGATTCCCCCTTTGCCGCAGAGCCAAAGGCGCGGGTCGTGCTGAGCGGCGGCGCCTCGCAGCTCACCGGCTTCCCCGAACTCGCGACCCAGATCCTCGGCCGGCCGGTCCGGATCGGCCGCCCGCTCGGCTTCGGCCGCCTGCCCAACGAGGCGAAGAGCGCGTCGTTCGCGGTCCCCTCGGGCCTGCTGGTCTACCCGCAATATGCCCATCTGGAACATGTCGAACCGCGGCATACGCGGCAGCTCAGGACAGGGACTGACGGCTATTTGGGAAAGGTCGGACGATGGCTTCGCGAGGGCTTCTGATGAAACTTTTCCGCACCACTCTTCGGCTTTCACCAATCCCCGCGGCCGTCGGCCGGGGTGAACCAACGCGCGCGTCGTAATCGAGAGGCAACCATGGCACTCAATCTTACTCCCCCCGACATCAGCGAACTGAAGCCGCGCATTACCGTATTCGGCGTTGGTGGAGCCGGCGGCAACGCCGTCAACAACATGATCACCGCCGGACTGCAGGGGGTCGATTTCGTCGTCGCCAACACCGACGCGCAGGCGCTCACCATGTCCAAGGCGCAGCGCATCATCCAGATGGGCACCCAGGTCACCCAGGGCCTCGGGGCCGGTTCGCAGCCGGATGTCGGCGCGGCCGCCGCCCAGGAAGTGTTCGATGAGATCCGCGACCATCTCTCGGGCGCCAACATGGTGTTCGTCACCGCCGGCATGGGCGGCGGCACCGGCACCGGCGCCGCCCCCGTGATCGCCAAGACCGCGCGCGACATGGGCATCCTCACCGTGGGCGTGGTGACCAAGCCGTTCCATTTCGAAGGTCAGCGCCGCATGCGCACCGCCGAGGCCGGCATCGCCGAGCTGCACAAGGTGGTCGATACGCTCCTGATCATCCCGAACCAGAACCTGTTCCGGGTCGCCAACGAAAAGACCACGTTCGCCGACGCCTTCGCGATGGCCGACCAGGTGCTCTATTCGGGCGTCGCCTGCATCACCGACCTGATGGTCAAGGAAGGCCTGATCAACCTCGACTTCGCCGACGTGAGGGCGGTGATGAGGGAAATGGGCAAGGCGATGATGGGCACCGGCGAAGCCTCGGGCGACAAGCGCGCCTTGACCGCGGCGGAAGCTGCGATCGCCAATCCGCTGATCGACGATTCCTCGATGAAGGGCGCGCGCGGCCTGCTGATCTCGATCACCGGCGGCAAGGACCTGACGCTGTTCGAGGTCGACGAAGCCGCCACCCGCATCCGCGAGGAAGTCGATCAGGACGCCAACATCATCGTCGGCGCCACCTTCGACGAGAGCCTTGACGGCATCATCCGCGTCTCCGTCGTCGCCACCGGCATCGAACAGGCGCTGATTCGCAACGCCACGCCGGGCGCGACCCTCACGCCCGGCGCGGCTGCTCCCACCGCCTCGCCGGAAAACCGCCTGGCCGAGCTGACCGCCCGGCTGCGCGCCGACAATGCACGCCTGGCCGAGCGCGCCGCCCAGAAGATGGAGGCCCCGGCGCATGCACTGGCGGCTCCCGCTGCCGCGCCGCCGCAGCGCACCTCCAACACCGTCGAACGCGCAGCCCTTGCCGCCATTGCGGCGGCGGTCGAGGCTCCGCCCCAGCCCGCGCCGGCGCCGCTGCAGTCCGCCTCCTATGGCGACGTCATGGTTCGCCCGATCGCGGCACAGAAGCCGACGTTGTTCCCGGACCGCCACGAGGTCGCACGGGTCGAGATCCAGGAACCCGCCACGCCCGAAACCTTCATCCCGCAGGCGGCCGAACGTCCGCCGGCCCGCGCGCCCCGGATGCCGAAATTCGAGGATCTGCCGATGCCGGCCCAGAACGAAATCCGGCAGGCACGCGGCGACGCCGAGGAGGAGCATCCGCAGAAGACCCGGATGTCCCTGCTGCAGCGCCTCGCCAATGTCGGTCTTGGTCGCCGCGACGAAGAAACCGAGCCGCCGATCGCGGCCCGCGCCGCGGGTCCAGCCATGGCGCCAATGCCCCCGCTGCCGGACCGCAAGCCGCAGCGCTCGGTCGCGCAGCAGATTGCGTCAAACGATCCGGTATCCGAATACGCGCGTCGGCCCGCTCCGCAAGGTCTGGACGCCCACGGCCGTCCGGCACCTGTTGCAGCAACGCCACAGGGCGACGATCATTTGGATATCCCCGCCTTCCTGCGCCGCCAATCGAACTGAAGATTGTTACATTCCTTACGACCAAAAGGTCCCGGCTGGAGCCAGCCGGGACCTTAATTTTTTGCCCCGGAGGGCAAGGCGGACTCTTCAGCAAGCAACTGATTTTAAATGATTAATTATGCATCCCATGATGGACTGGCATGACCGGGATCGGTGCCAAAGTCGGCGTAATTTGGTTAAGCTTTGGCGCGAATGCGGCAGAGATAGGGTAACAATCGGTAAAGAACCGTGAGTTGGCGCTCTTTGAGGCAATGGTATTCTCCGCCGTGACTTGGGGAAACTTAGAGACGAATCAAACGGAACCACTCGGGTTCTGATCTGGTCTGATCTCTTGGTAAGTCGGTAGTGGGCGGTTCTCGAATGAAATTTAGCCGGCAGACAACGCTTCGCGCGCAAGCCACCGTGACAGGTGTCGGCGTACATTCCGGTCTTCCCGTCAGTCTCACCCTCGGACCTGCACCTGTCGATGCGGGTTTTGTTTTTGTCCGCACCGGATTGGATGGTCGCGACCGCGAAGTTCAGGCCGTCGCGGAATCCGTGATCGCCACCGAGTTTGCAACCGTGCTGGGTGACCGCGAAGGCCCGCTGGTCTCCACCGCCGAGCACGTGCTTGCGGCGCTGCGCGGAATGGGCGTCGATAACGCCACCATCGAAATCGATGGCCCGGAAGTTCCGATTATGGACGGCAGCGCGGCGGCCTTCGTCGCCGCGATCGATCAGGCCGGTATCCTGACCCAGTCGGGATCGCGCCGTTTCCTCCAGGTCCTGAAACCGGTGCAGGTGACGATGGGCGATTCGTTCGGCGAATTGCGGCCCCATGCGGCCGGTTTCCGCGCCGAGATCGAAATCGACTTCACCAATCCCGTGATCGGCCGCCAGAGTTATTCGCTCGATCTCAGCCCGGAACGGTTTCGCCGCGAACTCTGCCGCGCCCGCACCTTCGGCTGCATGAGCGACGTCGCGCGGCTGTGGAGCGCCGGCTTTGCGCTCGGCGCCTCGTTCGAGAATACGGTGGTGTTCGACGATACCCGCTTGCTCAATACCGAAGGCCTGCGCTACGGCGACGAATGCGCCCGCCACAAGGTGCTCGACGTGATCGGCGATCTCGCGCTGGCCGGCCTGCCGCTGCTCGGCGCCTATCGCTCGGTGCGCGGCGGTCACAAGCTCAACCATGCCGTGCTCACGGCGCTCCTGGCCGATCGTACCGCCTGGCGGGTGATCGAAGCCGAAACCGCCCGTCGCTCGCGGGTTTACGCCGAAGCCGGCAGCGGCATGGTCGGCGGCATGATCGCCCCGGCCTACGGCCCCGACGTTTCCTGACTTTTGTCTCTTCGAAATGTCCTGACCGTACTTTGGACACTTCCTAACCGCTCGAATGTCCGGACTTTACCTGGACCGCCCTTGGCGTGCTTCCGGACGCCGCTGGATGGCCGTGCGCACAGCCCAATTCGCCAAAGTAACCATGTTCCGTCGCGATCGGCCCGTGCCGCCTTAATCCGGGCGAAATGCCTGCGTATCCGGTTGGTTAACAGATTTTTTTCGGCTAAATAGCCCCGGTTGCATGGCAGGCGCCACGGGCACGGCAATCATGGCGTCCATGAGCGGGCTCAAGGGGCGCGCGGCGGGCACTGCGGCACAAGCGTCAGGTCTAGGATTCATGTCGGCACAGCGTACGACGCTCGAACTGCGCAGGATATCGGCCGGCAGCCGATTTGGCCGGCAATTGCGGCTGGCCGCGGGTCTGATCATGCTCGCGATTCCCCTGAGCGGCTGCGGCACCGGCGCGCTGTGGGACAAGTTCATGGCGAAGGACGACACCTTCGTCGATGAGCCGGCGGACAAGCTCTACAATGAGGGCTTGTTCCTGATGAATCAGAAGCAGGATCCGAAGGCGGCCTCGAAGAAATTCGAGGAGGTCGATCGCCAGCATCCTTATTCCGACTGGGCGCGCAAATCGCTGTTGATGTCGGCCTACGCCTTCTACAACGCGGGCGACTATGACAGCTGCATCGGCGCCGCCACCCGCTACGTCACCCTGCACCCGGGCAGCCAGGACGCGGCTTACGCGCAATACCTGATCGCGGCCTCGCATTACGACCAGATCCCGGATATTTCGCGCGACCAGGGCCGCACCGAGAAGGCGATCGCCGCGCTGGAAGAGGTGATCCGCAAATATCCGACCTCGGAATATGCCGTCAGCGCCAAGGCCAAGCTCGAAGGCGCTCGCGACCAGCTCGCCGGCAAGGAAATGGATGTCGGCCGCTATTACATGGAAAAGCGCGACTACACCGCCGCCATCAACCGCTTCAAGACCGTGGTCACCCGCTATCAGACCACCCGGCATGTCGAGGAAGCGCTGGCCCGGTTGACCGAGGCCTACATGGCGATCGGCATCGTCGGCGAGGCGCAGACCGCGGCGGCCGTGCTCGGACACAATTTTCCTGATAGCCCCTGGTACAAAGACGCCTATAATCTTGTGAAGTCAGGCGGAGTCGAGCCCAGCGAGAATACGGGTTCCTATATCTCCAAAGCCTTCAAGAAACTGGGTCTCGGTTAGGGTCTTACCTTCCATGCTGGCGCGTCTTTCGATCCGTGACATCGTCCTGATCGAACGGCTCGATATCGAGTTTTCCCGTGGGCTCGCGGTTTTGACCGGCGAGACCGGCGCGGGCAAATCCATCCTCCTCGACGCTTTCGCGCTGGCGCTTGGCGGCCGCGGCGACGCCGGGCTCGTGCGTCACGGCGCCGAGCAGGGCCAGGTCACCGCGGTGTTCGACGTGCCGAAGGATCATCCGGCCGCGAAGATCCTCGGCGATAACGGGCTCGACGATACGAGTTTTGAAGATTCTTGCGAGATGATCCTGCGCCGCGTCCAGCTCGCCGACGGCCGCACCCGCGCCTTCATCAACGATCAGGCCATCAGCGTGCAGACCCTGAAGGCGGTCGGTTCGGCGCTGGTCGAGATCCACGGCCAGCATGACGAGCGCGCGCTGGTCGATGCCTCCACCCACCGCCGCCTGCTCGATGCCTTTGCCGGGCTTGAGAAGGATGTCGCGGCGCTGGAAGTGCTCTGGGACGAACGGCGCGCCGCCAATGGCGTGCTCGACGCGCACCGCGCCGACATGGAGCGCGCCGCGCGCGAGGCCGATTATCTGCGCCATGCCTCCGACGAGCTGAAGAAGCTCGCGCCGAAGGACGGCGAGGAGACCGCGCTCGCCGAGCGCCGCACCACCATGATGCAGGGCGAGAAGATCGCCGCCGATCTGCGCGAGGCGCAGGACGCGGTCGGCGGCCCTCATTCGCCGGTTCCTGCCTTGTCGGCAGCGGTGCGGCGGCTGGAACGCCGCGCCGGGAATCTGCCGGCGCTGGTCGAGCCCGCGGTGAAGGCGATCGATGCCGCGATCAACGCGCTGGAGGAGGCCGACCAGCACCTCAACGCGGCGCTGATCGCGGCCGATTTCGACCCTGCCGAGCTCGAACGGATCGAGGAGCGGCTGTTCGCGCTGCGCGCCGCCTCGCGCAAATATTCGACGCCCGTCGACGGGCTGGCGGAGCTCGCGAAAAAATACGCCGCCGACGTGGCGCTGATCGACGCCGGCGCCGACCGGTTGAAGAAGCTGGAGGCGGCGGCCAGCGAAGCCGACGCGCGCTACGGCGCGGCAGCCACGAAACTTTCCGCTGCGCGCGTAAAATCGGCGGAGAAGCTCAACAAGGCCGTCAATGCCGAACTGGCGCCGCTGAAGCTCGAACGCGCCAAGTTCATGACGCAGATCGATTCCGATCCGAAGTCGCCGGGGCCGCAAGGCTTCGATCGCGTCGAATTCTGGGTGCAGACCAATCCCGGCACCAAGGCCGGGCCCCTGATGAAGGTCGCCTCCGGCGGCGAGTTGTCGCGGTTCCTGCTGGCGCTCAAGGTGGTGCTGTCCGACCGCGGCTCGGCGCCGACTTTGGTGTTCGACGAAATCGACACCGGCGTCGGCGGCGCGGTGGCGGACGCGATCGGCGCGCGGCTGGCGCGGCTCGCCGGCAAGGTGCAGGTGATGGCGGTGACGCATGCGCCGCAGGTGGCGGCGCGCGCCAGCCAGCATCTGTTGATTTCCAAGGACGCGCTCGACAAGGGCAAGCGCGTCGCCACCCGCGTCAACGCGCTCGCCGCCGATCACCGCCGCGAGGAAATCGCCCGCATGCTGGCCGGCGCCGAGATCACCGCCGAGGCCCGCGCGGCGGCGGAACGGCTGCTGAAGGCGGCGAGTTAAGCGTCGTACGGCCTGCGCTCAGCATCCGGGAACGCCGCCTGGCCGTCTTTTCTTGACATGGACTTCGTCGTATTCAGGAACCATGGCCAAGGCAGCAAAACCCAAATCCTCCCCCGACGTCGCCAACCTCACCAAGGCCCAGGCCAAGGTCGAGCACAAGCGGCTGACGCTCGAGATCGAGCGGCACGACAAGGCCTATTATCAGGACGACGCGCCGAAGATTTCCGACGCCGAATATGACGGGCTGCGCCAGCGCTTCAACGCCATCGAGGCGAGGTTTCCCGAATTCGTCTCCAGCGAATCGCCGTCGCAGAAGATCGGCGCGGCGCCGTCGGGAAAATTCAAGAAAGTCCGCCACGCGGTGCCGATGCTGTCGCTCGACAACGCGTTTGCCGAGGAAGACGTACTCGATTTTGTCGGGCGCATTCGCCGCTTCCTCAAGCTCGCCGATGGCGACGGGATCGATTTCAGCGCCGAGCCGAAGATCGACGGGCTTTCGATGTCGCTGCGTTACGAGGAAGGCGAACTCGTCACCGCCGCGACCCGCGGCGACGGTGCCGAGGGCGAGGACGTCACCGCCAATATCCGCACGCTCGAGGACGTGCCGAAGAAACTGAAGGGCCGCAACGTGCCCGACATCTGCGAAGTGCGCGGCGAGGTCTACATGACCAAGAAGGCCTTTCTCGCGCTCAACGAGCGGCAGAAGGCCGAGGGCAGCACCATCTTTGCCAACCCGCGCAACTCGGCGGCAGGCTCGCTGCGCCAGAAGGATCCCTCGATCACCGCCTCGCGGCCGCTCGGCTTCTTCGCCTACGCCTGGGGGCAGATGACTGACATGCCGGAGGACACCCAGTCCGGCATGATCGGCTGGTTCGAGCGCTGCGGCTTCAAGACCAATCCGCTGACGAAAATCTGTCATTCGGTCGAGCAGCTGATCGCATTTCATCGCAAGATCGAGGAACAGCGCGCCAAGCTCGATTACGACATCGACGGCGTCGTCTACAAGGTCGACCGCCTCGACTGGCAGGAGCGCCTCGGCTTCGTGTCGCGCACGCCGCGCTGGGCGATCGCGCACAAGTTCCCGGCCGAGCGCGCCATCACGGTGCTGCGGGACATCGAGATCCAGGTCGGCCGCACCGGCTCGTTCACGCCCGTCGGCAAGCTCGAGCCGATCGGCGTCGGCGGCGTGATCGTGCAGAACGTCACGCTGCACAATGAGGACTACATCAGGGGTATCGGCGGCGACGGCGAGCAACTGCGCGAGGGCCGCGACATCAGGATCGGCGACACCGTCGTGGTCCAGCGCGCCGGCGACGTGATCCCGCAAATTGTCGATGTCGTGATCGACAAGCGGCCGAAGGATGCAAGGCCCTATCATTTTCCGAAAAAGTGCCCGTGTCCGCTGCATACCGACGTGGTGCGCGAGGAGACCGCCACCGGCGAGGAGGGCGCCCGCGCCCGCTGCACCGGCGAGTTCGCCTGTCCCTACCAGAAGATCGAACACCTCAAACTGTTCGCCTCGCGCCGCGCCTTCGACATCGAAGGGCTCGGCGAGAAGCAGATCGAGTTCTTCTATCGAGCAGGGGTGGGTGAAGGAGCCGGCCGATATCTTCACGCTGGAAAAGCGCAACGCCAGGCTCAAGCTGGAGGAGATCGAAGGCTACGGCGAGACCTCGGTGCGCAATCTGTTCTCCGCGATCGAGGAGCGGCGGCGCATTTCGCTGGAGCGTTTTATCTTTGCGCTCGGCATGCGCCATGTCGGCGAGACCACGGCGCTGGCGCTGGCGCGCGGCTACGGCTCCTGGGAGGCCTTTCACGACGCCTGCCTGAAGGTCGCCAAGGACGACGAGGAGGCGATCGCCGAGATGGATGCGCTCGACCAGATCGGCGACACCGTGATTGCCAGCATCAAGGCCTATTTCGGCGAGAGCCACAACCGCGGCATCGTCGAGCGGCTGACGAAGGAAGTCACCATTCTCGATGCCGAGAAGCCGAAGAGCAATTCGAAGGTCGCCGGCAAGACCGTCGTCTTCACCGGCTCGCTGGAAAAGATGACCCGCGACGAAGCCAAGGCGATGGCCGAACGGCTGGGCGCCAAGGCGGCGGGTTCGGTGTCGAAGAAGACCGACTACGTGGTCGCCGGTCCCGGCGCCGGCTCGAAGCTCGCGGAAGCCAAGAAGCACGGCGTCGAGGTGCTGACCGAGGACGAGTGGCTGAAGATGGTTGGGGGGTGAGGGTTCTTCGCTCCATCCGGGCCACGAAAATCCTTCACATCATCCCGCTTTCTTCCTCCTCCGCCTGTCCGATCAATTCCTCGCTCACCACCACGTCACGGCGCGGCACCAGGAAGAACATCGTCGAGGCGCAGGCGATCGACAGGATCACGATGGCGGCGTTGAGCGCGACCGGCGTGGCAAAATGACCGCCGAGATAGGCGCCGAATTGCGAGAACAGCGAGCCGATTCCCATCTGCAGGAATCCCATCGCGCCGGAGGCCGTGCCGGCGGCCTCGGGGCGGATGCTGATGGCGCCGGCCGCCGAGTTCGACATCACGAAGGCGTTGGCCAACATCACCAGCATCTGGGTGCCGAACAGCCAGGACGGCATCAAATTGAGCCCGGCGATCCCCCAGATCAGGTTGAGCACGCTGCCGGTGATTTGCAGCGCCAGCCCGAACCAGATCAGTCTCTCCAGCGAGTGACGCGGCGCGAAGCGGACGCAGAACAGATTGCCGATCAGATAGGCAAAGCCGGTGGCGGCAAACCAGGCGCCGTATTCGGCGCTGGAGCGGCCCATCTGCATGACCACGATATAGGGCCCGCCGCCGGCAAAGGTGAAGATGATCTGCGAGGCCAGCACCTGGCACAGCATGTAGCCGATGAAGGCGCGGCTGGTGATGAGATAGCCGACATCGCCACGGAAATTGCTGCCCCCGGCGCGGAGGCGGCGCGTTTCCGGCAGCGCCAGCGCAATCGCCACGGCGATGATGAGGGACGCCGATGTGATGACATAGAAGATCGAGCGCCAGCCGAAAGCGGTTTCCAGCAGGCCGCCGGTCAGGGGGCTCAGCATCTGCGCGATCATCATGACCGCGATGACCAGCGAGATCATCGAGCTGATGCGCTCGCGGCTGTAGAGGTCGCGGATGATGGCGCGGCTCACCACCATGCCGGTGGCGCCGCCGAGCGCCTGCAGGAACCGCGCCGCGATCAGTTGCGGCAGGGTTTCGGCGAAGATGCAGACCGCGCTCGCCATCACCATCAGGGTAAGACCGGCGAGCAGCACCGGGCGACGTCCGAAGCGGTCCGACAGCGGCCCCATGACGATCTGCGAACAGGCGATGCCGACCATGTAGAGCGACACCGTCATCTGCGCGATCGAGATATCGCGGCCGAACGCGGTGGCCAGCACCGGCAGCGCCGGCACCAGCATATAGAGCGAAATCGGCGCGACGCCGGTCATCGCGACCAGCAACAGCAGCATGATCCGGGACGTCGCGACGCCGTCCTTGCCGGTTGCCGCGCCGGGCGGCTTGCCCATCACCCCGTGCATGCAGGTCCGATCCAATCCACTGAATCGGACAGTAGCGTTATCGCTCAGCGGGAATACGGTCGTTTCGGAATGCGGCTATTCCGTTTTCGGGAGGCGCGTAATTTGACGGGGTCAGCCTCGGCGTCTCGCCACATATACGGTTGTCATCATCCGCGAAAGCGGATGATCCAGTATCCCGGAGAGCGGAGTTTTGACCGGGAAGCCACGGCGTACTGCATACCCCGCTTTCGCGGGGTATGACGGCCGATGGCTACAGCGACAGCGGCTCCGTCGCGGCGTCGAGCCACACCTTGACGGCCTCGTCGACATGCGGGCGGACCGCGTGGCGGACGCGTTCGTGATAGTCGTTGAGCCAGCTCAGTTCGTTCCCGCTCAGCATGTTCAGGTCGATCAACCGGCGGTCGATCGGCGCGAGGGTCAGGGTCTCGAAGGCGTTGACCGGCTTCTCCGCGCCCGCGATATCGGTACCGACCACCAGTTCGAGATTCTCGATCCGGATGCCGAACGCATCGGTCTTGTAGTAGCCGGGTTCGTTGGACAGGATCATGCCGCGCTTCAACGGCGTGGTGCCGAGTTTCGAGATTCGCGCCGGTCCCTCATGCACCGAGAGATAGCTGCCGACGCCGTGGCCGGTGCCGTGCTCGAAATCGATGCCGGCCTGCCAGAGATATTGCCGCGCCAGGCTGTCGAGTTGCGCGCCGGTGGTGCCGTCGGGGAACACCGCGCGCGCGATCGCGATATGGCCGCGCAGCACGCGGGTGAAGCGGTCCTGCATTTCCAGCGTCGGCGCGCCGATCGCGATGGTGCGGGTGACGTCGGTGGTGCCGTCCTCATATTGCGCGCCGGAATCGATCAGCAGGAGATCGCCGGGCGCGATCCGCCGGTTGCTCTTGCGGGTGACGCGGTAATGCACGATGGCGCCGTTCGGTCCGGTGCCGGCGATGGTCGGGAACGAGACGTCCTTCAGCGCGCCGGTGTCGCGGCGGAAGCTTTCCAGCGCCTCGACGGTGTCGATCTCGGTCAGCGCGCCCGTCGGCGCCTCGCGGTCGATCCAGGCCAGGAACCGCGCCAGCGCCACCGCGTCGCGCCGGTGCGCACTTCGGGTGCCCTCGATCTCGGTGACGTTCTTCACGGCCTTGAGCAGGCTGACGGGATCGCTGCCGCGCAGCGGCTTGCCGCCGGCGGACGATATCAGCCGGCTCAGCGCGTCGGCGGCGGTCGCGCTGTCGAGCGCGATCGCGGCGCCGCCTTGCGCCAGTTCGTTAAGCGCCGGCGCCAGCGCGTCGGGCTCCCGCACCTCGGCCGATTGTTCGAGATGGTCGCGGGCGCTGTTGGAGAGCTTGCGATGATCGATGAACACCGTGGGCCGGCCGTCCCTGGGCACCAGCGCATAGGACAGCGGCAGCGGCGTATGCGAGACGTCGGCGCCGCGGATATTGAAGGTCCACGCCACCGCGTGCGAATCCGACAGCACCAGCGCCTCGGCGCCAAGTCTTGCGATCTCCAGCCGTATCCGCTCGAGCTTCTCGGCTTCCGCTTCGCCGGAAAATTGCGGCGCCGTGAACCGTCACCGGGCCGAGCGGCGGCGGCGGGCGCTCGGTCCATACCGAGTCCAGCGGGTTGCTGTCGACCGCGACCAGTTCCGCGCCGGCCTTGGCGCAGGCCGCGGCGAGCCGCTCGGCGCCGCGGAGGTGTGCAGCCATGGATCAAATCCGAGCCGGTCGCCGGCCTTGAGATGTCTCGCCAGCCAGCTTTCCGGCGGCGGATCGACCAGCGGCTCGATGCTCCAGGCCTTGCGATCGACCTGCTTGGCCGCCTGCAGCGTATAGCGGCCGTCGACGAACACGGCGGCCGCCTGCGGCAGCACGATGGCCTGTCCGGCCGATCCGGTGAAGCCGGTGAGCCAGGCCAGCCGCTCCTCCGACGGCGGGACATATTCGTTTTGCTGCTGATCGGCGCGGGGAATCACGAATCCGCTCAAGGCTGCGCCGCGCCAGCTCCTCGCGAAAGGCGGACAGCCGCGCGGTCAGCGCCACGCCGCTTTCGGGTTCTTCGAACGTCTGGAAAAGGGCTTCGAACATCGCTGGGCTACCTTAGGAGCAGGCGGAAAGCTGCGCAATCCACGCAAATCGCTTCCGATTTGGGATTTATTATGCTTGAATTGCTGCACCTGCGTTAGACGGGCTGGAACGACTTGCTGTCACAGGCGGTTGATCCAACGATACCAGGGGGAAGCTCCAGGAGTGTCTCAACTCAACGACGAGGGGATACACGATGCCTGCATTCACGTTTGAGAAGATCTCGCCGCCGGTCCGACGCGGCCCGCTTGCTCCTGAAGCCACCAAGCAACGCGGTGTCATCGTCCAGATCCTGGACCGCTTCGTCGAGGCGCGGGTCAAGCGGACGCTTGCGTGAGGAGAAGGGCGTCGTCGCCCGCCGGCAACCGAAAGCGCCGGAATAGGCAGCGTATTTCCCACGCCGGCGGCCGACTTCCTGCGCCGGATACAGTCCCTACACGTTGTTCGCGCCCATAGCGGCGGCCGCTCTTTACCTCACGTTCTGCAGCAACAGGCTGCTCCAGCCCTCGATCCGGATTTGCCGTTTCAGCACCAGTCCGCGCGCGCGGTAGGCGGCGATGACGCCTTGCGCCTGATGCGGCAGCAGGCCCGACAGAATGACCAGCGCTGATGACGTCAGATGTTGGGCCATCGGCGTTGCCATCTGCCGCAACGGATTGGCCAGGATGTTGGCCAGCACCAGGTCGAACGGCCCGCGCCGCGCAAACTCCGGCGCGGAGAACCCGGTGGCGTGGATCGTCTCGACCAGATCGCCGGTGCCGTTGAGGCGTGCATTTTCATGCGCCACCCTGACCGAGAGCGGATCGATGTCGCTTGCCAGCACCCTGATCCGCAGCGCCTTCGCCGCCGATATCGCCAGCACGCCGGTGCCGGTGCCGAGATCGAGCACGCGCCGCGGGCGATACGCCTTGAGCACCTGATCGAGCAGCAGCAGGCAGCCGCGCGTGGTGCCGTGGTGGCCGGTGCCGAACGCCAGCGCCGCCTCGATCTCGACGCCGAGCTTGTTGGGCGGCACGTTTTCGCGGTCGTGCTGGCCATGCACGATGAAGCGCCCGGCGCGAACCGGGACCAGTTCTTGCAGCGTGGCCTTGACCCAGTCTTTTGCTTCCACGATGTCGAAGGCGATGTCCCCGGCGGCCTCGCCGCCGGCGGCAAGACCGACCAGTTCGCGGATCGAGACCTGGTCCGGCGCCTCGGCAAAATGCACGGTGATGTCCCAGCGTCCACCGGGTCCCTCGAACGCGGCGATCGCGGCCTGGCCCTCGAAAAAGCTCTCGGTCAGCAGATCGACCACGCGCTTGGCGACAATTTCGTCCCCGATCGCAAAACTCGCGCGGTGGGTGGTGGGGGTGAGCGTGAAGGTCATGGAGGGTCCGGGAATGGAAGACAGCCGGATAAACCTTATCCTTCGCGACATCAATGACCCGGCGCCGGGTCGCGGCGGCGCCAATCCATTCGGCCGGGTTATTCTTGCGTCGGTCCGCTAGGCGTCGGCGGGCACCCGGAACAGGCTGTCGATCAGGGCCGATTGCGCGCCGCCGGTCTGCTGCAGGAATTCGGTGACGTCGAAATCGTCGAAGCCGGCATGCCCGGAAGCCTGCCATTCGTGACGCACCAGCAATTGCCTGGTTTCGGGATCGAAGACGAGAGACCACCAATCCTCGTCGGCCGAGCCGGGGCCCCGAAAGCTCCGGTAAAATTCATGCTGAAGCGCAGTCATGTCGGCTCTCTCCGTGGGGTCGTCACATCATACAGGCGCCGGAGGCAGGCGGGATAGCCTTTTAGAGCTTTGCTATTTTGAACGGGCAGCAATCCAGTAGTGTCTCAGTTTGAAATTATGAACCAAATCGGCGTCTTGGAGCCTTGACGCCATGAACGCGCTCCCGCTCCCCCTCGATCCAGACCAAACGCTTGAAAAAAGCTTTGCGGCCTTGGCTAGTCCCGCCGGTCCCATAGCCGAGCAAGGAGCGCTTTATCTCAGCATTAAACCAGGAGAGCGGCGCTGTATCGACGTCGGCTGATGTCTCAACGGCTCCAGATCGCTTTCCCATCCACCGCCTCCCTTGCGAAGCTTACCGGCTTCGAGACACTACCGGCGATCCCTGCGTCCGGGGTGACGGACCCACGGCTTGCCCACAGCGTTATGCAGCCAAATATACCAAACCTATCCACAGAGAGACGCTTCTCGACGCGCCTTGCCACGGGCGATATCGTGCTGGCCCGAGAGGACGACTGGTAGGCCATGAAGAACGGGCTCTATTCCATCCACATGCATATGCTTGACGGCGTCAGGGGCCGTGACAGCGGGATTCTCATCCTCCGGGACGGCGTTTTGATCGGCGGCGGCCCCTATTTCTGGTCGGTCGGTTCCTACACGACCGGTGACGGAACCTGGAAGGGGCAGCTCACCACCAACCAGCACACGCCCTTTGCCGACCCGTTCGTTCGCCCGCTGGCCGCTGGGCAGGAAGTCAGCAGCGGATTTTCCGGGACGTTTGCCGGTGACCGGGCCGAGGCGTTTGGCACCGCTTTGGTCGGAAACCGCAGCCTCAGCTTCAGAGCGACCTTGAAGAAGCTCGCAGACTGCTGAAGCGGTGGCTTCTTCATGCCGCCATCAACCGGTTTTCCACAGGATATCCACAGGGTTGCCAGCCGATCTTGCGCATCATCAGGAGGCGCAAGGCCGTGCCATAAACTCAACGGGCGAAGGTGGACGCGACGACGCAGTCCAGCGCCGAAAGCGCGGGCGACAAACCACGGTCCGTCGCTATTTCCTGACCGACAGCGCGTAGAGATAGGCCAGGATCGCGTCGACCTGCTCGTCGGTAAAGTCGACCTGCGGCATCTCCCGGTGCCGCGAAACCATACCCTCGCGCAGTTCGGCCTGCAGTTCCCGCGGCGCAAATTTGGCGTAGACATTGCGCATCGGCGTGGCCGCTTGCAGCGGGCTCCTGCCGACAGCGCCGACCGCATGGCAGCGGCCGCAGTTTTCCTGCAGCAGGGCCTTGCCCTTGCTCCTGAGCTGGCCGGTCGTGGCGGCGTCCGCGACACCGGACAGACACACGAGCAGTCCGACGACCAGGAACCGGGTCCAGCCGGCAAAAGGCGATGCCATGGTTTGTGTCTCCCTTGTCCGCATCGACCCGCTCATTTGAACAACGCCCGATGCTCCCGCAGGATCACCTGCGCGGCGTTGTGGCCGGGCGCGCCGGTGACGCCGCCGCCGGGATGCGCGCCGCTGCCACAGTGGTAGAGGCCTTTCAGCGGCCCGCGATAATCGGCATGGCCGAGCATCGGGCGTGCCGAGAACAACTGGTTCAGCGTCAGCGCGCCATGAAAGATGTCGCCGCCGAGCAGGCCGAACTGCCGCTCCAGGTCGAGCGGCGACAGCACCTGCCGCCCGATCACGCTTGCCGCGAAACCCGGCGCGTATTTGTCCACGGTCGCGATCATGAGATCGGCGACTTCCCCGCGATGGTCGTCCCAGGATCGACCGTCGGGCAATTGCGGCGCGACGTGCTGGCAGAACAGGCTCGCGACATGCTGGCCCTCCGGCGCGAGCGTGTCGTCGAGGGTCGAGGGGATCAGGACTTCCACAACAGGTTCGCGGCTCCAGCCATGCGCGCGCGCGTCCTGCCAGGCACGGTCCATGTAGTTCAGGCTGGGCGCGATGATGATGCCGGCGGAGAGATGATCGCCGGTGCCGGGCAGCGCGGTGAAGGAGGGCAGGGTGTTGAGCGCCACGTTCATCCGGAAGGTGCCGGAGCCGTTGCGCCAGTTCCTGATGCGGTCGAGGAATTCGTTCGGCAGCGCGTCCGCGGGCAAAAGGCGCGTATACAGCAGTTTCGGGTTGACGCCGGAGACGACGTATGTGGCGCGGAGGGTCTCGCCATTGTCCAGGATGACGCCGACGGCGCGGTCGCGCTCGACGATCACCTCGCGCACGCCGGCGTCCAGTCCGATGTCGACGCCATGGCGACCCGCGGCGCGCGCCATCGCCTCTGTGATCGCGCCCATGCCGCCGATGGCGTGGCCCCAGACGCCCTTCTTGCCGTTCACCTCGCCGAAGGCATGATGCAGCATCACATAGGCCGAGCCGGCGGCGTAGGGACTGGCATAGTTGCCGACGATGGCGTCGAACCCGTAGAGCGCCTTGACCAGATCGCTCTCGAAGACGTCGTCCAGCATCTCGCCGGCCGAGCGCGTGAACAGGTCGAGCAGCGAACGCTGCTGCTCGAGCGTCAGCCGGCGCAGGATGTTGGCGGTGCCGACCGCGTTGAACGCTTCGCGGATCGCGCCCGCGCCGAAGCCCTCGACCAGGTTCGGCGGCGCGCGCAGCACGAAGGCGCGCAGCACGTCGGCGATCACTTCGAGCTCGCGGTTGAACGCGTCGATCCGGTCCGCATCGCGCGTGCTGAGCTTTGCCACTGACGCCTTGGTGCGGCCTTCGCCGGTCAGGAGATAGCTGCCGTCGGGGGCGGGCAGGAAATTCTGCGCGCGGCGCTCGACGATTTTCAGACCGTGATCGCTAAGCTTGAGGTCTGAAATGATCTGCGGATTGAGCAGGCTGACGGTATAGGCCGCGACCGAATTACGAAAGCCAGGATGGAATTCCTCGGTCACCGCCGCGCCGCCCACGACCTTGCGGCGCTCGACCACCTTCACGCGCAGGCCGGCCATGCCGAGATAGGCCGCGCAGGTGAGGCCGTTATGCCCGGCCCCGATGATGACGACGTCCGCTTCTGTCATGTCCGCTTCAAGAAGGTTTTGTCATTTCAGTCATTCCGGGGCATCGCGCCGCGATGAACCCGGAATCTCGAGATTGAAGATCGCAAGAAAAACGCCGGGATTCCGGGTTCCTGCCTTCGGCAGACCCCGGAATGACGTTTTCATGTTTTCCGACTCCTCCTTAGCGAAGATGGCTGTATCAGCCCAGCGCGAAGTGACGATCCCGGTCCCGCGCGCCGCATTGCCCGTCGCAACGGCATATGCTGCATTGGCGCCCCGGCGCGCTTGGCCGGAATCCCGGCGCCCGCCGGGATCATGCCGGAGTTCTCATGGCTTCACCTGATCCGTCCGTCGTCACGGACCAGCCTTCCGCGAGCCGAAACCGGCTGGTGCTGACAGTCTACACCGCCGCGATCTTCGTCAGCGCGCTTTTGCTGTTCTCGGTGCAGCCCTTGTTCACCAAGATGGTGCTGCCGCGGCTCGGCGGCTCGCCGGCGGTGTGGTCGGTGGCGATGGTGTTCTTCCAGTCGCTGCTGCTGGCGGGCTATGCCTATGCGCATTACCTGACGCAACTCCGCAGCCGCTGGCTTCCGGCGGCGATCCATCTGGTGCTGCTGGTGATCGCGCTGTTGTCGCTGCCGCTGTCGATCGCGAGCGGGTGGGGCGAGCCGCCGACCTCGGGCTACGCGTTCTGGCTGTTGGGCCTGTTCGCGGTCTCGATCGGATTGCCGTTCTTTGCGCTCGCCGCCAACAATCCGCTGTTGCAGGCCTGGTTCTTCCGGTCAGGCCATCCCGACGGCCCCGATCCCTATTTCCTCTACGCCTCCTCGAACATCGGCAGTTTCCTGGCGCTGTTGTCCTATCCGGTGCTGCTGGAGCCGATGTTCACGCTGCGCACGCAGAACCTGATCTGGACCGGCGGCTACGGCCTCTTGATCGTGCTGATCGCCGCCTGCGCCGTGCTGCTGCTGCGCTCGCCGGTGATGGCTGTGGCCGACACGACAGCGGAGGACGCCGACGCGCCGCCGCCGCCATGGGTCTTGCGCGCGCGCTGGATCTTCCTCGCCGCGGTGCCGTCGGGCCTGTTGATCGCCGTCACCGCGCATATCTCGACCGACGTCGCGGCAGCGCCCCTGCTGTGGGTGCTGCCGCTGTCGCTGTATCTGCTGACCTGGGTGCTGGTGTTCCAGTCGCGCCCGCTGCTGCCGCACAAATGGATGTTGCGGCTGCAGCCGCTGGCGATCACGGGCGTGATCGTGCTGCTGGCGGTCGGCGGGGAGCAAAACCTGCTGCTGACGCTCGGCGGCCATCAGCTCTGTTTCTTCGTCATCGCGATGGCCTGCCACGGTGAGCTGGCGCGCACCCGCCCGGCGGCGAGATATCTCACCGGCTTCTACGTCGCGCTGTCGTTCGGCGGCATGGTCGGCGGCCTGTTCGCCGGATTGATCGCGCCGTTCGCGTTTTCATGGGTCGCGGAATACCCGATTCTGCTGGCCCTGGCGGCGCTGTGCCGCCCGCCCGGCGGCGCCGAGCGGCTTTCGCGGTGGAACTGGAGCGGCTGGTACTGGCCGTTCTTTACCGTGCTCGCGGTCGCCTTGATCGCGCCGTCCTGGTCCGACGGCAAGGTCATGCATTGGCTCGACGACCACAGGGTCTGGATGATCGGCGCGGTCGGCGCGCTCTCGGCCTTGCTCGCGCTCGGCCTGAACGCCAACCGCGCCAAGATCTTCGGCGCCGTGGTGGTGGCGCTGGTGCTGATCCGGGCCTATCCGGCCGATGACGGGCGGGTGGAGACCGTGCGCAGCTTCTTCGGTGTCCACAAGATCGTGGTGACGCCGCACGGCCAGTATCACGTGCTGATGCACGGCACCACGATTCACGGCGCGCAGAAATTCCAGAACGACGACGGCACGCCGCTGACAGGGCGGCCGGAGCCGATCACCTACTACCACAAGGACGGCGGCATCGGGCAGGCGATCACGGCGGTGCGCGAGCGCAAGGGCGCGCCGCTGCGCGTCGCGGTGATTGGGCTCGGCGCGGGGACGCTGACCTGCGCCTCCGAGCCCGGCGAGACCTGGAAGTTCTTCGAGATCGACCAGACCATGGTCGACACCGCGCGAGATCCCAAATACTTCACCTATATCAGGAATTGCCAGCCGGACCTGAAGCCCGTGATCGGCGACGCGCGGCTGACCTTCGCCCGCGAGCCCGATGGCGCCTACGATCTGATCATCGTCGATGCCTACTCGTCGGACGCGATCCCGATCCATCTCGCCACCGAAGAGGCGATGGCGATCTACGAGAAGAAGCTCGCGCCACAGGGCGCGGTGGTGATGCACGTCTCCAACCGGCACCTGGAACTGGCCAGCGTCGTGGTCGGCATCGCCGATGCCAACGATCTCAAGAGCTGGGTCTACAGCGAGGACTCCAACAGGGATAACGAGTATATTTTCTCGACCTCGGTGGTGGTCTGCGCGCGCGAGGAGGCCGACGTCGGCAAGCTGGCATCGTCGGACGTGTGGGCCCTGACCGAAGCCGACGAGAACCAGCGGGTCTGGACCGACGACTATTCCAACGTGCTCGGCGCGGTCTACCGGCGGCTGCGCGACGGCGAGCAATAGCGCCCGCGGATTTTGGGGGGAATTCGATGCACGATAAAGTCGATGTCCTGATTATCGGATCGGGAGCATCGGGGGCGGCGGTGGCCTGGAGCCTCGCCGATACCAGGATGCGGATCCTGTGCCTCGAGCAGGGCGACTGGGTGAAGTCATCGGATTATCCCAGCAACGGCCGCGACTGGGAGGCGCGGCTGTTCAGCGATTTCGCCATCAATCCCAATCGCCGCGCGCGAGCAACCGATTATCCGATCAACGACGCCAATTCGCCGATCAAGGTGGTAAATTTCAACGGCGTCGGCGGCAGCACCATCATGTACACCGCGCATTTTCCGCGTCTGCATCCCTCCGACTTCAAGGTGCGCACGCTCGACGGCGTCGCCGCCGACTGGCCGATCGACTATTCGACGCTGGAGCCGTATTTCGCGGAGAATGACCGCATGATGGGCGTCTCGGGTCTTGCCGGCGATCCCGCCTATCCGCCGAAACAACCGCCGATGCCGCCACTGCCGCTCGGCAAGTCGGGCGCCCGCCTGGCTAAGGCGATGAACCAGCTCGGCTGGCACTGGTGGCCCTCCGACACCACCATCGCCACCACCGATTACGAGGGCCGCGCGCGCTGCATCAACCTCGGCCATTGCACGCCGGGCTGCGCTCAGGGCGCCAAGGCCTCGACCGACATCACCTATTGGCCGCTGGCGATCCGCGCCGGCGTCGAACTGCGCACGATGTGCCGGGTGCGCGAAATCACCGTCGACGAACACGGCATGGCGTCCGGCGCGATCTATTACGACGCCGACGGCAACGAGCACTTCCAGCCCGCCGAGGTCGTCATCCTCGCCTGCAACGGCGTCGGCACGCCGCGGCTGATGCTGAACTCGGTGTCGGCGAAATTCCCCAACGGCATCGCCAATACGTCAGGGCTGGTCGGCAAGAACCTGATGTTTCACCCCTATGCGCTCACCTACGGCTATGTCGACGAGCCGCTCGACGGCAATCATGGCCCGCCGCTGTGCCTGTGGAGCCAGGAATTCTACGAGACCGATGCGAGTCGCGATTTCGTGCGGGGCTATACCTTCCAGTTCGGCCGCGGCGTCGGCGCGATCATGGAGGCGATCGTCAGCGCCAATGCGGGCCGGCTGCCCTGGGGCGAGGACCATCACGCGGCCTATCGCAAACTCCTCAACCGCCGCATCGGGCTTTCGGCGATCTGCGAGGACCTTCCCGAGGAGCACAACCGCGTCACGCTCGATCCCGTCTTGAAGGATTCCAGCGGCATTCCCGCCCCGAAACTCGACTACACCATCAGCGCCAACAGCCAGAAGATGATGAATCACGGCATCGCGCGGGCGAAGGAAGTTCTCGCCGCCGCCGGCGCCAGCAATGTCTGCGTCGAGAGCCCGATCCTCAACGGCGGCTGGCACCTGCTCGGCACCGCGCGGATGGGCACCGACCCCGAACGTTCCGTGGTGAACGAATGGGGCCGCTGTCATGACGTGAAGAACCTGTTCATCGTCGACGGCAGCATCTGGGTGACCTCGGGCGGCGTCAATCCGACTTCGACCATCCAGGCGCTCGCGCTCTACATCGCCGACAGCATCAAGCAGCGCCTCGCCAACCTGTTCGACTGAGAATGACCGACATGCCAGCTTCTGACCTCACCGCCGAACAAATCCGCGACTTCCGCGCACTGGCCGGCACGATCATCCCGCCGAGCGCCGTTTATGGCGTACCCGGCGCCGACGACGAGCGCATCTTCAACGACATCCTGCGCAGCCTCGAGCGCGACCGTGACGACATCTGCCGGGCGCTGGCGCATCTCGCACGCCTGGCCGGCGGCGCCTTCGCCGAGCTCGACCCGGCGCGCCGCGCCGAGGTGACCGCGACCTTTCGCGAGACCGGCGGCGCACCGCTGGCCGCGCTCGTTCGCGTGGTGCTGCTCTGCTACTACAGGGATGACCGGGTGATGCAGTCGCTCGGCCTGGAGCCGCGGCCGCCTTTCCCCCGGGGACACGTGGTAGAGCAGGGCGACTGGTCGCTGCTCGACCCGGTCCGGGCGCGGCGGCCGATCTATCGGTCGGTCGACTAAGAGGGGCGCGCGAGGCGAGGTGGCGCGTCAGTCCTGATAGGTGAACAGCCCGCGTGGCTGGTAATAGGGCCGCGGCGCATAGACCTGCGGCGCGCCATATTGCGGGGCATTGCCGTAATATTGCTGCGGTTGCGGATAGGCCTGGGCGTCGTACAGCCGGCGGTTCGAGCGCGGCGCCGGATAGCGCGCGCCGTCCTGGCTGCCGTCGGCCGGATAGATGTAGCCGTCGTCCGGCCGCTCCTGCGGATACTGGGCCTGTGCCGGCTGCCGCGGAGTCAGCACGATGGGATCGCCGGCGGCGTTGTAGAATTGCTGCGCATCGGGATCGCCGGGGTCGCGCCGCGCGACGGCGGTATTGGCGCGGCCGCGCGGATTGCGCGCCAGCGCGACCTGCGATGAACCCGTCAGCGTCACGGTGGTGTTGAGTACGCCTTGCTCTTCCACCAGTGCATACAGCGTCGAGGCATTGGCGCGCGACAGCCGCACGCAGCCATGGGAAACCGGCGAGCCAAGCTGGCCCTCGGACCCCGTGCCGTGAATTGCGTGACCCTCCCGGGTGAAGAAGATCGAATGCGGCATCGGCGCGTCGTCGAATTCCTTGGAGAAGTGATCGGCTTCCATCCGGAAGGTGCGGAAGCTGCCGTTCGGCGTTTCGTGCGACGGATTGCCGGTCGAGACCGGCCAGCGATAGCGCGCGACACCGTCGACGGCGACGGTCATCAACTGATTGTCCTTGTCGACGGTGATGGCGATTTTGGCCTGCGCGACGCCGCTGGCGGCGAAAAGCATCAGGCTTGCGAGGGCAACGAGGAAGGGACGCATGTGAACTCTGGCCTCCGGGCCTTGGATTGGATCGCCGCTCTCACCGTCCCCACAGCTATATGCCACGAATTCGGCCTTTGTTCCAGCGCCGCCACGAGCATCGTTAATGCGCGGTGGGGCGCAAACAAGGCGCGGCCGCGGCTTCGGCGGGCAAGCCGGCGCTGATTTTTTCGTGATGAGCCGGGAGTCCGGCCGCGGGTTCGCCACGGCCGAGCAACCTTTTCGTCACGTCGGCGTTACAGTGTCCCGCCCCGACGGCCATCGCAGCCGAGAATTGAGGAATCCAGATGAAGACGAAGACCGTAGTCAAGACAGCGGCGCCGCCGGACGGTTTGTCGCCGAGGCTCCATCTTGCCGTTGCGGCGGTAGCGCTCGCATTGCTCGCGATGCCCCATCCAGGGCATGCGCAGGGTATTGTCGGCGGTGCGCACGAAGGCGCACGTGAGGGCGGCCGCGCAGCGGGTCCGGTAGGCGCCGTGGTTGGCGGCGCGGTCGGCGCCGGCGTCGGAGGTGCGGTTGGCGCCGTCAACGGCGTACTCGGCATTCCCAATCACGGCCACTACCGGCGTCACTACGGATGCCGCGGATATTACAATCGCTACGGCCACTTCCGCTGCTATCGGTAATCAGCCTGCGCGTCAGTTCTTCAGCCGGTACCCGGTCCTGAAGATCCACCACACCATGACCATGCACAGGGCGAGGAAGGTCAGCGTCATGCCGACGCTGACGCCGACGTTGACGTCGGCAATTTCGTAAAAGCTCCAGCGGAAGCCCGAGATCAGGTAGACCACGGGATTGAGCAGGGTGATGGTGCGCCATCCCGACGGCAGCATGTTGATCGAATAAAAGCTGCCGCCGAGGAAGGTCAGCGGCGTGACCACCAGCATCGGGATCATCTGCAGCTTTTCGAAGCCGTCGGCCCAGATGCCGATGATGAAGCCGAACAGGCTGAAGGTCACCGCGGTCAGCACCAGGAACGCCAGCATCCAGAACGGATGATGGATGTGCAGCGGCACGAACAGGCCGGCGGTTGCGAGGATGATCAGGCCGAGGATGATCGATTTGGTCGCGGCCGCCCCGACATAGCCGAGCACGATCTCGAAATAGGAGATCGGCGCCGACAATATTTCGTAGATCGTGCCGACGAATTTCGGGAAGTAGATGCCGAACGAGGCGTTGGCGATGCTCTGGGTCAGGACCGACAGCATCACCAGCCCGGGCACGATGAAAGTGCCGTAGCTGACGCCTTCCACGGAGGTGATACGCGAGCCGATCGCGGCCCCGAACACCACGAAATACAGCGACGTCGACACCACGGGCGAAACGATGCTCTGCAGCAGCGTGCGCCAGGTGCGCGCCATCTCGAACAGATAGATCGCACGCACCGCCCTGAAATTCATGGCGCCCTCACCAGGCTGACGAAGATGTCCTCCAGCGAACTCTGCGTGGTGTCGAGGTCGGAGAAGCGGATGCCGGCGCCGCGCAAGTCGCTGAGCAGGCTGGTAATGCCGGTGCGGTCGCCCTTGGTGTCATAATTGTAGGTCAGTTCGCAGCCGCCGTCCGACAGTTCGAGATTGTAGGGTGCGAGAAGCGGCGGGATCGCCTCGATCTTGCCCTGCAGGTGCAGCTTCAGCCGCTTCTTGCCGAGCTTCCGCATCAATCCTGCCTTGTCCTCGACCAGGATGATTTCGCCCTTGTTGATGACGCCGATGCGGTCGGCCATCTCCTCTGCCTCTTCGATGTAGTGCGTGGTGAGGATGATGGTGACGCCCTTGGCCTGCAGCGTCCGGACCACTTCCCACATCCCCTTGCGCAGTTCGACGTCGACGCCCGCGGTCGGCTCGTCGAGAAACAGCACCTGCGGTTCGTGCGACAGCGCTTTCGCAATCATCACCCGGCGCTTCATGCCGCCGGACAGGGTGACGATCTTGGCGTCCTTCTTGTCCCACAGCGAAAGGTCCTTCAGCACCTTCTCGATGTGCCCGGGGTTCTTCGGCTTGCCGAACAGGCCGCGGCTGAAGCTCACCGTCGCCCACACCGATTCGAAAGCGTCGGTGTGCAATTCCTGCGGCACCAGGCCGATCAGCGAGCGCGCGGCGCGATAATCCGCGTTGATGTCGTGGCCGCCGACGGTGATCTTGCCTTCGCTCGGATTGGCAATGCCGCAGATGATGCTGATCAGCGTGGTCTTGCCGGCGCCGTTCGGTCCCAGCAGCGCAAAGATCTCGCCGCGCCGGATTTCGAGGTTGATATTGTTCAGCGCCTTGAAATCGGAGCCGTAGGTCTTGGAAAGGTTTGCCACGGATATGATGGGAGGCATGCGGGCTTGAAGATCTCGAAATGCTGGGAAAGGACAGGCGGCGCTTCAGCACGCTTACCGGGGCGAGCTCCAAGACATAGGAACGCCCGCGCCGGCGCGCAAGCGCCGGATGACCCGGCCGTATAGCCGGGCGGGAACATTCAATGGAGGCTGCCGGAATTTATCTGAAATATTCGGTGACGACGTGCATGTCGAAGGGGGAGGCGGCTGCCCCGTTCAGGCTTGCGTCGATGACCCGCCGGCAGATTTCGACGGTGGCATGGTCGCCGAGATCGTTGGCGGCTTCGAGAACGATCCAGGCCGCGTTCAGCGGATTCTCCGCCTTCGGCTCGTCGGAACCGATTCCGGGACGCATGCTTATGTCGCAGGAGGGTCCGTTCATGGCCGAAATCTCCGCATCCGTTTCAGTTCGGTCGTGTCACTGCATGGCAAGCGCCGGCTGGCGCTTGGGGTCGGGAGCCGTGTCACCGGCATGCTTGCGCGACTGATAGACTTTCAGAACGCTGCGGGAGGTCTCGATGTTGAGGCGGCCATAATCGCGTTCCAGGTCCCTCAACTCCTGCGCGGTAATGCGGTGATCCTTGGCGCCAAGGAACAGCAACGCCATCGTGGTCGGCCACGAGAATTCGAGCGCCTTGGCCAGGATCAGCAGCGTTTCCCGGTTCCTGTCCAGCACGGCGCGTTCGATCACGTCGACCGGCAGCGAGCACAGCAGCGACAGCCCGATCGTGACCTCTTCGATCTTGTGGGACCGGGCATAGATCGAGATGCTGTTTTCATTCAGATTGCCTTGCCGGTGCTGCGTCGTCACGACCCGTTTTGCGACGTAGTAGCCGCGCGACACCGGGCCGAACTTGGACTGCAGTTCGCCCGCCACATCGGTCACCGTGGATTGAATGTCCTCAACCATGGTGGGCCGCTCGCGTTCGAGCCGCTTCCTCACATCGTCCGAAGCCTTGGCAATCAGCTGCTGGAAGACGTGCCGGGGGATGTCCTTGCGCAGGCCAAGCTGCTCGGCCAGGATGGAATCGCCCTCGGCCCGCTTGATCATGTGCAGGAAGCCGAAATCCGACAGCCGGGCGCCGTTGTTCCGTACGACAGAGTTAACGACTTCCTGATTGCCGCGCGTCACCAGCACGTCGGTGACGGATTCGTCGATCGATTTTCGTTCCGAGATCGCGAGCATGTGGGTCTGGCCCTTGAGGCAGACGTTGGCGACCAGGGCATAGGGCTCGAGCCGCTCGGATTCCCGCAGCACGGGGCCGGCGACCTCGATCTCGTCGTCAAAGGCGAGTTTGTGGATGATATTGACCGGAGCACGGTCGAAGCTGGCCAGCCGCTGGGCCAGATGCGAGCGCGCCGCGACTTCGATCTCGTCCGCAAGCCGTCCGATCACCTCGCCAAAGGTCCAGATCT
Source organism: uncultured Alphaproteobacteria bacterium (assembly GCA_963831585.1). Classification (GTDB taxonomy): domain Bacteria; phylum Pseudomonadota; class Alphaproteobacteria; order Rhizobiales; family Xanthobacteraceae; genus Bradyrhizobium. Next base: position 162,831 of record CAWHRA010000032.1, on the reverse strand, counting down.
CGTCGTCGCTGTAGCTGCCGGCAATCATCAGGTCGGTGGTATGCCACAGCGCCCGCTTGCGGCTCTCGGGCGTACCTCGCGAAACCGCCTCGTCGAGATCCTTGAGAAACGAACTGTCTTCACTCATTTCGGCCGACCTTAAATCGCAGCAAAAGGCGCAAACGCGCTATCGGGAGTTTCACACTACCCGGCGATCCCCGAGTTTTCGGTAAAGAAGCGGAATAAGTATTGCCCCTAAAAATTCGTTCAAAAGCGGCGGAATTGGTTAGGGGCCGCGCTATGCCCTTCTACGGGCTTCGGAAATCCGGTCAAATGCCCTGGAGATCGGCAGGGTCGTTGGCAGCCTCGAAACGAGGGATAAGGTCCTCGGGCAACGCCACCAGTTTCGCCGAACGGCTGACGGATGCGCCAAAAATGGCGGCCTCCGCGACCGGCTTGGCCAGTCGCGTGTATTCCGACCAGACCAGATAGAGCATCAGGGGTGGCTGGTGGCCCGCCGACAGCAGTTGCGCACAGCGTTGAGCGGCGCCCTCGGTCAGCCACCAGCTCTGCGCCAGCGTGACGAGCTTCCTGAATTGGCGAATGGTACCGGATTGCCGGGCCCAATCGACCCCCGCCAGTTGCGCGCAATGGGTCAGCCAGTTGAGGCCGGCCACGATGGCGATGGAAAAATCAGCCGTCGCGTTGCCTTCGAAATCGATCACGATGTCGGCGTGCGGACGCTGAAAAAGGTAGGCATCGATCATTTCGAGCTGGCGGGCGGCGTCGCCCAGCAATCCGAATTGATCACCGGGCACCGCCATCGCGTAGCGCATGGCCTCCAGCCGGGTGTGATCCCAGACCGAAGCCACATCGCCGCCGGCGTCCGACAGCGTGCGCGTGCAGGCCGGATAGATCAGTCTGCCCTGATCGACGTCGTCGAGATATTGCGGGACACGCCTGGCGAGGCTTTCCAGCAGCAACTCGGGTGCAGCGAAACCTCGCGGCGGCTCTCGCGCCGCCGGCTTTTGCAGCAGCGGCTTCCTTGAATGTAACCAATCAAACAAGTCGGCTGCCCCAATGACAGGTTCGGGCCGACTTTACACCCGCTCGACAAAACTATCGACCACCTTCTTCTCGCCGGCCTTCTCGAAGGCGATGGTGAGCTTGTTGCCGTCGATCTTCACCACCTGGCCGTAACCGAATTTCTGGTGAAACACGCGATCGTTCAGATTGAATTCCGAGGTGGTGCCGGTCGATTTCGCGATCAACTCGCCTTCGATGGTCAGGGGGGTGCGCTTACCGCGCGCGAAGTCGCCGCGCGAGGAGGTATCGCTGCGCGAACCCGAGAACGGCGACTGGCTTTCGTTGAAGCCGCCGCCGGCCTGGCCATTGCGGCCGCCCTGGCCGCGGGCGCGGTTGGCCTGGGCGCGCTGCCAGCCCGGCGTCGTGTAGCTCGAGCCGAACGATTCCACGTTGTCGAAGCGCGAGGGACCGTAGCCGCCCGAGCCGCCCCAGCCGGAGCCGCCTTTTGACTCCGTGATCTCGACATTATGCGCCGGCAGTTCGTCGAGAAAGCGCGACGGGATCGTGGTCGACCAGGTGCCGTGAATCCGCCGGTTGGTGGCGAAATAGAGTTTAGCCCGGCGGCGGGCGCGCGTGAGCCCGACATGGGCGAGGCGGCGCTCTTCTTCCAGCCCGGCGCGGCCCTGTTCGTCGAGCGTGCGCTGGCTCGGAAACAGGCCTTCCTCCCAGCCCGGCAGGAAGACGTTGTCGAATTCCAGCCCCTTCGCCGAGTGCAGCGTCATCAGCGACACCGCGTCATCCTCGGCGCCGCCGTCGCGGTCCATCACCAGCGAGATGTGTTCGAGAAAACCTTGCAAATTCTCGAATTCCTCCATCGAGCGCACCAGCTCCTTGAGGTTCTCGAGCCGGCCCGCGGCATCGGCGGAACGGTCCTTCTGCCACATCTCGGTGTAGCCGCTTTCGTCGAGCACGATCTCGGCCATGTCGGTATGCGAGGTCACCTCGCGCTGCGCGCGCCAGCGGTCGAAGTTCGTGATGAGGTCGCGCAGCGATCCGCGCGCTTTCGGTTTCAGCTCGTCGGTCTCGACCACGGCGCGGGCGGCCTCGAACAGCGGAATGCGCCGCTTGCGGGCGTGATCGTGCAGCATCTGTACGGTGGCGTCGCCAAGCCCGCGCTTCGGCACGTTGACGATGCGCTCGAAGGCGAGGTCGTCGGCCGGCGAGTTGATCACGCGCAAGTAAGCCAGCGCGTCGCGGATTTCGGCGCGCTCGTAGAAACGCGGACCGCCGATCACGCGATAGGACAGGCCGAGCGTGACGAAGCGGTCTTCGAACTCGCGCATCTGGAACGAGGCCCGCACCAGAATGGCGATATCGTTGAGCTTGTGGCCGGCGCGCTGCAGCTCCTCGATCTCTTCGCCGATGGCGCGCGCTTCCTCCTCGGAATCCCAGGAGCCGGTGACGGTGACCTTCTCGCCGTCGACGTCCTCGGTGCGCAGCGTCTTGCCGAGACGGCCCTCGTTGTGGGCGATCAGATGCGAGGCGGCGGCGAGGATGTGGCCGGTGGAGCGGTAGTTGCGCTCGAGCCGAATGACCTTGGCGCCGGGAAAATCGTGCTCGAAGCGCAGGATGTTGTCGACCTCGGCGCCGCGCCAGCCGTAGATCGACTGGTCGTCGTCGCCGACGCAGCAGATGTTTTTGGGGGGCGTGGCGGGTGCCGGCGGAGGAAGGCGATTTTCCTCGTCATTCGGGAATTCCGGGTTCGCAGCTTCGATGCGCGCCGGAATGACGGGAGTATCTGCATGTCCGGGAATGACGGCGGAAAGCGGCACGCCGGGCTTTGACGAGGCCTGCGACAACAGCCGCAGCCAGAGATATTGCGCTACGTTGGTGTCCTGATATTCGTCGACCAGGATGAACTTGAAGCGGTTCTGGTAATTTCTGAGCACGTCGGGATGCTCGCGGAACAGCCGGATGTTTTCCAGAAGCAGATCGCCGAAATCGGCGGCGTTGAGGATTTTCAGCCGCTCCTGATAGGCTGTGTAGAGCTTGCCGCCCTTGCCGTTGCCGAACACGGCGGCTTCACCCGGCGGCACCTGCGACGGCGTCAGCCCGCGGTTCTTCCAGCCGTCGATCAACCCGGCCAGCATGCGCGCCGGCCAGCGTTTGTCGTCGATGTTCTCCGCCTGCAGGAGCTGCTTCAACAGCCGGATCTGGTCGTCGACGTCGAGCACGGTGAAGTTGGACTTCAACTGCACCAGTTCGGCGTGGCTGCGCAGGATACGGCCGCCGATGGAATGAAAGGTGCCGAGCCAGGGCATGCCTTCGACCGCCTGGCCCAGCATCTGGCCAAGCCGCAGCTTCATCTCGCGCGCCGCCTTGTTGGTGAAGGTGACCGAGAGGATTTCGCCCGGCCGGGCCCGGCCCGTGCTGAGGATATGGGCGATCCGGCAGGTCAGCACCCGGGTCTTGCCGGTGCCGGCGCCGGCCAGCACCAGAACCGGGCCATCGAGCGTTTCCACAGCCTCGCGCTGTTCGGGATTGAGGCCGGAGAGATATTGCGGGGTCGCAGCCGCCCGGGCGCGCGCGGCAATCCCGCCAGCGGCGGGCTGGTGGTCGGGGACGCCCTGATGGATCAGCTTGTTCGGCTCGGTCATATGCGAATCGTGTTCCGCCCACGATGGCACCGCGGGGCCGTGAAGGGGAGCCTTCATAGCAGGATTGATGGGCATATAGGGCTTTGGCGGGGCTTTTGACAGGCTTTATCCCGCGCCGGCTGAGGCCGCCTTCTGCGTCCCGACCCCGGATTTTGTTCCTTCGAAGGGTCGAAATTTTCCCGGCCTCGAAGCGCGGAACCCCGGGGAACATTTGTTCCTGCGTCCGATTATTTCTGCAAGCGATGCGCGGCCGCTTTCGTCGCGCTGAATTTGAAACCGAAGACGAGGGTGCGTGTCATGCTGAGCTGGGTCGTTACGTTCCTGATTATCGCGCTGATCGCAGGTGTTCTGGGCTTCGGCGGCGTGGCCGGCGCCTCGATCGAAATCGCCAAGATCATCTTCTTTATCGCGATCGTGCTGTTTCTGGTCTCGGCCGTTGTCGGCCTTGCGCGCGGCCGTACCCGGGTCTAGCCGGCGGTCCTGGCAGTCCGGAGTAAAAGAGAACCCGGTGCCGATCGCGCCGGGCTCCGATCCAGTCAAGTATGAGAGGCGCCCGCCTTGGCCGCCCGCTGCGGCAGCCGCGCCAGGAAATTCCGCATCAGCCTGGCGACCTCGCCCACCGATTCGTCGAGCGCGAAATGGCCGGCGTCCAGCAGGTGTACTTCCGCCTTCGGTACGTCTCGCCTGAGGGCCGCGACCTCTGCGATGTCGAACACCGGATCGTATCGGCCCCACACGATCAGCATCGGCGGCCGGCGCTCGCGCAGCCAATTCTGCCAGGCCGGGAAGGCGGCGAGATTGTTGCGGAAATCGTAGAACAGGTCCGACTGGATATCGGCCTCGCCGGGCCGTGCCAGGAATGCGGCTTCGTCTTTCCAGAGGTCGGGATCATAGCGCTCGGGATGCGGCGAGCCGTTGATATGGCGCAGACGGGCCACGTCGACCGAGGCCAGGCCAGCCCGGTATTTGGTCTCGTTGGCGGCCCGATCGGCCCAGAAGCCTTTGCGCACGGCCTGCAGCCTGCCGAGCCCTTCTTCATGCGCGATGGCGTTCTGGATGATGAGCGCGCTCACCCGCTCCGGATGGGTGAGGGCCACCCGGTAGCCGACGGGCCCGCCGTAATTCTGCAGATAGAGCGCGTAGCGATCCAGGTGGATGGCGTCGGTGAAGGCGGCGACGATGTCGGCGAGGGAGTCGAACGTATAGGAGAACTTGTCCGGGGACGGCGCCTCCGAATTTCCGAAACCGGGATAATCGGGAGCGATCAGATGATAGCGATCGGCGAGCAATGGCATCAGCGTGTCGAACATCCGCGACGATGACGGAAATCCGTGCAGCAGCAGAATGGCAGGAGCCTTGCTGGGCCCGGCCTCGCGGTAGAAGATGTTCAGGCCCTTGACGGTGACGGTCTTGTAGGTCGTCGACCGGCTGGTGGAAATTCCGGCAGTGACGGTCTCGGCGGCTTCCGAGGGCATTGTCGAGAACGCGCCGAGAATGATCGAAATCACGAGCAGTCGGCATGTCCACGCCAGCCTGCAAGACGAAAAGACCGCCTGATTATCCGCCATGATCTCCTCGAATATCCTTGTCGAATGGACGGCAAGCGGCGCGAACGGTCACGCCACACGCAGGCCCCGCCGCAGCTTGCGGAGACAGCTACTTGCATGTTTGAGGCGAGCCGACCAAGCGGCCGGCGGCCCCGAAATGCTTCCGCTGGCCGTTTGTCGCCTGGGTCCGGTTCTTTGTCGCCAGAATCCGGTTGTGCTTTTAGTGGTAAAGGTCGGCCGCCGATCTTTGCTCGGCGCGAGCCACGTGTTGCGCGACGAGGCCCGCGACTTCCCCGGCATGGGTTGAAATCATGAAATGGGCCGCGCCTGCGATTTCTGCGGTGCCGGCTTTCGGCATGCATTGGGCCAGCAATTGGTTGGCGCGTCTGGCGGCGGGGTGACTGGCCGCGCCCCACATTACGAGCACGGGAATGTTGAGCGTCGCAAGCAATTCGGGGGTCAGCTCGAAGTCGTAGGCGCTTGCCCAGTCCAGAAGGTTGACCGGCGTCGTCTCGATGGCGTAGTCGCGGAGGCGTTGCGGCCAACCCGAGAACGTGCCAGCGCCGCCATAGAAGTCGATCATCTGCTCGATCGCGGTCTTGTCGCCGGCGAAATGCGCGATGAAATAGGAATCGGTCATATTCCGAAAAGCGAGATAGTGCCGATATTCGCCCATCGGCCGCAATATTTCGGCCGCGGGGGCCTCGGCTATCGTCAGGCTCAGCAATGGCACGCGCTTTCGCAGCGCGACCGCAAGCGCGGCCAGGCCGCCAAAGGAATGGCCGACGAGGTGCACGGGGCAGGCCGCGCGCCTGATCACCGCTTCAACAGCTTCGGCCTCGTGGGAAATATCGGTATCTCCGGCGGTGCGCCGCTCGGCCGTGCCGCCATAGCCAAGCAGGCTGGTCGTCACGCAGCGGAAACCGCGCTGCCAGTGCGACAGCATCGGCCGCCAGGCCGCGCCGGTGCTGCACGATCCCGGCACCAGCACGACCGTCGAACCCGCTCCGGCTTCGTCGTAATCCACGCGACCGCGCAAATCGTCGATCATGATGTCGGCACTCCCTCTGAACCGGGGCAAGTTAGGCAGAGTGGCGTCGAGCCCGCGCCCTCCGAATGGAGGAGCAGTCGCTCGACGCCATGGCTGTGCCTTGCCGGAAGATCAGCGCCTGGTGATCACGACCTCGAGGTATTCGCTGGGAACAACCATGGTGCCGTCTTCGGCACGGTTCATCCGCGCGATCAGCGCAAGCAGGTCGTTTCGCAGTCCTTGCTGGTTTGCCGCGTCGAGCGCCGCGAAGGCTTTGAGCATCGGGCCGTAGTAGCTCTTGAAGACGTCGACGAAATGCTCGGGCGAACGGTAGCGGAAGTTGAAATGGCGCCGCTCCGTCTTGATGGAGGCGGCTGAAGCGCCGAACATTTCCTTGATGCGGGCCTCGGTGCCCCACAGCGCCGGCGATTTCGCGCCGGCCGGCGGCGGCAGATACTTGCCGAGCGTCTTGAAGAGTTGCCCGATAAAGCCTTCGGGGGTCCAGTTGGCCAGGCCGATCTTGCCGCCACGCTTGCTCACTCTCACGAGTTCCGCCGCGGCCTTGTCCTGGTCAGGCGTGAACATGACGCCGAAGGTCGAGACGACGGCGTCGAAACTGGCGTCGGCAAAGGAAAGGGCTTCCGCGTCCGCTTCCCTGAACTCGATCGACAGACCGTCGGCCGCCGCGCGCGACCGGCCGCGCTCGAGCAGACTCGGCACATAGTCGGTGGAGACGACCTCGCACCAGCGCCGGGCCGCGGCGAGGGTGGCGTTGCCGTTGCCGGCGGCGACGTCGAGGACCTTTTGTCCGGAGCGAAGGTCGAGGGCTTCGCAAAGTTCCTCGCCGACGATCTGCAGCGTGGTGCCGACGACGGCATAATCGCCGGAGGACCATGCGCCCTGTTGGCGGGCCTTCAGTGCCGCGAGATCGGGCAGGACCGGAGTCTGGCTTGCGGCGGCGGATGATGCGGTCATGATGGTGCTCCTTTAATGAGGTCGGGTTGAAACTGCGGCCGAGCGACGGACGCCGTCATTTTCTCGGCGTGTGTCGCAGCCGCTCGCGTTCGGAAATTGAAGGAGAGGCACGTTCAAGCGGCGGCGCAGACGCCAGCGCCGTGTCGAAACGTGGACTGCACTGCCATCGGGAACCTCGTATGCGTTGAACGAGGGGCAGGCTTAATCCCTGACGCCGCAAACGCTTATCCAGTTTGCGCCACGATTATCCGGATAGTGAACTTTTTCGCCCGAATCGAGACTCAAGATTGATGATTTGGAGTTCCCGGGATGATTGCGAGAGAGAACATTTCATCAACGCCGTTGCCGCGCAGTGTTCGGCGCGCCCTTGATGCGATGCATGCCAATGTCGGCCACGGCTGGAGCGTGACGGGGCTCGCCGCCGTCGCCGGCGTTTCCGGCCGGACGCTGCAGCGGCAATTTCTGACCTTTCTCGGCAAAGCGCCTCACGCGGTGCTTCGCGACATCAATTTCGAGCGGGCGCGGCGCGAATTGCTGCGCGGCACCGCCGGCGCGAGGGTGGCCGATGTCGCGCAGCGATGCGGCTTTCTCCATGGCGGGCGGTTCTCCGTCGAGTACCGCCGCCGCTACGGCGAAGCACCGTCGCAAACCCTGAAGCGGCAGGCGGTGTTCACGGCCGCGCTCGGCTCGATGCCGTCGTTTTTCGTGCCGGCGCGCGACCGGCCGACCGTCGTCTTTGGCCCGATCGAGGCGGCTGTGGAACATTTCGAAATCGCCGCCGCACTTGGCGACGATCTTGCCGCCGCGTTGACGCGCGCCGGGATTGCCGTCGCCAGGCAGCCGGGATCGGCGCGCTACCATTTGGCCGGCGCGATACGCGGCGAGGGCGTGCAGACGCGCCTGACCTTCCGCCTCATCGACAACGAAACCGGCCGTCAGCTCTGGGCGCACCGTTCCGACGGCGCGCTGCATGACGACAACACGGCCGGGGAACATCTCGCCACCCGGATCGCCGCGGCGCTGCAGCCGTGCTTGCGCTCGGCCGAGGTCGAGCGCGCGCTGCGCAAGCCCGGCACCGACCTCGGTGCGCACGACCTCGCCCTGCGGGCCATGCCTGGCGTGCTTTCGCTGGATGCCGAGGGCAATGCGCGCGCGCTCGAATTGCTGGAGCGCGCGATGGAGCAGGATCCGGGCCACGCGCTGCCGACGGCGCTTGCAGCCTGGGCCCATGCTCAGCGCGTCGTCTATCACTTCACGGCCGAGCCGCAGGCGGACCGGGCGCGCGGCATCGAGCTGGCGCACAGGGCGCAGGCGTTGTCCGGCGACGCAAGCGTGCTGGCCGTGCTCGGCAACGCCCTGACATTGCTCAACGAGCTCGACACCGCGGAACTGGTGATTCGCAAGGCGCTGGCGGTCGACGGCGGATCGGCATGGGCGTGGAGCCGCAGCGGGTGGCTCGATGTCTATCGCGGAGACCCGGAGTCCGCGATCGAACGACTAAAGATCGCGCTCGACCTCGCGCCGCACGATTCGCTAGCCTTCAACAGCCTGGTCGGAATCGGCTGTGCGCATTTCAAGGCTGGAAATTACGCCGAAGCCGCGAGATGGCAGGAGCTTGCCCTGATCGAGCACCCGTCGGCGATCTGGGTGCATCGAACCCTTTGTCCGGCCTATGTGCTCGGCGGTGCCAGGCTGGAAGCCCGCCGAAGCCTGGCGGCACTGCGCGAGCAGTATCCGCAGCTTACGCTGGCGGAGGTTCAGCTGGGCATGCCGCCGCTGCCGGAGTCCTATCGCAATCTCGTCGTCGATGCGCTGACCGATGTCGGCCTGCCGGCGTAGGGAATATTCGTCGTGCTGCGGTGTAGCACCTGAGATGAGCTGATGTGGGGTGGATTGATCGTCGCATCGGGATCGCAGTCAGATTCCGGCGCATTTACCCCGACGGGAGAACGCACGTGTCACCGATTTGATCGACGCTGGTCCGGCAACCAAGGCGAATGGCGCAGGCCATTTCGCGCCACGATGATCCGGCCGGACGCCTGGTGCCTTGGCAGGGCCTTGGAAATGCCATCGAGCCGTAATGGCATCGAAGCGTAATGTCTCCGCGGCGGCCAAGGCTGCCATTTTCGTGTCCGTTTCATTTTCTTCCCGCATCATTGTATCCGAGACGCATAGCCATGAACGATAGAGAGCAATTGTCAGCGTTGATCGGCGATATCTATGACGCCGTCCTCGATCCCGAGCAACGAATCGACGTGATCGAGAAAATCGCGAGCTTTACCGGTGGTCACTCGGGTGGGCTTCTGACGAAGCATTCGCTTGGCTACTCCGACAAGCTCTATTGCTATATCGGGGCAGATCCCGAGAGCCTGCAGGCCTATTCGGAGAGTTATCCGAAGCTCGATCCCACGGCGGCCACGCATTCCTACGGCGTCGCGCAGGTCGTGAGCGCCACCGATGTCGTTCCTTACGACGAATTTCGCCGCGGCCGCTTTTACAAGGAGTGGGCGCGGCCGCATGGCTGGGTCGACGTCGCCAGCGCAGTGATCGAGAAATCGAAGACCAGTTGCACGTTTCTCAGCGTCGTGCGGCACGAGGCAACCGGCATGGTCGACGACGAAATGCGCCGGCGGATGGCGCTGGTCGTGCCTCATGTGCGGCGCGCGTTGCTCGTCGGCAAGACCATCCTGCTCGGACAGGCCGAGGCGGCATGCTTTTCCGATATCCTCGATGGGCTGAGCGCCGGCATGATCCTGGTCGACGGTACCGGCCGCGTCGTGCACGCCAATGCGGCGGGCAATGCCATTCTCGGCGCCGCCGACTTCCTGCGCACGGTACATGGTCGGCTCGTTGCCGGCGATGCGCCGACCAACGCGGCCTTTCGCGAAATACTCGCCGCGGCGGACGGCGGAGATGCCGCAATCGGCGTCAGGGGCATCGCCTTGCCGTTGACGGCGCACGACGGCGAACGCTACGTCGCCCACGTTTTGCCGCTGACCTCGGGCGCACGCCGGCAGGCCGGACTTGCTTTCAACGCAGTGGCTGCATTGTTCATTCGCAAGGCGGCACTCGGGGCCTTCGCAACTCCCGATGTCATTGGCAGGATGTACAAGCTGACGCCCGCCGAACTGCGCGTGCTGCTTGCAATCGTCGATGTCGGCGGCGTCCCGGAGGTGGCGGCGACGCTCGGCGTGGCTTCCACCACCATCAAGACCCACCTCAACCGTCTGTTTGAAAAGACCGGGGTTTGCCGACAGGCCGATCTGGTCAAGCTGGTCGCCGGGTTTTCCACGCCGCTGGCCAGTTGACGGCAGTCAACCCACCGAAGCCCAAATGAACCGCGCCGCCGCGGCGCGGCAGGCTGCCATGATGGTGTGGTGGTTAACGGTTCAACAGATTGTCATCCAACGTCGTTCGAATGGAGGATGACGATATCCAGCTCAGAATCTAATTCCCGCAGAGTTGGAGACGCGCTCGGTGAGCGCGACGAGGCCGCATGATTCCCGAAATCGCCGATCGCGATGCGCGACATGGAAACGCGGCCGTTCGATTCTGGAGTCGCTGATAATGCTGAGACGCATGGTTTTGACGGGTGCCCTGGTCGGCATCGCGCTGGCGCATGGCTTCGTCCTGTACAAGATCGATACGGGCCTTCGTTCCCATGGCCTCACGCCGACCATGGCTTCACGGTCCCACAAGACGTTCTGGTAACCCGCCGAGTTCTAGGCGGACAGACTCACGACACCGCAGAATTTTTTTGCGCGGGCTCGGCCCCTGCCGCTACTTCGAGGGCATCGCGATCTTGCGGCCGATACCCTCCGGTCGCGGAATGGCCGCGTGGGCATTCGCCAGCGTCTCGATCCGGGCGCGGACGTCGGGTGGAAACGGCGCGGTTTTCCGCGCGGTCATGTCGATGTGGATCGTCATGTTCTCGGACGTGGCGGACAGCCAGCCCTCGCCGGCGTGACGCAGTTCCTCGAACGTGTGCAGCCGCTTCGCGTCGGCGCCCACCAGCAGGATCGAGATCTGCACGGGATCGCCGAGGTGAATCTCCCGCAGATACCTGACATGGCATTCGGCGGTGAAGGTCGATCCCTGCCGCTCCCGCATATAGCCGGGCCCGATCCCGAGCTTGAGCCATAATTCGTCGATGGCCCGGTCGAACATCACATTGTAATAGGCCATGTTGAGGTGGCCATTATAGTCGATCCATTGCGGCTCGATCTGCATCACCGACGACAGGAACGGGGTGGGCCGGAGCAGAACATCGTCGCTGGCGGCAGTACTCGTCATCGTCCATCCCCGTTTGTGGCCCATGATCCCTTGACCGCCCACTATATCCTTTGCAAGGGTCGTCCGCACGCCGGGAGGACATAGCTTGGGCATAACCATTACCAATCAATTGAAACGTCCGGAACCGCAGGCGCTGGCCGGAGCGCTGGAAGCGCTGGCCGCCCGGTTCGGCAACCGGCTCATCACCTCCCAGGCGGTGCGCGACCAGCACGCCCATACGACGACCTGGCTGGCGCCGCAGCCGCCCGACGCGGTGGTCATGGCGCAGGAAACTGCCGATATCCAGGACGTGGTGCGGATTTGCGCCAGACACGGCGTTCCCGTGATCGCGTTCGGCACCGGCACCTCGCTGGAAGGGCAGGTCAATGCGCCGGCCGGCGGCGTCTGCATCGACCTGCGCGACATGAACAAGGTGCTGGAGGTCCATGCCGACGACCTCGACTGCGTGATCCAGCCCGGTGTCACCCGCAAGGCGCTCAATGAGCACCTGCGCGACCAGGGCGTGTTCTTCCCGATCGATCCGGGCGCCGATGCCTCGCTGGGCGGCATGGCCTCGACCCGGGCGTCCGGCACCAACGCGGTGCGCTACGGCACCATGCGCGACAACGTGCTGGCGCTCAAGGTGGTGCGCGGCGATGGCGAGATCATCACCACGGGCACGCGGGCGAAGAAGTCCTCGGCCGGTTACGACCTGACGCATCTGTTCGTCGGCGCCGAAGGCACGCTCGGGATCATCTGCGAACTGACGATCAAACTGCGCGGGATCCCCGAAACCATCGCGGCGGCGGCGTGCTCGTTCGAAACCGTGCGCGGCGCCTGCCAGGCGACCATTCTGGCGATCCAGACCGGCATTCCCGTGGCGCGGATCGAGTTGCTCAATGCCGAGCAGGTCAAGGCCTGCAATTCCTATTCGAAACTGTCGCTGCCGGAGACGCCGCTTCTGCTGCTCGAATTTCACGGCAGCGAGAACGAGGTCGCGGAGCAATCCAGGAATTTCAGCGAGATCGCCGGGGAATGCGGCGGCGGCGAATTCACCTGGACCACGCGGCCCGAGGACCGCAGCAAATTGTGGCAGGCACGGCATGACGCCTACTGGTCGGTGAAGGCGCTGCGCCCCGGGGCTGGCGTCGTCGCGACCGACGTCTGCGTGCCGATCTCGCGGCTGGCCGATTGCGTCACCGAGACCGAGGCCGACCTGAAGCGCCTCAGGCTGCAGTCGCCGATTGTCGGCCACGTCGGCGACGGCAATTTCCACTGTTCGCTGTTGTGCGACGTCGAGGATCGCGACGAGATGGCGCGCGGCGAGGAATTCATGCATCGCCTGGTCGAGCGCGCCCAGGCGATGGGTGGCACCTGCACCGGCGAACACGGCATCGGGCAGGGCAAGCAGAAATACCTCAAGGCCGAACTTGGCTCGGAGGCCATCGATGCGATGCGTGCGGTCAAGCAGGCGCTCGATCCGCAAAACATTTTCAATCCCGGAAAGATCCTGCCGGCGGTCCAGGGCTCGTAGCGACGCAACCCGCGGCCTGCTCACCACGGCTGATCTGTGCTTCCAGCGTATTCAGGGCATCGGCGATGTGGAAGTTCAGGAGAGACGAACGCAAGGACATCTGGGACGAGGAAATCCACTGGCCGGTCGGTGATATCGAGGCCGCGCACAGGATCCGCGAAATCTGCCGGGCCGCGACCGACAGCGCCGAAAGAGCCGCCGGCGCGGCCGGGCATTCCGACGAGAAGAATAAATCCGACACCGAGCGCTACGAACGCGCGGCCAAGGCCGCGATGGAAATCGCCATGAAGATCTCCGATGATCTCCTGCGGGATTCCTCGGTCCGGCAGATCGTGGGCCTGTGCGTGACGGCCAACGATCTCAAGACGGCGCGGATACTGCTTCGCGCGATCGGCGCGGTATCGATCCGCGAGGACGCGCTCAACGACCATCCGATGCTGAGGCAGTGAAGCGGGCCTGGGAGCTCGCCCGCTGCGGCAAAATATCGGTCCGACCGTTTCGATCGCTCTATGCCGACCGGGTGAAACCGGTCCAGAGCCCGAGAATCAGATGCAGCATCATGATGACGCCGGCAAGCACGAGGCAGACAAAGGATACGTCAAGCAGAAAATCCGCTCCGGGGAGAGTGCCCAGCACGACCGATACGATCAAGCCGAACGTTCCTGCTATCGCCAGCAGGGCGGCAATTTTGGGAGCCGACATGACGTTCCTCTCCTGTTGCTGCGTTCGTCCTCACTCCACGTTCGTTTTGCATTTGCCAGCGATGGCTGACTGGTCGAAGGCGACGCCGTTCTTCAGCGGATGTCATTGATTCATATCAACCGGCGCGCCAATTTGGCACATTCGGTTCGAATTGACCGGGCAACCGCCGAGTTCTGCCGTTGCCTCGTCCGACCGCGCGCCGTCGTAGTTCCCGGCGCGCCAGATGCCGCGTACAACAGCAAACGAGTTTCCGGGGGAATTTGTTCAATGGACGAGGATATTCTGGTCAGGCTGGAGCAGCGGCTCGGACGTCTGCATGCGAGGCAGCGCCTGGGCATCGAGACCGATCACGAAGCCCAGATCTTCGGCCAGGGGCTCACCTTCTTTCATCTGGAAAACTGGTACTCCGCCCGCTCGATCATCCGGGGCGCGCTGAAGCTCAGCGGTCTCTACTGGCGCGCGCGCCGCAACGCCGAACGGGTGATCGTCAGGCACAACGACATCGCCTTCAAGGATCTGCCGCCGCGCTTCGACGGCTTCACCATCCTGCACCTCAGCGACCTGCACGTGGACATGAGCGAGGCCGCGATGCAACGGGTCTGTGAACTCGTCGGGCCGCTGCGCTACGACCTCTGCGTCCTGACCGGCGACTATCGCGGCGAGACCTTTGGGCCGTTCGAAGCGGCGCTGGACGGCGTCGGGCGGGTTCGAAGCCGCCTCAAGGGACCGATCTACGGCGTGCTGGGCAATCACGACACCATCCGGATGGTGCCCGCCCTGGAAGCCATGGGAATACGAATGCTGCTCAACGAGTGCGAACCGATCGGGCGCGACGAGCAGAGCATCTTCCTCGCCGGGGTCGATGACGCCCACTTCTACCGGATGGACAACATCGAGAAGGCATCAGTGCGGATACCGGAGGACGCGTTCTCGATCCTGCTGTCGCACACGCCCGAGATCTACCGCCAGGCGGCGCATGCGCATTTCAGGCTGATGCTGAGCGGCCATACCCATGGCGGCCAGCTCTGCCTGCCCGGGTCGATTCCGATTACGCTGGAGGCGGCGTTGCCGAGGCGGATGGGGGCGGGCGCCTGGCAGTATCACGGGATGATCGGCTACACGTCGGTGGGGGCGGGCTCGAGCGTCGTTCCCGTCCGCCTCAATTGTTCCCCGGAGATCACCATGCATCGCCTGCGTCGCGGCTGAGGATGGATCAATACGGTTCGTCGCGCAGGTGGGCGTTGAAGAGCAGGCGCGACAGCACGAGTTCGCCGACGAAAAAGATCGCGACCCCCACCACGATGTCGACGGCTGTCAATGACAGCGCGTCGCGGCACGCCAGCATCGGCAGCAAGGACTCGGGAATCTGATCGAGGCCGAGCGCCTGGCTGCTTGGCGGCAGGTTGAGGCGGCGCTTGACGAAACTGGAAAACAGATCGCCCGCCATCGCCGTGCCGGCCACGATCAGCCCGATCATGGGATCAAGACCCATCAGCGGCGCACCCACCGCGGCGGCGACCGCCGCGACCAAGATCCCGCGGATGGTCTTGGAAGGCCCGAACACCGGCCGTCCGTCGAACAACACCGCGCCGAAGTCCAGCGGCAGAGCAAACCGGTCGCCAAGAATCTTCTTGGCGACGATGGGGGCGCCATTCGCCAGCGTCAACAGCGCCACCAATTGCAGGATTGGTATCATGTGCATCCGCGCAACCTATCGCGGTCCGCGTCCCCGGTCATTCGATTCGGTCGCCGGTCGCCGCCGGCTGTCCGGTTTCCGACTCGCGACGATCATCGCATCGGGTGGAGGCGCCTGATCCAACGGCATCGCGAAAAGCTTTGTCGCTGTGGATATCTTGGCTACACTCGCGATCGTTTCAGGGTTGGGACCTGTCGTGCAACGAGTGATACCCTACCTGCCGCGAGGGGCGCGCCCGTTTTGGCGGGGACAGGCGATCGCCCTGGCTTCGGTCGTGGTGGTGGTGGCTTGCCGGGCGGCGGTTGCTCCCTTTGTCCATGAAGGCCTCTACTTCACCCTGCTGTTTCCCGCGGTGCTGGTCGCGGGACTGTTCGGCGGCGTCAGGTCCGGGGTCACCGCCGCGGCCTTGGGCGGACTGGTGAGCGGCTACGTCTTTGTCCCGCCGGTTTACAGTTTGCACATGGCTGGAGACGGCTGGTTCCGGCTGTTCGCTTTCTGGACCTCTTCGGGGTTGGTGATCCTCCTTACCGCCTTCATCCATGCCGTGCTGGACAGGCTTGCCGCGGCCGAGGACGAAGCCGAGACCGTCGCGCGTGAAATGCGGCACAGGGTCCAGAACACGCTGACGCTGGTCCAGGCCGTCGCGCACCAGACCTTTCGGACCGCCGCCAGTCTGCAGGACGCGCGCGAAATCCTGATGGAGCGCCTGGCCGCCCTCGGACGCGCGCAAACCCTGATCGGAGAGGGTTTCGACAAGGACGTCAGCGTTCAGACCTTGATCAACATGGCGACCGGTCCATTCGAGGCGGATCAGTTTGCCATTGACGGCCCGCCGCTGACCCTCCCCAGGGAAGTCGCGGTTTCCTTTGCGTTGTTGATCCATGAACTGGCGACCAATGCCGCCAAGCATGGCGCCTTGTCGAGCCCCAGGGGAAAGGTCGAGATTTCATGGCTAGAGCAGTCGGCTGAAAAAGGCTGCCTGACCTGGAAGGAGCGCTTCGGGCCCGAGGTCGTCAAGCCGTCGCGCGCCGGCTTCGGATCCAAACTGCTGCAGACCGCGTTTCCGCGGGGCAAGGGCGATGCGGCCGTCGAGTTCGAGCCCGATGGGGTCCGTTGCAGGATCAATTTTCCGATTCTTCAGAGCTGTCGCGCGACGGCTGGCGCTGCGTATTTCCAGAAATGATTTGGTCAGCTCCGCAGGCCGGGCGCCTCGTGGCCGGTGCGCGCCACATATTCGGTATAGCCGCCGCCATACTGGTGGATGCCCTCGGGCGTCAGCTCCAGCACCCGGTTGGACAGCGCAGCCAGGAAGTGCCGGTCGTGCGAGACGAACAGCATGGTGCCCTCGTACTGCGACAGCGCGGTGATCAGCATCTCCTTGGTCGCCATGTCCAGATGGTTGGTCGGCTCGTCCAGCACCAGGAAGTTCGGCGGGTCGTACAGCATCTTCGCCATCACCAGCCGCGCCTTCTCGCCGCCCGACAGCACCCGGCATCTCTTCTCCACGTCGTCGCCGGAGAAGCCGAAGCAGCCGGCCAGCGCGCGCAGCGAGCCCTGTCCGGCCTGCGGGAACGAATCCTCCAGCGACTGGAACACGGTGCGCTCGCCGTCGAGCAGGTCCATGGCGTGCTGGGCGAAGTAGCCCATCTTGACGCTGCCGCCGAGCGCCACCGTGCCGTCGTCCGGCGACGTCGAGCCCGCCACCAGCTTCAACAGCGTCGACTTGCCCGCGCCGTTGACGCCCATCACGCACCAGCGCTCCCTGCGGCGCACCATGAAGTCGAGCCCGTCATAGATGCTGCGGTTGCCATAGCCTTTCTGCACCTTCTTCAGGCTCACCACGTCCTCGCCCGAGCGCGGCGCCGGCGGAAAATCGAACGACACGGTCTGGCGCCGCTTGGGCGGCTCGACGCGTTCGATCTTCTCCAGCTTCTTCACCCGGCTCTGCACCTGCGCGGCGTGCGAGGCGCGCGCCTTGAAGCGCTCGATGAACTTGATCTCCTTGGCGAGCATCGCCTGCTGGCGCTCGAACTGGGCCTGCTGCTGCTTCTCGTTCAGCGCGCGCTGCTGCTCGTAGAATTCGTAATTGCCCGAATAGGTCGTCAGCGCGCCGCCGTCGATCTCCACCATCTTGTTGACGATGCGGTTCATGAACTCGCGGTCGTGCGAGGTCATCAGCAGCGCGCCGTCATAGCCTTTGAGAAACTGCTCCAGCCAGATCAGGCTTTCGAGATCGAGATGGTTGCTCGGCTCGTCCAGCAGCATGGCGTCGGGGCGCATCAGCAGAATGCGCGCCAGCGCCACGCGCATCTTCCAGCCGCCCGACAGCGCGCCGACGTCGCCGTCCATCATCTCCTGGCTGAAGCAGAGGCCGGCGAGCACTTCGCGCGCCCGGCCTTCCAGTGCGTAGCCGTCGAGCTCCTCGAAGCGCGCCTGCACCTCGCCATAGCGCGCGATGATGTCGTCCATCTCGTCCGCGCGGGCCGGATCGGCCATCGCGGCTTCCAGCTCCTTCAGCTCGGCCGGCCACCGCGCTGACGGGACCGGCGCCGTCCATCACCTCGGAGACGGCGCTGCGGCCCGACATCTCGCCGACGTCCTGGCTGAAATAGCCGATGGTGACGCCGCGATCGACCGCGACCTGGCCCTCGTCGGGCAGTTCCTGCCCGGTGATCATCCGGAACAGCGTGGTCTTGCCGGCCCCGTTGGGGCCGACGAGGCCGACCTTCTCGCCCCTTTGCAGCGCCGCGGAGGCCTCGATGAAGAGGATCTGGTGGCCGATTCTGCTTGCTGATATTGTCGAGGCGAATCATATCTGCGGGAGCCTTAAAGAAAGTTGTGGCCGCTCGAGAGCGGCCATCGAATTGTGACGCTTCAACGCTGGAAATTTAGGGCTGGGCTGAAGCCACGCGGAGCGGGCTCCCCGGCTATTTAGGGGAGCGGCGCGCGCATTGCAATGCGTTGCGGGGGCGACGCCCGGCGATTTAATCGCGCTTGAACCGGTAGTTGAACCGCTCGCCGTCCGAGACGATCAGACCGACCGTTGGCGTCGGGAAGTGGACCGGCAGGATCAGCGTATCGGTCTCGGCGACCGAGGCGAAAAACTTCCGGCGCGATACCGCCGATTGCTTCGGGTCCCAGTCCGGCTTGGCGGACCAGTCGGGCTCGCGGCACTGGATTGCGTGATGCATCAGATCGCCGGCCACCACGGCGCGCTGGCCGCGGGAGAAGATGTTGACGCAGCAATGACAGGGCGAGTGCCCCGGCGTCGGCGTCAGCGTGATGGTGTCGTCGAGCGCATAATCGTCGTCGACCAGCAGCGCCTGGCCGGCCTCCACGATGGGCAGGCAATTGTCCCGGAAAACCGTGCCGGGCGGATTGGCGCCCTTGGCGTTCTGCTCCTCCCAGACCGCATATTCCTTTTTGTGAAAGACGTATTTCGCGTTCGGGAATGTCGGCACCCAGCGGCCGTCTCGTAACGTGGTGTTCCAGCCGGTGTGGTCGATGTGAAGATGGGTGCAGAACACATAGTCGATCTGGTCGTAAGCAATGCCGAGCGCGAACAGTTCGTTGCGCCAGCGCTCCTTGCCGGGAAAATCGAACGGCGGCGGATGACCCTTGTCCTCGCCGGTGCAGGTGTCGACCAGGATCGTGTAGCGCGGCGTTCTCACCACGAAGGTCTGGTAGGTGATCACCATCATGCCCAGCGCGGCGTCGAAGAATTCCGGCTCCATCGAGGGCAGATGATGCTTGAAGACGGCCTCGTCATAGGCCGGGAAGAAATCCTGCGGCCGCCGCCAGGGCCCTTCGCGCTCGATCACCGCGTCGATGGTGATATCGCCGATCCTGATCTGCCGCATCCCCAGGCCCCCTCTTTGTTGGGAGGAAGCCTAACGGGCGTCTTGCGGCCGTTCAAGACCGCGCGTTCGAGCCAAAGATGTCTGCAATCACCGGCCTGAAGGTTATCCCAGCGGTTCGCCCAGCAGGCGAAACAGCACGGGGCCGACGATCAGGAACACCAGCAGAACGGCGCGGATGGACGACGTTCTGATTTCGCCCAGCAATGCCAGCCCGGCGAGTGGAAGGAGCGCCGCCAGCGGCAGATAGTAGCGCGGGTAGGCGGTCGTGAGCCAGCCGAACTCGGCATGCAGCCGATAGCCGAAGATGCCGTGGATGAGGAACGTCGCAGCAAAGGCCAATGCCCCGGCGGCGATCACGATATCGAGCGGAGTTTCTTGTCCGCGCGCGATCCGGCGCACCGCGACCATGATCCCGGCGAGAGCGCAGAGCGCCGCCGCAATCGGTATCGCGAGCGCGGCGTAGTTGACCGCGTTGCGCGGCTTCAATGTCGGCATCCATTCGAGGACGAATTCGGAGACGAAATGCATCGCGAAGGCGAGGGGGCGCAGGCGTTCGGTGCTGTCCCAGCCGGCGGTATGTGCGCCGGCCTCGATCATCGCGATCTCTCCCGGCGTTGCCGGCGTCGGGCTGCCGTATTGTACGACGAACGCTATATAGGGCGCGCCGGCCAGCAGTGCTGCGATCGCAATCGGCGCGGTCCACCTGGATGGCAGGCGTCCGCGCCACAGCAACCACAGCAGCACGCCGCCGACCAGGCCGCCCGCCAGCAACAGGGCGGTGAACTTCGCCCATGATGCGATCATGACGCCGCCGAGTGCTGCCAATAGCCACGCCCGGCTCCCGGTGGCCAGCAGTTGAAAGGCCGCCAGCGTCGCGATGGCGCCGCCGGCGAAGGCGGCATTGTCGTTGTTGACAGCGCCCGCGAGTGGGGCCAGCACCGGGATGCAGGCGAGGGGAACGACATAGGCATAGAGCGTGAGCCGCGGCAGCCCGGCGGCGAGCCCGATCGCCATCAGGGCGGCGAATCCGATCGCGGCAAGCGCCACATTGATCAGTCGGTGCGCAAGAATCGCCTGCTGATGGCCTTCCAGGACGGGACCGAGCCGGGCCAGCAGCCAATAATACGGCGAGGGATGATTGAGATAATTGGCTTCGCCCGTGAAGCGGAAGCTCGAGGGATCGAGCATCCGCATTTCCGCGAAGGCAGGCCAGGTCTCGCCGGTGTGCTGCAGATGCGCGACATAGGATGCGTGGGCCACCTCGTCGAAGCCCTGCATGACATCCTTGCGCATGGCGCTGAGCGCGGCGGCGGCGATGAAGAGCAGGAGGACGATGGCGCATACGCGCCAGCCGGCCTTGGCCGAGCCGGCGCTTTCGCCATCCTGCACAGGCAAATCGGAATCAGCACCAGGATTATATTGCGGGGACATGGCGCCAGTGTGCATGGCGGCCGTTAAGCAATCCTGTGCGATCATCGGGGCGGCCCGCCGATGCGCGGCATTAGAGGATGGAAATTAAGGTGTATATTAAGCGGGCTGGCGCAGAAGGGAGAACGATTCGAACTCCCGAGACAATGCTGAAGGTAAACCGAATATGACGCGGATAGGCACCCGGGCGGAGGTCTGGTTTTCCAACGTGGTTGCTGCTTTTGCGCGCTACGTGGCCGAGAGGACGCTGCCCGAATCCGTCCCGATGCTGATGCGCCGCGACGCCGTCGTGGATTCCTTTAACTACGCCAAGGAAAACATGAAGGGGGCGTATTCATTTCTGGATCGATTTGAAGGCCTGTCGCTGTCGATCGAGGAGGCGAGGCGCAGATATCCATCGCGCAAGCGCGTGCTGGAGTTCGGGGTCTACAAGGGTGGAATGATTAACTACCAGGCCAGGAAGTTTCCCGGGCTGAACTTCGTCGGCTTCGACAGCTTCGAAGGCCTGCGCGAACAATGGAGCGGCATGGCTCCGGAAAGAACCTTCGATCTCGGCGGGAAGCTGCCGAAGGTCCGGCCCAATGTCAGCCTGGTCAAGGGCTGGTTCGCCGACTCGGCGCCGCGCTGGAAGGCACAAAACCCCGGCTCCGATACCCCGCTATTGGTGCATGTCGACTGCGACACCTATGCCGCGACGGTCGACGTGCTGGAATGCTGCGCCGACTATGTGGATCAGGGATTGATCTTTCATTTTGACGATTTCTTCGGATTTCCCGATTGGCGCACCGGCGGATTCAAGGCGTTGCAGGAGATCTCGGAGAAGCGCCGCTGGCGCCTGAGCTATCTGTCGTACGGGACGAAAGAGGCGGCTTTTTTCGCGGAAAAGGCCGCCGGCTGACGCTAGGCGGAAGCGGCGGAGAACGCGCGTTGACGATTCATTAACGCTGCAACAGCAGCGCTTCTGCGCACGGCAATAAGCCCAACATTAACGAAGCTCTGCGCAAATGCGGCGGGAACCCAAGGGATCACGCCGCGAATGACCGTTGATGCAGAGATTTTCGTGATCGGTGCGGGGCCCGCGGGCCTCACCACCGCTTACTGCCTGACCAAGGAAACGCCATCGGTCATCGTGATCGAGAAGGACCCGCAATATGTCGGCGGCATCAGCCGCACCGTGCGGCACGGCGATTTCCTGTTCGACATCGGCGGACACCGGTTCTTCTCCAAGGCGAAGGAAGTCGTCGATCTCTGGCATGAGATCCTGCCGGATGACTTCATCACGCGGCGGCGGCTGTCGCGCATCTATTACGGCGGAAAATTCTATTCCTATCCGCTCAGCGCCTTCGAGGCGCTGCGCAACCTCGGAATTTTCACCAGCGCCGTCTGCATGCTGTCTTATGCCTATGCCAAGGTTTTCCCCGTGGCCTCGCCGCGCAGCTTCCATGACTGGGTGCGCAACCGGTTCGGCGAACGCCTGTTCCAGATCTTCTTCAAGACCTACACCGAGAAGGTGTGGGGCATGTCGTGCGACGAAATCTCCGCCGACTGGGCGGCGCAGCGCATCAAGGGGCTGGACCTCCGTGTCGCCGTCACGAACGCGCTGACCCGCTCGTTCCGGCGCAAGCCAAAGGCCGATGCGGCCGGCGGCGACGTTGTCAAGACGCTGATCGAGACGTTCCAGTATCCGCGCAGGGGTCCCGGCATGATGTGGGAAGCCGCTGCGGCCAAGATAATGGAGCGTGGCGGCCAGATCCTGATGGGCAGTGAACTCGTCGGGCTCGCCTATGACGACGTCCAGAAAATCTGGCGCATCGAGGTTGCGACCGCTGACGGAAAACACGAGAACTACACGGCGCGCCACGTCGTGAGTTCGGCGCCGGTCCGTGAGCTGGTACAGAAACTCACGCCGAAGCCGATCTCGCTCCTGCACGCGCGTGCGCTCCGCTACCGCGATTTCCTCACCGTCGCGCTGATGATGAACAAGCCGGAAGTGTTCGCAGACAACTGGATCTACATCCATGATCCCAGCGTGAAGGTCGGCCGTGTCCAGAATTTCGCCTCGTGGTCGCCCGAAATGGCGCCGCCCGGCATGTCCTGTCTCGGTCTGGAATATTTCTGCTTCGAGGACGACGGCCTGTGGGCGATGTCCGACCAGGAGCTGATCGAACTGGCCAAACGCGAGGTCGCCAAGGTCGGTCTGGCGTCTGCCTCCAATGTGGTCGACGGTTGCGTGGTGCGCCAGCCGAAGGCCTATCCTGTCTACGACGAAGCCTATCGCGAGCACATGGAGATGATCCGGCGCGACCTGGAGCAAACCTATCCGAGCCTGCATCTGATCGGCCGGAACGGCATGCACAAATACAACAACCAGGATCACGCCATGATGACCGCCATGCTGACGGCACGGAACATCATGGCCGGCGAGCGCATCTACGACATCTGGCAAGTCAACGAGGATGCGGAATATCACGAGGCGGGCGTTTCGAGCGCGCAGGCGGCGCTGGCGAGCGAGCGTCTGGTGCCGCGCAAGGCGAAGCCCCGCGCGGCGTAGGAAGCCGCGCCGGTACGAACGGGATCGCGGCAGGCGCCTCCCGAGAGCGATACATTGGTGGCCGCAATTGCGGCCGCTTTTCTGTTCGTAGTATCCTGAACGGCGTGATGAACACCGTCAGCCCGCAGCATCTCAAACTGAAGGTCGATCCGGACGCTGTCTCGGCGCTGCTGCTGAAGCCGGCAGGCGCGCGGGCCTGCTTTGTCTTCGCCCACGGGGCCGGCGCCGGTATGGGCCACCAGTTCATGGAGCAGGTTGCGGCCGGACTTTGCGACCGCGACATCGCAACGTTGCGCTATCAGTTTCCCTATATGGAAAGGGGCAGCAAGCGGCCCGATGCGCCGCCGCTCGCCCATGCCACCGTGCGGGCGGCCGTGGTGGAAGCCGCGGAATGCTGCCCCGGGCTCGCGTTGTTTGCGGGCGGTAAATCCTTCGGCGGCCGCATGACCTCGCAGGCGCAGGCCATTGCGCCGCTGGCCGGTGTCCGCGGACTGGCCTTCCTGGGCTTCCCCCTGCATCCGGCGGGCAAGCCCTCCGACGCGCGGGCAAAACATCTGGGCGACGTCCGCGTCCCCATGCTGTTTCTCCAGGGCACCCGCGACAAGCTGGCCGAACCGGCGCTGCTCGAACCCGTCGTGAAGCGGCTTGGGGCATCGGCGTCGCTGCATCAGGTCGCGGAGGCCGATCACGCCTTCCACGTGCTGGCGCGCTCGGGAAGGAACGACCGCGAGGTCATGAACGAGATCGTTGGTACCTTGTCGGACTGGATCGGCGCGGCCGTGGCCTGAAGGGGGCGCGGCGGTACCTCACCCCGGGCCGGTCCGCCGGGGGCGCCCGAGCCTCAATTGGCTACCCGGCAGGTCCAACGTCTGATAACGTCCGCCAAATAACACGGTCGCCATCAAGGCGACGCCGCCAGGATCGCCATGGGCTGGCAATTCCACGCAAAAATCCAAAAGGGGGATACGCCATGAAACGTCGTGAATTCCTGCAAACCGCGGGCGCCGGCCTCGCCGCGTCCACCACCGTCGCCGCACCGGCCATCGCGCAATCGATGCCCGAGCTGAAATGGCGCTGCACCACCAGCTGGCCGAAATCGCTCGACGTGCCCTTCAGCGCGTCGGAGACGATCTCGAAATATGTCGCCGAAGCCAGCGACAATAAATTCCAGATCCAGCCGTTCGCCGGCGGCGAGATCGTTCCAGCCCTGCAGGCGCTGGACGCGGTCACCAACGCCACTGTCGAGATGTGCCACACCGCCGCCTATTACTTCATCGGCAAGGACCCGACCTACGCGCTCTATTGCTCCGTTCCGTTCGGCCTGAACTCGCGGCAGCAGAACGCGTGGTTCCAGGATCACGGCGGTCAGGACATGCTGAACGAGTTCGGCAAGAAGAACAAATTATACGCCATCTCCGGCGGCAATACCGGTACCCAGATGGGCGGCTGGTTCCGCAAGGAGATCAACACTGTCGATGACCTCAATGGCCTCAAGATGCGGATCGGCGGATGGGCCGGCAAGACCCTTGCCAAACTCGGCACCATTCCGCAACAGATCGCGGGCGGCGACATCTATCCGGCGCTGGAGAAAGGCACTATCGACGCGACCGAATGGGTCGGCCCCTACGACGATGAGAAGCTCGGCTTCTACAAGATCGCCAAGTACTACTACTATCCCGGCTGGTGGGAGGGCGGCACGGCGCTGCACTTCTTCATCAATTCGGACAAGTGGGACGCGCTGCCGAAGGCCTATAAATCGCTGCTCACGATCGCCTGCGGCTACGCCAACCTTGACGTTCAGGCGCGATACGACGCGCGCAATCCACAGGCGCTGAAGCGCCTGGTGGCGGCCGGGACGCAACTGCGCCCGTTCAGCCCGGCGATCATGGAGGCCTGTTTGAAGGCGTCGAACGAGGTCAATGCCGAGACCTCGGCGAGCAATCCGGACTTCAAGAAGATCCTGGATTCGCAGATGGAATTCCGCAACGACGAGAACCTGTGGTGGCAGGTCGCGGAATATTCATACGAGACCTTCATGATCCGAACGCGCGCGAAGGGTTAGGCGGTAGCGGTAGCATCGGGTAACCCTCTGCAGCGTCCGCTCCGTCAGCCGGAGCGGACGAGCAGGAAGGTTTTGCTCACGACATGGTGAGAGTTCCGCGAGAAAACCGTACGAGGCATCAAACCAGTCGTGATGCTGCCCGGCGATCGCGTCGAAACAACGTGATGCCGCGGAGCCCCCGGGCATCGAAAGAAAGACAATTTGCCGGCGCACTCCCGCCCGATGGACGCAATAAGGCCATCATCGGGATCAGCCCGGCGGACCGTTTCCGCCATAGACAGAGGGCAGGGACGTGGACGCAAAAACGCTGGCGCGCGATGCGCGGTTCGCTGAGGTAATCACGACCGCGCAGGATTTGAGGAAAATCGTCGGAGC
Organism: uncultured Alphaproteobacteria bacterium; assembly: GCA_963831585.1. Lineage (GTDB taxonomy): Bacteria > Pseudomonadota > Alphaproteobacteria > Rhizobiales > Xanthobacteraceae > Bradyrhizobium. The sequence continues at coordinate 137,137 of CAWHRA010000032.1, read as the reverse complement.
CGCCAACCGATGGTTTACCAGCAAGATTTTGACAAGGCTCGACCGGCGCTGTCGGGAATTCATCGCCGCGTCTCCTTTCGTCGTGGTCGGTTCGGCCGATCCGCTCGGCATGGTCGATCTGTCGCCCAAGGGGGACCACGCCGGATTCGTCAGATGTCTTGACAATTCGACGCTTGCGATTCCGGATCGTCGCGGCAACCGGCGGGTGGATACGTTCCACAACGTGCTGGAGAATCCGGGCGTCGGCTTGATCTTCTTCGTTCCCGGCCGGCGCGAGACGTTACGCGTGGCTGGCCGCGCCATGATCGTTCGCGACCTGGATATCAGGAGCGCCATGGCGGAGAACGGCCGTATTCCCGAACTCGGCCTGATCGTAGCCGTCGAAAGAGCCTTCTTCCATTGCGGCAAGTGCATCACCCGCTCGAATCTCTGGGACGAGCAGGCCCATCGCGAGCAGGCCGAGTCGGTGCCGCCTATCGCCCCGGCCTTATGAATCCATCATCTCGCGGCAAGCCGGATCGGAGCGGACCGGATCGTTTGCCGGCCGCTTGGCGATGATCATCGGCAGCCCGTTCGCCGGCCGCAAGGTGACGCGCAGGCTCGGCCAGACCGCGTGGCCCGCTCTCATCCGAAAATTGAAATGCCTGACGATCACCGCGAGCACCAGCGTCGCCTCCTGCAGCGCGAAGCTGGATCCGATGCATCTGCGTGGTCCGGCCCCGAACGGCAGATAGGCGAAGCGATCGATCGTCGCCGAGGCGCTGCCGAGAAAACGGGAGGGATCGAACGCATCCGGGCGATCCCACAGCAGGCGATGCCGGTGCAGCACGTAAGGCGAGATCACGATCAGCGATCCCGGCCGCACCGCTTCGCCGTTCAGCGCGTCGTTGTCGAGCGCGACGCGGCTGATCGCCGATATCGGCGGATACAGTCGGATGGTTTCCTCGATCACCGCGCGGGTTTCGGTCAGGCGATCGGCGATGCCGCTCGGCGATCCCGTCAGTTCGCGGTCGACCTCGGCCTCGACCCGCTCGCGCCATTCCCGTGATTGGGAAAGCAGGAACAGCGCCCAGCTCAGGGTGTTCGCGGTGGTTTCGTGACCGGCGGCGATGAAGGTCAGGATGTTCGAGCGCACCTCGGCTTCGGTGAGACCCTCCGCGCCAGTGGTGTCGAGCGATTCGAGGAGATGAGTCAGGAGATCGTTGGGTGCACGGTCCGGCTGCTCCGCCAGAAGCCGGCGGCGGGCGGAGATGACGCGGTCGACTTCGGTTTCGAAAAACCGGAGCGTCGAGCGCACCCGGAACCGGCCGAGGCGCGGGACGAAGTCGGGCACGCCGAGAATGTCGAGCGGGCTGATTTTTCCGATCGTGTTGAAATAGGTCGCCATCGCCATGCGAAGGTCCTCGGCGTCGGAGCCGAAACCATCCGAGAAGATGGTGCGCTCGACGACATCGAGCGTCACCCTGGCCATCTCGGCCGCCACGTCGAGACTGGCGTCCTCGCCGAGCGCAGACCATCGCTCGATCAAGGCGTTCGCCGCGGCGATCATCGCCGGTGCAAAATCCATCACCGTCCGGCGCGCAAACATCGGGGCGAGTACGCGCCGCTGCAGACGCCATTGCTCGCCCTCGGCGCTCAACAGGCCGTCACTCAATCCCGCCGACAGCACCCGGCGTTGCAGGCGATCCTTGCGGTAGTTCGCGGCATTATCCAGCAGGACGCGGCGGATCGCGCCGGGCTCGTGAACCAGCAGCACATGGCCGATCGGCAGGCCGCCAGCAACGATGGGCTGCTCGAAATGCGGCTCCGCCCAGCATTCAAGCGGATTTCGTTTCAGGGTACGGAGCAGGGCCAGCGGCTTGAGCGGCCGCGCTTGCGGCTTCGGCGCCGGCGGACAATACCCGTCTTCCGGAGCTGGCCGGTCGCAGTGTTCTGGAGCCTGAGGCATACGGACGGTCCCGACTGTCGCGCCACTATTCAAATATTCAAAGACTAAAGCCGTTTGAAAACAAAGATCAAAACGCCCATCGGGGGGCCCGGGTTCCTGTACGGTAGACGACTGAAATCGGAATCCCCCTCTGCGCCGGCACCGCGCGAATCCTCCTTAGGCATCTGCGCGGCTCAAAAAGTTCACCGAATATCTTTCAATCGCCAAGAAAATATTTTCCTGCGCAGTGCAACATGTGTCCAGCATCCGGTTACTTCCCGGGAAAGGCCTTGACCCCGTCACTTCCGGATGGTCCGAAGGACCGCCCCGGAATGACAAGGTGCAGAACCTGATGCGGCTTCCCTTCTTTTACGGCTGGGTCATCGTCGTCGTGACCTTCGTAACCATGGCGATCGGGGTGAATGCCCGCACGGCCTTTTCACTGTTCTTTCCGCCGATCATCGACGAGTTCGGCTGGGAGCACGGGGTCACGGCGGGTGCCTTCTCGTTCGGCTTCCTGGTTTCGGGCGCGGTCAGTCCGCTGATCGGCCGCTTGATGGACCGCGCCGGGCCGCGCGCCCTGATGGAGCTTGGCGTCGCCCTGATGGCGGGCGGCATGCTGCTGGCGCCGTTGACGACTAAGCCCTGGCATCTCTATGTGACGATCGGCGTCATGGTCGGCGCGGGCAGCGTCTGCCTCGGCTATTCCGGCCAATCGCTGTTTCTGCCCAACTGGTTCATTCGCCGGCGGGGCCTTGCGATCGGACTGGCGTTCGCCGGCGTCGGCATCGGTTCGATGACGCTGCTGCCGTGGGTGCAGCACATGATCGAGCATACCGGATGGCGCACCGCCTGCACGGCGATGGGAATCCTGATCCTGGTGGTGCTGGCGCCAATCAATCTGTTGCTGCACAAGCGCCCCGAAGATATCGGGCTTCGGCCCGATGGCGACGCAGCACCCTCGGCCTCGAGCAAGCCGGTATCCTATGTCGTCGATCATGATTGGGCCGGCATCGACTGGACGCTTCGACGCGCGGTGCGTACCGCGCGGTTCTGGTGGATATCGCTCGGCTATTTCGGCGGATTGTACATCTGGTACGCGGTGCAGGTGCACCAGACCAAATTCCTGCTCGACATCGGCTTCAGCCCGAACGTCGCGGTCTGGGCGCTCGGCGCGGTCAGCCTGCTCGGTATTCCCGGCCAGATCTGGCTCGGACATCTCTCCGATCGGGTTGGGCGCGAATGGATCTGGACGGCGGGCTGCGCGGGCTTTGCGATCTGCTTTGCGGCCTTGATGGCGTTGAAGGCGTTTCCCACCCTGATGCTGGTCTATCTCATGGTGCTGGCGCAGGGCGCGCTCGGCTATGGGCTCACTTCGATCATGGGGGCGGTGGTACTGGAAATATTTCAGGGCAAGCATTACGGCAGCATCTTCGGCACTGTGATGCTTGCAGCGCTGGCCGGCGGCGCCGCCGGTCCCTGGGTCACCGGGGCGCTGCACGATCTCACCGGGAGCTATGTCGTCGCGTTCGCCATCGGCATCGCCATGAGCGCATTGTCCGCCTTCGCGATCTGGATGGCGTCTCCCGGCAAGGTGAGGGCGGTGGCCGGGCAATTGCACAAAGCACAGGCCGGCGGCAACGTCGCGTGAGGGAGGAACCGACAACCGCGTGGTGATCGCAATGCCTTCGTCAGGCCGATGCAACTCCGACGGCCCTCTGCAGATCGCCGATCGCCCGCAGGAAACTGTCGGCCGGCGTGGTCTCCGGATCGATCAGGCGATGCAGACGGAAGCCATCCTCCAGCGCGAGCAGTATCGCGCCGGTCCATTCCGGGTTCAGGGCCGGGTTCCTCCCGGTCTTCTTCAGCGAGGTTTCGACGATATCGGTGATCAGTTGCCGCCGGGCTCGCAGGCGCTTGGCGAGTTCCGGTCTGCGCTTTTCGCCGCGCGCCACAAAGAGGATCATCTCCATGTGCAAAAGCGGAGAACGGCCAAGCGGATCCTGGCGGCTGCGATCCATGGTCTTCAGCGCGTCGATGAAACCCGCGATGCTGTCGTGTTCGGCGAGAAGATTGAGATTGCGTCGAATGGATTGTTCGACGTGATCCTCGAGCATGGCGATGATCAGCTCATCCTTGCTGGTGAAATTGGAATAAAACGCCCCGCGCGTGAAACCGGCCGCGGCTGCGATGGCCTCGATGCTGGCGCCGCCGATGCCTTGTTCCTCGAAGATTCGTGCCGCCGCCTCGAACAGCTTTTCGCGGGTGTCGTCGCGGGTCGGCCTGGTCCGCAGTCTTGACATGGAAATATTTTAAGTCAGAATGCAACTCGATACAATAGTGTATCGAGTTTCGGCCCGCCGCCTGATTGAGGTCATCGATGAACGAGCATGCTCAGACCGCCGCATCCGAGCCGCTGTTCAATCCTCTGTCGCCGGAATTCATTCGCGATCCCTATCCGCATTACGAGCGGCTGCGCGCCACCGATCCGATGCATCTGACGCCGTTCGGGGCATACGTCGCCAGCCGCCATGCCGAGGTCAGTCTGGTGATGCGCGACAAGCGCTTCGGCAAGGATTACGTCGAGCGGACCAAGCGGCGCTACGGCCCGCAAATCATGGAAGAGCCGGTCTTCCGCAGCATGAGCCACTGGATGCTGCAGCAGGATCCACCGGATCACACCCGCCTGCGCGGCCTCGTTGTGAAAGCCTTTACCGCGCGCCGCGTCGAGGACATGCGGCCGCGCATCCAGGAGATCGTCGACCAGACGCTGGATCGCATCGCCTCGCAGGGGCATATGGACCTGATCGAGGATTTCGCGTTCCGCCTGCCTGTCACCATCATCTGCGACATGCTGGGAATTCCCGAAGACCATCGCGAGGTGTTTTATACCAGCTCGCGCGACGGCGGACGCCTGCTCGATCCGGTGCCGCTGACGAAGGCCGAAATCGAGCAGGGCAACGCCGGCAACCTGATGGCGCAGATGTATTTCCAGCAGCTGTTCGAGCTGCGGCGGAAGAATCCCGGCGACGATCTGACCACGCAGCTGGTTCAGGCCGAGGAAGACGGAAGCAAGCTCTCCAACGAGGAACTGACCGCCAACATCATCCTGCTGTTCGGCGCCGGCCACGAGACCACAGTCAATCTGATCGGCAACGGGCTGCTGGCGTTGCACCGCAATCCCGACCAGCTCGCGCTGCTCAAGGCCAATCCGGAGCTCATCACCAACGCCATCGAGGAATTCCTGCGTTACGATTCCTCGGTGCAACTGACCGGCCGGGTGGCGCTGGAGGACATCGACGATCTCGGCGGCAAGAAAATCCCGAAAGGCGAAAGCGTGCTGTGCCTGCTGGGTTCGGCCAACCGGGATCCCGCCGTCTATCCCGACCGGCCGGACCGGCTCGACATCACCCGTCCCAAAGTCCGCCCGCTGTCCTTCGGCGGCGGTATCCATCTATGCCTCGGCGCCCAGCTGGCGCGGATCGAGGCCGAGGTCGCGATCTCGACCCTGCTGCGCCGCCTGCCGGATCTCAAGCTCGACAACGCCGAAAATCCGGAATGGCGGCCGACCTTCGTGCTGCGCGGCCTGAAAAACCTGCCCGCAAGCTGGTAAACGGCCTGCGCAAAACGCCACTGTGACTTCGCCACAGTTCTCTCTATATATGGCACTGCTCCGGGATTGATTTCGGGCGGCGGCGGGCGCGGGGCGCCGGCGGATGGGCTGGGCTCACGCCGAGCCGACCCGGCCCCGGCGCGTGCTCAAAGGGAGACACCGTGCAGACGACGCTGCTCGGATTGGCGATTGCCTTTATCATCGCGCTGATGGCCGCGCTGATCGGGCCGTTCTTCATTGACTGGAATCAGTTCCGGCCGCAATTCGAGGCCGAGGCGACGCGGGTGATCGGCGCGCCGGTCCACGTTGCCGACGAACTTGGCGCGCGGCTGTTGCCGACGCCGTCGCTGCGGCTGCGCTCGGTGGTGGTGGGCAGCCCCAACGATCTCGGCAAGATCCGCGCCGACAAGCTCGATGTCGAGTTCAGCCTGGGCTCGCTGATGCGCGGCGAATGGCGCGCGGACGAACTGACGATCAACGGCATGTCGGTCGATCTCGGTCTCGACCGGCAGGGCCGGGTCGAACTGCCGGCGTCGACCGGAAAATTCAACCTGGGATCGCTTTCGATCGATCGCCTGAACCTGACCGGCCGCATCGCGCTGCATGATGCGGCAAGCCACAGCACGCTGGAGCTCAATGACATCGCCTTCTCCGGCGATGTGCGTTCGCTGGCGGGCGCGGTGCGGGGCGACGGCAATTTCACGCTGTCGGGCCTGCGCTATCCGTTCCGGGTTTCATCCGGCCTCGCCGGCGACGGCAACGGCACCCGTGTCCATCTCAACATCGATCCAGGCGCGCGTCCGCTCTCGGTCGATCTCGATGGCGTGCTGTCGTTCGAGGCGCGCGCCCCGCGTTTCGACGGCGCGCTCGTGCTTGCGGTTCCCGCCGGGCTCAAGGCCCAAGGGGACGTCAAGGGCAATGTCCCCCTCACGCCCTGGAAAATATCGGCCAGGGTCAAGGCTGATCCGGCTGCGGCGAAGCTCGAGCAACTCGATGTCAGCTACGGCGCGGATGAGCGTGCGCTGAGATTTTCGGGCCTCGGGGATATCGGCTTCGGCGCGTCGCCGCTGCTGCATGTCGTGCTCTCGGCGCGGCAGCTCGATGCCGACCGGTTCGCCGCCAAGGGCAACAAGGACGGCGGCGCAGCCGAGCCGCTGCAGGTGGTGCCCGGCTTGCGCGCGCTGGTGGCCGGCATCCCGCAGTCGCCGATCCCGACGCAGATCGAATTCAGCGCCGAGCAGATCATGCTGGGCGGCCGCCCGGTGCAGAACCTGGCGGCCGAGCTCGGGAGCGACACCAGATCCTGGAGCATCGAGCGGCTGGATCTTCGTGCGCCCGGCGCGACGCTGGTGTCCCTGACGGGCGCCAATGCGACGGCGGGTCCATCCAGTTTCAACGGCGCCCTCAGCGTCGAATCCTCCGATCCCGATGCACTGGCGGCGTGGCTGCAGGGGCGCGGCGAGGTAACCCATCGCAGCCAAAAGCCGCTGCGCCTGCGCGGCAATGTCAGCGTGGCCGCCGGCGGTTTCGCGATCGAAGCGATGAAGGCCGAGATCGATGGCGGCGCCGTCGAAGGCCGGGTGGCGCTGTCAAGCCTGCCGGCCGGTGGCGGCTCCCACTTCGACGCCGAGTTGAAGGGGGAACGTCTCGATCTCGATGCCGTGGCTGCCTTGACGCGGTCGCTGGCGGGGCCACCGGGCGATTGGCCCGAGGAAGCGCAGTTGTCGCTCGACATCGGCCGCGCCAATTCGGCGGGTCAGGAGTTGCGGCCGTTCATGGCGAAACTGGGCTACGGTCCAAAATTTTTCTCGCTCGACCGGCTGAAGATCGGTCAGCCCGATGGCGTGACGCTGGAGGGCGGCGGCCATTTCGATCGCGCCAGTATGACCGGAAGGCTGGCGCTCGAATTCGACCGCGGCGTCGCTGCCCCAGCTCGCCGCGCTTGCCACGCCGTTTGCGCCGTCGTTTGCCTCGCGGCTCACTGCGCTGGGAACGGGTCCGGGCCCTGTGCGCACAAGGCTGGTACTCGATCTCAGCAAGAACAAGGCAAAAGCCGATGGCCCCATCGCCTCGGCCTCGCTGGATCTGGATGCGCCGCAGCTCAAGGGCAGCGCGACGCTTACCGCGACGCCCGAATTGTCGGCGCTGAGCGGGATCGATCTCGACGCGCTCCGGCGCACCGCGTTCGGCCTCGAATCGAAACTGTCGTCTGACCAGGCGCGCATCTTGCTGGCGTTGCTCGGGCTCGATCGCGCGGTGGCCGCCGGTGATGGCCCGGCGCAATTCGAGGGATCGGTGGCGGGCGTGTGGAGTTCGCCGTTACGGCTGAAGGCGAAGTTGACGGGAAGCGGGCTGGAGGCGGATGCGCAGGGCACCGCCGAGCCTTGGGCACAGGATGCCAAGGCTAGCGTCAACCTGAACGTGCGCGGCGTCAATCTCGCGCCGCTGCTCGATCTCAAGCCGACGGACCGGCTGGCGCAGAACATCAACCTGTCCTCGCGCGTGTCGCTTGCTGGCAACAGACTGGCCTTCGACGATCTCGACAGCACGGTATCCGGCTCGCGATTGCGCGGGCGCGTCGCGGTGACGCTTGACGGCGACAGGAAAGTCGACGGTGAAGTCGGTCTCGACACGCTGGATCTCGCACCGGCGTTCGCGCTTGCGATCGGCGCATCGGGCCGCGACGCGACCGAGCCGCTCGGTGCCGGCCTGTTGAAGGGCTGGCGCGGACGTATCGCGTTTCAGGCGTTGCGCGGCGCGCTGCCCGGCGGCAGCGAGCTGCGACCCGTCAGCGGTACCGTCAAGGGCGACGGCCAGTCGCTGACCTTCGACGCCATCAAGGGTGGAATCGGGGGCGGGCAAACCACGGCGACCATTGACGCCAGGCCGGGCGCGAATGGCATTGTGCTGAATGCGAGCGTGCAGCTCGCAGGCGTTGATGGCGCGGCGTTGCGCTATCGCAGCATGGCGATGCCCGCCGGCCGCACCTCGATGCAATTGACGATGACGAGTCAGGGCCGCAGTGCCTCGGCGCTGACGGGGGCTTTGTCCGGCAGCGGCACCGTGACGCTGGAATCCGCCCGCATCGCGGGGCTCGATCCGCGCGCCTTCGACGTTGCGATCCGCGCCAGCGACACGGGCCGGGCGACCGACGATGCCAAGCTGCGGCAGATCGTCGAGCCGGCGCTGGCGGCCGGCGGCTTGCCGGTCAAGACGGCGCAAATTCCCTTCAGCATTGGCGACGGCCGGCTGCGTGTCGGCGCGACCACGCTGGAGTTCTGACAGCGTGCGCGCCATCATATCCGGCGGCTACGATATTCCCGCGGACCAGGCCGACATTCGCGTCACCCTTGCCTCGGCCGCCGCGGGACAGGCGGCGAGCCGTCCGGAAATCCAGTTGTTCGCAGCGGGTTCGCCCGATGCGCTCAACCGCACGGTCGACGTGGGGTCGCTGTCGGCGTGGCTGGCGGTGAGGGCGATCGACCGCGAAACAAGGAGGCTGGATTCGATCGAGCGCGGCGAGCCGCCGCCGACGCCGGCGTCCATTCCACCGGGCGCTGCCGCGCCGTCTTCGGACGCGGAACCTTCGGACCTGCCGACCTCCAACCTGCCGCTACCCGGCCGCGATCTGCGGCGGCCTCTGCCGAAGCCGAAGGCGGCCGCGCCTCGTCCGCCGGCCGCCGCCTTGCCGCAAGGCTCCATGGCAAGCCCCGGGGCGCCCGTGGTCAGCCAGCAGGTTGCGCCGCTGCCACCGCCGATCGAGGTCCGTCCCCCGCCCGGGCCTCCACTCGTGCGACCGAAGCCAAAACCGCCGCTGGCGTTGACGCCGCCGGCAGCAGGCCCGCAGCGGCCGGCGTTCTAGGGCATGATCAGGAAGAGCGGGCACCGGTTGCCCGCATCATCTTTCAACCAAGACGAACGGCGAGCATGATTCGACTCGGCTTGAATCCGTTCAGGGCGCTCACTTGATCGCACGCGCTTCCAGCGCGGCGATCGAGCGGCGCAATCTGGCGATCAGCTCGACGCTGTTCGGCAGGTATTTCTCTTCTGCGTCGAGTATTCTCTTGAACCCCCGCACCTTCAGCGCCGCAACCGTGCTGCGCTGCTTGCCGATATCGAGCCTTGCCGAATTACAGACGATGTCGATCAGTCGATCCAGTGCATGGATGCGTCCAAGCAAATAATCGTTCTCGCGATACGCCCGGGAAAAGAACGCGGCAAAATGCGCGAAGCGCACCCCCCTCAGAGCGGTGCTTCCGCTGAATTCGCCGAGCGCGGTTGCATCCTGCGGGCTTATGCGATCCACCAGGATCTCGTTGAGTTCGCCGGCCTCACGCCAGGGCATGACCGGAAATGTCAAAACGTCCCAAAAGGGGAAGCCGAGGTGGTCGATCAGAATTTCACGCCGCGCCTCCGGATGCCATTGTTCCGGATCGGTCGAGGCCAGCAGGATATCGATGTCGTTGGTGCTGGAATCGAGATTGATCTCGGCTGCCAGCCGCTCGATCAGGTAGTCGATCGCCTCCCTGTGCCGCTGCACGAATGATTGTGCGTACGCCGTCAGTTTCTCGGCATCGCCGGCCGGCGGCGCGGAACGGAACAGGTCCTCGGCGAGGTCGAGGGTCGAAGGGGTGAAGGCGGCGACATTTTCCTGGCGCTTGAGGTCTTCCAGGCAGTTGTAGAATTTCCGCTTCAGTGCATCGATCGCACGCCAGTTCTGATCCTCGAAATGCACGCGGTCGGAAGGCTGATAGAGCCGGTTGAGGCCTTCGATCAGGAAATGCAGGCGGCGCTTGCGGTAGTCGACATCAAAATCGAGCAGCAGTTCGGTCCAGCGCGGATGCCCGCGCTCGGTCGCAGCGTTGTCGGCGATCGCCTGATCCTTGCCATAGACGACCCCGGTCTCGGTGGCCCAGACGTCGATGATTTCCGCGATCATGCGGCCGAATTGCGAGAGCGGCGGCGCACCGCGAATGCCCGCGATCATGCTCGCGACGAAGGCGCGGACGGAGGCGAGCTTGAGCCGGATATATCCTTCATAGGCAAATCCGGCATCGATCCTCACCTGGGCGTTGATCTGTTCGCGCCAGGCGCGGATTTGTCCGGATTCAATCGGCCCGTCCGGCAGCGTGCCGATGATCCCGGCGACGAACTGGCTGACGTTGGGCCTCGCATTCTCGATGATCTCCCGCACCAATTTCATTCGGTCGTTGAAATCGCTCACCCAGCCCAGTTCGTCCGCCACCGGATCGGCGCTCGGCAGGTCGGACAACGCGCCCTTCAAGGTAGAGAAAAAACCGGGAAGGTCGCGGCGGTTCGAAGCGCCCGACCGGTCGGGGTCGGGGTCGATATAGACCAGCCTCCGGTCAACCTGGCGATACGCCGGGCGATCCCGAATCGCCGATATCGCCTGGCGGAAGGGCCGGTTGTTCAGCACGCTGCCGTCGATGAAATAGACCATGGCGGGATCGATGTTCTTGCGGGCGTAGGGCTCGAAATTGCCGGCCATGAATTCGGCGCGGCGTGGCCAGTCGAGGGATTTGCGCGCGATGAAATCGTCCATTTCCCTGATCTGCGCCGGCGGAAACGCGCCGGGGAAGGACGAGGTCGCGCGCGCCGCAAATGCCAGGGCCGCGGCATTCTCCAGTGCGAAGTCGCTCACGATCTCGCCGTTGGCCTGTTCTCGATGAGAAAAGTGCAGGATGTGCCGGTGCTCGCGCTCGTGAATGATCGGCGGATTGTGGATCGGAATCGGTTGCTCGTAGCCGTGGTAGTCGGTCACGGCGACGTAGAGATCGAGCCCGTGGCCGGCCGGCAGCAACGACCCGGCTCCGCTGCCCGAACCGACCATCGAGGTAACCGCGTTGTACATCAGCTCGGACATCCGCGATCCCGAGAGCGGCGGCCTGAACCATCGCGACCGCACGAACAGCGACAGGTTCTGCCGGACCTCCGGATCCCTGACTGGCTCCCAGAGGCCGGTTGCGCCCAATAGCCAGATCATCGGTTTGAGGATCAGCTTGCTGGCGGCGCTCGCCCGCGCCTCCGGGGCCAGCAGATCGCTGACGTCGGCATGGTTCAGCCAGAGGTCGCGCAGCGCGCCCATCGGCAGATCGTGACTGAGCGCGCGCGCCAGCATGGTGCCGTTGATGCCGCCGGCCGAGGCGCCGGCGATGACATCGACGATGACGCGCAGTTCGAGCGTCTCCCCGATATCCCGAAGCAGTTCAAAATAGATTTCGTCGGTGTCGTATTCGGGATCGTCGCGGTCGAACCTGTCGAAGAAATTTGCCGTCGAGCGTTCGGAACGGTTCAATATCCGGTGCAGGGCGCGGGAGGCGCGAACCAGCTTGAGAATCTCCTTGCTGATTCCATACATGTAGATCGCAAGCGAAACGCCTCCGAAGCAGACCAGCGCAATCCGGAGTTCCTTCTCTTTCAACGCTTCTTGTCCTTTCGGGCGGGATCGCCCGCGATTGCGACGGGCGCGGGCTTGGGGATATGTCCGCCTATGCTGCGCTGCGTCCTGCCACAAGCGAATCTGGCGGCCGCCCGCGCCAATGGTACCCCCGATGGAACAAAAGTCTCCGTACAGCATTTTCAAAAGCTGGTCTTGGGGGCATTCCGAGGGGGAAAAGGTGCCTGACGAAGGTGTTTCTGCCAGATCGGGTGCATCGTTTCCGACCGCCGACGGTGAACTTGCCGCACTGATTCGGCAATTCGACTGGGCGAAGGCCGGCCTCGGACCGCTCGCAGCGTGGCCCCAAAGCCTGAAAACCGTCACCGATACCCTGCTGCGGTCGCCCGTCCCCATCGTGCTGTTGTGGGGCGAGGACGGCATCATGATCTACAACGACGCCTATTCAGGTTTCGCCGGCGGCCGGCACCCCCAATTGCTCGGGTCGAAGGTGCGCGAGGGATGGCCCGAGGTGGCCGACTTCAACGACAACGTCATGAAGGTGGGACTGCGCGGAGGTACCCTGGCTTACAAGGACCAGGAGCTCACACTCTACCGGCATGGGCGCCCCGAGCAGGTCTGGATGAATCTGGACTATTCGCCGGTTCTGGACGAGTCGGGCCGGCCGGCCGGCGTGATCGCGATCGTGGTCGAAACCACCCAGCGGGTGGTCACCGAACGATTGCTGAAGGATCGCGAGAACGATCTTGCCCGGGTTCAGAAAATCGCCCGCGTGGGCGGGGTCTCGGTCGATCTCCGGAATGGTTTCGATAGCGGACGCCGCTCGCCGGAATATCTGGAGATACATGGCTTGAGCCCCGACGCGGTCGATACACACGAGGACTGGGTCAGGCGCCTTCATCCTGACGATCGCGAGCGGACCGTGCAGCACTTCATCACCACGATCAACGGCCCCGACCTGCGCTATTCGGCGGAATACCGGATCATCAGGCCGAACGACGCACAAGTCCGGTGGATTGCCTGCGAGGCGCAGATCGAGCGGGATGAAAAGGGCAAGCCGCTGCGGCTGATCGGCGCCCACATCGACATTACCGAGCGCACGCTGGCGAAGGAACTGCTGAGAGAGAGCGAAGAGCGCTTTCGACTGATCGCCAACAGCGCGCCGGTGCCGATGTGGGTCAGCAAGCTGGATCGCACGCGCGGCTTCGCCAATCAGGCCTATCTGGATTTCCTCGGCCTGCCATATCAGGAGGCGATTGTTTTCGACTGGCGCGCGGTTCTTCACCCAGACGACCAGGCCCGGGTCGTGAATGAAAGTATCGCCGGCGAGGCTTCGCTGAAGCCGTTTGTGCTGGAAGCGCGATATCGCCGCGCCGATGGCGCATGGCGCTGGATGCGATCGGAATCACAGCCGCGCTGGGATCCGGCCGGCAAGCATATCGGCTTCATCGGCGTGGCTCACGACGTCACCGCCGCCAAGGAAGCCGAAGGCGAATTGCGTCGTCTCAACGAAACGCTCGAGCATCGCATCAGGGAACGCACCACGCAGCTCGAGTCCAGCGAGGCGCAATTGCGCGCGATGTTCGAAACCAGCAACCAGTATCAGGGGCTTCTCGACCTCGACGGCAAGGTGATCTACGCCAACAGGACCGCACTGGCCGGGATCATGGCTTCAGTGGCCGACGTCGTCGGCAAGCCGTTCTGGGATACACGCTGGTTTTCTGCGACCCCTGCGTGTCGCGAGATCGTCGTCAATGCCTTTGCGGCGGTTAAGCGCGGCGAAAGCATGCGGGCTGAGATGCTGCTGCACCTGCCGACCGGCGACCGCTATTTCGATTTTGCGATGCGGCCGGTGTTCGATCAGCATGGCAGGGTTACTGCCGTGTTGCCGGAAGCCGTCGATATCACCGAACGCCACCAGGCCGAGGAAGCGTTGCGTCAATCGCAGAAGATGGAAGCGGTCGGCCAGCTCACCGGCGGCGTCGCGCACGATTTCAACAATCTGCTCACCATCATCCGCTCGGCCACCGATTTCCTCCGCCGTCGCGACCTGCCCGCCGAGCGCCGCCGCCGCTACATCGATGCGATCTCCGACACGGTAGACCGGGCGTCCAAGCTGACCGGACAGCTGCTGGCGTTTGCGCGCAGGCAGCCGCTGGCGCCGCAGGTGTTCGATGTCGGCCTGCAGATCGAAGGCATCGCGCAGCTGATCCGCCCGCTTGTCGGCGGACGAATCCAGATTGGTCTCGAGATTCGCGATCCCGATTGTTTTGCGATGGCCGATATCGCGCAATTCGAGACCTCCCTGATCAACCTCGCCGTCAACAGCCGGGATGCAATGAACGGCGAGGGACTGATTTCGATCAGTGTCGAGAAGGCCAATGCGATCCCGGCATCGGGCACCAGCGAGAAACGCGATGGAAAGTTCATCGCGATTTCGGTGGCCGATACCGGCTCCGGCATTCCGCCCGACAAGCTCACGTCGATCTTCGAGCCGTTTTTCACGACCAAGGAGGTTGGAAAAGGTACCGGCCTCGGCCTCAGCCAGGCGCTCGGATTTGCCAAGCAGTCCGGCGGCGAAATCATCGTCGCCAGCGATGTGGGGGAGGGCTCGACATTCACAATCTTCCTGCCGCAGGCGGCGGCGCCCGCCAGCCAAGCGGAAAGCGACGCCCGCAATCTTGAATCGACCACCAGCGGCCGCGGCCACCGCATCCTGGTGGTGGAGGACAACGAGGAAGTCGGGCGGTTTTCGACCGAACTGCTGCAGGATCTGGGCTATGCCACCCGACGGGCCGACAATGCCCGGCAGGCACTGGCGCTGATCGCCGCCGATCAATCGGCTTTCGATCTGGTGTTTTCCGATGTCATCATGCCCGGCATGAACGGCGTGGAACTGGCCACCATCATACGCGAGCGTCACCCCCATCTTCCGGTGGTGTTGACCAGCGGTTACAGCAGCGTCCTGGCCGAGAACGCCCATCACGGCTTTGAACTGATTCAGAAGCCGTATTCTGTTGAGGCTCTATCGCGGGCGCTGCGCAAGGCCATTCTGGAACGATCCCCGGCTGGCGCATAGCACCGGGCCACGGCCAGCGAAGCCAGCGTTATGCTAGTCCGTGCGGGTGCCAAGCTCGCTGCGCGCCTTGCCGACCGTCTCGGCGGAAACCGGGGCCCCCGCCGTCTGCCAGGCGTTGCGGATGTAGGTCAGTACCGCCGCCACCTGCTCGTCGTTCAGCTGCCAGGCGAATGACGGCATGCCCGGCGCGGTCGGCTCCTGGCTGGTTGCCACGCTGCGGCCGCCGTGCAGCACCAGGTGAATGGCGCTGGTGGGGTCGCTGGCATGGGCCAGCGCCGAATGCGCCAGCGAGGGAAACAGCATCGCCACCCCGCGGCCGTCGATGCCGTGACAGGCGGAACATTGATCCCGGTAGATCGCCTGACCCGCGATCATCGCGGGCGAGTCGGCCGGCACCGGCGATGGATTGTCCTGTCGCTGCGGCAGCGATTTCAGGTAGGTGGCGATCGCGGTGAGATCGCTGTCGTTATAGTGCGACGTGGCGTTGACGATTTCCTCGGTCATCGGCCCCGTCGCGGCGGTGAACTGGTTGTGCCCGGTCTTGAGATAGCCGGTGATATCAGCCTCGCTCCACCGGCCCAGTCCCTGGCCGTTGTCGCCGGTGATGTCAGGCGCAAACCAGCCCTGCAGATTGAACCCGCGCAGATTGTCGGTGGTCTTGTCGCCACCGAGAACTGTTTTCGGCGTATGGCACGCGGTGCAATGGCCGGGGCCCTGCACCAGATACGCGCCGCGATTCCAGACCGCGGATTGGCTTCTGTCGGGCTGGAATTCGCCTTCGGTGAAGTACAGCTCATCCCAGACCCGCATCGCGGTGCGGATGTTGAACGGGAACGGCAGCGTGTTGGCGTTGACCGGCTGATGCACCGGCTCGACCGTCTTGAGGTAGGCGCGGATCGCCAGCACGTCGTCGCGCGTCATCTTGGTGTAGGCCGGGAACGGCATCGCGGGATAAAGCCGGCTGCCGTCGGGCCGCACGCCCTGGCGCACCGCGGCGTCGAACTGCTCGTCGGTCCAGGCGCCGATGCCGGTGTCGTTGTCCGGCGTGATGTTCGACGAGGTGATCACGCCGAACGGCGTTTCGATGGGACGCGCGCCGGCAAAGGGTTTGCCGATCTCCGGCACGGTGTGGCAGGCAAAGCAGTCCGCGACCGTAGTGAGGTAGCGGCCCTTTTCGATCTGGTCGAACGCCTGGCTGTCCGGATCCGCGCCGCTCAATCCCATGCCGCCAAGCCAGGCCGCGGCGGCGCCGATCGCTATCGAGAGTTTGGCTGTGCTACGCATGGACCAGCGGCCCCGGATTCTTCAGATACTGACCGCGGATCGCCGCCGCCGCCCAGAACGCCAGCGCCGCCACCGTGCCGGTGGGGTTATAGCCGGCGTTCTGCGGGAAGGCGCTGGCGCCCATCACGAACAGGTTCGGCACGTCCCAGCTCTGCAGATAGCGGTTGATTGCGCTGGTCGATGGATCGGTGCCCATGATCGCGCCTCCGTTCAGATGCGTGGTCTGGTAGTCGGTCGCATCGTACGGACCCTTGCGGTATTGCTTGTCGAGCGTGTGAGCGCCCATCGCGCGGATGATCTCGGCGAATTTGTCGGTCAGGAACGCGTTCTGCTTCAGCTCGTTGTCGTGGAAATCGATCGTCATCCGCATCAGCGGGCGGCCGAAGCGGTCCTTGTAGGTGGGATCGAGGTCCAGATAGACATCGCGATAGCTGTAGAAGCTGCCGTGCACGCCGGTGCCCGGCTTGACGGTGGAGAGATAATTGTCGCGCGTCGCGCTCTTCCACGCCGCTCCCCATTTCGGCGTGCCCGGCGGCACCGGGCGTGGTCTGGATCGGCCGGCCGCCGGTCTGCACCTGTCCCATATAGCCGCCGCCGACGAAGCCATGCGGGCCGTGGTCGAAATTGTCGCCGTTGAATTCGTCGATGCACATTCCGATCGCGCCCGACGCAATGAACGGATTGAAGTTGAACTTCCTGTTGTCGAAGAAGCCGTTGACCGTGGAGATGGTCTGGTGCGTGAAGTTGCGGCCGATCACGCCCTTGTTGGCGACCGGATCGTAGGGCGTGCCGATCTTCGAATTCAGAAGCATCTGCACATTGAACAGCGTGTAGGCCGACAGGATCACGAGGTCGGCCGGCTGCTCCCATTCGACGCCGTCGGTATCGACGAAGGTGACGCCGGTGGCGCGCTTGCCGGAGCGATCGAGGTTGATGTGCAGCACTTCCGAATTGTCGCGCGCCGTGAAGTTCGATTTGCGGACCAGGAGCGGCAGGATGGTCGTCTGCGGGCTCGCCTTGGAATAATTGCCGCAGCCGAACCATTCGCAGAAGCCGCAATAGGTACACGGGCCCATGCGCAGCCCCAGCGGGTTGGTGTAGGCTTGGGACAGATTGCCCGAGGGCTGCGGAAACGGCTTGTAGCCGAGCTCGCGGGCGGCCTTGGCGAACAGCGTGTGGCTGAAGGGCTGCTTCTGCGCGGGCGTCGGGTAGGGCCGCGACCGCGGTCCCTCGAAGGGGTTGCCGCCCTCCTGGATCTGGCCGCGCAGGTTGCCCGCCGTGCCCGAGGTACCGCACAGATATTCGAATGCGTCGTAATGCGGCTCGAGGTCGTCGTAGGTCACGCCGTAATCCTGGATCGTCATGTCCTCCGGCAGGAACGCGGCTCCGTAACGCTCGGTCAAATGCGTCTTCAGCACGAAATCCGACGGCATGAAGCGGAAGGTTTCCGCATTCCAGTGCACGCCGCCGCCGCCGACGCCGTTGGGCGGCATGAACGATCCCCAGTCGCGGATTGGCAGCGCAGTCTGGTTCATCTTGTTGCGGAAGGTGAAGGTGTTCTGCTCCGGCCGCAGGAACAGTTCGTGGCGAATGCGATAGCGCAATTCGTCCTGCACGTAGTTGGTCGGGAATTCGGTCGGCGCGTCGCGCCAGGGGCCGCGCTCGATGGCGATGACGTCGAGCCCCTCGTCGGTCAGTTCATGGGCGAGGATCGATCCGGTCCAGCCCAACCCGATGATGACGACGTCTTTCCTGGGCAGTTTTCGCGGCATCGCCCCTCGCACTCAAGTTCTAGGTGACCAGTCGGCGCGGCCCATCAGGCTGACGGGCGGCAGCGGAAATCGCTCATTGTGACGATCGATCCAGTCGAGATAATTGTAGCGCGCGCCGGGATAGCCGATCATTTTCCACGCCACCATGTCGCGGTTGCCGCCATAGATCGGGTCGGCGAAGAAGCCGGTCTGCACGTCCTTGATCACCAGCGCGAAGAAGGACTTGCCGTCGACTCCTTCGAGTTTTGCCTTCTCATCCTCAAGCCCTTTGAGAAGTTCGTCCTTTTGCTCATCGGACAAGTCCGCAAAGCGTTTTCCCTGATAGGTCGACTGGCAATATCGATCGAGCGCGACCAGCGCCTCGCGGTAGATCGCCGCCGGCCCTTTGGCGGATTGCGAGCCCTGCTGTTTGGTGCCGGGCAGGAAGGGCGGCTGGTTGTAATGGCCTTCGGAGCGGCCATAGGGTCCGGCGAGCTGGCGATCGATGAAGACGGCGCAGCCGGAATCCTTGCCGCCCGGCGTTTGCGGATCGGGCGGAATGATGCGGTCAGCCAGTGCCTCCACGGCGCGGGCTTCATCCGAGGTGAAATAATGCCACGGGCCCGGCTTGACCGGGATCGGCGGCGTGCCCGCGTCCGGCGCCCAGGGCAAGCTACCGGAGATGACGGTAGCCCGGCTTTTCATGGTGCTGAGCACCAGCAAGGCCGTTCCCGCCAAGAACTCGCGCCGCCTCATGATCATCATCAGCCGTTCCTGCCAGCCCAGCGGAAAATGCGCGTGCGCGGCTTACGTTCCAGCCCGCAGCCGGATAATGCCGTGCGAAACTGAAAAAGCGGGCAATCGGGTAAATCGGCGCGTGCTTGGTTGTCGGACAGATCCGGATTGAGCCGGTTCAGATTGTCGCGGATGCTAGTGGACGCATCGGGAGTTCGCGCAAGTCCTGCCGAAGCGCGCGATCGATCTAGCCGGCGCCGAGCGCGAGCGCGATGTTGTAGGTGGCAAGAACTCGCCGCATAGGCCAGCGCGAACATGTAGCCGAAGGTGACCGCCATCCACTTCCAGCTTCCGGTCTCGCGGCGGATTACCGCCAGCGTGGAGGCGCATTGCGGAGCGAAGATGTACCAGGCGAGCAGCGACAGCGCGGTCGCGAGACTCCACTTGGTGGCAAGCACCTGGCCGATCTGGTCGGCGGCTTCCTTGCCGCCCTCGATCGCATAGACGGTGCCGAGCGCAGCCACCGCGACTTCGCGCGCGGCCATGCCCGGGATCAGGGCCACCGCGATCTGCCAGTTGAAGCCGAGCGGGGCGAGCAGCGGCTCCAGCGCCTTGCCGATGATGGCGGCCAGGCTGAAGTTGATGGCCGGACCTTCGGCGCCGGCGGGCGGCGTCGGAAACGATGCCAGAAACCAGATCAGCACCATCATCGAGAAGATCGTGGTGCCGGCCCGCTGCAGGAACATCTTGGCCCGCGTATAGATTCCGATGGCGATGCTCTTCGGGCGCGGCATCTTGTAGTCCGGCAGCTCCAGCATGAACGGCGCCGGCGCATAGTCGCGCCACATGAAGAGTTTTATCAGGAACGAGACGCCGAGCGCGCTGAGGATGCCCGCCGCATAGAGGCCGAACATGACCAGGCCCCGCAAATTGACAAAACCCCAGACCTGCGTGTCCGGGATGAAGGCGGAGATGATCAGCGTGTAGACCGGAATCCGCGCCGAGCAGGTCATCAGCGGCGCGATCAGGATCGTGGTCAGCCGGTCGCGGCGGTTGTCGATCACCCGCGTCGCCATGATGCCGGGGATGGCGCAGGCGAAACTCGACAGCAGCGGAATGAAGGCACGGCCGTGCAGGCCGGCGCCGCCCATGATGCGGTCCATCAGGAACGCCGCGCGCGCCATGTAGCCGAAATCTTCCAGCAGCAGGATGAACAGGAAGATGATGATGATCTGCGGCAGGAACACGATGACGCTGCCGACCCCGGAGATCACGCCGTTCTGCAGGAAGCTCTGCAACAGGCCGGCGGGCAGCGTCTCGTGCACCAATTGGCCGAGCGCGCCGAAGGCCTGCGACAACAGCTCCATCAGGGGCTGCGCCCAGGCGAACACCGCCTGGAACATCACGAACAAAATAAGCGCCAGGATCGCGAGCCCCGCGACCGGGTGCAGCACCACGGCGTCGATCCGCGCGGTCCAGGAGTCCGGCCGCGTCGGCAGGCTCACCGTCGCCGCGATGATGCGATCGGCCTCGCGCTGGGTCGCGCGCAACTGTGCGACCGTCAGCGGCTGCCAGAGATTTTGCGTCGGGTGCGGCGAGGCCAGCGCCACCAGTTCGTCGGTCCGCTGCAGCAGTTCGGCGGTGCCGCCCTTGCGCACCGCGATCGAGGTGACGACGGGCACGCCGAGTGCCTCCGACAGGCGCGGCACATCGACGGTAACGCCGCGGCGGCTCGCAATATCGAACATGTTGAGCACCAGCATCAGCGGCCGGCCCGTGCTCTTGAGCTCGAGCAGGAGACGGATCGTCAGCCGCAGATTGGTGGAATCGGCGACGCACAGCACGAGGTCGGGCACGGCCTCGCCGGGGGTACGGCCGAGCACCATGTCGCGGGTGATCTCTTCATCCGGGCTGCGGCCGCGCAGCGAGTAGGTGCCCGGCAAATCGACCAGCGAAACCTGCCGGCCCGACGGCGTGACGAACCCGCCTTCCTTGCGTTCGACGGTAACGCCGGGGTAGTTCGCGACCTTCTGACGGCTGCCGGTGAGCGCGTTGAACAGCGAGGTCTTGCCGCTGTTCGGCGTGCCGACCAGGGCCAGATGCAGCAACGGAGCTTCCATATTTTTAGGGTCCGCTCGCCTCAGGCGACAATGATGGCCATGGCCTCGCGACGGCGCACCGCGATCGTGACGTTCTCGACGCGGACCGCAATGGGATCGCGGCCGACGATACCCTCATGCAGCACCTCGACCCGGGCGCCTTCGACGAAGCCCAGTTCGATCAAGCGGCTTTCGAGCTCGTTGGCCGACAGCGCGGAGCCGGCATCGCCGGCGGCGAGGTGCTGGATCACGCCCGAATAGCCACGCTTGGCCAGTCCCAGCGGCTGATGTGGGCGAGTGCCGTTCCGTTTGGTCATGGCGTGTATTTCCAATCGGCGGCGGGCTGGTCAAGCCTTGCCACGGAAATGCGGCTGCACCTTAGAGCGATTATAAACAAGCTCGCGTACCCTCCACCCCATACGGGCTGTCGGAACACATTCCGGCCAACTCGTTTCGAACTCTTAAACGCCGCCGGGAAGCTGGTATTGACCCAGCGCAATTATTTTCCGGCGACCAGAATGCCGGGGAATGTCCGGGTTGATGTGGTGTTTAGAGCTGCGGCTGGAGGAATCGCCCACGACAGGAAGCAGGAGGCGTGCATGACCAATTCTGTGATCCGGTTTGCGACACTGGCTATGTTTCTGGCGGGACTGACCGCAGCGGCCCCGCTGGTTCCCGCCCTGGCCGCCGGAGGGGGTGGGGGTGGCGGCGGCGGTGGCAGCGACCCCTATGCTTCCCCCTATGAATCGCCAGCGCCTTCGCAGGGTACCAAGGCCACTCGCACCACCCACAAGGCCAAGAAGAAGCCCGACAAACAGTCCCTGTTCGACGATCCGGCCTTCGCGAAGGCCTATCGCGCGGCCTATTCGACGATCTACGATCGCAACGAATATGCGGCCGCGATCGATGAGCTCAAGGCGCTCGGACACGACGATCATCCGAACGTCGCCAATCTGATCGGCTATTCCTATCGCAAACTCGGCGACTACAAGCTCTCGCAGGTTTGGTACGAGCGCGCGCTGAAATCCGATCCGAACCACGTACTGACCTGGAATTATTACGGCCTGTGGCAGATCGAACAGGGCAACCGCGATCAGGCTGTCTATCATCTGAGCCGGATCGCCGCGATTTGCGGAACCGACTGCGCCGAGTACCGGTCCCTGGCGGACGCACTGGAAAAACCGCCCGGCACGGGTCTGGTTTACTGAGTTCTTTGTCTGCGCCGGCGGGCGTGTCTTCCACTGGAAGCGCCTCTCTGCGATCGTCGCCCGAGGCCGGGCGCCGCGTGATCCGCGGCGTCGCAACCATGCTTGTCGCGACCAGCCTTGTCGCAATAGGCCCTATGACTTCGGATCCAATGTAGTTGCCAAAGCCCGGGTCCGGAAATAATCCAGCACGAAGAGTCGAATGGCGGACGACAGATTGCCTTGCTGGCGATTACTGTCGATTTCGCCCACCAGCTCCGACAGCGTCATGTCGCGCAATCCGGAAATCTCCTTCATGCCGTTCCAGAACGCTTCTTCGAGACTGACGCTGGTCTTGTGACCGGCGACGACAATCGAACGTTTCACGACCGGCGATTTCATGACGCATCCTCGCCATCGATCTGGTGCTGATCAAGCAGGTCGCTGGCGCGTTTGGTGCGCCGTTCTTCCAGAATGCGCTCGGACTTGGTCCGGCCGAACCGCTTCCGGTTGGCGTCGGCCTGGTTCGCCGACTGCTCTTTCTCAGCGCGTTTCCTAAATCGCTTCAGGTTGACTAATTCCCCCATGCCAGCCTCCCCCATTTAACCAATTTGGGGCGTGAGAAATTTTCACGAAGGCGTGAGCGGGCGCGCTGGGTTCGCCTGCTCGGTCGTCATCCGAAAATTCCCGTCGATAGCCCCCCATAACCTCAAAAAATATCTTCTGCGCTGCGGCGACGAAATAATTCGTACGTTAGCACGATCCGCCATAACGACGATAGATGACCCGCCACCACGACGATAGATGATCGGTCTCATTCTTTAGGTGTTATCGTCCATAATTATTTTTGCCAGACCGTAATCTCACGGAGTCTGCCGTGCCGGCTGTCAGCCGGGGTGTATCATTTTGACCGGTCGCACCAGCCGGTCGAATTCCGCCTCCGTGACAAAGCCAAGCCGCACCGCCTCTTCCTTCAGTGTGGTCCCGCGCGCGTGCGCCGACTTGGCGACCTTCGCGGCGTTGTCGTAGCCGATCTTGGGCGCGAGCGCGGTCACCAGCATCAGCGATCGTTCCATCAAATCCCGGATGCGCTTCTCGTCGGCGCGGATCCCTTCGACGCAGTGCACCGTGAATGAGCGCGCCGCGTCGGCGAGCAATTGGATCGAGTGTATCATGCAATAGGCCAACAAAGGCTTGTAAACGTTGAGTTCGAAGTGCCCCTGGCTGCCGCCGATCGTGATCGCCGTATGGTTCCCGAACACCTGGCAGCACACCATGGTCATCGCTTCGCACTGCGTCGGATTGACCTTGCCGGGCATGATCGAGGAGCCCGGCTCGTTCTCCGGCAGGATCAGTTCGCCGAGGCCGGAGCGCGGACCCGAGCCGAGCAGGCGGATATCGTTTGCGATCTTGAACAGTCCGGTCGCCGCCGAATTGATGGCGCCATGCGCGAACACGTAAGCGTCGTTGGAAGCCAGCGCCTCGAACTTGTTGGCGGCGCTGGTGAAGCGCAGTTTGGTGATCCTGGCGACGTGTTTGGCAAACAAGCGCGCGAATTTCGGTTTCGAGTTGAGCCCGGTCCCGACGGCAGTGCCGCCTTGCGCCAGAGGATACAGATCGATTACCGCCAGCTCTAGCCGCTTAATGCCACTTCCGACCTGCGCGGCGTAGCCGGAAAATTCTTGGCCGAGTGTCAGCGGCGTCGCGTCCTGGGTATGGGTGCGGCCGATCTTGACGATATGGGCGAACGCCTTCTCCTTTTTTTGCAGTGCACGGTGGAGCAGGCTCAGCGACGGGATGAGGTCGGCGGTGATGCCGATGGCCGCGGCGATGTGCATCGCGGTTGGAAACGAGTCGTTCGACGACTGACTCATGTTGACGTGATCGTTGGGATGAACCGGCGCCTTGGCGCCAAGCTTGCCGCCAAGCAGTTCGTTGGCGCGATTGGCGATCACCTCGTTGAGGTTCATGTTGGTCTGGGTGCCGGAGCCGGTCTGCCAGACGACGAGAGGGAAATGATCGTCGAGCTTGCCGTCGATCACCTCGCGCGCGGCGCGGATGATGGCGCGGGCGCGGCGCTGGTCGATCAGTCCGAGTTCGCGATTGGCCTGCGCGGCTGCCAGCTTGACGATGCCGAGCGCACGAACGATCGGCATCGGCATCCGGTCCTGGCCGATGCGGAAATTCTGCCTGGAACGCTCGGTCTGCGCGCCCCAGTAACGATCGGCGGGAACCTCGATCGGACCGAAGCTATCGGTCTCGGTGCGCGTGGAACCGGATGTGGTCGATCGAGCCATGGGGTACGTCCGTTGCATGAGTCGATCCGGCGTGAACCGGCTCACGCGGGCACCTCGCGGCACGTTCAATCTAAATGGCCGCGCGGCTTTTCCTTGCGCGCGTATTATTTCTTGCGGAAGCGATCCAGCCGTACGACTTCGGCGCCCTCGCTCGGCTTCGCAGGCTCGTCCTGATTTTCCGCGGCAGGCGCGGCAACCGGAGGGGCGGATGGGGCAGGGACCGCGGGCAGGTTCGTCGCCGGCACTTCAGCGGTGGCGTCGGAGGGCTCGAATTGCAGGCCGAACTGCACCGACGGGTCGAAGAAGCTCTTGATGGCGTTGAACGGGACCACCACCCGCTCGGGGATTCCGCCGAACGACAGGCCGACTTCGAAGCGGTCGTCGGTCACCACCAGGTCCCAGAATTGATGCTGCAGGATCACCGTCATCTCTTCCGGATACTGCGCCAGCAGCCGTGGCGACAGCTTCACGCCGTCGGCGGTGGACAGAAAGGTGATGAAGAAATGATGGTCCCCGGGCAGACCGTGCTCGGCGGCGTCGGTCAATACGCGCCGCAGCACACCGCGCAGCGCATCGCGCGCCAGCACGTCGTATCGGATATGATCGGTCGCCATTATCAGTCCTGTCGCGTTCGAAAAGGCTGCCGGTCAAGCCGGCGGCGACGCCGCTGGTCCAACTCGCCCGTTGCCCCATGCTACCCCGGCAGAAGCCCGAGGTCAGCAGGCTTGCCGCCGATGGCGGAAAATCCCGCAAAAAAGCGAGGCTTACATTCACAAGGCTCGCACCCGTCAGGCAAATAAAGTGGAGGCTTCTGTTGCCAGGTGCCTCCGAACCCCGCCCAGCGGAGCTTAACCCACTAGGACTTCAGACTTGGTTTTTCAAACCGCTTACGCGGCCTGAGCAACCGGAGCATAGTTGTCGTTTGCAACTATTGCATAGCCCGATAACGGCGGAACCATACCGGGAAAAAACACGCCCTTTACGCCCTCGTCGATCCTGGTTCGCCCCCGCCGAAACCCGCCGTTTTCACGGGCTTTGGTGGAGGCGCCGGGTACTGCCCCCGGGTCCGAATGGTTTATTGCGACGGCACTTTATTTCCATAGCCGGCGAGCCGGCACGCTCAATATAAGGGGCAAAAGTTGAGAAAAACAGTGCCGGATTAGGGGGATTCGGCCGTGAAACACGCCGATTTGGGTTGGCCTTGCGGGGCTGCCCGTTCTAAATCTTGGCCCATGCCCCCGGATTCGCCGCCGGCCGCCATCGCGGCGCCGGATCGCCTCATATCAGCCCCGCCCAGCCTGTTCGCGCTGTTTGCCGCGTTCGCCAGGATGTCGCTGTCAGGCTTCGGCGGCGTGCTGGCCTTTGCGCGGCGCGGCATCGTTGATGAGCACCGCTGGATGACCGCCGAGGAATTCAACGAAACCTTTGCGCTGTGCCATTTTCTGCCGGGCCCGAATATCGTCAATCTCAGCGTGGTGTTCGGATCACGCTTCCGTGGCGTTCCCGGCAGCATCGCGGCCTTTGCCGGCCTGGTCGGACCTCCCGTGGTGGTCGTGACGATCCTGGCCGTGCTCTATGGGCGTTTCGGCGAAATCGACGCGCTGCGGCGCACCCTGTCGGGCGTGTCCTGCGCGGCGGTCGGGCTTCTGATCTCGGTGGTGTTTCGGATGATGATGCCGCTGATCAGGAAGCGCGATGTCGTCGGCCTCCTGCTCATGGCGGCGGTGTTCGCTTCGATCGGCGTGCTGCGGCTGCCGCTGCCCGCAGTCCTGCTGGTGGCGATCCCGGCGAGCCTCGCCATCACCATTGCCATGCGCCGGCGGATGACGGCATGAATTCCAACCCGAGCCCGATCTGGACGCTGATCTCGACGTTCCTGCTAATGTCGCTGTTCGCGGTCGGCGGCGCCAATGCCGCGATCCCCGAGATGCACCGGATCGCGGTCGACGTTCAGCACTGGATGACCGACAAGCAATTCGCCGACGTCTACGCGATCTCGCAGCTCTCGCCGGGGCCGAACGTGCTGATCGTGACCCTGATCGGCTACGCTGTCGCCGGTGTCGCCGGCGCGCTCGCCGCAACGCTTGCGATGTGCGTTCCGACAGCCATGCTGGCCTATTGGGTGAGCCGGCTGCTGACGCGTTCGAGCCATTCGCGCTGGCCCGCGATCATCCAGGCCGCGCTGGTGCCGCTTTCGATCGGGCTGATGGGGGCGAGCGGCCTTGTGCTGGCGCTAACCTCCGATCGAACCTGGACAGCCGCTTTTGTCACCGCCGGCGTCGCCGTGCTGGCCTTTGCAACGCGGCTCAATCCGCTCTGGCTGCTGCTGGCCGGCGGCCTTTTGGGTTTTGCCGGTGTGATCGGGTGAAAAGGACGCCCCGCGCAAACCGTGCCCCCGGCGGCCTTGCCGTCAAGCGTCCAGATGCTCATTTTCAGGGTATAATGGATGGGTTCCGCCGAATCGGCGCTGTCGGATGGCCGGTCCGGCCGCTAGAACTTGTCTTCCATTCGCCTTCGTCAGAGGCCCATAACGCAACGCCATGAATCAATATCACGACCTGCTCGAACGGATTCTCTCGGACGGCGCGGAGAAAAGTGACCGCACCGGCACCGGCACGCTGTCGATCTTCGGCCACCAGATGCGCTTCAATCTGGCCGCCGGATTTCCGATGCTGACCACCAAGAAGCTGCCGCTGAAGTCGATCATCTACGAACTCCTGTGGTTCCTCAAGGGCGATACCAACATCAAATACCTCAAGGACCACGGCGTTTCGATCTGGGACGAATGGGCCGACGTCAACGGCGATCTCGGTCCGGTCTACGGATCGCAGTGGCGATCCTGGCCGGCGCCGGACGGCCGCAGCATCGACCAGATATCCAATGTCATCGAGATGATCCGGCGCAATCCGGATTCGCGGCGCCTGATCGTCAGTGCGTGGAATCCGGCCGACGTCGACAAGATGGCGCTGCCGCCGTGTCACTGCCTGTTTCAGTTCTATGTCGCCGGCGGCAGACTGTCGTGCCAGCTCTATCAGCGTTCGGCCGACGTCTTCCTCGGCGTTCCCTTCAACATCGCCTCCTATGCGCTCTTGACGATGATGGTGGCGCAGGTGACGGGATTGAAGCCGGGCGATTTCGTGCACTCGTTCGGCGACGTGCACCTCTATTCCAATCACATCGAGCAGGCCAGGCTGCAACTGACGCGCCCGACGCGGCCGTTGCCGACCATGAAGCTCAACCCCGACGTGAAGGACATCTTCGCGTTCCGCTACGACGACTTCACGCTCGCCGGTTATGACCCGCATCCGCACATCAAGGCCGAGGTCGCGGTGTGACCGTGGCGGCGAATGCTTCTCCTGAAATCGTTCTCATCGTCGCGGTTGCAGAAAACGGTGTGATCGGCGCGCACGGCGCCATTCCGTGGCGCCTGAAATCGGATCAGGCCCGCCTCAAGGCGATGACGATGGGCAAGCCGATCGTCATGGGACGCAAGACATTCATGTCGCTGCGCCGACCGCTTCCCGGCCGTACCAACATCGTCGTCACCCGCGACGGCAATTTTCGTGGCCTGGGGGCGGTGGTGACGACGTCCTTTGCCGACGCCCGCGCGATCGCCCGGGGCGATGCGCTGCGGCGTTTCGCCCCTGAAATCGCCGTGATCGGCGGCGCGGAAATCTACGCGCAATGGATGGATAGCGCTGACCGTCTGGAGATCACCGAGGTGCACGCCAGGCCCGACGGCGATACTCGTTTTGCCGCGATTGATGCGGCCATGTGGCAGGAAGTCGCGCGCGAGCGGCACCCGGCCGGTCCGGACGACAGCGCGGACTTCTCCTATGTGACATATCGCCGACGAAAGTCGCATTAACTCCATTTCACAATGTTTACATTGACAATTTGCCGCTCCGGCATAGCTGCTTCGAGCCATAAGCTTGCGTTGTAAGGGCCGGGGCGGTCCCCTATAAAGCCTGCAGATTGCGAGGCCGGGCATCCGCCCATGGGCCCCGAAGGAGACCATTCCATGCCGTGGAAGAATCAAGGCGGAGGCCCATGGGGCTCGGGTCCGAAAGGACCGTGGGGCTCCGGCCCGCAGCCGGTGGGTCCGAGGCCGCCCGATCTTGAAGACCTTCTGCGCCGCGCCCAGGACCGGTTGCAACAGTTGCTGCCCGGCGGCTATTTCAGCGGTATCGGCGTCATGCTGGTTCTGCTCGTCGCTGTCGCGATCTGGGGATTGTCCGGCTTCTATCGCGTGCAGTCCGAAGAACTCGGCATCGTGCTGCGCTTCGGCAAGTATGTGCGCGACGCCCAGCCCGGCTTGAACTATCATTTGCCGTATCCGATCGAGACCGTGCTGCTGCCGAAGGCGCTGCGCGTCTCCACCATCTCGATCGGCATGACGCTGATCGATGATCCCGCCCGTCGCGGCAGGACGATGCGCGACGTGCCGGAAGAAAGCCTGATGCTCACCGGCGACGAGAACATCGTCGATGTGGATTTCACCGTGCTGTGGCGTATCAAGCCGAAAGGCGCCGCGGAGTATCTGTTCAACATCCAGAATCCCGAAGGCACCGTGAAGGCGGTCGCCGAGAGTGCGATGCGCGAGATCGTCGGCAAATCCAACATCCAGCCGATCCTCACCGGCGCCCGCACCACCACCGAGCAGAGCGTGCAGGAGTTGATGCAGAGGACGCTCGACAGCTACGGCTCGGGCATCCTGGTGCAGCAGGTGCAGATGCAGAAGGTCGATCCGCCGGCGCAGGTGATCGACGCCTTCCGCGACGTGCAGGCGGCGCGCGCCGATCTCGAGCGGTTGCAGAACGAAGCCCAGACCTATGCCAACCGCGTCGTTCCCGACGCCAAGGGGCGCGCGGCGCAGATCCTGCAGGCCGCCGAGGGCTACAAGCAGCAGGCGGTCGCCGAGGCCAAAGGCCAGAGCGCGCGCTTCCTCAAGGTGTACGACGAATACAAGAAAGCGCCTGACGTGACGCGGGAACGTATCTATCTGGAGACGATGGAGCGCATTTTCGGCGGCTCCGAGAAGCTGATCTATGACAGCGGCAATTCGCCGTCCTCGCAGGGCGTGGTGCCGTATCTTCCGCTGAACGAACTGACGCCGCGGCGTCCGCAGACGGCGACGACCGGCCAGCCGCAACAGCAGAGCGGAGCCACCCGATGAGATCCCCCGTCACAGGCATCGTTGCGCTGATTCTGCTGCTGGCCGTCCTTATCGTCGGCTACAGCTCCGTCTTCACCGTGGACATGACCGAACAGGCCCTGGTGGTCCGGCTCGGCGCGCCGCAAGCTCCCGTCACCGAACCGGGCCTGCATTTCAAGGCGCCGTTCATCGACACCGTGATCCCGATCGACAAGCGGATCCTCGATCTCGAAAATCCGTCGCAGGAAGTGATCGCCTCGGATCAGAAGCGGCTGGTGGTCGACGCCTTCGCCCGCTATCGCATCAAGGACGCGCTGCACTTCTACCAGAGCGTCGGCTCGATCCAGGCCGCCAACATCCAGCTGACGACGCTGCTGAACGCCTCGTTGCGGCGGGTGCTCGGCGAGGTCACCTTCATCCAGGTGGTGCGCGATGAGCGCGAAGCGCTGATGGCGCGAATCCGCGATCAACTCGACAAGGAGGCCGGCGGCTACGGTATCCAGGTGGTCGACGTGCGGATCAGACGCGCCGATCTGCCGGAGCAGAACAGCCAGGCGGTCTACCAGCGCATGCAGACCGAGCGGCAGCGCGAAGCCGCCGAGTTCCGTGCCCAAGGCGGTCAGAAGGCGCAGGAGATCCGCTCCAACGCCGATCGCGAAGCGACCGTCATCATCGCCGAAGCCAATTCGACCGGCGAGCGGGTGCGCGGCGAGGGCGATGGCGAGCGCAACCGGCTGTTCGCCGAAGCCTATGGCAAGGATCCGGATTTCTTCGCCTTCTACCGTTCGATGACCGCCTACGAGAACGGGCTGAAGAGCAGCGATACCCGCTTCCTGCTGAAGCCGGATTCCGACTTCTTCAAGTTCTTCGGCGGCTCCTCCGGCAAACCGCCCGCGGGAGCGGCGGCTGGCATCGCGCCGCCGCCACCGGCCGCGGCGGCCGCTCCACCGGCGGCGCCGAAACCGTAGTGCCGGACAGGCGGCGCAGCGAAGCTTTCGCCGCCTGTTAAAAAGTAAAAAGAACATCAAGCGGGAGGTTCCAGTCCGATGAGGTCCATAGCGTTCGCCGACTTCCTCATCGGTGTGGGCATCCTGTTTGTGCTTGAAGGCCTGATGTTCGCGGCAAGCCCGGCCTGGATGCGCCGAGCGATGAAGAGCGCGCTGGCGACGCCGGACAACATCCTGCGCGTCGTCGGCATCGGATCGGCGGTCGCCGGCCTGATCCTGATCTGGGTGGTCCGGCGCTAGGCGCCTGTCAGTCCGGGTTCGGCGCCGGCCGCGCCGTTTGCGGAAAAGACGAGCGCCATCAACGCCATCGTGAGGCACCGCGTCCCGCTTTTTGCCGTATTCGGCGGCGCTTATGTCAGCGGAATGTCCGGCTCAAATGCTTGCGCCGCAACCCTGTTCGGGCGCACTGTGGACTTCAAATTCTGCCCCGATTTGTGAGGAGAGAGAGCTGATATGACCGGTGCGATTCCAGCCCTGAGCCATCGCCTGCGTCCGATGCTGGCCGCGATCTGCCTCGGCGCCGCCGGCGTCGTGATGTCCGCGCCGGCGCTTTCGGTACCGGCCCTGGCGCGCGGCCCCGACGGCATCGCCGACGTGGCCGAGAAGGTGATCGATGCGGTGGTCAACATCTCGACGTCGCAGACCGTCGAGGCCAAGGGCGGCGGCGGGGCCGAGGGCAGGGGCGCGATGCCGCAATTGCCGCCGGGTTCACCGTTCGAGGAATTCTTCGACGATTTCTTCAAGAACCGCCGCGGCGGTCAGGGCGGCAAGGGCGGCGATCTGCAGCCGCACAAGACCAACTCGCTCGGTTCCGGCTTCATCATCGATTCTTCCGGCGTCGTCGTGACCAACAATCACGTCATCGCGGATGCCGACGAGATCAGCGTGATCATGAACGATGGCAGCAAGTTCAAGGCCGAGATCGTCGGCGTCGACAAGAAGACCGATCTGGCGGTGCTGAAATTCACGCCGAACAAGCCGTTGACCGCGGTGAAGTTCGGCAACTCCGACAGATTGCGGCTCGGCGAATGGGTGATCGCGATCGGCAACCCGTTCAGCCTCGGCGGCACGGTGACGGCCGGCATCGTCTCGGCGCGCAACCGCGACATCTCCTCGGGCCCCTATGACAACTACATCCAGACCGATGCCGCCATCAACCGCGGCAATTCCGGCGGGCCGCTGTTCAACCTCGACGGCGAAGTGATCGGCGTCAACACGCTGATCATCTCGCCCTCGGGCGGTTCGATCGGCATCGGCTTTGCGGTGCCCTCGAAGACGGTGGCCGGCGTGGTCGATCAGCTCCGCCAGTTCGGCGAACTGCGCCGCGGCTGGCTCGGCGTCCGCATCCAGACCGTGACCGACGAGATCGCCGAAAGCCTCAACATCAAGCCTGCGCGCGGCGCCCTGATCGCCGGCGTCGAGGACAAGGGCCCGGCGAAGCCGGCCGGCATCGAGCCCGGTGACGTCGTGATCAAGTTCGACGGCAAGGACATCAGGGAGCCGAAGGATCTGTCGCGCGTGGTGGCCGACACCGCCGTCGGCAAGGAGGTCGACGTCGTCATTATCCGGAAAGGCCAGGAGGAAACCCACAAGGTTACGCTCGGCCGCCTTGAGGACACCGACAAGGCGGTGCCGGCCGCGGTCAAGAAGGACGAGCCGGCGGAAAAGCCGGTGACGCAGAAGGCGCTCGGCCTCGACCTTGCCACGCTGTCGAAGGACCTGCGCAGCCGCTACAAGATCAAGGATAGCGTCAAGGGCGTCATCATCACCAACGTCGACAGCACCTCGGATGCCGCCGACAAGCGGCTGAGCCCCGGCGAGGTTATCGTCGAGGTGGCGCAGGAAGCGGTCAGCAACGCCGCCGACGTCAAGAAGCGCGTCGATCAGTTGAAGAAGGACGGCAAGAAGTCGGTGCTGCTGCTGGTGTCGAACGCCGACGGCGAGCTGCGCTTCGTGGCGCTGAGCGTGCAGTAGGGCGCGACAAGGTCGTCACGCTGTTTGCGTCAAACGAATATGTCGTCCCCGCTTTTCGTGGGGACGACATGCGAAGTTCACGTCGCCGCAAACTCGTCCCTGCGATACCCCTGCGCATAGAGCAAGGCGGTGAGGTCGCCGTGGTCGATCCGTGCGGCGGCGGCCGCCGATACCGCGGGCTTGGCGTGGTAGGCGACGCCCAGACCCGCCTTCTGGATCATGCCGAGGTCGTTGGCACCGTCGCCGACCACCAGCGTGTCGATCTCGTCGAGATCGAAGGCTTCGGTGAGTTCGATCAGGGTCGCAAGCTTTGTGGCGCGTCCCAGGATCGGCTCCTTGACCTCGCCGGTGAACTTGCCGTCGCGAACCCCGAGTTCGTTGGCGCGGTTTTCCTGAAAGCCGATTTTGGCGGCAATGCTGTTGGTGAACAAAGTAAAGCCGCCCGAGATCAGGCAGGTCCAGGCGCCGTTGGCGCGCATGGTCGCGACCAGTTCGCGGCCGCCCGGCGTCAGCGTGATGCGCTTGTCCAGCACTTCATCGACCACGCCGACCGGCAAACCCCCGAGCAGCGCGACGCGCTCGCGCAGCGCCGGCTCGAACGCGATCTCGCCGCGCATGGCGCGTTCGGTGATGGCCGAGACATGCGCCTTCAACCCGGCAAAGTCGGCTAGTTCGTCGATGCACTCCTGGCCGATCATGGTGGAGTCCATGTCGGCCAGAAAAAGCTTCTTGCGCCGCGCGGCTTGCGGCTGCACCACGATGTCGATCGGCAGGTCGCCGCGCACCTCGCGCAGGCGGGCTTCGATCGCATGGAAGCCTTCAGAAGGATTTTGGCCCTCGGCGACGAAGGGGATATCGACCGCCACTTCGTCGAACAGCCAGTGCGCGGGGCCCGCCGAGGGCAAAATGGCGCGCGCGCCGTCCACCACCGTGCTATCGAGCGCGGGGTTGGCAGGATTGCAGATCAGCGTGGCGACGAGAGACATCTGACGTGGTTTCACCGGGACAGGGCAGCAAGGCGGTGCTTATCGCAGGGCCGACCGCCAGCGGCAAGTCGGCGCTGGCGCTTGCCCTTGCGCAAAAGAACGGCGGCGTCGTCATCAACGCCGATTCCATGCAGGTCTATCGCGATCTCCGCATCATCACCGCGCGGCCGACGCCCGAGGAAGAGGCGCGGGCGCCGCACCGGCTCTACGGCCATGTCGACGCCGCCGTGAACTTTTCGGCCGGGAGCTGGGTGACCGATGCCGCCAAGGTGCTCGCGGAAGCGAGAGAGCAAAACGCGTTGCCGATTTTCGTCGGCGGCTCGGGCCTCTATTTCAAGGCATTGACGCGCGGGCTGTCGGCGGTGCCGCCGATCCCGCCGCAGATCCGGGAAGGCGTGCGCGCGCGGCTGGAGCGCGACGGCATCGAGGCGCTGCATGCGGAGCTCGGCAAGCGCGACCCGGCGAGCGCCGAGCGTCTGAAGCCGCGCGACCGCACCCGCATCGCCCGCGCGCTGGAAGTCGTCGAAGCCACCGGTCGTTCGCTGACCGACTGGCATAGCGACGGCCTGCCGCCATTGTTGCCGCCGGGCGCGTTCAGCGCGCTGTTTCTCGAGCCCGAGCGCGAGGCGCTCTATGCGCGGATCGATGCCCGCTTCGATGCGATGCTGAAGGAAGGCGCGCTCGCGGAAGTGGCGGCGCTGGCGGTGCGGCGCCTCGATCCTCTGCTGCCCGCGATGAAGGCCCATGGCGTGCCGGCGCTGATCCGGCATCTCGAGGGAGAGATCACGCTTGAGGAGGCGGCCGCCATCGGCCGCGCCGATACCCGCCATTACGCCAAGCGCCAGTTCACCTGGTTCCGGCACCAGCTGCCGGAATTCGAATGGGTGAGGCCGGAGGCGGCCGAGGGGTGGCTACGCACACGGACCTCATCCTGAGGAACCGCCAGCGCATGGCAGAAAGCCCAATTTTCGCTCTCGCCGAACGCCCGGAACCTCGCTAAACTGCCCAAATTGCGCCGAGCGACGCCTTCCCTTGACTTTCCGGGGGCGCCCGCTATGTTCGCGCAACCTTTGGGAAATCCGGCGGCTATATGCGTAATAAAATTACCAAACTCCTTATCGTCGTCGTACCCAGGCGCACCGCCGGGGATGGCTAAGGCCATCCAAAATCGGGCGGTGTGCATGGGGCCTCTTGGGCCCCTTTTTATTTTCCAAACCTCCAACTGAAGAAGCCGCGCCAGAAACAGCGCATCCGGAGCAAGCCATGAGTGACCAGAGCCACGATCCCAACCAGATGACCGGCGCAGCGATGATCGTGCGGGCGCTGATCGATCATGGCGTCAAGCATCTGTTCGGTTATCCCGGCGGCGCGGTGCTTCCGATCTATGACGAGATCTTCCAGCAGAGCGAGGTCGAGCACATCCTGGTCCGGCACGAGCAGGGCGCCGGCCATGCCGCCGAGGGCTATGCACGCTCCACCGGCAAGCCCGGCGTGGTGCTGGTGACGTCCGGCCCCGGCGCCACCAACATGGTGACGCCTTTGACGGACGCGCTGATGGATTCGATCCCGCTGGTGTGCATCACCGGGCAGGTTCCGACGCATTTGATCGGCAACGACGCGTTCCAGGAATGCGACACCGTCGGCATCACCCGGCCCTGCACCAAGCACAACTGGCTGGTGCGCGACGTCAACGATCTCGCCAAGGTGCTGCACGAGGCGTTCTATGTCGCCAGTACCGGACGGCCGGGCCCTGTCCTGGTCGACGTGCCCAAGGACGTGCAGTTCGCGGTCGGCACCTACCATCCGCCGCGCAAGGCCGATGTGCACGTGTCCTACGCGCCGCGGGTCAAGGGCGACGCCGCGCAGATCCGAAAAGCCGTGGCGCTGCTCGCCTCCGCGAAGCGGCCGGTGATCTATTCGGGTGGCGGCGTCATCAATTCCGGTACCGAAGCCTCGCGCCTGCTGCGTGATCTGGTCGAGGCCACCGGCTTTCCGATCACCTCCACCCTGATGGGGCTGGGCGCCTATCCGGCATCGGGCAAGAACTGGCTCGGCATGCTCGGCATGCACGGCACCTACGAAGCCAACATGGCGATGCACGACTGCGACGTCATGCTGTGCA
Organism: uncultured Alphaproteobacteria bacterium; assembly: GCA_963831585.1. Taxonomy (GTDB): domain Bacteria; phylum Pseudomonadota; class Alphaproteobacteria; order Rhizobiales; family Xanthobacteraceae; genus Bradyrhizobium. The sequence goes on along the minus strand of CAWHRA010000032.1, from coordinate 101,506 downwards.
TCGGCGCGCGTTTCGACGACCGCATCACCGGGCGGGTCGATGCGTTCTCGCCGGGCTCCAAGAAGATCCACATCGACATCGATCCGTCCTCGATCAACAAGAACATCCGCGTCGACGTGCCGATCATCGGCGATGCCGGCAACGTGATGGGCGATCTGCTGCAGGTGTTCAAGGCGGAGGCGAAGAAGCCCGACATCAAGCAATGGTGGCACGAGATCGCGAAATGGCGCGCGCGCAATTCGCTGTCCTACAAGAAGAACAACGATATCATCCTGCCGCAATTCGCCATCCAGCGGCTGTTCGAGGCCACGCGCGGTCGCGACGTCTACATCACCACCGAAGTCGGCCAGCACCAGATGTGGGCGGCGCAGTTCTTCGGCTTCGAGGAGCCGCACCGCTGGATGACGTCGGGCGGGCTCGGCACCATGGGCTACGGCCTGCCGGCGGCGCTGGGCGTGCAGGTTGCGCATCCCAACAGTCTCGTGATCGACATCGCCGGCGACGCCTCGGTGCAGATGACGATGCAGGAGATGTCGACCGCCGTTCAATTCGAATTGCCGATCAAGATCTTCATCCTGAACAACCAGTATATGGGCATGGTGCGGCAGTGGCAGCAGCTCCTGCACGGCAACCGGCTGTCGCATTCCTATTCGGAGGCTTTGCCGGATTTCGTCAAGCTCGCCGACGCCTTCGGCTGCGTCGGCATCCAGGCGATCAAGCCCGGCGATCTCGACGGCGCCATCAAGGAGATGATCAGCGTCAAGCGTCCGGTGCTGTTCGATTGCCGGGTGGCGGCGCTGGAAAACTGCTTCCCGATGATTCCGTCCGGCAAGGCGCACAATGAAATGCTGCTGCCGGCGGAAGCCACCGACGAAGCCACCGCCACCGCCTTCGCCGGCGGCAAGGCACTGGTGTGAGGGTGAGGTAGGCCGATGTTTGACCTCCGGCAACTGGAAAACGCTCACGCCATCGTCGGCGCGGCGATGCCGCCGACGCCGGCGCATGCCTGGCCGCTGTTGTCGGAACGGCTCGGCGCGACGGTCGTCGTCAAGCATGAAAACCACACGCCGACCGGCGCCTTCAAGGTGCGGGGCGGGCTGGTCTATGTCGACCGCCTGAACCGCGAGCGTCCGGGAACCCCCGGATTGATATCGGCTACCACGGGCAATCACGGCCAAAGCATCGCCTACGCGGCGAATCGCTACCGCGTGCCGGTGACGATCTATGTGCCGCACGGCAATTCGGTCGAGAAGAATCGCGCGATGCGGAGCTTTGGTGCGAACCTGGTCGAGCACGGCAACGATTTCCAGTCCGCCCGCGAGGAGGCCGATCGCCGCGCTAAACTCGACGGTCTAGAATTTGTGCCGTCCTTCCATCCCGATCTGGTGATGGGGGTTGCGACCTATGCCCTCGAACTGTTGCGGCAGTTTCGAGATCTCGACGTGCTCTATGTTCCGATCGGACAGGGATCGGGCATCTGCGGCTGCATCATGGCGCGCGACCTGCTCGGGTTGAGCACCGAGATCGTCGGCGTGCAATCGACCGAAGCGCCGTCCTTTGCGCTCTCGTTCGCGGCCGGCACGGTGGTGCGGACCAACAGCAGCAATACGCGCGCTGACGGCATGGCAACGCGGGTCCCCGATCCGGAGGCGCTGGCCGTTATTCGCAAGGGCGCTTCCCGCATCGTCCAGGTCACCGATGACGAGATCGCCTCGGCGATACGCGCCTACTGGACCGACACCCACAACCTCGCCGAAGGCGCAGGCGCCGCCCCGTTTGCCGCGGCGCTGCAGGAAAAGGCAAGAATCCGCGGCAAGCGGGTAGGGCTGATCCTGACCGGCGGCAATATCGATCTTGATCTGTTTTGGAAATGGCTCGCCGGTAACGAAAACGTCGCTGCCGGCGGCAAGGCGCTGGTGTGAGCGCAGAATTGGGGACGACAATGAACCAGCCCACAAACCAGCCCGCATCCGCCTACTTCATGGAAGACCGCCACGAGCCGACCGAGGCCCACACGCTCTCGGTGCTGGTGCAGAACGAGCCCGGCGTGCTCGCGCGCGTGATCGGGTTGTTCTCGGGGCGCGGCTACAACATCGAAAGTCTCACCGTCTCCGAGACCGAGAACCAGAAACATGTTTCCCGCATCACCATCGTCACCACAGGCACGCCGATGGTGATCGAGCAGATCAAGCACCAGCTCGACCGCATGGTCCCGGTGTTTCGCGTCGTGGACATGACACTGACCGGGCGCTCGATCGAACGCGAGCTTGCGATGGTGAAGTTGCGCGGCACCGGCGAGCACCGCGTCGAATCGCTGCGGCTCGCGGAAGCCTTCCGTGCCCGCGTGATCGACGCCACCACCGAAAGCTTCGTGTTCGAGATCACCGGCAATTCCGCCAAGATCAACCAGTTCATCGACCTGATGCGACCGCTCGGCCTGATCGAGGTCTCGCGAACCGGCGTCGCCGCGATCGGGCGCGGGGCCGAGGGGATGTGAGCCATGCTGGCGCGTGACTGGTACTACAATGAGCGGCGGCGGATTGGGCTCAATTCTGCGGTCGCCTCGATCTACGACCGGCATGACGACAGCGACATCCGCGCCCGCGCGGCGCTGACCACGCTGGGCGTGCAGCCCGGCTGGCGGCTGGCCGATATCGGCTGCGGCAACGGCGTGCTGGCCTGCGAGGCGGCGCTGTTGGGCGCCGAGGTCGACGCGATCGATATTTCGCCGGCGATGCTGGCGCTGGCCAACATCCAGGCCAGGAATCGCAGGGTCGCGATCCGCACCCAGCCCGCGGGCCTCCTGAGCTTCGCCTACAAGCCGAACTCGTATGACCTGATCGTCAGCGAATTCACGCTGCATCATCTGCCGGATTTCTGGAAAGCGGTCGCACTGTCGCGGATCCATGCCGCGCTGAAACCCGGCGCGAATTTCTATCTGCGCGACATCGTATTCGTCTCCACGCCCGACGGTGTCGAGCGCGATGTCGAACAATGGGCCGATTTCAGCATCAAGAACCACGATTTCAACCGCGACAGCGTCATGATCCATATGCGTGACGAGTATTCGACCTTCGGCTGGGTGATCGAGCGCATGCTGACCGATGCCGGCTTCACGCTGGTCTCCGCCGATTATCACGCGCCGCTGCACGGCACCTATCTGCTGCAGAAACCGAAATCCGGTGGGCAGGGCTAGGCAAGCCGATGAAGCCCGCGGATATCTTTCTTGCCGTGCTGGTCGCGGTGATCTGGGGGTCTGGCTTCGTCGCCTCGCGGCTCGCGCTCGACGAATTGTCGCCGGCGCTGATGACGGCGATGCGCTTTGCCATTGCCGCGCTGCCGTGCCTGTTCGTGCGCCGGCCGAACGTGCCGTGGAGCGTCCTGATCGCGATCAGCGTCACGCTGTTTCTGGGCCAGTTCCTGGCGCAGTCCTGGGCGATCGCGCATGGCGTTCCGGTCGGGCTCGCCAGCGTGATCGTGCAAAGCCAGGCGCTGTTCACCGTGGCGTTCGCCGTGCTGGCGTTCCGCGAGATTCCGGCGCCGATGCAGATCGCCGGGATCGGCGTTGCCGCGATCGGCCTCCTGATGATCTGCGGCACCGTCGGATTCGACTTCAGCGTCGGGGCATTTGCCGTGCTGATGGTTTCGCCGGTCAGCTTCGCGATCGGCAATCTGCTGCTGCGGCAGGCGAGGGAGGTGCCGATGTTCGACCTGTTCGCCTGGCTCTGCCTGGTGCCGCCGCTGCCGCTGCTGGTGCTGGCGTTTGCCGTCGATGGACCGCGCGCGACGTGGCTGTCGCTGGCGCACATGTCGGCCCCCGGATGGGTCAGCATGTTGTTCGTCGGGGCGATCTCCACCTGCATCGCCTATTGGCTGTGGGGCCGGCTGCTCCGCGACCACACCGCCGCGCAAGTCGTGCCGTTCGCGCTGCTGGTGCCGTTCGTCGGCTCCGCGGCGTCGAGCGTCGTGTTCGGCGAGACCTTTGGACCGCTGCGGCTGGCCGGGATGGTCACCGTGGTCGGCGGCATCGCCATCATGCTGCTGTCGAAACGGCAGCAAGCGGTGCCGGAGATTGCGTGAGGGAACATGTCGCAGTCGCTTGTCGTTGCCTTTGTCGTTTTCGGCGCGGTCATGGCGTTCACGCCGGGACCCAACAACATCATGGTGCTGTCCTCGGGGCTGACTTACGGCTTCCGCCGCAGCCTGCCGCATATTTCGGGCATTGCGATCGGGGTTTCGCTGATGGTTGCGTCCGTGGGTCTCGGCGTCGGGGCCATCTTCATCGCCTATCCGGTGCTGCAGACCATCCTGAAATATGTCGGTATCGCCTATCTGATCTATTTGGCCGGCGTGATAGCGATGTCCGGGGCGGTGACCCCGGGGCAGGACGTCAGGCGTGGCCCCATGACATTCTGGGCGGCGGTGCTGTTCCAGTGGGTCAATGTCAAGGGCTGGGTGATGGCCATCGGCATCATTACCGCCTATTCCGCGATTGCCAGTTTTCCGTGGAATATCGCCATACAGGCCGCGCTGATGTTCGTGATGGCGGCGTTGTCGTCATTGGCCTGGACGCTGTTCGGCAGTTCGCTGCGCTCCTTTTTGACCTCGCCGACGGCCGTGCGGGTTTTCAACGTCCTGATGGCGATACTGCTGCTGGCCTCGCTCTATCCGGTCTTCATGGACGCATGAAAGGGCGGCGCACCATGCAGAAACGGGTTTCCCTCGGCTTGAAAAATGCTCTAGACAACGGCGGAAATTCGCTGGGCGTGCCCGGCTCACTGGCGCCCAAGCGCCTGATTTAACAGCCTATTTTGGCAACTCACGAGGAAACGAAGATGCGAGTTTATTACGATCGCGACGCCGATTTGAACCTGATCAAGGGCAAGAAGGTCGTCATCGTCGGCTATGGCAGCCAGGGCCACGCCCACGCGCTGAACCTGAAGGATTCCGGCGTCAAGGACGTCGCCATTGCGCTGCGCAAGGGATCGGCCTCCGCCAAGAAGGCCGAGACGGCCGGCTTCAAGGTGATGGAAGTCGCCGAGGCCGCCAAATGGGCCGACCTCGTGATGATGCTGACCCCCGACGAATTGCAGGGCGACATCTACCGCGAGCACCTGCACGACAACATGAAGAAGGGCGCGGCTCTGGTGTTCGCCCATGGCCTCAACGTGCATTTCAACCTGCTCGACCCGCGCGCCGACCTCGACGTGCTGATGATCGCCCCGAAGGGCCCCGGCCACACCGTGCGCTCGGAATACCAGCGTGGCGGCGGCGTGCCCTGCCTGATCGCGATCGCCAAGGACGTGTCTGGCAATGCCCATGACCTCGGCCTCTCCTACGCCTCGGCGATTGGCGGCGGCCGCGCCGGCATCATCGAGACCTCGTTCAAGGAGGAATGCGAGACCGACCTGTTCGGCGAGCAGGTGGTGTTGTGCGGCGGCCTGGTCGAACTGATCAAGGGCGGCTACGAGACGCTGGTGGAAGCCGGCTACGCACCCGAGATGGCCTATTTCGAGTGCCTGCACGAGGTGAAGCTGATCGTCGATCTGATCTATGAAGGCGGCATCGCCAACATGAACTATTCGATCTCCAACACCGCCGAATATGGCGAATACGTCACCGGCCCGCGCATCATCACCGACGAGACCAAGAAGGAGATGCGGAAAGTTCTGGCCGACATCCAGGGCGGCAAGTTCGCCCGCGACTGGATGCTGGAGAACAAGGTCAACCAGACCTCGTTCAAGGCGACCCGCGCCAAGCTCGCCCAGCATCCGATCGAGGAAGTCGGCGCCAAGCTCCGCGACATGATGCCGTGGATCAAGAAGGGTGCGCTGGTCGACAAGACTAAGAACTAGGGCTTGATCCACGATTCCTGGTGCGAGATCGCGCAAGCGCGATCTCGATGATCAAGAAGGGCGCACTGGTCGACAAGACCAAGAACTAAGGCTCGCTGCCGGTTGCGGAGTGCGCGCGGGCGCACTTCGCACTGCAACGAAAAATTAAGCCCCGACCGTCATATTCAAGGGCGAGAGCGCCAAGCGAGCTCTCGGCCTCGTCGTCCTGGCCCGCTCATGCGCCGCTCGAAATGACGCGAGACGCACTCCCAGAGCGAAGAATTGACGCTTCAATCACATTCTTCGTCTGAAGTGCCTCAGGTGATCTGTTGAATCCGAAAAACCCTGTAGCTTCAGATTCAAGGCGCCGTTACTTAATCCACATTTTTGCCCCTTGATCGCCACTCGAGCGACAAGAATTGTTTGCTCATGCAAACTATTGAGCGGCATATGGAGCGCCTGGCGCCGACCAGGCCGGGAGCTGATCTCTCGGCGTCCGAGCGCGCCGTCCTCAATCCAGCCCCAGCGCCGCGACCACGGCGCGGCGGTCGTAATAGGGACGCTCGCAGACGATCCTGTCCGAACCCGGCGCGAATTCGAAGCTCGCCATCATGCGCACGCGAAACGCCCGCCCCGTGGCGGCAATTTCGCCCTTCGGTGTCCGCAGCGGCCCCAGATGGGTGCCGGTCAGCCAGAACTCGACCAGCACACTGTCGCCGTCGGCGCCGATGGCGATGATCTCGTTGGCCTGATCGGGAAACGGGATGCGCGAGGCCGCGAAATAGCCGCGCACGGCCGCTTCGCCGTCGAACACGGTGCCGGCGCCGTAAAGCTCGTAGCGCGGGTGCGCGAAGGTGGCGATGACGCCGTCCCAGTCGCTCTCGCATTCGAGCCGCATGTGGTCGCGCACGGTCCGGATCCGCGCCGCCGTCAACCGGTCCATGGCAATTCCCCGCTTCCTCGACGTCGGAAAAGAAACAGGGAGCGTGCTCATTTCGTGACGCCTGCATAGCGCGCCATCAGCGTCGCCCATCATAGACCAGCCGCACCGCCAAGCCTGCGAAAACCGTCCCGAGCAGTATCTGGGGCACACGCTGGAGCCTATTGCTTCGAGTTAACGCCCTGCCGATTCGACTCGCGGTCATGATAACCAGCCCATTCACCGCCAGACCCACCAGATTGAGTACGGTAGCCAGCACAAGAATTTGTCCCGCGACTTGGCCCACGTCAGGTCGCACAAATTGCGGAAATAAGGCCAACACGAACAGTGCCATCTTTGGGTTCAGCAAATTGGTGAGTAACCCTTGACGGAAAATCTGCGGCAGGAGAAAGCGCCGCGGCAGCTCTGTTGGTGGCCGAAGCGACGCGCCTTTCGACCAAAATGCTTTCCAGGCGAGATAAAGCAGGTAGGCCGCACCGACATAACGCAAGACATCATAGGCAAATGGAACAGCGAGAAACAATTGCGACAGGCTAAGTGCAGCAGCGAGCGCATGGCAGTACGTCCCCCCCTGGATTCCTGCCAATGAGGCAAAGCCCGCCGCCCGCCCTTGCGTCACGCTTCGGGAAGCGATGAGCAGCATGTCCGGACCCGGCGTAGCAGTGAGCGCCAGGCAGGCAACGGTAAACACGGCAAGCGTGGAGAAGTCGGGCATCACCATTCCCATCGATGTCGAAACCGATATTTACAGACGACTTCCAAGTCCGTCGAGGGAGGCATTTTTGGAAGTCGGCTGGCATTCTTCCATCTTCTGCGGCGACTTCAACAGCGGCCATCAAGCACTAAGGCCGCCACTGCCACGAGCAGACCTGCTTGTCCTGTTGACTCAATTGGCGATCATGAGAACGTCGGTCTTCCATCGTTCCGCGTTGCTATCCTAAGGGCGTAGTAACGAGAGTGGGTCCCGCCTCCAGGGTCCCAGGGCGATGTAGATTTGAAGCCCATGCTTTCGTAAAGACGATGCGACGCCTCTAACGCGTTGTTGCTGGACAAGCGTACCTGGTCATATCCCGCGTTGAGAGCAAATTTGATCAATTCATCTGCGATGGCGCGTCCGATCCCACGGCCCCGGTAGTCTGAGGCGACGAACATGCGGGCCATTTCACATTCTCGATTATCGAGACCTCTTATCGCTCCCGTGCCGATGATCTCGGCTTCGGCAATCGCACACAAGAAGATCGCTTGATCACCATATATGGTTTCCGCGTTGTCGACGTCCGACAACCGGGAATAAATGAAATTTCGCACAAAGGGGTCAGGGTGACGATCAAAGTGCTCATGCCAAACGGACTCAATGAGCTGCCGGGCCCGCGGTGCGTCGCCACGTTGAAAGGGCCGAATTGTCCAATTTGATTGGGGGCGTGCGAGATCTGCCACGGCTGCATCTGGTCCTTTGAAAGAGGCCGCTGTCGTTCCGACAAAGTACCAAAACGATGTACCACAGGCGGATTGGGACGAGGATGCCCTACGATGTCCGCTTTGGGTATGGAGCTTGTTTTGCGGACAACAAACAACAGCACATGGGCCGGTCAAAGCAGGCGAGAGGGCCGAAGGCGCCCGACGGGTCCAAGGACTCGCGGGCGTCCCGGAATCTCGAGGGCCCAAGGGGCCGACGCGGACTCCGTGGGATTACGGAGGCATGTCCGCTAGCCGGCACTCCCTCAATATTATGAACGAAATATTAACGTTGCCGAGCGACGGTGGGATTCTGTTGTTGGCGCGGATTCGCGATGCGGGAAATGTATCGAAGGCTGGCCCACTCGCCGGGTTCGTCGTTGACGGCGCTTGGCGCCCTGCTTTCGCTCGCGGCCGTCGTCCTGTTCGTCATCGGCGCGCAGGCCCGCTACGCAGACAGGATCGCGGCAGCGAAATCCGACGCGCTGAGTTTTGCGAACATCCTGGCCGAGCATACGGTGCTGACCTTCGAGGACGTCGACCGGTCGCTGCACCGGGCGGAGGTCATCCGCGGCGAGAGCCTTGCCGGACGATACAAATCGACCGCGGCAAATGCCGCCCTGCGACAGCTGCAAAGGAGCTCATCGGTCCTTCTCGGCATAGGGTGGACCGACGCCTCCGGGCAAGTCGTCGCCCATTCCTACAGTCCGGCGCCGCCGCGTTCCAACATTGCCGAACTGGCGCAGTTCGTAGCCCAGCGCGACAGCGTCGACGACCAGTTGTATGTCGCGCCGCCCTATCGTTCGCTGGCGCAGGACAAATGGATTACCGCGGCTTCGCGGCGGCTGAACAATCCCGACGGCAGTTTCGCCGGCATCGTCAGCGCGCCGCTCGATCAATCCTATTTCATCAAGCTCTATCGCTCGATCGATCTCGGCAAGGGCGGGACCATCCTGCTGGTGCACCGTAATGGACAATTGCTGGCGCGGCAGCCCGAGTTGCCGGAGACGCTCGGAAGCTCGCTTGCCAATGGTCCGCTGCTGACCAGATATCTGCCGGCGTCGGAGACGGGCGCCTATGAGACGACCAGTGTCATGGACGGGATGGAGCGGATCGTCGCCTACAAATCCGTGCCCGGGCTGCCGCTGGTGGTGGCCGTCACCTACGCCCGCAGCGACGTGCTGAGGCCATGGTATCGGAACCTCTTTACCTTCGGTCTGTTCGTCGCAATCTTCATCGCCATCGTCATGCTGGGCACGTTCGCGCTGGTGCGGCGAACCAACGCGCTGACGGGAAAGACGCGGGCGCTGGCGCGAACCAATGAGCAATTCGATATCGCCATCAACAACATGTCGCAGGGGCTTTGCCTGTTCGATGCCGACAAGCAACTGGTGATATCGAACAGCCGGTTCCAGACCATGTACGGCCTGCCGGACGAACTGGTCGTGCCGGGCACGCCGCTGCGGCGGATCTTCCAGTTTTACAAGGACCAGGGCGTCGCCGGTGACGCGACCGTCGAAGAGGGCATTCACCGCGTCTTGACGGAACAGAACGTGCATTACGAGCCGCCGGACGGCCGCGTGATCGACATCCTCCGCACGCCGACGCCCGACGGCGGCTGGGTCGCCACCCACGACGACATCACGGTGCGAAAACGCGGCGATTTGTTGCTGGCCGAGAAGGCCAACGAGCTGGAGGCGACCAACCTGCGCTTCGACGCCGCGCTCAACAACATGTCGCAGGGGCTCTGCATGTTCGATGCGGCGCAGAAGGTCGTGGTATCGAATGCGCGTTACGGCGAAATCTATCATCTCAGCCGCGACCAGATAAGGCCGGGCACTTCGCTGCGGCAGATTCTGGAATACCGCCGCGAGAAGGGCACCCATTTCAACGTCGCGCCCGAGACCTACCTGACGCAGAACGTGAAGGCGGCAAAGGAGGTTCTGGAACTCGCCGACGGGCGCGTGGTCGCGATCGCCCGTCATGCCATGCCGAACGGGGGCTGGCTCACCACGCATGAGGACATCACAGATCGGGCGCGCAATGAACAGCGGATCGCGTTCCTGGCGCAGCACGATCTGCTGACGAGCCTTGCAAACCGCGCGCTGTTCTCTGAGAGACTCGAGGACGCCGCGAGGCGGCTGCAGCGCCATGGCACCAGCTTTACCGTCCTGATGCTCGACCTCGACAGGTTCAAGAACGTCAACGACACGCTGGGACATTCGGCCGGAGACCAGTTGCTGGTCGAGGTGGCGAGGCGTCTGCGTTCGTCGATCCGCGATGTCGATGTGCTGGCCCGGCTGGGCGGCGATGAATTCGCCATCATCCAGGAAAACGAGAAGGTCCAGGTCGAGGGTGCGGTGGCGCTCGCGCTGCGGATCATCGGGTTGATCCAGCAGCCGTTCGATCTCGGCGGTCATCAGGTCAATGTCGGAACCAGCATCGGCATTTCGTTCGCGCCGGAGCACGGCGCCGACGCCGAGACGCTGCTGCACAAGGCCGATCTTGCACTGTATGCGGCGAAGTCGGGCGGGCGAAACGCCTTCCGGGTATTCCAGCCCGAATTGACCGAGGCCGCGGACATCCAGCGGTCGATGGAAAGCGAGTTGCGCGACGCGATCTCGCGGAACGAATTCGAATTGCACTATCAGCCGATGGTCGATGCAAGGGTCGGTCGCATCTTCGGCGTCGAGGCATTCGTGCGCTGGCATCATCCCTCGAGAGGTCTGCTGGCTCCCGACCGGTTCCTGCCGCTCGCGGAATCGACGGGATTGATGCTGCCGCTCGGGGAATGGATCCTGCGGCAGGCGTGCATGGATGCCGCCGCCTGGCCGGCGAATATCAGGATCGCCGTCAACATCTCCGCCGTTCAGTTCGCGAGCGGAAACCTGTTCGAACTCGCCCTCGGGGCGCTGGCCGATTCCGGCCTGTCGCCGCTGCGGCTCGAACTGGAAATCGCCGACACCTCGCTGCTGCAGAAGGATCAGGCCGAGCACCTGGCGACCATCCGGCAGCTGAAAAATCTCGGCGTCTCGATCGTGCTCGACAATTGCGGGGCGGGATATTCCTCGGCGAGCTATCTGACGAGCTTTCCGTTCGACAAGATCAAGATCGACAAGTCGGTGACGCAGGGATTTGCCAGCCGCCGCGACTGCGCGGCACTGGTCGCTTCCGTGCTGGCGCTGGCACGCGGCCTCGATATCGCGACGGCGGCCAAGGGAATCGAGAGCGCCAAGCAGTACGAGGCCCTGCAGGCCGCGGGTGTCGATTTCGTCCAAGGCTACCTGTTCGGACGGCCGGTTCCGCATTCCGAACTCGACCTGGACGCCGCCGTTCCCCGCGCAAGGAACGTCGCCTGATGAACGCGCAGCAACATCTGATCGGCGATCTCGAAGGTGTGCTGGCCGCCAAGGATGCATCGGGCCGGGCCGAGATCCTGCACCGTGTTACCGATCTGTTCGTCAACGGCTCGGGCAACTTTACCGTCGACCAGATCGACCTGTTCGACGTGGTCATGAGCCGGCTGGTCGGGACCATCGGGCAGGCCGCCCGGGCCGAATTCGGCAGCCGGCTCGCTTTCGTCTCCGACGCGCCCGCGCGCGTCATCCGCACGCTGGCATTCGACGACGCCATCGACGTGGCGGCGCCGGTGCTGGCGCACTCGGTGCGCCTCGAAGACGCGGTCCTGGTCGAGAACGCGCGAACCAAGAGCCAGGGTCATCTGCTCGCCATTTCCGGCCGCAGCATTCTGGCCGAGGCGGTGACCGATATCCTGGTCAAGCGGGGCAATCATCTGGTCGTCACCGGCGCCGCCGCCAACCGCGGCGCCAGGTTCTCGGCGTCCGGCATGTCGATCCTGGTGAGGCGAGCGCAGGACAACGGCGATCTCGCGCTGTGCGTCTGGGAGCGTCCCGACATCCCGCGCCACGACCTGGTGAAATTGTTCGTGCAGGCGTCCGAAATCGTCAGGGGCAAGCTCGAGGCGGCCGACCCGCGACGGGCCGTGCTGGTCCGCGCGGCGGTCGCGCAGGCATCCGACGCGATCCAGGCGACGGCGCGCGCCGGCTCCAGCCAGCATGCGCAGGCGCTGGCCTACGTGCAGAGGCTGCATGCGCTTGGACAGCTCGACGAGGCGCGGCTGCTCGTGTTCGCGCGCGAGGGGAGTTTCGACCGGACCGCTGTCGCGCTTTCGATCCTGTGCGACCTTCCGATCGGGGCGGTCGAGCGCGTGCTCGTTCAAGACGAGCCGGAACAGCTGCTGGTCTTCGCCAAGGCCATCGACCTGTCATGGGAAACCGCAAGGGCCATCCTCGCGCTGCAGGCCGGCCGCGGCGGCATGGCGAGGGAGCGGCTCAATCAATGCCTGGCGAGCTTCTTCCGGCTGCGGCCGAAAACTGCCCTGAACGCACTGCAATTCTACCGGCAGTGCGAGCAGGCGCGCCGAAACCCGGCCCTCGTCTGCTGATTTCCCCGGCCGTCGCGAGGCGCGACTACTTCTCGATCCTGTTATGGACCTGCCAGAACCGCAGCGTGCGCTGGGCGGTCTCCGTGGTCAGCTTGCCATAATCCTTCCAGGCAAGCTTGAGCGTCTCTTCCGATATCGGCGCCTGCAGCGGACGGTGCGAGAGGATGGTTTCAACCGTCAGCCAGTTCAGGCCTGCCGATTTGCAGGGAATCAGGATGAGATCCGACCGGGGGCCTTCCAGAAGCCGCATCATCATGTCGGTCGTCGCGTTGTTGAGCATGGCGAGCGAGGCGGCGACTTCCTCGAATTTCCCGGCTCCGGCAAACTTGATGAAGGCTGCATCGTCCAGTTCGTTGTGCTGTTTCAACAGCTTCGCCAGCGCTTCGGCGCGGCTGAAATCCCGCTGCGCCGAGCGGTCTTCTCCGGCCGCGCCGGCGATGGTCTTCAGGATCCGCTTGATCTCCTCCTGGAGTTCCGGAGGCGCGATGGCCATCAGGCGGGCGCGCACGGCGTCGGTAGCGCGCCGCAGCAGGTCGCGGAGGAATTTGACCGGAAGGTCGATCCGCAGGCCGAGGATCTCGGACAGTTCATCGTCGGCTTCCGCGCGGGCGACGATGGTGGAATAGCCGGTGTCGGAAAAGCGTGCGCTGGCATTATTGGCGAGCTTGCGAATGACCGTGCGCTCGCCGCGGTCGACGATGACGTCGGTGACGGCCTCGGGAAGGTTGGTGCGGCCCGAAATGGCGAGCAGATGATCCTGGCCCCTGGTGCTGGCGATCTCCACGAGGTCGCTCGTCCTCAGGCGGCTGGAATTGGCCAGCACGCTGCCGGCGACCGCAATCTCATTGTCCCGCGCAAGATGCTGGATGACCTCGAAGGGCGCATAGTCGATCGGCGCCAGGCGCTGGCTCAGTTCGGCCCTGGCGCGGCTCTCGACGCGGCTGATCAGGACGCACAGCACGTCGTCGAAAACCTTGATCTGGTCCTCGCTGAGCCGTTCCGCGTCATGCAGGAAAAGGTTCGTCACCTGGCGAAGCGTGTCGACGCGCCGCTCGGGCGAGCCGCTTTTGACGGCATCTTCGAGTTCGGCGATGATGGAATGCTCGAGCTTCTGCAAGATACGCCCCAATTACCTGCTTCGACACTTGCCGGCGCAAAGCCCGGTTCCGGACCGTCGTGAAAGTGTCGGGAGATCAAACGCGGATTATGGCCATGCAACCCTACGCTCCCGTTAAAATGGCACCCGTAGAAATACAGGTCCGGTTTGCTCAATAAATGCCCGGCGGGCCGACTGCGTCGGAATCCGTACTTTGAGGGAGGCCAGGCAGGGCAAAAACCGGCTATTTGATGCCGGCCGCGTCAAAACCCGCTTCCACCGCCGCCACGCGGCGTTCGATCTGCTTTCCGGGCAGCCTGCGGAACAGCGATCGCGTCGCCAGCACCACGCCGCGCCGGCTGTCGGCGAAGGTCGACTGGCGCGAGAGCTGCTGGGTGAGGGCGACATAGAACATCGCGGCGAGTTCGTGCGGTCTGAAGATGAATTTGCGACCGTCATTGGCCGACATCACGTTGAAGGCGGCATAGTTGTGAATGCCGCTGTTGAAGTGTACGGCGCCTGAATCGTCTTCCGGGGTCAGGGGAGCGTTAATGAAATCCTTCATCAGCTTGGGCTGGTCATGCCGGGTCGGATCCTGCATGTCGCGGATCGCGACGCCGCAGCCGACCTGCCAGTCCCATTTCGCGATATTCGGCCGCGCGCCGTTGGCGATGAGGGTGCCGAAAATATCCGAATAGGACTCGTTGAGCGCGCCGGTCTCGCCGAGATAGATCAGCCTCGCGGTGGCGCCGGTGACGCCGTGAAACAGCTCGTGCGCGACCACGGAGAGGGACGAGGCCAGCGAGCGCAATTGGTCGTCGACCAGTTCCTGGCCGTACAGCATCTGGGCGCCGTCCCAGAAGGCGTTCAGCCACACGTCGCTGCCGGGCGGCGGCTGCTCGAACTGCTTGACCACGCAGTTGACGGTCGAGACCACGCGCCCGCCCATGTTGTCGATGTTGTTGCGCTTGAGCACCTTGCGCAGAAACCTCGTGACCACGACGGCGTGGGTATGGGCGCTGACGGCCGCCGGCGACCAGGGAGACGCCGCGAGTTCGCCGGGCAGCTTGCCCCCGACCGGATTGCGGTAGGCGAAATCGCAGGTTTCGATGTTCAGGATGGCGTCGCGCATGACCCGCTTGCCGCCCTTGATTTCGATATTGAAGGTCTGCATCCGGCCAAGTTCGTCGCGGGCGCTGGCGGTGGTGTGCCTGGCAGCGGGAGTGCGGGGCAATTCCGCCACCATTGCGCCGTTCAGCGCGTCGATGACATAGTCGAACACCAGCGGTATCTGGTGTTTGGCCGCCGACGCCTTGCCCTTGCTGCGGCTCCGCACGTCCTCCACGATATAGGCAAGACGCCATCTTTCGTTGTGGTCGAGAAACAGATTGAGCACCGGAATGCCGTCGGGAAGTTTCCGCCCGTAGCCGGCCCGGACGGCAATTCGCTTCAGCGCATCGAGCGGCGAAATCCTTGCGACGTAGGACGGAAGGTCCGGCTTCGCGAGGCTGGAATTGAGCGAGACCAGTTCATTGTGGTCGTCGAGCTCGACGC
Organism: uncultured Alphaproteobacteria bacterium; assembly: GCA_963831585.1. Classification (GTDB taxonomy): domain Bacteria; phylum Pseudomonadota; class Alphaproteobacteria; order Rhizobiales; family Xanthobacteraceae; genus Bradyrhizobium. Next base: position 86,162 of record CAWHRA010000032.1, on the reverse strand, counting down.
TGACGAGCGATGCAAAAACCGGGATACCCCTGATCTGCTGCCGGAACTTGACCACCCTGGTTCCGGTCAGCGGCACGGTCTCGACGCCGAGGCTCCTGAAATCGCTTTCCTCGTCATTGACCTTCGGTGCGGTTAGTGACGGCATCGCGCGGCTGGCAAAGGCATGGGCGAGGATGCGCTTGGCCGCGCTCTCCGGGTCGAGGTTTTTCGGCAGACTTTCCGCCAACGCGAACGTGTTCGAGGCCGGCCGATCCGCTCTCAGCGCCTCGAAGGCGCGGCGGCCGCCTTTTTCCGTGACGTGCATCGCGAGGACCTGGAAGCCGCGTGCCGCCGCCGAGCGTGCCTTCCGCGCTTTCTTTGCCATGATTGCAGCCCTCCCATCCGTCAACCGGAGAAAGGTAGGTCAATCGCTCCCGGTTGGGAATCGCAAAAGATAGCGCGGCGGCCGGGCAGGCGGTCGCTCGTGCACTCTCCTGCCTGAAGTGCTATCGTCGTCATTGCGAGGATCGAATGCGACGAAGCAATTCATTTTGCGTGCGCGGAATTTGGATTGCTTTGCGAAAGTCTGGTGTCGGGCGCGCATTCGTGCGACTCGGTGGCCCAAAATGGCATGGAAAAATCGGGGACCAATCATGCAATCCGTCGTCATTACCGGAGCCTCCACTGGCATCGGCTGGGCCACCGCGAAATTGCTGCTCGCGCGCGGGTTTCGGGTATTCGGCAGCGTGCGCAAGCAGGCCGACGCGGACCGGCTGAAGGCCGAGTTCGGCGCCGGTTTCACCCCGCTGTTGTTCGACGTCTCCAGCGAAGCCGCGGTGCTGGCGGCCGCCCGCGAGGTCCGGGCCGCGCTGAACGGCGAGACGCTGAGCGGGCTCGTCAACAACGCCGGCATCGCGGTCGCGGGGCCGGTGCTGGAGCTCTCGGCCGACGATTTCCGCCGCCAGATGGACGTCAACGTGATCGGGCCTGTTATCGCCACGCAGGCCTTCGCTCCGCTGCTCGGGTCCGATTCCTCGCTGAAGGGGCCGAAGGGACGGATCGTGATGATCAGCTCGGTGGCCGGCAGGAACGGCAATCCGCTGGCGGCGGCCTATTCGGCCTCGAAGCACGCGATCGAGGGGCTGTCGGAAAGCCTGCGCCGCGAATTGATGCTGTTCGGCATCGACGTCATCATCGTGGCGCCCGGCGCGGTGAAGACGCCGATCTGGGGCAAGACCGAGGGGGGCGATATTTCCAGGTACAAGAATTCGGCCTATCTTCCCGCGCTCGAGCGGGTCCGCAAATTCACGCAACATTTGAGCGAGATCGGTCTGCCGCCGGAGAAGATCGCCGAGGCGATCGCCGATGCGCTGACGTCGGCCAGCCCGAAAGTCCGCTATCAGCTCACGCCGGATCCGATGCGGCACCTGATCACGGGGCTGCTGCCGAAGCGAACCGTCGACAAGATCATCGCCAAGCGCCTCGGACTGGTTCCTCCGGCATGAGCGTCGCGATGCGTGCTGGGCTCAGGACCGCACTTGGCGCCGCCGCGACCTGCCTCGCCGCATCGCTGGCCTGTGCCGGCGACCAGGGCGACCCCGAAAAATCCTGCGACGGCAATACCTATGAGATGGTGGAGTGTCTGAAGGCGAAGACCGCGCAGTGGGACAAGCGGATGACAACAGCCTATCAGCAGGCGCTGAAGGACGCCGTGCCGCGGCAGCATGACCAGCTGCGCGCGGCGCAGCGGCTCTGGATTCAATATCGCGACGCCAATTGCCTCTATTACGGCCTCGGCGAGGGCACCATCGCCCGCCTCGACGCCGGCGAATGCATGCGCAGCATGACCGAAGCGCGCGCCCGCGAGCTGGAAGGCCTCGGCCGTCAGTAGCTGGTGTTTCCGGCTCGCTTGGGCCGCCGCGGACCTCCAAGGCGATATTCCCGGGAAGACATCGTCCGGCATCCAGGCCGACCGCCATGCCGGGCGGTCCGCGGGCGGAATCCGCCTCTAGGAGAAAGGTCTGATGACCGCTTCTGTTGCGCCATGATGACAGTTCCACTACGGTTTTGTGACGCGATGCAGGCTCCGGCTGCGCCGCGCGCCTCCTGGTCACCGCCAGCCCAGGCCCCAGGGCCGTGCCGGGTTAAGTCTCGTCTTGCCGATCGCGCCCTCGCCAAATCCAGGTCCACCCGGCAATCTCGCCGCAACGGGCCTTACCTCGGTCGGCACCTGGCGGTTGCTCGCGGTGGTGGCGCCACATTTGGCGGCGCTGGCCGTCATGCTGCAGACCGAAACCGACTTCGGCTCGCGCACGGGCTTTCTCTTGTCCTGGGGGATCCTGAACTTCTTCTGGATCGCGCTGCTGCGGCGTCCGGCGCTGTCGGGCGCGCTGTCGCTGACCCTGGTCGTGGTGCTGGTGCTGTTGTCGCGGCTCAAGCACGACATCGTGCAGATGACCGCGAACTTCGTCGATCTGATGGTGATTGACCGCGATACCGCGGCGTTCCTGTTCACGATCTTTCCCAACCTGCGCTGGTCGGTCATCGGCGCCGGCCTGCTCATCCTGCCGCTGATGTATGCGCTGTGGTGGCTCGATCCGTTCCGGGTCCGCCGGCTGCCGGCCCTGGCCTGCAAGCTCGCCTGTCTTGCCGCATTGGTCGGATATTCGACCGAATGGCCGGATGAAGCCTGGCGCGGCTATTACGACGACGGCTACCTGTCGAAATTCGCCCGCTCCGGCGTCACCGCGGTGTCGGATTTCATCCATTACGGCTTCATGGAAAAGGACGCGGCCACAACCGAACGGCTGAAGGTGCCGCTGCTGGATTCCTGCCATCCCAAGGGCATCCGGCCGAACATCGTCATGATCCACGATGAATCCAGTTTCGATATTCGCGCTGGCGCCGGCATCAAGGTGCCGAATGGCTATGGCAGCCAGTTCAAGTCGTTCGACGGCAAGGAGCGCAGGTTCCTGGCCGAGAGCAATGGCGGGCCGAGCTGGTTCACCGAATACAACGTGCTGGCCGGCCTGTCGTCGCGGTCGTTCGGCCGGTTCGCCTATTTCGTGACCCGGATCGCCTCGGGCCGCGTTGAGCGCGGCCTGCCGCTGGCGCTGCGCCGTTGCGGCTATGAGACGATCTCGCTGTATCCGGCCTTCGGCGCCTTCATGAGCGCGCGCAGTTTCCAGTCGACCACCGGCATCGAGCACTTCTACGACGCGCACGATCTCGGCGCCAAGGACGTCGAGCCCGACGGCTTCTTTTATGACAAGGCCCTGGGGCTGATGGCGCAGGAGCCGCCGGCGACGCCGCTGTTCGCGTTCGTCTATCTCGCCGCCAACCATTTCCCGTGGGAGACGCGGTTTCGGCCCGATCTGATGCCGGCGTGGCGCAAGCCCGGCAACGAGCCGGTGGTCGACGAATATCTTCGCCGGCAGGCGATGAGCGCCGAGGACTACCGAGCCTTCATCGCCGGGCTGAAGAAGAAGTTTCCCGGGCAGCCGTTCCTGATCGCGCGCTACGGCGATCATCAGCCGGAATTCTCGCCGCACATTCTCGATCCCGGCCTCGACGAAGCAGGCGTCGGCAAGAAGCTGGAGGAATACGACCCGCGCTATTACGCGACCTATTATGCAATCGATGCGATCAATTTCCAGCCGGTCGAAAGCCCCGTCGTGATGGACACGATCGACGGCGCCTATCTGCCGCTGGTGATCCAGGAAGCCGCCGGTATTCCGCTCGATCCCTCGTTCGAGGAGCAGAAGAACATCATGCTTCGCTGCAAGGGGGTGTTCTATGCCTGCAAGGACGGCGCCGAAGCCCGCCGCTTCAACCGGCTGCTGATCGACGCCGGCCTGATCCACGGATTGTAGGACAGCGAGCGCGGGCTCCCGGCGAGGCCCCGGACGCTGCACTGCGGCATTGGTTGGGGATGCAGCCCGTCTGCCCGGCTGCTGTGGCTTGACCGCGGGCGCCCACTTCATGTGAGATGAACCATGAATGCCGTCCGCGCGCTATTGTCCCTTTTCCTGGTTGCCGCCTGGTCGTCCGCTTCCGCGGAGACGATGAAGTTCGAGGATTCAGCGGCCATGCTGGGCGCCAGCTGCGCCAAGGACATCGTCGACAATTGCCGAGGCGTCAATCTCGACACCGTTCGCCTCAAGGACTGCCTGTCGCGCAATCAGGATGTGCTGTCGCCCCAGTGCAAGAGCAGCTACGGCCAGGCCTTCGACGCCATCGTCAAGCGTGTCGCGGCGCGCGCCGCCGTTACCAAACTGTGCGAGCGCGACGTGAATAAGTACTGTGCCAGCGTCAAGGGCGATCGCGCCCAGGCCCTGGCATGCGTGCTGGCGGGACCGCGCGGCATGACCATCAATTGCAACAAGGCCCTCACCGAAGCGGGGTATCGCTGATGCGGGGCAGCAGGAATAGCCGCGGCATCGGCCTGCTCGCGGCCGCGCTGATCGCCTTCATGGCGCTCCCGGCACTCGCGCAAACGCCGGCCGCCGGCACGGCCGAGGAATGGGCCAGCAAGCTGGCAGGCCTTGAAACCGCGCCGGATCTGGACCTGGCCGCGCTGCGGCAGCAGGCGGCGGACCGGATCAAGGCGAGGGCGAAGCTCGATGCCGCGCCGCTAAAGCGGCCGCTGATCGCGCCTGATTTGCTCAAGCTGCCGCAGTTCGCCGCCGAACTGCAATTCGATGAAGACGCTGCCGTGATTCGGCCGGAGTCGTATCGCACGCTGGGGCGCATCGCCGATGCGCTCTCCCAGCCGTCGCTGTGGGCATACAAGTTCCTGATTGTGGGGCATACGATCTCGACGGGGAAACGCGATTACAACCTGACGCTCAGTCAGCGAAGGGCCGACGTGGTCCGCGACATACTGGTCAACACGTTCAAGATCTCGTCGAAGCGGCTGCAATCCATCGGCCTCGGCGAGGAGCAGATGCTGGACAGCGCCCATCCCACGGCGCCGGCCAACCAGCAGTTCCAGGTGCTCACTGTGGGAAAAGCGCCCTAGCGCTTGCTGCAATGACATCGCCAGTCACGGAAATCGATCCCAGGAGGTACCCATGGCCACAAGCCTGAAGCAGATGATGGAAGCCGCCAACGCCGCGGTGCCGAAGATCACGCCGGAGAAGGCACGTGAGATGATCGGCAAGGGCAACACGCTGGTGGTCGACGTGCGCGACGCGCCGGAGGTCGAAAAGAGCGGCAAGATCAAGGGCGCCGTGCATGTTTCGCGCGGCATGCTGGAATTCCGCGCCGATCCTGACTCGCCCTATCACGACAAGAATTTTTCAAAGGACAAGACCGTCCTGCTTTATTGCGCATCCGGCGGACGCTCCGCGCTGGCCGCCAAGGCGCTTAGGGATCTCGGCTACGACCAGGTCTACAACGTCGGCGCCTTCAAGGATTGGGCGGAGGCCGGCGGCGAGATCGACAAGCCGATCGAGCCGGGGATGTGAGGGCGCCTCAGGGAGGCGTCATGGGCCGTGACGGCCGAGATTGCCATCGTGGGAAAATGCGGCAATTGTCTCACGCAGGTATCAACGGGGGAGACTGACGCCATGGCCTTTTCGCTCTACGATGCAACCGTCGCCAACTATCTGCAGATACTGGGCGCCGTCGGCGGTCTCCTCGAAAAGAGCCTGGTGCATTTCCGCGACAAGGGCATCGACCCCGCCGAAATCGTCGAGGCGCGGCTGGCCGCTGACATGTGGCCGCTTCGTTCCCAGATTGTCTCGCTCGCGCATCATTCGCGGGGCGCCATGGAGGCGGCGAAGAATGGCGTGTTCGTGCCGCCTTCAAACAGGCCGGACCTCGATTATGCCGGGCTGCAAGCTCTGGTGACGGAGGCGCGCAGCGAACTGTCTGGCCTCACGCCGGAGGCCGTCGATGCGCTGGTTGGCCGCGATGTCACCTTCAAGGTCGGCGACCGCGCGCTGCCGTTCACGGCAGAAGGCTTCTTGATGTCGTTCTCGCTGCCGAATTTCTTCTTCCACGCCACCACCGCCTACGACATCCTCCGTCACAATGGCGCGCCACTCGGCAAACGCGATTTCATGGGCAAGCTGAAACTCAAGGCGTAGGGCGGCAGGGTCGCTCGTCCGCTGCGCTCGTCAGCCCTGCATGCCCGTGGGTTGAACCGCCATGTGTGCTGACGTAGTAGTCCGCGATGAACGAGCCGACAGCCGGCGCTGAAGCTTTAGCCCAAAAATCAGATGCGACACCGGCCCTGCTTGGGGTCGCATGCGGTTTTGGCGCCGCGCTATTCTGGGCGCTCGGCTTCGTGGCGACGCGGCACGGGCTGAAGGTCGGATTCACGCCCGCGGACCTGCTGATGCACCGCTTCCTGTGGTCGGGCCTCGCGTTCCTTCCGTTCGTCCTTCGCGCCGGCCTCGGCAATCTCTGCGGCATCGGATGGGGCCGCGGGCTCGCGCTGATGGTGCTGGGCGGACCTGTCATGTCGATCATCAGCTACGCCGGCTTCTTGTTCGTCCCCCTGGGCCATGGCAGCGTTATCCAGCCTTCCTGCGCGACCCTGGGCGGCCTGTTTTTTGCGGCCGTCTTGCTCAAGGAACGCATTTCGTTCTCGCGACTCTTCGGCGCGTTCGTCATCGTCGGCGGCCTTGGCGTGATCGGCGCCGAGTTGATCGGCCACATCGGGTCGAGCGGCGTCCAGGGCGATTTGATCTTCGTCCTGACCGGCTTCATGTTCGCGGGCTTCGGCGCGTTGCTGCGGTACTGGCGCGTCTCCGCCTTCTCCGCGGCCACGGTCATCAGCGTGCTGTCGCTGTCGCTGTTTCCGGTCTATGCGGTCTTCGGCGGGCTCGCACGCGTGGCGGCGATCGGCCTCGGCGAGAACGCGCTGCAAGCCCTGGGGCAGGGGATCCTGGCCGGCCCGGGAGCGATGTACCTGTTCGTGTTCTCGATCCAGCGTCTCGGCGTCGCCCGCGCCGCGGTTTTCCCGGCGATCGTGCCGGCGCTGACGCTGCTGGTCGGCTGGCTGCTGCTCGGCGAGTTGCCGACCGCACTGCAGGCGGCGGGACTGGTCACGGTGCTGTCCGGTTTCTATCTGGCGCAGCGGCAGCGTTAGCTTTTGGCGCGGACAACGCAGGGTCCCGCGGAGACGATCAACGAATTGTCCAGCAAGTCAGGCCACGCCGATCGCTAGCCGGGCGCCAGTGCCTGCCCGACCGCGTAGAGTGAGCATTCTTTCCACGCGTCCACGCATTGGCGCATCGCTGTTTCCTTGGCGTCGTCGATCGTTCGCGCGACGGCGGTGACGGACGAACAATGACCTTCGCGGTTCCAGGCAAACGCCTTGATATCGGTGGGCGCCTTTACATAGTAGTCGAAATAGTTCGTGCAGGCCGCGTTGAGCGGTGCCGGCGCCGGAATGGCAGCCGGCAGGGGCAATTCGACAACCAACGACGTCGGCAGGTGCAATCCGTTCAAGAAGGTTTCAACGGAAGGCCACCATAATTCGGCTGGGCCCGTCACCGGCATGGGGTGGCCCTCAACGCCGAATGGCGGCAGGACCTGCAATTGAGCCGGCGCGCCGGCGGCGGCATAGGCTTCGAACATCCGCCGACCCAGAGCCGCCGGAATGAAATGGTCGTTCTCCGAATAAATCCACAGCGCAGGAACGCGTGTGGTACGGCCGAAGATGCCCGTGTCCTCTACAAGATGATCCGGGCTGCAAACCCGATCGGGACCGGCCGAACCGTGGCCGCCTGCGAAATTCAGAATGCCGACGACACCGGCAGGATTGTTTGCCGCCGCGGCCGTCACCGCAAAGCCTCCAGTCGAATGACCCAGCAGCAGCACCCGATCGGGGTCTACCCAGGGTTCACCGCGAAGCGCGACGACGGTGCCGGTGACGTCATCGGCCGCTATTCGCCCGACGGCCAGATAATCCCGATTGTCGCACGTTCCAGAGAGAGCCTCGGCAAATAGTCCCTCCGAACGGCCAAAGCCACGGCGCATGATTGACACAGTGGCATAACCACGCTGCGCAAACGCCACGGCCGGACCGAGCAGGTCGGCCGGCGATTGTTGAGCCATTGCGTTGCGAAGGGCTTCGCCGGTGGCGCGAATCGTGCCGTGAACCAGCACGACCAGCGGAAAGCGCTCGCGCCGATCAGGGCGCACGACCATGGCCTCGAGTTTTACCTGGCTTCCATCGGGAAGCGCGATCGGTAACAGCAGTTTTTCCTGGACGAGGCCCGGCAGTACGGTATCGGCCATAGCCGGGCAAACCAGAAGTGCGAGCAGCGTCATGGCGTAACCAAATCGCGTCATTCTCGTCTCCCCCGCAACCCGAATTCAGAGGTACATTGTATCAATGTCCACCGACAACTCGACGCCCAGTTTGACGAAGTTTTTCGCCAGCCAGTCGCCCGCACATTTTCGCCCCTGTTCGCGAAGAAAAATGAGAAAGTCCCAATCGGCATTGTACTTGCTTGTCGAACTGAGTGCGCCCATGAACTCGTCGTCCGAGATGCTGTGGATCAGGACGTGCGGCAGGTCTTCGTTGACGATACGGTTTTGCGTGATGAGCCTGGTGACGAAGCTGACCGCCCGCATCTCCCGCATCAGAGACGAATTGAAGCTGATCTCGTTGATGCGATTCAAAATATCGCCCGCGGCGTGCGGCACCTCTTTGCGGAACAGCGGATTGATATGAACGATGACGATGTCGGTGCTCTTGCAGTTGTAGATCAGCGGAAAGAGCGCGGGATTCCCCATATAGCCGCCATCCCAATAGGCTTCGCCGTCGATCTCGACCGCATGAAACATGGTGGGGAGACACGCCGAAGCCATCACGGCAGATGCTGAAATTTCCTTTCCGGCGAATACCTTTATCTTGCCAGTACGAACGTTCGTCGCAGAGAGAAAAAGCTTGACCGGGCAGTCCGGGCTCCTCAACACGTCAAAATCGATCGATTGCTCGACCACGTCACGCAGTGGGTTGTAGTCGGCGGGGTTGAACTCATATGGCGACAGCACGCGGGTCACGAAGCCCATCAGAGAGAAGGCCGGAGACCATTTCAACTTGTGATCCCCCAGCATTCGGTCGATGGGATTTGGCTGCAGCGGCCCCAGCCTGGCCGCATCGCTGACGCGCTTCCAATAGTCTGTGAGCGCCTTGCGTGCCCCTTCGCGACCGTCGACCGCAAGCCCATAGGCAAAGACCGCCGCGTTCATCGCTCCGGCGCTCGTCGCACTGAGCCCCTCGAAGGCGAGGTTTTTCTCGTCCAGGAACCGGTCGAGTACACCCCAGGTAAAGGCGCCGTGCGCTCCGCCTCCCTGTAGCGCCAGGTTGACGGTCCTGACCTTGCTGGCGAATGCCGGTTCGTGATCAGCTCCAGACGCCTCAGGACTTTCCGCCGACTTCCGCTCCGAAGTAACATCCATGGTCGAATCCCAACTCATTCACCTGCATGCGCAAAGCATTCAATGGCAACAATTGGATTATTCGGAGGTAGCAAAAACCTACATCGATCCACGTCAGTCACATGGAAATGTATAGCACAAATGGACGGCGGCCGACGCCGTGCTCGCCCTTATTTTTCGAGGTCAGAAAGCGGCAGGATGCCGGCCGGACCGAAGCGATCGCGCGAACCCTGGCTGTGTCGTGGTGCATGTACCAATCAAACCACTATTGCTTGCCGATCTTGCCCCACAGCCAGTGCGCCACTGTCGATGGCGATGACGCGCCGTCGCCGCCGGCGGCGCGCAGGTTGGCCTCGCGCATCGACGATATGTCGATCCTGCCGAGCAGCGGGGTTAGCGCGTTGCGCAACGCCTGATCACCGGCGCGTTTCGGCGCCAGCAGCACGATCGCGTCATAGGGCGGGATCGCGTGGCGGGGATCGTCCAGCACCACCAGATCATATTTCGCGATCAGCCCATCCGAGGTATAGCCCGCGATCACGTCGATCTCGCCGGAGGCGGCCGCGGCGTACATGAAGTCCGGCTGCATCTGCCGCTGCGCGCGAAATTTCAGGCCGTAGGCGTTTTGCAGCCCGGCCCATTCCGGCCGCGAGAAGAACTCATAGTCCCCCGCGATCGACAGCGTGCCCGCATGCGAGGCGAGATCGGCGATGGAATGAATGCCGAGCGCCGCGGCGCGCCGGCGCGGCATCACCAGCGCATAGGCATTCTCAAAACCGAGTTCGCCGAGCAGCGTCACCTTCTGGTTCGCCAGCGTCGCCTTCAGCTCGGCGAGCAATTGCTCGCGCGGCCTGATGTCGGTGTGCTGAAACTGGTTGGCCCACAGCGTGCCGGAATAATCGACATAGACGTCGATGTCGTTGGTCACCAGCGCATCGAAGATCACGTTGGAGCCGAGGCCTTCGCGGGTGGTTGCCGAAAGGCCCGCCGCCTGCAGCCGCTGCGCGATCAGCGCCGAGAGCACATATTGCTCGGCGAAGGTCTTTGCGCCGACGATATAGCTCGATGGCGAGCGCGCCAGCGTCGGCACCAGCGTTGCCGCAACCAGCGCGGCAATGCCGGCGCCGCCGAGTAGGTAGCGAACCCGGCTGCGATGGCGGATGCCGGTTTCGATCAGGGCCAGCAATTGATCGACCGCGAGCGCCAGCACCGCAGCCGCTAGGCAGCCGAACAGCACGAACACCCAGTTCTGGGTCTGCAATCCCGCAAAGATGTAATTGCCGAGGCTGGTCTGGCCGATCGGGGTCGACAGAGTGGCGGTGCCGATCACCCATACCGCCGCGGTGCGGATGCCGGCCATGATCACCGGCAGCGCCAGCGGCAGCTCCACCGTGAACAGCGACTGGCGCGGTGTCATGCCGACCCCCTGCGCGGCCTCGAGGATGGCGGCATCGACGCCTTGCAGGCCGGTGATGGTGTTGCGCAGCACCGGCAGCATCGAATAGAGCGCCAGGGCCAGCACCGCGGGCAGGAAACCGAACGCGGAAAAATCGAACCCGAACCAGGCCAGCGACAATGACGCCAGCGCCAGCAGCAGCGGATAGAACAGCGCGAGCAGCGCCAGCCCCGGCACCGTCTGCACGATGGAGGCAAGCCCGAGCAGCACCCCGCGCAACACAGGCCGGTTGCGCCCGGCGATCGCCAGCGGCAGGCTTATCAGAAGCCCCAGCCCCAGCGCCGTCACGCTGACACGGACATGGTTGCCGAGATAATCCGGCAAATGCGCCAGCGCCTCGCTCCAGCGCGGATCGGAGAACAGGTTCATGCCGCACCATCCCGCGGCAACAGTTCGTTGAGGCGCTCGGCCTGCCGCCGCGGCGTGCGCAGGAGTTCGCCGACGTAAGGATCGCCGCTTTGGGAAAGCTGCGCCGGCGTGCCCTGCGCCAGCAGTTTTCCACCGTGCATCACCGCGACGCGATCGGCGAGCAGGATCGCTTCCGTCATGTCATGGGTTATCATGACCGTGGTCAGGCCGAGCTTCCTGTGCAGATCGCGATAATCGTCGCCGAGCGCGTCGCGGGTGAGGGGATCGAGCGCCCCGAACGGCTCGTCCATCAGCACGATCTTCGGCCGCGCCGCCAGCGCCCGGGCGACGCCGACGCGCTGACGCTGGCCGCCCGACAGCTCATGCGGAAAACGGTCGCGATACCGCGTGCAGTCGAGCCGCACCAGGTCGAGCAGTTCGTCCACCCGCGAGGAAATCTCCGCCGCAGGCCAGCCCAACAGTTTTGGCGTGATCCCGATATTGCCGGCGACGCTGATATGCGGGAACAGTCCGCCGCTCTGGAACACATAGCCGATGCGGCGGCGCAACGCGACCGGATCGACCGCGCGCACGTCCTGGCCCTCGACCGTGATGCGGCCCTGGTCCGCCTCGATCAGCCGGTTCGCCAGCCGCAACAGCGTGGTCTTGCCGGAGCCGGAGCCGCCGACGATCGCGAGGAATTCGCCCTCGGCGACCTCCAGCGAGACGTCGTCCACGGCCTTCACGTGTCCGCCGTCGAAACTCTTGCCGACATGCGCAAAGGCGATTCCAGGCGGCGTTGGCATTCAATCCAGCCTCATGCTTGCCGTTCTTGCCCTCTTGGGGAGGGTGCAGGGATCAACTACCACGTCGCGGCACCGCGTTGAACTTATCCTTCGCAGGCGCTAAGCCATCATCCAGACTTGGGAGGGGACGAGGGTGGACACGACAAAGCCAACGGCGGTCGCGCTTGACGACGCGACGGTGGCGTTCCGCCTGGCCGATGACCGCGTCTACACCGCGGTCGAAAAGGCCGGGCTTCGGATCGCGCATGGCGAGTTTGTCGCCATCGTAGGTCCCACCGGATGCGGAAAATCCACGCTGTTGAACGTCGCGGCCGGCCTGCTCAAGCCCGCTTCGGGCGCCGTGCGGATCTTCGACCGGCCGCTCGCCGGGATCAATCGGGAGGCCGGCTATTTGTTTCAGGCCGATGCGCTGTTTCCCTGGAAAACGGCGATCGACAATGTCGCCATTGGGCTCGAGATCCAGGGCGCGCCGCGCCCGATGGCGCTGGAGCGCGCGCAAGGCTGGCTGACCGCGGTCGGTCTCGGCGCATTCGGCAACCGCTATCCGCACATGCTGTCGGGCGGCCAGCGCAAGCGCGTGGGGCTGGCGCAGGTGCTGATACGCGATCCCAAGATATTGCTGATGGACGAGCCGTTCGGGCCGCTCGACGCCCAGACCCGCCAGATCATGGGCAATCTGCTGCTGGAATTGTGGAACGCCGATCGCAAGGCGGTGCTGTTCGTCACCCATGACCTGGAGGAGGCGATCGCGCTCGCCGACCGCGTCGTGATCATGTCGGCGGGGCCGGCCGCGCGTATCATCGGCGACTGGCGCGTCGGACTTCCCCGCCCGCGGGACATTTCGGAAATCCGCCTGAGCGACGAATTCCATGTGCTGCACCGGGAAATCTGGAGCGTGCTGAAGGACGAGGTGATGAAGGGCTACGCGCAATCGGCTGCCGGGTGACACAGTGCCCCGACCGGCAACAAGAAAACGAAAGGGAGATGTGATGCCATTACGTGGTTGGTTTTTGACGGTGGCCGCCGCGCTGGCCGTCTGCTGCGGCTCGCATGCCGCGCTGGCGCAGGGCGTGTTCACGCTGGCTTCGCCCGACTTCAAGGACGGCGAGCGGCTGGCGCTGAAGAACGCCGGCAACAACAAGGCCAATCCGAATTGTGTCGGCGAAAACGTTTCCCCGACGCTCAACTGGGCGAACCCGCCCGCCGGCACCAAGAGCTATGCGCTCCTGATGATCGATCCCGAGGGCCGTCCGCCCGGCGGCGTGATCCATTGGGTGGCCTATGGCATTCCTGCGTCCGTCACGGGCTTCGCCGAGGGGGAGGTGTCAAAGCCCAGCGAAAAATATGTCGGCGGCGTCGGCACCAACAAGTTCTCCACCTACACCGGGCCCTGCACGCCGGCGGGCCCGCCGCATCACTACACCTTCACGCTGATGGCGACCGATCTCGAACCGACCGCGCTGCAGCCCGGCCTGACCCGCGACGAACTGGTCAAGGCGCTGGAGGGGCATGCCAGGGCCGCGACCGGCCTGATCGGCACGTTCTCGAAACCATGATGCGGGTATCCTTCACACCGAGAGATGGATCGTGCCCATGCCGCGCCTGACGCTGCTTGCTTTCCAGATTCTCGTCGCCGTCGTGGCGCTCAGCCTGTGGCAGGTGTTCGCCACCGTGCCGGTGTTCGGCCGGATGCTGCTGCCGCCGTTCTTCTTTTCCAATCCGCTCGACGTCGGCAGCCAGATATTCGACTGGTTCCGCACCGGCGTGATCTGGAAGCATCTCCTGATCACGCTCTGGGAATCGATGCTCGCTTTCGCGATCGGATCGCTCGGCGGCGTGCTGGTCGGTTTCTGGTTCGCCCGCCAGCCGGTGGTCGCCGCGGTGTTCGATCCCTATGTGAAGATGGCCAACGCGCTGCCGCGCGTCGTGCTGGCGCCAATATTCACGCTATGGCTGGGGCTCGGCATCTGGTCGAAGGTCGCGCTCGGCGTCACCTTGGTGTTCTTCATCGTGTTCTTCAACGTCTATCAGGGCGTCAAGGAGGTCTCTGGAACCGTGCTCGCCAATGGTCGCATGCTCGGCATGAGCGAGCGGCAGCTGATGCGCCACGTGTACTGGCCCTCCGCGCTGTCGTGGATGTTCTCCTCGCTGCACACCTCGGTGGGTTTTGCCGTGGTCGGCGCCGTGGTCGGCGAATATCTGGGATCCGCGGCCGGGCTCGGCTATCTGATCCAGCAGGCCGAAGGCGTGTTCGACGTTGCCGGCGTGTTCGCCGGCATGTTCGTGCTGTCGGCCTTTGTCATCCTGATCGATCTCGGAGTGACCGCGGTCGAGCGCCGGCTGCTGGTGTGGCGGCCGGATGCCATGGAAGGGCGGGGATAGCGCGCGATCTATCTATCCGTCATTGCGAGGAGCGAAGCGACGAAGCAATCCAGCTTTCGTGGGGCTGTGGATTGCTTCGCGGAGCCTGTCATCGGGCGGCGCTTCGCGCCGACCCGTTGGCTCGCAATGACGGCTGAGCGTAGCCGCCGTCAGTTCAGCAGCTTGATGTCGTCAGGCGTCTGCGGCGGCGACTTGATGGCGATGGCTTTCAGCGTCCGTCCGTCCGGCTTGCTGCCGCCGTGCGGGGTGCCGTGGGGGATAATGACGAGGTCGCCCGGCTTCACCTTCACTTCCTTGTCGCCGAGCCAGATTGTCCCGGTGCCTTCCAGAATGTACTGGATCTCGTTGGCATTGGGATGCAAATGCTTGGGCGTGTTGCCGTCCTGTATGGCGACAGTGGCGCCGTCGACCGAGACGAACACCTTGTTGCGCATCCCGTTGGCTGCGGCCGGGCTGAGCGTATCGCCTTCCAGTTCACCGGTGTGAATGACTTGCGCCGTGATGTTCTCGGCGGCGGCGCGGGCGGGCTGCATCAGATGGGTCACGCCGCACCCGGCGGCGAAGGCGGCGACGAGCGATAGCGTGGCGGTCATGCGGTTCATGGATTTTCCTCCCCGGGGGCAATTTTTTGTCAGCGGCATGCTATGCCGCGAATCCGCGCTTGGCCAGCGCGCGAAACATGGGGCCCCGCTGCCCGGGCCAAAAAATCATGCGCTGGCGGTGGAATAAAAGTCGACCCGGCGCCGGCACCCCGGCGACCAAAGTCGCCTTCTCAAGGGGTATGCGCTGCATTATGTTGGCGCCAACGAATGGAGGAAATCATGAGGAAATCATTGGGCCGGCTGGCCGCGACGCTGTTGGCGCTGGTACTGACGACAGGTCTCGCTGCAGCGCAAAGCAAGATCACCGTCGCCGTCGGCGGCGGCTCCTGCCTGTGCTATCTGCCGACCGTACTCGCCAAACAGCTCGGCGAATTCGACAAGGCGGGGCTTGCCGTCGACCTGGTCGATCTCAAGGGCGGCTCGGACGCGCTCAAGGCCGTGTTGGGCGGCAGCGCCGACGTGGTTTCCGGCTATTTCGATCACTGCGTCAATCTCGCCGCCAAGAAGCAGGAGCTGCAGGCATTCGTGGTCTATGACCGCTACCCCGGCCTCGTGCTGGTCGTATCGCCCTCGCACAATGGCGAGATCAAATCGATCAAGGACCTCGCCGGCAAGAAGGTCGGCGTCAGCGCGCCGGGCTCCTCGACCGATTTCTTCCTCAAATATCTCCTGAAGAAGAACGGCCTCGATCCTGCCGGCACCTCGGTGATCGGCGTCGGTCTCGGCGCCACCGCGGTTGCGGCGATGGAGCAGGGCCAGATCGATGCGGCCGTGATGCTCGATCCCTCGGTGACCGTGCTGCAGGGCAGCCATCCGGACCTGCGCATCCTCTCCGATACCCGTACGCAGAAGGATACGCTTGGCGTATTCGGCGGCGAGTATCCGGGCGGCGCGCTCTATTCCACCGCCGCCTGGGTCGCCTCGCATGAGAAAGAGGTGCAGGGGCTGACCAACGCCATCGTCAACACGCTGGCCTGGATTCACTCGCATTCGGCCGAGGACATCATGGCGAAGATGCCGCCGGAAATGGTCGGCAAGAACAAGGAGCTCTATCTCGCCGCGCTCAAGAACACGATCCCGATGTATTCGGAAACCGGCAAGATGGACCCGAAGGGCGCCGATGCCGTGCTCGCCGTGTTCAGCGAGAGCTCGCCCGAAGTGGCCAAAGCCAATGTCGACGTCAGCAAGACCTTTACGAACAAATTCGTCGACCAGGCCAGGAAGACGACGGGGATGAATGCCAGGTAAATCCGGTCGGGCGGCATGACGCAGCCAACAATCCATCGCGTCACGACGCTCGATCTGCCGTTTGAGCCCTGGTCGTGGCCGTTCGCGCAACTGCGGCGCGCCGAAATCGACGCGCATTTCGCGGTCAAGCAGCGCGAGAAGCCGATCTGGAACGGCCGCATCCTGTTGGGACGCGATCCGGTCTTCGCCGGCGAGCGCTTCAGCGCGAGCTATTTCGAAGCCGACTTCGCCAGCTTCCTGGCCTGGCGCGACTGGGGCTTTCCCGACGCCTCGGTCTTCAACGGCTTCGGGATGGGCGCGCTGCGTAGCTCCGACGGCGCGTTCATCCTCGGCGAGATGGGCCAGCACACCTCGAATGCCGGGCGCGTCTATTTTCCGTCGGGAACACCCGATCCCGACGACATCAGCGGCAACGCGGTCGATATCGCCGGCAGCGTCGCCCGCGAAGTGCTGGAGGAAACCGGTCTGGCGCCCGCGGATTATCACCCCAATGCGCATTGGGATTGCGTGGTCTCGGGCGCCGCCGTTGCGATGATCCGGATCCTGGATGTCGATCTCGCCGGCGAGGCGCTGCGCGCAAGGATCGAGGCCAATCTGGTCCGGCAACGCCAGCCGGAACTTTCGGCGATCCATCTGGTTCGCGAGAGGGGCGATCTGACCGCGGCGATGCCGCGCTTTGTCGCCGCGTTTGTCGAGAAGCATATGAGCAGCTAACTGACATGAGAACAAGGGTGTCGCCGGCCATGAGCAAGAAACCCTCGTCATCGCTGGCCACCGAGCTAAAGCCCTTTGTCGCACCGTTCCGCTTCGACGGATCGGGCAAGTTCCGTCTGCGGTCGCACAAGACCAACGAGAAGGGCGACCTCGACAAGGAAACGGCCGGGAAGATCATCGAAGCCAACCGGCAGCGGCTGAATGATTTTCAGGAGCGGCTCTATGCGCAGGATCGCTGGTCGCTGCTCGTGATCCTGCAGGGCATGGACGCCGCGGGCAAGGACAGCGCCATCAAGAGCATCTTCGAAGGCGTCAATCCGCAGGGCTGCGAGGTCTACTCCTTCAAGCAGCCGACCTCCCATGAACTCGACCACGATTTCATGTGGCGCTGCATGATCGCGCTGCCGGAGCGCGGCCGCATCGGCATCTTCAACCGCTCCTATTACGAGGAATGTCTCGTG
Organism: uncultured Alphaproteobacteria bacterium; assembly: GCA_963831585.1. GTDB lineage: Bacteria > Pseudomonadota > Alphaproteobacteria > Rhizobiales > Xanthobacteraceae > Bradyrhizobium. Next base: position 68,764 of record CAWHRA010000032.1, on the reverse strand, counting down.
ACGCGGGTGCATCCGGAATTCCTTGGCCAGGAGAAAATCCCGCCGAAGCTGGTCACCAGGAATATCTGGCGCGAACGGTTCGAGGACATCTCGGCGATCGAGCGCTATTTGGCGCGCAACGGCACCGTGATCCTGAAATTCTTCCTCAACATCTCCAGGCAGGAGCAGCGCGAACGGTTTCTCGACCGGCTGGACCAGCCCGCGAAGAACTGGAAGTTCTCGATGAACGACATCAGCGAGCGCGCGCTGTGGCCGCGCTACATGGCGGTGTACCAGGATATCGTGCGGCATACCTCGACGGCGCTGGCGCCGTGGCACGTGGTGCCGGCCGATCACAAATGGTTCGCCCGCGTGGTGATTGGATCTGCGATCGTCAGCGCGCTTGAAAATCTCGATCTGCACTTTCCGCGCGCCGACAAGGCCTCGCTCAAGGAATTCAAGCGGGTGCGCGAGGCGCTGGAGCAGGAAGGTGAGGGGCGGAAGAAGCGGGCGAAGGTCGCGAAGCGGGTTGCGAAGGGCGGCTAGGCCGGCGACCCCGCCGATGGTCGCGGGATGGACCGAACAGCGCCGGCATGCTCATGTCGATGCCGAAGGATGGCAGCGCGACAAGAAAGCCCAAGAGCAGGGTGAAAGCCATCGAGGCAGGCTGAACACGCAACGGTACGATTTCCCGTGGTTGAGGCGGCCCCGATGCCTTCGATCCGCGAGGCAGCGCGTGTGGGCCGTGGCGTCCGCCGGACAGGATGCCATGATCCCGGCTACGCTTCGGCTTCAGAAGCTGCGGCAATTGGTTACGATTGTAACAGGCGTGGCCCGTGTCGCGCGCGAGCGAGACGCAGGAGCGCGATGGCGAGAGGCGAGGAGAGGATTCTAAATCGGTATTTAATTGAGACGGCTGGCTCCAGGAGAGATGCTTTCGTGCTCTCGATGCGGAAAAGCGCACCTCCGCCGGCTGGGAGCGCGCTTTCCGCTTTGTACGGGTACGACGACGATCCGTCGCGCGTTATCCCAGGAGCAAGTTATTCGGCCAGGTATCGGGCACTGTATTCGCGCCGTTTGAATGCTGCGCGTTGATGTCGCGCAGCGAGCATCCGCGGAGCGTGCCGCAGAGCTCGTTCTGCCGGTGGATGTCGTGGCGCGAAACCTGCTTCGCCAACGCAGGTGAACCGGTGAGCAGGGCGGCCGAAACCGCAAACAGCGTGACGATCGTCTTGAGGCGCATTCCTGCAGGGGCCGATGCGATATTGGTCATGACAGAACTCCTTCTCGGATTTACCACGATCGGAGGTGATCGTTGCTGATCCGGAAGCTGGGCTCTGTCCGGCAAATATTCCAACGGATAATTTCGCTTGGTATGATCGGTATATCAGATGATTGGTTTGCTTCAAACCGAAGTGAGAGTGTCCGGCGATGCCATCACTTCGGTTGCGTCGCGGCCAATCCTTTTCTCGTCGGAATGTCAGCGAGCGGGAAAAAATCTCTCGCGTCATTCACGAGACTCCCTCACGCTGCGCAAACAGACGGGATGACATGTCATGACCCTGGAACAGCTTCGCATCTTCATCGCGGTTGCGGAAAGTCAGCACGTCACGCGGGCCGCAAGCGAGCTGAACCTGACGCAATCCGCGACGAGCGCGGCCGTCGCCGCGCTCGAGACCCGTTACGGAATAAAACTGTTCGATCGCGTCGGCCGCGGCATCGTGCTGACCCAGACCGGCCGGGATTTCCTCAATGAGGCGCGCGAGGTCGTGGCGCGCGCCAAGGCCGCGGCGCAGGTGCTGGACGATCTGGCGGGTCTCAAGCGTGGCTCGTTGAGCCTGGCGGCAAGCCACACCGTTGCCAATTACTGGCTGCCGCCGCGCATCGAGGCCTTCCGGAAAGCCTATCCAGGCATCGATCTGCAAGTGACGATGGCCAACACCGGTCAGGTCGCCCAGGCGGTCCATCGGGGTGCTGCGGACCTCGGCTTCGTCGAGGGCGAGGTGGACGATCCATGCCTGGCCGTCCGCAAAATGGAAGGCGACTCGCTCGCTGTCGTGGTCGGCGTCAGCCATCCGTGGGCCGGCAAGACACGCATCACGCCAAAACGCCTGACTGAGACGGGCTGGATCCTGCGCGAGCCCGGCTCCGGCACCAGGTCGATGTTCGAGGCGGCGCTGAAGAAGTTCGGCGTCAGGCCGTCGGACCTCGATATCCGGCTCGAACTGCCGTCGAACGAAGCCGTGCGCTACGCCGTGGAATCCGGCGACTGCGCCGCGGCGATTTCTGACCTGGTCGTGGTGCAATCGCTGGCCGCGGGCACGCTCCATCGCATCAACATCGAGCTGCCGAAGCGCTCGTTCTTCGCGCTGAGACACAAGGAGCGTTACGCAAGCCGGGCGGAAAAGGCGCTGTTCGCCTCGTTCGGGGTGTAGGCGAGCGATGGCGCGGCCGATGAGACAAGCATCACGGCGGACGAACCGCTCGAGTGCGATCGATGTTGATTGATGCAAATCAAATCCCGACGCAACAGTTCGGACCTACTATTGATAGGTGATATCCGCGCATAAGCGGGATGCGCGCTTCAGGCCGAGGCCGGCTGGCGGTCGGAAGTGTTCTTGCCGGAATCCGCCGTGACGTTGCCGCTGGAGACGATGAATGGCCAATTTCCAGGCCGGCGTTCGCGCTCGGGCCGCTTCATGGAGCGGAGTGCTGCTCGCGGCAGTCATGGCGATCGGCCCGGCAACCGCGCAAAGCCGCGATCAGATCATAGATAATTGCCGTAACACGGTCGGCCGCCCCTTCGTGCAGAGTTGCATGCAGCAGAGGCCGGATCTCGAAGCCTGCCGCGCCGCTGCGAAGCCGCATGTGCGCAACTGTGTCATGGCCGCGATGCAGAAGAACGGGTCAGGCCAGGGCGCGCCGGTTGGCGAGCCGGTTCATGTCGCAGGTACACAACATTTGCTGGTCGTACCCGTCCGTTTCCCCGACGCTGTTCCGAGCAAGAGCATCGCCGAGATCACGGAGAAGGTCCAGCGTGTCTCCAATTGGATCCGCATGGCCTCCTACGGCCAGGTCCAGATCGACTCCTAGGTCCTGGACTGGCAGCCGCTGCGGAATCCGCTCGCGAGCTATCGGGTGAGCGCCTCCAATTTCGAGGTGGATCCTGCTCGCGTGCGGCGGCTCGTCAGCGAAGCGTTGTCCGCGGCCGCACGAAAGGTGCGAATAGCCGATTTCACGCAGGTCTATATCGTCGTTGGCGTGGAAACAATGCCAGGTACCGGTTACGGGATGATCACCTACGCCGCCAACCCGGGGATGTTGAGCGGTGTTCGCAGTGGCCGTGCCCGCATGGAGACGATTCAACTCGACGACGGCACCAGGTTCGACCGCGGCATCGTCGTGTCGGCCGAAACCGCGCATGTCGGTCACGTCGCGCACGATATGCTCCACGCTTTCGGCGGTGCACGCGATGGGCGGCGCGCGGTGCCTGACCTCTACGACTTCGCGACCCAGCATCGTCCGCCGCCGGGCGCCAGGATGCATCCATCGACCGTCGCGATCTACGCGGGACCATGGGATATCATGTCCCAGCATTTCGTCGAGAGACAGCTGCCGCCGCCGCCGCCGTCTTCGTTCACCCGCCTCCAGCTTGGATGGATCCAGCCGGATCAAGTGGTAACCGTCCAGCCCGGGCAGACCCAGACCGTGGTGCTGGAGTCGCTCGAGTTCGGTGGCAAGCCTCTTGTCGTGAAGGTCCCGCTCGGTCCGCGGCGATACCTGCTGCTCGAAAACCGGCAGAAGACAGGTCTTGGCGCCGTCCTGCCCGCTACCGGTCTCGTCATCCTCGAGGTCGACGAGCGGCGCGGAGAGGGAGCGGGCATCGTCAGGGTCGCGAACGCCAAACCGGACGTTCACGGATTTGTCCAGGCGCCCTTCGTGCCGGGCGGAGAGCCGCGTGCCTACATCAACAAGGCGGCGGGTGTCGCCGTCGTCGCGGTCGGCGTCGAAGAGGGCGACCGGCTGCAGATCCTCGTCACGACGCCGGAGCGGGTGCGCTAAAGCGTTTTCGAGCGAAAGCCTGCCCCGCACTTGATGCGGGGGGATACCGGTTCGCGTGAAGAAAACGCCTCAAAACAAGAATCTGGACCTTTGGTTCTGATTCAATCAGAACCGATCATGCTCCAGACGGAGGTCACGACAGATAACGGCCGGGCAGCGACAAGCTAGAGCTGACTGCGGTCGCCGGCCGGGCCTGCCGTCATACTTTCGGTTTTCGGCCGTGCTTCAAGCGTCATTCGTATCTCTTTGGCGCTCATCAGGGCCCGGCGGATATTTCTATCCTCCGAGGTGCTGTCAAATGTGATCAACCGATTGCAGTGCTGGCAGTTGGTCTGGAATCCGTTGCGGATCTTCTGCGCGCGTTCCCGGAATACCTGCGAGCATTTCGTGCATTTGATTTTCACTTTTTCTTCGGCCATGAATGCTCCTGACTTGAATGCGGGGAGTCTGCGTTGCGCGGTTTAAGAACCGGTTTCCGGATTTGCTAAAACGCTAATGGAATCGAAGCGGCAATAAGAGCTGAATTGCCCGCTCCATGAGCGACCCTGGAGAAATGGTCTTGGACACCGCCCGATCATACTGAACCGCGATCAACCCGACGGGCAAATCACCGGGCTGTTTTTTGTGGTGCGTGTCCAGCCCCTTTTGAAAAAATATTCTGATTTTCCGAAGACCCGAATCACCTCTATATTCGCAGCCGTCCCGTCCCACTCGAGGGGCGCTGGCCATCGTCACAGACGCGGGGCGGGATGCGGTGGACGCGAGCGGCGCGACTGACGAGAGCGCCGGGCTTGCGGACGGCCAAGTCGTGTGGTCCTGACGCCTCGACGCTGGCGTCAAGTCGGCAGCTAAGGCGCTACCGATGACGGTGACAAAAAAGCCCGATCGCCGGGGAGATCACGAAGTAAGCCGTAAACCATTGCGTGCGGGGATGCCGGGTGATTTCCGGTGCGACCGCTGTGAATACTCGTGTGCATTCTGCACTACCACTTTCGCACACGAGGCTGCGGGTGCACTGGGCACCCGGCATTCCCCACGCCCTCTCTTTGGGCGGAAGGTTTTTTCAACAACTCGGGCGCCGCGCGCCGCGGGAATGCGAAGTCGTATTTCGCCGTCATTGCGAGCGAAGCGAAGCAATCCAGCTTTTCTTTGCGCGGCCACATGGATTGCTTCGCTGCGCTCGCAATGACGGTTGATGGTTCCTTGGGCTGGTCAAATTAGGTCAATACCCCTGACCATCTCTGCCACTGACCATCTTTTGGCATTGCGGCTTCAGGCATTTCTCGTCTAGAACGGGCTCGGAAGCGCCCCTCTAGCAATAAACCGTCAATGGTTTTGGCCGAGGATCGGGCTTCCAAAGGGTCTGGCAATGCTGATTCGCAGCGAAAAGTTCGGAGTTCACGGGAAATCGGCCTTCGCCGCTCCCGAAGCGATTCCGGCTGCGTCCTTGCCCACCCTGCTTCTTGGCGGGCTTCTGCTTCTTATCTGCCCCTGAGGGCCGTCTGGGCGTTTGCGCCTGGGCACTCAGGGGTTGTGCGAGATCACCAGGACCCTTCAGCGCTTCCAAGCAGCGCATCATCTAAAGGAATTTTTCAATGGCCACCGTCAACAAGTCCGCCAAGGACCGCGTCATCATATTCGACACCACCTTGCGCGACGGCGAACAATGCCCCGGCGCCACCATGACGTTCGAGGAGAAAATCGAGGTCGCCGAAATGCTCGACGACATGGGCGTCGATGTCATCGAGGCCGGTTTCCCCATCACCTCCGAAGGCGACTTCCAGGCGGTCAGCGAGATCGCAAGGCGCTCCAAGAACTCGGTGATCGCCGGCCTGTCGCGCGCCAATCCGAAGGACATCGACCGCTGCGCCGAAGCCGTGAAGTTCGCCCGGCGCGGCCGCGTCCACACCGTGATCGCGACCTCGCCGCTGCACATGCGCGTCAAGCTCAACATGACGCCGGAGCAGGTCATGGAGCTGTCGATCGCCAACGTCACCCGCGCCCGCAACCACATCGACGACGTCGAATGGTCGGCCGAAGACGCCACCCGCAGCGAGATGGATTTCCTCTGCCGCATCGTCGAGGCCGTGATCAAGGCCGGCGCCACCACGGTCAATATCCCCGACACCGTCGGCTACACCACGCCCGAGGAATATGCCCGCTTCATGCGCACGCTGATCGAGCGGGTGCCGAACTCCGACAAGGCGGTATTCTCGGTGCATTGCCACAACGATCTCGGCATGGCGGTGGCGAATTCGCTGGCCGGCATCGCCGGCGGCGCACGGCAGATCGAATGCACCGTCAACGGCATCGGCGAGCGGGCGGGCAATGCCGCGCTCGAGGAAGTCGTGATGGCGATGAACGTCCGCAACGACGTGTTTCCGTGGTGGAACAAGATCGACACCACCATGCTGACGCGGGCCTCGAAGCTGGTGTCGGCGGCGACCTCGTTCCCGGTGCAGTACAACAAGGCGATCGTCGGCCGCAACGCGTTCGCGCATGAGAGCGGCATCCATCAGGACGGCGTGCTGAAGGACGCCTCGACCTACGAGATCATGAAGCCGGAAATGGTCGGCCTGAAGCAGTCCTCGCTGGTGCTCGGCAAGCATTCGGGCCGCCACGCCTTCGTGCACAAGCTGGAGGAGATGGGCTACAAGCTCGGCGCCAACCAGCTGGAAGACGCGTTCGTGCGGATGAAGGCGCTGGCCGACCGCAAGAAGGACATCTATGACGAGGACATCGAGGCGCTGGTCGATCAGGAGATCGCCGCCTCGCACGACCGCATCAAGCTGACCTCGCTGACGGTGATCGCGGGCACCCACGGGCCGCAGCGCGCCACCATGAAGCTCGACATCGACGGCCAGATCAGGATCGAGGAAGCCGAAGGCAACGGCCCGGTCGATGCGGTGTTCAACTGCATCAAGGCGCTGGTGCCGCACGAGGCGAGGCTGGAACTCTATCAGGTCCACGCCGTCACCGAGGGCACCGACGCACAGGCCGAGGTGTCGGTACGGCTTAGCCATGAAGGCCGCTCGATGACCGCGCGCGCCGCCGATCCGGATACGCTGGTGGCCTCGGCCAAGGCCTATCTCGGCGCGCTCAACAAGATTGTCATGAAACGCCAGCGCGACGTGCCGGCGGCGGCGGCGAGCTGACGGCCTGTTCTCCCTTCCTTCCGTGCCGGGAGGATCGGAGGAGCGGATCACCCAAACAACCCGAATGCGGCGCCTTGGCGCCGCGTTTTGCACTGCAGCAAAACCCTTAACTCTAACGAAGCTTGCAATTGCCCCTGCGAAAGGGGCATTGGCATTTCGGCCGGCTTCTCTGTATTGGTGCGCTTGGCATACAAGGACAGGAGCGGCGCTGGGGCGCACGTTCCGCAAGAACCGGCGGAGGTAACATGCGTAAACTGGTATTGGCTGCTGCGTCGATCGCGGCATTGGCGCTGGTCGGACCGGCCTCGGCGCAGTCGCCGATCGTCATCAAGTTCAGCCACGTCGTGGCGTCCGACACGCCGAAGGGCAAGGCGGCCGACAAGTTCAAGGAACTGGCCGAGAAGTACACCAACGGCAAGGTCAAGGTCGAAGTCTATCCGAATTCGACGCTCTACAAGGACAAGGAAGAACTCGAGGCCCTGCAGCTCGGCGCGGTGCAGATGCTGGCGCCGTCGAACTCCAAGTTCGGCCCGATCGGGATCAAGGAATTCGAGGTGTTCGATCTTCCCTACATCCTGCCGGACCTGAAGACGCTGCGTAAGGTCACCGACGGCCCGCTCGGCGCCAGGCTGCTCAAGCTCCTGGATTCCAAGGGCATGACGGGTCTCGCCTATTGGGACAACGGTTTCAAGCAGATGACCGCCAACAAGAAGCTGATCGCGCCGTCGGACTACAAGGGACTGAAATTCCGCATTCAGTCGTCGAAGGTTCTGGAGGCGCAGTTCCGCGCACTCGGCTCGATCCCGCAGGTGATGGCGTTCTCGGAGGTCTATCAGGCGCTGCAGACCGGTGTGGTCGACGGCCAGGAGAACACCTGGTCCAACATCTACACCCAGAAAATGCATGAGGTGCAGAAGTACGCCACCGTCACCAATCACGGCTACATCGGCTACGTCGTGGTCGTGAACAAGAAGTTCTGGGACGGGCTGCCGGCCGACATTCGCGACCAGCTGACCAAGGCGATGAAGGAAGCGACCGAGTTCGGCAATGGCCAGTCGGCCAAGGAGAACGACGACGGGCTGGAAGCCATCAAGAAGGCCGGCAAGACCGAAATCATCTCCTTGACCCAGGACCAGGACGAGGCGATGCGCAAGGCGATGATGCCGGTCTACAAGGACGTGGCGTCGCGGGTCGGCCAGCCCTTGATCGACGAGTTCCTGAAGGAAACGGGCCGCGGCCCGATGAACTGAGCGCCACAGCGCGTGATCCGCAAAAGCATGGGCGGCATTGCCGAGAGATCACGCGTTTCCTGATCCCGGGGAGAGCGATCGGACGCAAAGCCTGTTTCCGCTTTTGCTGATCGTGCTCGACCGCGCATCGCGGAGTTAAGGCCGCGACCGTGTTGGTCGCGGAAGGTGCATGGCCGGGGACCGGCGGCCGTGACGGGGGACATCGATGTTGTTACGAATTCTCGACAGGCTCGAGGAAATCATTATCGCCAGCCTGATGGGGCTAGCGACGGTGATCACCTTCGTCGCCGTGGTGCATCGCTACCTCGTCGACATTCCCCTGCTGTATCCGATCCTGTTTCCGATCCGGCTCGCATGGTCGCAGGAGCTGTGCATCTACATGTTCATCTGGATGGCGAAGTTCGGCGCGGCCTACGGCGTGCGAACCGGCATCCATGTCGGCGTCGACGTTCTGATCAAGCGGCTCAATCCCGGCTGGCAGAAGGGCGTCATCCTGTTCGGCCTGTTCGGCGGCGCGCTGTTCACCTTCGTGGTCGGCACCATGGGCGCGAAATTCGTCATCGAACTGATGAGCACCGACCAGGTCTCGCCCGACCTGGAACTGCCGAGCTGGCTGGTCTACGCCTGCATCCCGCTCGGCTCCTATCTGATGTGCTTCCGCTTCCTGCAGGTGGCCTGGAGCTATTACACGACCGGCAACCTCCCGCACCACGATGCGACGCATGTCGACGGCGTCGAGGTCAGCGAAACGGCGCCGATCGCGCTGGGAGAAGCGTGATGAGCGCTGCCCTTATCTTCGGACTGCTGTTCGCCCTGATGCTGACGGGCATGCCGATCTCGATTTCGCTCGGCCTCACCGTTCTGACCTTCCTGTTCACGATGACGGAAGTGCCGATCGAGAGCGTGGGGTTGAAGCTGTTTTCCGGCCTCGACAATTTCGGGATCATGGCGATCCCGTTCTTCATCCTCGCGGGCACTTTCCTGACCCGCGGCGGCGTGGCGCGGCGGATGATCGCGTTCACGACGTCGCTGGTCGGCCATTTCCCGGGCGGGCTGGGGCTTGCCGGCGTCGCGGCATGCGCGATGTTCGCCGCGATCTCGGGATCGAGCGTGGCGACCGTGGTCGCGATCGGCTCGATCATGATGCCCGCCATGGTGGAATACGGTTATCCGCGCCGGTTCGGCGTCGGCGTGATCTCGACCTCCGGCGCGCTCGGCATCCTGGTGCCGCCGTCGATCATCCTGGTGCTGTACGGCGTCTCCACCAACACCTCGATCGGCGCGCTGTTCATGGCCGGCATCGTGCCGGGCATCATGCTGGCGTCGATGCTGGCCGCCGTGACCTGGTTCATCGCATACCGCAACGGCTATCCGCGCATGAAGAAGGCTTCTTTCGGCCAGCAATGGACCGCCTTCCGCGAAAGTCTGTGGGGCCTGTTGCTGATCGGCATCGTGCTCGGCGGCATCTATGGCGGCGTCTTCACGCCGACGGAGGCCGCCGCGGTCGCCGCCGTCTACGCCTTCGTCATCACCGTGTTCGTCTACAAGGAACTCAAGCTTACCGAAGTGCCGAAGGTGCTGCTGCAGGCGGCCAGCATGAGTTCGATGCTGCTCTATATCATCACCAATGCGGTGCTGTTCTCGTTCCTGATGACGCACGAGCAGATTCCGCAGGAAATGGCCGCCTGGATCATCGACAAGAATTTCTCGATCTGGATGTTCCTCTTGGTGGTCAACGTCATCCTGCTGCTGGCGGGCAACGTGATGGATCCGTCGTCGATCCTACTGATCATGGCGCCGATCCTGTTTCCGCTCGCGACCAAGCTCGGCATCCATCCCGTTCATCTCGGTGTGCTGATGATCGTCAACACCGAGGTCGGGCTTTGTCACCCGCCGGTGGGCTTGAACCTCTATATCGCCAGCAGCATCGCGAAAATGGGCATCAGCGAGATCACCATCGCGGTCCTGCCGTGGCTGTGCGCCATGCTGGTGTTCCTGGGGCTGATTACCTATATCCCCGAGATTTCGCTGTGGCTGCCGCGGCTGTTGGGAATGATTTGAATTCGCAGATTACATCTTGGTAAGGCGGTCATGTCTTGCCAAACTGTAAGTTGATTGCGGAACCGGGGGCGCTCATCCTCAGTCAACCTTCAAAGGAGGTTCACATGAAGAAGTTCGCCATTGCCGGCATCGCGGCGCTCGCCATCGCCGGTTCGACCGCGGTCTATGCCCAAACGCATCATTCGTGGTTCCGTGAGCATATGCAGCACATGCGAATGAGTCCGGAGGACCGGGCCGCCCTTACCGACGCGCGGATCGCCGCCGTCCATGCCGGGCTGAAGCTGACTGCGGACCAGGAAAAGCTGTGGCCGCCGGTCGAAAGCGCAGTGCGGGATTTCGCCAAGTTGCGGATCGATCGCGCCAATGCGCGGATGAACGCGCAGCAGAATGAAGACCAGCAACCCGACGATCCGGTCGCGCGCCTGCGCGAACGCGCCGACAACATGGCGACCTCGGCGGCGGCGATGAAGAAGATCGCGGACGCGGCCGACCCGCTCTACAAGACCCTGGACGACGGCCAAAAGCGCCGCCTCTCCATCCTGACCCACATGGCGGGCCGGTTCGGCGGCGGCTGGCGGCACCGCGGCTTCGAGCACGGCATGATGGACGGCGACCGCGACGGGGGCAGGGACCATATGGACCATATGGATCGCGGCGACCGCGACCCCAGCCGACTCTAGCCGCGCTGGCTCCCAATTCCCCCATTTTCAGAGGAAAAGCCGTCGGATTCCGGCGGCTTTTCCCGTTCCGGCGCGCACCGCCAGAGCCGGGAAAACCTCAATGGTTTGCTGGACATCGCCAAATCGCTTTGCTAAACGACGCCCTCTTGTGAAGGCTTTCCGGGGCCAGGTTCCGGGCGCATAGCTCAGTTGGTAGAGCAGATGACTCTTAATCATCGGGTCCCAGGTTCGAGCCCTGGTGCGCCCACCAAGCTTTTCAAGCACTTAGCACTCATAGGACTAAGAACGGTCTCTTCGGTTTGACGTCCAGTTTGAGAAATTTGTTCGTCATTCGTGCACGTCCGCTCTGCTTTCCTTAGCAAAGACTGGCGGGATGGCTGCGCGTTACCGCAGCGGCTAGCTCGTTCCCGGCGGCGTGGAGCATTCTCTCACGCAGAAGCCTTGGCGACCGAGGACGCCTTCACCTGGAGTAGATCCACATCCCAAACTCATTTCTGTTTCTACCCGTACACTTCGCTCAGCTTCTTAATCGCTGACTCCGCGAGTTCGACGCGACCCCCCAAGTAGTGCGCATCGAGGATCTCCTGCACCGTCTTCATCGAATGGCCAGTGATCGAGGCGATCTCGGGCACCGAGCAATTCGAGAGTGCGAGACGCGTAACAGCGGTACCCCGGAGATCATGGAAGTGCAGGTCCTTCAACGACGTTTTCTTGAATGCCTTGTCCCAGCTCGTCCTGAAACCGTCCTCCGTCCACGGTCGGCCGAACGAGTTGACCAGAATGGTGACGGCCGAGCGTTTGTCCTTCAGCGCAGCATCAAGCGCTACCTTCAACGGTGGCCCCACTGGTATGGTTACACGGCGCCGGCCCTTGCTGCCGCGTCCCTTCGACTGACGCATCCGGATGTATGTGCCATCGTAGTCCTTCCAGGTCAGCCGCAGCAGGTCTCCCTGACGCTGGCCTGTCCATAGCGCGAGCAGGAGAGCGGCTTGTAGTTCGACGGACGCGACACCGCAGAAGGCACGGATGTCTTCGGCGGTCCACACTATCTCTGATCGATCAGATTTATACAGCCGGCCACCGCGCTCGCAGACGTTCACCGCGATTTTGCCGCGATCCTTCGCAACCGACAACACCCGCGCGATCGTCGTCCAGACGTAGTCCGCCTTGCGCGGCGTGTCGGAGAATGAATCACGAAACTCTTTGAAGTCACCCCGCGCACGCTTGTCTTCCAGAGCGCCGATTGGCATCGAGCCGAACTTGACCTCGATGAGTTTGAGGTAACCGTCATAGGCGCGCTTACTCTTGTCGCCAAGGTCCTTGTACTCGCTACAGTCCTTGAAGTAGTCGATGAGCGAGCTGAACGTCTCGGCGCTCTTTTTTTTGTACGACGCAACAGCCGCGTTGTAGAGGCGCATGAATTCCGGCGTGCCTGGCTCGGCGTCGATGCGCGGGCCGCCCTTCCAAGCGTACCAGTAGGTCTTCGACGTTCCGTCAGCGAGCTTTTTGATTGACCAGTTGATTCCCTTCAGCCGCACTCGCATTTTGGGATGCCTTCCATGCGTCGTATGGTGATAATTGGGGTTCAATTGTAGGCCGAAGGCCTGATAACCGGTCAAGGGCTGCATCGATTGCTTTCCTGTCCCATTTGTGCGTACCGGGGATCGGTCTTGGCATGATTCCGCGTCGAATCCAGTTGTTGAAAGCGGAAAGGGTCTCGCAGCCGGCGTAGGCCGCAGCCTGTTTTTTCGACATACCGCGGGGCGGAATCATTTGTCAGCATCACCATTAGCGACGTTGCGCGCGCCGAACCATTGTTCAGCCGCGAGCGCAGTTGTGGCCCTTACTTGGATCCGGCTAAACGATTGACATGAAAGACCGAGAAGGCTGCAGACCAAAGAGCAACGAGGTGTCAGTCGGACAATTGGCTAGATTGGAGTGGAAGCGGGACGGGTAACCCGGAGTGATCTAAGCTTCGCTGCAGTTCCATTGACAAAGGGGAACCGGTCGATTTCCGTTCGCCGGTTCCTCAGCACGCGTCCAAGCCTTCGTTTCCTTCGACCTGTTTCGTCCTTACTTGTCGGACTTCGCGGATATGGGGCGTTTCTGATGCGGATGGTCCGAAGTGACGTTCAAACACCCCATTGATTCTGGTTGGTCCGGGGCTCGAATCTGCAACCAGACCGTAATGAGCGGGAGGACAATCAATGCAATCGTTGATTTTTCTGCATTTTCATTGGAAATTGATGGAATTTGTTGCGTTCCGGTAAGACTGTTTCTGGTGCGAAATTGTTGCGGTGAACCAGAGGACCGAGGACTTATGCATGAGGACCAACGCGGCCGTTGAACTCGACGCCGAGAGCAAGACATTTGCCTCTGGTCTACTGCCGGATTTGATCGCTGTGCTACGTCGCAGCCGTAAGGGGGACCTTGTGGCCGTGACCAGCGGCGATCCGAATATTGGCCCCGAACTCGAGGCATGGTGCCGCTTCACCCGCAACAGTTTGGTCGACGCCGAGGTTGAAGGAGGCCGCACCCGTTGGGTGCTCCGCTACGGAGAAGCGCCTGAGGATGTCGGAGAAGATAGGCCTGTCGGTTCTCGCCTATGGCTTTACACCAACTTCGATTGCAATCTGAGCTGCGACTATTGTTGCGTGCGCTCGTCGCCCAAAGCTCCGCGACGGGCGCTTGGTCTTGAGCGGGTGCGACGGATCGCTAACGAGGCAGCGGAGCTCGGCGTAAGGGAAATTTTTGTGACCGGCGGTGAGCCATTTATGCTGCGGGAAATTGGCGAGATTCTTGCCGCGTGCGCTGCAGCGGCGCCGACCACGGTCCTCACCAACGGCATGTTGTTTGCTGCGAGTCGGCTCGAAACACTGCGCTCATTGCCGCGCGAGCGCATAACCTTGCAAATCAGTCTCGACAGTCCGACGCCGGAGCGCCACGACAGCCATCGCGGAAAGGGCACTTGGGCACGAACCTGGAAGGGATTCGAGCGGGCTCGCGCCGAAGGATTCCGGGTGCGATTGGCGGCGACAGTGTCATCTGACGCGGAGGCCGAAGATATCCGCAGATTCCTTGACGACCATCATGTTGATGGGAAGAACAGGGTGATCAGGCGAATTGCCCTGCGAGGCTCGGCCACGCAGGGTATCGCGTTGGCAAGGGCAGACCTGGTTCCCGAGGTGACGATCACCGCGGACGGCGTCTTTTGGCATCCGGTCGGAGCGGAGGATAACGACCTCCTTATCAGCCGCGAAATCTTTCCACTTGCCGAATCCTTCGCGGCCGTGCGACGCGCCTTCGAGCGCGAACATGAGCATCGGCGCCGGTTGGCGATGATTTTCAATTGCGCCTGATAAAGGGCGGCCGGGTTTTGGCGCGTTAATCTAGGCCGAAGGCTGCTTCAAAAAGCCTTGTTGTGCCGATGCGTTTCGCAACTCGGCATACGCCGCAAGCTGCGGCGCAATCCATTGATGCAGCCCTTCTGCCTCGAGCACAGGCCGATGCGCGGGGTTGTCGTAACTCATCCCGAACAGTGCTTTGGCGAACTGCTGCTCCAACGAGCGGTCGAGATCCGAACGAGCAGTAAACATGCAGTGATTAAAAGGCGGCGAGGTCCAGATCTCCGTCAGCGCGCCTTCCGGCACCAGACGTTCGGTACGCACGGCATTCCAGAAGGGGCTACCGATTGTGCCGGCATCGGCGCGACCGTCGAGCAACGCGCGAACGACGTCGGACTCGCTTGTGCCCGTGTCACCATGCTTGCCGAGGTCCGTATCGAAGCGCAGCGTCCGGTAGTCTTTCCCCTCAACCAGTCCCTCGTGCTGCAGAAAATAAACCGGGAGGATTGCCGCATGGCCGCTGTCGCGGCTGCCGAGGGCCAGGGTGCGGTTTTTGAGATCGGCAAGCGTAGCGACAGGCCCCCCGGTGACCGCGATGATCTTGCTGGTCCAGCCCACATCAGTATCGCGCATCGCGATTGGTCGGCAACGGTGGTCGCTCCAGGCATCGGCCTGGATAAAGGCGAGGTTCGTATTCCATCCGATGTCGATGCGCGGCAGCGGCTCGCCGGGCATCGCCAGGAGGGCGGCGACCTGCGCCTCATAGCTCTGAAACAGCACTACTTCGATGGGTAGACGCGCCTCCTCGTGAAAGTAGCGTCGCATGCCCTCCCAGATACTGACCACCTTCGGATGGTATGCGACGGCACCTAACCAAATCGTCCGGCTCATGATTGCTTCTCGCCTATCAAGTCTTATGTCCAATTTTCATCAATCGCGATCCGAGCGCTGCCAGCGGCGCAGCGCTTCCTCGCTCAGAACAGCGGCATTCCCAAAAGTGCCTTGCCGATGAACTCGCGCAGCACATCGCCCGTCGGCGCCATAACGGCGCCCGCATGGGCATCGCGGAACAATCGCTCGATGGCCATATGCTTGGAAAACGCTGCGCCTCCGCACACCCGCATTGCCGCCGAAGTGACAGCGATTGCAACATCACCTGCCGACGCCTTAGTCTCGAGGACGCGCAGCATTGTGGTATCTCGGGGACGCTCGAGGTGATCGACGAGATCGTCGATCCGCGCCGCGAGCCCATCAGTTTCGATCTGCATCGTAGCAAGCTGCGCGCGGAGAGTTGGCAGGCTCTCTCCGAGGCTCTGGCCCAAATGCTCGAAGCGAGCACTCTTGAGGTGAGACACGGTCCCCGCCACCGCCGCCCGGCAAAGGCCCAGCGCGACTGCCGACGTTCCAAGGCTGAACAACGGAAGCACGATCTCCAGCATCGCCTTGAAGCCGGCGCCGTCATCGGTCAGCTGCAGACCGGGGGCCACCTCGCAATCCTCGAGGATCATCGGCGCGGAAGCGTTGGCGCGCATCCCAAGACCATCCCATGGGCCTGCGACCGACAGTCCGGGCGTGCCGCCGGCGACGAGATAAAGGGTCGAATCCGTGGGGCTCTCGCCTTCAGGAGCCAGCGCAGAGACAACATAGCTTTGCGCGTAACCGGCGCTCGTTACCCATGATTTCTTGGCCGTGAGGTGCACATTTACAGCGTTGCGCTTTGCTCGCGATACGGGTGCCCAGAAGTGGCTGCGCGATCCGGCTTCGCTGAATGCCAGGGTGGTGAGGTGCTGTCCGGCCGAAATGTCCTTTAGCGTTTGCGCGACCGTGGCACCCGGACGGGCCGCCGCAATTGTTGCGGTAGCGCTCACATGCATCAGGTAAACCATCGCGGCGGACGCGTCCGCCTCCGCGAGTGTCGCGATGACGGCAGCCAAGGTTCGCGGTCCCAGGGCCGAGCCACCCACCTCCGGGGGCAGCATGATCCCCAGCAATCCGGCCGGACCAAGGGCCGCGATTGCCTCGGACGAAAATCGAGCTTCCTTGTCGTTTTGCCTGGCCGCTGGCGCGAGAATGCGATCGGCGATTTCTTTGGCATTCGAAACTGCGATCTCGTGATTCATGATGACCTCGATAACTAAGCGCTGCCTACCTCGTTCGAAATTGCCGAACCCGCCTGCTCTTGATGCTCCGGGACCCGCACCATCGGATCAACATAGCCAGCTTCGGGCACGGCAGCCGCTCTGGTGGCGGGTGCGGGCACTGGGTCGTCGGCATTTTTAGCTACTACGGCCTTCAAAGTCATCTTGTTACATCACTCGAAGTTTATTTTTTTATGACGCCGACTAGGGCTTTTCTCTTCTGAGCCGCAGCAAGCGAGCAGCGCTTGCTCGCTGTCGAGGAGGACGCTACCAATGGCCGGGGGACTGCAAAACGAGGCTCGTCTGGTGATGGCGGTCAATGACGGCGGGGTCCCGCCCATCCTCGCGCAGAAACATTACGCCCTCCCGTCGGCATTTACGCCGGAAAATCTGCTGCGCGAAGCGCGCAGGCAAAAGCAAATCGCACGCTCCGGCGTCCCCGATATCTGCGTCCTCGACCCTGACGGCGACATATTGCGCAGCCTCCTTGCTCGTAGCGAGGCCCGACTTGAAGCGGGATGGGCCTGCTATCATACCCAGCTCTACTCCTTCAGCCGCGGTGGCTTGGATTTCGGAATTGTCGGCTGCGCCGTCGGCGCCTCATTCGCGGTGCTGATCGCCGAGGAGATGTTCGCTTCAGGCTGCAGGCTACTGATCAGCGTCACCTCCTCCGGACAGATCGTACCGATACGGCCGCCGCCATATTTCATCACTATCGAACGCGCGCTACGCGATGAGGGCACCAGCTATCACTATATGGCGGCGTCCGACTACTCCCACGCCGATGCCGGATTGATCTCGGCGCTCAAGGGCGCATTCGAGGAATTTCCCGTCCCGGTCCTCGCGGGCGCGACGTGGACAACAGATGCGCCGTTCCGTGAAACTCAGCTGGCGATCGATGCGATGGTCAAAAGGAATCTTATGGCGGTCGAAATGGAAGCCGCTGCACTCTATGCGTTTGCGCAGGCCCGACAAAAGCCTGTGGTGTGTTTTGCACATGTGACAAATCAAATGGGACGGATCGACGGCGATTTTGAAAAGGGCGAGGCGGACGGTAGCCGTGACGCGCTGCAATTGATTGCGATCGCCGCCGAACGCCTGCGGTCCCGATTCCTGCGATGAGCGTCGCGGCGATCGGGATCATTTGCAAGGCGCCGCAGCCCGGTCTCTCAAAGACACGGCTTGCAACGGCCATTGGCGCCGAGGCCGCTTCCGAACTGTCCGCGTGCTTTCTGCGTGACGTCGCCGCAGCAATCGAGGGGGTACCGGAGGCGCTCGGCAGGCGCGGCTACGGCGTTTATGCTCCGGCGGGAGCGGAACACAACATGCGGCAGCTGCTTCCAGCTGGGTTCGAGCTGCTGCTACAGGCTGGCGACGATCTCGGGCATGTGCTGCTTGGCGCGGCGCGTACGCTTCTCTCCTCCGGGCACGACTGTATCCTGCTGGTCAATGGCGACAGCCCGACTCTGCCTCCTCGTTTTCTGGTCCAGGCTATTGAAACCCTGCGCGAGCCCGGCGACCGGATGGTGCTCGGGCCAGCAAGCGACGGCGGCTACTACCTCATCGGGCTGAAACATCCGCACCGGCAACTATTTGCGCAAATCGCATGGGGAACGGACACCGTAGCTCGCAGCACCTGCGAGCGCGCTGCCGAAATCGGGCTTGGCACGACGCTGCTTCCGGAATGGTACGATGTCGACGACCTCAAAACGCTGCGTTGGCTGCAGGACGAACTGGCGGGTCGTTCGAACCGCTTTCGCGCCGGCGGTTTTGCTCCGGCGAGCCGGGCCTTTCTGAGGGCCGCGCCCGAGATAAACCCATGAAGCCAACGCCGCGGACTGTTGCGAGGCACTTTGGCCGACCGGCGCGCTTCACCGACAACGCGTCTCCGCTGCTGCGGTTGGCCGGCATCGGTGCCGTCCTTGCCGCCCTGACCCTTATAACCCCCTTCGCCTTCGAGACCGCCGGTGACAACGCCTACATTGCTCTGACCATCTCCGCGGGTCTGCTGACGATCGCGGCAACTCGCGTCGTCGAGCGCATACCACCGTATCGCGCGCTATGGCTGATCTTTGGACTTGGAATCCTGCTCAGAGCCTATATGCTGCTATTCAACCCTCTACTTTCCAGTGACATCTATCGCTACGTCTGGGACGGCAGGGTTCAGGCTGCCGGCATCAATCCCTACCGCTATTTCCCTGCCGACCAGGCACTGGCGTTTCTGCGCGACGCGGCGATCTTTCCCCACATCAACCGGGCCGATTCTGCCGTCACCATCTATCCTCCGGTAGCGCAATTTTTCTTCTTCGTGATCACGCGGATCAGTGAAAACGTGACTACGATGCGTCTCGCGATGCTGGGCTGCGAGTTCGTCACCGTTGCACTGATCATGCTCCTGCTGCGGCGCATGAGCCGCCCGATGACGCGCGTGATCGCCTATCTCTGGCATCCGCTGCCCTTGTGGGAGATCGCCAACGGCGGTCACGTCGATGCGCTCATGGTTGCATTGTTGCTGCTCGGCATTTGGATTGCCCTGACCGGCCATGCGCTGCGCGGCGCCGCCTTTATCGCGTTTTCGGTGCTGGTAAAGCCATTTGCGGCGCCGGTGCTGGCCGGGATCTGGCGCCCGTGGGATTTCAAAATGCCGATCGTTGTGATCGCCGCCATCGCGCTTTGCTATCTTCCCTATTTATCGGTCGGTTGGGGCGTTCTCGGATTCCTGACCAAAGGCTATCTGACGGAAGAGGGGATTAGTGCCGGCTACGAGCTCTGGCCCCTGTCGCTGGGGAGGCTCGTATTTGGCGAGCATCAAGGTGATGTTGTCGGCTACGCCGTACTGGCTGCGCTGGCCCTCCTGTTCATGGGGCTTTCGGTCGCCCGCAAATCCGATCGCACCATCGCCTCCAGTCTGGCTGACATCAACAATCTGTTACTCCTCACCCTCTTGTTCTTGTCGCCCAATTATCCCTGGTATTTTCTCGTGATCACGCCGTTTGTCGCCCTGTGTAGCTCTCCGCCAACATGGGTCGTTTCGATCGGAGCACTTTTGCTGTCCGAACAACTCGACTGGGATTTCTACATTCCAAGAATGGTGACCAAATCAATTCTGTTCGGAGGCCTTTTGCTCGCCTGGGCCTTGATGGCCTGGAGGAGCCGTATGCAGCGGATCGCAGACGCAGGGGCATCGCCATGAGCTCTTCCAGGGAAGCACCGGGCTCCCACATCGATCCGCGCCGCTATCACGAGTCGGTCACGGGCGATCGCACGGAGGTCGCCCAACGTCCGCCGGTCTGCCTTTATCTGGAAGTGACCAACCGCTGTAACCTGCTGTGCACGACCTGTCCCCGCACTTACGAGGAGCTGGAACCGCCGGCAGACATGAGCTGGGAGCTGTTCGCGTCGATTGTCGACCAGGTTCCCGATCTCGCGCGGGCGGTTCTGCACGGCGTTGGCGAGCCGATGCTGGTCGCAAATCTGCCGCGGATGGTCAGATACCTGAAAGACCGCAGCGCCTACGTCCTGTTCAACACCAATGGAACGGTCCTCAGTGAGCGCAACGGCCGTGCGCTGATCGACGCCGGCCTTGACGAATTGCGGGTGTCGCTCGACGCGTCAACCCGCGAGAGCTTCAAGGCGATCCGCGGCAGGGATTATTTCGGCCGCATCCTCCGCAACGTGCGCGCGTTTCGCGAGCTGCAGGAGCGAGAGGGAAATGCTACGCCGCGGGTTTCGGTTTGGCTTACTGGCCTCAGAGAGACTGTCGAGCAACTCCCCGCATTTGTCCAAGTTGCAGCCGAGATCGGTGTCAAAGAGGTCTACCTGCAACGGCTGGTGTTTTTCGCCGAATCCGCCATTGGCAAGGCACAGCCGGATCAGGCCCTGTTCGCGCGCCTGACGCAGGAAGAGGCGGTCTATCTGAAGCTGGCCGAGGATCTGGCGCGCTCCCTTGGCGTGACCTTCAGCGCGTCGGGCGCAGCGAGCGAGCCGGGCTTAAGCCTGAAAGGCAGCGGTGGCGGTTCGCCGTGGTCGCTTTGCCGGCGGCCGTGGTCGTTGATGTATTTCACAGCCAATGGCCGGGCCTTGCCGTGCTGTATCGCGCCGTTTTCGCAACACGGTTACGACAACTACACGCTCGGCCATGCCGGACACCAGTCCCTGCACGACATCTGGAACGGGAGCGCGTATCGGGACTTTCGTGCGGCGCTGCTTTCCGACAAGCCGCCAGAAAGCTGCGCCAATTGCGGCTTGCGCTGGAGCCTGTGAGCGAAGTGCCCGTCGTCTCGGCGGTCATTCCGTGCCTCGACGAGGAGACGGCTATCGGTAAGGTCGTGACTGCTGTGCTGGCACAGAATGTGAGCGAAGTCATCGTTGTCGACGGGGGCTCGCAAGACCGTACCGCCGAGCGGGCAGGGGCCGCCGGAGCTCGCGTCATTGTCGAGCCGCGCCGAGGCTACGGTCGTGCTATCCAGGCGGGCATTGCCGCTGTGCGGGACGATGCCGACATTCTCGTCTTCCTCGATGGCGACGGCAGTGATTCGGCGGAGTTCATCTCTGATCTGGTGTCGCCGATCATAGCCGGACAGGCCATCTTTGTTCTCGGCTCGCGGGTACGTGGTCCACGAGAGCCCGGCAGCCTGGCGCCACAGCAGCTCGTCGCAGCCCATATCGGAGAGCTCCTCTTGCGCCTCGTCTATGGTGCAAGCTTCACTGACCTGTCGCCGTTTCGCGCTATCCGGCGGGATGAATTCATACGTCTCGGCATGAAGGAGCAGACCTTTGGCTGGAACCTGGAAATGCTGATGCGGGTCGCGGCCGCCCGCTTGCCGGCACTGGAGATCGCGGTCGGGCAGCGGTGCCGGATCGGCGGGGTATCCAAGGTCTCCGGCAATCTCGTCGCCGGCATCAAGGCGGCCTGGTCCATCGCGGCAACGTTTGTTCGCCTCGCGCTCGAGCTGCGACGCCAGCCACCCTCCACCATGTGATCAGCGCGCGCCGGCACGATCTCCACAAGCAACGATGTCGCGGGGAGATTTTCGACCAGCTTCCTCCGGCGGAGAGAACACCGCCAGGTATCCGCCATCGCCTGCAAGCTGATGTGTGACGATCTCGCGATAGCCAACCGCGGACAGTTCGCAACGCAGGAGCTCAATTGGCGTGCCATGCTCGGACGTCGGACGCTCGAGGTCGACAATTCCGACCCGCGCGCCAGGTTTCAAGGCGGGCACGAGATTGTAGAGGAAGGCGTAAGGCCGGGCAATCTCGTGATACATGTGCACGAGGATAGCGGCATCCAGCGAGGAAGCAGGCAGGCGTGGGTCGTGTGGTTCGCCGAGCGCGAATTTGACGTTAGTGAGCTTCAGGCGCTCCGTTCGCTTGGCGAGGTCGATGAGGTAATTCCGCGTGACGTCCTCGGCGACGACGGAGCCGGTGGAGCCGACGAGAGGCGAGAGCCGGACCGTGTGGTAGCCGCTGCCCGCACCAATGTCGCCGACCGTCATGCCTGGCTTAAGTTCAAGAAGACGGGCGATCTCACCGGCCTCGTTCAAGGAGTCGCGGTGCTCCTCGGCGGAGCGGCTTGGGCTGACGATCTGCGCAACCGGGCGCTGGGGTGAGGGGAATTCCTTTGCCGGGGCCCCGGGCGGAGCCAGATAACCGATGTCGGCGGCGTATGCGTGAGTTGCGCCCAGCGCCACAAGAAGCGTCACTGCTCGGGCCAGTGCCATCATGTGCTCGTCTCTCACACAAGCGATGAAGACTAACCCGCGACCTTGAAGAACCAGCCGACAAGGCCCTTCCCATCGCGTACGACAGGAACATTACGGCGCAACCAGGCATCAAGGCCGAGACTGCGGCCGGCACCCTCGACCACAAACAAGAACATCAGCAAAGCCAGGAACATGTAGGTCCAAGGCCACTCGGACGGATTGCCATAGAGGCCGATCCAGAGCTGCAGCGTATAGGCGATGGCCAGCACGCCCACGAACCGCACCGCAAGCCCAAGCATCATCGATCCAGCGAACACCAATTCGGCAAGAAAGACGATGGGCCCAAAGATCGTCATGTGAGGCAACACGACGTCCTTCATGAAGGTGCGATGAAACTCGAAAGCCGCGTTGGTCGATTCCTGTTCGGTCCAGTATTGCAGACCGTCAGACACCGGCAGCGGCAGTTTCCACAACATGCCCTGGAACCACATGCAGCCGATCAGGACTCGGACCAGCCAGATTCCAAGGTGCCGGCCTGTGCGTTGCGCCGAATCCTCCTGCCAATTTCGGAACGCCACGGCAGTGCCGGCGAGCAGCAGCGCCCAGAACAGCGCCAGGATCAGATAGCGCCAGTTTCCCTGATGGAGATAGTCACTCGTCGTCGCGGTCAGGAAATGCCAGACGTCGGTAAAGGGATTGGTGGGCATGTGCGGGTGCTCCCAAGAATTGAATAGTTAGCTTACGCAGCGGCCAGCGGACAGGGCGCATCGCCGCGCGAGCGATCGACAGGTGCGCCGGTAGAGCTGATTTGACGTTCACGACCCTCTTACCGCAATTCCTGCGCCGCGAACGTCCAATCCAAAACTCCATCGGCCTACTACGGAGTAGAGCGTACAGTTGTTACGCCAAGCACCGGCATCACTGCGCGTTGATCCAGTTTTTTGATCCCGTCAGTTTGACCGACACATCCGAAAACCAAAGCCGAAAGGGCTTTCCGTCCAGCGTTCCGTGATGATCCATCGAGATCAGGAGCGGCCCAGCCTTCTTGTAATCCGTATAGTTTGCCATCACGAGCTTGGGTGGCGGGGTCGGAGCGCCACGGTGGTAGACGATTTCCCGGATTCGCTTGTCGGTGCCAATGTAGAGGTCCCAGGTGTCGCCGGGTTGGTAGCCACCGTCCGAAGGGTATTTCGCCACGACCCGCTCAGCGGAACCGTCGCCGACGGGCAGTTTCTGCATGCCCTCATCAGTCACCGGCACCCCGTCCCATAGGACGCGGAACGCGAGCAGCAGCCAATACTGATCGTTGGAGAATGCCGGATCGACTTCTTTCTTGGTGTAATCGGTTTGGCTGCTGAGCTGCGAGCGCTGATAGTTAGCCTTTACCAGTTTGCCTTCCTTATCCTTTCCCTCGTAAGAGATCGTGTCGGTCTTCGGGCTCCATTCCCAAGAGCGAGAAAGCTTGGCACCAGGAAATTCTGCATTGAATGTGTAGCGGATCGACTCGATTTTCCCGAAAGAATCAAGGCCGTAGGTCTTGGCGATTTGTTCGGCAATCGGTAGACTCTGCTGTGCCTCCGATATTTCAGGGAGGATCAACAGCATGCTGGCGGCGACAAGGCCGATCATATTGAGCCGGCTCATTTCACGGAGAGCCTGAGTACGAACACTGCTCATATCGAACTCCTTAGGCTTGGGTACACTTGCGTTGACTGAGCCAACGCTCGGTTTTCTAGATAACGTTCGCACAGAAAGCTGCAAATTGTCCGTTGTGTTTTGTTCGAGGTTCTTGATGCTGTGGCACAGCCGAATGAGGGAACACCGACTAAGTGATTGATTCACTGCTGGGACTCGAACCTGCAATCGGACCGTTATGAGCGGCGGGATAACGATCGGCTTCGTTGATTTTACTGTCTTTTTGGTTCAATCCGAGCGCGTTCGTTGCACTTCGGTTGGGTCGTTTCTGGTGCGAAACTGGTGCGGTCACGCCTGCTCGCGCAGATGAGCCGGGATTGACATCCGTAGGTCTCCATCGCCGAACTT
Organism: uncultured Alphaproteobacteria bacterium; assembly: GCA_963831585.1. Taxonomy (GTDB): domain Bacteria; phylum Pseudomonadota; class Alphaproteobacteria; order Rhizobiales; family Xanthobacteraceae; genus Bradyrhizobium. Next base: position 44,347 of record CAWHRA010000032.1, on the reverse strand, counting down.
CTCTTCACGATGATCATCAAGCGGATCGACTTGGCCCTCTCAAGGCTGAAACAGGGGTTCGATTCCCCTAGGGAGCGCCAATTATTTCAATAACTTAGTCGTATCCATTTCGGATTTTCGAACACTCGACCAAGAATCGACCAAGAATAGCGGGGCCTCATTGTATGAAGGGGTTCACTTCGATAAGCGCCGCAAAAGCGCCCCGCTGCCGTTCCTCGCGTGGCGACCACTACTAACCGATAACTGTGGCCAAGCACTGCAAGGGGCTGGACTATCAGCAATTGATTACCCACATTTATGCAACTGTGGCCCCAGCCAGAACCGCCTTCGCAAAGCGGAATTCTCAATGGATACGTCGCAGCCCGAGACCTGACCCGTTGCTGAAGTCTGGCAGAGTGACTTTCCCAGAGATATAGCGACGCCACTCAGGGCGGCTCGGGGCTATCGGCGGCGATGCTAGCTCGCCAATGATAGGCCGATGAGCCTATGAACGACGGCTTATTCGTTCGATAGGAGCTTCACCGCAAATCCTCAAACGGGCTAGCGGCGCGCTGCTGCCCGGAGGACCGAGTATGCGCAAGCAACTCATTCGATCAAGATTGACTTGGCCGACCGCCTTCAGGCTGTCGCGCTAATTGTCTATCTGCTGCATTGAACGAGAACGGGGGTTGGCTTTGGCTGGCCCCCGTTTGTTTTATCATCTGGGATGAGGTCATTCCGTTGGCTGACGATATCGAACAACGAAAGCAGCTCAGCTTTGAGCAAGCCGAAGGCATCGAGCCGCTGCCGTCGCAGCTGAAGTTGCGTGAAGTGTCGCCTAAGCTGCGGGCCGTTCTGTGGAGCCAAATTCATAGCTACCAAGCTAATCCCATGGAGCCCTCTGACTTCGGCAAGCCCTACTTCACTAGACCGTGGTCAACGATCCTGAAGGACGAGCACATCTTTCGACGGGACGGGATGGCGGACGATTTTACGAACAATGCAAAGGAGCTGATAAAGCAAACGCGCGACATTTTTGAAAATGGCGACTACGTCGCTATTTTCGGGTGGTTGGAGTTTGTACTTAAGCATCCATCATGTCCGCCGGGCATCGCCAAGGATACTGATGCCAGCCTGCGATTTTGTCGGGCTGCTTACCGAGTGGTCGAAAACAAGGTGATCTGCCCTATTGCCTCAGACACTGAACACGCCAGCGTTGTTAAGGCGTTCGCCGATCTAGCGGCTACCCAATTCAATGGCGCACGAGCCCACTTGCGCAATGCGGGGTCTCACCTGACTGCCGGCAAATATGCTGATAGCGTGCGAGAAAGCATCCATGCTGTCGAGGCTGTCGGTCGTACTCTCGACCCTGGCGCAGATGTCTTATCTAAGGCCCTCAAAAAGCTGGAACAAAAAATCTCGATTCACCCAGCGATGAAGAATGGCTTTACATCACTCTCCGCCTATACGAGCGACGAGAAGGGCATCCGCCACGCGCTGCTGGATGACAGTACAGCGAAGGTTGATGAGGCAGACGCCCTGTTCATGTTCGGGGCATGCGCGTCGTTTGTATCGTATCTGATAAACAAGGCGCGGACGACTGGCTTGTTGTTAGCGTGACGTTGGATCGCGTCCTACCAATCCGACAAATTGAGTCCGATTGGCTTTTCGCTTTCAACCTGTCGAATCTCTTCTTTAGGCACGAAAATTATCCGTCGGTCGGTGGAGGAAACGAGCAGCCCAGAGGAAGAAGCGCGAACGATTCGGAAAACAGTATCAAACCCATGTTTGTCGATGATTCTATAGAATGTTGGAGATCGGAAGGCTTGGTAGTCTGCCTCGGCAATACCAGCGAAGTAACACACACCCAGTATGCTAACTATGAAAAAAACGGTCATTGAATCGTCGATCTTTCCGCGGTTCTGATGAAATTTTACGAACGCTATTATTCCGTACACGACGGAAGCTGCGGTCACATGAGCAAGGAATGCCAGGATTTGGTAAAATGAATTGTGGAGCGGCAGGTAGTAAAGAATCGCCAACCCGCCTATTAAATAAAGACCACCGTACAGTTGCATGTTGCTTAAGTTAAATTCTGCGACGCCGCGCCATGCTGGTGCGAGACGATATGCCAGAGTCAGCAATTGCAGTACGGCTATCAGACCCGTGAAAGCCAGCCCAAGCGGATAGACAAAGTTGGTGAAATCCATCAACCCAAGGAAATGAAGACCGATATGGGAAAAATACCCAATTGTATTTGCCGATACGATCAGCACCGAAGCGACAGAAAGCAGGGGTAGCAAGCCCGTTAGATTTGCAAACATCTGTCAACTCAATTTAGAAAATTGCTGACGATGTCTACCATAGGTGAAGGAGCAGTGGCCTTGGTCGCCGCAGTCGTCCCCACATTTCTCCTAACGCTGGAAGACATTAAGGCGCTGGAGTTGGCGCTGAAACTAACTTTTCATGCCCGCCCGCTTAGCTTGCGCGGCGGTCGCTGCGTGGTCGCGGACGATGACGACACGATCCGGAGCCCGGGTTTTTTGTCATAACAAAATTTTCTCTCCTAAATCGTTTTCTTAGTTTCCACTACGTTTGACCTAAGGCGCGTGGTCCTTGCATCATCGATCCCGCGCCAGCTTGCGCCGCCCCCAATGCATTTCCTTTCGGGACGGATCAAACTCCCGCTCGATTTGACGATTCAACGCCCGCATCACGCCTATGCGGGCAAACATCGTCGGACCACCGCTCTCGGCAACCAGCAGCAGCGCCTCCATCGCCGCTTGCCATTCGGCGGCATCGTGTTCGGCCTTGGGGAGCTTGGTGATGTAGGTTGCGGCGTCGCGGAGGGTGACGAGCATCTTGCCGTTGGGCAATTCGATTGGGTCGAAAAACTTATGATCCCAAGACACAAAAATTACGATCCCCGTCCAGACCACTTTTGATCTCTCACAGAGCTTCTATGGTCGCCCGATCGTCGGGGTTTTGGTTTGAAATACCAGGAAAGCCCCAATCAAGCCTGACAGTAGCATGAAGGACGCAAGCCAAAGTGTAGAAATCAAAACTTGCATAAGTTCAACTGACCAATCCATCCAGATGTTCTCAGCAGTGTACTGCGCGTCGGCGAGCACATCTCGTCCGACGAGAGGGCATTGATCTGGATAAAGCTTCTTAATTTCTGGCCTACAAACAAAACCCTTCGTGAACCTCTCGTTGGTATGCGGCGTAAGGTAGGTGAAAATGGAAAATAGGACGAGATATATGAAGCTCGTGATGAAAAGTAGGGGCGCCATGATCGCCATGGATCGATTGACAGGTCTTCGCCCTTTCGTCCTGAGGAATTGGAACACCATTATCAAACAGACAAGCTCAGTAAGCGCCGTCAACAACATGATGCCCGGAGGCCAAGCGGGAGCGATGTTGGCGACATAAGCGAAGAAAGGCACGGCCGCCCCAGTGCTAAGCGCACCGATCGAAAGTGTCCGAAATTTCTTTAGGATATCAAGAAAATCGTCATAAGCGGTAGGCACGTTGTTGATCATTGCTTGGTGACAACGAAAGCGAGATTGCCATTTTTGTTCTCTGACAAGTCGTCGACCTTGAGATCGCGATAAGCGGCCGTACCGTCCGACCAAATTGCGCGAACTTTATAATTTCCTGACATGAGTACTCCATTTCCGCGCGGCGCACCGTAATCAGCCCAGAGATTGCAACTGTCTCCTCGCGGGTCGAGTCCCTGGAATACACACAGATTATATTTGATCGAATTTATGTACTGAACCCGTTGAGCCGACGGGGATGTTCGAATCTCGACGGAAACTTCACCCGCGCCACAGCCTTCTGCTTCCGGGATAACGTCTTTGTATCGACCTTTTGAGCTCTTCTTGTAATCATTTAGCTTCTTAGCGAGCTTCCGTTTAGCTGGCGGCGCTTTGTCCACCACACCCCACTGGAATTGACGGATCCCGGCTAGGTTGTCCCTTTCGTACTGATCAAGGTCGGAGCTCCAAATACTTGCGGGATAGCCAGCCACCTGCATAGCCGCCTGCATATAGAGAACGTCGAAAGCAAGGTTCGCTATTTTCTCTACGATTGAACTGCGCTTGCCCTCATATCCAATATACTCGCTGGCTTCATTGCACGCCGTAAGAGGCACGACCTTTTCCAGTGGGTCGTTGCGCACCTCCGCGTCCTCGCGACCTGCATGAACTTCTTGAAGCGCTCGCTTTAGATATGAATAGGTGTCAGCAGGCTTGCCAGTCGCATATTGCGTCGCCGTCTGACTATAAGCTGGAGCTGCAAATCCGATACAGACGAAAAAACTTAGGGCTGGAAGGCGCATCAGAACCTCCTGCACAAATGGTGTGTAAGTATGCATGTTCCTTCTGAGGTTGCAACACGTATAAAGTGAATGAAGGCAGGGCATCAATCGTTGGCAGTTGTGATGGTGGTGTTATGGTCTGTGCCCAGACCAAACACATCACACCTAGTCATACCAATCCTTCCGATCACGCGGGAGCGTCTTGGCCTCCTCAAAACGCTTGCCCCGTGCGTAGCCCATCGAGGCCGCCGCCTTCAGTTTTTCCAGATCAGTTTCGAGATAGTGGTTGGCGACGATCAGCACCTTGACGGCCTCACGGGCATCACCGCCACAGGCCGCGATGGCCTGATCGGCGGCGGCCTCGAGCTGATCGGCGTCGGTTTGTGGGTCGGGCGATGATGACATGTGGAAAACCACTGGGCAGAGGGGACGCCATAGAGTGTTCTCAGTTTGTTCTGATGTCAATTCGGTACAGTAGGTGATGACGCTAGGTTGTGAAATCCTGCTGGTAACTACTTCCGAGAATCAAGGACCTGCCAATGCCGCCACCTGTCGCGGATTTTTCATTCCGTATTGTCTTCAAGAAGGGCCAAGGTGATCCACGGCGCATATTTGACGCCGCCAGCGAGCTAATTGACGGCTTTAAACACTTGGACGAAGCGGTTGCCGGATCGGTGGATGTCAAATTGCAGCCCACCATGATCCTGGAGGATATCAAGGCAGGGTCGATACGCGTTCTGCTGAGTAGCCTGTTAAAGAAAATTGACGATGAGGGTTTGAAACAGGGCGAAATTAAAAAGGCAATAGGCCCCGCTTTGGTTGACGCCAAATACGCCGCGATCAGGTGGCTCGACAAAGACCAAGAGACAGCGACAAAAGATGCCATCAAGTTGCGCGATAATCTTCGCCAGTTAGCTGCGACGAGTGATCTGCGTCACCTTGGCGATTATGCGCCAATACATGAAGCGAAACTGGTGGCGTCCCTCAGCTCGCTGCAGGAAGCCAAAAGGCTGTTAGGCCCCAAAGACAAGCTAATGCTAGAGGCTCCCGGTCATAAAACATACACGGTGGATTTGTCAAAAACCTGGGACCCTTCCGAGGTGATATCCCTCGATGAAACAACGACGGAAAAGCACAGCGAGGGTGAAATAATCCTAACGATCCGTAAGCCTGACATGGTGGGAAATTCGAAATGGCTATTTTCGAGAGGAAAGTTTCCTGTTTCGGCAAAAATCACTGACGAAGAATGGTTGGCGAGATTTCACGACCGGAAAGTGAAGGGTCTGCACTCGGGCGATGCCATGCGTTGCAAGGTCCGGTTCACTTATGTTTTCGACGACAAAGGAAACTTAATCGATGAACATATAGAGATTACCAAGGTGCTTGAAATTATCGAAGCGTCGGGCGGCGAACAGTTGTCTATTCCGGTATAGCGGGGTGAAGGCGATGCGCAGGACCGCGGCGGCGATGATTAGCGTAATTTCGGCGTTGGGACCATCCGTCAGTAATGCGATGGGGTCAAAGGACGTGTCATATTTTTGTACCGTAGAATTGGCGCGGTTTGGGCGACTCACGCTAACCATCAGTTTCGATTACCTCACTGCACAATGGGAATGAAATGGTTGCAGCCACCCGTGAATTGCCGGCCTCTGGTTACGCGCTTGAAGTGGACGGCCGACTCAAAGCCGAATTTGCAACCAGAGCCGGCGCCAGGGCAGGTGGAGAAGAACTAAAGAAGCGTTTTCCCATGCTTCAGATCAGCATCTATGACGCGCAAACGAATGCGCGCGAGGAAATCTAGGTCCTCCGACTGCAAGCTTGGTGGAGTTCTTGCGCTTGCGCGCGTGCGGCTCCGCCGCATCGGGCTCTCGTGAACCGAGCCGCGTTGCGTCTCGGCCGTCAGGCTTCGATCCCTTCTGTAATCCGATCTGTGACGTCAAGCCCCTTTTAGGCCACCGCATGTCTGGTTCCAAGGTGGAAACGGTCATGCTTGGCTGGCGGGGCAAAGTCGCACTTTGAACCTTCTGTAATCCGATCTGTGACGTCAAGCCCCTTTTAGAGGCTCACCGCATGTCTGGTTCCAAGGTGGAAACGGTCATGCTTGGCTGGCGGGGCAAAGTCGCACTTTGAACCTCAACAGAAGTATAATGCATCGTCTCCACAACGAGGCGAGCGTCTATAGTAACAAGATCTGCCCTGATTTAGTGAGGTGTCCATTGGCTCCAACGATCCGTCCAATAAGCAGTTCGTGCCTGGCCCGTATCGAGACCGACGACCGCCTCGTGGTGCTCGCCAGGACGATGCATGTACGCGATCCCGGAATGGAAACTGCGCTCAAGGACAGAGCGGTCAATTGGGCGCGCTTCGGAGAAACGTGCCTCGGACAGGCGCTCTATCGCCACCGCGCTATCTTTCAGAACGCCTCGGAAGCACCGGTGTGGAGCCATCTCGAACTGAGCTACTTTCGCAGCTTGGTGCCGGGCGATGCAATACTAGACCTCGTGGTCAAGCAACAACCGGCGACGTTGGACTTGCTACGCGCCGAGATTCTCCTGACGACCGCCTCGTCCTTCATCCTTCCGCGCGACTGGCAGGGCTCAACCGATCGGCCGGACCGGCAGGCATCACTGGAGTTCATCCAGGTGGATCCTGCATTTTTCGGCGAGTACCGGAACGTCATGCGGGACTATTGTGGCCCTGCCGCCGCGAAGCTTGTCCGGGCAGGAAAGTTTGGAACATTCAGGGCAATGGAGACGGCGGCGGTGCTCTTTCAAGACCCGGCGCTCAAGATCGACTGGAACCAGATTCACCTGTGCGAGCTGGAGGCTGACAGCTTTCGCGGGTTTGGCCGGGAGTTCGAGGCCGCCTTGCGAGAGGACGCGCCGGACGCCGCTGCTACTTCAGGCGTCTTCGCCGGTCTCGATCGTATGCGCACGGTTCCCCGTTGGACTTTCAACGATCCCGTTGTGGAAGCAGACGCTGCGGTCGCGAAGGAAGGCAGAGCGGAACCGTGATCGGAGGTCGAACTGAACCCGACACGCGTCTGTAAGTGGGCACATTTCGGACCCCCGCCTTAGTCCCCCGGATGTTTGCTATCAGGGTAGACTGAGAAATGATGTCTGGGCGGCCAGCCCTTCGGTCGGTCACGCTCTAGTCTCGGGCATAGACCTGCGACCGGAGCCACCGCAGGCCGGTGTCTCCGCCCATTCGGGTAACGATCGTTGCCGCATCATGCGGCTATCGTTCCGCAATCTACCACTGCCTGGCCCGCGCTTCTGTCCGGAGTCAGCCCTACGGCATGCTCCATGATGGGGTCCGGCGAGGTAGGTCGTCCAAGCTCACAGCGCGTGCTTGAGCACCGCACAGGGATCGAAACGGACTGACCCTCCCCACGTCCTCGGCAGAGCAGATCGTTACGCCGGGACGATCCCTATGTCGGTTGGGCCACAGGCGGCTTTCCGAAGCGGAAGTCCGTTTCCTCGACCCACATTCGATGCATGATAATCGCGAGTTTGCGGGCAACTGCCACGCACGCTTTCCTGGACCCGATACGCTTGGCGAGCTTGACGCCCCAGGCCCGAAGTGTCGACCATTTTTTAGAAATCCGCATGTGCGAGTTCGCGGCCTCATAGAGCGCATGCCGCATCAGCTTATCGCCGCACTTGCTAATATTGCCTGATCGATCAATCTCTCCCGATTGATAGACGCGAGGGGTCAGTCCCAGGTGCGCCGCCACGCGCGCAAGACCTGCGGAGCTCCTCGCCGGGGGCACTCGGGAAAGGGGCCCGCCGGCATGAAGTATGCCGACGTCGCTATCACTGCCCCGTTCCCGGGTGCCCTTTTAACCGGTCTCGTCGCTGCACTCGGTCCCGCGTGCCGCCTTCGGCGTCGCTATGCTCACGCTCCTGCGGGTGCCATTTTCCGCTGAGGCGATGCGCCTTTGGCGCACGCCTGCCGAAGCCTTCGGCCCCGGCACCTCAATGCCAACTCTCATGCGGAATCGACGAAAGGCAGGCCGCCTCGCAGATTTCGCATTCTCTCACTTGGAGGCGTGAGAGTGAGAGTGTCGCGCGGTTTTGCCGTGACGGGTTACAGGCTGCGAGAGAGGCTCGCGGCGCCCGTCGCGGAGATCCGCGATGTCAAACCATGTTGTTCGCGCCCGTGCCGGCCAGGACCGGGCGAGCCTCTATGACGAAATCACCAACAAGATCATCGCCGAGCTGGAGGCTGGCCGCGTGCCGTGGGTGCAGCCTTGGGGCACCGAGGCGGCGAAGGCCCCTTTGGCCATCCCGAAAAGCGCAGCGACCGGCCGTCAATATAGCGGCATCAACATTCTAATCCTCTGGGGGGCCGCCACTGAGCGCGCATTCACCGGTCAGAGCTGGCTTACATTCCGCCAGGCGCTGTCGCTCGGTGGTCACGTCCGCAAGGGCGAGCGCGGCACGACCGTCGTCTATGCCGACCGCTTTGTGCCGGTCGACGAAAAGCGCCGCGCGAGCGAGAACGGCGAGGAAGCGCAGGCCATTCCGTTCCTCAAGCGCTTCACGGTCTTCAATGCTGACCAGTGCGATGGTCTGCCCGCGGACATTGCTGCCGCCGCGCCGCCACCGCTGCCAGGCCTGATCGAGCCCACGGTCGAAGCCCTGATCAAGGCCACGGGCATCACGTTTCGTATTGGCGGAGATCGCGCCTTCTACGCGCCGGTCGAAGACTATGTCCAGGTCCCGCCGCCGCAGGCCTATTTCGAGCCGATCAATTGGCATCGCACCGCGCTGCATGAGCTCGGTCATGCGACCGGGCATCGCTCGCGCCTCAACCGCGACCAAAGCGGATCCTACGGCACCAAGAAATATGCCTTCGAGGAATTGGTGGCTGAGCTGAGTGCCGCGTTTGGCTGCGCATCGCTCGGGATCGTGCCGACGGTTCGCCACGCCGACTACATCGGCGCGTGGCTCGAAGTCCTGCGCGAAGACAATCGCGCCATCGTGCGTGCGGCTTCGCAGGCGAGCAAAGCCGCGGACTATTTGCTCGGCTTCGTTTCCGATCCGGTCGCAAGCGCGCCGGCGGATCCGGAGGTCGAAAATCACGAGGCGGCGTGATGCTGGACCTGCCGTGGTGGCGCGAGAGTAAGAGGAGGGGATGTTTTTCCGCGACGGGCTGGAAGTCAAGAGAGAGTCTCTTGGCTGCCCGTCGTGGAGAAGCCACATGACGAAAGTCCAGAAGATCACGCTGTCGCCCTCGCGCGACATTCCGTTCAACAAGCTGGTGCTCAGCCAGTCCAATGTGCGCCGCGTGAAAGCCGGCGTCTCGATCGAGCAGCTAGCCGAGAGCATTGCGCAGCGTACCTTGCTACAGAGTCTGAGTGTTCGGGCCGTCGTTGACGCGGAGGGCAACGAAACCGGCATGTTTGAGGTGCCGGCTGGCGGCAGGCGCTACAGGGCGTTGGAGCTTCTCGTGAAGCAGAAGCGGATGGCAAAGACGCAACCTGTTCCGTGCGTCGTGCGCGAGGGTGGTATTGCCGAAGATGACTCGCTCGCCGAAAATGACGAGCGGGTCGGGCTACATCCGCTAGACCAGTTTCGAGCTTTCAAGTCTTTGAGCGACACTGGCTTGAGCGAAGAAGATATTGCGGCCCGGCATTTCGTGAGTCCGGCGATCGTGAAGCAACGATTGCGCCTCGCCTCGGTGTCGCCGAAGCTGCACGAGGTCTATGCCGAAGATGGCATGACCCTCGAGCAGCTCATGGCGTTCTCGGTCACGGCCGATCAGATTCGACAGGAGCAGGTCTGGGAGAACGTCAGTCGCTCCGGCTATGATGAGCCGTACCAGATCAGGCGGATGCTGACGGAGCAGACCGTCCGCGCATCCGATCGCCGCGCGCAATTCGTTGGGGTTGACGCCTACGAGCAGGCGGGCGGCGGTATTCTGCGAGATCTATTCGAGCACGACGATGGCGGTTGGCTTCAGGATGTCGCTTTGCTCGATCGTCTCGTCACCGAGAAGCTCGCGGCGGAGGCCGAGACCATCGCCAAGGAAGGCTGGAAATGGATCTCGGTCGCCGTGGATTTCCCCTACGGTCACGCCGGCCGGCTTGCGTGAACTGGAGGGCAAACCTGCCGATCTCTCTATCGAGGAGCAGGCGACCATCGACGCACTCAACGCCGAGCAGGCCAAGCTGGAATTTGACTACCAGGACGCGGATGAATTGCCTGACGACGTCGATCAGCGCCTCAGCGAGATCGAAGCGGCGTTGATGGCGTTCGAAGACCGATCGGTGGTCTACGATCCCGCCGACATCGCTCGCGCCGGCGTCTTCGTCAGCATCGATTCCGAAGGGCGGCTTTCTGTTGATCGGGGCTATGTACGACCAGAGGACGACGTGCCTGCAGCGGATTCCGAAACCGGGCAGGGCGTCGACGCGTCGTCTACCGAGGGTCAGGAGGCCAGTGCTTCCGCGCGACGCACGACGATTTCGGTCGCCGGTCACCCGGCTGAAACCGAAGAGGACGATGAGGACGCGGCAAAGCCGTTGCCGGACCGGCTCATCACCGAGTTGACGGCACACCGGACGCTGGCATTGCGCAATGCTTTGGCAGAAAATCCAGCGATCACGTTCCAGGCGGTGCTGCACAACTTCGTGCTGACGGCATTTTACCGGTTCGCATCGTCTGGAAGCTGTCTCGAGATCGGGCTACGCACGCCGGCCTTTCCAGCCCAAGCACCGGGACTGAGGGAAAGCGTGTCTGCAAAGGCCGTCGAGGCGCGACATGAGGGCTGGAAGGAGCGTTTGCCGAAGAGCGAGGCGGACCTCTGGGAGGCACTCACGGCATTGGACGCCACCGCTCAGGCGTCCTTGTTTGCCCACTGTGCGTCGTTTGCTGTCAACGCCGTCTACGAGCCGGCTAACCGCAACAATCAAGGCCGTGTCTCTGCCCACGGTGTCCGCACGCGTCTTGATCAAGCCGACGTGTTGGCGCGTGCCGTCGGACTCGACTTGGTCCAGGCCGGTTGGAGACCAACGGTCGACAACTATCTCGGCCGGGTCACCAAGCCCCGTATTCTCGAAGCCGTTCGAGAAGCGAAAGGCGAGTCGTCGGCCCAATTGATCGACCATCTGAAGAAGGCCGATATGGCCAAGGAGGCCGAGCGCCTTCTCGATGGCTCCGGCTGGTTGCCGGAACCGCTGCGCCTGGTCGATGTCGCGCCGTCGTCGGCGGAGAAGGAGGGTGAAGCGGGCGCGTTGCCTGAATTCCTCTCCGATGACGAGGAGCGGGAAGTCGCTGCCGACGACGATCGGCCACAGTGTCAGGCTGCCGAATGAAATCACGGCGCGGGACGAGTAAGGCCGTCCCGCATTCTTCGTGACATGGGGCCGGCGTACAGCGTCGGCCCCTATTTTTATTGGCGAGGGCTCAAGAGGAAGAGCGGGGCCGGGAAGGGTTTGAGCCGCGGCGGTTCAGGAGAGCGCCGGGCGGTTCGGCCCATTCCCGCTCTCCGAAAGACATCCTCCCATGACCGAATCTCTCCTCAGTGGCGCCAGCGCCGCGCCGCTCTCGATGCGTGCCACCGCAGCTGTCGCGTCCGCAGTTATCAGGGCTGCGCGACAGCTTTTGACCGATCTCGAACGCGGCCGGCGCATCGATGCCGCCGTTCTGCGCAGCGCGATGGAGGCCGCCTTCGGTGCCTCCGATGCGACCGGCGCCTGGAACTGGAAGACCGCCTATGACGCCTGCGAGGCGGCGACCGTCCTGTTCCTGCGACGGTACGGCGCCGCCATGTGCGCCAAGGCAGCCTCGCCGGCCGCCATGCTGCCGATGTTGGCGAGGATCACCGGCCTGCTTCCGACGCAGACGCGCCGGTCCGAGGAGAGCCAATCTTTCCAGCAGTTCTCGACGCCCATCGGGCTGGCATCGGTCGCCTGCGTTGCCGCCGCAATCACGCCCGCCGACATCGTGCTGGAGCCGTCGGCTGGCACCGGCCTTCTTGCCATCCTCGCCGAACTGGCCGGCGCCTCGCTCATCCTTAACGAGTTTGCAGACAGCCGGGCCGGTATTCTCGCGCAGCTCTTTCCCGCCGTCTGCACGACGCAGTTTGACGCCGCCCACATCAACGATTACCTCGATCCGACCGTCGTGCCGAGCGTCGTGCTGATGAACCCTCCGTTCTCGGCCTCGGTTCATGTCGATCGGCAGATGGCCGACGCGGCGTTACGCCATGTCGGATCCGCCCTGGCCCGTCTTCCCCGAGGTGGACGGCTGGTCACCGTCACAGGCGCGAACATCGCCCCCGAAAATCCCGCCTGGACCGACTCCTTCAAGCGATTGCAGGAACGGGGCCGCGTCGTGTTCTCGGCGGCGATTGACGGTGCTGTCTATGCCAAGCACGGGACCAGCATCGATACGCGGTTGACTGTCATCGATCGAGTGCCGGCTGACGATGTTGGGGTATTCGTCGCCTCAACCGGAATTGCGCCTGACCTGCCGACTTTGCTCGCCTGGGTCATGCAATACGTGCCGCCACGTCGGCCAGTTGCTGGCACTGCGGCCGCGGTGGTGCCGGCAATTGCCAGCGCTCCCACGCCTCGAACCCTCCGCGCCCACCTCGGCCAGCGTCAACCGGCGATGGCGCCGGCAATCGACCTCGTAGCGACCGAAGTCGCCTACGAGCCGGTGGACTGGATGCCCACGGATGCCAGCCAGATCAGCGATGCGCTCTATGAGGCCTATACGCTGCAGTCGATCCGCATTCCAGGCGCGCAACCGCATCCCACCAAGCTCGTCCAATCGGCGGCGATGGCTTCCGTCGCGCCGCCAAAGCCGTCCTATCGGCCGCATTTGCCGGCCAACGTTGTCGCCGATGGCATCCTCTCGGACGCACAGCTTGAGAGCATCATCTATGCCGGAGAGGCGCATTCCGAGTTTCTTGCCGGCACCTGGACGGTCGATGCGACCTTTGACGTCGTGGCGGCAGCACGCGACGACGCGGAGAACGCCGTTCGCTTTCGTCGCGGCTGGTTTTTGGGCGACGGCACCGGCGCGGGCAAGGGCCGGCAGGTCGCGGGGATCCTGCTCGACAACTGGCTGAAAGGTCGCCGCCGCGCGGTCTGGATCAGCAAATCCGACAAGCTCATCGAGGATGCGCAGCGCGATTGGTCGGCACTCGGAATGGAGCGGCTGCTCGTGACGCCGCTTTCGCGCTTTCGGCAGGGTACGCGGATCCCGCTCGCGGAAGGCGTCCTATTTACCACCTACGCTACGCTGCGTACCGACGAGCGCGGAGAAAAGCTTTCGCGCGTGCGGCAGATCGTTGAATGGTTGGGCTCCGAATTCGACGGAGTGATCGTCTTCGACGAGAGCCACGCCATGCAGAACGCGGTTGGCGGCAAGGGCGAGCGCGGTGACCAGGCGGCCTCTCAACAGGGGCGTGCGGGCCTGCGGCTCCAGCACGCCTTGCCGAACGCCCGCGTCGTCTACGTCTCCGCAACCGGCGCCACGACCGTGCACAATCTTGCCTATGCCCAGCGGCTGGGATTGTGGGGCGGCGAGGATTTTCCATTCGCCACCCGGGCGGAATTCGTCGAGGCGATCGAGGAGGGCGGTGTCGCGGCGATGGAGGTGCTGGCGCGCGACCTCAAGGCGCTCGGCCTCTACGCGGCGCGCTCGCTGTCTTACGAGGGCGTCGAATACGAGCTTGTCGAACACCAGCTCACGCCCGAGCAGGTTCGTATCTATGACGCCTACGCTGGCGCATTCAGCGTCATCCATAACAATCTCGACGCCGCGATGCGAGCCGCCAACATCACCGGCGAGACCGGGACGCTGAACGCGCAGGCGAAATCGGCGGCTCGATCCGCCTTTGAAAGCGCCAAGCAGCGCTTCTTCGGTCACCTCCTGACCTCGATGAAGACACCGTCGCTGATCCGCTCGATCGAGCGCGATCTCGACGCGGGCCACGCCGCTGTCATCCAGATTGTCTCCACGGGCGAGGCGCTGATGGAGCGGCGGCTCGCCGAGATCCCGGCCGAAGACTGGGGCGACGTCCAGGTCGATATCACCCCGCGCGAGTATGTGCTCGACTATCTCGCTCACTCCTTCCCGGTCCAGCTCTATGAGCCGTTCACCGATTCGGAAGGCAACCTCTGTTCCCGACCTGTGTATCGCGACGGCCAACCTGTCGAGAGCCGTGAGGCCGTCGCGCGCCGCGACCGCCTCATCGAGAAGCTCGCGTCGCTGTCGCCCGTGCCCGGTGCCCTCGACCAGATCGTCCAGCGGTTTGGAACCGACATGGTCGCTGAAGTCACGGGCCGCTCACGCCGCATCATCCGCAAGAGCCTGCCCCCGGGGCTGGCCGGGGGCCAGAACCCGGGGGGCGATCGGCTGCTGGTCGAAACCCGTGCGGGCTCCGCAAACCTCGCCGAGACAGCCGCATTCATGGATGACATCAAGCGTATCCTCGTGTTCTCCGACGCGGGCGGCACGGGCAGGAGCTACCATGCCGAGCTATCGGCAAGAAATCGCCGCTTGCGGGTCCATTATTTGCTCGAGCCCGGCTGGAAGGCGGATGCGGCCATCCAGGGCCTCGGCCGCACCAACCGGACCAACCAGGCGCAGCCGCCACTGTTCCGTCCGATTGCGACCGACGTGAAGGCCGAGAAGCGTTTCCTTTCCACGATCGCTCGCCGGCTCGATACGTTGGGCGCCATCACGCGCGGTCAGCGCCAGACCGGTGGGCAGGGCATGTTCCGGCCCGAGGACAATCTCGAAAGCCAATACGGGCGTGATGCGTTGCGCCAGCTCTACGTGCTGGTGACCCGCGGCAAGGTCGAGGGCTGCTCCCTCGAGATGTTCGAAGACGCGACCGGCCTGAAGCTGGTGGATACCAATGGACTGAAGGACGAGCTGCCGCCGATCACGACCTTCCTGAACAGGTTGTTGGCCCTCACCATCGAGCTTCAGAATATTCTCTTCACGGCCTTCGAGCGTTTGCTTTCGGCTCGCATCGAGGGCGCCATTGCGTCTGGCACCTATGATGTCGGACTGGAAACACTCCGTGCCGAGAGTTTTGTCGTGACCGACCGCCGGACCATCTATGTTCATCGGGCGGCCGGCACCGAGACCAGGCTTCTCACGATCACCGAACGCCGACGCAATCATCCTGTGACCCTGGATGATGCCCTCGGCCGTCTTTCCGATCATCGTGCCGTCCTGTTGATCAACGAGCGCTCCGGCCGGGCCGCCGTGCAGATCCCGGCGCCGAGCTTCATGCTCGACGACGGCGAGATCGAGCGGCGTGTCCGGCTGATCCGCCCCATGGAGCAGAACAGCGTGCCCCTGAAGATGATGGCAGAAAGCCATTGGGTCGAAGTTGACCGCGGCCGTTTCAGCAGGACCTGGCTGGCCGAGCTTGCCGAGGTGCCTGAGTTCTCGGAGAGCACGATCCATATTGTGGCGGGCTTGCTGCTCCCGATCTGGAAGCGGCTGCCGAACGAGTTGACCCGGGTCTATCGGCTGCAGACAGATACGGGCGAGCGCATTATCGGTCGCAAGGTCTCGGCCGCCTGGGCCGCGAATGTCCTCAGCTCCGGCGCGCCCGAGTTGGCGCCGGACGCCGCCTTCGCCGCCCTGATGGAAGGCCAAACCGTCCTCGACCTCGCCGAAGGCCTCCAGCTTCGCCGCGTTCGGGTCATGGGTGCCTACCGTATCGAATTGTCGGGATTTACCGACGCGATGCGCGATCGACTGCGCACCTATGGGCTCTTCGGGGAAATCATCTCCTGGAAGCTGCGCATGTTCGTGCCGACTGACGCGAGTGGCGCCGAAGTGCTGGCGAAGGTGCTCGATCGCTATCCGATCGAGCGCATCGCCGAACGGGAGACCGCGTGATGTCCCGCGACGCCTCCGAACTGGCACACCGTCTCGCGCGCGAGGCCGAAGCGGTGTGCCGTCATTACCTCTCCAACGGTAAGCGCGAGGGGCGGTATTGGCTGGTTGGTGATGTCCACAATACCCCGGGCCGCTCGATGTTCGTGCGGCTCCAAGATTCGCCGAAGGGGCCCGCCGGCAAGTGGACCGACGCGGCGACCGGCGAGCATGGTGATCTCCTCGACATCATTCGCGAAAGCCTCGGGCTTAGTGACTTCCGTGAGGTTGCCGAGGAGGCGAGGCGTTTTCTCAAGCTGCCACGCGCTGAACCGGAAGAACTCGCTTCAAGACCGGCTCGTCCCGTAGTGCCGGCCGGGTCACAAGAGGCCGCAAGACGGCTGTTTGCAATCTCAGGTCCGATTGAGGGCACCGTCGTTGAGACTTACCTGCAGCGTCGAGGAATAGCTGCACGTGCATCATGGTGGCAGCCTCCGCTTCCATCCCCGTTGCTACTATCGGCCTGACGAGCACCTGCCGACCGAAACCTGGCCGGCGATGATCGCTCGCGTCACCGACCTCGATGGCACGATCACCGGCGTGCACCGCACCTGGCTCGATCCGGACGGATTTGATCACGTTCGGCTCGGCAAGGCCCCGATCGACACGCCGCGACGAGCCATGGGCGACCTGCTTGGCAACGCAGTTCGTTTCGGCATGGTGGACGACGATGTGCTTGTTGCCGGCGAAGGCATCGAGACCATGTTGTCGCTACGCTGCGTACTTCCGACCTTGCCGATGGCCGCTGCACTGTCGGCCAATCATCTCTCAGCCATGGCGCTGTCGTCGAGTTTGCGTCGGCTTTATATCGCCCGCGATGCCGACGCCGCCGGTGACGTGGTGCAAGCCGTTTTGTCGCAACGCGCGGAAACCGCAGGCATCGAAGCAATCCCTTGTCACCTCGGCTTGGGTGACTTCAACGAGGATCTGCACGTCTTCGGTCTTGATGCCCTCCGAGCATCGGTGCGGATTCAGCTCGCACCGGAGGACGTCTCCCGCTTTCTGCTCCTGTCGGCCACTGTCGAATAAGCGCGTTTGGCTGCCATCGATGCCGACAGCTCGGTCACGACGGCCCAATGCCGGAGAGGCGCGACCACGGCCTTCTAGAGGGCGATCGGACGGCAGGCGACACGGACCGGCAATGGCTGCGACCGGCTATTTTCCGCCGGCCCTTCGGGCCTTTGCATCGCGAAGCAAAATAGCCGGCCTTCGCCATCCTCCGCTGGCGCTTCGGCCCTCCGCGTTGCTTCGGGTTCTGGCCCGCGCCGCCCGCCGTCTGAGTGATCGCCACGAAGGCCGCGATGGGCGCGGCCGTTCCGGCAAAGGACCTCCTCCCATGACCGATCATGACGACATCGAACCACCCCACGCATCATCTCCGACCGACCACGTCCTCGGCGAACTGCAGCTCTTTGGCTATCGTCCCTTCGACGACCAGCCTGATCCGAGACCGCTGCCCGAAGGTAGGATGATCGCTGGCGCCGTGGCCGATATCTTCGACGCCCTGGTCGCCACGCTGAACGACACACGGCTCGAGCCGGACCTTGAGGATCTGCTCTGGTCGACCGTCAATCTCTTCCATCGTGCTACCGACCGCATCGGACGTCAGCTCGACGACAACGAACAGGCGCAACGCAAGAGCCAGCGCGAGCAGAACGGCTCGGAAGTGCGATCGGTCGAACTTGAGCGGCTGACGGCCGAAGGCATCACGCTGATCGAGCGCCGCAACTGTCTGGAACTGTTCCGCGATCAGGCCATCGAACGCTTTGAGGTCCACACCGGCTCGTCCTGGCGCCCCCGTTCCGGGTCACTCGTCAACCACCGCGCGCTCACCGCGGCAATGATCGACTTCCGGGATTTCATCGCAGCCAAGCGCCGCGCCGAGACCGAGGTCATGTTGCCGTCAGGACCGAAGGTCGCCCTTACCGGTGGTCTCGACTTCAACGACCACCACCTGATCTGGGATCGCCTCGACAAGGTCCACGTCAAGCATCCCGACATGGTCCTCATCCATGGCGGTTCGCCAAAGGGCGCCGAGCTGATCGCCTCCAAATGGGCGACCACCCGCAAGGTAGCCACAGATCGCCTTTAAGCCGGACTGGACCAAGCACGCCAAGGCGGCACCGTTCAAGCGCAACGACGCCATGCTCGAACTGCTGCCGATCGGCGTCATGCATTTCCCGGGCACGGGAATCCAGGACAATCTTGCCGACAAGGCAAAGCGGCTCGGCATCGCCGTTTGGAAATTCGGCGGCGCATGAGCGCCGTCGTGCCGCCTTCCAACCACCAAGGTGGAGTTGCAGTGCCGCAACTCCGCCAAGTTTCGATTTTATGTCCAAAACTGCGCCGCGGTGGTGGTGGAAGGCGCAACCATCATACCTTTGCATAGGGAGCCACCGCCATGCTCGCCCTTGGACTCGTCCTCAACACCGTTGGCATCGGCTTGTTCTGCTGGCTGATCGTCACGCTGGCGGTATACGCGTTGCCGTTCTTCGTGGCGATCAATGCCGGCATTTGGGCCTTTCATAGCGGCGCCGGCGTGCTCGGCACGCCGCTAGTTGCCGTCGCCGCCGGCGGCATGTCCCTTCCGATCGCTCAAATCGCGTTTGCCGTAACCCGGTCTCCGATCTTGCGTGCCATCATTGCGGCGGTGTTTGCTTTGCCGGCTACATTTGCTGGCTATCATGTCGTTCTTGCGATGGCGCAAATCGGCGTGCCGTCGCTCCTTTGGCGGGAGGTCTTCGCTTGCGTCGGTGGGGTTTTCATCGGCGGCACGGCGTGGACGCGATTGGCCGGCTTCCCGGAGCCCCGACCAGTCGAACCGGGCAGGGCGGTCGGCGATGGTCCTCAGTCGGTTCTCGCGGCCGCCACGCGAGAGGGATGATCTCTTCACCCTCGTCGTCGAACAGGTTTGCGTAAATCAGCGCGAGGGGGGCGGAGCTTGACCCGAAAAGAACGCCCATTGTCTTCCCCGGAGCACCTCGAACGGGTGGAGTGGATCTCAGTCCCGCTCCGCATCGACGTGCAACGACGTTGCTCTTGGCGGTCGCTCTCGGCGACGATTCCGCCATTTCCCGCATTGTGTTTCTTTTTCTACGCCCAACTGTTCAGACCTCTTGTGCATCACCGGAATTAGCCACCTCTTCTCCCACGATTGCGTTTCAGCATGCGACGCACCGGGCCTCTGTGATGGCTTGATCTGGCCGAAGACCGGCTGCGCCTCGATCATCTAAGACGCAACGCTGTCGAAGCGACTTTCTTCCCCTGGGCTACCGCCCATTCCTCGCGAGGCAAGAAAGTCGCTACGACAGCGTCCTCCGCTTCGCTCCGGCCCTGCGGGTGCGTCGCCGATCGTCCTCGGCCTTGCAGATCGCCATCGAGGCCGCGGTGGTCGCGGGCTCGAAACACAACAGGAGAAGTGACATGGCTACCATCGGTTCTTTCAAGAAGCTCGGCAACGATTTCCAGGGCGAAATCATCACCCTCAGCCTGCAGGCCAGAGGCGTCCGCATCGTCGCCGAGAGCAATCCCGGCAACGACAAGGCTCCGAGCCACCGCGTCTTTGTGGGCCGGGCCGAGATCGGCGCAGCCTGGTCGAAGCGCTCCGAGGAAGGCCGCGACTACCTCTCGCTCAAGCTCGACGACCCGTCCTTCAATGCGCCGATCTACGCGAACCTGTTCGACGACGAGGGTGGCGAAGGTTACACCCTGCTCTGGTCGCGGCCGCGGAAGAACGGCGAGTAAACGCCGCAGCCAAGCCCCGCCCGGCGTCCCCGGGCGGGGCTTCAATTTGCCCAATTCAAGCTTTTGAGTTTTCCCCGATTAAACAAAGTTACTTGCGCTTGCCGCTCTTCGTCCGCTCGCTGCGCGGTTCATCGTCAGGCATGACGAGATCGACATGGTTCACCCCCAGCGCGCTAGCGAGTTCGAATAGCGTCACAATCGTCGGATTGCGTCGGCCTGTTTCGAGACCGCTGATATATTGTTGGGTGAAGCCAGAGGCTTCGGCAAAGCTCTCCTGGGTGAAGCCCTTCGCTCTCCTAAATCTCGCAAAATTGCGGCCGACCAACTTGCGCATATCCATACGCGCAAGTTGCGTCTTTACATACTATCTGGTTTATCCACTATAATGTGTATTCATCGAATTTGTGCTACTACCGTGGATCGAAGACGCTAGCACCTTCAGCCGGTCCAACACCGAGAAGCCGGTGTCTTGAAAGTGTTCCATCGCCGGCTGCACGTCATGATCGGACGGGACCGGAACCCTTCGGGTTCGAAGAATTAATTAATCTTTGCAGTCCAGAAACCTGTGGACCGGTTGGGCCGCTAGCGAGAAGATAGCTGAGGTGCAGCCAGCATTCGCCCGGTCGAAGCTTCTAAGCCCATAGGAGTTTCCTGTAATGCCGCCGCTCAATGCCAAAGTTGTAGATGTAGCGCCGGACGAGCCGGCGCTGACTCCCTATGACGAGCAACATGCCGTCACTTATGCACGTCTCCTCGATGCCGAAGCGGATAACGCTGACTGGCGCGAAGTCGCGCGTATCGTTCTTCAGATTGATCCCGTACTCGATCCGGACCGCGCTCGGCGTGCTTTCGACAGTCATCTAGCTCGCGCGAAGTGGGTCGCGCGCCATGGCTACCGTGATTTGCTTCAGCGCGGATGGCCGAAAGGCGAATGATGAAGGCCGTTTGAAACAATCGTGAATTCTTATTGACACCCAATCGGCAAACCGAATGGTGCAATTTCGTACACGCATGGACGCAACCAGAAATAGTCACAATTGTCGTGCTGCAATTCTCCCTCTTTAGTGCAGTGGGGAAGCAGTACAATGTCAGCTGTTGATTGGAGATCAGAAGAAGATTACGCAAATTTCGAAAAGGCTGAAGCCGCCGACATTGCCTGGGAGTGGCTTCGCCGCGATCGCGAATACCATAAAGACTATGGAGCCCTTGCCAATCCCGCGCGGTTGAATGGCGCGACCGACGATTTCCGGCACAAATGGGGGTTGTCTTTTCGCAGCTGACCCCCAAAAGGCGTTCGATCGACAACCGATTTTCTGGGCGCCGGAGGCTCTGCCATCCGTCCTGTCGTTGCGCCGATGGCCCCGTCCAGGGACGTCGGACAATATGATCTTGATCTGACTATGCTGCCTGGCGGCGAATTTCGTCGTGCCCCAGATGGATGGCACGCGATCGTACCACTACGAGGCGCGATCCATCGCCTTTACCTGCCGAGGCTTGTTTCCAGCGGCGCACCGCTCGCCGTCGAATTGCGGCTCGATGCCAATTTCGACATTCGGTCTTTGGCAGCAAACAGATTTTGGTTGGCGCTGGAGGGCCGTTCTATAGGTGCTCCCCATCTCGACCTGCCTCGCCGGCGGCGCCAGCGATTTATACTGGCCGTACGAGCCCTCGACGGATGGCTGGAGGGAAATAGCTATCGAGAAATCGCCGAAGGCTTGTTCGGCAGGCAACGAATCCACGGCCGCTCCTGGAAAAGCCACGATCTTCGCAGCCGGACGATCCGCCTGGTTCAAGACGGCATCTCCCTGATGCGTGGCGGTTACCGCGCATTGCTGCGTCCGTCATCTCGGAAGAAATAGGCGTTCTCCCGGGGGTGTCGAAAATAGACCCCCTCATCTTCGGCATCCCCCTTCGAGGCCCTTCTCCGTCATTGTCGCCGTCAACGCGCCACTGAACTCGCTGGCGCTCCAGACGGCCACGGAGCTTGTCAGATGTCCGACGCTACACTCAATATTTCGCCGCGTTACCTTCGGACTGCCGAAGCAGCCC
Source organism: uncultured Alphaproteobacteria bacterium (assembly GCA_963831585.1). Taxonomy (GTDB): domain Bacteria; phylum Pseudomonadota; class Alphaproteobacteria; order Rhizobiales; family Xanthobacteraceae; genus Bradyrhizobium. The sequence continues at coordinate 22,336 of CAWHRA010000032.1, read as the reverse complement.
GACATCTCAGCCTTTCACCCCGCACCCTCGAAAAACACCGAACCTACGGCACCGGTCCCGCTTACCGGAAAATCGGCGGCCGGGTCGTGTACGCGGTGGCCGATCTGAACGCATGGGCAGACATCGGCACCAGAACCTCAACCAGCGATCCAGGCGCCGGCACCGTACTGCCGGCAAAGCGGCACGGTCCCATCCCCTATGCGGGAAAGGAGCGGCGCTGATCCATGAAGAGACACGCTCACACCCCCGAAAGATACCCGACCAAAGAAGTCACCGTGAGCGACCTCACGACAGTTGAACTCTTGTGGCTCGAAAAGCGCATCGAGAACCGCGTTCGGTTTGGTCGCTCCGTCTCGGAAAAGATCGTGGACCGCAATCGACGCATCCTGTCGTTCGCTCCAGGCAGCATCTTCGCGTTCGTCCGCTGGACGTCCAACGACTTTGGGACAGTCATGTCCCGTATCGATATCCTGCGCGCGCCGACACCAGGGCCAGCGCTATTCGACGGTGCCCTGGATCAAGCCCGGCGGTGAGAGCCTGTTGCGACTATCCGGCTGGCCGAAGGTCGAACGGGTTCTGCAATTGATCGATACCATCGAGGCGCTCGATATCGATCCCGCCGACGCAGCCCCCGACTACTGGCACCACGTTCATAACCGATTGTCGGTCAACGAAACACCTCGACCATATACCCGATCCCGTCACCAAGCCTGGCTCCATCGGCGGAGGGTCACGTCATGAACGCGCGATGTGCGACGATTTTCGTGACATTTGCAGCGACCGTTCTTCTCCTCTCGACGGTCGGAGGAGCAACACCGCACTACATATGGAACGCGTCGAATAGCGTTCCGATCGGCCTTTATCGGCTTCGGCCCGTGACGAAGTTGACCGTCACCGAACTTGTTGCCGTTCAACCTCCTGATCTTCTCGCAACATTCCTTGATCTCAACGGCTATCTGCCGATCGGCGTTCCCATGCTGAAACGCGTGCTGGCGCTGCCTGGGCAAACGGTCTGCAGGAACGGCCTGACAATCGCCGTCGACGGCATCGACGTGGGACAGGCACGCGAGCGCGACGGGCGAGGCCGTCCGCTTCCGGTCTGGCACGGATGCCGCGTCATTGCTGATGGCGATGTCTTTGTCATGAACTGGCAGTCTGCGGACTCGCTCGACGGTCGGTACTTTGGACCGCTACCCGCATCCGCGGTGATCGGCAGAGCGGTACCGGTGTGGACCGACGAGGAGTGATCATGCGCGGCATTCGCCACTCCCTCGATCTGATTGCAGTTCCGCCGAACCTGTCTTCGATCTTTCCTTACCGGCCTCGTCCAACAACCACAAAGCGATCGCCCAGCCTGCAACGGAAAAGTCATATCCGTGAGTTGGGGAGCTCGATTGCGTGGCTCAGTTCCCTCCGTCCCATCGCACCCGTTATCATGGCGGTCGCGCCGTTCATGTGCATAATCGGGACCTTCGACGCTCCTCGAATCGAGCGCGTGCGCGCAGACCGTGTCGCGTACTCAATCCATCGACCGATTGGCCAAATTCATCGATGAAGCGTCCGATCGCTTCGCCGTGCCGGCGCGCTGGATTCGTGCCGTCATCCAAATTGAAAGCGGAGGTGACGAGCATGCGATCTCGCCTCGCGGTGCGATGGGCCTGATGCAAATCATGCCTGGCACCTGGGTAGAACTCAGCGTTCGCCATGGTCTCGGTCTCGACCCCTTTGATCCTCACGACAACATATTGGCGGGCACCGCGTACCTCAAAGAGATGCACGATCGCTTCGGATCGGCGGGCTTCCTTGCGGCCTATCATGCGGGTCCGTCGCGGTACGAACAGCACCTCGCAACGGGCCAACCGCTTCCGCCGGAAACCGTGGCCTATGTCGCTGCAGTCGATGCCATTGCTCGCGCGACGAGCAGGGCGAACACGCTGCCTTTCGCATCAGGCGTGCAGTTCCTTGGCGGCAAGCTCCGCTGTTTATTGACCGCGCAGACGCACCCATGTGACGATCGGTCTGCGTTCGCCGTGCAGAAGCATCGCAATTCATCGCTCGGCTAACGTGCGAGTCTTTCACGCTGAAACGCCTCTCGCCCGACGCTGTACTCAATCACTGTGCAGGATCAACCGCAATGACTGGAATTGCATTTCGTCGCGAGTCACTGCCAGCTCCTGGCACGTTCCAAGCCCGGAGGATGGGCGCTGGGGACGAGCGACCGAGGAGGGCAGGATAAAAGCCGCAAGGTGCGGCCGGTCGGTCGGTCGGGAAACCTCAGCGATCTCAACCATGCTTCGAACATTGCGAAGAACTGGCACAACTTGCCGATTTTGTCAGGGTGCTGTTCTTTCTCGGTTTTCGACACCTTGCGGAGGGCAAGATGAGCCGCAACGACGATTTCCGCGTTCGCCCAGGCCGAATCCGTTCGACGCGGCCGCCCAAGATAAAACCGTTTCTCGTACAGGCACTCAAAGCCGCACAGAAGGCAGGCGGTCTCTCACGCGAAGGAGGCAGGAGAGGCACCTCCTTTGGGCGCGGCCGCGCGGCGAGCGTCGCCGCGGCACGGCTCCTCGGCAATCGTGCCCGCGGCGCCGTGGTTAAGGCGCGTGTCGTACGTCGGATGAGGTCGCCTGGAGCACTGCGGGCCCATATCGGTTATCTCAAGCGGGACGGTGTCACCCGCGATGGATCGTCTGGTAAGCTTTTCGATGCTGCCGAGGACAATGCAGACGGCCGGGCTTTCGCTGAACGCTGTGACGGTGATCGGCATCATTTCCGATTCATTGTCTCGCCGGATGATGCGGGCGAGTTGGAAAGCCTGCGGAGCTTTACCCGCGAACTCATGCATCAGGCCTCGCGTGATCTTGGTACGCGGCTCGATTGGGTCGCGGTCGACCACTGGAACACCGAGCATCCCCATATCCACATCCTCGTGCGCGGCCGCGCGGATGATGGTTCTGACCTCGTCATCAGCCGCGATTATATCGGAAAGGGCTTGCGCGCCCGCGCCGGTGACCTCGTCGCACGCGAACTAGGTCCGCGATCGGAGCTGGAGATTCAACGGGGTCTTGAGGCGGAGGTGACCGCAGAACGCTGGACGAAACTCGATCAGGTGATTGCCCGGGAAGCGAGAGGGGCGGAGGGGGTGGTGGATCTTCGGCCGCAGCGCGACGCCGAGCGCGACTCGTTGCGGGAGATCCGGATTGGCCGGATGCGGACGCTCGAGCGACTGGGGCTTGCTGAGCCAGCCGGCTCCGCGTGTTGGGTCGTTGCCGAGGATGCGGAACCACGCTTGCGTGCGCTCGGGGAACGCGGCGATATCATCAAGCGGTTGCACAAGAGCCTTGCAAAAGACGGCGCACCCCGCGCGCCATCTTCCTGGGCGCTCGAAGGCGAAAGCCATGGCGAACCTGTGATTGGCCGTCTCATCGCCCGCGGGCTTGATGATGAGCTCCGCGGCACGGCGTTCGCCGTCATCGATGGAATTGATGGACGGGTTCATCACCTCAAGCTCCCGGATATCGATGCGACCGGCGACGGTCCGGCCGGTGGTATCGTGGAGTTGCGTCGCTTCGAGGATACCAGGGGCCGGCGGCGAGTTGCGCTCGCCGTCCGATCGGACTTCAATCTCGATCAACAGGTCGCGGCGGAAGGGGCCACCTGGCTCGATCGGCGCCTGGTCGCCCGCGAACCTGCCGATCTTTCACGGGGCGGCTTTGGTGCCGAAGTCCGCGCCGCGCTCGACCGGAGGGTCGACGCTCTGGCAGAGCAGGGGCTTGCCCGGCGGGATGGAGACAAGGTCGCACTCGGCCGGAACCTGGTCCAAACACTCCGCAACCGCGAGTTCGACACCGTGGGTCGGCGCCTTGCCGAGGAAACTGGATTGGCACATTTACCGGCCGAGGCGGGAGAGTCCGTTTCGGGAGTTTACCGCCGAAGACTGTCGCTTGCTAGCGGCCGGTTCGCCATGATCGACAACGGTCTCGGCTTTCAGCTCGTGCCCTGGACACCCTCCCTTGAGCGCGAGCTGGGCAGACAGGTGAACGGCATCGCCGGTCCTGGTGGCGTTGACTGGAGCTTTGGACGCAGGCGGGACCTTTCTCTTTGACCCGCCGATCTCTGCGCTACGGCGCGAGGCCCTGCGAAGCCGAGGATAGTGTGGTTGCACGAGCGGGTGGGGCGAGCGCATCTGGACTCCATGTCCGCGACCAAAATCCTCTGGGGACAGCTATTCTTCGTCTCAATTGTGGTGCTCGCGTTCCTTTGGGGCGCGACGGAGTGGACGGCCTGGCGTCTCGCCTTCCAACCACAGCTCGGGCCTGCCTGGTTCGCGGTCGGGCGCTGGCCGGTGTATCAACCGCTTGCTTTCTTCATCTGGTGGTTTCAGTTCGACGCCTACGCGCCAAAAATATTTGTCGAGGGAGCCTGCATCGCGGCGAGCGGTGGGTTCGCCGCCATCGGCATTGCCATCATGCTGTCGGTCTGGCGGGCGAAGGAAGCCCAGCAGGTGACAACGTACGGTTCGGCACGATGGGCCGACACACGGGAGGTTCGGCGCGCCGGGCTTCTGGGGCCAGAGGGAGTGGTCCTCGGCCGCTATGATGGCCGCTATATCAGGCACGACGGTCCCGACCATGTCCTTTGCTTTGCTCCGACCCGTTCGGGCAAGGGCGTCGGTCTGGTCATTCCGACCCTGCTGACCTGGCCGAGCTCCACGATCGTGCATGACATCAAGGGCGAGAATTTCAAGTTGACCTCCGGTTGGCGCGCCTGCTTTGGACCTGTACTCCTGTTCGACCCGACCAATCAGGCGAGCGCGGCCTATAATCCGCTCCTCGAAATCCGCAAGGGCGACTGTGAGGTACGCGACGCCCAAAATATCGCCGACATCCTCGTCGATCCCGAAGGCGCGCTCGAGCGCCGCAATCATTGGGAGAAGACCAGTCACTCCTTGCTTGTTGGCGCGATTCTGCATGTCCTCTACGCGGAAGCCGACAAGACGCTCGCCGGCGTTGCCAATTTCCTTTCCGATCCTTCGCGTCCGATCGAGGCGACGCTGAATGCGATGTTGGCGACCCCGCATCTCGGTGAGCGGGTCCATCCCGTGGTTGCATCTGCGGCACGCGAGCTTCTCAACAAAAGCGAAAATGAGCGCTCAGGTGTATTGTCGACCACGATGAGTTTCCTGGGACTCTACCGCGATCCCGTCATCGCCAAGGTCACGGGCCGAAGTGATTGGCGTATCCACGATCTCGTAGACAGACCGCAGCCCATTTCTCTCTACCTTGTGGTGCCGCCTTCCGATATCGCCCGCACAAAACCCTTGATGCGGCTCGTGCTCAACCAGATCGGACGGCGGTTGACCGAGAGCCTGGATACCGACAAACGGCGGCAAAAGCTCCTTCTGATGCTCGATGAGTTCGCAGCCCTCGGCCGTCTCGACTTCTTCGAGAGCCAGCTCGCCTTCATGGCAGGTTACGGCATCCGCAGCTTTCTGATCACCCAGAGCCTAAACCAGCTCGAGCGCGCCTATGGGCCGAACCACGCTATTCTCGATAATTGCCATATCCGGATTGCGTTTTCGACCAACGACGAGCGCACCGCCAAGCGAGTGTCAGACGCACTGGGGACCGCGACCGAGATGCGCGCAATGAAGAACTACGCCGGACACCGCCTGAGTCCTTGGCTCGGACACCTGATGGTCAGCCGTCAGGAGACATCGCGTCCGTTGCTCACACCCGGAGAAGTCATGCAGCTCTCGCCCAACGAGGCGGTTGTGATGGTTTCAGGGGTCCACCCAGTCCGCGCCCGCAAGGTTCGGTACTACGAGGATCCGCAATTCCAGCACCGGATCAAGCCCCCGCACACGGGTCCGATTAGCTTGGTCGCCCAGCCTGACGATTGGTCGGGCCGCAAGCCGATTACGCCCCTGGCCGACGCGGCACTGAATCGCAGGGATTGTGACCCGAATGGCGGGATTCGCCGCGAACCGGAACTGCAAAATGAGGAGGTCGTGATCAGGGCGCCGCTCGCTGAGAACGAGTTTGATCCTGCTCAAGATGAGGGTGACACCGATGCCCTGCAGGCGAGTGGCCTTAGCCGCTCGATGCAGCGCATTGCGCGTTCTGTCAGCCTCGACCGGGACGATAAAATGGGCCTTTGACCGGAGCGATATGAAGAAGGCGCAACTCAGCATTTACCTCGATCCTGAGATCTTCCGGAGCCTTGAGGCGTTCGCAAAGCGTCAGGGCAAGCCCAAATCGCTGGTGGCTGAGGCCGCGATTGCCTCCTTCCTTTCTCCTGACGATTCCGATAGTCGGGAGGCCGCGATCGCCAAACGGCTGGACCGAATCGTGCGTGTGCTCGAACGGCTGGAACGCAATGACGGCATCACGCTCGAGACGATCGCTCTGTTCATCCGTTTCTGGCTGACGTCAACGCCGGCACTCCCAGAGCAGTCGAGCCCTGCAGCGCGTGCAAAAGGTGCAGAACGTTACGATCGCTTTGTCGAAGCGCTCGGCCGGCGCCTCTCGAGCGGATCGACGGTTCTCAAAGAAGTCAGCATCGAATCGCCCGAAGTTGAAGGCGCGGGCCACGTCAAAGGTCAGGCCAACTCCACTTGAGCTTATCACCATTCGGTCTTGAGGAAGAGCCGGACGCCATGAAGCCTCACTCGTGAAGGCGATTGGCTACCGATGGTGAGCGTCGATCTTTCGAACGGACTCTGGATCCATCAAGTGGAACTTCGCCTTTGCGCGGATACTCGGTCGTAATCAGAGCGATTCCGTATCCTCTTTCTTTTTATGCGCCAGAGCACGGCGGGGAGCTCCGCGCTGTTGAAGCCTCGCTTGGCCTGTCTTTTTTGTAATTCCCATCATTCAACTCATCAATCGTTCCGCGAAGCCGCGGAATCGATCAGGGGTATCTCGGGGGTTATCAAAGATGCAACAGCTGGCCGATTTTGATGCGCAAGCCGATCGTGCTGACGTCCGTCAGTCGCGCAGGCGGGAAACCTCGGCACGCCGCAAAGTAACGGTTCGGCTGAGCGAAGGCGTCTGTGGTCGGCTTGACATCGCAACCGACCGACCTGGCGTCGGCAAGAGCATGCTTGTGGAAGCCGCCCTCGAGCATTTTCTGAACCCCGCCCCATCCGTCGAAGCTCTGATGCGGGGGAGTCTCGACGATATGCACGCCAGGTTCGATCACCTCGAGCGCGATGTGCGGATGATCGCCGAGACGGTTGCGCTGCACGCCCGATATCATCTGGCCGTCACGCCGCCGGTTGCCGAGTTGCGACACCGTGAGGCGGTCATTCTCGGCAACGAGCGCTTCAAAGTCCTGGCCGAGCAAGTCGATCGGCGCGTTCGTGAGGGCCGGCCACTCATGCAGGAGACCATCGACCGCCTAAACGACGCTCAAGACAAAGAATCCGATCAGGCAACAGGCGAGAGGCCGACGTCCAATTCGGCTCACAGGAAGTCGAGTGCCGCCTCGGAACGCCTTAATCTCAAGCAGACGCCACCCGCGTCAGCCAAGACGGTGCGCTGCAGTCCGGACTTTTCCCAGCATGCGAAGGTGACTGCCGACCGGACCGAACCTACCTTGGATCGAGGGCCAAACCCGCCAACCGCGCAAAATTCCGATCCAATATCATCAAAGGCAAGCTTAGAGCCTTCGCGCGAAAAACCGCTGTCAAAGTGGCGCCTGATCTTCTCGGCTTTTTTGCCTTTTGCGGCAGGTTACTACCTTGCCTACTTGTTTCGGACGATCAATGCCGCGATCTCGCCGGCATTGGCCTCCGATTTTGCGCTCGATGCCGCCGAGACCGGGCTGCTCGCGTCAATCTACTTCCTGGTGTTTGGATTGACCCAGATTCCAATAGGGGTACTTCTGGACCGATTCGGGCCGCGTCGAGTCCAAGGCGTACTGCTGGTCATCGCGGCCGGCGGCGCAACGCTGTTCGGTACCGCCTCGAGCTTCCCGGAGCTTCTTGTTGCGCGCGCCATGATCGGACTTGGCGTTGCCGGCTCATTGATGGCCGGGCTCAAGGTCATCGTCACCTGGTTTCCGAGAGAGCGGGTCGCGCTCGCCAACGGCTGGATGATCATGTTGGGATCGTTTGGCGCGGTCACGGCCACCGCCCCAGCCGATTGGTTACTGAACTATCTCGGTTGGCGCAGCCTCTTTGAAATCCTGACGATCGGCACGGTCACAGTAGCTGGACTCATTTATATGGTCGTTCCGGAGCGTATCTCGGACGCAGAGATCGCCACCTCCGCTCGAAAACCACTTACGTTGTGGTCCATCTATTCAGATCCGCGTTTCCTGAGAATCGCTCCGTTCTCGGCCGCCTGTATTGGCTCGTCCTGGGCGCTACAGTCGTTGTGGGCTGCAGCGTGGCTTACCGACGTGGAAGGATTCGACCACCAGGGCCGGGCCGCTCAAATGTTCCTGATGGCTGTTGGCCTAAGCCTTGGAGCCCTCCTGCTTGGTGCCATGGCCGATCGCCTGCGCAAACTTAATATAAGAACGGAAGTCCTGTTGGCGGGCGTAGGGGCGCTGTTCATTGTGGCCGAACTCGTCTTGGTTTTGCGCATTCCCCTGCCATCACTTCTGCCTTGGTCCATTGTGTCGATCGCTGGCGCCGCAACGGTGCTAAGCTTTGCGGTCATAGCCGATTACTTCCCGAAAGAATTTGCCGCGCGCGCCAATGGCGCTCTGAATCTCTTGCACTTTGGCTGGGCCTTCACGATGCAATACGGCATAGGGCTCGTGGTCGAGCAATGGCTGCCTCACGAAGGGCACTATCCGGTTGTGGCCTATCAGGCCGCATTCGGTCTTAGCCTTGCGCTTCAGGCGGCCGCGTTGGCGTGGTTTGCGATGCCATGGATCCGGAGCGCGTTCGGCAGGAACGCCGTAGGTGAACCTCCCGCAAGCCTCGCTGGAACCGGCGGCTCTTCCATTGACGGGCCTATCCTTGAGGCCACGGCAGGAGTCGATTGGTAAGCAGAGCATCATAGCGCAAGAGCAGTCCCCCATAGTCCCCGAGGGCTCGGGGCTGCTCTTTGCGTTCCATCCCAACCCCGTGGTGTTGCAACGCCACCAAAGAAAACGGCCGCGGGCCGAAGCGGCGTAAGGCTAATTCAGCGGCTTAGAGAAGCCGACCAGCACCGCTGTCCTAACCGCCAGAAGATAAGCAACCCCCACCCGCGGCATCAAAATTCATATATGTTTCAAGACTTGCATCAAATCGCCGTGAGGCGACCGGTGCAGTTGTGCGTCGCGGGCAGGGCGAGTGGGGGGTGGGCCGCGGTTGAAGGAGGCCAAGTTCGGTATCCCGGCCCGCGATGTCGCCGGGCGTATGAACCTGCGGCGAGGACTTCCGCCGCTTCTTCCGTTGTGAGCACGACGGAATGAAGCTACCCGGCAGTTGCTTTTTGGCGAACGCCCCCCGATTTCCGCGGTAGCGGCGATAGATTATCTCCCTCTTGCAGTCTGGTTGAACAGTGCCGGACGGCTCGGACGCCGATTGAAGACCCCTGTGCAATGGGTTCGTCATAAGGTAAAGTTAAGCGCTGGGGGAACCGGCCAGCTTACCAAGCGCTCAAATCTCTGGCGAGGCGCCGCCACTGTTCATCAACCGCTGCGGCGGGCTTAAGATCGGAGTTAGGTAATCGGTTTGCGCAGCACTTCCTCTCGCTACGGCGCCGGCGCCCAGGCCCTCCATTGGCTGACCGTCATGCTGGTTCTTGCCGCCTATGTGCTGAGCAAGGGCGACGGCTATTCGCTCTATTCCGCCGCTGCGGACGGGCTCCGCAGGATTCACGAGACGCTCGGGGTGCTCGTCTTCATTGTCGTCGTGCTGCGGCTGCTATGGCGGCTGATCGACACCACGCCTGCGAAGCAGCCGATGCCGCGATGGATGGCTGCGGCCGCGAAGCTCGTCCACTTCGCGCTTTATGCGCTCGTGATCGCGATTCCAGCAACGGCGGTGCTCGGTACCTGGCTCGAGGGGATTCCCGTCACCCTTCCCGGATTCGACATCGCCCCCCAGATCACGAGGGCGCATGGATTGGGGCAGCTGATCATGGAAATACACACCACCCTCGGCAACGGCATCCTCTGGGTTGCCGGCGTGCATGCAGCCGCGGCTCTCTTCCACCACTTCTATCTGCGCGACGAAGTCTTTCAGTCGATGGCCCCGGGCGCATGAATGATTAGTCCAGCTACTGCGGCACTCCGGGAGTTTTTCCGGGACTCTTTACCGCCTACCCACGCATTTTGATGCGCTTTGTTTGGTTTTCGTGCCGTGGCTCCAGATCGGCGCACTCGAAAAACCGAAGTTGTCGGCTTTGGCATAGTGATGGGTGATCGTTGCTGTCTTACTGGCGACGGTTCTCCTCGCCGCGGCGCTTGGCCTCGACTTCATCGCCCCCTTACCTCCTTCGCCATTCTTCACGCCGCCGCTTTGCCGAGCGTCGATGCCGGATAGCCGGTGACGCTTCTTTTTATACGCCAAGCTACTATCCCGATAACTGCCTTGTTGCACCAACACGCTGCCTGCTTTTTCTAATCATCCCCATCTGAGGCCGCTCGGGACGGCTACATTCGTTGGGGACGGCATGGTACATCATTCCATTCAATCGGAAGCGATTTCGCGCGCTGCGCGTATGCTGCGCACGGCGTTTGGTACTGCTATCGCGCGCCTTCTCGAAGATCCGACCATCGTCGAGCTCATGCTCAACCCTGACGGTCGATTGTGGATCGATCGGCTTTCGAGTGGTTTGGCAGATACCGGAGAAATAGTGTCTCCTTCGGACGGAGAGCGCATCGTTCGATTGGTTGCGCATTATGTCGGTGCCGAGGTCCACGCAGCCAGCCCGCGTGTTTCGGCCGAGATACCCGAGACGGGAGAGCGTTTCGAGGGACTATTGCCGCCGATAGTTGCGGCGCCGGTGTTCGCGATCCGAAAGCCTGCGGTCGCGGTGTTCACGCTTGATGACTACGTAGCCACCGGCGTTATGACCTCGGAGCAAGCCGTGGCTCTGAAATACGCGGTCGAGGCGCGCAAGAACATTCTTGTCGCCGGTGGCACATCCAGCGGCAAGACGACGCTGACCAACGCATTACTAGCCGAAGTCGCCAAGACTTCGGATCGGGTTGTTCTCATCGAAGACACCAGAGAGCTTCAATGCAACGCACCGAATCTTGTGGCAATGCGCACGAAAGACGGCGTGATCTCGTTATCGGACCTGGTCCGTTCATCGCTGCGCCTTAGGCCCGATCGCATTCCGATCGGGGAGGTGCGAGGCCCAGAGGCCCTCGATCTGCTCAAGGCCTGGGGCACGGGTCATCCCGGGGGAGTCGGCACCATCCACGCCGGCACCGCGCTCGGTGCTTTGCGCCGGCTTGAGCAGCTGATCCAGGAAGCCGTCGTCACTGTCCCGCGCGCTCTGATCGCCGAGACCATCAACGTCATCGCCGTCCTTTCCGGCCGCGGCGCCGATCGCCGTCTCGCCGAACTCACCAGCGTCGCGGGGCTCGGACTCTCGGGTGACTACAAACTCACGGCAATAGGGGACCAATCATGATTGTAACCACTTCGTTCGAGCGAGCGATCGTCTCGACGACCGCATTCGCGACCACCTATCTGATCGTCGGCCCAGCCTTCGCTGCTGGCTCCAACATGCCGTGGGAGCAGCCGCTCAATCAGATCCTGCAATCGGTCCAAGGTCCGGTCGCGAAGATCATCGCGGTCATCATCATCATCGCTACCGGGCTATCGCTGGCGTTCGGCGACACCTCGGGCGGATTCCGCAGGCTCATCCAGATCGTGTTCGGCCTATCGATCGCGTTCGCAGCGTCGAGCTTCTTTCTGTCGTTCTTCTCGTTCGGCGGGGGAGTGGTGATCTGATGGATGCAGAAATCCCAGGCTTTGTCACGCCCGTGCATCGCGCGCTGACCGAACCGATCCTGATGGGCGGTGCGCCGCGCTCCATCGCGATTCTCAACGGCACGCTCGCGGCTGCACTCGGCATCGGTCTGCGCCTCTGGATCGCGGGCCTCCTGCTTTGGTTCGTCGGCCACATGGCGGCCGTCTGGGCCGCCAAGCGCGATCCCGACTTCGTCGAGGTCGTACGACGACATCTGCGCATCCCCGGTCACCTCAACACGTGAGTTCTCTCATGATGAACCTAGCGGAGTACCGCCGTTCCAATACCCGCCTCGCCGATTTTCTGCCGTGGGCGGCCCTTGTCGATGAGGGGATCATCCTCAACAAGGATGGGTCGTTTCAAAGGACGGCAAGATTCCGCGGACCGGATCTCGATAGCGCCGTTCCCGCCGAACTCGTTGCCATCGCCGGCCGTCTGAATAACGCCTTGCGCCGGCTCGAATCCGGTTGGGCGATTTTTGTCGAGGCGCAGCGCCACTCCGCAGGCTCCTATCCGCCGAACACGTTTCCGGACACGGCGTCCGCCCTGGTCGATGCTGAGCGGAGGGCACAGTTCGAAGAAGCCGGCGCCCATTTTGAGTCGAGCTATTTCCTGACGCTTCTCTATCTGCCGCCCGACGAGGGCACGGCGAAAGCCGAACGGCTACTTTACGAAGGTAGCAACCGCACCGTCGACGCTGATGCACGTGAGGTTCTCCGCGGGTTCGTCGATCGGACCAACCGCGTGTTGCAGCTCATCGAGGGCTTCATGCCGGAGTGCGCCTGGCTCGACGATGGGGAAACCCTGACTTACCTTCACTCGACGGTCTCGACCAAACGGCATCGCGTCAGGGTCCCCGAGATCCCGATGTATCTCGACGCATTGCTCGCCGATCAACCATTGACCGGTGGGATCGAGCCAATACTAGGTTCGGCGCATTTGCGCGTCCTGACCGTTGTAGGTTTCCCGACGGCGACGACGCCCGGGATTCTCGACGACCTAAACCGCCTCGCCTTCGCCTATCGCTGGTCGACTCGCGCGATCATGCTGGACAAGACGGATGCCACAAAACTCCTGACCAGGATCAGGCGGCAATGGTTCGCCAAGCGGAAGTCGGTGGCTGCGATCCTGAAGGAGGCAATGACCAACGAGGCTTCGGCCCTTCTCGATACCGACGCGCATAACAAGGCGATGGATGCCGACGCCGCGCTGCAGGAACTAGGCTCCGACGAAATCGGAGAGGCCTTTGTCACGGCGACGGTCACGGTTTGGGACAACGACCCCGCCACGGCCGACGAGAAGCTCCGCCTCGTCGAAAAGGTAATCCAGGGCCGGGATTTCACCTGCATGATTGAGACGGTGAATGCGGTCGAGGCCTGGCTCGGCAGCTTGCCGGGACATGTTTACGCCAACGTCCGGCAGCCGCCAATCTCGACTTTGAACCTGGCGCACATGATCCCGCTATCCGCCGTGTGGGCCGGCGAGGCGAGAGACCACCATTTCAAGGCTCCGCCCTTGTTCCTGGCCAAGACGGAAGGATCGACCCCATTTCGCTTCTCGCTTCATGTCGGCGATGTCGGCCATACTCTTGTGGTCGGACCAACCGGCGCCGGAAAATCGGTGCTTTTGGCGTTGATGGCGTTGCAGTTCCGCCGCTACCCCGAATCTCAGATCTTTGCGTTCGATTTTGGCTGTTCAGTACGCGCTGCGACCATCGCCATGGGTGGCGATTGGCATGACATTGGAGGCGTGCTCTCGGGCGAATCCGCGGAATTCGTTGAGCTTCAGCCGCTTGCCGCGATTGATGATACGTCTGAGCGAGGTTGGGCAGCAGAATGGCTCAGCGCGATCCTCGGTCGTGAGAGGATCGAAGTCACGCCGGAAGCAAAGGATCACCTCTGGTCTGCGCTGACCTCGCTGGCTTCAGCACCGATCCACGAGCGGACTCTGACCGGTCTTTGCGTCCTTCTTCAATCCAATGTATTGAAGCGCGCTCTCCAGCCCTGTTGCCTCGGCGGGCCATATGGCCGGCTCCTTGATGCGGAATTCGAGCGCCTTGGCGAAGGCTCCCTCCAGGTCTTTGAGACCGACGGACTGATTGGTACGGCAGTCGCGCCGGCCGTCCTTTCCTATCTGTTCCACCGCATTGAAGGACGGCTTGATGGCCGGCCAACTCTGCTCATCATTGATGAAGGGTGGCTAGCGCTTGATGACAAGGAATTTGCTGGTCAACTACGAGAGTGGCTGAAAACCCTTCGCAAGAAGAATGCTTCCGTTGTCTTCGCGACCCAATCGCTTGCTGATATCGACGGCTCCGCGATCGCGCCGGCGATCATCGAGAGCTGCCCGACCCGGATTTTGCTGCCCAACGATCGCGCCATCGAGCCACAGATCATGGCGATCTACCGGCGCTTTGGACTTAACGACCGGCAAATTGAGATTCTCGCCCGTGCGACGCCAAAGCGCGACTACTACTGTCAGTCGCGTCGCGGCAATCGCCTGTTCGAACTCGGTCTTGGCGAGGTCGCTCTCGCCTTCACCGCTGCTTCCTCCAAGGCCGACCAGGCGCTGATCGAGCAGGTCCTTGCCGAAGGTGGCCGCGACAACTTTGTGCCGGGCTGGCTGAAAGCCCGCGACGTCGCCTGGGCGACCGATCTCATCCCTCATCTCGCTGAATTGGAGGCATCCAAATGAACCGCCTCTTTCGCATCGTCGGCACCAGTGTAATCGCATTTACCGTCTTCGTCTTACCTAGCCGGACCTCCGCCCAGTTAGTCGTGTTCGATCCCAATAACTATGCGCAGAACGTACTGACGGCCGCTCGTACCTTGCAGCAGATCAACAACCAGATAGTGTCGCTGCAGAACCAGGCGCAGATGCTGATCAACCAGGCGAGGAATCTGGCCACGCTGCCGTTCTCGTCGTTGTTGCAGTTGGAACAGTCGATCCAGCGTACCCAGCAGTTGCTCGCCCAGGCTCAACGCATCGCCTATGATATCCAACAGATCGACCGTGCGTTCTCGACGACCTACGCACCGGCATCGTCAAGTCTTTCGGACCAGGCGCTGATCGCGAACGCACAAGCGCGTTGGCAGAACGCGATGGCGGGTCTGCAGGACGCCATGAGAACGCAGGCGACGGTCGTCGGCAACCTCGACACAAACCGTACACAGATGTCGGCGCTGGTCACCTCGAGCCAAGGTGCGACCGGTGCGTTGCAGGCGAGCCAGGCCGGCAATCAGCTCCTGGCGCTGCAGGCCCAGCAACTCGCAGATCTCACGGCCGTCGTCGTGGCCCATGGTCGCGCACAAAACCTGGAATCGGCCCAGCATGCCGCCGCTCAGGACCAGGGCAGGGAGCAACTGCGGCGCTTCCTGACGCAAGGCGCCGGCTATCAACCCACAACCGTGCAGATGTTTCACTGATGAACGCGAAAAAACTGAAACGCCTCCCGACCGTGGCCGCAGGGGTACTCATCGTCCTGGTAGTTGCCGCTTGCGCAATCCGGTTACGTGACGACGAGGGCCAAACCCTGCCGGCTGCATCGGCTGATCATGCATCCGATGCACTCACGGCAAAGCTCGCGGAGTGTCGCTCTGTCACCTACGAGCGGAAAGATGCTCTGTCCGAGTGCCGGAAGGCGTGGGCCGAGAAGCGCCGCCAATTCCTCGGGCAGAAGATTTCACCTGCATCGTCCGACAACGCGCCTCCTCGAGAGGGCTCTTCGTTGTTCGTGCCGCCGAAGGACGAGAACCGCATATCACCCGGTTACCCTCCAATTCAGCAGTCAGGGAAGGAGTGACCCATGGGCAGCACCGGGATCATCGATCAGTTCCTGGAGACGTTCACCCGGTACATCGACTCCGGCTTTGGGCTGGTCGGAGGCGACGTCGGATATCTTGCGACGACTCTCGCGGCAATCGATGTCACGCTGGCCGGCCTGTTCTGGGCATGGGGAGCCGACGAGGACATCCTGGCGCGCCTCGTCAAGAAGACCCTGTTTGTCGGTGTCTTCGCTTTCCTGATCGGCAACTGGAACAGTCTGGCGCGCATCATCTTCGAGAGCTTCGCCAGCTTGGGGCTGAAAGCCTCCGGCACCGGCCTGTCCTCGGCAGATTTCCTGAGACCCGGAAAGATCGCCCAGGTGGGGCTTGATGCCGGGCGACCAATTCTCGATTCGATTTCGGGCTTGATGGGCTATGTCAGCTTCTTTGAGAATTTCATTCAGATCGCGGTGCTGCTGTTTGCCTGGATCGTGGTGCTGCTTGCGTTCTTTATTCTGGCTATCCAGCTCTTCATCACCCTGATCGAGTTCAAGCTGACGACGCTTGCCGGCTTCGTTCTGATCCCGTTCGGGCTGTTCGGTAAGACCGCGTTTGCCGCCGAGCGGGTCCTTGGCAACGTGATTTCGTCGGGCGTCAAGGTCCTGGTGCTGGCCGTTATCGTCGGCATCGGCTCGACGCTGTTCTCACAGTTCACGGCGGGCTTTGGTGGCAATCAGCCGACCATCGACAACGCCATGGCGCTTGTCCTTGGGGCGTTATCGCTCCTTGGCCTCGGTATTTTCGGTCCTGGCATTGCGAACGGCATCGTATCGGGTGGACCGCAACTTGGTGCGGGAGCTGCCGTCGGCACCGGCTTGGCTGCTGGTGGAGCCATCGTGGCTGGCGCGGGTCTCGCAGCCGGTGGCGCCGGACTCGCAGGCGGCGCACTCGTCGGCGGTGCTCGTGGTGCGGCAGCGATAGCAGGCGGAGCTACAAGCGCTTACCGTGCCGGAGGATTGGGTGGCGTCGCGAGTGTAGGGGGCTCGGCGATCGTCAGCCCGCTGCGCCGCATGGCTGCTGGGCTCGGTGGCGGTTCGTCGGCGGCAGACGCGCCACCGGCCTGGGCGCGTCGCATGAAGCGCGCGCAGACCGTGAGCCAGGGTGTGTCCGCGGCCACCCATGCCGTCCGCAGCGGTGACAGTGCTGGTGGCGGAGCCTCCGTTGATCTGTCCGATGGAGGGCACTGATGTTCAAGCGACCATCCGTGCATTACGGTCGCACGCCGGAGCCGGTGACGCCTTACCAGAAGGCGGCTCAAATCTGGGACGAGCGTATTGGGTCGGCCCGCGTCCAGGCCAGAAACTGGCGGTTGATGGCATTCGGATGCGTGTTGCTGTCCGGAGGGCTTGCAGCAAGCCTCGTTTTGCAGTCCACCCAGGGTACCATCACGCCGTGGGTGGTGGAGGTTGATCATCTCGGCCAGGCTCAGGCGGTCGCACCGGCAAGTCCCTTCTACCAGCCGACCGATCCGCAAATCGCGTTTCATCTCGCGCGCTTTATTGAAGATGTGCGAGGCCTGCCGACCGACGCCATTGTGCTACGGCAGGACTGGCTCCGCGCTTACGACTTCACGACCGATCGCGGAGCAGCGGCACTGAACGATTACGCGCGAACCAACGATCCCTTCGCCAAGCTCGGCAATACGCAAGTTGCGGTCGAGATCTCGAGCGTCATCCGCGCTTCATCGGAAAGCTTTCGGGTTGCGTGGACCGAACGCCGATACGACGGCGGTCAGCTCGCCGCGACCGAGCGATGGACCGCGATCCTCTCCATCGTTATCAAAACCCCGCGCGAGGCTGACCGCCTGCGCAAGAACCCGCTGGGCGTTTACGTCAACGCAGTCAACTGGTCGAAGGAGTTCGGCTAGTGAGAACCATCGTACCGAAATCCGCTGGTCTGATACGCGTGGCCTTACTCATTGGGCTCGTGCTCTCGGGCTGCACGACCTTCAAACCACCGCAGATCAGGTATGACGACAACGTACCGCCGTCTCCCGATCTACCAATGCCCGCATACGATCATGCGCAGCCATTGCATGTCCCTCCATCTTGGACTCCTGCTCGTGGCAGCAAGAAGGGCGAAGCAGAGGCAAAGGACCCGACCGATCGCGTCGAAATCGCGAACGATGTCGCGCGGGTCCAGCCCCGGCGCGCCGGGTATTTCAATGCCGTGCAGGTCTTTCCGTACAGCCCCGGCGCGCTTTATCAGATCTATGCCTCGCCAGGACAGATTACGGATATCGCGCTTGAACAGGGGGAGCAGCTGACCGGTTCCGGACCCCTGGCGGCCGGCGACACCGTGCGTTGGATCGTCGGTGACACCGAAAGCGGCAACGGAGACACAAGGCGCGTCCACATTATGGTGAAGCCGACAAGGCCCGCTATCGGGACGAACCTTGTCGTCAACACCGATCGACGAACCTACCTGATCGAACTCCGCTCTCGCGAGAAGACATATATGCCGTCGGTCGCCTGGGTTTATCCGGAAGACCGATCAAGCCGCTCCAAGGCTTTGCCACCAATGCCGGTCATCCCCGAGATGGATCAGCGCCGCTACCGCTACGTCATTGAGGGCGACAATCCGCCCTGGCGGCCCGTCAATGCGTACGATGACGGCCTCAAGGTCTATATCGAATTCTCGTCAGGAATCGGGCAGGGCGAAATGCCGCCGCTGTTCGTCATCGGCCAGGACGGTAAGCCCGAGCTCGTCAACTACCGCGCCTACAAGAATGTCCTGATTGTGGACCGCTTGTTCGCCGCCGCTGAATTGCGTCTCGGAGGAGAGAAGCAACAGAGGGTCCGAATTGTCAGGAACGACGGGAGGTGATCGTGACGGACAATGGCGCAAACGAGAGCATCGGTCCAGTATCCGAACCAAGGCCCGCGTCCACGAATAGCCCACAGGCCTTGCGTCTTGGTGCAGAGCGCCCAAGGATCACGCGAGTTTCTCGCAAAGTCCTTGCCGGTGGCACAGCTCTGGCTTTGCTGCTCATTTCTGGCGCGGTGCTGTGGGCACTGAGGAGTAACCGTCCGCATAATCCGGCACCAGACGAGCTCTACAGCACAGATCATCACAACTTTGCAGATGGCCTGGCGGCGTTGCCGCAGGACTATGCCGGCGTTCCCCACGATGTCCCCCGGCTTGGGCCACCATTGCCCGCCGACCCGGGGCACCTCACCGCTACGGCGGAAGGCCAATCACTATCGATCGGTCTGGATGCTGAACAACAACGTGCCAACCAAGAAGCCGAGGCGGCTCGGACCAGTAAAGTATTTGCGTCGACAACAGCGCCATCTACGCCGCCGCGTGCCGCATCTCAGGAAGCGCCTACCAATACCGCGTCATCTTCCGATGAAACCTTCGCTCAGAACGGGCAGGATCGCAAATTGCTGTTCGTCAACGCTCCTGTTGATCGGCGGACGACGGCGCCTGACAGACTTTCCCGTCCTGCGTCTCCCTTTGTCATCCAGGCGGGAACGATCATTCCTGCAGCTCTCATTACAGGAATTCGCTCGGATCTACCCGGTCAGATCACCGCGCAAGTTACAGAGGCGGTATTCGATACTCCGACTGGGCGTATCAGACTAATTCCGCAAGGAGCGCGACTGATAGGGACCTACGATAGCCAGGTCGCATTTGGGCAGTCACGCGTGCTCCTGGTATGGACGCGGCTGATAATGCCAAACGGTCGCTCGATCGTTCTGGAGCGACAGGAGGGCGCCGACGCCGGCGGTCACTCTGGTCTTGAGGACGAAATCGACAATCACTGGCCCGAATTGTTCAAGGCCGCGTTGTTGTCTAGCGTTCTGGGCATTGGGTCAGAGCTCGGCGCTGGTGCGGATAACGGTAACAACGCGGCCGTCCTCCAGGCGCTTCGATTGGGTGCGGTCAATTCGCTCAATCGGACCGGACAGCAGGTCGTTCAGAGAAACCTCAATATTCAACCGACATTGACAATCAGGCCAGGCTTCCCAGTGAACGTGATCGTCGATCGCGATCTGGTGCTTGAGCCCTATCGTGGGTGACCAACGTGAGCAAACTGAAGATAGGCGCCATCGAGGATGATAAGCCGGTCACAATGACGATAAAACTGCCGGCTGCGATTCACCGTGATCTAAGAATCTATGCCGAAGTGCTAAAACAAGAGGGTGGTCATACAATTGACCTGAACTCACTCGTGGCTCCGATGTTGGCGCGATTTATGGCCGCCGATCGGGCGTTTAGACGAGCGCGACGGCAAATTCAAAATAACGATGGATAGCTTCCGGGGTGGGCCATTTCCCAAGCAGCCGCGACCATCTCCTCGGCGGAAAAGCGCCCCCGAGCGACCACGACGCGTCGGCCATGCTTGAGACGCCGGAGCCTTTCCCGGCGACGCGCTCGGCCCTACAGGGGTTTGCGGTCGATGCATGCCTCTTCACAGAGCCGAAGAGCTCGACGGTCTATCAAACCGGCGAGCTCTCCGTTCCTTGAACTCAAATTCCGCGCGAGGTTTGGTGCGCTGCGCGTCGGGCCGTCATGTCTAGCGCGCTACGCGCGTGTCCAATCCCGAACGCCTCGCGACTGGCTCCTCAGGCGCGTTAAAGACTGACGTCGTGAGCAGGACACCGGCAGCGAGGACCCAGTAGTACCAAGCGTCGAGCCCGAAGAATTTGAAGGCAAACGGGGCGATGACAAACACCACGCCGACGGCGCGATCGACCCAAAGGTGCAGCCAGTAGGGAATGATGTGGACGAGCCCGGTGGGATGGTCGGTCAGGGCGGCCAAGAGTAGTGCGGCGACACCGACAACAACCGAAAGCCACATTGCGACCGGTCCGCTCTGGCCGAGCTTCAGCCAGAACGGCGCTGCTATCAAGACGATCGCGATGGGATAATCGATTAGGTAGGCGTGGATAGACTTGGTTATGAAGCGGAACGACATCAGTGACTCCTATGTGCTTGGTTGCTCGAGCGGATCCTTGCCACGCGGGGCATGCATCCACCAAGAGGACGATCACGCCGCCCTACGCTGGAAGCACTCTGCGCAACCGTCACGGGTCAGCCCGGTTAGACGCACAGAAAGGCTATGCCGGCACGCCAACCATTAGAAATGCCCGGTCGTTATTGTTTCCATTCCGCTCGCCCGGCGCCATGGAAGGCGGGTCAGTGCGGCGTCGAGCGTCGACCGCCAGTTCAAGGGGGGAGAGAACTTCAGGCGCACGACACGACGGTGCTTCAGTGTCCGGCTGTCGAGGTTGGGGAAGGCTTGGGAAGATCGCCCGGGCCGCGCCATACGTCAACCGCTTCCTTCCTAGGACCCCACAAAATTCGGGACGGTCGCCGTGCGTCATACCGAGGCGCTGCTTTCGACCTTCGGTGTCGCAGCTGTCAGGCGACCTCCTCGATCACGAACTCCCTTCCGTTGAACGAGATCGCGTCACCGGCGCGCTTGCCCTCCAACTGGCGTGGATCGGGGCCTGGGTGGAGATGCCCATGATCTCGTTGCCGTCGCACATAAACTTGCCTGTCGACACGGCAATAATGAAAAACCGTCCGCCTAGCTTCACCACTGCGCCTTCCTCGACCTTGCTCTTCGGCCCGAAGGTGTCGAGGTTCGCTCGCGAGGCGGCGCTCGCCTCGGGCGCGTTGAGAACTGAGGCCGCCAGCAATACCGCAGCGGCAAGAACCCAGTGGTACCAAGCGTCAAGCCCGGGGAAATGGAAAGCGGACGCGGCAGCGGTGGAGACCACACTCAATGCGCGGTCCACCCAGAGATGCAGCCAGTCATGGATGACCCGGACGAGCCCCGTCGGGCGGTCCGTGAGTGCCGGCGGCAGCAGTGCCGTGACGCGGGTCACCACCGAAAGCCACAGTGCGACAGGACTGCTCTTGCCTAGCTTCAGCAGAAATGGCGCGACCATCAAGACGATGGCAACAGAATAGTCGATTAGGCAGGTGTTGACATATTTTGTGATGAAGCGAAAGGGCATGGCGTAACTCCTGCATGCTGGGCTGCTCGAACGAGTTCTTGGGACATCGAGAGTAGGTGGGCACACGAACGGCGGATCGACCGCGTTGTGATCGATGGGCCACGCGTGCTGCCACCACGTATCGATGAGGTGAATGAGGAGGGTATTCCCGTCTGCGCGCCGTTAAAAATGGCGGATTGTTATCGTTTTCATTCTTTCCGGCGGCCGCGTCTGAAGCTTTCAGAGGCCAACGCCCCCTGCACAGTTCGTCCAAGTAGCGTGAATCTGCGCATTGTTTTTTTCATGGCCCCAATTACTCGGAGCGCCGTCCTCTTCGATCTGATATGCAACGAAGACGCGTTTCGCTTGTGACCAATAGTTTGAAGGGACGGTCCCGTAGTGCTTCCGGAAGGGTCGAGTGAAGCTGCTGCGGCTCGGATACCCCGCGTGAAGTGCAACTTGCTCGATGGACAAAGCATTGGCAGCCAGCAGTCAAGCCGCATGCGAAGAAGTCTCAGGACGGACATCGGCGCACCAAACGCGGTCCCTCAGGCGAAAGCATTGTCTCCTTGATGAAGTTCTTATCCATCGTTACCTCCTTGAGGGTCCCTCGTTCATCTCGATGCGT
>CAWHRA010000031.1:0-20665 GCA_963831585.1 uncultured Alphaproteobacteria bacterium | reverse complement strand
CCGCGGGCTAAGAGGCGGCCGGCTGAAATCCGGCGGCGGTCACATGCCGCAGGCTCGTTTCGGGAACGTTCGAAACCCGCACCCGTTAAGTCGTCATCTCAACGCAGGAGGAGATGACGATGGATTGGAACCGGGTTGAAGGCAACTGGAAGCAGTTCAAGGGCGCCGCCAAGGAGAAGTGGGGCAAGCTCACCGACGACGACCTCAACGTGATCGAGGGCCGCCGCGAGCAGCTCGAAGGCAAGCTGCAGCAGCGCTACGGCTTCGCCAAGGACCAGATCCACCGGGATGTGGACGACTGGTTCAAGACGCTGAAGTAGGTCCTGCGCGACAGGCCAACCAAAAGCCCCGGCTTCCCGCCGGGGCTTTTTTGCTGCGGCAGTGTCCTCGCTAGAACACCGCTATGTATTTCAAGAGCGAGATCACGCCGAGGATGATGACGATGACGCGGATGATCTGCTTGGCGCGGCCGTCGAGCGGCAACAGGTTGATCAGATACAGAATGAGTATGACGACGAGAAAGGTGACGAGTACGCTGACGAGCATCCGAAAATCCCCCTGGAACCGCGCGAAGCGAAATTAACAACCTGTTAACCCGCTGGGGACCCTTCGGTTCCCCTGAAGGAACCGCGTCTCAGGGCTATTCGGCTCTTCTGCTCCTGCGAGCCAGTACTAATACGGCAGCCAAACTGTCTAAATTTTTACCTATGTCGGCCCAAATAGGCGCGAAAATCTGGGGGCTGCCATGCTGAATCGTCTCACCGTATCCGCGCTGCTGAAGACCGTCATCCTGGCCACCGCGTTCTGCGTGGTCGTCGGCTTCTCCATCAACGCTTGGGATTCCTGGACCCGGCTGCAGCTGACCAACCGGATCGCCGTCATCGCCGACGCCTCGGCGAACCTTTTCAAGGCGATGCACAATCTGCGCACCGACCGCTCCACCACCAACCGGCTGCTCAACTCCGACGCACCGGTCGACAGCGATATCGACAAATACCTGCGCAACCTTCGCAACACCGAAATGCCGGCGATGAGCAACGCGCTCGTGCTGCTGCCGTCGATCGAATTCGCGCAGCAGTCGACCCTGGTGCCTGAGCTCGATCGGCTGTTCAAGACGCTGACGGCCGAACAGAAGGAATTCTGGGACGAAGTCGCCAAGCCGAAGGCCTCGCGCCGTGCGGCGCTGCCCAAGGAATACATGGAAACGACCCAGGCGCTGCTCGACACGCTCGACAAATTGTCCGGCGCGCTTGCCGCCGCGGTCAATCACCAGGATGCCACGATCGACCAGTTGCTCGCGATCAAGCAGGTCGCATGGCTGCTGCGCAACACCGCCGGCGAGGCGTCGCTGCTGATTTCGAACGGGCTCGCCGCCGGAAAGATCACGCCGGAAGGGCGGTTGAACTATACGAAATTCCTCGGCGGTACCGATGCAGCATGGAACGCGCTGCAATTGACCGCGTCGGGTATGACCCTGCCTCCTGCGCTTGCCAGCGCCATCACGGCGACCAAGACCGCCTATTTCGAAGCGGAATACCTCACCCTGCGCGAACGCCTGCTGACGGCATTGAGCGCCGGCGAGAAGGCGGAATTGACGGCGAACCAATGGAGCCCGATCACGGTCGGACGGCTCGGAGCCGCGGTCGGCGTTGCCGAAGCAGCCCTCGATGCGGCCAAGGACTACACCGCCGTCCAGCACGCGGCGGCCCTGCGTTCGTTGCTGATCCAGCTCGTGCTGCTGGCCGCAGCCTTCGCCCTGACGCTCGGCGCCATGGTGGCCGTCACCCGCCGGGTCATCAAGCCGCTGCACAACATGCGCGACGCCATGCTGAAGGTGGCCTCGGGCGACCTGACCGTCGATACCGGCTACACCGAACGCCATGACGAGATCGGCGCGCTCGCCGGAGCGCTGGAAACCTTCAAGCAGCAGGCCCAGGACAAGCTCAGGATCGAAGCGCAGGAGCGCGAGCGCAACGCGGGCGCCGCCTCCCGCCAGAAGACGATCGAGACCTATGTCGGCGAATTCGAGAACATGGTGCGCCAGTCGCTGCAGCAGCTGGGCGACGCTTCCAGCCAGATGCGGACCACGTCGTCGGGCCTGACGGCAGTTTCCCGCCAGACCAACGAGCGCGTCCAGGTGGCCGAGAAGGCCTCCAGCGAGGCCTCGATGAGCGTCGAGAGCGTCGCTTCGGCCTCGGAACAGTTGAGCGCCTCGATCAACGACATCAGCCAGCAGGCCGCGCATGCGGCCGGAATCGCCAGCCGCGCGGTCGGGCAAGCGCGTGAGACCGACGGCACCGTGCAGGGTCTCGCCAAATCGGCGGGCCGGATCGGCGAAGTGGTCGGGCTGATCAACACCATTGCTGCGCAAACCAACCTGCTCGCGCTGAACGCGACCATCGAGGCCGCGCGCGCCGGGGAAGCCGGGCGAGGTTTCGCCGTCGTAGCCTCCGAGGTCAAATCGCTGGCCAGCCAGACCGCCAAGGCGACCGACGAGATTTCCGAGCAGATCGCCGACATCCAGAAGGTTGCGGGCGAGGCCATCGACGCCATCAAGGGCATCGGCAGCATCATCGGCGAGGTCAATGAAGTCGCCACCGCGATCGCGGCCGCGGTTCAGGAACAGGGCGCCGCCACCCAGGAAATCACCCGCAGCACCCAATTCGCCGCGCAGGGCACCAAGAACGTCTCCGACAACATCAGCGGCGTCAAAACCGATGCCGATGCCTCTGCCGCCGCCGCCGAGAACGTCAGGCAGGCCTCCGAGACGCTGGAAACGCAGAGCCAGCAGCTTGGCGGCCAGGTGACCCAGTTCCTCGGCAAGATCCGCGCCGCCTGATCGCCAACGTCGGCTTGCCTTTCGATGTGGGGGGCCATCCTTCGAGACGGCGCTTCGGACCTCAGGATGAGGTCCTGCCTCTGATGGTGAGGAGCGCGGCAACGCCACGCGTCTCGAACCACGAGGCCACCGGAGCTCGTTATTCCTTGGCTACGACGGGCACCCGCTGATAGCGGGCCTGGATCGATTTCGAGGCGGGCGTGAAATTCAGCGAGGCGCCGCGCCGGTCGGCGCTGCGGCCGGCGACCATCAGCCCATCGGGACGGGCAACGAGATCGCCCCTGCGGATCGTCGGATCGTCCTCGACCTTGATGTCCGCCAGACCGAACTGGTCCTTGCCGTTGCAGGTGCATCCCGCCACGATCTCGTTGCGATAGCGGAACGCGTTCGGCAGTTCGGAATACGGCTTGCCGCTTGTCGTAGCGGCGCTGTCGATACCGCTGCCATACACCACTTCGGTATCGCTCGCCGGGCAGAAGCTGTTGCACGACGCCGCCCGGCTTTCCCTGTCGGAGCCCTGCAGCGGGAAATAGCGTCCATCGCAGGTGCGCACGCAATAGGCCTGACCGCCGCCGTAGGTTACGATACGCTGCCGTGGCGCATCGCCTTGCGGCAGAAAGTCCTGCGCACCGGCGGGCTCGCCTTCATTGGCATAGGGCACGCGGATGACGTCAGGGCCGCGCGAGTGGCCGCCGCCGAACGCGCCGAACAGCGCCGAGAGGAAGTCGTTTTCGGCCTGTGCGGCCGGCACGAGGGCCAGCGTGCAAAGCGCCACGGCCCCGCCCACCACAACCTGCCTGAGTGATTTCCTCAACATGCCGGTCTCCGCGACGCGCTCTGGTCAGTACAGCGACGACATCGAAAGACTCACCGCCGGGCGGCCGGCCGGCAGCACACCGGCACGCGACGGCGCCAGCGGGCGAACGGTGATGGTGCCGGCCGCCTGCGGCCCTGCGGGACCGATCGCCCTGGCCGCGAGATGCGGGCCGTTCTTCGGCAGCACCACGACCCGGGTACCGACGTCGACCCGGCTGAAGAGGTCGCGGACATCTTCATTGGTCAGGCGGATGCAGCCGGACGAGACGAACTTGCCGATGGTGGTGGGATCGTTGGTGCCGTGGATGCGGTATTCGCTCGAGCCGAGATACATGGCGCGGGCCCCGAGCGGGTTGCCGGGGCCGCCGGCCATGAAGCGCGGCAGATAGGGCTGGCGCGCGATCATCTGTGCCGGCGGATGCCAGTCCGGCCATTCCGCTTTGCGGCTGATGGTCTGCACACCGGCCCAGGTAAAACCTTCGCGGCCGACGCCGACCCCATAGCGAATGGCGCGGCCTTGGCCGAGCACGTAGTAGAGCGCGGTATTGCCGGTATCGATGATGACGGTGCCGGGCGCCTCGCGGGTGTCGAGCGCCACCACGGTCCGCCGCAGCCGTTCCGGCAGCACGGTGCTGCCATCGTCGGCCAGCGCCGGCTCATCCGGTGTGACCATGTTGCCAGGCGGGAACGCGCTCTGCGGCGCGGCGGCATAGCCGAGCACTTGCGCGTTCGCCGTACCGGAGAAGATTAACGGCGCCATCACCATGACCCCGGCGAGAACGAGCGCGTTCGTCACGCGCGGCGATGGCCTGCGAAACCTTGCGATGGTCTGTGTCATGATCTGCCCCAGGGCGATGCGCATCAGCTCGATGCTTCCTGAGACAACCAACTCGGCCGGGGCGGCGCGGTTCCGCCCGATTCGACGAGAGACGATGATGTCAAGCCGACCGCCGCTCACGATCCCGAGATGGAACCTTTTGTCGGCGCGGCGTGTTGTGCCTGCCTGAGCCGCTTCGTCGCCCGACGCCGTCATCGCGCGAACCCGTGCTCGTCAGCCCTTTCAGCCGCCAGCAGCGGGGAGAGCAAGTTGCGTGTCCTTCCCAACGAACGTGCGCCCTCCAGCGAAGCGGCCGGTACGCCGCTGTCCGAGAGCCGAACCGAACTGCCGCCGGTGATCCAGCGGGCCGAGGTGGTCGCCTTCGCGCTGGTCGGGCTTCTCGTCATCTGCGTCGTCGCCGTCCTCTATGTCGCCAAGGCGTTCTTTCTGCCTGTCGTGGCGGCCTTCGTGGTGGGCACCATGCTGTCGCCGGCCGCCAGCCTTCTCGAGCGAGGCCGCATTCCCCGCGCCGTGGCGGCAGTCCTGATCGTTGTGGCGGTGGGCGCGATCGCGACTTTCATCGTCGGCCTTATCTCCTCGCCCCTGATGGAGTGGAGCCATCGGCTGCCGGAACTCGGATCCCTCCTGACGGACAAGCTGCATGTGTTCGACCGGCCTTTGGCGCTGTGGCAGGAGCTGCAGGGCATGGTCGGCGGCTCCGATCCCCTGAGTTCGTTCCAGATGCCGAAATTTGACTGGGTGCAGCCTGCGCTGGAATTCCTGTCGCCGACCTTCACCGAATTCCTGCTGTTCTTCGCCACCCTGATCCTGTTCATCGCGAGCTGGCGCGACCTGCGCCGCGCGCTGATCCTGACCTTTGCCGGTCGCGCCGAGCGGCTGCGCATGCTGCGGATCCTCAACGAGATCGAGGAGCATCTCGGCGGGTACCTGTTGACGGTGACGATGATCAATGTCGGCGTCGGCATCGCGACCGGCATCGCCTGCGCCGTGACCGGCATGCCCAATCCCGCGGGCCTTGGCGCGCTGGCCGCGACCTTGAACTATCTGCCGATCATCGGCCCGGTCGCGATGTTCGTGGTCCTCGTGGCAGTCGGCATCGTCGCGTTTCCCACCATCACCGCGGGCCTGATTGCGCCGCTGGCCTTTGTCGGAATTACATTCCTGGAGGGGCATTTCGTCACACCGACCATCATTGGGCGCCGCCTCTCGCTGAACGCGCTCGCGGTATTGCTGGCGCTGGCGTTCTGGACCTGGCTCTGGGGCCCGGTCGGCGGCTTTCTGTCGTCGCCGCTGCTGATCGTCGCGCTCATTCTCAAAGAGCATCTGATGCCGGTCGATATGCCGCAACTGCCGCAGGACTGATGGTTTCAATACGCGCGTATTCCGCAAAGGTGGGTACCGGTTTTGCGATCCGAATACGCGCAAACTTTCAAAGCATGCCGTTTTCCGACCGGAAAATGCCATGCTGGAACTTAGCGCGCGGCGAAACGTTTGTGCCGTGGATGATTTCAGTATCCCGGGAGCTTTCGATGTCCAGTACAGACGGCGAGATCGGCATGAGAAACCTGTCTGACAAATTCACCCAGGAACGCCTCGAGAAGGATGTAGCAGCCGTGAAGAACGATATCGCAGCCCTCACCGACCAGATCACTGACGCGCTCAACAGCTTCGCCGGCGCCGCCAGGAAGCAGGCGCGCCGCGGCTACAAACAGGCGCGCGAGAACGTCGATGCCACGGTCGACGACATGACCGAGCGCGGCGGCGCCATGATGGACGCGGCGCAGGACGCGGCGAGTTCGATCGAGGAGACCCTGGAGGACGTGATTACGCAGCGCCCGCTCGCGACCGTCGGCCTCGCGCTCGGCCTCGGCTTCCTGATCGGCGCGACCTGGCGGCGGTAGGGCAGGCTTGTCCGCGGCTTCATCCTTCGAGACGCATCGCTTCGCGATGCTCCTCAGGATGAGGTTCTCTACCCTCATGGCGAGGAGCGCGCAGGCAAGTCTACGCAGCCTGCGTAAACTAGGCTGCGGGCCGCGCGTCTCGAACCGTGAGTTCACGATGGCCGATATTTCCAGCGAGGCTTTCCGATGTTCGCGCGCATAATCGATGATTTGAAAGAATCCACCGGCAGCGCCTTGCGGCTGACTTCGCTGGCGGCTGCCGCCGCGCTGGCGCTGTTCGTGACCACGTCGTTCCTGTGTGCCGCCGCCTTCGTGCTGGTGCTGGACAAATATGGCCTGGTGCAGGCCTGCCTTGCCGGCGCCGCCGTGTTCTTCGTCACCAGCCTGATCGCCGCCTTCAGCTACATCACGCGCAAGAAGCAGATCGAGAAACAGGCCAAGGCCCGTGCGGCAGAAGCCGCGAGATCGGCCGTGCATAGTGCGCTCGCCGATCCCATGCTGGTTGCCGCGGGCCTCCAGGTGATCCGTGCCATCGGCGTCAAGCGGCTGATCCCGATCCTCGCCGTCGGCGGCATTGCCCTGGGATTTTTGGCGAGCCGCAACACCGCCGCGGGCGACGAGGCGCCGGCGGAGTAGTCCGCACCCTCACACAACGTCATTGCGAGGAGCGAAAGCGACGAAGCAATCCAGCTTTTCATCCCGGAGCATGGATTGGATTGCTTCGCTTCGCTCGCAATGACGAAAATTCGAATTTCAGACAGCGCGTGTTTGCAAACAAGCCTCCGCGATCTCGCGGCGCATTTCGCCCGAGTTATGCTGTTTACATTCCGCCCTCTCATATTGGAGGGCGCAGGGAATGCCGGGCGCCCGATGCGCCCGATAGCCGCGTGTGCAATGATAGTGGTAGAACGCACACGCGTTAGTCAGGTCACACCGGAAATCACCCGGCATTCCCCGCGCAATGGTTTACGGCTTACTCCGCGCTCTCCCCGGTGACCGGGCTTTTTTGCCACCGTCATTCCCAAGAAGCTTGCTTCCCGGGAACTTGATGCCAGCGTCGGGGCATCAGGACCACACGGCTTCGCCGTCCGCATGCACACGCCCTCGTCAAAAGCGCCGCCTGCGTCCACCGCATCCCGCCGCCAACGTCCGTGACGATCGCGAAATGCCCCTCTGTGTGGGACGGGACGGCGGGGGATATAGAGGTGATTTGGGTCTTCTGAAAATCAGAATATTTTTGCAAAAGGGGCTGGACAGACTTTTGCTGATTTGCCCGTCGGGTCAATTGGTCGCACGCGCAAACGCGTGTTCGTCCTTGCCGCCGGCGATTCGCGCCAATGCACACCCCGGTAAAGCTGGATTGCCTCGTCGCAATGACAGAAGGTGCGCGCGAAAACCCAGCACTCGTCATTCCGGGGCGTGCGGAGCACGAGCCCGGAATCCATAACCACAAATCGGGGTTATGGATTCCGGGCCTGCGCCTGACGGCGCATCCCGGAATGACGGGCGAACTGATGTGTCGGCTGCTTGCAACTCAAGACGCGCGCTCAGGTCACGCAGCGGCCGGGCTCGAGTTGCTTGGCGACTTCGGTCAGCACGCTGACGACGGGCTCGCAGGCAACCGCCCGCTTGTCGCCGCTGGGCCTGATCCAGGACGGCACAAAGGAACTCGGGCGCGAGGCTTGCGCGACGGGCATGCGGACCAGCACCGAGGTGGCGTCGAGCCCGTTGAACTGCAGCGAGATCGTCCGCATCGCTACGTCGGACCGTACGAGGCTACCGGCGCGGTCCGCCTTGGCGGCGCGATTGATCCCGGTGGCAGGCAAAGGCGAAGGGGGTTGCGAACGATTGAATACGCCGCCGGAGAGGTCGCGGCCAGCGGCCAGCGGGATAGCGCCCAGCGTCAGCGCAATGGCGGCGACACCGAAGAGGATACGCGATTTCTGTGACATGACGGTTCGTCCCTCGCCCCATGGCGATCAATAATGAGAACATCGAGGACCCCGCCCGGTTCAGAATCCGGCCATCACTTAACCGTGTATAAATTTTTTCGTGCAGTCGGGAACAACAAGGGGGCTTGCGAGTTGTTTCAGCAGCCGGTTATCCCCCCTGCCCCATTGACCGGCGATGTAGGGCGCGGCTGTGGTGATGCCAGCCGCGCCCTGCTTTTATTGAAATTCCTCAAGAGCAGCGTTCGAAGCGGCAAGGCGATGATTGCGCTGCCTTGCTGCGCGCGCGCGTCGGCTTGCTCCTCCATTCCCCGCTGCGGTATAATTGGTAGTCATGTGAACGGCGCTGGGCCGTTCGTGTGGCGCGGCAGCGCCCTTTCGGAGAAGCGGCGATGCGCAGCAAATTTTCCCTCACATTCGAAGAGGCCCGGACTGTCACGTCGGCTTGCCTGCAGGCGGCGCGGCAGCACGAGGTCGCGGTCAGCGTCGCCGTGGTCGATGAATCCGGCACTCTGCTGCACTTTTCGCGGATGAACGGCGCACGCGCCTATACCGTCGAACTCGCCTCCCGGAAGGCACGCACCGCCGCAAGCGTCGGCGTTCCGACCGGCGTCATCGAAGCGATGTCGCGCGAACGGCCGGGACAAGCCGGCGAGGCGAACGTGGGCCCCGGGGGAGAGTACCAGTCCAGCATCAAGAGCAGTGTGCCGGTGCGGTCGGCGTGTCCGGCGCGAAGCCTGAAATCGACGAGAGCATTGCCCGGGCTGGAATTGCGGTATTAGCCGCCGGCTGACCCCGCCGCCCGGGACCAACGGCTGCAAAAAATCCGGCGCGCCTCGAGGCACGCCGGATTTGCTTCAACATAACGACTTCTTGATCACGCTACCCCTTACGCCACCCTCGGCGCCCGGTTGCGCGAATTGCGCTGGAAGAACAGCGCCTGGCTTGCGACCGCCGAGACCATCGCGGGCTGGAACGGCTTCGAGATCAGGAACGCGGGCTCGGGGCGCTCGCCGGTCAGGAAGCGCTCGGGATAGGCGGTGATGAACACCACCGGCACCTCGAAGGTCTTGAGCAGCTCGTTGACGGCATCGAGACCGCTTGAGCCGTCGGCAAGCTGGATGTCGGCGAGGATCAGGCCTGGCTTCCTGTTCTTGGCCAGCGCTACCGCGTCGGAATGCGTGCGGGCGACGCCGATGACGTGGTGGCCGAGGTTTTTCACTAGGCTTTCGAGATCCATCGCGATGAAGGTCTCATCCTCGATGATCAGCACGTCGGTGGCGATCTCTGCCGCCATCTCGCGGCCGGCGGCATCGGCGAGCCTGCGGGCCTCGGCGACGTCCTTGCCGAGGATGAAGGCGACTTCCTCCTCGGAAAAGCCCTCCAGCGACAGCAGCAGGAAGGCCTGCCGCGGTAGCGGGGTGATGTTGGAGAGCCGGCGCTCGGAGGGCAGCGGCAGTGCAGTCACTTCTGCGTCATCGTTGAGCGAGACCGAGTTCCAGATCTGGGTGAACAGCCGGAACAGTCCGGCGCGGGGACCGTGCTGCTCGTCGAGCAGCGAGGGATCCTGCAGCAGGGCCTCGAGCATGGCCCCCACATAAGCGTCGCCCGACGCCTGGTTTCCCGTCAGGGCGCGGGCATATCGCCGCAGCAACGGCAAATGTTCGGCAACGAGCTGTGATCGGGACATCCCCACTCCATCCTGTATTGGGTCAAGCTGGCTTACGGGGTGACCCGGTTCCCCTGATGGTCCGACTACGCGCCAGCGAGAGAAAAGTTCCCTCGTCGCCGGAACTTTTCGGCACAGTTCGAATTAGCCCCCTGCAGACGGCTCGAAACCAGGGATAATTCTTGAAGCTTCAGGGACTTAACTCTCGGGGAAACGTGGAACAGGTCATGAAAGATGTAAAGTCTCAAGCCAGCAGGAATCCGGCGACAGGCAAGCAGGGCGGGCTCAACGCCGAGATTCAGTCGAGAATCGGGCACCAGCTCCGGGCGATGTACGACGATGTCGTGCGCCAGGGCGTGCCGGACCGGTTCGCAGAACTGATCCGCAAGCTTGATGTTCCGCAGGGGAGTCCCCAACTGGGAGAAGCGGGCGACCAAGCAATCAAAAATGACGGGAGAGATTAATGCCTCTCACGGATGCCCTTCGCGACGATATTCTGGCCTCGGTGCCATCGTTGCGCGCTTTCGCCATCTCGCTTTCCGGTAACGGCGACCGCGCGGACGACCTCGTGCAGGAAACGCTGCTGCGCGCGCTGGCCAATATCGATTCGTTCCAGCCCGGCTCGAACCTGCCGGCGTGGCTGTTCACGATCCTGCGCAACCTGTTTCGCTCCGACTACCGCAAGCGGCGGCGCGAGGTGGAGGACGCCGACGGCAGTTACGCCAAAACGCTGAAGACCCAGCCGGCGCAGGGCGCGCATCTGGAATTCGAGGAATTCCGCGCCGCGCTCGACAAGCTTCCGCAGGACCAGCGCGAGGCACTGATTTTGGTCGGCGCCTCGGGCTTCTCCTATGAGGACGCCGCCGCGATCTGCGGCTGCGCAGTCGGCACCATCAAGAGCCGCGTCAACCGCGCGCGCTCGAAACTTTCCGCGTTGCTCTATGTCGACGGCGCCGAGGATTTCGGCCCCGACGAAACGGTGCGCGCCGTGATCGGCGGCAGCGGCGGGTAGGCAGTTCCTTCGGTAACGCTAACAAAGGGCGGCCACTGAAGAAGTGGTCGCCCTTTTGCGATGCGGCTTTTGCTGCGGCGGTTTTTTTCGGCGCGGCGGTTTCTCCGTTCCCTCCCCCCTTGCGGGGGAGGGTTAGGGAGGGGGGTGGCCGCATCAGGACTGCCCGTGTGAACCCCTCTCCCCAACCCTCCCCCGCAAGGGGGGAGGGAGCGCACATTCGCCTGCGGAGATATCGAAGCGCGTTTCGCGCCGCTACTTCCGCGGCCGCGGCGGCATCGCGAATTGTTCGGTGCGGTCGCGTTCGGTCATATCGACGACCGTCTCCATCGGCGCGGTCAGCTCGTAGACGTAGCTGACATCGGTGAAATAGCGCTTCGAGACGCCGCCCATCGCTTCGGGCGCGACGCGGTCGAGCAGGATCACGCCAAAATCGCTGTCGGCGCGCCGCGTCGCCGCCGACGTGTTGAACTCTTCCCAGCGGAAATTGAAAATGGCGTCGGGTTCCTCACCCGTCACTTCCCAATGCGCGACGATGTGCGGGTGCTTGCCGACCAGCGAAAGCCCCTCATCGGAATGCGACGCCAGTTCGAAGAACAGCAGCGACAGGCTTTGCGCGGCCCGCGCGCTCACCGCGATATCGGGACCGGACACCGCGATCCGCTCGGCATGCGGGATCGCACGGGCCTCGAACAGGCCCCTCAGCTTGACGCCCTGCCACTGGCTTTCGCTGAGCAGCGAGACCACGTTCGACATCGCGTGGATGCGGCCGATCAGAAGTTCGCGGGCAACGTCGATGTCGGCGCCGTGGCGCAGCGTGCGCGTCACGATCGACTGGATCACGGCGAGGATGTTCTTGACCCGGTGATTGAGTTCGTCGATCACCGCGGTGAGGCGGCGTTCGAAGCCGATCCGCACCTGGATCTCGCGACTGAGCCGCAGGTTGTTGTAGGCGACGTAGCCGAACAACCCGCAGATGATCGTGGTCAGCGCGAGCCCAATGGCGCCCACGACCGCGGCGGTCTGCTGGGCGCGTAACGTCGCGTTGGTCTTGGCGTAATAGCCGAGCGACCAGTCGCGGCCGCCGAAGGTCACGGTCCGCTGCATCGACGGTGCGGACGCCTGCGACGATGCCGTCCTCGACGTCACGACGCCCTGGTGATCTGCGATCAGCTCGCTGTCGGGATCGCGGGGATCCCTCAGCACCACCGAGAACAGCGACAGATCGTCGTTGGTCAGCATCAGCGACGCCAGGTCGTAGGAAAAGGTGACAAAGCCGACCGGCCGGGCGCCGCCTTCGGGGAGAACCGGCGCGGCCAGCACCAGCCCGACCGGGCCGTCCGGCCGCAACAAGGGCAGCGGGTCGGAGGCGATCGGCTTGCCGTCGGCCATCGCCCGCGCCAGCATTGGCCCCAGCACGGGATCCTGATCCAGCGAACGTCCGGCGATGGCCATCGACTCGGCGTTGCGCGGCTCCACATCCATCAGCACGTCGAGCGGCTGAGCGAGCGCGCGTGCATCCAGCGGCCGATCGTCGAAATTGCGGATCGCGGGATTCGGAAATCTCGCGCCCTTCAGTTCGGCCCGCGCCGCGTCCAGTTCGTTCGGCTCGAGCCGTGCGATCCAGCCGGCGATCACGAAATCAGTCTTGAATGCATAGATCGAGGACCGCAGGGGCTGCAGCATATTGGCCTTGATCACCGCGGGCGCGCGGAACAGGCCGGCTGCGACGCGAGCCAGCAGTTCGCGTTCCGTCAGCCGGTCCTGAACAAGGCTGGCGTGGACGTCGATGGCGCGTGCCAGCGCGATGCGGTCGACGGTCAGTTCCTGATCGTGGACACGGTAAGCCGCAAGCCCGGAGAGCAGAACCCCGATGAGCGCGACAAAGCCGATGATGAAACCCAGCCGAACCACTCGATTACTCTGAGAATGAGGAGCTGGCGAAGAACGCAGACAACAACCTTCGTTCGCCGTGACGGCAGCAAAGCGATAGGGGCGACAGGTTGAAACAGAATGGGAGCCAACCGTTTCGGGATATTGAGGGAGCGGTCATCAGGACGCAACTGCAGTTGGCGGAGAGGATTAAGACGAAGACAAAAAGGCCGCCAGCAGCGCCATGCCGGCAAAGGCTGAAGAATAATAATCACACCGGGGCGGCTTTGTTCCATGCAGGCGCGAGGGTTTTCCGCCGTTCGTGCCTATACGAAGTTAGCACGCCGTAAGGGTTAACAAGCCGGAAGCGGGACGGACCACCTCTCCTTCTCCCCGCCAGCAGGGCGAGGTAACCATGCGCTCAGCCCGCCCTGGCCCGCGCCGGCTTCAGACCGCCCTTGGCCTCGATGAAGCCGATGATGCGGTCGAGCCCTTCGCTCTTCTTCAGGTTGGTCATCACGAAGGGCCGCTCGCCGCGCATCCTTTTCGCGTCGGTATCCATCTTCTCGAGCGAGGCGCCGACATGCGGCGCAAGGTCGATCTTGTTGATGACCAGCAGATCGGAGCGGGTGATGCCCGGGCCGCCCTTGGACGGGATCTTGTCGCCGGCGGCGACGTCGATCACATAGATCGTGAGATCGGCGAGTTCCGGCGAGAAGGTCGCCGCGAGATTGTCACCGCCGGATTCGATCAGCACGAGGTCGAGCGAAGGAAATTTCGCGCGCATGTCGGCGACCGCGGCGAGGTTCATCGACGCGTCCTCGCGGATCGCGGTGTGCGGACAGCCGCCGGTCTCGACGCCGGCGATGCGATCCGGCGTCAGCGAGCCGGAGCGCACCAGGAATTCCGCATCCCATTTGGTGTAGATGTCGTTGGTGATCGCGGCGATGTCGTAGCGCTGGCGCATCGACTTGCAGAGCAGGTCCATCAGCGCGGTCTTTCCCGATCCGACGGGACCACCGATGCCGACGCGAAGCGGGCCGTGCGAGTTAGTCATGTCCGTTACTCTTCCATCGTCGTCCCTGCGAAAGCGGGGACCCATAACCACTGAATGTCGTTGTTGCGGCGGGCTGGGGCCCCAGCGCTGCATAACCATGGGCATTTGTGGTTATGGGTCCCGGCGTTCGCCGGGACGACTCGCTGAGACAGTTCGTCATCATCCTCATGACCGGAACAGCCGCGTATATTGCGTCTCGTGGCGCAGGCTGGCGAGGTCGGCGCGGAAGGTGGCGCTGCCGAGATCATCGAGCGAAGCTGTAAGCGCGCGGCTCGCGGTGGCGGCGACCACCGGCTCGAGCTGCGCCAGCACGCGCTGGCTGTCGGTTTGTCCGAGCGGGATCAGGCGGGCGCCGGCGGAGATCCAGTTCGAGGCGAGCGCGTGGAGAAACGCATGCATGGTCGGGACGAGCGGAATGGCATGCACCGAGCTGACGAGGCCGACCGCGACCGGATAGACGATCGCGCCCTCGCAAGCGGCGATCATGGCGTCGAGGCCGTCGCAATTCCACGCCGCGCGGGCGATCTCGATGAAGGCGCGGCCTTGCGCCGATGTTTCGAGCTGCCGTTCGCGCGAGGGCACGAAGGCCGAAGCGAGCTCCGCGATGCCGCGCAGGGCGCCCGCGTCGTGCGACGCCGCGGCGCGGTGGGCGTGGGCCAGGAACACGCCGTCGCAAAAGCCGCTGCCATCGGCCAGCATCGCCGCCAGCCAGTTTCGCAGCGACGTGGCGTCGCCGATGTCGCCGGCTTCCACCGCCCATTCGATACCGCTGGAATAGGAAAACGCGCCGACCGGAAAGGCCGGCGACAGCCAGGTCATCAGCCGGTAGAGCGCCGCAGCCTCCGCTTCGTCCATCTCGCGAACGGGCGGCCGCGTGGCGGCCGCCTCGCCCGTATCCGCCCGCACCACCCGGCTCCGCCGCGTCCTTGCCGGCGGCTTACTTGTGGTCATGAGCATGGGAATGGCCGTGATGATGCTCGTGGTCGCAATGCTCGTCGTGGTGATGGTGATCACTGCCGTGATCGTGATCACCGTGATGATGGTGATCATGATCGTGCGCCGCGTGATCATGCGAGGCGTGGGCGTGCGCGCTCGCCTCCGCATGGGCATGCGAGTGGGCCTCCGCATGCGCATGGAAAGCCTCGGCATAGGCGCCGCCCTCGGGATCGAATGGCGCCTCGATCTCGATCACGCGCGCGCCCAACCCCTTCACCATCGGCTCGATGACATGATCGCGCCGGATCCGCAGGCCCTTGGCCATGATCTGGGTCGGCAGATGGCGGTTTCCGAGATGCCAGGCGACCCGCACCAGATGCTGCGGGTCGTTGCAGCGGATTTCGGCCAGCGGCTCGGGAGCCGCGACCACCTCGACCAGCCGGCCGTCGTCGAGCACGAGTGCGTCGCCGCCGCGCAGCGCCACCGCGTTTTCGAGGTCGAGCAGGAACTCAAGCCCGCGCGTGCCGGTCATCGCCATCCGCCGCCGGTGACGGTCGTCGAAATCGAGCACGACGGTATCGGCCGGCGGCTCGCTCCAGCGATGCTGGCCCTGAACGCGGGTGGCGCGGATCATGTCTAGGTCCTCACGGTTTCTCGTCTTCTCTAGCGGACGTCGACCTTTTCGGGGGTGATGACCTCGATCTTCGGCGGCGCGGCGAAGCATTTCACGGCGACCCGGCCGAACGTCTTCATGTGCTCGGCGGCGCGGTGCGGCACCAGCGCCTCGGTGTTTTCCCACTGCTCGACGAACACCATCTTGCTCGGATCGGTGACGCTCTCATGCAAGTCATAAGCGATATTGCCTGGCTCCTTCCGCGTTTCCTTGATGCAGGCGGTGGCGGCCGCAATGAATTCGGCGCGCGTTTCAGGCTTCACGGTCAGTGTGGCAACGACGTAGATCACTGGTAATCCTCCCGGCTATTGTTTTGGCTCAACCGGCCGGGCGGGACCTTAGCGCATGATCGGAGATCATGCGCCACCTAATATTTGGCGCGCGATCCGACGCAAAACCGGAGCCCACTTTTGCTGATCGCGCGCTAGAACATGAAATAGCGCTGCGCCATGGGGAGCACCTCGGCGGGCGCGCAGGTCAGGAGTTCGCCGTCGGCGCGGACCTCATAGGTCTCGGGATCGACCTCGATTTTGGGCGTGGCGTCGTTGTGGATCATGCTCTTCTTGGAGATGCGGCCGCGGGTGTTTTCAACCGCATAGAGTTTCTTGTCGATGCCGAGCTTCCTGGCCAGCCCCGACGCCACCGCCGCCTTCGAGGAGAACACCACCGAGGAGGCCGTCAGCGACTTGCCGAAGGCGGCAAACATCGGCTGGTAATGCACGGGCTGCGGCGTCGGGATCGAGGCGTTGGGATCGCCCATCGGAGCCGCCACGATCGAGCCGCCCTTGATGATGCAGTCCGGCTTGACGCCGAAGAACGCCGGCGACCACAGCACGAGGTCGGCGAGCTTTCCCTTCTCCACCGAGCCGATCAGTTTTGACACGCCGTGGGCGATCGCGGGATTGATGGTATATTTGGCGATGTAGCGCTTGACGCGGAAATTGTCGTTGTTGCCCTTGTCCTGCGGCAGAGAGCCGCGCTGCTTCTTCATCTTGTCGGCGGTCTGCCAGGTGCGGATGATGACTTCGCCGAGCCGGCCCATGGCCTGCGAATCCGAGGACATCATCGAGAGCGCGCCGAGGTCGTGCAGGATATCTTCCGCCGCGATGGTCTCTTTCCGGATGCGGCTTTCGGCGAAGGCGAGATCCTCGGCGATCGAGGGATCGAGATGGTGGCACACCATCAGCATGTCCAGATGCTCGTCGATGGTGTTGCGGGTGAAGGGGCGCGTCGGATTGGTCGAGGACGGCAGCACGTTCTTCAGGCCGGCAATTTTTATGATATCCGGCGCGTGGCCGCCGCCGGCGCCTTCGGTGTGGAAGGCGTGGATGGTGCGGCCCTTGAACGCCTTCACGGTGTCCTCGACGAAGCCGCTCTCGTTCAGCGTATCCGAATGGATCATCACCTGGACGTCGTAATCGTCGGCCACCGACAGGCAATTGTCGATCGCCGCCGGCGTGGTGCCCCAGTCCTCGTGCAGCTTCAGCGCGCAGGCGCCGGCCTTGATCATCTCCACCAGCGCCGCCGGACGCGAGGCGTTGCCCTTGCCGGAAATGCCGAGATTGACCGGAAACGCGTCGAACGACTGGATCATCCGCGCCATGTGCCAGGGGCCCGGCGTGCAGGTGGTGGCAAAGGTGCCGTGCGAGGGACCGGTGCCGCCGCCCAGCATCGAGGTCACGCCACTCATCAGCGCGTGCTCGATCTGCTGCGGGCAGATGAAATGGATGTGGCTGTCGAAACCGCCCGCGGTGAGGATCTTGCCCTCGCCCGCGATGATATCGGTGCCGGGGCCGATGACGATGGTCACGCCCGGCTGGATATCCGGGTTACCCGCCTTGCCGATGGCGCTGATATGACCTTCCTTGATGGCGACGTCGGCTTTCACAATGCCCCAGTGGTCGACGATCAGCGCGTTGGTGATGACGGTGTCGGCCGCGCCCTGCTTGTTGGTGGCCTGCGACTGCCCCATGCCGTCGCGGATCACCTTGCCGCCGCCGAATTTCACCTCCTCGCCATAGGTGGTGAGATCCTTCTCCACCTCGATGATCAGATCGGTATCGGCGAGCCGCACCCGGTCGCCGGTGGTCGGCCCGAACATGTCGGCATAGACGGTGCGTTTGATTTTCACGGACATGTCGTGCTCCAGCCTTCAAATCGGCGGTTGCTTGCAGGGATTGAAAATCGTCGGCAGCGGAATCCGGGGCTACCCCTCTCCCCGACCCTCCCCCGCAAGGGGGGAGGGAGCCCTACCATCCTGCCCACCTTACGAAGGTCTGCGCCCCGTTCGCCGAATTGAATCATGACCTCTCCTCGATCTGATTTGCATCAGTGAGCGACGCACCGGCGGATGGGTTCCCTCCCCCCTTGCGGGGGAGGGTTAGGGAGAGGGGTGCCGCTGGCTCCGCAGCCTGACGGATGGCAATCACGACACCTTCGAGGTTCTTCATCACATCATCATTGGTGAATTGCAGCACGCGATATCCGCGGGACGCAAACCATCGGTCGCGACGATCATCGTGACGAATACGCTCCTCGAAATCGTGGCTCTCGCCATCGACCTCAACGATGAGCTTGCAGGAGTGAGCGACGAAATCTGCGATGTAGTTACCCATCGGACTCTGCCGACGAAAGCCAAGTCCGGCGAGTCGATCCGCCTTGAGATAGCGCCATAGCAGCGCTTCTGCGCGCGTCATCGCGCGTCTTAGTTGCTTGGCACGATCTCGCTGAATCTTGTCCACCTCGTTGTGTGGCATACCCCTCTCCCCGACCCTCCCCCGCAAGGGGGGAGGGAGCCCTACAATCGTGCCCACGTCACCACAGATCACAGCTTGCCCATCACGTCGCCGCGGAAACCGTAGACGGTGCGTTTTCCGGCGAGCGCCACCAGTTGCACGTCGCGGGTCTGGCCCGGCTCGAACCGCACCGCGGTGCCGGCGGCGATGTCGAGCCGCATGCCGCGGGCCTTCTTGCGCTCGAACCTCAGGGCCGGGTTGGTCTCGAAGAAATGGTAGTGCGAGCCGACCTGGATCGGCCGGTCGCCGGTGTTGGCCACCGTCAGCGTCACCGTCTTGCGGCCGGCATTGAACTCGATCTCGCCGTCCTGGATGAAGAGTTCGCCGGGGATCATTTGTTAGCTCCTATCGTATCGGCTCATGCACCGTGACGAGCTTGGTGCCGTCCGGAAACGTCGCTTCGACCTGGATATCGTGGATCATCTCGGCGATGCCGTCCATGCACTGCGCGCGCGTGATGACCTGCGCGCCGGCCTGCATCAGCTCGGCCACGGTGCGGCCGTCGCGGGCGCCCTCGACGATGAAGTCGGAGATGATGGCGATAGCCTCGGGGTGGTTGAGCTTGACGCCGCGCTCCAGCCGGCGCCGCGCCACCATCGCCGCCATGGAAATCAGCAGCTTGTCCTTTTCGCGGGGAGAGAGATTCATGCGGGCACTCGGATGATGATTGACCTGAATTAATTTAGCCAGAGCCGCGGCAGCGCCTCATCGGAAGCGCGGCCGAGCACCGCCATCATGTCGGCGCGAAGCCGCGCCACATCTTGGGCACAGAAACGCGCCATTGCAAACCCGTTCCAACAGGAGATGCCGACCTCGCCGCCGAAGGATGTCGCCAGTTCGCGGATCCGCTCCACCAGCGCCTCGTCGCCCGGCACGATCAGTGCGGTGCCGATCGCCGCGCCGCCTTTGGCGATCGCCGGTTGCGCGAGCTTTTCGCCGATGTCGCCGTCGAGCCGGATGTTTTCGGCAAACACCAGCCGGCCGCCGCGGGAGAGCCGCCAGCGGTCGACGAATTCGCCTGATAACATCCGCTCGCCCATCGCGGCGCGCCCGAACACCACGATTTCGCAGAGCAGTAGCGAAGCGCTGTCGGCCAGATCAATATCGATCCGGCGCGACACCCGCGCCCGGTCGAACAGGATAGTCTCCTGTGGCAGCCATGACAGACGCGCGCCTGCAGCCGCCTTCAGCGAGATGTCGAGCTGCGCGGCCTCCCCCTCGGCGCGGTAGATTTTCTCCGCCGCCGCCGTGGTCACCGCCAGCCGTGAGCCCTCGCCTGCCGCGATCTCGATGCCGAACCGGTCGCCGCCGGCGACGCCGCCCGCGGTGTTGACGAACACCGCCGACAGGCCGTCCGCCTCGGGCGAGGGAAAGCGGACGCGCAAGGAGCCTGATTCATGCAGATGGCGGCGGCGGGTCAACCCTTCGACCTGATGCACGTCGAAAATCACCGAGCCCCTCGCCCGGTTCGCCGCGAAAATCGCTGAAGCCGCGCTGGTGCCGTCGTTCCCCATCCGCCCCACTTCTCCCCGGACGAGACCCAGCCGGTCGCGTCACATCCAGTCTATAGCGCCATCTGACGGCTGATTTCGGCGGGATCCATCGCGCTGCGATCGCAGGCAAATTTCACCGCGCCCCGGTCCATCACGGCGAAATTGTCGCCGAGCTCGCAGGCAAAGTCGAGATATTGTTCGACCAGCACGATCGCGATGTTGCCGAGGCTGCGCAGATACTGGATCGCGCGCCCGATGTCCTTGATGATCGACGGTTGGATGCCCTCGGTCGGTTCGTCGAGCAACAGCAGTTTGGGCCGCATCACCAGCGCCCGCCCGATCGCGAGCTGCTGCTGCTGGCCACCGGAGAGGTCGCCGCCGCGGCGGCCCAGCATGGATTGCAGCACCGGAAACAGCGAAAACACGTCGTCCGGGATGTTGCGGTCCTCACGCCTCAAGGGCCCGAATCCGGTCTTGAGGTTTTCCTCCACCGTCAGCAGCGGAAAGATCTCGCGGCCCTGCGGCACGAAGCCGATGCCCTTGCGGGCCCGCTCATAGGGTTTCAAGGCGGTGATGTCGGCGCCGTCGAAATTGATCGAACCGGACGCGATCGGGTACTGGCCCACCATGGCGCGCAGCAGCGAGGTCTTGCCGACGCCGTTGCGCCCCAGCACGCAGGTCACCTTGCCCGGCTCGGCCGAGATCGAGACGCCGCGCAGCGCCTGCGCCGCGCCGTAATAGAGGCTGATGTCTTTCACTTCGAGCATGATCAGCGTCCCAGATACACTTCGATCACGCGCTCGTTCGACGAGACCTGG
>CAWHRA010000030.1:0-33146 GCA_963831585.1 uncultured Alphaproteobacteria bacterium | reverse complement strand
CTTGCGGGTGATGACCGAAGTGTCCGAAATTTCGACCGAAAACTCGCTGAATGGCGGCGTCGGCGGAACCTCGATTCCCTCGATCAAGACCCGCCGCGCGGAGACCACGCTGGAGATTCCCTCGGGCGGCGCGATGGCGATGGCCGGCCTGATCCAGGATCAGACCAAGCAGGCGATCAACGGCTTGCCGGGACTGGGGCAATTGCCGGTGCTCGGGTCGCTGTTCCGCAGCCGCGATTACGTCAACCACCAGACCGAGCTGATGGTGCTGGTGACGCCCTACATCGTGCGCGCGGTGGCGCAGAAAGACCTGTCGCGTCCGGATGACGGTTTCGCCAGCGCCTCGGATCCGCAGGCCGACCTGATTGGCAACATCAATCGCATCTACGGCGCTCCGGGCCGCGTCGAGCCGGCACGGAATTATCGCGGCACCTATGGCTTTATCACCGATTGAGGCGGGACGAGGACAATACGATGACAGCGCATACACCCCTCGATCGTAATCGCGCGCTCCGCGTCGCCAGCGCGCTCCGCGTCGCCGGCGCGCTTGTCGGCCTCGCCGTGGCGCTCGGAGCCTGCACGCACACCGATGACGCGGTGACGGCGAGCGTTCCCGACGATTATCGCCAGCGCCACCCGATCGCCATACGGGAAGCCGACCAGTCGATCGTCATCTTTGTCGGTCATGCGCGCGGCGGCCTCTCCGCCTCCCAGCGCGCCGATGTCATGGGACTGGCGCAGACCTGGCTCCGCGAGGCTACCGGCGCGATCAATGCCGACGTACCGGTCGACACGCCCAACGCGCGCGCCGCCGCCGACGCGATACGGGAAGTCCAGGCCCTGCTCGCAGCCGCCGGCGTCCCGCCCCGC
Organism: uncultured Alphaproteobacteria bacterium; assembly: GCA_963831585.1. Classification (GTDB taxonomy): domain Bacteria; phylum Pseudomonadota; class Alphaproteobacteria; order Rhizobiales; family Xanthobacteraceae; genus Bradyrhizobium. Next base: position 32,276 of record CAWHRA010000030.1, on the reverse strand, counting down.
GGGATCGTCGTGCGCCATTATCATCCCGACGATCCGCGCCAGTTGGCGACGATCCGGCTGAGCTACCCGAAAATCTCGGCGGTCGCCGGCCCCTGCGGTGTCTGGCCGGAGGATCTCGGCTCCTCGATCAAGAACAAGAGCTACTACGAGAACAAGCAGTACTACAATTTCGGCTGCGCCTATCAGCGCAACATGGCGGCGATGGTCGACAATCCGTCGGACCTGGAGCAGCCGCGGGCTGAGACGCCGGCCTACGGGCCGCGGCGCGACGAAGCGTTCGAGAAGTATCGCAAGGGTAATCCGACCGCGACCACCTATCCAGACGCCGAAAAGGCCAAACTCAGCGATACAGGCAAATGATCAGCTACGCGCGCCAGAATCCCGAAGAGCAGCTCGAGGGCACGCCGCCCTCGGCTGACGATCATATTGCGCCGGCGCCACGCGTCTCCGTGCAGGCTTTCTGCGAGACGGTGGAGACGGCCGCCGCCGTGCAGTCGGCGGGCGAAGACCGACGCCTCGGCAAGGCTCATCTCAAGATCCAGATGGGCGGCATGGCGGCCGCCATCGAAGCCTATCGCACCGCGCCGACGCCGAACGTCATCATCCTGGAAACCGAAGGCCGCACCGATATCCTGGCCGGGCTCGACCAGCTCGCCACCGTGTGCGACGCCGGAACCCGCGTCATCGTGATCGGCCGCGTCAACGACGTCATGCTGTATCGCGAACTGGTGCGACGCGGCGTCAGCGACTATGTGCTTGCGCCGGTCAACACGCTTGACGTCGTGCGCTCGATCTGCGGGCTGTTTTCCGCGCCGGAGGCCAAGGCCGTCGGCCGGGTCATCGCCATTGTCGGCGCCAAGGGCGGCGTCGGCGCGTCCACCATCGCCCACAACGTGGCCTGGGCGATCGCGCGCGATCTGGCGCTGGATTCCGTCGTCGCCGATCTCGACCTCGCGTTCGGCACCGCCGGTCTCGACTACAATCAGGATCCCGTGCAGGGCATTGCGGACGCGGTCTTCTCGCCCGACCGTGTCGATACCGCCTTCATCGACCGCCTGCTGTCGAAATGCACCGACCATCTCAGCCTGCTGGCGGCTCCGGCGACGCTTGACCGGGTCTACGACTTCGGCGCCGAAGCCTTCGATGCGATCTTCGACACGCTTCGCACCACGATGCCGTGCATCGTGCTCGACGTTCCACACCAGTGGTCGGGGTGGGCCAAGCGCGCTCTGGTGAGCGCCGACGATATCCTGATCGTCGCCGCGCCGGACCTCGCCAACCTGCGCAACACCAAGAATATCTTCGATCTCCTCAAGGCGTCGCGGCCCAACGACCGCCTGCCGCTCTATTGTCTCAACCAGGTCGGTGTGCCGAAGCGGCCGGAAATCAATGCCAGCGAGTTCGCCAAGGCGATCGAGAACGATCCGATCGCGAGCATCCCGTTCGAGCCCCAAATGTTCGGCTCGGCGGCCAACAACGGCCAGATGATCGCGGAAATCTCCGCCAATCACCGTACCACCGAAATGTTCCTGCAGATCGCGCAACGGCTGACAGGCCGTGGCGAGACCAAAAAGCCCAGGGGTTCGTTCCTGTCACCCCTGATCGAGAAACTGCGGGCAAAGTAACCCGCGTGGAGTAACGTCGTGTTTGGTAAGCGTAGCGGACCTGATATCGAATTGCGGGCGATCAAGCCCGCCGCCGGCGCGCAGGAACCAGCTTCCAGCGCGCCGCCGGCCGTTACCCGCAGCGCACCGCCACCACCGACCGTTTCCTCCCCGCCGCTCTCGCCCGCGAAGCCGGCTCCGCCGCCCGTCGTCGAAAACCGGCGCTCGGACAATTATTACCAGGTCAAGGCGACCATCTTCGGCGCCCTGATCGAGGCGATCGATCTCGCCCAGCTCGCCAAGCTCGACGGCGAGTCCGCGCGCGAGGAAATCCGCGACATCGTCAACGAGATCATCGCGATCAAGAACATCGTGATGTCGATCGCCGAGCAGGAAGAGCTGCTCGACGACATCTGCAACGACGTGCTCGGATACGGGCCGCTGGAGCCGCTGCTGTCGCGCGACGACATCTCCGACATCATGGTCAACGGCGCGGGCACGGTGTTCATCGAAGTCGCGGGCCGCATTCAGCGCACCGGAATCCGGTTCCGCGACAATCAGCAATTGCTGAACATATGTCAGCGTATCGTCAGTCAGGTCGGACGCCGCGTCGACGAATCCTCGCCGATCTGCGACGCGCGCCTCGCCGACGGCTCCCGCGTCAACGCCATCGTTCCGCCGCTCGCGCTCGACGGCCCGGCGCTCACGATCCGCAAATTCAAGAAGGACAAGCTGACCCTCGATCAGTTGGTCAGGTTCGGCGCGATCTCGCCGGAAGGCGCGGAGATCCTGCAAATCATCGGGCGCTGCCGCGCCAACGTGCTGATTTCCGGCGGCACCGGCTCCGGCAAGACGACGCTGCTGAACTGCATGACCAACTACATCGACGACGAGGAACGCGTCATCACCTGCGAAGACGCGGCCGAACTGCAGCTGCAGCAGCCGCATGTGGTGCGGCTGGAAACCCGTCCGCCCAACATCGAGGGCGAGGGCCAGATCACCATGCGCGAACTGGTCCGGAACTGCCTGCGTATGCGTCCCGAACGCATCATCGTCGGCGAAGTCCGCGGACCGGAGGCATTCGACCTGTTGCAGGCCATGAACACCGGTCACGACGGATCGATGGGAACGCTGCACGCCAACAACCCGCGCGAAGCCCTGTCGCGCTGCGAATTGATGATCACGATGGGCGGATTTTCACTTCCGTCGCGGACCATTCGCGAGATGATCTGCGCCTCGATCGACGTCATCATCCAGGCCGCGCGCCTGCGTGACGGTTCCCGGCGCATCACCCACATCACCGAAGTGATGGGCATGGAAGGCGACACCATCATTACCCAGGACCTGTTCCTCTACGACCTGGTCGGCGAGGACGCCAACGGGAATCTCATCGGCCGGCATCGCTCGACCGGCATCGGCCGGCCGCGGTTCTGGGATCGCGCCCGATATTACGGCGAAGAGAAGCGGCTGGCCGCAGCGCTCGACGCCGCCGAAGTCAAGTCAGAAGTCTAGAGGAGCGGCTCATGAAGATACAGGTACTCGCACTCGCCTTTCTCGCCGCCACGGCGATCGGCGGCGTTGCCTGGGTATTTGTCTATCCCTTTCTGTCCGGCGAGAGGAAGGCCGAGGGCCGCCGGGCATCGGTGGCGAAATCGGAGCCGACCGCCGCCCGTGCGGCCGACAAGAACCAGCGGTCGCGCCGCGAGCAGGTCGAGTCGTCGCTGAAGGATCTCGAGGCGCGCCGGCAGAAGGAAAGCAAGGTAAGCCTGAGCACCCGTCTCATGCAGGCGGGGCTCGACTGGACGACCCAGAAATTCATGATCGTCTCCGGCATTCTGGCGGCGGTTTGCTTCGTTGGCGCATTTCTGGGCGGCGGCGGACTGCTTGCCGCCGTGGGCCTCGCCTTCGCGGGCGGCTTCGGCCTGCCGCGCTGGGGGTTGAGCTATCTGAAGAAGCGCCGGGAAGCGAACTTTCTCAAGGCGCTGCCGGATGCCGTCGACGTGATCGTTCGCGGCATCAAGGCGGGCCTGCCGCTGTTCGAATCGATCAAGGTCGTTGCCGCCGATGCGCCGGAACCGCTGCGGGGCGAATTCCTGGCCATCATCGAGACCCAGGCGATCGGCATGCCGCTGGGCGACGCCTGCGCGCGCCTCTATGAGCGGATGCCGGTGCCCGAGGCGAACTTCTTCGGCATCGTCATCGCGATCCAGCAGAAATCCGGCGGCAATCTGTCGGAGGCGCTCGGCAACCTGTCAAAGGTGCTGCGCGACCGCAAGAAAATGGCCGAGAAGATTCAGGCCATGTCGATGGAAGCCAAGGCGTCGGCGGGGATCATCGGCTCGCTGCCGCCGATCGTCATGTTCCTGGTTTACCTCTCGACGCCCGGATACATCTCGCTGCTGTGGACCCATCCGACCGGCCAGCTGATGCTGGTCGGCTGCGTGATCTGGATGTCCATCGGCATCTTCGTAATGAAAAGAATGATCAACTTCGACTTCTGACGGTGCAGCATGATTCAGTTTCTGGTCGACAAGATCCATGACGCGCGCTTCATGGCCATGTTGCTCGCCGCCATCGCCGTGAGCGCGACGGCCTACACCCTGATCATGCCGCTGTTTGCGGGCGAGGGCCTGCAGCGGCGGATGAAGGCGGTCGCCAACGAACGCGAGCGGATCCGGCAGCGGGAACGCGACCGCCTCACCAAGAGCGAGAAGGTATCGCTTCGGCAAACGCCGAAGCAGCTGGTCTCCAAGGTGGTGGAAGATTTCAACCTCGGAAAATGGCTGGCGCAGGATGCCGCGCGCGACAAGCTCACCATGGCCGGCTACCGCGGCCAGGCCCCCTATGTCACCTTCCTGTTCTTCCGGCTGGTGACGCCGATCCTGCTGTTTCTGGCGTCGATTCTTTATGTGTTCGTGATTTCGCACATGGAGTATTCGACACCGGTCAAGATCGGCATGTGCATTTGCGCAGCCTATCTCGGATTGCAGGCGCCGATGCTGTTCCTGAAGAACGCGATCTCCAAGCGCCAGCTCTCGATCAGGCGGGCCTTCCCCGACGCGCTCGACCTGCTGTTGATCTGCATCGAGGCCGGCATGTCGATCGAGGTCGCGTTCCGCAAGGTCTCGTCTGAAATCGTGACCCAGTCGATCGCGCTGTCCGAGGAATTCACGCTGACCACGGCGGAACTGTCCTACCTGCAGGACCGCAAGGTGGCCTACGAGAACCTGGCGAAGCGCACCGGGCTCGAGGGCGTCAAATCGGTCTGCCTGGCGTTGCAGCAGTCGGAGCGTTACGGAACGCCGCTCGGGCAGAGCCTGCGCGTCATGGCGCAGGAAAATCGCGACATGCGCATGAACGAGGCCGAGAAGAAGGCGGCGGCGCTGCCGCCGAAGCTGACCGTGCCGATGATCCTGTTCTTCCTGCCCGTCCTGTTCGTCGTCATCCTCGGGCCGACCTACATCAAGGTCGCGGCGATGCAGTGAGCGCGGACGGCTGGTCACGGCTAACAGCCAGGCAACGCCGGCGACGTTATGAAACCTGCTATTGCCCGGCTTGACCGAGCGATCCGGCAGGCACCGGCGACAACAGGGATCCCCCGGGTTCACAAGCCGCGTGCGGCACTTTCTTGAGGCGGTGTCGCCTTGGGCAGCAGGTGCGGCCAGCGCTCGCCCGCTGGCGCCGGATGCGCTTGGCTGTTGGTCTCAGGACCGTCTTGCTTGATCGCGCCGATCAGTTCGGCCGGTTGGCGGACGCCACCGGAATCGTCGCGGGCGCCCCGATGCGCGGACCATTTGCCCCGACGCGCGGACCGTCCTTGCGATTCAACATCTCTTTCAGATAGGCGACGTTCGCCGCCGCCTCGTCCGCCGGCAGATCGGCCTTGACGAGGGTTTCGGCCTCGGCGAAGCGGCCCTGCAGGCCGACCACCAGGCCAAGATTCTGCCGCACCCGCGCGTCCGCCTTGCCGGTGGCATAAGCCCGGCGAAGAATCTCCTCCGCCTTCGGCAGGTCCTTGGAAAGCACGTAGGAGAGGCCGAGATTCGACAGCACCGAGGGCTCCTCGGGCATGATCTTCAGGGCGCTGGCGTAATAGTTGCGGGCTTCGTCATGCCGGCCAAGCTGGTCGAGCACGGTGCCCTGCACCGACAGGATGCGCCAGTCGGGATTGTCGGGCGTATGGGCGCGGCCGAGCACATCGAACGCCTGCTTGAAGTCGCCGTTGTCGGCAAGCGCGCGGCCGTAACCGGCGAGCAATGCCCTGTTGCCGGGATTGGCGATGTTGGCCTGTTCGAACACGGCGACCGCCTGGGCGCGCTGTCCGGTGGCGCGCAGCGCCTGGCCATAGGCCAGCGCGGCATCGGGATCCTTCGGATTGGCGCGATAGCGTTCGCCGTAGACGTCGACCGCGCGCCGCGGATCGGGCTCGGGAGCCGGCGCGGGATCGGCCTTCGAGGTGATCGATCCCGTGATGTCGGACATGGTCTGGCAGCCGCCGAGGCCGGCGGCGAAAACCGCCGTCATGGCCGCGGACGCAAGAAGCCGCGCGAGACTGGACTGCTGACGCATGCACTTAACTCACGATATCAGGCGAATTGATCGAGCCGAACGCCCCAGCAATAGACTGTTAACCCTAACGTCGGGTTAATGGCCGTGCGCCGGCCAAGCAGCGGCAGGACCGCGGCGGGTGATGCCATGAGCCCAAAGTCCTGATTGGAGATATGTGGCGGCGCGGTGGACGTCCGCCGGGAGCCGTCCGGCGGGACGACTGTTCAGCCGTCAATATTCGACGGCCAGGCGCTTCCGAATCTCGTCGATGCGCTTGTCGAGCGCGTCGAAACGGGCATGAAGGCTTCTGTCCTGCAGGTAGAAAATATAGCCAAGGCCCAGAAATCCGAAAATCCAGTGGTGACTTTCCACATAGACGAAGACCTGCTCGATCGCGTGACCGGCAGCAGCGACAATACCCCACAAAACGTCCATCGCATCCTCCGCTGGGGGAACATGACATTGTGATGTTGGAAGACCGGCGTCCGGTCAATGCAGGCTATCACGATCGCCAAACGCCGTGTAGTGGATGCGGGGGTTGAACGGAAGGACGTCCTCGATGTTACGAAATCTCGCCGGTGCATCGGCGATTGCGATCTTGCTGCTGTCGGCCGCGGCCGTCTTGTCCACGGCCTCAGCGACGCCCGCGCATGGCAAGCGGCATGCGACGCGGCACTGGCACGGTTACGGCTTCCTGCCCGGCTACCGCACGCCGGATCAGATCGAAGATGACGAGGCGCGACATCCCAACCGGGTGTGGTGGTACGGCGGTCCGCGCTTCTATCGCGGGCGCTGGAACGGTGGTGGATTCGGCCCGTGCTGGACCCAGACGCCGATCGGGAATGTGTGGAACTGCGGCCGATAGAGCATGATCCGGAAAAGTGGAAACCGGTTTTCCGAAAAGATCATGCTCAGACAAAACGATAGAGCGGGATGACGATTCGAAGAAAAGTCATCACGCTCTAGTTGGATCGCAATCAAAGCGGCCAGTTGGAGCGACCCTCGCGGCACTCAGTCGAGTTGCGGAGAAGAAGCCTCGGCAGGACAGCCGAGGCGGCCGGCAGCGCAAATCACTCGCAGACCGAGACGCGGCGGATACCCCAACCATAACGGGTCTTCACGCGCTGCCGAACCGAATAGCAAACGCCCTCGTCGCCGTAATAGGGCCAGTATCCGCCATAGCCGTAATACGGGTAAAGCCCGAGGCCGAACCCGAAGCCGCCACGGTGAAAGCCGCCATGGTGAAAGCCACCGAAACCGTGGCCTCCGCCGCGGGCGAGCGCCGAGGTCGTGGATGCTCCCAACAGCAGCGCCGACCCGCCGATCAGGCTGAAGCCATACATGCACAATAGCGCCATGACGGCCAGGCTGCGCGTCGGGAAAATGCGAAAGCGCGTTTGCTGGTCGGCCATTGAGGGTCGGTCTCCGTTGCCTGTCGATGTACAGGCAAGCGTTCTTGCGGGCAACCCGGGTTCTGAGTCTCGCTTGCGGTCAAGTCACCCGCCGTCAATGCCCGAAACATCCGGAAACAACGGCAAGGCCCGCGCTTCCGGCTGGTTTGGCCCTGCAAGCCATTGTAGAAGCAAAATGCCCGGCACCGTCAGGGCAAATGTCCTGCCGCGGCATCCTGACCCGTTTCATCGAAGCCCGAGAACCGCATGAATTCCGTGTTCGAGACCGCACCCGCCGCATCCGCCATTCCCATCAGCTTCGCGACCAAGGCGACATGGGAGGCGATCTCGGCCGGTCTTCCCGCCGAGGCCCGACGGTTCGCGCTGGCCAATGGTTTTGCGGCCAAGCCCGGATCGTGCCTCACGCTGCCCGCCGCCGACGGCAAGATCGCGCAGGTTCTGTTCGGCCTGGAGGACGAGGCCGCCGGATATCGCGACCCGTTCAGGCCGGGCCAGTTGCCGGGCCTGCTGCCGTCAGGCGTCTATCGCTTCGCCAACGCGCCGCACGATGCGCGCCTTGCGACGCTGGCCTTTGCGCTCGGCAGCTATCGTTTCGGCCGCTATCGCAAGGCGGAGGCATCGGATGTTCGGCTGGTGCCGCCGGATGGCGTCGACGTTGCCGCCATCACGCGCATGGCCGAGGCGGCCACGCTTGCCCGCGACCTCATCAACACGCCGTCGAACGACATGGGCCCGGCGGAGCTGGCGCTGGCGGCGCAATATCTCGCCGAACGCTTCGGCGCCAGTTTCGACTGCATCGTCGGCGAGGAACTGGCGCGACAGAATTTTCCGCTGATCCACGCGGTGGGCATGGCGTCATCGCGCGCGCCGCGGCTGATCGACCTACGCTGGGGCGATCCCGATCACCCGAGGGTGACACTGGTCGGCAAGGGCGTCTGCTTCGATACCGGCGGGCTCGACCTGAAACCGTCCGCCGGCATGCTGATCATGAAAAAGGACATGGGCGGAGCGGCCAACGTGCTGGCACTGGCGCAGATGGTGATGGATACGAAGCTCAGCGTGCGCCTGCGGGTGCTGATCCCCGCTGTCGAGAACGCGGTCGCCGGCAACGCCTTCCGCCCGCTCGATATCTTCCCCTCGCGCAAGGGCATCGCGGTGGAGATCGGCAACACCGATGCCGAAGGCCGGCTGGTGCTCGCCGACGCGCTGGCGCTGGCGGATGAGGAAAAGCCCGATCTCCTGATCGACATGGGCACCCTGACCGGCGCGGCGCGGGTGGCGCTGGGGCCGGATCTACCGCCCTTTTACACCAATGATGAAGCGCTGGCGCAGGACGTGGCGCGGTGCGCGAAAGAGGAGAACGATCCGCTGTGGCGGTTGCCCTTGTGGCCCCCTTACGACAGTTGGCTCGACTCCAAGGTCGCCAATGTCAACAACGCGCCGGGCGGCACCTTTGCCGGCTCGATCACCTGCGCGCTGTTCCTGCAGCGTTTCGTCGAGGCCGCGAAAAGCTGGCTCCACGTTGACATCTACGGCTGGACGCCGAGCGCAAAGCCCGGGCGCCCGGAGGGCGGCGAATGCCAGGCCGCTCGCGCGATCTTCAAGCTGTTGGGCGAACGCTATGGATGATCCGCGCCTGACGCCGGCGCGGCCGGAGCTTGCCGCGAAATATCTCGAGGGCAAGGTCAAGGCTCAACGCTTTGTCGAAGGCGAGCCATTAGAGATCTCCGATGTCATCGCGCCGCTGCGCGAGGGACCATCCACCGGCGCCATGCTGGCGACGCAGGCCCTGAAGGGCGAGCGCGTCACGATCTATGATTACAATGGCGAAGGGTTTGCCTGGGGCCAGTTGAACGGCGACGGCTATGTCGGCTGGCTTCCCGAGCGCGCGCTGGCAAAGCCCGACGCGAAGCCGACGCACAAGGTCACGGCGATCAGGACGTTTGCCTTTCCCGGTCCGTCGATCAAGCTGACGCCGGCCGAGACGCTGGTGATGGGAGCCCTGGTCGCCGTGGCGCGCGAAGACGGTCCCTTCGCCGTGACGCGCGAGGGCTGGTATCTGCCGCGCCGGCATGTCGGCCAGATCGACCATTACGAGGACGACTTCGTCGCGGTCGCCGAACGCTTTGTCGGCACGCCCTATCTGTGGGGCGGCAAGAGCAGTCTGGGGATCGATTGCTCCGGACTGGTGCAGATCGCGCTGAACGCCGCCGGCACCGGCTGCCCGCGCGACAGCGACATGCAGCAGGACGGCCTTGGCCGACTATTGGGGCTTGCGGAATCGGCGAAGCTGCAGCGCGGCGACCTGTTGTTCTGGAAGGGCCATGTCGCGATCGCGCGCGATGCCGACCATATCGTCCATGCCAACGCCCATCACATGGCGACCGTGATCGAGAACACCCGCGACGCCATCGCCCGCATCAAGGCTGCCGGCAGCGAGATCACTGCGATCAAGCGGCTGGGCTGAAGGCATTTTGGATTGCCGCACAATCCGCTGGTCACATGGTTCGAGACGCGCGGCGTTGCCGCGCTCCTCACCACGAGGGTCTAAGACTTCATTGGCGCAGGCCACGCTCTCCGACCTCATCCTGAGGAGGCGCGAAGCGCCGTCTCGAAGGATGAAGCCCACGCAGCGGAAGATTCTTCGCTATTCCGCCACCGCGCCGCCCGGCGCCGCCTCGATCCGGAACGCAGCTGCGAACAGGGCGCGGGTGTAGTCGGTCTTCGGGTTCTTGAACAATTCCGAAGCCGGCCCCTCCTCCACCACCTTGCCGTGCCGCATCACGATCAGATGGCTCGCCAGTGAGGCGACCACGCGCAGGTCGTGCGAGATGAACATGTAGGTGAGGTCGCGCTTGCGCTGCAGTTCGCGCAACAGGTCGACCATCTGGGCCTGGAACAGCATGTCGAGCGCGCTGGTCGGCTCGTCCAGCACGACGAAATTCGGCTCCAGCACCACCGCGCGCGCGATACTGATGCGCTGGCGCTGGCCGCCGGAGAATTCATGCGGATAGCGGAAGCGCGTCGCCGGATCCATGCCGACATCCCTCAGCGCCTTGATCACCCGCACTTCGCGCTCTTCGCTCGACAGCGAGGGCTGATGCACGCTGAGGCCTTCGGCGACGATGTCGCCGACCGACATGCGCGGGCTCAGCGCGCCGAACGGATCCTGGAACACGATCTGCATGTCGCGGCGGAACGGCCGCATCGGCTTGAAGCGCAGGCCCTGGATATCCTTGCCGAGAAACACGATCGGCCCATCGGACGAAATCAGCCGCAACAGCGCAAGCCCGAGCGTGGTCTTGCCGGAGCCGGATTCGCCGACCACCCCCAGCGTCTCGCCCTTGCGTACCGAAAGGCTGACGCCGTCGACCGCCTTGATATGCCCGACGGTGGAGCGCAAGAACCCGCGCTTGACCGGAAACCACACTTTCAGATCGCGCGACGATATCACGACGGGCGATTCCGGGCGCGGCGGCGCCGGGTCGGGCTTCGGTTCGGCCGCGAGCAACGCCTTGGTGTAGGGATGCTTGGGCGCGGTAAAAACCTGCTCCACCGGCCCCTGCTCGACGATCTTGCCGCCGTTCATGACGCAGACGACGTCGGCGATGCGCCGCACGATCCCGAGATCGTGGGTGATAAACAACAGGCTCATGCCGAGCCGCGTACGGATTTCCGCCAGCAGCGCCAGGATCTGGGCCTGCACGGTGACGTCGAGTGCGGTGGTCGGCTCGTCGGCGATCAGCAAATCAGGCTCGTTGGCGAGCGCCATCGCGATCATGACGCGCTGGCGCTGGCCGCCGGACAATTGATGCGGATAGCTGGCGAGCCGGGTTTCCGGTTCGGGAATGCCGACCTGCGTCAGCAGTTCGAGCGTGCGCGCCCGCGCCTTCGCGCCGCTCACCGGCCGATGCAGCTGCAGGATCTCGACGATCTGGGACTCGATCGTATGCAGCGGATTGAGCGAGGTCATCGGCTCCTGGAAGATGATCGAAATGTCGTTGCCGCGGATGGCGCGGATGTCGTCCTCCGACATCCCCAGGAGTTCCCTGCCCTTGAAGCGGATGCTGCCGGAAGGATGCGACGCGGTCGGATACGGCAACAGTTTCAGGATCGACAAGGCGCTGACGGATTTGCCGGAGCCGGATTCCCCGACCAGCGCCACGCATTCGCCGCGCTTGATCTCGTAGGAAATATGATCGACCGCGATCAACTCGCCGCTCGGCTGGTGAAACGCCACCGAGAGATCGCGGATATCGAGCAGGGGCTGGTTGATGGCGTCCATGCGGGTGTTACCTGAACGTCTTGCGCGGATCGAACGCGTCACGGACGGCTTCGCCGATGAAAATCAACAGCGACAGCATGATCGCGACCGCGAAGAAGCCGGTGAAGCCGAGCCACGGCGCCTGCACGTTGGCCTTGCCCTGCGACAGCAATTCGCCGAGCGAGGGCGAGCCCGGCGGCAGGCCGAAGCCGAGGAAGTCGAGCGCGGTCAGCGTCATCACCGAGGACGAAACGATGAAGGGCAGGAAGGTCATGGTCGCGACCATGGCGTTCGGCAACAGATGCCGGAACATGATCGTTGCATTGGTGACGCCGAGCGCGCGGGCCGCCGTGATGTATTCGAAATTCCGCCCGCGCAGGAACTCCGCGCGCACGAGACCAACCAGCGACACCCACGAGAACAACAGGAGGATGCCGAGCAGGATGAAGAATCCCGGCGGCAGCACCGCCGAGATGATCAGGAGCAGATAAAGCGAGGGGATGGCGTTCCAGATCTCGATGATGCGCTGGAAGAGAAGATCGGTCCAGCCGCCGAAATAACCCTGCACGCCGCCGGCGGCGATGCCGATGATCGACGAAAAGAAGGTGAGCGTCAGGCCGAACAGCACCGAAATGCGGAACCCGTAGATCAGGCGCGCGACCACGTCGCGTCCCTGATCGTCGGTGCCGAGCCAATTGTATTCGAGGTCGCGGCAGCTGTTGAGGTGCTTCTTGACGACCACGCTCTTGCATTCGTCTTCCGTGAGCATCCAGGTCGGCTTCGACGGCGCGGGCGTCGGCAGGTCCAGATTATGCGTGTCGTAGGAATAGCGGATCAGCGGCCAGACGATGGTGCCGCCCTTGTCCTTGATCAGCTTCTGCAAATAGGGATCGCGATAATCGGCGGCGGTCTCGAAGTCGCCGCCGAAGGTGGTCTCCGAATAGGTGACGAAAGCCGGCCAGTACAGGTGGCCGTCGAACTTGATCAGGAACGGGCGGTCGTTGGCGATCAGTTCGGCGAACAGCGAGACGAAGAACAGGACCATGAAGATCCAGAACGACCAGTAGCCTCGCCGGTTCGACTTGAAATTCTGCCAGCGCCGCCGGTTGAGCGGCGACGGCGAAAAGCGGCGACGCGTCATCGGCACCATCTCGCCGAGTGGGGCCTGCGTGGTGGTCTCGATCGGGGGCGGGGCCAGGATCGTCATCAGACCTCCCGCACCTCGAAATCGATCCGCGGGTCGATCCACATATAGGCGAGATCGGAGATCAGATTGACCACGAGACCGACCAGCGAGAAGATGAACAGCGTTCCGAACACGACAGGATAATCGCGGTTCAGTACGCTCTCGAAGCCGAGCAGGCCGAGCCCGTCCAGCGAGAAGATGGTCTCGATCAGAAGCGAGCCGGAGAAGAAGGCGTGAATGAACGCGCCGGGAAAGCCGGCGATCACGATCAGCATGGCGTTGCGGAAGATGTGGTTGTAGAGCACCTGGGTCTCGCTGCAGCCCTTGGCGCGCGCGGTCATCACGTACTGCTTGCGGATTTCGTCGAGGAACGAGTTCTTGGTGAGCAGCGTCATGGTGGCGAACGCGCCCAGCGCCATCGAGATCAAAGGCAGCGTGATGTGCCAGAAATAATCGATGATCTTCCAGTACCAGGGAAATTGCGACCAGCCGTCCGACGTCAGGCCGCGCAGCGGGAAAATATTCAGGAACGAACCGCCGGCGAACAGGATGATCAGCAGGATCGCGAAAAGAAAGCCCGGAATCGCAAAACCGACGATGACCACCGCAGAGGTCCAGGTGTCGAACCTGGTGCCGTCCTTGACCGCCTTGCGGATGCCGAGCGGGATCGAGATCAGGTAGGTCAGAAGCGTCATCCAGATTCCGAGCGACATCGAGACCGGCAGCTTCTCCTTGACCAGCTGCAGCACGCTGACGTCGCGGAAATAGCTCTTGCCGAAATCGAATCGCGCGAAGTTCCACACCATCAGCGCGAAGCGCTCGGGCGCCGGCTTGTCGAAGCCGAACTGCTTTTCCAGGCTCTTGATGAAATCGGGATCAAGCCCCTGCGCGCCGCGGTATTTCGAATTCGTCGCATCGGCGGACGCGCCGACCTGGCCGCGTGCGCCGAAATCGCCGCCACCGCCGGAAATCCGCGAGGTGCCGCCGGTGTCGGCGCCGGAAAGCTGCGCGATCACGCGTTCCACCGGCCCGCCCGGCGCGAACTGCACCACGACGAACGACACGAACAGGATCCCCAACAGCGTGGGGATCATCAAGAGAATGCGGCGGGCGATATAAGCGCTCATGAATTATTTCGCCTGCTCGGCCTTGGCGGCCTTGGCCGGATCGGTCCACCAGTTTTCCGGCGCGCCGACGCCTTGGCCGTAATGCGGCAGCTTTTCCGGATGCCCGAACAGGTCCCAATAGGCGACCGGGTGGGTGGCACGGTACCATTGCGGCACCCAGTAGCGCCCGGCGCGGAACACCCGGTCGAAGGCGCGGCACGCCGCCGTGAGATCGGCGCGATTGTCGGCGCCGATGATCTTCTCGATCAAGGCATCGATGACGGGATTGGCGATGCCCGCCATGTTGTACGAGCCCTTGGTGGCGGCGGCCTGCGACGAGAAGAACGGGCGCATGCCGTCGCCGGGCGTCGCCGACATGGAAAAGCGCGACATCGCCATGTCGAAATCGAAATCTTCCAGACGGGCGCGGTATTGCACGGCGTCGACCATGCGTATGCTGGCCTCGATCCCGAGCGTTGCGAGGTTCTTGATGTAGGGCGCGTGGTGCGGCTGGATCGACGGCTCGTCGATCAGGAATTCGATCTTGAAGGCTTCGCCATTCGGGAGCTGCCGCTTGGAGTCCTTGATCAGGCAACCGGCGTCCTGCAGCAGTTGCGAGGCCTTGCGCAGCAAGGCCCGGTCCTGGCCCGACCCATCCGACACGGGCGGCACGTACGGCGAGCCGAACACTTCGTCCGGCACCTGGCCGCGGAACGGCTCCAGCAGCCTGAGTTCTTCCGGCGACGGCGGCCCGCTCGCCATCATGTCCGAATTCTGGAACGGCGAGTGGGTGCGCCTGTAGGCACCGTACATGATGGTCTTGTTGGTCCATTCGAAATCGAACGCCTGGATCAGCGCCTCGCGCACGCGCGGATCCCTGAATTGCGCGCGACGCATGTTCATGAACCAGCCCTGCGCCCCTGACGGCGTGTCGTCGGGCAAAACCTCCTGCTTGACCCGGCCGTCCTTGACAGCCGGGAAATCATATCGGGTCGCCCACACCCGGGCGGTGAACTCCTCGCGAAACAGGTAGTTCCTGCCGGTGAAGCCTTCGAAAGCGACTTCGCGATCCCGATAGAATTCGTAGCGCACGTTATCGAAATTGAAGAAACCGCGCGAGACCGGAAGATCGGCACCCCACCAATCCTTCACCCGCTCGAATTCGATGTAGCGATTGGCCTCGAATTTCCCGACCTTGTAAGGCCCGCAACCCAGGGGAATATCGAGGGTCGATTCGTCGAACGGCCGCGTCGCGTAATAGGCTTGCGAGAAGATCGGAAGGCCGGCGACATACAGCGGCACGTCGCGCGCGCGCTTCTCGGCGAAGGTGACGACCAGCGTCGCGTCGTCGGCCGCCTCCGCCTTCACCATGTCGCGCATCTGCTGCAGGATCAGCGGATGGCCTTTTGTCTTGAGCGTGGTCAGCGAGAAAGCGGTGTCATGCGCGGTGAGCTTCGAGGCGTCGTGAAAGCGGGCTTCCGGCCGCAGCGTAAACCGATAGGTCAGCTTGTCGGCGGAAATCTGCACGGATTTCGCGGCAAGGCCATACATCGCGTCCGGTTCGTCGCTGGCGCGCACCATCAGCGAGGCAAAGGTCATATCCATGCCCTGCGCGCCGTCGCCCTTGAGGATATAGGAATTGAGCGAGTTGAAGGTCTGGAAGTTTTGATTATAGGCACGAACCGAGGGAATGAACGAGAATACCCCGCCCTTCGGCGCAGCGATATTGACATAGTCGAAATGCTGGAAGTCGGCCGGATATTTCAGGTCGCCGAACACCGACATGCCGTGCACTTCGGCGCCGTTTTCCGCAGCCGCGGGACCAAACCGTGCGGCGCTCAACGCGCCGACGCCGAGACCGAGCACATGCCGGCGGGAGAACAGCGCCATGCGCGAAAGATCCTTCAACTGCGTTTGCCGATCTTGGCGGCTTTGTCGGCGTCGAACCACCACAGGGACGGCAGGCCGGAACGGCCATATTTCGGCAGCGGCTCGGCGTGGCTGAAGCGGTCCCAGCGCGCGTAACGTGAAAATGGATAAGTGTACTGCGGCACGACGTAGAAATTCCACAGCAGGACGCGGTCGAGTGCCTTGGTCGCAGCCACCAGGCCGGCGCGATCCTTCGCGTAGATCACCTTTTCGATCAGCGCATCGACTGCCGGGTTCTTGATGCCGACGGTATTCCTCGAACCGGGCTGATCCGCGCTCTGTGATCCCCAGAATTCCCGCTGTTCGTTGCCGGGCGACAGTGACTCTCCCCACTGGTCGATGATCAGGTCGAAATCGAAGGCGCGCAGCCGGTTCTGATATTGCGCATCATCGACGATGCGGACCGAGGCCGTTACCCCGATGCGTTCCAGGGAGGGCTTGTAGAAGAGCGCAATGCGCTCGGCCGACGGATCCTGAACCAGGATTTCGACGGTCACCGGCTTGCCCGCGGCGTCCACCAGCTTGTGGTCGCGTATCTCGCAACCCGCCTCCTTCAGGAGCTTCATGCTCTCGCGCAAATTCGCCCGCACGGCCTCCGAATTGCCGCCGACCGGATTGGTGTAGGGCGTGGTGAATACTTCCGCCGGCACCTTGTCGCGTACGGTCTCTAGCACCTGAAGTTCCTGCCCCTCGGGCAAACCCGACGACGCAAGCTCCGTTCCGTCGAAGTAGCTGTTGATGCGCTTGTACTGTCCATAAAACAGCTGCTTGTTCATCTCCTCGAAATCGAAGGCATAGTTGAAGGCCCGACGCAGCCGGGCGTCCTTGAACTGGTCGCGGCGCAGATTGAAGGCGAAAGCCTGCATCCGGCCGGAATCGTTGACCGGAAACTCTTCCTTCACGACGCGCTTCTCCGCGACCGCTGGAAAGTCGTAGGCCGTAGCCCATTGCTTTGCCGAATTCTCGGCGATCCAGTCAGCCTGATCGGCCTTGAACGCTTCCAGCGCGACCAGATTGTCGCGAAAGAATTCGAAACGCAATTCATCGAAATTATTCTGGCCCAGTTGTGTCGGCTGGCCGGCGCCCCAGTAATCCTTGACCCGCTCCATCTTAACCGAGCGGCCGGCGACGAATTCCTTGATACGGTAGGGGCCAGAACCCAGTGGCGGTTCGAGCGTCGTTGCGGAGACGTCGCGTTTGCGGCCCTGGCTGTCGCTGCCTTCCCAATAATGCTTCGGCAATATCGGCAATTCGCCGACGATAGTCGGCAGCTCGCGATTTCCGGGTGAATCGAAGCTGAATTTGATATCGCGGTCGCCGTTCTTTTCGACCTTCACAACGTGACGGTAATAGGAAGCATAAAACGGACTTTGCTTCTTCAGCACCTCGATCGAGAAGATCACGTCCTCCGGCGTCACCGGCTTGCCATCGTGCCAGCGGGCCTCCTTGCGAAGGCGATAGATCACCCAGGCAAAGTCGTCGGGATGCGCAGCGCCTTCCGCGAGCAAGCCATACTCGGTCGCGACCTCGTCCTGTGCCCGCGACATCAGCGTTTCGTAGATCATCGTGGCCGCCGGCGCGATGGAGCCCTTCACGCCCATGACGGCGATATTGAAATTGTCGAAGGTGCCGATCGATATCATCCGGGCGGCGCCTCCCTTGGGGGCGTCCGGATTGACGTAGTCGAAGTGCTTGAAACCGGCGGGATATTTGACATCGCCAAACAGCGACAGTGCGTGCCGCCAGGCCGGTTCGCTGCCTGCGGTCTGCGCCGCCGCCGGGCTGATCGCCGGGAGGACGGTTGCGGTTCCCAGAGCCGGGACGACCGCGGCAAGAGCTGCACCCTGCAGAAGATGTCGTCGGGTAATGGACAATGAAAGAATTCCTGTCGGTTGCGAAACGTTACCCCTTAGAAGCGCAATATAAGGCAAGGTTTCGACCGATTATGTTGCTTTTTCCTCATGATACCAGCTTGTGAAGGGCCCGGCTGCGGCGAAACGTCCCGACAATGCGCCCGGACCGGATAGCAAAACGGCCGGGCGTTGGCCCGGCCGTTGGCGAGGAATTTATTCGGCAGCCGCGACCGCCGTTATTTCGACGCCGTCGGCAGCGGAACCGGGCTGTCCGCGAGCGAGCGCAGATAGGCGATCACGTCGGCGCGTTCGCTGTCCTTCTGGATGCCGGCAAAGCCCATCGCGGTGCCGGGAATGAAGCCCTTCGGATTGTCGATGAACTTGTTGAGGTCGTCATAGCTCCAAGTGCCCCCCTTGGCCTTCATCGCGGCGGAGAAATTGAAGCCGCGGCCCTCGCCCTTGTGGTCGCCGACGATGCCAAAGAGGTTGGGACCGACGCGGTTGGGGCCGCCCTTCTCGAAGGTGTGGCAGGCGGCGCATTTCTTGGCGGCGGCGGCGCCCTTCTCGACGGAGGCGGTCTGCAGCAGCTTTTCAATCGGTTCGGCGGGCGCGGCAGCGGCCGGCGCGGCGGCTTCGCCTTCCACCTTTGCAACGATCGCGAAGCCCGGCTTCGCCGGCGGCTGCGGCGCGAACAGCGCACCGGCGGTGAAGCTCGTCACCAACAGAATGAGGCAGGTGCCCAGAATGGCACCGAGAATTTTATTGATTTCGAAGGAGTCCATTTTCGGATCAGGCTCCAGGCCGGAAATGTCGACTTAAGGCCGGAGAGAAACGGCCGCGGATGCTTCAGGAATCAGGCTTTCGCACCGCACCCCAAGCCACGTTCAGATATCGGTTTGCCCGTGCTCTGGCAACCCGTATAAATGCAAGAGCTTTCGACCCATCCCCATCATTTCCGGCTTGTTATCAACCGGGTCCGGACCTCACCCCGATGACCAAAACCCGCGCCTTGGTGCTGATTCCCGCCCGCATGGCGGCCACCCGGCTGCCCGGCAAGCCGCTCATGGATATCGCCGGTCTGCCGATGATCGTGCATGTGCTGCGCCGGGCGGAGGCGGCCCAAATCGGCCGTGTGGCGGTCGCCACCGACACGCCGGAGATCGCCGCCGTGGTCACCGCCCATGGCGGCGAAGCTGTCATGACGCGCCCCGACCACCCGTCCGGCTCCGACCGGATTTACGAGGCGCTGCGAAAGCTCGATTCCCGCGGCGATGCCGACATCATCGTCAATCTGCAGGGCGACTTTCCGACCATCCGCACCGACAATATCCGCGACGTGCTTGGCCCGCTTTCGGACCCTGCGGTCGATATCGCGACCCTGGCTGCGGAAATTCACACCGAGGAGGAGAGCCTCAATCCGAACGTGGTGAAGGCGGTCGGCTCGCCCTTGAGCGCGCGGCGGTTGCGTGCGCTTTATTTCACCCGCGCCACGGCTCCCTGGGGCGAGGGGCCGCGCTACCACCACATCGGCCTCTATGCCTATCGCAGGGCGGCGCTGGAACGCTTTGTGGCGCTGCCGCCCTCGCCGCTGGAACAACAGGAAAAACTCGAGCAGCTGCGCGCGCTGGAAGCCGGCATGCGGATCGACATTACCATCGTCGATACCGTACCGCGCGGCGTCGACACCCCGGCCGATCTCGAAACCGCCCGCCAGATACTAAGGCCGCGTTCTGATTAAATCAGAACGCGGCTTATCTTTTTGTTCTGACGCATTTTCTTCACGCGAACCGGAATCCACTTCGCTTGAAAACGCTATGGAAAAAGCCTGAGCGGCTGCTAAAAGGCGCGGCATGACCAAGAAGCTGAAAATCGCATTCCAGGGCGAGCCGGGCGCGAATTCCCATATCGCCATCGCCGAGGCCTATCCGGCCGCCGAGCCGCTTCCCTGCGCGACCTTCGAGGACGCGCTGGCCGCGATCTCGTCCGGGGAAGCCGACCTCGGCATGATCCCGATCGAGAACTCGGTCGCGGGGCGCGTCGCCGACATCCATCATCTGCTGCCGCAATCGGGCCTGTTCATCGTCGGCGAATATTTCCTGCCGGTCCATCATCAGTTGATGGCGCCGCGCGGCGCCAAACTGGCCGACATCAAGACCGTGGAAAGCCACGTCCACGCGCTCGGGCAGTGCCGCCACATCATCCGGGAACGCCAGATCCGGCCGATCGTGTCGGGCGATACGGCCGGAGCGGCGCGCCTGATCGCCGAACGCGGCGACAAGAGCTGCGCGGCAATCGCCTCGCGGCTGGCCGCCGATATCTACGGCCTCGATATCCTGGTCGAGGATGTCGAGGACGAGGCCCACAACACCACGCGCTTCGTGGTGCTGGCGCGCGAGGCGAAATGGGCCGCACAGGGCTCGGGGCCGCTGGTCACTTCGTTCGTGTTCCGGGTGCGCAACCTGCCCGCAGCGCTCTACAAGGCGATGGGCGGCTTTGCCACCAACGGCGTCAACATGACCAAGCTCGAAAGCTACATGATCGACGGCAATTTCTTCGCCACGCAATTCTACGCCGACGTCGACGGCCATCCCGAGGACAAGAATCTGGCGTTCGCGCTGGAGGAATTGAAATTCTTCTCGCGCGAGTTTCGGATCGTCGGCGTTTATCCGGGCCATCCGTTCCGCGCGACGTTCAGCGAGAAGGCGGAGTAAGTCTTTGACGTCGTCATTGCGGGATGGTCCGAAGGACCAGACCTCAGATGCGCAATAGCGCATCGGGGAATCTCGAGATTCCGGGTTCGCGCGTCGCGCGCCCCGGAATGACGGCGGGAGTTACGCCGCCGCTTTCTTCCCCAGCCCGAACGCGTCCGCCAGCAGCGAATACGATTTCTTGCGCGCCTCGTGGTCGTAGACGGCGGTGATAATCATCAGTTCATCGGCCTGGCTTGCCGTGATCATCGGCTGCAGCTTTTGCATCACCGTCGCCGGACTACCGACGAACAGCCGCTCGCGGTTGCGCGCGATCGAGGCGCGTTCGCTATCCGTGTAGGGATAGGCCAGCGCCTCCTCGACGCTGGGCAGCGGCGAATACTGGCCGCGGTCCCGGCGCAGGCGATTGAGATCCATCGAGGTCGCGAGCCTTTCGGCTTCCGCGTCGGTTTCGGCCGCGACCACGGCGACCGCCAGAATGCCGTGCGGCGTCGCGCGCCAGCCGGACGGCTTGAAATGCGCCTTGTAATTCGTCATCGCCTCGATCGCGTCATAGCTCGCGAAATGATGCGCGAAGGCGAAGCCCATGCCCACCTGCGCCGCCAGTTCCGAACTGTAGTCGCTGGAGCCGAGCAGCCAGATCGGCGGCAGGGCTGTATCGTCGGGCATCGCCACCACGTTGTTGTAGGGATGGCCGGCCGGAAAATCGCGGGTTTCCCACAGGATCAATTCGTGCAGCCGCTCGAGGAAATCGTCGCCCTCGCGGCGGTCGAGCCGGCTGCGCAGCGCATGCGCGGTGGCGCCATCCGTGCCCGGCGCGCGGCCGAGGCCCAGATCGATCCGGCCGGGAAACAATGCCTCCAGCATCTTGAAGCGCTCGGCCACCACCAGCGGCGCATGGTTGGGCAGCATCACCCCGCCGGAGCCGACCCGGATATGCTTGGTCACCGCGGCGATCTGCCCGATCATCAGGTCGGGCGCGGGGCTCGCGACCGACGCCAGATTGTGGTGTTCGGCCAGCCAGTAGCGGGTATAGCCCAGCGCGTCGGCGTGACGCGCCAGGTCGATGCTGTTGCGCAAGGCCGCCGCAGGCTTGGTTCCTGACGTGACGACGGAAAGGTCGAGGATCGAGAGCGGTATCATGGCGCTAACCTAGTGCGCCGGCGAGGCTCCACAAAGGGTGCCCTGATGCAGATCAGACGCGCGTCACGGGGCCGCCGGTCAGCGGGTCTTGACTGGAATTGGTGGGCCGAGAATCGGCAGGCGCCTACATCTTCATGGCTGCCCACCCCTTCCGGCGCCGAGTTATAGGTAGCCGTTTTTCAATATTCCCCTATAAACTGCCATATTTTGGCCGGACGCCATACGCCCTCTCTTGGCCCAACATTTTAAAACATCGACCAATATTTCAAAGGATTTACCAAAATTGGGCAATTTCCCATCCTCAATGGGCTATTTGGCGAGCCTCATTTGGCCTATTTTAGCCTCCTGCAGCTAGAGCTGCCTTCCGACCCAACAGCCTTCAAGTGGAGTTCACGGCGCCATGTCCGAGGTTACGCCCCCCGCATCGAACGGGCACGCCGCTTTGAAGCAGCCTTCGATCTCGTTTGAGTTTTTCCCGCCCAAGACCGAGGAGATGGAGAAGAGCCTGTGGGAGACCATCAAGCGGCTGGCGCCGCTGTCGCCGAGCTTCGTCTCGGTGACCTACGGCGCCGGCGGGTCGACGCGGGAGCGTACCCATTCCACCATCGCCCGCATCCTGAAGGAGACCGCCCTGCTGCCGGCCGCGCATCTGACCTGCGTCGGCGCGGCGCGCGGCGAGATCGACGACATCGTCGGCCGCTACCACGAGATCGGCGTCCGCCACATCGTGGCGCTGCGCGGCGATCCGCCTGACGGCATCGGCACGCCCTACCGCACCCATCCCGACGGCTATCAGACCTCGGCCGAACTCGTCGCCGGCATCAAGCGGCAGCACGGCGACATCGAGGTCTCGGTTTCCGCCTATCCGGAGAAGCATCCGGAAAGCCGCGACTTCGAGGCCGACCTCGACATGCTGCAAGCGAAAGTCGACGCCGGCGCCAGCCGCGCCATCACCCAGGTGTTCTTCGACAACGACGTCTACCTGCGCTATCTCGACCGGGTTCGAGCCCGTGGCATCACCATTCCGATCGTGCCCGGCATCATGCCGATGCACAATTTCAGGCTGGCCCGCAATTTCGTCACCCGCGCCGGCACCACGGTGCCGGATTGGCTGGCGGAAAAATTCGAAGGCCTCGACGACGACGCCGAGACCCGCAAGCTGGTGGCGGCAACCGTTGCCGCCGGCCAGGTGCAGAAACTGGCAAAACACGGCGTCGATACCTTTCACTTCTACACCATGAACCGCGCGGACCTCGTGTTCGCGATCTGCCATTTGCTCGGTATTCGCCCGAAGGGCGCACAGAAAGCCGCCTGATCGATGACCGTGCCTGTCTCTCCCAAAAGAACCGCCCTGCTCGCGGCTGCCCGCGAGCGCATCCTGGTGCTCGACGGCGCCATGGGCACCATGATCCAGGGCCTCGAATACGACGAGGCCGCCTTCCGCGGCGAACGATTCCGAGATTTTCACCGCGACCTCAGGGGCAACAACGACCTGTTGATCCTGACGCAGCCTGACGCGATCGAGGACATCCACGCCGAATATCTGCGCGCCGGCGCCGACATCGTCGCCACCAACACCTTTTCCTCGACCTCGATCGCTCAGGCCGATTACGACCTCTCGGGCTTTGCCTATGAGCTGAATCTGGAAGGCGCGAAACTGGCGCGCAACGCCGCCACGCGCGTGACCGGCGAGGACGGCAAGCCGCGCTTCGTCGCCGGCGCCATCGGCCCCACCAACCGCACCGCCTCGATCTCGCCGGACGTTTCCAACCCCGGCTTCCGCGCCGTCACCTTCGACGACCTGCGCGCGGCCTATGGCGAGCAGATCAAGGGACTGCTGGACGGCGGCGCCGATTTGCTGCTGGTCGAGACCATCTTCGACACGCTCAACGCCAAGGCGGCGCTGTATGCGATCGCCGAGATCACCGAGGAGCGCGGCATCGACGTGCCCGTGATGATCTCCGGCACCATCACCGACAAGTCCGGCCGGCTCTTGTCCGGGCAACTCCCCGAGGCGTTCTGGAATTCGGTGCGGCACGCACGGCCCGCCACCATCGGGTTCAACTGCGCGCTCGGCGCCGAGGACCTGCGCGCGCATATCGCCGACATCGGCCGGGTCGCCGATACGCTGGTATGTGCCTATCCCAACGCCGGCCTGCCCAACGAATTCGGCCAGTACGACGAGAGCCCGGAATACATGGCCCGCCTGATCGGTGAGTTCGCGGCAGCAGGCCTCGTCAACATCGTCGGCGGCTGCTGCGGCACCACGCCGGACCATATCGCCGCGATCGCCGCGGCCGTCGCCCCGCACAGGCCCCGCATCGTGCCCGTGATCGAGCCGCGGCTGCGGCTCTCCGGCCTCGAACCGTTCGAACTGACGCCCGCCATTCCGTTCGTCAACGTCGGCGAGCGCACCAACGTCACGGGCTCGGCGCGGTTCCGCAAGCTGATCACGGCCGGCGACTACACCGCCGCGCTTCAGGTAGCGCGCGACCAGGTCGAGAACGGCGCCCAGATCATCGACGTCAACATGGACGAGGGCCTGCTCGATTCCGAGAAGGCGATGGTGACGTTCCTCCACCTCGTCGCCGCCGAGCCTGATATCGCCCGCGTGCCGGTGATGGTCGATTCCTCGAAATTCGCCGTGATCGAAGCCGGCCTGAAATGCATCCAGGGCAAGCCGGTGGTGAACTCGATCTCGATGAAGGAGGGCGAACAAAAGTTCATCCACGAGGCGAAGATCGCGCGGCGTCACGGCGCGGCCGTGGTGGTGATGGCGTTCGACGAGGTGGGACAGGCCGACACGTTCGCTCGCAAGACCGAGATCTGCAAGCGCGCCTACGACATCCTGGTCGGGCAACTGGATTTTCCGCCCGAGGACATCATCTTCGATCCCAACATCTTCGCGATCGCGACCGGGCTTGAGGAACACAACAATTACGGCGTCGACTTCATCGAGGCGACGCGCTGGATCCGGAAAAACCTGCCGCACGCGCACATCTCCGGCGGCGTCTCGAACCTGTCGTTCTCGTTCCGCGGCAACGAGCCGGTGCGCGAGGCGATGCATTCGGTGTTCCTGTATCACGCCATCAAGGCCGGCATGGATATGGGCATCGTCAATGCCGGGCAGATGATCGTCTATGACGACATCGATCCCGAACTGCGCCAGACCTGCGAGGACGTCATCCTCAACCGCGATCCCGGCGCTTCGGAGCGGCTCCTGGCCTTGGCGGAAAAGTTTCGCGGCAAGGAAAAACAGACAAAGGAGCAGGATCTCGCCTGGCGCGAATGGCCAGTCGAAAAACGGCTCAGCCACGCGCTGGTGCACGGCATCACCGAGTTCATCGAGGAAGACACCGAGGCCGTGCGCCTGACTGTCGAGCGTCCGCTCAACGTCATCGAAGGCCCGCTGATGGCCGGCATGAACATCGTCGGCGACCTCTTTGGCGACGGCAAGATGTTCCTGCCGCAGGTGGTGAAGTCCGCGCGCGTCATGAAGCAGGCGGTGGCCTATCTGATGCCGTTCATGGAGGAGGAGAAGGCGCGCAACCTCGCCAACGGAATCGCGGGCTCGGGGCGCAACTCCGCCGGCAAGATCGTGCTCGCCACCGTCAAGGGCGACGTCCACGACATCGGCAAGAACATCGTCGGCATCGTGCTGCAATGTAACAACTTTGAAGTCATCGACCTCGGCGTCATGGTGCCGGCGTCGAAGATCATCGAAACCGCGAAAGCCGAGGGCGCGGACATCATCGGCCTGTCCGGCCTGATCACGCCCTCGCTCGACGAAATGAGTTTTCTCGCCGGCGAGCTGGAACGCCAGGGCATGAACCTGCCGCTGTTGATCGGCGGCGCCACCACCAGCCGCGTCCATACCGCCGTCAAGATTGACCCGAACTACCGCAGCGGGCCGGTGGTGCATGTCAATGACGCCAGCCGCGCCGTCGGCGTGGCCTCGGCGCTGCTGTCGCCCGACAGGCGCGAGGCCTATGCCGCCGAGATGCGCGCCGACTACGCGAAAATCTCCGCGGCGCATTTCCGCGCGCAGGCCGACAAGAAGCGCCTGAAGCTTGCGGACGCCCGCGCCAACGCGGTCGCGGTCGATTTTAAGAAAACGCCGCCGAAGAAGCCGGCGTTCCTCGGCATCAAATCGTTCCGGGATTACGACCTCGCCGAACTGGCCTCCTACATCGACTGGACGCCGTTCTTCCAGACCTGGGAATTGACCGGGCGCTTTCCCGCCATTCTCGACGACCCGAAAGTCGGCGAAGTCGCGCGTTCGCTCTATGACGACGCCCGCAAGATGCTCGACCGCATCATCGCCGAAAACTGGTTCAAGGCGCAGGCGACGATCGGCTTCTGGCCGGCCAACGCTGTTGGCGACGACATCGCGGTCTATGCCGACGATACCCGGACCAAACAAATTGCGACCTTCCATACGCTGCGCCAGCAACTCGAAAAGCGCGAAGGCCGCTTCAATGCGGCGCTGTCGGATTTCATTGCGCCCGTTGCCAGCGGCGTGCCCGATTATATCGGCGCCTTCGTGGTCACCGCCGGAATCGGCGAGGACATCGTCGCCGACCGTTTCAAAAACGCCAATGACGATTATTCGTCGATCCTGTGCAAGGCGCTGGCCGATCGGCTGGCGGAAGCGTTCGCCGAGCGCATGCACGCGCGCGTGCGCCGGGAATTTTGGAATTATGCGCCGGACGAGACCCTTTCGCCCGAAGATCTCATCCTGGAAAAATATCAGGGCATCCGCCCGGCGCCCGGCTATCCCGCGCAGCCCGATCACACCGAAAAGGCGACGCTGTTTGCGCTGCTCGATGCCGAAAACAGCGCCGGGGTAAAACTCACCGAAAGCTTTGCGATGTGGCCGGGCTCGTCGGTGTCGGGGCTTTATTTTGGCCATGCCGAAAGTTTCTATTTCGGCGTCGGCAAGATCGAGCGCGACCAGGTCGAGGATTACGCCGCGCGCAAGGGCTGGAGCGTGGCGGAAGCCGAGCGCTGGCTGGCGCCGGTGCTGAACTACATCCCGGCGCAGGACCAGTCGGCGCAGGAACGGCTGGTGAAGGAAGCGATGCCGACCTCGGCGCCCGCCTCCCCCGCGCCCGCCAACGATGTCGCGTCGAGGGAACTGGCGTCGCATCCGCCGGGCTGCAATTGCGCCGTGCATCTGGCGTATCGGAAGAAGGCGGCGCGGGCGTAAGCGCCGTCGCGTTCTCCTTTCTCGTCGTCTCGCTCTCTCGTCGTCCCCGCGAAGGCGGGGACCCATAACCACCGATGCCCGTTGTCAACAACGCTGGGGCCCCAGCGTCATGCAACATTGACATCGGTGGTTGTGGGTCCCGGGTCGCGCTTTGCTTGCCCGGGACGACGGGGATGGATTCGAATGTCAAACAACTAACGAGATCGTTGTTCTCGTCATTGCGAGCCAACGGGTCGCGCGAATGCGCGCCCGATGACAGGCTCCGCGAAGCAATCCAACTTTGGCGCCGCGAAGAAAGCTAGATTGCTTCGTCGCTTTGCTCCTCGCAATGACGACTGGGCAAGTTTCCGCGATCCCGCCGCATGATTTGCGCGAGTGTTGGCCTGCTCGTTCCGCCCTCTCCAAAAAGAAGGCGCAGGGAATGCCGGGCGCCCGATGCGCCCGATAGCCGCGTGTGCAGAGATAGTGATAGAGAGCACACGCGTCGTCAGGTCACACCGGAATCACCCGGCATTCCCCGCGCAATGGTTTACGGCTTACTCCGCGCTCTCCCCGGTGACCGGGCTTTTTTGCCACCGTCATTCCCGAGAAGCTTGCTTCCCCGGAACTTGATGCCAGCGTCGGGGCATCAGGACCACACGGCTTCGCCGTCCGCCAGCCGCATCGCCCGTCAAGCGCGCACCCAGCGTCCACCGCATCCCGCTCCGCGTTTCGTGACGTTGCGCAACGCCCTCCAAAGGCGCGGGACGCTGCGGATATAAGGTGATTTGCATTTTCTGAAAATCAGAATATTTTTTCAAAAGGGGCTGGACAGACCTGTCGTAAAACAACCAACTGATTTGCCCGTCGGGCAAATCAGTTGGCGGCCGCCTTCACCTCGCCCCGCAATGCGCGGAGAGGTTTTATCAATCTCAATCCCCGCTCGGCGGCGCCAGCGGCTGCGCGATTTCGGCAAACACCGGCAGCGCCTCGCAGGCCGCGCAATGCGCCGCCAGCGCCGGATAGCGCGCGGCGGGAAACAGCGCCGGATGCGCCTCGCCGGCGAATCTCAAGACGCAGGCCACCGCGATGTCGGCGTGGCCGATGCGTATCCCGAACCACCACGGCGT
Source organism: uncultured Alphaproteobacteria bacterium (assembly GCA_963831585.1). Lineage (GTDB taxonomy): Bacteria > Pseudomonadota > Alphaproteobacteria > Rhizobiales > Xanthobacteraceae > Bradyrhizobium. The sequence continues at coordinate 4,205 of CAWHRA010000030.1, read as the reverse complement.
TTCGACGTCGTCGCGCGCCTTTTCCAAAACCTCCAGCACGCCGCCGACCTGCGCCTCGCAGCGATCGACCCAGATTCTTCGACGGCTCCTTGCGCAGCACGCGCTCGTAGACGAGGCTCACCGCCTTGTCGCCGAGCCCGCTCGCCAGCGCGCAGATTTTCAAGCCGCGCCGCCGCGCCGGCCCGCGCGCGGCGATCATCGCCCGCTCCGGCCCAACCAGCTCGTCGAGATAATCCAGGATCGCCGTGCTCTCGATCAGCGTCTCGCCGTCATCGAGCACCAGCGTCGGCACCCGCCGCAACGGATTATACGGCGCGATCTTGTCGCCCTCGCCGAACGTCGACCACGGCCGGTGCTCGAAGGCGAGGCCGTACAGCCGCATCGCAATCGCAACGCGACGGGTGAAGGGGGAGTCGTATTGGCCAATCAGGAACATGGGGCACTCGCTCGTCATGGTCGGGCTTGACCCGGCCAGTCGCCTTTTTCTCATCCGAGAGAGTATTAAAATGGGCCAGCCAGAGACAAGGTCAGAGATGCTTGTTTTGCTTGTGTAAATGGCAAAGCATATTGCACCGCCCACCAAAACGTTTGGCGGATTGGGCTTTACTAAGTGTCCTATAGCCCTTGACCTTCAGGTCTACGTCAGTTTCAACTTGCCTAAGCAGAGGGGGCGCTTTTGAAATCTATAGCTGTATTTAACAATAAGGGTGGGGTAGGCAAGACGACCTTGCTAATAAACCTCGCCGCGTATTTGGCGCTCGAAAAGGGGCGCAAGGTCTTAATCATCGACGCAGACCCTCAGTGCAACGCTACCCAGTCGATGTTCTCTGAGCCGGAAGTAGACAAACTCTACAGAACCAGAAGCACTTTCACGATTGACAAGGTCATTCATCCGTTGGCGATCGGCAAAGGATAAAGGCGATGCGCTGCTGCGATTGGCTCGGCCATTCCCCAAATCGGCCAGAGGAGACCTACCCCTCCACCTCGTCGCTCGCCAATAACCCCTTCACCGCCCTCGCCCAGCCCGCCAGCTTCCGTTCCCGCGTCGCCTTGCTCATGTTCGGCTTGAAGCGGTGTTCCAGCCGCCAGTCGTCGACAACCTCCGAAGGCCGGGGATAGACGCCGGCGGAAAACCCCCTCACCCCTGCGCCGCTTCCCGCTCCATGTCGCGGCCGGAGAGGTCTTCGCCCTGCATGTTGGCGTAGTCGCGCGCCATCTCGCGCATCAGGAATTTTGCGGGAACATCGTGGTACGAGCCGTGGTCCCTGACATACTGCATGTAAATGCGGCCCGCGCCGTCGAAGGGATGCAGCAGCGCGTCGCTGTGGCCGTCGAAATCGAGCGGATGCACACTGAGCCTGGCGCACAGCGTGGCGTTGAAGGTCGGGGTTGCCTTGCGCCAGGCGCCATCGACATGGACTTCGGTGTAGCCGTGCCAGGTGAAGATGTCCGTGCCCATGCTCGCGCGCAGCTTCTCCGTCGTGAGGTGGTTGCGCACGTCGGCGAAACCGACGCGGGCGGGAAGGCCGTGGACGCGGCAGGCGGCGGCGTACAGCGCCGCCTTGCCCACGCAGTAGCCTTGGCCGGCCGCAAGCACGCTGGAGGCGCGAAAGGTCTCGGGCGCGCGCATATTGACGTAAGGGTTATAGCGGATGCCGTCGCGCACCGCCTTGTAGAGCAGGCTGGCCTTCTCGCGGTCGGCGGCATCAGCCGCAACGGCGCTATTGGCAAAATCCCTGACGGAAGGATGGTCGCTGTCGATATATTCGCCGGGATCGGTGTAGAGGCGGCGGATCGTGTCGGGAAGAATTTCGCTCATGCCGCAGTCACCCCTCGCCCTCGTCGCTCGCCAAGAGCCCCTTCACCGCGCGCGCCCAGCCCGCAAGCTTCCGCTCGCGCGTGGCCTGGCTCATGTTGGGCTTGAAGCGGTGTTCCAGCCGCCAGTTGTCGGCGAATTTCGCGGGCTCGGGATAGACGCCTGCATTGAGCCCCGCGAGATAGGCGGCGCCGAGCGCGGTGGTTTCCTGGATCATCGGGCGATCGACCGGCGCGTCGAGCAGGTCGGCAAGACGCTGCATGGTCCAGTCGGAGGCGGTCATGCCGCCGTCGACGCGGAGTACGTTGGCGGCCTTGGCCTCCGGCCAGTCGGCGCGCATCGCGGCCCGCAGGTCATACGTCTGGTAGCAGACGCTCTCCAGCACGGCATGCGCGATCTCGGCCGGGCCGGTGTTGCGGGTCAGGCCGAACAGCGCGCCGCGCACGCGCGGATTCCAGTAGGGCGCGCCCATGCCGACGAAGGCCGGCACGAGGTAAACGCTTTGCGTGGAATCGGACTGGTCGGCGAGCGGGCCGGTCTCGGAGGCCTGTTTTATCAATTTGATGCCGTCGCGCAGCCACTGTACGGCGGAGCCGGCGACAAAGATCGAGCCTTCGAGGGCGTAGGTGCGTTTTCCCTGGAGTTGATAGGCGATGGTGGTGAGCAGCTTGTTCTTTGAGGCCACCGGCGTCGCGCCGGTGTTGAGCAGCGCGAAGCAGCCGGTGCCGTAGGTGGACTTGATCATGCCCGGCGAGAAGCAGGCCTGGCCGATGGTGGCGGCCTGCTGATCGCCGGCGATGCCCGATATCATGATGCTGCCGCCCAGCAATTCCGGCACGCTGTCGCCGAAGTCGGCGGAGGAATCCTTCACCTCCGGGAGCATCGAGCGCGGCACGCGCAGGATCTTCAGGAGTTCGTCGTCCCATTCGCCGGTGTGGATGTTGAACAGCAGCGTGCGCGAGGCATTGGTGGCGTCGGTCGCATGCGCCTTGCCGCCCGTCAGCCGCCACAGCAGGTAGCAATCGACGGTGCCGAACATCAATTCGCCGCGCATCGCGCGCTCCCGCGCGCCGGGCACGTGATCGAGGATCCAGGCGACTTTCGTTCCCGAAAAATAGGGGTCGATGATCAGGCCGGTCTTCGCCGAGATCGCCGGCTCGTGGCCTTCGCTCTTGAGTCTCGCGCAGATGTCGGCGGTACGGCGGTCCTGCCAGACGATGGCGCGGTGCACGGCCTGCCCCGTGGCGCGGTCCCACACCACGGTGGTCTCGCGCTGGTTGGTGATGCCGATCGCGGCGATGTCCCTGGGCTGAACGTTGGCCTTCTTCAGCGCCTCGCGGCAGGTGGCAATGGTCGAGGTCCAGATGTCCTCCGGCTCGTGCTCGACCCAGCCCGAGGCCGGAAAATGCTGCGGGAATTCCTGTTGCGCCGTGGCCGCGATCGAGATGTCGGACCGGAACACGATGGCGCGCGAGGACGTGGTGCCCTGATCGATGGCCAGCACAAAGGACATTGGCGTTGCTTCCCGGGTGGTGTGGTTGGTTTGCGCAAGAGGCAAGCGGATTGGGAATGGTTCGTCAATATCCATCGTCGTCCCTGCGAAAGCAGGGACCCATACGCCGCGGCCTCTCGATTTTGCCGAGGGCGTCGGCCACCACGTTCCAACCGAGAGCACAACGCGGTATGGGTCCCGGCGTTCGCCGGGACGACGCGTTGAGGGGGCTGCGCTGAAAGCTACACCGACGCTGTCGTCACGCCGCCGTCGACGACGATGGTCTGGCCGGTCATGAAGCTCGCGGCATCGGAACCGAGATAGGCCACCGCGCCGGCGATTTCGTCGGGTTCGCCGATCCGGCGCAAGGGTGTGGTGGCGCAGCGGCGCTTCAGCCGCTCCTCGTCCTCCCACAGCGCTCTGGCAAAGTCGGTTTTCACCAGGCCCGGCGCCACGCAATTGACGCGCACGCCCTTCGGGCCCCATTCGCCGGCGAGGCTGCGGCACAGCGCGAAATCGGCCGCCTTGGAGATCCCGTAGGCGCCGATCACCGTGGAACCGCGCAGACCGCCGATCGAGGACACGATCACCACCGAGCCATTGCCGCGTGCCGCCATCTGCGGGATCGAAAGCTGGCACAGCCAGACGTTGCTCTTGACGTTGGAGTTCATGATCTTGTCGAAGGCGTCATCCCCGATGTCGAGCAGCGGGCCGTAATAGGGATTGACCGCGGCGTTGCAGACCAGGATGTCGATCTTGCCGTAGTGTTTCGTCGCGCCCGCGATCAGCGCCTCGACCTCGTCGCGGCGCGAGATGTTGCAGGCAATGACATGGGCGTCGCCGCCGGCCTTCCTGATGCCCTCGGCGACGACCTCGCAGGCATCGGCCTTTCGGCTG